>JABTUE010000003.1 GCA_015075515.1 Planctomycetota bacterium
AGCCACTACGGCATCAGGGCCTGCTGGCGGTCGCGCCACTGTTTGAGCCACGGTTCCACGTTGGGCAGTTCGTCCAGCCGGCCAAAGTGCCGCGCGGCCTTTTTGCTGTCGCCCAGCCGGCGGCACAGCTCCCCCACCAGGTAATGCACCACCGGCAGGTCGTCGGGGCTGAACTCTTCGGCCTCAAGCCCAAGCTCGAAGTATTTGACGGCCTTGCGGCGGGCGTTGCGCTGTTCATCGTCGGGCTCGCCCTCCATGCGCGAGCACCAGGTGGCCTGAAGGTACAGGTCGGCGATTTCGGCGCTGCGCTTGCCCACGTAGATGGCAACCAGCGCGGCGCGGCGGTAGCGTTCGGCCCCGCCCAGGTTCTGGCCTTTCTGCCAGTGAAAGCCGCGCAACAGCGTGCGCACGCGATCGAGTTTTTTGTGGCCGGGCAGGCTGCGGTAGTCGGCCTCAAAGCCCACAAAGCCGCACTCGGGGCAGACGTGCAGAAAATCGGGCAGGGGGTTGCCGTCGAGATAGCGGGGGCAGAAGTCGGCCTCTTTTTCGCCAATCTGAAAGCCGGTGACCAGCCTGGTGTCAAAGGCGTGGTCACAGGCCGGGCAGGTCAGCCGCTTGTCCTCGAACCTGGGCATGGCGCCATATTACTTCGCCAGACGTTCGGCGTACCGCAGCAGGTCGTCGCTGCGCACGTCGTAGCGCCAGACCTTGCCGTTTGCGTCCACCAGGATGTTGAACGGAATCACCGAAACCGCCAGCTTGCGCACCAGTGTGTTTTCGGCCTCGCGGTCCACCCAGGCGTTGCGGAACTTGACGCTTTCGGCGTTGCGGACCAGCCATTGTTCAAAGGCCGCCTGGCTTTCGTTGACACTGATGCCGATCACGTTGATGCGGTCGGCGTGGCGCCGGTGCAGTTCCTGAACAAACGGCAGTTCGCCCAGACAGGCTGAACTGGTGGTGTCCCACACGAAAACCAGCGCGGGCTTGCCGGCCAGCTCGCCCGAAGTGGCGGGTTTGCCGTCGGCGGCCTTGAGGTCAAAGGCCGGCAGGTCGCGGCCGATCCAGTCCAGGGCGTCAAGCTGGGCCTGAAGAAACGCGCGGGCTTCCTTGTCGTTGCGGACGCGGTCGGATTTGACCAGGGCCTCAAGCGACCGGCGTGCGTCGGCCACGCGGTTGAGAAACAGCAGCGCACGCACGCGCATCATGCGCGCGGCGTCGGCGTCCTGGCGTTCGGGGTGTTTTTCAATGAACAGTTCCAGCGCGGCCAGGGCGTCATCTTCGCGGCCGGGCATGCGAAACAGGGTCTGGGCACGCACAAAACGCGCGTCAGGCACAAGCTCGGCGTCGGGGTGGTTTTTCAGAAACTCGTCGGCGGCGGCCACGGCGTCGGCCAGCCGGTCTTCCAGCCGCGACAGGGTCACGCACAGTTCAAAACGCGCGGGCATCAGATCTTTGGCGCCGGCGTGGGTGTCAATGTAACGGCGCAGCGCCGCGGCGTATTCGCGGTCAAGGGCGACCAGCTCGCCTTCGGCCTTGCGCAGTTCTTCGGGGTCCACGCGCTGGGCCTGTTGCAGGCGTTCAAAGCGCGTGATCAGAACCTTGCGGCGGGCGTCAAAGTCGTCAAACAGTTCGTCGTAACGGGCAAAATCCTTGACTGCCGGGGCCGGGGCTTCACGCGGCGCCTGCTGCGCCAGCGGCACCAGCGCGGCCGGCGCAAGCGTCAGCACACAGGCAAGGGCGAGGTTGCGAATCATGGCGGTCTCCGGCACCTGGTTGCCCCCGCGTACAGTGTCGCAGCGCGACAGTCCGGGTCAACTGCAGGATTTCCGGCACCCGCAACGGGCACGCCGGTCAGTCCTTGCGCACGGCGCGGGTCATGCGCCGGGTGCGGCGGCGGGTCTTTTCGCGCTTGCGCCGGCGCGTGCCGCCCTCGATTTCGACAATTTCGGGGTCGGGCAGTTCGGTCTGTTCGGGGGCCAGCGTGTCGCCACTGCCGGGGCCGGGCACGTTGGCGCCGTCGGGGATGATCGTGGCCGACGAATCACCCGCGGGCGGCGGTTCCGGCACGGGCGGCAGTTCGGCCTCGGTCTTGGGAATCGCGGGCGCGGGTTCAGCGGCAGTCGCGGGCGACGGGGCCGGCCCGGCGGCGGGTTCGGAGGGCGGCGCGGGCGGGGGCGCGGCGGGCGGTTCCTGGGCCGACGCCGCCACGGGCGCGATCACGGCCTCGGAGATCACCACCGGCTGAAGCCCCGAGGGCTGGGGTTCGGCGGCCTCGTTCATCACGTCTTCCAGCAGCGCCTCAAAGCCGCCGGATTCCGAACTGTCCACCACCGGCAGCCGCCCCGAAGACGAAACCTGAAGCTCGGGCGCGCTGGGCGTTTCGATCATCGTGTCGCCGGGGCCGCCCGGCGGCGGCGCGAAATCGGCCATCGCGGTCTGGGCCGGCGGCAGACCTTCCGGCCCGCCTTCGCTGCCGCTGTCGTGCGCGGCGGCAAAGGCCGATTCGTCCAGGTCTTCGGTCGCGGCGATGTCCAGGTTCGGATGCGTGGGGCGTTTGGCCTCGCGCTTGACAAGAATCGTGGTTTCCTTGCCGCCCATGCGGTCGCGGGCCAGCCGCAGCGCCGAAGCCAGACGCACCAGTTCGTCTTCGGTGTGGGCGGCGCTGACACTGACACGCAGGGTGTCGCGCCCGCGCGGCACCGACGGCCAGCGCATGGGATAGGTAAGGATGCCCTGTTTTTCGACCTCTTCGGCCAGAAACATCACGCGCTCGGGGTCGCCCACGCGGATGCCGACAATGTGGTGGTAGCCGGTCAGTTCAAAGCCCTGATTTTCCAGCCGCGAGCGCAGCGATTTGACGTGCTGGTGCAGCTTCTGGCGCAGGGCTTCGCCGTCTTTCTGCACGATGCGCAAAGCCTCGATGTTGGCCGCGGCCAGCGCGATCGGCATGGCGGTGGTGTAAATGAACGGGCGCGATTCATTGACCAGAAACTCGCGCAGTTCCTCGCTGCAGGCCACAAAGCCGCCGTAACTGCCCAAAGCCTTGCTGAAAGTGCCCACCACGATCGGCACATGCGCCAGCACGTTCTGGTATTCGGCCAGGCCGCGGCCCTTTTTGCCCAGCGCGGCGTTGGCGTGGGCGTCGTCAATCATCAGCAGCGCGCCGTGGCGTTCGCAGAGTTTGACAATCCGCGGCAGATCGGCGGTGTCGCCCTCGATGCTGAACAGGGTGTCGGTGACCACCAGCTTGCGCGGGTTGGTTCCGGCCAGCTTGCGTTCCAGGTCTTCGTAGTCGCGGTGTTTGAACACCCGCACCGTGGCGCCCGAAAGTCTGCAGCCGGCGACGATGCTGGCGTGGTTGTATTCGTCGGACAGCACCAGGTCGCCCTTGTCCAGCAGCGCCGACAGCACGCCCAGGTTGGCCTGGTAGCCGCTGCCGAACACCAGCGCGGCCTCGGTGCCGCGAAAACGGGCGACTTCCTGTTCCAGCTTCTGGTGCAATGTGCTTGTGCCCGTGACCAGCCGCGACGCGCCGGTGCCCCAGCCGAACCGCCCGGCAGCCGCGGCCGCGGCTTCGGCAATACGCAGGTCGCCGGCCAGACCCAGATAGTCGTTGCTGCTGAAGTTGACGTAATCGCGCGAGCCAAGCTGCACGCGCGTTGAGCCCATGTGCCGCAGCGAGCGCAGGCGGCGCACAAGCCGCTGGCGCACGCGTTCTTCGCGGCGTTTGGCCAGAAGCTCCTGCCAGGGCTTGGGAATCACGGGCTCTCCGGGCCTGTCAGTGTACCAGACCGGGCGACAATGCCTCAACCCGTGGATGCTGTGGGAAAAGTCAACCGCCAGGACAAGCCGGCAGTCCGCGGCAACTGCAACAGGCGCTGGCAAGCCGCCGCCGCCGACTGCACACTGCCGGCTGCCGATCCCCGCGAGGTTCCCATGCCGATTGTCGAATGTGTTCCCAACTTCAGCGAAGGCCGCCGTCTGGATGTCGTGGACCAGATCGTTTCCGCCGCCGCGGCCGTGCCCGGCGTGGCGATTCTGGGCTGCGAATCCGACAAAGACCACAACCGCAGCGTGCTGACCCTGGCCGGCGAACCCGAACCGGTGCTCGAGGCCGCGTTTGCCGCCGCGCGTGTCGCCGCGCGCCTGATTGATCTGCGCGAACACAGGGGCGAACACCCGCGCATGGGCGCGACCGACGTGATCCCGTTTGTGCCGATCAGCGGCATCAGCATGGCCCAATGCGTGAAGCTGGCCGAACGCCTGGGCGAACGCCTGTTCCGTGAACTTGACATCCCGGTGTACCTGTACGGCGAGGCCGCGCGCGTGCCCGAACGCAAAGACCTGAGCGTGGCGCGCAAGGGCGAGTTTGAGGGCATCCGCGACGAGATCGCCACCAACCCCGCGCGCATGCCCGATTTCGGGCGCAACGCCGTGCACCCCAGCGCCGGCATCACCGCCGTGGGCGCGCGGTTTTTTCTGATCGCGTTCAACGTGAATCTGGACACGCAAGACCTCAAGCTGGCCAAACGCATCGCCAAAAGCGTGCGCGAAAAAGACGGCGGCATGCCTGGCGTGCGCGCGCTGGGGCTGGAACTGGCCAACCTGGGCTGCGTGCAGGTCAGCATGAACCTGGTGGACTACCGCAAGACCAGCCCGTTTCAGGCGTTCATGCGCATTGCCGAACTGGCGCGCCAGGCCGGCGTAAGCGTGCGCGAAAGCGAAATCGTGGGGCTGGTGCCGATGGACGCGCTGGAACTGTGCGCGCGCCAGATGGCCGAAAGTAAACACGCCAAGAGCATGGAAGGCGCGGCCCAGGTATGGCTGAATCAGCTCGCGAACGAAACGCTCAAGCTGCGCGAGTTCGTTCCCACCGAACAGATCATTGCACTGAAGCTGGAGGATTTCATGTCGGCCGAGCTGCAGAAGTTTCCGTACCTCAAGGGCGTAAGCGAGTTTTTGCGCGACCTGGCCAGCGACAAACCCACGCCCGGCGGCGGCGCAGCGGCGGCGATTCTGGGCGCCACGGGCATTGCGCTGGGCGAAATGGTGGCCAACCTGACCGTGGGCAAAAAAAAATACGCCGACGTGCAGGACACCGTAAAGCGCGAACTGGCCGCGCTGACACCCATGCGCGACAGCATGCTGGCCCTGTTTGCCGAAGACGCCCAGGCCTTTGAGGCCTTTGGCGAAGCCGGCAAACTGCCCAAGGACACCGATGAACAAAAGGCCGCGCGCAAGGCCGCCATGCAGCACGCGCTGAAGGTCGCCACCCAAAGCCCGGACAAGACCGCGGCGCTGGGCGTGCGCGCGTTCGGCCACCTGCACCAGATCGCCAAAGTGGGCAACAGGCACGCGATCAGCGACTGCGGCGTGGGCGCGCTGAGCCTCTACGCCGGCATCAACGCCGCGGTCCAGAACATGCGCATTAACCTGCCCGGCATTGAAGACGCCGCGTTCAAGGCCGAATACACGGCCAAAGCCGACAGCTACGAACGCGAAGCCCAGCGGCTGCTGGATGAAACACTGGCGGTGGTGAAAGCCGCCATCGGGTCGTAGCGCGGCACACAACGAGAAAGGGCCCGCCTGATGGCGGGCCCTTTGGTTGCCAGGTCCTTTCGTGATCGCTCAGGCGGTGCGGCGCCTGCGGAACATTGCGATCCATCCAAGACCTGCCAGGAGAGCCATCGAAGCCGGCGCGCCCGCAGCGACCACACAGCCGCCGCCGGCACGTCCGCCGGCCTGCTGGATCTGGTCAAAGAAGATTGCGCCGGTGGCGTTGACATCCACGCGCACGGTGTCCACGTCGCTCAGACCGGTGGGGTCAGTGACCTGAACCTGGAACACCAGGCGGCAGTCCGTGGCCGGCGCGGTGAACGTGGGGTTGACGATGTTGGGGTTGCTCAGGGTCACGGCCGGGCCGCTGAGCTGCGCCCAGGCAAAGGTCAGCGTGCCGCCGTTGGGGTCGCTGCTGGATGCCGCTGAAAGCTGCACAAGGCTGTTGTGCCCGGCGCCCTGGTCAGGGCCGGCGTTGGCGTTGGGCGGCATGTTCGAGGGCAGAACCGTGACGTTGACGGTGTCGGTGCTGCTGCCGCCGCGGCCGTCATTGACGGTAAGCTGCACGGTGATCACCTGCTGGGCCGCCACCGTGGGCGAAGTGAAGGTGCAGGTCACGGTGTTGGCGCCGTTGAGCGTCACCGTCGGGCCCGCCGTCTGCTGCCACTGGTAGGTCAGCGGGTCGCCGTTGGGGTCGCTGCTGCCGGCACCCGACAGCGTGACCGTCACGCCGCCGTTGACAGTCTGGTCGGCACCGGCGTTGGCCACGGGCGGCTGGTTCGAGCCGCCGCCACCACCGCCGCCACCGCCACCTCCACCGCCGCCGGAGTTCAGCCAGCCCTGCACCATGCTGTTGGTGACCTGGCTGCCGGGGCCCTGCCACAGCAGCTTGCCGGTCCGGTCAAAGGCAAAGCAGGTGCCGTAAGACAGCGAATAACCGCCGCCACTGCTCTGGTTGTAGTAGTACACCGGCACGTTGTTCGTGCCCGCATAGCCGTACTGCATGCCCCAGCTCTGGGCCGTGCTGTTGATCGTGGCCAGTGTCGCGCCGTTCCAGCCGATCTGGCACACGCCGATTACTTCAAAGCCGCTGGCCTTGTTTGTGTTGTAGATGCTGTTCAGGTGCGGGACCCCCGCCTGACAGATGCTTCAGCCGGGTGCCCACAGTTCCAGCAACGTCACATACCCCGGCGCCACAAAGTACCCCGACAACGCGGTGATGCCGGTGGGAACCTGCCAGGCCTGGGCAAAGGTGATGTTCTGGTAGGTGCTGCCGATGGCTGCCGCGTTGGCGGCATTGGCGGTAAACACCAGGGCCGCCAGAATGCTGAACACACTGACCGCACACTTTTTCATTGCTGTCTCCTCTCCTGGAAGTCGCAATTCGCAACCGCAACGGCGGTCATGAAGCAGGAGCTGTGCCAAGCGCGGCCGGTTACCGGGCGTGGACGCGGGGGCGATTCAACCGGTTGGTCGGTCTGGAATCGGCCCCACAAGCGGGTTCCGTGGGCGTATAAAAACTTCTCAACCTGGTTTGCAATTGGTTTGAGGCCCGTGGCTGGCACAGGCGTTAGCAAATTCCTGACGCGAAAAAGTTTTGCCCTCAATCGTTTACACGTGAATCAAACACGTCCTGTGATGCGGGCGCCGAGGCGTGGGCAGCACCGGTGCCCGTGGCACCCGCCCGCGCGCTTTTTTCGCCACAAAATCCGGAAATCGTCCTTGCCGCAAACCCTGCCCGCGCGGCCGGTTGGCGCCCGCGCCGGCAAAAACGCCGCGCCGGACTGTCACGTTTCGTGCCTGTGTGCGGGAGCACGCGTGACCGACGACCTGCCCAACTTTCACCTGCATGACCCCGGCGAATACTTCAACGGGGTCACCAAGGACGGCAAACCGCTGCACTTTCCATCCAAGGAAATGCACCCGCCCTTTTTGCCCTGGCAGATCCCGCCCGGCGAAACTCCCAAACTGCCCGAATACTCCGAACACCACAAGGCCGCCTCGGCCCACGTCCTGCGCACCCAAAAGCGCATGCTGCACGACCTGCGCCTGTGCGCCGACATGCACCGCGCCGCGATTGCCGCCGGACAGGCCGCCGCCAAAGCCATGACTGCCGCCGCCGAAGGCGCGGCCTTGCAGACCGAAATCGAAAACCAGTCCCGCCGGCTGCTGGCCCAGACCCTGAGCCAGGCCAAAACCCTGGACGAGCTGCCGCCCGACATCCGCAAGGCCGCGCTGGCCGCCGCCAACCGGCCGCGCAAGCCGCGCGCCAGGGTGGAAGCCGCGGAGGCGACGGACGAAACGGACACGGAAGCCGCGCCGGAATCGGATGCGACCCCGGCCGCGCCTGCGACAGAGACCGCCCCGGAATCCGCGCCCGCGCGCGCCCGTGTGTACACGGCCTTCAGCCTGACCGCCGCCGTGAGCCTTGGCGTGCGGGCGGCGCGCGAGCTTTCGGTGCTGGCGCCGGTGCTGTTGCAGACCGAGCAGAAGTACGCCTATCTGGAAGCCGACGGCGAGCTGCGCCAGGAGTTCCTGCAGGACCGCGCGGTGTGCATTGTGCTGGACGTGATCACCAAGATGGACGAGGTGTTTGCGAACCTGGGTTTCGGCAACTGGATGCCGTTTCGGTACTTTGACCAGATGACGGCCTTTGCCGGGGTGATGACGCGGGTTCTGGCGGCGCACGGTCTGATCCGCAGCGACACCGACCCGGATGTGTACCGGCGGCTGCTGGAGGAAACGCCGCCGATTTCGGAAACATCACAGGATTGTTACTGCGCGCCGCCGCTGAGCCTGGCCAAGAGTTTCCGGCTGTCTTCGATCAAGACCGTGGAAGACCTGAAACAGCGCATCGCCGCGCGACGCGAAGACCCGAACTACTGGCACGAAATCACGTTCTGGCGCAAACGCATGGAGGCCGACCTGAAACGCCAGGCCCGCCGCGAAGCCCGCCGCGGCGTGGACGACGACACGTCGTAGGCGATTCGTTTTTCCGTGCCGTGTGTGCCGTCGCGCGACCTGTGCCGCGTGCCGTGGCCGTGCGCGTGTTACTTGACCGGCGGCCAGACACGGTCAAAGGGATAGATGCGGAACAGCACCACGCCCTCAACACTGGTCTTGTGAACCCACAGCCGGTCCACACCCGATTCGCTGACGTTGACGCCGATCTGAAGCCAGCGGCGGCTGTCGTTGCTGCGGGTGCGATTGTCGCCCATCAGAAACAGGCGCTCGGGCGGCACGGTGATCTCGACGCCTTCGCGCACGTAGTTTCCCAGGTCGCCCACGCCGTAAGAGCGAAAGCTGCCGTCGTCATTTTTCAGGTCTTCGGCCTGGATGTAGTCTTCCTGCACCTGCGCCCACTGGTCGGTGCCGGCGGGCTTGCGCCACAGTTTGCCGTCTTCGAACTTCAGCGTGTCGCCGGGCAGGCCGATCAGGCGCTTGACCAGTTCGGCACCGGGGTCTTCGGGGCTGCGCACAACCACGATGTCACCGTGCTTGAGCTCGGGGCGCAGAAAATCCGGAAGAAAGCGCGCCCAGCCTTTGGGGTAATGGTTGGCCACCAGCGGCGTGATGCGCTCGACCACCAGCCGATCCGAGACCTCGCCCTTTTCGCGGTCGCCGCCGTGCAGCGTGGGCTCCATGCTGGGGCCCTGGACCTCGCTGACCTGCACCACATAGGCGCGCAGCAGCAGCACCAGCAACAGAATCTTGCCGGCCTCGACCACCACGCCCCAGGCCACCTGCAACGGCGATTTCTTGCGGCGGGCGCCCTTTTTGCCCTGCTGGCTGCCGGAACGGGCAAAGCCCTTGCCGGTGGACGCTTCGGTTTCGGGTTCGGCTTCGGGTTCGGCTTCGTCGAGTTTGGGTCGCGTCAGGCGCAGGCTGTCGCCAATGCGCTGCATGAAGCTGCGCGGCGCGGCCTTTGTGCCGTCCTTGACCTTGGCGGTGGGCCGGCGGGTGCGGCCCTTGTCCTTGATGGATTTGCCCTTGAGGGCGTCGTCGGTCAGGTCGGCGCGCACGGCCACAGGCACGACGCGGCCGCTGTCGGTGGTTTTGGTTTTGACGCCGAAGTCTTCGGCGGCCATGGCGGGAAAGTCGCTGGCGGCGTATTCCTCCCAGCTCACGTCGTCTTCGGCGTTCTTGGCGCGGCTCTGGTCGTGAAAGTCGCCGCCTTCGGCGCCGGCGTCAATCACTTCCGGCGGTTCTTCGGGCGGCGGCGTGGCGGGCCGCTGGGCGGCGCGCGGCTGGGGCTGGGGCTTTTCGTCCACGCGCTTGACACCGCCGGGCGTCAGCACCACGCCGCTGCGCGGCATTTCGCGCGACGGGGGCTGGTTGACGCGGGGGATGCCGGGGCTCAGGCCGGGGCCCTTGACCTGGCCCGAGGGCGGGCGCGGCGCCGGCCGCGCCGTGCCGCCGGCGGGTGTGCCGGGCGGGGGCGAGGGCGGGCCGTTACCAAAAGGATCCGGCACGCTGGCAAAGTCGCCGTCGGTGGGGCGGCGCAGCTTGCGCGGCGTGGGCACCGCGGGCTGGTCCAGGTGGCCAAAATAGTCGTTGCTGCGTTCGTCCGGCGTCATTCCCTGGGTCTTCCGTGCGGCATTGCGCCAACAGCATAACCGCGGGGCGCAAGCCCGCGCAAACCGTGGCCCGCTGATTATTCCTTGAACGGGTCGTGTTCTTCCGGGCCGGTCTCAATCGCGGACTCGTCGCCGGATTCATCACCGGCGGAGTCAGCCTTGGCGTCGCTGTCGGCGGCCTTGCCGGCGCCGGAATCACCCAGGTCAAGTTCGTCGCTGTCAGACGCGCCAGCGGAGGCACCCAGCGTGGATTCGTCCAGGTCACCCTGGGCGGCAATCGCCGCGTCGTCCAGCGTGTCGCGCACGTTGCTGCGCACGGGCCGGTCCACGCGGCCGCTGTCGCTGCCCACACCGCCGCCTTCGTAATCGAGTTCGGCCAGCCCGACATCGGCCCCGGCATTGGCCGGCGCGCTTTCCTGCGGCGCGTACAGGCCGGAATCTTCGCCGCTGAGCGTGGGGTCGTAGGTTTCTTCCAAGCCGTCGCCCTGGCCGGTGACGGCTTCGTCTTCCTCTTCTTCGACCACGGTTTTGCCGGTGCCGCCGTAGTAGGCCTCCAGGGCCGCGTCAATTTCGTCTTCGGTGGCGACGTACAGCTTGACCTTGCTGGCGGTCAGGCGGCGCAGTTCCAGCAGGCGTTTGGGGTCAAACGGAAAGGCCGCGGCCACCAGCAGCAGTTCACCGATTTTGGCAAACGGAATCACGCGGTAGGCGCGGGCGATCGCGGGGCGCAGCGTGGCCAGCGCGCGGTTGGTGGGCGCGACAACCGAAAAGTCCACCGGCGCGACACTTTCGTGGCGGGCCAGAAAGCGGTACAGCGTGACCTGTTCGGTAAAGCCGGTGTTCAACAGCAGGTCGCGCACCTCGGGCATCACGTTTTCCGAACCGGGGGCGGTCAGGGCTTCTTCAACTTCTTCGCGCGTGATCACACCCTGCAGCCACAGCAGATAGCCGGCGCGCTGTTCCAGTTCGTCCTGGGCCTGTGATTCGCGGGCCACGGGCTCGGAATCGGTATCGGCGGGCTGGCCGCCGTCGCCGAAATCCACCGGCCGTTCATAACCCAGGTCGTCCGGCGGCGGGGGCTGGGTGGTGTCCACGTAGTCCACGGGCTGGGGCGTCTGCACCACCTCGGGCTGCATGACCCTGGTCGGGCCGCTGAGAAAATTCTGGGGCTGCAGTGTGTCCTCGGCCGGCGGCTCAATCTGCGCCGGCGGCTGGTAGTCGGCGCCGGCAAAGTGGCGGCGCTGGCTGTCGGCGGGCGCGGGCTGCACCGGCACGGGCGCAGGCGCAACCTGGCCGCCCTGGCGCACGCGGCGCGTGTCTCGGTGTTCGCCGCGGGCGCGGGCCTCGGCTTCGCGGCGGCGCATGTCTTCCAGCACGCGGCGGCCTTCGTCACCCAGCAGGTCTTCGGCCGAAACACCGGCCAGGGTGTTGGCGCGGGCGCTGGGCGGCGGCGGGGCAACGTCGGGCTTGCGCGCGATTCCCGGCGCCTGCGGAATCGGAATGTCCACGCGCGGCGGCACGTTGATGCGCGCGGCCGGATCCTGCGGCGGGCGCTGGGCGTTGTTGTTGGGCGCCACCGGCGCCATGCGCCCGGATTCCATGCTGGCCAGCGGCGCGTCGTCGGACATGAACCCGCCGCCGGGTTTGGGAATGCGCCGTGTGGCCTTGCGGCGCATCATGTTTTCCATGTCGGCGCGACTTTGCGCGCCCAGATCCACGGCGCGGCCGGAATCGCCGGGCTTCTTCAGCGTGGGCCTGGCGATCTCGCCCGAAACCGGCACCTGGCCGGGCTGGGGGCGCTGGATCATCTGGGTCTTTTCGCGCCCGATGTTGCCCATCAGGTTCTTGTTGCGCTGGCTGATCGTCTTGGGGCCGCCCATGGCGTCCAGACGCACGTCTTTGGCCAGGCTGGGGCCCTTGTTGCGCTTGGGCGGTTCCAGCGAAAGAATCTGCGTGCCGCGCGGCGCCAGCGGCGGGCCGCCCTTGGTGGGCGTCTTGCCGCCGGGCGGCTGCTGGACGGGGCCGGTCTTGCGCGCCGGCTGTTCGCCCGTGGGCGGACGTTTGGCCTCGCCCGTCGGCACGCGGTTTTCACCGGTGGGCGGACGCTGCGGACCCTGGGGTTTGGGGGCGGGTGCCTGCTTGCCGGAGGGCTTGGGCGCGGGGGCGGGCTGCGGGTCGTTTTCGTCCGGAATATGGACCATTGATTCACCTGAAAACCGGCATTGCCAGCACCGGGTGCGAAACACACGCGCCGGGCCGGTCGGCACCAAGCCGAAAGTCCAGACAGGCGACAACCCCGTGCGTGTTGCGCGCCCCGTGGCGCGCCTGACACGGGGATGTCATGGCAACTTCAAGACAAGGCTGGACTTGCTGTCAAGGGGCGATGATACCACCACAGGCGCGACCCGCAAGGCAGGCAGCAAGCCCGTGGTGACAACGGTCGGGTGCGCGTAACTATCGTTTGCGGTTGACGCTAGGACAACGCCGGTGTATCACGTTAACGCCACTTGCTGCTTTCATTGCGTAGTATTGTACGCCCCCGTGGGGGCGGGCGTGTTCTGCCCAACGCGGATAACGTTGTGCAGTAAGTGCGCACGGGAACTGTCTGAGGAGCCATCTTGACTGACCTGCGCTTTGACATCACGCCGATCAATGCTCTGGCCAACACCGCCCGCGTCGTTGTGGAAGGCGCGATTGACGCCACAACGGTGATCTCGTTCGAGTCGCAGCTCAAACAACTGCAGGAGGACGGCTACACCAACTTTGTCCTCGACATGCAGGGCATCAAGTACGTCAACAGCACCGGACTGGGCAGCCTGGTGGCCACGGCCGACAACCTGGAAAAGGTCGGCGGTGGTCTGGCGCTGATCCGCGTGCACCCGAAGGTCAAGGTGGTGTTTGACATGCTGGGCCTGAACTCGTTCTTCCGCATCTTCACCAACGAAGACGAGGCAGTGAACTTTCTGGCCACCAGCAAGGGCGGCGCACCCGCGGCGGCTCCGGCTGCGCCCGCGCGCGGCCCGGCCCCGCAACCGCAGGCGCAACCCGCGGCGCGCGGCCCGGCCCCGCAGCCCCAGCGCCCGCCCACGGGCCAGTACCAGCAGGCCCAGCCCGGCTATGGCGCCCCGCAGGCGCAACCGGGTTACGGCCAGCCCCAGCCGGGCTACGGCCAGCCCCAGCCCGGCTACGGCCAGCCCGCGCGCCCGGCCACGCAGCAGCAGCCCCAGCGCCAGACCGGCACGATCCAGCGCCAGCAGGCCCAGCCCGGCCGTCCCGGCACCGGCCAGTGGGTTCCGCCCTCGCGCGACAACCCGCAGGTCGTGGCCTGCCCCAACTGCGGCGCCAGCTTCAAGGTCAGCCAGACCGGCCGTTACAAGTGCCCCACCTGCGCCACCGCTTTTGTGGTGGACCCGCAGTTCGGCGTGGAGCTGGCCCCGGCGACCAGCCAGCTTACGCTGGCGTTCACGCCTGAGTGCAAGGAAGGCTTCAACCTGTACCTGACGGCAATGACCAAGCGCGCCGGTTACGCCGAACAGGACTTCCACCAGTTGCGCCAGGGCATGGAACAGGTGCTGATGGGCGTGCTGCAGAACTGCTACCAGGGCCGCATCTACGAAAGCTACGCCGTGGCGTTTTTGCCCGCGCGGCGCAACCTGCAGATCAAGTTCATTGTCGCCGGGCCGACGCTTCAGGGTGACCCGCGCGCGTACTTCCCGATGGCGGCGCAGCTTATGCCCGATCTGGCCATGCGCCCGCACCCCAAGGGCGGCACGGTGATCGTGATGAGTTTCCGGCGCTAGTCTGACCGGCCTGCACTACCACACGGCGGCGGGCGACTTGCCCGCCGCTGTACGTTACCGCCGCTGAATCGCCAGTCTGGAATCGAAAATACCGCCTCGCGCCGCTACCGTGTCGCGCGTGGATGCCCTGTTTGCCAACCCCGCCGGGCTGTGGGCCGCGCTGCTGGCCGCGCCGCTGATTCTGCTGTTTCTGCTGCGCCACCGCCCGGTGCGCCGGCGCGTGCCCGCGATCGTGCTGTGGCAGGGCGCGGCCCAGATGCAGGTGGCGACTTCACCGTTTCAGCGCCTGCGCCGGTCGCTTTCGCTGCTGCTGCTGCTGCTGGCGCTGGCGGCGCTGGTGCTGGCGCTGGCGGGGCTGCGCATTCCCGGCGCCAGTTCGCGCGCCACGCCGCTGGTGCTGGTCGTGGACATCACCGCCAGCATGCAGGCTGCCGTGCCCGGCGGCACGCGCCTGGACACAGCCCGCGCGCGCGCCCTGGAAACCCTCAATGCCGCGGGCAACGCACCGGTTACGGTTCTGGCCTGGGACGGCAACCTGCGGCCGGCCTCGCCGCCGGCAAGCGACGTGGCGCGGGCGCGCGCGGGCATAGAGGCGCTGGCGGCTGTGGACTACGGCGCGTCGGACGGCGCGCTGGCGCGGGCGCTGCGCAAACTGGTGGAATCCGATCCGGCCCGGCGCGTGGTTCTGGTGTCCGACCACGCCCCCGGCACGCTGGAGCCGCCGATCGTGTTCGTGCCTGCGGCGGGCGCCCAGCCCAACACCGGCTTTGTCGCCGCGGCGCTGACCGAGGTTTCGGCCCGGCGCCATGAGCTGTTCTTTGGCCTGGAACACTTCGGGCCCCAGGGCGTGACCGTGGCCGTGCGCATCGAGCGTGTCACGCCCGACGGCGCCGAATTGCTGGATGCCCGCGACGTGGCGCTGCGCCCCGGCACACGCGCGGCCGTAACTGTTCCGGTGCGCGACCCCGGTCTGTACCGTGCCGTGCTGCGCACACCCGACGCGCTGGCGCTGGACGACACGGCGTGGGTGCGGTTTGCGCGCCTGCCGGTGCAGGATGTGGCGTTTGTCGGCCGCCCGCCCGAGCCTCTGGCCCGCGCCGTGCGCGCCATCGAAGCCGGCAGCGGCACCGTGCGCCTGGTCGAATCGCCAGGCCCCGACAGCATGGTCGTGTTCTGCGAAGGCGCCGGCCTTGAACCGCGCCTGCCGGCGGTGTATCTGCTGCCCGCCGCCGCACCGCCCCAGACCGTACCCGGCGATGCCGCGGCGGCGGCCGAAGCCCCGGCCCGACCCGCGCGTCACCCGCTGTGGCGCGGTGCCGGCGTGCCCGACATCCGGGTGCCGCGCGTGGTGCCGGTCAGCACGCCGCGCCTGCTGACGCCGCTGCTGGAGGCCGGGCCGGGCCCGGCGCTGGCGCTGGCGCGGCGGCCCGACGAATCACGGCTGGACGATCTGCTGGTGTGCTTTCCGCTGACTGACGAGGCCGCGGGCTTTGCCTCGCGTCTGGCGTTTGTGATTTTCTGGGAGAACTGGTTTGAATCCGGGCGCGCGCTGCGCGACGCGCTGCCGCGCGGGGCGTTCAGCACGCGCGACTCGGCCGAGATTCTGGCGCTGTCCGGGCGCGGGGCGTTCGAATATCGCCTGCGCGGCGCGGAAAACGCCCAGGGCGCGCGGCCCGGCGACGGCCTGCGCCTGGAGAACGCCGGGCTGTACGAGTTTTCCGGCCTGGCCGAATGCGACCCGCCGCTGCTGGGCGTAAGCCTGCTGGATGCCGAAGAAAGCGACCTGTGGCGCGCGCCGCCGCCTGAATACGACGCCGGCGCCGTGGCGGCGCAACTGGCGGCGCTGGACACCGCCGGCGAAAGCGGCGACCTGGACCTGAGGCCGTATCTGGCGCTGCTGGCGGCGGCGCTGGTGCTGGCCGAATGGTTTCTGTTCCGGCGGCGCTTTCCGGTCATTGCGCCGCCGCAGCGCCCCCGGCCTGCTTCAGGCGGGCGGCATACGACGAAAGTGCGCGCTTGAAATCCTCGACCAGCGGCTCGCGCGAGCCGTAACGAAAACCGTAATACAGCCGGGTCAGTTCCTCGACCGGTTCGTGCACGGCACCACCCTTGTGCCGCACGCGGCGGGCAAACTCAAGCGGCGTTTCGCTGGCCACCTTGTGGTAACCGTGGCGCGACAGCAGCAGCAGCAGTTGCGCGTACAAACCGCGCTCGCGTTTGCGCGTGCCGTCGGCCTGGCCGATCAGCCTTTCCACCTGTCTGCGCCGACGCCGCGAAAACAGCAGATGATGCAGCAGCACCAGCGAAAACGGCGAAAACAGAATCGCCGCGCGCAGCCACACATTTTCAGGCACCCACGCAGGCATCCACGCCGTCAGCCGCGCCAGCAGGCCCTCGATTCCCGCCAGCACGCCGTCAAGGCCGGCCTTGAGCGACTGCATCCACTGGTCGGGGTCCAGGCCGGAAAAACTTTCAAACCACTGGTCGGGATCCGGGCCCGGCGGCTCCACCGGCGGCGGCGCGGCGGCAACGGGGGTTTCCGGTTCGGGTGTTTCGGGCTGGGGCTGGGGGTTGCCCTGTTCGTGAGGCGGCGTGGGGTCAAAGGTGACCCAGCCGTGTTCGGGCAGCCAGGCATCGACCCAGGCGTGGGCGTTGGCAAACGTCACGTGGTACACGCCGTCCAGGTCGTGCTTGCGCGCGGCAAACCCGGCGCACAGCCGCGCCGGAATGCCGAAACAGCGCAGCAGAACCACCATCGCGCTGGCGTAGTATTCACAGTGGCCGAAGCGCTCGCCGCGCGACGACAGATCCAGAAACCGCACGATCGCGTCCGGTCCCGGCAGCGGCCGGAAATCCAGCGAATAGGTCCAGGCCGGGTCGCCGTCCATGCGCATTTCGTGAAACAGTTGCACGATGCGGGCGCAGGCGGCATAGGCCCCGCGGCGCTGGATGTGGTCGCGGGTGTTGGCGGCAATCGCGCGGTTGCGCAGTTCGTCGTACAGCGACACCGGCTGGCCGTTGGCGTTGTACTGCATGACGGCGCGGATTTTTTCCTCGATGCCCGCCGGGCGCGAAAGCAGGCGCGGGTTCACGCCGGCGCTAAAGGCGCGCCGGCCGGCCAGCGCGGCCTGAAGCTCGGCCGGGCCTGCCGTGGGCTCGACACAGTCCGCCACGTAGGTAACGGCCGCGCGCGACGGCAGCGCGCGCAACTGGTGGTCGCCGGCGCCGTACCGCAGCGGCCCCGCCAGGTCGCGCACGGCGCGGGTTTCCTTGGGCAGCGGCAGTTCGCCGCCCGACCCTCGCGCGCCCTCCAGCAACTGCACCTCGTACCGGTGCGGCGTAAAGCCGCGGCCGGTGACCACCGGCGCGCCCGCCAGTTCGCGGCGTTCGCCTTCGGGTACTTCGGCGATTCCGGCCTCGTCTTCGGGCAGGGGCATCCAGCGTGTGCCGTCAAATTCGGCAAACGTGTACACGCGCAGATAGATCACGCCCGCGCGCGGCAGGATGTTGTCCAGCGGCTTCAGCTTCAGGGCGTCGCGCCGGTCAAGCTGGATGCGCCCGAAGTCGCCCAGCGACACACCGGCGCCCAGGCCGGAAAGCTGCACGTCTTCGCCGCCGGGGGGGCCGCTGGTGCCCGTCGGCGGGCGGCCGCCGCGACCGGGCCCGGTCTGCATGCCCGGCGCGCCCTGGCTGTTGGCCGCCACGGCGGGGTCGTCCGCGCGCAGCCGGGGCCGCGGCAGCAGAATGAACAGCGCGCAGGCCACCACCACCGTGGCGGCCACCAGCGCCGGCGTGACCAGCGCAAACCCGGGCCGCAGCACACTGGCCGGGCGCGCGCCGGCGGTCTGGGCCGTGGGCCGGCCCTGCAGTGACGCCAGCAGCGTGCTCAGCAGCATGCCCGGATGCTGCAGCAGAAGGTACGCCGCCGAACAGGCGCAGATCACCCCCAGCCACGGCCACACCGCGTCGCCCACCTGGCGCCGCACACCGATTACCGTGCTGAACAGCGCCAGCACCAGCACCACGCTGGTCAATCGCGGCGCCTCGCGCAGGTACAGCACCATGATCTGCACGCTGACAAACACCAGCGGCAGCGGCGTTTCCAGAATCAGCGGCACGAATTTGCCGCGGTAGGCCATGATGTCACCCGCCCGCAGCCCGATCAGCACCAGCGGCAGCAGCGAATACGCCACCAGCATGCCCGTGCGGTAGGCACGCAGCGAATGAAGCCGCAGGAACGTTTCCTGCAGTCCGATGCACAGCCCCAGAAACACCAGTTCGGTCCAGTGCAGCACGCCCCGGCGCTGGAACAGCACGCACACCACCACCAGCGCCAGCCCCGCGATCCGCGCGGCCGTGCCATAGATGACGTCGGCGTGGCGGCCGAAGTTCATGCTTCGTCTCCGCGCAGTTCACCGTCGGACAGGCTGCGCCGGCCCAGCGGATCCATGCGCACGTAGGAACGGTAATCCGGGTCGCCCACCCCCACCACAAACGCGCCCGGCGCCCGCAGCCGCGCCTCGGCGTGTTCCTTGGGGCCCAGCGTCACCAGCACCGGCACCTCACGCGCGCCGCCGGCCCCCACCGCGTCTATCCACTCCGACAGCGGCTTTTCGGCAAAGCCGGCAAAGGCCAGACGCTCCATGATCGCGTGGTAGTGGCCGTCGCCGCGGCCGGGCTGGCCCAGTTGCAGCTCGGTGCCGAAGTACGCAAACCGGAACAGCACACCCTGGCGCGTAAGGTAATAACTCAGGCCCGCGGCCAGCCCCACCGCCTGTTCCAGACGCTGGCGCAGCGACGCCGGGTCGCCCACCGGAAAGGTGTCCAGCACCAGCACAAAACTGGCGTCCTGGCGGCCCTCCAGTTCCAGCACCATCGGCTTGCCCGTGCGCGCCGTGGTGCGCCAGTGGATACGCGCCACGTTCTGGCCCGGCAGGTATTCGCGCACCCCGAACACCTCTTCCTGCCCGCGCGCGCTGGCGGAGCTTTCGCCGAAAAAGCGCGCCTGCGCCAGCAGCCGCTGCTCGAACTCGCTGCTCAACCGGTAAGGCCGGGGGTACACCACAATTTCGCTGCGAAAGTTCAGGCGCCGCGTCATGCGCGCCAGCCCGAACGGAAAACTGCTGGTCAGATGCAGCATATCCAGCCGGTGTTCGCCGCGACGCCCGAACACGGCTGTATAGCCCACGCGGTGCAGAAACCCGGCCTGGGCGGATTGCAGCAGCGTGACGGGCTCGTCGCGGTACAGGTCGGCCAGCCGGGTGTCCTCAAGCTCAAGTGAAAACGACGGCAGCCGCCCGCGGTTGGTGACCACCAGACCCACGTCCACGGATTCGCCGGCGTGCGTGTGGCCGGGCAGCTCGCGCCGGAACTCAATGCCGCGGGTGTTGACCCAGGCCGCGCCCAGATTCACCAGCACCAGCGCCAGCGGAATACAAGCCAGCAGCACAAAGGCATTTTCGCCGTAATAGGCACCGGCCAGAAACAGCAGCACGCCCGAGCCGAAAAAGTACCAGCCCACGCGCGTGGGCACGGGCAGCACGGCAAGCCGGCGCAGATAACGCTGAAGATGGGCAAGCCAGCGGCGACGCATGGGGCTATTAACGCACAAGCCTGCCCCAAAGTTTAGTGGCTGTCCGGACAGGGCAGGACACCGAAAAAGTCTCTCAACGCCCGGCTACGCCTGCGTCGGCCACCAGGTCACCGACCCGTTGCGCAGGCCCTGGGCGTACACGCGGCCGGGCCCGGTTACAAGTTCCAGCGGGTCCACCGACAGCGCCACGGCCTGGCGCACCCGGCGCGCGCGGGCATCCAGTTCCAGTACGTCACCGCTGTAGGGCCGCGCCACCCAGGCCGTGCGCCCGTCGGGCGAAAACACCACGGCGCCGGCGGTGACGGCAATCCGCCGCCCGCGGTGCCAGCGCGCGGCGGGCTCAACGGGAATTTCGGCCAGCACCCGCAGCCCGGCGCGATCCACCACCAGCACCGACGACCCGGCGCTGACCCAGGCCTCGGGCGCCGCGGGATGAAAGGCCACGCGGGCCAATCCGCGCTGTTCGGGCGCCCAGACCAGATCGCCCGCCAGGGCGAATTCAGGCCCCTCAAGCACGAACAGGTGGTGCGAATCGGCCACGGTCAGCCAGCGCCGCGCCGTGCCCGGTTCGTCCACCACCGCCGCGGGCAGGCTGTGGGCGTCCAGAAACTCCAGCGGCACCACGCGCGACGCGGCGGCCCGGCCGTCCAGGACGTACAGCGCCGGGCGCCCCTGCCACTGGCCCGGCACAGCCAGTGTGTCGCCGCGCAGGCGCGCAAATACGGGCTCGGGCAGAGGCCGGGGTTCGGGCGAAAAATCGCCCACTTCGGGCACGTCGGTCAGACCGGCGTTGATGTCGCCCGTGGCCCGCGCCAGCAGCGCCCGCACCCGCGCCATGTCATACACCCGCAGCTTCAGGCCGCCCGGCGCCGACGGCCACGGCGAAGCCACGCACAGCGCGCCGCCTGGCGCGGCCCAGGCGCGCAGCGGCTCGCGCGATCCGTACAGGGCCAGCGGGCGGTCGGCGCTGCGGCCGTCGGGCTGCATCACAAACAGCGTGTCCAGACCGTCGGCGCGACGATGGAAAAACAGCGTGTCGCCCGACGGGTCAAGAAACATGGCTGTGGGCCTTGAACTCGTCTATGGCGCGGCCCAGCCGGCTTAAACCTTCGCGCAGCGCCGTGGGCTCGATGCGATAGCCCACGCGCAGCCAGCCCGGCGACTGAAAGTATTCGCCTGGCACCACCAGTGTGCCGAAGTCGTTGCGCAGCACCGTGGCCAGGTTGCCGGTTTCTTCCATGCCGCGCACACGCATCCAGACCGTTAAGCCGCCGGCGGGCCGGGCGTATTCAATGTCAGGCCGCGAGTTCAGCCACTCGCGCACGATCGGCCAGTGCGACTCATGCAGCCGCCGCGCCAGCGGCCGCAGCCGCGGCAGGCTGGCCAGCGCACGAATCGCCAGGTTCTGGGCCAGCGGCACAAGCTGGGGGTCCACAATGTCGGCCAGATCCAGCATGCGCTCGGTCACCTTGCGCGGCGCGATCGCCCAGCCGAAACGCAGCCCCGAAAGCCCGTACACCTTGGTCAGGCTGCTGGTCACGATCACGTTGTCGCCCATGCCCCAGGCCGATTCGTCGCCGTCGCCGGGCACCAGATGGTCCAGGTACACTTCGTCGCACAGCACCAGCACGCCGCGTTGCGCGCACACCTGCACCAGCGCCCGCAGGTGATCGGGCGGCATGGCTGTCATGCTGGGGTTGTGCAGGTTGGTCAGCACCAGCATGCGCGTGTGATCGTCCAGCAGGCCGGCCAGTTCGTCGGGGTCGGGCAGAAAGCGGTTCTCGGCCCGGCGCGGCAGGGGCACGGCGCGCGCGCCGGTCAGCGCCGCCAGACTGAAGAACTGGGGATAGCCCGGCGTTTCGACAATCACGCGGTCGCCCGCGCCCAGAACCGCCGCAAAGGCCAGAAAGTTGGCGCCGCTGCTGCCGGCGGCCAGCATCACGTTTTCGCCGCCGCAGCGGTAATGCTCGCACAGCCAGTCCATGTTGCGCGGGTCGCCGTAGCTGTTGCACAGGCTGTCAAGATCGTAGTCCTCGGGCTTGAAACCCAGCATTTCCGGGCGCGGCGGGGTCATGCCGCTGCCGGCCATGTAGATGCCGTCGGCGTATTCGATGCGCTTGGCATAGCGCATGTACTGAAAGGGCTCAAAGTCCATGCGCGCGTTGTAACGCCGGGCACACCCGCCCCGCAATGCCCAAGGCGCGCCCTATTTCAGCTTAAGCCCCGCGCCGCCCGCGTCCGATAACAGTAAGGGCGGAAGGCCGCCCCGCGGAGGCATTGTGCGCAGCGAAACCACCACCGGACTGTCCAAAGTCGAGGTCATCCGCATTGACGAGCGCAAGCTCGGCGAGGCCGCCGTTGAATACGTGCCCGCCGAGTGCGAGTTCCGCATCTTTGTCAACGACAAGGTCGAAACCGCGCTGCACTGCGCGCCCCACCGCATCAAGAGCCTTGTCGTGGGCTGGCTGGTGGGCGAGGGCATCATCGAGCGCGAAAACGAGTTCGTGGCCATAGACACCGACCTGGACCGCCTGGTCATCAAGGTGACGGTCAGCGACAAGGCCGCCGACGCACTGGCCGTGCGCGCCCTGACCGGCCCGGTGGGCAAGCTGGCCGACCCGTACTTTGCCCGGCGCGTGGGCACGGAAACGGAACTGGCGCCCGAACAGGTGGTGGAACTGGCCCAGCGCTTCAAGAAGCTGTTTCTGAGCCTCAAGAGCAACGAGCGCATGTGCTATCTGGCGGCGTTTGCCCAAAACGGCGAGATTCACAGCTACGGCGAGGGCTTTCATCGCATCAATGCCATGTACCGCGCGCTGGGCGAGCTGGTGCTGGCGGGCGTGGCCCCCGAAGGCCGGATTGCGCTGACCAACTTCGGGCTGACCAAACAGATGACGCTGCGGCTGGCGCGGGCGGGCGTGTGCATGGCGATCTGCGCGGCGCCGCCGTCCAGCGCGGCGATTGAACTGGCCAACGAGTACTACCTGTGCGTGGTCAGCACCGCCATCGGCGGACAGTTGACGGTCTACAGCGCGCCCTGGCGCGTGATCTAGCCGAACATCAGCCACGCCACAAAGCCGTGTACCCCCAGCACCAGCACCGGCAGCAGCACCGCACCCAGCAGCGCCGCGCCCGCGCCGCCCTGCAGTTCGCCGCGCTCGTTCAACCGCACGCCTGACGGCAGCAGATCCACCAGCCGCACACGCGAAGGATCGCGCGGGTCGTAAAACAGCCTTTCCTGGGCTTCGTCTTCGGCCTTGCCTGTCAGGTGCGTGTTGACCGTGCCGCGCTGGACGGTGCCGCGTTCGTCGGTGTATTCAAACGTCAGCGCGTATACGCGCTGCTTGTTGATCGTGGTGTTGGTGGGCTGTTTGTCCACCAGCCGCCCCAGCGCCGGCTTGCCGCGCCTCAGCACGCCCAGCGTGCGCAGCCCCAGACTGTAGCCGCCGATGATCAGCCCCAGCGCCACGACCGGAAAAATCAGCACCAGCAGCGCCTCGGGCCCAAATGGCGCCCGCCGCGTGCCGCTGATGCGCGCCCGCGGAGGGTTGGCGGCCACGTATTCCACGGGCACGGTCTGGCCGCTCTGGTACTGAGCGCCGGTGGTAAAGACCTTGTCCGTGCGGTAGTTGCCGGGTGCCAGTTCGTACTCGAAGGCAACCTCGTACACCTTCACCTTGTTTTCCTGAAAGCTGGTGGGCGCCACGTCCGTGACTCTGCCCGTGGTGCGGATCACCGGGCCGTCGGATCTCAGACTGTCCAGGTCGGCCTCGCCGCCGAAAGCCCAGACAAAGATCATGGAAAAGCCCAGCAGCAGCCAGCCGGTCAGCACCAGCGGGTGACCGCCGGCCACGGCCAGCGCGATGCCGGGCGGCACGGCGCGGGCGTTGTCGCCGCCTGTGCCGCCGCCGGGCTTGCGCGAATAACGGTCCAGGTTGCTCATGGCGTGAACCCCGCGCGCCGCAACAGTTCGGGCGTGACGCCGCCGGCAAGCTGCTGCAAGTGACGCCGCACGTACTTGCCGATCACGTCGGCCTCCAGGTTCACGCGCGTGCCGACGCGCCAGGCCCGGATGTTGGTGATTTCGCGGGTGTGCGGGATAATTGCCAGCACAAACCCGGCCGGGCCGAGTTCGGCGATCGTCAGGCTGATGCCGTCCACGCACACGCTGCCGCGTTCAATGCACTGCGCGGCAAACCCGGCACCGCAGTCCACGCGCACGTTCCACTGCCCGCCGTTGTCGGTTATGCCCCCCACCGCCGCCACCTGGTCCACGTGCCCCTGCACGATGTGGCCGTCCAGCCGCGCGCCGGCGCGCAGGGCGCGTTCCACGTTCACCAGGTCACCCGCGCGCAGTTCGCCCAGGTTGGTGAGCGCAAGCGTCTGGGGCACGGCCTCGAACGTTGCCCTTGACCCGTCAAGATTGGCCACCGTCAGACAGCAGCCGTTGAGCGCCACGCTGTCGCCCGCGCGCGTGGCCTGCCAGTCGGCCAGCGGGGCCAGATCCAGTGTGATACGCCGCAGGCCGTCGCCGTCGCGCGCCTGGTGCACCAAAAGCGCAGCCTCGACAATGCCGGTGAACATCAGCCGCCCTTCTTGAGTTCGGCCTCGATCTTGCGCGACAGCGCCTCGGCGGCCTTGCGCTGGTCGCATTCCGGAAAGTGCCGCCACTGGTCACCCAGGGCCTTCTTCGCCTCTGGGTATTTCTTGCGCTCGAACAGCCCCTGGGCCTTGTCCACGGCGGGCTTGAGTTCCTTGTCGGCCTCTGCTTTTACGCCGTCCATGTTGGGCTTGAGCGTTTCCAGCAGCGCGCGGGCCTCAATACCGCTGGGCGCCAGGCGGTAGTCGGCGGTTTCCGCGGCCTCGCGCCAGGCGCGCAGCCACTTTTTGGACTTGGCCGAAGCGTTGGCTTTCTTGAGCAGCTTGGCCGCTTCTTTTTCCTGTTCGGCGGCCAGTTCGTCGCGCAGCTTGACCAGTTCGTCGTACAGCGGCAGGCCCTTCCAGTCCGTCAGCGCCTTTTCCAGATCCGCGGTGTCGGTCAGTTCGGCCTTGGCGGCGGCGCGCATGGCCGCCAGGCGCGCGCGCAGTTCTTCTTCGAATGGTTTGGCCACCTGGTTCAGCCAGGCCTCCTGCCCCAGGTCCTGCACCAGGAACCGCGCGTCGTCAAACAGCGCCAGCGCCGCGCGGATGTCGTCCTTGACCGCGTCGCGGATTGCTTCGGCCCGGGCGTTCAGCAGTTTCACACAGGCATCCAGCAGCACCAGGCCGGTTTCGTCCACAGCTTCGCCGCCGGGAACCAGCCGGTGCGACAGCGCCCTGCGCGCGCGTTCTTTGCGTTCTTTCCAGCCCGCGCCGTAGGGCCGGTACAGCGGGTCGCCCACGAAAATCGCCTGCCAGGAAAGCAACTCGTTGGCGGCCATACCGGCCTCGCCGTACTGCCAGCCGCGGGCCAGCCGGTCCCACATGACTTCTTCGTAGGGATAGCCGACAGTGTAGGGCTCATAGACCGTGCCGTAGGTGCAGGTGGCGTTCCAGGACAGCAGCGGCCCGACCCAGTGGTTCTTCGTGCCGCGCACAGTGGCGGCGCTGAAACTGTGCAGATGCACGTCTATGCCGCCGGTGCGGAACTTGACCGTGCCCTTGGGGTTCTGGCTGCCGGCGTACCAGCCCTGGTAATGCAGCGGGTTCTCAAACGTTGAAAGGTCCACCACGTCCGGTTTCGTGTCATGGGTAAACGGAATACCCAGCGCCTTCCAGGCCTCGGCCACGCGCACCATCTTCTGGTCGCGGTATGTGTAGCCGTCGTTGGCAGTCAGGCCGCGTGTGTCCAGATAGCTGTGGCCTTCGGGGGTCAGGGCCTCGGCCAGAATCGCCTTTTCCACCAGACCCTTGGCCAGGGCCACGGTTTCGCCGTCCAGCCGCGACACCACCAGCACGCGGTCGTCCAGGGTCAGGGCCTTTTCGCTGTTCAGGTACGGGTTGCGGATGGCGGCGTCTGTGTCGCGGCGCTCGGCGCGGATCAGCATCAGTTCGCTGTCCACTGCGGCTTCGTCATGGCCACGGAACTGGTCCACGGGTGTCAGGGTGCGCTTGATCTTCAACGGCACACCGCGGCACAGCACCACGCACAGGATGTGGTCGTTGGCCTTTACGTATTCCTCGATCGGCGGCAGCACGTCCTTGTTGAACTCGTCGCGGGTAATTTCTTCGTTCTGGCTGGCGCTGATACGCACCAGTTGGGCCGCGGGCACGCCGCGCAGTTGCATGTAGTAGTCGGCGATTTCGCGGCTGCCCTCGGCCTTGTCGTTGTACACGACCAGCACGTTGGAGGGTTCCAGAGCGTACAGACTGCCGGCCAGCGCCAGCGCCAGACAAAGTATCCACCGCATGCCCGAATCCTTTCCGCACAAGGGGGCGGGTGCTACCCACAAAACGGCCCGTGCTGCTACATTACGCACCGAGGCCGCGCGTGCACAAAGGAATCTGGCTGTTCTGGCTGGTTGCAGCCGCCCCGGTTCTGGGGGCCTGCTGCAACTTTGACAAAGACACGCTGGCCCAGGAGGCCGCAAGCCAGCCCGGCATGCTGGAACTGATCACCGGCCTGATCGAGCGCCGCCCGCCGGAACTGCTGCTGCAGGAGCTTGAGACCCTGGACGCCAAAGACCCCGTGGCGACGCTGCGCCGTACCGGGATTCTGGCGCAACTGGGGCGGCTGGACGAAGCCTGGGAGACACTGGAGGGCGGCGCCGGCGCGCCCCTGCCCGATGAAAAGCGGCTGGATCATGATCTGCTCAGGCTCAAGCTGGGGCTGACGCGCATGCTCAAGGCCCATTCACCGGCCGAAGCCGCGCCGCTGGCGACGCTGTTGCCTGATCTGCCGCCGGACCTGTTCGGCAACAGCATCAAGCGGCTGGTGGCGTGGCTGAGCGACCCGCCGCCGGTGCGCGCCAACGAAATGCTGCCCGACATGTTCGGCCTGCGTTTTGCGCCAAACAAGACGGCGATCACCGACAACAGCCAGCTTGCCGACGCCGGGCTGCAGAACGCGCGGCATCTGCTGGTTCTGTTGTTGCAGTTTCACCCGGCCTGGGAAAACCCGGATACGTATTACGCGCTGAGCCTGATTCTGGGCGTGGACGGCAAACAGAGCCTGGCCCACGTGGCGCGCCTGCGCGTGCACGAATTTCTGGCGCAGGGCCATGCTTTTCTGCTGGACGTGCCGGCCGACATCGGCGACCTCAAGCCCCTGTTGTATGCGCGCCAGATGCAACTGGGCCAACTGGTCGAAATCCGTTCGCTGGACGAACCCCAGAAGGCCGAATGTGCCGCCGAATACGCCCACCGCCGGGCCTATGCCCTGGCGTGGCAGGCCGCGCGCCAGGAGTTCGTGGACCGCCGGCTGGCCGACGGCCGCCATGTGCGCGAGCCCGACTTCTGGCAGGGCTTCATTCCGCCGGTGCTGACACCGCGCGCGGGGGCGATTGCGCCGCCGCCGCAGGCCGCGCCGGGGCCCGAGGTTCTGCCCGAACCGCCGGGGCCTCCAGCATCGCAGCCGGCACTGGACATGCGCGTGGTGGCCGCGGCGGTGGCGGCCGCGGCGCTGGTTCTGGTGCTGACCGCCGTCATGCGCCGCCGGCGCGGAAAGGCCGCGCCATGATCGCGCGCCTGGCGCTGGTGCTGCTGCTGTGCGCGCCGCTGGCGGCCTCGCCGGCCGACCGCGACCGCCCGGGCGACAACTGGCTGCCGTCGCCGGCCGACGCCTGCGCCGGGCGCGTGGACGTGTACCCGGCACGGTACTACGAAATGCGCGCCGAGCGCCTGCAGGCCGGTTTTTCAGGCCGCGCGATTGTCACCGAAGACGACCTGCTGGCCGTGGACGACCTGGCCGTGGCGCTGTTGCGCCTTGGGCGCCCCGACAGCGCGATTGTGTGGCTGGACCGCAAGCAGGCCCCCATTGAAGCCATCCGCGAACGCGACCCGCGCGCCGGCGTTCTGCACACGGACCGCACGCTCAAGAACAAGGCGATGTGTCTGGTGGCGCGCTGGCGCCAGGGCCAGAACGCAAGCGACCTGGACCAGGCGCTGGAACTGCTGCGCCAGGCTGAAACCGCCTCGCGCCATCTGCATGAAAACTGGTTTCTGGCGCGCGAGGTGGAATACCTGCGGGCGCGGCCCGAACAGCGGGGCACGCTGCTGCCCAACGTGCTGGGCGTGACCGAGGAGCATTTCCGTGACGCGCGTCGCGCGGGCTCGCTGTCGCGGCTGAAGCTCAGCGCGGCGATTGAAAACATGACCCGGCGCGTCAGCTACGGCGGTGAACGGGAAAACCCCGACCTGTTTTACGCGCTGTCGCTGGCCTGCGCGCTGGAGGGCCGCGACATGGAGGCGTACTTTGCCTTCGCGCGCGCGGCCCAGCTTGTGGATTCGGGCGCGCGGCTGGCCTGCCGCCACAGTCTGGGGCCCACGGCCCTGCGCGCGGCGCTGGGCGCGCACCTGAATCCGGGGCGCCAGCAGGAATTTGCCGCGCAGTTTGAGGGGCTGCAGCGCACCGGCGCACAATGGCGGCTGCGCCGGGCCGAATTTGTCGAACAGGCGCTGGCGCGCGGCGGGCACCCCGACACCGACCCCGGCTTCTGGTCGCGCTGGCAGGACGAAGAAACCCGCGCCGTTGCACCCGCCCCGATTACCGATCCGGGCCCGGCCCCCGAGCCGATTGTCGGCACGGCCCTGTTCATCGGCGGCGGGGCCATGGTGCTGTTTCTGTTTCTGGTGGTGGGCGGCCTGGCGATCTACTTTGCCCGCCGTCACCCGCCGGCCCCCAGCGTAGATGAACTGTAGGCGGAAGCACCGGCGCTTCAGGCCTGTTTGCCCGGCCCCTTGCCCAGCGGGCCGCCGGGCACGCCGCTGTTGCGTTCGTACCAGCGCGTGGCGTTGTCGAAGTAGGTTTGGGCGCGCCACCTGTTGTGCGCAAACTCCTCGTCGGTTACCTGGCGCACCACCTTGCCCGGAACGCCCATCACCACACTGCGTGGCGGGATGATCTTGCCTTCGGTGACCATCGCCCCGGCGGCGATGATGCAGCCCTCGCCGATCTCGCTGCCGCCCATCACAATCGCGTGCATGCCGATAAGCGTGCAGTTACCCACTTTGCGCCCGTGCACAATCGCGTGGTGCGCGATGCTGACGTAATCGCCGATCACGTTCTCTTCTTCAGGGTCCACGTGCACGCAGGCCAGGTCCTGCACGTTGGTCATGCGGCCGATGCGGATCGGCGCGATGTCGCCGCGCAGCACGCAGCCGAACCAGATGCTGCTGCCTTCGCCCACGGTTACACGGTCCACGACAATGGCGTTGGCGGCCTTGAACCAGTTGCCGGGCATCTTGAGCATCAACGGTTCGGCAAACGACGGCGTGCGCGGGTCGGTCATGGGTTCTCGCGGCTCCAGTCTATGTAATCCGTGGCGGGCGGCTGCTTTCCCAGCGCGCGCAGACAGGCCGCGATCTGCCCGCGGTGATAGGCCGCGTGCAGGGCCACGTGTTGCAGCAGCTCGTACAGCGGCTGGGTGAACGGCTTGCCACTGAGGTTTCTGTAGCTGATGCCGACGCGCAGGCGGTCCTCGGTCAGGCCGGCGATCAGCGCCTGTTTGCGCGCCTGCACCTGTTCGTACCAGCCCAGAAACTCGGCGCGTGTGGCATGGCGGTTGTCGTTGGGCCGTTCGGCGGCGCTTACGCCGTCCACAATGCGCTGCAGCCACAGGTGTTCGGCGTCCACTGTATGGCAAAACTTCGCACGCACGCTGCCAAAGCCGGGCCCCAGATCACGGGCAAACTCGGCGTCCGTCAGCCCGCGCACGGCCTCTGCCAGCCGGGCCTTGGCCCAGGCGTCGTGGCGAAATTGCCGCTGGATCGAATGAAGCAGGCTCATTGGTTCTCGCGCAGATAGATCAAGAAATCCGTGCCCGGCGGCTGCTTGCCGATCGCGCGCAATGCGCTGCTGATCTGCCCCCGGTGATACTGCCCGTGCCACAGCAGTTGCTGCAAGATGTTGCCCAGCGGCATGGCTGCCGGTTCGCCCTTGAGGTTGCGCCACTCAATCGTGTGGCCGATGCGCTCGTCATCCAGAGTCGCCAGAAAGGCTTCCCAGCGCGCCAGCACGGCGCTTTTGTGGGCCTCAAGTTCCTTGATGGTGGCAAAGCGCCAGGGGTCGGGCATGGCACCGGGGTTGCGCCCGCCGATGCGTGTCAGCCACAGGTCTATCGCGTCCAGCAGGTGGGCCCACTTGGAGCCCAGCGAATCCAGCCCCTGCAGGGCGCAGATGAGTTCGCCCTCTTCCACGGTCTTGGTCACCTGCCATTGCCGGTCGCGGGCCCAGGCGTCATAGGCCGCGTAATGGCGCAGCAGTTCCAGCGTGATCGCGGCCATCTATCCCCCACTCACCGGCGGAATGAAAGCCACGGTATGGCCGTCGGCCAGCGGCGTCGAGTCTGCGGCGAACTCCTCCTGCACTGCCACGCGGCAGGCCTTCAGGGCGTCGCCCAGCTTCGGGTGCGCGCGGGCCAGCAGCTCGCGCAACGCGCCGGCGGTGGTGCCCGGCGGTACATCGCAGGTTTCCTGGCGCGTGCCCGTGCATTCGGCCAGATGAGCAAAGTAGAGAATCGTGACGCGCATGAACCTACTTTGCTGTTAACGAATCCAGTTTGCCATTGGACAATCATCCGGGTGTTCCCGGCAGTTTGGCAGGGGTGTTTCATGCAGAGCCTGCCGCAAGATCAGCCCAAGTGCCCACCACGCCTCTTTGCGGTGGTATATCTTGTCATTGGCATGTTGGGTTCGCTGCTGATGCTGGGCATCGCCCTGTTCCTGCTGTGGAATGTGGTGGGCACTCCTGCTGAATTGCAAGACGCCATGGGAAAGGATGCTTTCGTCGCCCTCCTGCCCATTACGATTGTCTCCTATGGTGTCGTGGCCATCGCGATTGCCGTGCTATTGCTGGCCTTGGCGCACCTCGCGTTCACCGTGGCGGCCGGCCTGCTGGCATGGAAGGGACGCCCTGCCGGGCTTTACATGGGAATCAGCCATATTGCCCTTGGCACTCTTGGCAGTCTCGAAGCCACACTTAAGGGAAATCTTGAAGGCCTTGCCCTGCTGGGGGTCACGGCAGGAATTGTCGCGCTGGGTATCCGGGACCTGCGACGCCTCAAACCTGCTTCGGCCGGGCGCGAACTGCCGGTCCGCGCCCAGATTGCACCCGAGAAAGCCGCCCTTGCCATCCTTGCACTCGCCGCGTCCGTGGAACCAGATTGCTCGCCGGCTCGGTTGGAGCGCGCCCGCAAGGCCGCACTGAAACTGCTCGGGGTGGAGGCCTCAGGTCTGATTACGGCATCGCTGACCACGCCCATCAAGGTCTGGGACCCTGCCCAGCAACTGCATCTCATGGCACAGAACTTGGCTGGCCACGAGAAGGTTGCACTGAACCTTGTAAAATGCGTGCGCTGGGTCCTCAATGACGGACGTGATGCCTCTGAGATGGCCGCGTGGTTTTGCCGGGCCGCCGAGGTCGCCCTTGCAGGCGCGGGACACTCTTCTTCGCGCCCCTGACCATTGAACATGCGGGAAAAAGCGGCATCAGGTCCATGCCGGCCCTATCATTGTGCAATGCTGATTGTTCATTGGTTACTGCCATGAACATTCTGAACCGGATCCGGCCTCATCTTTTGCGCGTGAAAACGCCGGCCCAGTACATGGGCGGCGAAGTCAACGCGATTGCCAAGGACTGGCGCAAAGACCGCGTGCGGTTTGCCCTGTGCTTTCCCGATACCTACGCGATCGGCATGAGCAACCAGGGCTTTCGCATCCTGTACCACCTGCTGAACGAAAAGCACCACGACATCCTGTGTGAGCGCGCCTTTGCGCCGTGGTTCGACATGGAGGCCGTGCTGCGCGAGAACAACATTCCCCTGTATTCGCTCGAAAACTACCGCGGCCTTGCGGATTTTGACGTGCTGGGCTTTTCGCTGCAGAACGAAACCAGCTACACCAACCTGCTGAACATGCTGGACCTGGCGGGCATTCCCGTGCGCGCGGCGGATCGCGACCGGAGCGCCGGCGTCCCGTTCATCATCGCCGGCGGCACGGGCGCGCTGACCCCCGAACCTCTGGCCGATTTTGTGGATGTTTTTCTGCCCGGCGAGGGCGAAGAAGTGCTGCCGGCGTTTCTGCATCTGGTCGGCGTGTGGCGCGGCCGGCTGGATCCGCGCATGCTCGAACAATACCGGCCGCGCGCCGTGGACGCCAAAGATGTCTACGCCGAGCGCCCCTTTCAGATGCGCTTTGCCTGGCTGCCCCAGGATCTGGGCGCGATTGCCAACCTTTCGCGGCGCGACTTTCTGGCCCTGTGCGCCGGGGCGCTTCCCGGTTGCTACGTGCCCGCCCTGTACGACGTGAGTTACAACCCCGACGGCACCATCGCGGCCTTCCGGCCGGCCGTTGCCGGCCTGCCGGCGCGCATCCGCAAAAACACGCTGGATAACCTGAACACGGCTTACTACCCGACCAAACAGATCATCCCGTTTGTCGAGGTGGTGCAGGACCGCGTGACGATCGAAATCATGCGCGGCTGTACCGAGGGCTGCCGCTACTGCCAGGCCGGAATGATTGACCGGCCCCAGCGCTACCGCACGCCCGAAAAAGTTCTGGAGCTCGCCCGCGACCTGGTGGCCAACACCGGTTACGACGAAATCAGCCTGCTAAGCCTGTCCAGCAGCGACCACCCGCAACTGGTGCCCATGATCAAGCTGCTGCAGGCCGAGTTTGCCGGCAAGTATGTCTCTGTCGCGCTGCCCAGCCTGCGCGTGGACCAGCAGCTCAGCTATCTGCCCGGTTTGACCAAAAACGTGCGCAAAAGCGGTCTGACCATGGCGCCCGAAAGCGGCAGCGAGCGCATCCGGCGCGTGATCAACAAAACGATCACGCAGGAAGACCTGCGCCAAGGCGCGCGCGCGGCGCTGGCCGAGGGCTACAAGACGATCAAGTTCTACATGCTGATCGGCATGCCCACGGAAACCGAACACGACATGCACGAAAGCGCGGCACTGTTGAACGAAATCGGCGACATGGCGCGCGCCATGAAGCGCAAGGATTTTCAGCTCAACGTCACGGTCAGCCTGTTCGTGCCGAAGTCGCACACGCCGTTTCAGTGGGAACCAATGGCCGACCGCGAAACACTGGAACGCCACGGCAAGCTGCTGCGGTCGCTGATCCGCCACAAAAACATCCGGCTGAAGCTGCACGACTACGGCACAAGCTGGCTCGAGGCCCTGTTTTCACGCGGCGACCGCAGACTGGGCAAAGTCACCGAACTGGCATGGCGCGCCGGGGCGCGCTTTGACGCCTGGGATGAATGCTGCAACGAAGAACTCTGGCACAACGCCTGCCGTGAGGCCGGCATTGACCCGGATTTCTACATCCACCGCGAGCGCGCCGAGCACGAGATTCTGCCCTGGGACCACATCAGCGTGGGCACCAGCAAGCGCCACTTGTGGGAAGAACGCGTGCGGTCACGGCTGGAGCAATACACCCAGGATTGCAGCGGCCACACACCGGGCTGTCTGGCCTGCGGCGTGGACCCGCTGACCTGCCGCACCGGTCTGGAACAGCCGGCCGACGACATGGACGCGAAGATGCAGCGCCGCCGGGGCGTGAAATACGCCGATTCGTTCAAGGCGCGGCTGGCCCAGAAGAACGAGCTGGCCCAGGCCGCGGCCAGACATTTCAGATAGGCACGGGGACGCCGGCCTGACAAACAATACGGGCGGGCCCCAATGGCCCGCCCGTTTGCGCCGGGGGATGATCGCGCAATCAGCAATCCCGGCGCACGCCTTCACCCCAGGCAATCAGCGCGGTTTCGCGGCAGTCGTATTCAGGCAGGGGTACGGCCTGCGCGGCCTGTTCTTCGCGGCGCAGACTGCGCGCGACAAAACCGATGGACAGCGCGGCCCCGGCCACAGCCGCCGCCAGCAACACCCAGGGAACAATCTCAAAGAAGTGCATGGCAATCTCCCGGACTGCTGACTTCGCAGTCTGAACGACATCCTTCACGGGATTATTCCGGGTCGGGTTTGGGCGGTTTCAGCTTCGCCGCGAAAAAAGCGAAAGCACGAACCGCCGCCGGGCCGTCCACGCCTGTGCCGTCTTGCGGCCGGTTAACCCTTGGCCAGCAGCACGTTCTCGATGTAGCCGGTGTCCACGTCGCCCTTGATGAAGTTGGCGTCGTGCATGATCTTCATGTGCAGCGGAATCGTGGTCTTGATGCCCTCGATCTTGAACTCACTGAGCGCGCGGCGCATGCGCACAATCGCCTGCTGGCGCGTATCGGCAAACACCAGCAGCTTGCCCACCATGCTGTCGTAGTTGGGCGGGATCGAATAGCCCACCTTGATGTGGCTGTCCCAGCGCACGCCCGGCCCGCCGGGCACAAACAGGTCCGTGATCCTGCCGGGGCAGGGGCGGAAGTTGGCGTCGGGGTCTTCGGCGTTGATGCGCACTTCAATGGCATGGCCGCGCACCTCGACATCCGATTGCGTAAACGGCAGCTTTTCGCCCGCGGCGGCCAGAATCTGGGCGCGGATCAGGTCGGTGCGGGTCACCAGTTCACTCACCGGGTGCTCGACCTGGATGCGCGTGTTCACTTCCATGAAGTAGAAGTTGTTGTTCTTGTCCACCAGAAACTCGGCCGTGCCGGCTGTGGTGTAACCCGCGGCCTGGGCCAATTTGGCCGCGGTTTCGCCCATGCGTTTGCGCAGATCGGCGGTCATGATCGGGCTGGGGGCTTCCTCGACCAGTTTCTGGTGCCGGCGTTGAAGCGAGCAGTCGCGTTCTCCGCAGTACACGATGCTGCCGTGCTGGTCGGCGATCAACTGGATCTCGACGTGGCGGGGCCGCTCCAGGTATTTCTCGACGTACACACCGTCGTCCTTGAACGCCAGCGCGGCTTCGCTTTTGGCCTGCAGAAACCCGTTTACCAGCGCGATTTCGTTGTGCGCCACGCGCATGCCGCGCCCGCCGCCGCCGGCGGCGGCCTTGACGATCACCGGGTAGCCCACCTCGTTGGCGATCTGGATCGCTTCCTGGTCGCTTTCGACCAGTTCCTTGGTGCCGGGCAGAAGCGGCACGCCGACCTTGACGGCTAGCGCGCGCGCGCTGGCCTTGTTGCCCAGCAGCTTGATCGCCTCGGGGCTGGGGCCGATGAACGCGATGCCGCTGCTTTGGCAGACTTCAGCAAAGTGGGCGTTCTCGCTTAGAAAGCCGTAACCGGGGTGAATCGCGTCCACGTCGGCGATCTCGGCCGCGGCCATGATGCGGCTGATGTCCAGATAGCTTTTGGCGCTGGGCGCCGGGCCGATGCAGTAGGCCTCGTCGGCGATTTCCAGCCACGGGCCGCCCCTGTCGGCTTCGCTGTATACACAGACGGACTTGACGCCCAGTTCGCGGCAGGCGCGGATGATGCGCAGGGCGATTTCACCGCGGTTGGCAATCAGGATCTTGCTGAACATGCCTTCGTGTCCCGTGTCGCGTGTGTCGCGTCGCGTGCCGTGTTGCGGGTCAGTTGACCCGGGTCACGGCACGCCAGGCGCACAGCGCGGTTCAGTCCGGTTTGACCAGAAACATCGGCTGGCCGTACTCGACGGTCTGGCCGTTTTCCACCAGAATCGCGACGATCGTGCCTTCGCACTCGGCGCGGATTTCGTTGAACACCTTCATGGCCTCGACCAGGCACACCGTGGTCTCCGGCGTGACACGGGCGCCCTCTTCGACATAGGCCGGCGTTTCGGGGTTGGCCGAACGATAAAAGGTGCCGACCATCGGGCTTTTGATCGGAATCGTGCCGGCGTGGGCGGCCGGGGCCGGCGCGCCGGCGGGCGCTGCCGCCGCGGGCGCGTGGGCCGCGGGCATGGGCGCGGGCATGGCCGCCACGGGCGCGGCAATCGCGCGCGCGCCGCCGTCGTATTTTTTCTTGAGCCGGATTTTTTTGGAGTCTTCGACCAGCTCAAGCTCAAGCAGGTCGTTCTCGTTCATCAGCTCGATCAGCCGATGAATTTCCTTGATGTACATCGCGTTCCCCTGGCCCTGGACCATCCCCGGGGGTTACACACACTCGGGGCCGGCACCGGACTGGAAATCCGGCGGGGAAGCTAACGCCAAGCACGGCCATACTCAAGACCCTGCGGGTGGCTATGGAGACATAAACGTACTAACCTTGGGGCACTGGTCCGAGGAACCACCCACGTGCGTAAGATCGCCATTGCAGGTCTTTTTGCCCTGATCCTGGCCGGCTGTGGCAACCCGGCCGACAGTAACATCACCGCCAACCCGCTGCCGCAGGCCGCCCGCGTGCCCGCCGCGACCCAGCCCCTGGCGACCGCGCCGGACCCCGCCGCGGCCGACCGGCCTGCCCCGGCACAACCCGACGACACCACCATCCAGCAGCCGCCCGAGCCCGCACCGCAACCCAAGCCTGCGCTGCCCGAAGTGCCCGCGGGCGAAAAGAAAGACGACGGCCTGTGGTTTGCCCTGCCCTTTGAGCGCGGCCAGGGCTCGCTGCGACTGGCGCGCCAGAACGACCTGCTGCGCGTGGATGTACACGTCCGCCTGCCCTATTACGCCGGCGACGCCGCCCGCGACCGCGGCACGGTGCTGGACCTGATTCTCAGCGTGGACGGCGCCAACGGCCGCCGCCTGCTGTTTTACCCCTCGCCGGCCTGGCAGCCCGGCCCTGAACCGCTGATGTTCCGCAGCGAAGCCACCTACAACAAAACCGCCGGCATGGCGCGCCTGACCGAACAGCCCAGCTTCGGCGCCCGCGCCGATGTCAAATACTGGGACGAATGGAAGGCCACACTGTACGTGGACCTGCGGCTGGTGGTCGTGCCGGGCAGCACCCCGGCCTCGGTGGCCGACTCCTGGCGCGCGGCGCTGATCGCCGGCAACCAGGCCGCGCGGCTGGCCTTTCCGCAGGGCTTGAACGACATGAACCCCGGGCTTACGCCCGAGCGCATGGTCACGTTCAAGTTCAGCGACCTGCCGCGTCTGGCCGACGCGGACGAAAGCCCGCGCGAATCAGCGATTGAAGATGAAAAGGAACAACAGGACGCCATGCGCGCGCTGACGGCCGTGACCCAAAAACGCGACTTCGGCGGGCTGCAGAAGAAAACCCGCGAATACATCAAAACCTGGCCCGACGCGCTGTGGCTGCGGTTTCTGGATTATCTGGTGGCGCGCGTGGGCTATGAAAATGACCTGCCGGGCGTGGATTCCGACTTCGCCGGCCCGATGAAGGCGTACCTGGAGGCCTGCCCCGGCCAGTCGCAGGTGCATCTGGACTACCTGGCCGCGCTGGTGGCCCAGGGCAAGACCGCCCAGGCTGACGAACACTTTGCGGCGCTGCTCCAGTCGCCGCTGGTGCGCGGCAACCGCACCACCGAAGTCATGATCAACGTGCGCCACGGCGCCACGCTGGCCGGCAACGGCGAACTGGACGCCGCCGACGCGATTGTCGCGCGCTTCAAGGACAACGAAACCATTGCCGCCGACAAAGATCTCAAGACCCTGTACGACGGGCTGGTGCGCGCTGTGGCCTCGGCCAGGGCCCAATGGCAGGACGAACTGGCCTGGCGCGCCGACGACGCGAAAAAGACCAACCCGCGCCTGACGGTGGAAACCACCAAAGGCACGTTCGTGATCGAGCTGTTTGAAGACGACGCGCCCAACACAACGGCCAGCATGGTCGAACTGGCCAAAGCAGGCTTTTACAACGGCCTGAGCTTTCACCGGTTTGTGCCCAACTTCGTGATCCAGGGCGGCTGCCCCAAAGGCGACGGCACCGGCGACGGCGGCTATCGGCTGCAAAGCGAAGTCAGCCGCCGCAACCACTTCCGCGGCATGGTAGGCATGGCCTGCAGCGGCCCGCGCACCAACACCGAAGGCAGCCAGTTCTACGTCTGCCTGAGCAACAACCAGTCGGTCAAGAACCTGAGCGGCAAATACGTGATCGTGGGCCGCGTGATCGAGGGCATGGATGTCGTGGACAAGCTGCGCGCCGGCGACAAAATGACCAAGGTGACCGCAAGCAACCTGCGCGACCACGAATACAAGGCCAAAAAGATCCAGTAGCTGCAACCGGCAACCGGGCATCCGCAAGAACAGAACACGTCTTTCACGGAGAGCGCCATGAAGACCCCGCACGCCATTGCCCCGTTGCTGCTGGCTGCCCTGCCGTTTGCCGCCGGCTGCGGCCAGAACACGGCCGAAATCGAACGCCTGAACAGCGAACTGGCGCGCCAGAAGACCGCCCAGGCCGAAGCCCAGACCCGTTGGGAAAACGAACGCGACGCGCTGCGCCGCGACCTGAACGACCTGCGCTCGCGCGTGGGTGAAGCCCAGGCCGGCCGGCCTGACCGGCCGCTGGGCGAAAGTGTCAGTGATCTGGACCGCCGCATGGCGAAGCTGGAACAGGGCGGCGGGGGCAAACTGGACGAACGTGTGGCCGCGCTGGAGGGCAAGATTGACGGCGTGAGGAAAGAGGCCGTTGAGGCCGCCAAAGTAGAGGCCGCCAAGGCCGGCACCGGCGCCACCACCGGCATGACCAAGGCCGAACTTGACGCCTACATGGACAAGAAGGCCGCCGAAGCCGCCGAGGCCAACAAACCCACCAAGAACCTGGCCGAAGTGCTGGCCCGCCTGAGCATCAGCGACGCGGAAAAGGAACAACTGCGCCAGAGCGTGCTGGACTGCAAGAAGGCGCAACTGGAACTGCTGGAAACCCCCACCGCCGACGGTCGCGTGTTTGCCGAAGAGCTGATTGACACGTTCATCAAGATCCAGGACGGCAAGGCCACCCAGGCCGACGTGACCAAGCTGTTTCTCGAAATCGTGGCCACCAAGGTTCCCGGCGACCCCCAGGGCCGCACCTACGTGCAGATTATCGAAGAACACAAGCAGAAAAACCGCGACAACATCACCAAGCTGCTCTCACCCGACGACCAGAAAAAGCTGACCGCCGCCCACGCCGACTGGAGCGAATTCGAAGTCGGCGACGGTGACCCCTGGGGCGCGCTGTACCTTGAGCGCATGCAGAAGTACCAGGGCGGCAAGTAGACGTTTGCGGCTTTGCAACGCCCGGCGCGCCCCCACCGCCTCGCGACGGAAACTGGACATGCTGCGGCGCCGGGCCGCCGCGCGCGCTATGCTGTCGCGCGGAGGTACCCATGCGCACCGCGACGATTCTGCTGGCCGCCCTGACCTTTGCTCTGCCGCTTGCTGCCCAGGCCGACAATGACGCCGACCGCGAGGGCTACGCCCGCGAACTGGCCGAACCCCTGGGCGCCAGCGTCATCCGCAACACCGACGAGGCCCGCGCCCTGCCCCAGGACGTCGCGGCCGTGGTCAGCCTCAGCCGGCTGGACGACGCGGCGGTGCAGGAACTCAAGAAGCGCCCCAAGCTCAAGGCGCTTGTTCTCGGGGTGTGGCAAAGCAAGGACGCCTGGGTCACCGACGCGGTGCTGGAAACGCTGGCGGGCTTTGGCGCACTGGAACAGCTTGACCTGCGGGTGTGCCCGGCCGTCACCGGCGCCGGTGTGGGCAAACTGGCGCGCCTGAAGACACTGCGGCGACTGGATATCCTGGAAGGCAACCCGATCACGCCCGCGCACCTGGCGCCGTTCAAAAAGCACGGCCTGACGGAACTGGGCCTGTCCGTACCACTGGGCCCGACGCTGTTTGACGTGCTGGCGACACTGCCCGAACTGCGCCGCCTGGCCGTCAGCGGCCCGGTTGAGGCCGGCGACGCGCCGTTCAAGAACGTGGAAAAGTGCAAAAAACTGGAAACCATCCGTCTGGCCAACACGCGCATCAAGCCCGCGGCGCTGGAGGCCTTGGCCAAACTCAAGACGCTGAAGGCGCTGGAATTTGACCAGTACTCGATCATGGAATGGAACGACGAAGGCCTGAACACCTTGGGCAAGCTCAAGACACTGGAGACGCTCAAGCTGCAGGGCCAGGCCGTGATCATGCTGGTTTCGGCCAAAGGTTTTGAAAAGCTGCACGGTCTGAAGGCTTTGAAGCGCCTTGAGATTTCCTGGAACTTCAACGGCGCGCTGACCCGCGCGGCGCTGGCGGCGTGGCTGGCCAACCTGCCGGAACTGGAATACCTGGCGCTGACTTATCTGCCCGGCGTGGATCTGGATGTAATCAAGAGCCTGCCCGCGCCCGGCAAACTGACCGAAGTTCACTTTCTGTGCGACGACGTGACCAGCGAGGCCTTCAAGGCGGCAATCGAGGCCGCCACCGGCCTGCGCAAACTCAGCATCTACACCGCGTCATTGGCCGACGACGTGGCGATTGATGTGCTGCTGGCCGCGCCGGCGTCGCTGGTCAGTGTCGAGATCACGGACAAGTCCGGCAACCTGGTCAACGTGCCCTACCGCGTGGCCGAACAGCGTCCGGAACTCAAGGTGCGCGTCCTGCGCAATTGACGCGCAGTGCCGTTTTGCACAATTCCTTTGCGCGACCTGGCTGCACTGCCGACAATGTCAGCCATGCGAGTATTTTGGTTGCTGGCGCTGGTGCCTCTTGTCGCGGCGGGCTGTGCCGGTGACGAGAAGGACAAATCGAATCCCGCGCCGGGGCCCCATGACGGTCTGGTCGCCGGCGCGCCGGTGGTGCTTTCGCCGCCCAACCCCAACGCCAGCCCCAAGGATGAAGACGCCTGCATCTTCATGAATCATCTGGGGCACTTCTACGTGGCCTGGATGAGCAACCGCGACGGCAACGATGAAATCTACGTGATGCGATCCAGTGACGGCCAGTTCTGGTCGTCGCCCAATCGCGTGACGACCAGCGCCGACGCTGACTGGTACCCGACGATGCTGCGCCACGGCGGTCGCTATCACATGGTCTGGATGCGTCAGACCGCAACCACGCGAACCGTGTGGTACAACAGCTCGCCCGACGGCATCACCTGGAACGCCGCGAACGAAACGCCCGTCACAACCGGCACGCAGGACGACTTCGTGCCCCACATGATTGAGATCGGCGGCGTGCTGCACGTCTATTTTGACAGTTACGCGCGCAGCGGCGACGGCACACGCGGCCTGTTTCATGTGCAGTCCACGGGCTACGACATGACGGGCGCGGTCAACGGCTGGACCAGCCCGGTTGAGATTGCATCGCTGAATCACGCCACCGAAAGCGACCAGTTGCCGTATGTAATCGCCCGGCCGTCCGGGGGCTACCTGATGAGTTTCATCCGCCATACCGGCAGCGCTACGGCGATCAACGGCTACCTTGACCCGACCAGCGATATCAACTGGGCCACCAGCAGCGACGGCGTGACATGGACCTACGGCGGCGCGGTGATGCCCGAGGACGGTGCCACAGACACCATTCCCGCCCTGTACATCGCCAACGGCCAGGAAACCTTCAGCTTCATGCGCGGTATCAGCGCCCAGCCCTGGATCATTGATTATGACTACAGCCTTGTCGGAAGCTGGCCAACCGGCTGGGTCAATGTGTCGCTGGCCAACGGCGTAAACGGCTGGTCCTCGCGCGTCACCCCCACACTGAAAACCGGCACGTTTCTGCGCGTGTTCGTGCGCGCCAGCGACCTGCGCCTGATGCTGCAGGTGTTTACCCGCTAACTGGTCATGGCAAAGGTACTGGTCCGGGTTGCCGCGGCCTTCAGACGGCGGTCCAGCACCGTCATCACCATGCCGGCGCTGAAAAACAGGCACATCGCCAGACCGAAGATCGGCAGCGGCTGATCCGGAAACACCCGCATCAGCACAAACGCGATCGGGAACCCCACGCTGGCGCGCACGCCCACCAGTGCCGCGTGCGTCGAAGTATACGGCAACGGGCTGCCTCCGCGCGCAAACGCCACCGGGCCCAGGCTCCAGACAAAGTGAATCAGCGCCATCGCCACCCCGAACAGCGCGAACGCAGCGTACACCACGTACAGCGCGGCCTCGCGGTTTTCGCGCGCCACCAGCGCGGTAATGCCAGCAGCGCCGGATAGAACACCAGCAGCCAGAACGGCACGCGCGTAACAACAGTGACGCGGCGCTTGCTGGCAAAGCGCGCGATCAGCGGCACCGCGATCATGTGCATGATCTGCACCAGCACCACGGTGTTGAACGAAAACTGCTTGTACGAAGCCTGCAGCGTGTTTTTGAAAAACAGCGGCACCACAGCGGCGGTCATCATGAACGCGGTGCCGTACAGGAAAAACCCGAATTCGTACATGCGGAAATCGCGGTCGCGCCGCAGCAATCCCGCGGCCTGTGTCCAGGCGCGCTTGAGGCGCTGGCTGAGTTTCGGCGTTTCGCGGTCATCGGCATGGGCCGGCGCAAAGCGCAGCCGGATGCGCCAGAACCACAGCATGCCGATAAAGCCGATCACCGCCGCGGCCGGGTACACATAGGCGTAGTTGCGCGCGTCGCCGTCGGTGTGAATCGAAATGCCCGCGCCGTCAAAGTGCAGGCCGTCCAGCAGCACGCCCGCCACCAGCGCGCCGGCCATGGTGGCGATTTCGCTGACGATGCTGACGTAGGTGAACACCTTGCCGCGCGCCTGCGGTGTCAGGTTGGCACCCCAAACATGGTTCAGACCGGGCGCGATGCCCGAACAGACGATGGACTGAAACGCCACCAGCGCCACAAACAGAAACGGGTTGACGAACAGCGCCACTGTCAGCAGCACCAGACGCCCGAACACGGCCACAAACAGCCAGTAGTTGCGCCGTTTGCGCACGCGACCGCCACTGGACCAGACCATGGCAAAGGCCATCAGGATGCTGGGCAGCATCTGCATCAGGGTGCTGATCAGTTCCTCCCAGCGTTCAAAGCCCGCGCCCATGCCCTTGATCGCCACATAGGTGCTCATGCTGGCCAGGCCGTTGTGCAGGCCTTCGAACCACGAACCCGCCATGCCGAACACCAGGGTGCGCCGTTCAACGGCCCGCGACAGCGGCCGCGTGCCCGCACCCATGACGCTTGTCGGCAGGCGTGCCGGGGAAATTTCCACGGGCGCCGCCACGGCCACTTCGGGCCCGCCCAGCGTCACGGCATGCCGTTCACTGGGCGGCGGAGGTTTCAGCGGCGAAAGGATCGGGGACTGCATGGCGTTGTCGCGGCCGGGCCCGGTGATCCGGTGGCCGCGTCCTCAGGAACGGGCGCGGACGTTAGATGTTCGCGCGCAAAAGAAAAGGGCGGCGCGTTGTGCGCCGCCCGAAGTGGACTATCTGGCTGGCGCTAGTCGTTGACCCTTTCCGTGAACTCACCGGTGCGGGTGTCAATGCGAACCTTGTCACCGATGTTGATGTGGTTGGGCACCTTGACCTCAAGGCCGGTTTCCAGCGTTGCCGGCTTGGTCACGTTCTGCACCGTGTTGCCGCGCACGCCGGGCTCGGTGTACTTGACGGTCAGCACAACCGCCGGCGGCAGTTCAATCGAGACCACGCTGCCTTCATAGAAGAACACGTTGCATTCGTCGTTCTCGCGCAGGTACAGCGCGGCGTCGCCCACCACTTCCGCCGGGATTTCGGGCTGTTCGTAGGTTTCGTTGTCCATGAACACGTAGTTGTCACCCTGTTTGTACAGGTACGACATCTTGCGGTTGTCCAGGTACACGTCTTCGAATTTGTCTTCCGGGCTGACGCGACGCTGGCTGCCCACGCCGGTGACAATGTCCTTGAACTTGATCTGCACAATGCCGCGCCAGTTGCCCGGCGTGATGTGCTGAAAATCCGTGATGCGCACAAGCTTGTTGTCAATCTTGACAATCTTGCCCTTGCGCAGATCGGTAGCCTTGAGCACGCGTTGTCTCCGTCAGAAAGCGGGCTAGAAATAGCCGTGGCGGCCGGGCCTGTCAACGAGGGGAACGGCCGTCACACCGGGAGAACCCATGATCGTCAGCACCGACCAGGCGCCGTCGTTTCCCACCATTCTCAGCCAGGCCCGTCGCGCGGGAAACCTGCTGTTCACCTGCGGCACCGTGCCGATGCGCCCCGGCAGCAGGGAACTGGCCGCGCCCGACATGGAAACCCAGACCCGCGTGTCGCTGGAAAACCTGGGGCACATCCTGCGCGCCGGCGGCGCCAATTTTGACACCTGTCTGAAGGTCACCGTGTATCTGACCGACATGCGCGACTACGGCGCCATGAACGCCGTCTACAAGCAGTTCTTCCGGCCGCCCATGCCCGCGCGCACCTGCGTGGGCGTGAAAGAACTGGCCTTGCCGGGCATGAAGATTGAGATCGAGGCCGTGGCCGAAATCCGCCCGGCAACATGACTTGGCAAACCTTCGGCAGGCTCGCTATTGTCCGGGCGTTCTGACCCGCGACCGGAGACAACCATGACCGAATACCGCATTGAAAAAGACTCCATGGGCGAAATGCAGGTGCCCAAACACGCCCTGTGGGGCGCCAGCACCGCGCGCGCCGTTGCCAACTTTCCGGTCTCGGGCATGACCGGCAGCAGCCTGCCCGACCTGATTCGCGCCTATGGATACCTGAAAAAGGCCTGCGCCCTGGCCAACCGCGACGTCAAGGCCCTTGACCCAAAAATCGCCGACGCCATCGCCCGCGCCGCCGACGAAATGATCGAGGGCAAGCACAACAAGGAGTTCGTCGTTGATGTCTTCCAGGCCGGCGCCGGCACCAGCATCAACATGAACGCCAACGAGGTGCTGGCCACGCGCGGCATGCAGATTGCGGCGGGCGGGGGCCAGGAACTGAAAATCAACCCCAACGACCACGTCAACTACGGCCAGAGCACCAACGACACCTTTCCCACGGTGCTGCACCTCAGCGCGCTGCTGGCCTTTCCGAGGCTGGATGCCGGCCTGAAGGCCGTGCAGGACGCCTGCGAAAAGAAGGGGCGCGAATGGGCGCGCGTGATCAAAAGCGGCCGCACGCACCTGCAGGATGCCGTGCCGATCACGCTGGGCCAGGAGTTCATGAGCTGGCGCAACTGCATCCGCCATGTGCGCCAGACACTGAAAGAGGCCGCCGACAAATTGCTTGAACTCGCGCTGGGTGGCAGCGCGATCGGCAGCGGCCTGAACACCGCCGACGGCTACCGGCCCGTGGCCTATGATTACCTGCGCAAGTTCACCGGCTTGCCGGTGCGCGAGCCGGAGGACCCCTTTGAGGCCGTGAACTCGCGCTGGGCGTTTCTGCACTTCAGCGGTGCCATTCGCACAGCCGCCGTGGAGCTTACGCGCATCACCAACGACATCCGCCTGTTGAGCTGCGGCCCCACCACGGGGCTTGATGAGTTCCGGTTGAAACCCGTGCAGCCGGGGTCAAGCATCATGCCGGGCAAGATCAACCCCAGTAACCCCGAATGCATGAACCAGTTGCTCTATCAGGTGCTGGGCAACGACCACACGGTTTACCTGTGCGCGATGGCGGGCCAGCTTGACCTCAACGTCATGATGCCGACCATGTGCTGCACGACGCTCTGGAGCATGAACTGGCTGGCGAATTTCCTGCCCAAGTTTGCCGAAGACAGCGTGCTGGGCTGCACCCTGAACGCCGAGCGTTGCCAGAACTACTTTGAGACCAGCCAGGCGCTCGTGACCGTGCTCAACCCGATCATCGGCTACGCCAACGCGGCCAAGATTGCCAAGGAAACCCTGACCACAGGCAAAACGCCCAAGCAGTTGATCCGCGAACACGGCATCCTGACGCCCGAGCAGGAAAAGAAATACTACGACATTGATTATTTAACGAAGCGCTACCCGCAGGCGGGATTTGACGGGTAGCCACGGCGCAGGCATCCCGCGGACCGGTGGCGCGGTCGGCATGACCGCGCCACGGCGTGTGGCAACCGACTCTGGACCCGATAGAATGGACGCATGGCCGCGACCAACACCAGAACACTCCCGCCGCGCTCCATGCCTATGCCCGTCGACCCCAAAGACTTCATCGGCTCGCCCCTGCTCACGAAAAGCCTGCGCATTGTCGTCAAACGCTGGACATTCGAGATCCTTGAGGCCTAGGCCATGCTCTCCGGCACTGCCACCAACGGCCGCAAAATCACCACGCTCGTGCTCAATAAACCCGACGCGAAGCTTGAGTACGTGCCTCCGGCCCCCTTTGGCGCGCTGGTGCTGTGGTCGGGCAGACCCGAACGCGCCGCGGTCAAGGCGCTGGCCAAACGCCTGCTCGAGGGCGGCTGCGGCTTTGCCACCTTGCGCGCCGGCAAGTTCACCGAAAAGCTGCATGGCTGGTTTGACGAAGCCGTGGTGGACCACCAGCTGAAAACCAACCGCGACGCTGAACTGGACACCACCGGTGACGCCGAAAGCAGCATGGAAGAAGCCTGCCGCGAGGCCGTGTTCGACGCCATGCCGGCCTATGAAAAACCCTACACCGACCTGCTGGTGCTGGCGATCGGCCCCGAAGCGCAAAGCGAATCCGAACAGGCACACGCGCTGGCGCAGAAAGTCGAACGCGAGTAAGTTCGCGCGTAATGGCCATCTCTCTGGAAGCCTGGGATTTCTCGTGGGACGCTCTGGGCGGCGCGGCGCTGATTGCCCTGGCGCGCATGTTTGACATGTCACTGGCGGTGCTGCGCATGTCCAACACCGCCGCCGGGCGCAAAAAGTCAGCCTGGATCATCGCGTTCTTCGAGGCGCTGATCTGGGTGTTCGTGGTCGCGGGCGTGGTGCAGAAGATCAACAACCCGGTGTATGCCGTGGCCTACGCCATAGGCTTTGCCTCGGGCACGTTTCTGGGCATCACCGCCGAACAGTTCTTTGCCCGCGGCGAACAGGTGGTGCGCGTGTTCACACACCACGGCGATTCCCTGGCGTCCGAGCTTCGTACCCGCGGCTACCGCGTGACCCAGATGGAGGGCAAGGGCCGCGACGGGCCGATCCAGATTCTGTTCATTCACGTGCCGCGCAAAAAGGCCCAGCAACTGCCCAAACTGGCGCGTGAACTGGACAACACCTGTTTCATCGTGATTGACGACGTTCGCAGCAGCAGCGCCGCCAGCCGCAGCGGTGCCATGCCGCCGGCCGCCGGCAAATAGCGCGGGCACGGACTGACAACGCCACGGGCATCGGGTGGTTATGCGGACATCGAGAAACGCCGTCGCGCAAAGTCTGAACGAAAGAGAAAAGCCAGGATCACCGCGTACTCCAGATATTCAATGGCGATGAACAGAAAGCGCGTTGGCGCCGTCAGAATAAACAGCGTCTGATACGCGCAAGTCAGCGCCATGAGACCGTAGATTACCGCCATCGCCACCGGCAGTCGTTTCCAGCGCGCAAAGTAACCAACAACGAAACACACCGCGGCTGTCGCGATCAACGTCCATTGCAGCGTCAGCATGGCCGGCGAAAACAAGGGATTGCTGAGCCTCGGCCACGGCGTCTCCGCCATGCCGAGTTCCGCAAACCCCAGGCCAGCCCAGACGCCAAGGCCCAGGTGAACCAGCACAAGTACGGCTGCAAAGCAACGCGCAGCGAACTCTGGCATGGAACCTCATGCTTTCTGTCAGTTCATCACTTCCTGGCGGCGCGCCGCGCCCGCCAGACGGGCCAGATCAGGCCGTCCACGCTGAACTTGCCCGCGCCGGTGAAGATCAGTGTCGCGAACATGATCGCAAACATCAGCGCCGGCTGCTTGCTGGCCCCACCACCCATGGTCCAGGGGTCACTGCCATGAATCACAAAAGCCGCAATCAGCATTGTGAACACCACCACACCCGCGGCAAAGCGTGTGCCGGCGCCGACCAGCACCAGCAGCGCGCACAGAAACTCGCCCGTGGCCGCGCCGATCAGGCTCAGATGCGGGCCCAGGCCGATCGGGTCGAATTTTTCCATGAACTCGCCACGAAACACCATGCCCACCTTGCCCCAGCCGTGGGTCATCATGTAGGCACCCGCGCCCAGGCGCAGCACCAGCAGGCCCAGCGAGTTGGTCAGGTCCTGGCGTTTGGCTTCCATGCCGATCCTCGCGTCAATGTGTTGTGCAGGTCACAACAGGCACTGGCGGGGCGTGATTCCGAGAATCCGGCAAGCGGGGCTAGACACCCGGCTGGTCTTCAACCGGCGGCGGGCCAATTACGATTTCGCCGTCGTCGCGCTGCTCGATGGAAATGCTGCGCTGTTTGACCATCTCCAGTAGCGCCAGAAAATTGCCGATCACGTCGGCCTTTTCCCGTTTAGGGCCCACCAGCTTCGAAAAATCCACTTTGCCGGTCTGTTGCAACTGGGCCAGAATCAGGTCCACGTAATAGCGCACCGGTCGGCCCTCAAGCTCAATCAGATGCGGCCGGGGCGCGGCAATTTCGCCGTACAGGCGGTGGTACACACGGTACAGGTCTATCGCGGTGATGTTTTCCAGATATGTGTCGTTGTCGGTTTCAGGCGCGTCGCCTCCCAGCAGCCCGCCTGGGCGGCCGTGGCGCCGGCTCTGGCGTTCCCAGGCCTCGCCCAGCAGCGCCGCCAGGTCGCGGATGCGCTTGTATTCGAGCAACTGCTTGACCAGACGCGAACGTTCGGCCTCGGCCTGCTGCTGTTGCTCGCTGCGCGCGACGACCAGGTCGCTTTTGAGCTTGAGCAGGTTGGCGGCCATGGTGAGAAACTCGCCGGCGTACTCGAGATCCAGCACCTGCATCTGTTCGAGCTCGTGCACGTACTGTTCGGCGATTTCGGCCACCGGCAGGTCGTAGATGTCCACTTCGGCCCGGCGGCACAGATACAACAGCAGATCCAGCGGCCCGGTGTAAACAGAGGTGGCAACGCGCGGTTCGACCATGATCAGCCCCCCCAGATTTCACCGGGCAGATGAATCAACGGCCACAAAAGCGCCCGGATCGCCGGTTCCAAAATCACGCCGCCGTTGAAGATCCAGAACACCACAATAATGATGAAGAAACCAAACGGCCGGATTCGATCCATCAGCGCGCGCAAATTTTCATTGCCCAGGTAGTACAGGATGTTGCTGCCGTCCAGCGGCGGAATCGGCACCAGGTTAAACACGCTGTAGACAATCGCGGTAAGGTAGGTCATCACAAACAACAACTGCAGCAACTGCGCCGGTTGTGCCCCCAGCCGCGCCATCAGCGGAAACAGAACCAGGTACAGCGCCAGAACGATCGCGGCCACGACAAAACCGCCGGCAGGCCCCGCAAATGCCACAATCGCGTGGTCACGCAACGGATGCCGGAAGTTGGACGGATTGACCGGAACCCAGGCCATGCCCAGCGGAAAACCCAGGGTCAAAACCGTCACCGCGGGCATCACGACGCTGCTGATGACAGAAAACGGATCGTTCCAGTTGACATGCCGAAACGGATTGACCGTGCGCTTGCCAAGATGGTGGGCCGTGGGATCCCCCAGCCAGTAGGCCGCGTAGGCGTGTCCGCCCTCATGAAACCCCATCTGGAGGAACCAGGCAATCATGCCCGCCACCAGTTTTGTTCCGGCGCCCTCGCCAAGACTGACGGCCAGCCAGTTCATGCGGGCCACACCCCGGTGCAGATTTCACGGGCGGGGCCGGTCTTATAGACGCAGCCGTCCTGTTCGTTCCATTCCATTTCGAGTTCGCCGCCCAGCAGTTTGATGCGTACCTTGCGGCCGGCCAGACCGTTGAGCACCGCCGCCGCGCACACCGCGCTGGCGCCTGTGCCGCAGGCCAGGGTTTCGCCGGCGCCGCGTTCCCAGGTGCGCTGGTGCAGCAGTTTGTCGTTTTCCCGCCAGACAAATTCGACGTTGGTGCGGCGCGGGAACATCGGGTGGTTCTCAATCAGCGGGCCGATGCCATGTACCAGCCTGTCGTCGGCGGGCTGGTCCAGAAAAATCACGCAATGCGGGTTGCCCATTGAAACGCAGGTGATGCGGAACTGCCGGCCGCCGACTTCAAAGGGTTCGTCAATACAGCGGGCGCCGGGCTCGCCGGTCATGGGAATCTCGGCCCGGGTCAGGCGCGGCTTGCCCATGTTCACGCGGATCTTGTGGGCAATGTGGGTGCCCTTTTTCGGTGTAACCCGCACGGTCAGCACACCCGCGCCGGTTTCAATCGGAAATTCAGTATCGCGCTCCAGCTTGCGGTCGAACAGGTACTTGGCCACGCAGCGCAGGCCGTTACCGCACATTTCGGATTCGCTGCCGTCGCTGTTGAACATCTGCATGCGGTGGCGCACGCCCTTGAGCCTGCTGCCACGTATCAGAATCAACCCGTCGCTGCCCACGCCGAAGTGCCGGTCGCTGATTTCGCGGGCCAGCCTGTTCAGGTTTTTGGGCACGGTCTTGCGCGCGTCCACATAGACGTAGTCGTTGCCGATACCTTCCATCTTCACAAACGGTATGCCGCGTTTGGCCATGACTTACTCGGGTTTGATCACCTTCGTTTCCTTGTCGGGCACAACCTTGCCCGCAAATTCGTATTTGCCCTCGCAGGCAACGTCCACCTCGCCGTTGCCCTGGGCATCCAGCACGCAGCTTCCGCGCAGCACACGCCACCACTTGGCGCCGCCTTCGTAGCGCGCGCGACGTGAAAAATCGGGGGTGGTGAAACGCTTCAGCCGGCCGTTGGTAACCTTGCCCTGCGCGTCCACTTCAAGGTACAGCGTGTTGACAATGATGAATTCGCCGTTGGGCGCGTCGTGGTAATTCACCAGCTTGACGCTGCGCCTGTCGCCCTTGACCCAGCTTGCGCGAAACGAGCTGTCCTTTTCCTCGACCTTGAGTTTCCAGCCGTCGCCCCATTCCTCAAGGCTGAAGTAATGGCGCGGGTTGCTGCAACCGGCAACGGCCGCGGCCAGCAAAACCAGAACCAGCGTGCATGTCCGGCGCATGGGCGTCTCCGGACCCAGTCTAGTGCGACCGGGCGAGCGTTACAGGGGCCACCGGGGCGGGCTAACGCAGTTTGGACAGCGCGATCGTGGCGTTGTGGCCGCCAAAACCAAACGAGTTGCTGATGGCGGCGCTTACCCGCGCGCTGCGGCCCTCGTGCGGGACGTAGTCCAGGTCGCACTCCGGGTCGGGCACGGTCAGGTTGCGCGTGGGCGGCACCAGGTCGTTCTGGATCGCCAGCGCCGTCACCACCAGCTCAACGGCGCCGGAAGCCCCCAGCAGGTGCCCGACCATGGACTTGGTGCTGCTGACCATCAGCTTGCGGGCGTGGGCGCCGAACAGCTTTTTGATCGCCAGTGTTTCCGTCTTGTCGTTGTATTCGGTGCTGGTGCCGTGGGCGTTGATGTACGTGACGTCTTCGGGCTTCAGGCCGGCGTCGCGCAGGGCGAGTTCCATGCTGCGCACGGCGCCTTCGCCGTCTTCGCTGGGGCTGGTCATGTGAAACGCGTCGTCGGTGGCGCCAAAACCCACCACCTCGCAGATGATGTTGGCGCCGCGCCGGCGGGCGTGCTCGAGCTCTTCGAAAATCGCGATCCCGGCGCCTTCGCCCATCACAAAGCCGTCGCGTTCCTTGTCAAAGGGCCGGCTGGCGTGGGCCGGGTCGTCGTTGCGCTGGCTCATGGCGCGGGCCGAACAGAAACCTGCCATACCCAGCACCGTGACCGCGGCTTCGGTGCCGCCACAAACCATGACCTCGGCATCGCCGTACTGGATGGTGCGGAAGGCCGCGCCCAGCGCGTGATTGGCCGCGGCGCAGGCGCTGGCGGTGGCAAAGTTGGGGCCCTTGAGGCCGAACCGGATCGCCACGTTGCCGGCGGCGGCGTTCAGCATCAGCTTGGGGATAAAGAACGGATTGATGCGCCCCGGCCCGCGCTCGAGCAGGATGCGGTTGCCTTCCTGGATTTCTTCCAGCCCGCCAATACCCGAACCGATGATGCAGCCCACACGATTGCGGTCCAGCTTGTCCAGTTCCAGGCCGGCGTTGCGGATGGCCTGCTCGGCGGCATAGACGGCGTAGTGGACAAACGGGTCGGTCTGGCGGGCGTACTTGCGGTCGCCAAATGCAGCAGCGGCGTCAAAACCCTTGATGCGGCCGGCAATGGTGGTGGTGAGCTGGGCGGCGACAAAATCTTCGCAGCGCTCGATGCCGTTCTCGCCCTTGATCGCGCGGTTCCAGAACGTGGCAACGTCGTTGCCCAGCGGGCAGATTACGCCCAGACCGGTAATCACGACTCGACGACGTGCAGGTGTGCTCATGCCTTGGTCCTGACTATGCGCCCGCCCCGGCGGTCCGCGCGGCCTTGCGCAAACAGTCCGGGCAAGCAACCGGCGCCGTGAACAAGGCGCGTCGCTGCTTGCCCGTTAGCGTCGCGACAGCCTAGGCCTTGCTGGCCGTCTTGTCTTCGATGTACTTGACCGCGTCACCGACGGTCTGGATCTTTTCGGCGTCTTCGTCGGGGATGGTAAGTTCGAACTCGTCCTCGAACTCCATCACCAGCTCGACGGTGTCCAGGCTGTCAGCGCCGAGATCGTTCACGAACGAAGTCTCAAGCGTCACCTTGTCGCGGCTGACGCCCATCTGGTCGCAAACGATCTGAATCACGGACTCTTCAATTTCTTCCCGAGTGGGCACGCGGCTCTCCTTGCAATCAGTTCAGCTTGCTGTATCGGGCTAAGCCACCACACCCTGTGGTGTGTTGGGCCGGCAGTTTAGCCGCGCCTAATTTGCCCCGCAAGCGTCTGCGGGGCGACTACTTAGGCGGCTGCGAAAGCTCTGTCAAGACCCCGTGGGCCTGCCGGGGGTGAAAGAAATTCACCAGACAGCCGCCCGCACCCGGCCTGGGTTGTTCCCAAAGCGGGCTGTAGCCTTTCTCAATCATGCGGCGCGTGGCCGCGGCAATGTCGTCTACGGCATAGCTCAGGTGGTGCATGCCCTCGCCGCGTTTTTCGATGAATTTGGCAATCGGCGAATCGGGCGACGTGGGCTCCAGCAGCTCTATGTGCACGCCCGGCGGCGCGATCACCTTCAGCGCCCGCACCTTTTCGCCGGCGACCTCTTCCATGTGCGGTTCGGAACCCAGCCCAAGCCCGTTTTCATAGAACTTGCGGGCCTCGGCGATGGATTTGACTGCCAATCCGATGTGATCCAGGCGCATGCTGCCTCCGGGCCATAACGCCTAGCCCAGGCCCATGGATTCCTGCAGGAACATGGCGGCGCAGGTTCCGCCCAGCACCTTGTTGATCGCGTTCATGCGCTGGATCACCTGTTCGCGCACGTTGGCCGGCAAGGCCACCCCGGCGTTGTTGTTCAGGTGCAGCAGCAACCCGTGGTAGCTGACCACGGGCAGAATCACCTTGGTCAGAAAGTCTTTCATCGTGGCATACCCGGCGGCCTTGGCTTTGGCCTTGAGTTCATTGACCAGGTTCTGCTGGTTGATTTCAAGATTCTTGCCGACGACCTTTTCCAGCGCGTTGTAGTGTTCCTCAAAGCGCGGCAACCAGACCTCAAGATGCTGCTTGAGCAGAAGCCCGCTGGCCTGTTTCTGCAGCACCTCAACGCCCTGGGCCATGCGGTCAAAGCGCTGGCCGATGATCAGCGCGCCGATCTGGCTGCAGGTATCGAGCAGTTGCTTGCGCTCGGTGCTGGTAGAGATTTCGACTGTGGCGTTGACCGGCGCTTCGCGCCGGTCAACCTTGGCGGTGCGGCGATCCGTGCCGCGCTTTCTGCGTTGCGTGTTCCCGGCTGACATGTGGTGATTGCCCTGTGTGAATGCTTTAACCGTCGCGGTGCTCGCCGAACACCGCGCGCATGGTATCGCAAACTTCGCCCAGTGTCGCCTGCGAACGCAGCGCCGCCAGGATATGCGGCATGAGGTTTGAGTCACCTTTGGCGGCTTCCTTCAACCCTGCCAGGGCCGCGCCGACGGCGGCCGCGTCGCGCCCCGATTTGAATTCGGCCAGGCGCCGCATCTGCCGTTCCACGGCAAGCTGGTCAATCTTCTGCAGTTCGGGCTGGGCCTGGGTCTCGGACTGGAACTTGTTCACCCCCACCACCACCGCGTCGCCCTTTTCCACGGCGCGCTGGTACGCCAGGGCCGCGCGGGCAATTTCGCCCTGCATGAAGCGGGCCTCAATCGCGCCCACGGCGCCGCCCAGCTCGTCCACGCGGGCAATCAGCGCCTGGGCCTTCTGCTCGAGTTCGTCGGTCAGCTTTTCAACCAGCCAGCTGCCGCCCAACGGGTCGGGCGTGTCGGCAATGCCGCTTTCATAGGCCAGTATCTGCTGCGTGCGCAGGGCGATCTCGACCGACTTTTCCGTGGGCAGTGCCAGCGCCTCGTCAAAGCTGTTGGTGTGCAGGCTTTGCGTGCCCCCCAGCACCGCCGCAATCGCCTGCACCGCCGTGCGCACGATGTTGTTTTCGGGCTGCTGGGCGGTCAGGGTGCTGCCGGCGGTCTGGGTGTGAAAGCGCAACTGCAGCGCGGCCTTGTCACTGGCGCCGAAACGTTCCTTCATCAGGCGCGCCCACAGGCGGCGCGCGGCGCGGAACTTGGCCACTTCTTCCAGCAGGTTGTTGTGGCCGTTGAAGAAAAAGCTCAGGTTGCGCCCGAAGTGGTTTACATCCAGTTTGCGCGCCACGGCCTGTTTCACGTATTCAAGGCCGTTGGCCAGGGTGAACGCGATTTCCTGGGCGGCGGTGCTGCCGGCCTCGCGGATGTGATAGCCGCTGATGCTGATGGCGTTGAAGTTGGGAACTTCGTTGCTGCAGAACTCAATGATGTCTGTGGTCAGGCGCAGGCTGGCGCGCGGCGGGTAGATGTAGGTGCCGCGCGCGACAAACTCCTTCAGCAGGTCGTTCTGCACCGTGCCGCGCAGCTTTTGCCAGCTTACGCCCTGTTTGTCGGCCTGAATCAGGTACAGCGCCAGAAGGCAGGCCGCGCTGGAGTTGATGGTCATGCTGGTGCTGACCTGGTCCAGCGGGATACCGTCCAGCAGCACGGCCATGTCGGCAGTGCTGCAGATTGGCACGCCGACCTTGCCCACTTCGCCCTGGGCCATCGCATGGTCGCTGTCGTAGCCGATCTGGGTGGGCAGGTCAAAGGCGACGCTGAGGCCGGTTACGCCCTGCTGCAGCAGAAAACGGTAACGGCGGTTGCTTTCCTCGGGGCTGGCAAAGCCGGCGTACTGGCGCATGGTCCAGAACCGGCCGCGGTACATGCTGGGATACACGCCGCGGGTAAAGGGGTACTCGCCGGGAAAACCCAGTCTGTCCCGGTACTCGGTTTCGGCCTGGGGGCCAAGGCCGGCGGGAATGGCAAGCGGCGGAAACTCGCAGCCGCTGGTGGTTTCGAACTTCTGGCGGCGTTCGGGGGTTTTGGCCACGAACTTCGCGCGCGGACCCTCCAGCCAGCGGATGTACTCGTCTTGCAGCGAGCTCATGGACCGGACTCCAGCGGCGGACCCAGCCTGACCATAAGCGCGCCCTTTTCCAGCACGTCGCCGGCCTTGACGGCGATTTCAAGCACCACACCGTCGCGCGGGCTGCGGATGTCGTTTTCCAGCTTCATGGCGTGCAGGCCCAGAAGGCTCTGGTTCTTCTTGACGATGTCGCCGATCTTGACCTTCAGTGCCACAACCATGCCGGGCATGGGCGCCTTGACATCCAGGTTGCCGCCGCCACGCCGACGGCCCGACAGCGCGGCCAGGCGTACATGCTGCAGTTCAGCCACCGCGGCCTCGTAGATCGCGCCGTCGAGCACAATCTGGACGCCCTCCTTGGTACGGTGATAGCCGAAACGGCGCGCGCCGCCGTTGACCTGGGCCTTCTGGATCTTGCTGCGCAGGGGCGTGTCGGCGCGCACGGGAAAGGTGCCGCCCTCGTGCTCGACAAACAGCTCGCCGGCGCGCTCAAAGAAGCGCACCCGGAACTTGCGGCCATCCACTGTGACTTCGTATTCCATGGTTGCACTGCAGGTCTATGGTTCACGGTCAACGATGAACGGACATTCACCTTGAACTGGCTATCCTGCCCCACTGCCGTTCACGACCACTAACGCATCTCAACGCAGCCTCGGCAATGAACTGGAACTCCAGGGGTCAAAATGCAGCTCGCCCGCGCGGCTTTGCGCGGTACGCACTTTCTGCAGGTGCCGGTATTCCATCAGCGCCGCCAGCACCGCCGCGGCCTGGGCGTCGTCGCGCCGCGCCAGTTCTGCCAGGTGTTCCTCGACCCAGCGGATGTTGAACCTGCCCGCCCGCACATCGGGGTGCCGCAGCAGCGCGATATGAAACGGAATCGTCGTGGCCACGCCGACAACCATGAACTCGCGCAGTGCCGCGACGGCGCGGTCGGCGGCGGCGGCGCGATCAGGCGCGTGCACGATCAGTTTGGCAATCAGACTGTCATAGAACTGTGTCACGCTGTCGCCGGCGGCATAGCCGGCGTCCACGCGGATGCCCTCGCCCGTGGGCGGCTCAAAGGCCTCGATGTACCCCAGGCTGGGCATGAAGCCGGCAAAGGGGTCTTCGCTGTTGATGCGCAGTTCAATCGCGTGGCCGGTCTGCTTCAGCTCTTGCTGTTTCAATGTCAGCTTTTCGCCGGCGGCAATGCGCAACTGCCATTCGACCAGATCCACGCCCGTCACCTGTTCGGTCACCGGGTGCTCGACCTGAAGCCGCGTGTTGACTTCGCAGAAGTACCACTTGCCGGCCTGGGCATCGAACAGGAACTCGCAGGTTCCGGCGTTGCTGTAGCCGGCGGTCCTGGCAATGCGCACGGCGTCGGCACAGATGGCGGCGCGCTGGTCGGGTGTCAGGCTGGGGCTGGGGGTTTCCTCAAGCAGCTTCTGGTGACGGCGCTGAAGCGAACACTCGCGCTCAAACAGGTGCAGCACCGTGCCGTGCCTGTCGGCCAGAATCTGGACCTCAATGTGTTTGGGGCCATCCAGAAACTTTTCCACCAGCAGCGCGTCGTCGCCGAAGCCGGCTTTGGCCTCGCGCGCGGCTTTGGGCAGAAGTTCGGCCAACTGGTCGGCGGCCGTCACCTTGTGCATGCCCTTGCCGCCGCCACCGGCGGCGGGCTTGATAATGACCGGAAAGCCGATTCTGCTGATCGCGGCCACGGTGGCGGTATCGGCGGTGCCGGCGCACTGGATCCAGGGTGTGACAGGCACGCCGGCCTTTTCAGCCACGTCTTTGGCGTGGCGTTTGTCGCCCAGCCGGTCAATCGCGCCACTGTCGGGGCCAATAAAAGTGATGCCGGCTTCTTCGCAGGCGCGGGCAAAGGCCGCGTTTTCACTGAGAAAGCCATAGCCGGGGTGGATGCCGTCGCAGCCGTGGCGTTTGGCCAGTTCAATGATGCGGCCGATGTTCAGGTAGCTTTCAGCGGCCACGGACGGGCCAAGATAGTGGCTTTCGTCGGCGTTGCGCACAAAGGGCAGGTGCGCGTCGGCGTCACTGTAGACGGCCACGCTGGCAACGCCCAGTTTTTTGCAGGCGCGGATCACGCGCAGGGCGATTTCGCCACGGTTGGCAATCAGCACCTTCTTGAGCATGGCCGGGGACTTTATGGGCGGCCCCGCAAAATGCAAAGGGCGCGCCCTCAGGCGCGCCCTTCTGTTATAGAAACGAACTAGTCGTCCTTGGGCTTCTTGGGAACTTCCTTGCTCATCTGAACTTCCACGCTGGACAGATACCACAGGCCGTTTTTGCGCACACACTTGACCTCAATCATGTCCTGGTAGCCGTTCACGTAGACGATCGTGGCAGAGCCCTGACCTTCCACCGCCAGCTTCTGCTCGGTTCCGACGCGGGCCCACTTCATTTCCTTCAGGCGCTTCTCCACGTCGTCGTTGGCGTACAGGCGGTAGAGGCCCATATCCAGACCCGTGCGCTTGCCCCAGGTCATTTCCTTCCACTTGTCTTCGCTGTCAATGCCGGACTTGCTCTTGGGGTCCATGCCACCATCACCCTCAAGGCGCTTCTTGTAGTCCTTCCAGCGGTCGTAGCCTTCCTTGATGCGCCAATCGCGGATTTCCTTGGCAGCACCAACATCAATATCCTGATCCATCAGGGAATCCAGACTGTCAAAATCCATCGAAGTGATCTTCTTGACTGCTGCATCCCCGATTTCCTTGGGATCCACAGTTCCACCGCTTCCGCCGCCACAGCTCGAAAGCGCAAAAATCAGTGCCAGCAACGGCACGGTCTTCAAGAGGGTCTTCACGTTTCCCGCCTTTCGTTGTACCAAAAGCCCAAATTGCGTGAGCGACTTGTTCTATTCTTCGCCGGACTCCTGCCGGCGAACCGTCTCAAGGGCGCGCAGGATGCTAGGCGGAAGGTCAAATTTCCAGTCCCCACCCACTTTCTTGAAGCTGTACCGGTCAGGGTCGCCCGAAACCAGCACCACGGTGGCCTTCTCGCCAATCACGGAAATGTCGCGGATGTTGGTTTTGGCAAAAAGCTGGGCCGTGCGGGCGGTCTTTTCAGGCACCAGGTCGGACCTGATTCGCCACTGGTAGTAGTCCCTGGCGGTCATGGTTTCAGGCTTTTCCGGCAGGGTCGCCAGCACCTTGCGCACACGCTCCTGCTCTGTGGGCGGGGCCAGACTGCCCGGTTCCAGCGCGGCCCGAAGCTGGCGCACGGTTTCCTGCACGCCGCCACGGCCAGTCAGTTCGCGCAGAAACCAGTCCTGCGAATCGGGCGTAAGCATATCCCACATGGCGGCGCTGTCGCCACGGCTGGCGGCGCCTGACCAGGCCAGCATGGTCGCGTGCACGGCGCGCTGGTCTTCGTTCCAGTTGGCCGCCGGGTCAGCCGTGCAGGCTGCGAAAACCAGCGCCAGAACAGCAAGCCGGCACGTCTTCATAGCGGGATGTTCCCGTGTTTGCGGGGCGGGTTGGTGTCGCGCTTGTGGCGCGTGACCTCAAGCGCGCGGATCAGCTTCTTGCGCGTTTCGCGCGGCCGGATCACGGCATCAATGTACCCGCGCGCCGCGGCATCGTAGGGGTTGCTGAACCGTTCGCGGTAATCGGCAACCAGTTGACGGCGCGTGTCGGGGTCTTTGGCCGCCGCGATTTCCTTGCCGTACAGGATGTTCACCGCGCCCTCGGCGCCCATCACGGCGATTTCGGCCGTGGGCCAGGCATAGTTCACGTCGCTGCGGATGTGCTTGCTGCTCATGACGCAATAGGCCCCGCCGTAGGCCTTGCGCGTGATCACGCAAAGCTTGGGCACGGTGGCTTCACAATACGCATAAAGCAGCTTGGCGCCGTGCTTGATGATGCCGCCGTGTTCCTGGTTCACACCAGGCAGAAAACCGGGCACGTCTTCGAACGTAACCAGCGGGATATTGAAAGCGTCGCAGAAGCGCACAAAGCGCGCGCCCTTGAGGCTTGAGTTGATGTCCAGACAGCCCGCCAGAACAGCAGGCTGCTGGGCAACGATGCCAACGCTGTGGCCGCCCAGACGGGCAAAACCGACAATCAGGTTCTGGGCGTAGTTCTTGTGAACTTCAAAAAAGTCGCCGTCGTCCACGATTGTCTCGATCACATCCAGCATGTTGTACGGCTTTTCCGGGTGATCGGGGATGATGCGGTCCAGCCGTTCGTCTTCGCGGTTGGGGTCGTCGTCAGGCTCAATGAACGGCGGCGGCTCGAGGTTGTTCTGAGGCAGGAAGCTCAGCAGCTTCTTGATCGCCGCGATGCTTTCGGGCTCGGAGTCGTGGGTGAAGTGGCTGACGCCGCTGATTTCGCCGTGCACGGACGCGCCGCCCAGGCCGTCCATGCTGATTTCTTCGTGGGTGACGCTTTTGATCACTTGTGGGCCGGTCACGAACATGTGGCTGGAGCCCTCGACCATGAACACAAAGTCCGTGATCGCGGGGCTGTACACCGCGCCGCCGGCGCAAGGCCCCATGATGGCGCTGATCTGCGGGATCACGCCGCTGCTGAGCGTGTTGCGCAAAAAGATATCGGCATAGGCACCAAGGCTGGCCACGCCTTCCTGGATGCGCGCCCCGCCGCTGTCATTGAAACCGATGATCGGGCAGCCGTTCTTGGCGGCCTGGTCCATGATCTTGACGATCTTCTGGCCGTAGCGTTCGCCCAGCGACCCGCCGAACACTGTGAAGTCCTGCGCGAACACGTACACCGGGCGGCCGTAGACCTTGCCCACGCCGGTGACCACGCCGTCGCCCAGGTACTTCTTTTCCTGCAGGCCGTACTCGTGGACGTTGTGCTGCACAAAGGCGTCAATTTCTTCGAAGCTGCCGTCGTCGCACAGCAGGTCAATGCGTTCACGCGCCGTCAGTTTGCCGGACTGGTGCTGTTTCTCGACACGATCCGCACCGCCGCCGGCCCTGGCCTGCTCGGTCATGCGGTCGAGTTTTTCCAGTGCCTCACGCTGGGACAGCACGCCCTCTGGAAGATCGGGGCGGATGCGGGACGTGGGGCGTTTGGTTGTCTTTCCCATGGTCAGGTCAAGTTTTCAGGTCAAGGTCAGGAACTGCGATCGGCCTTGCGGACCTTGCGAGACTTGATCAATCCGCCAAGCAGTCTGCCGATTTCTGCTGTTCTGGCCAAAATGCCGGACTCTGAGCGATCATCAATCATCTTGAGCCGGCGGGCAAGCGATACCTGCGTTTCCACCTCATACAGACTGCCCATGGCGATACTCAGGAACTGAAGGCCCTCTCCAGCGGTCTGTCTTCCGTTTCCCTCTGCGATGTTGCTGGAGATCGAAACAGCGGCACGACGCACCTGACTTGTCAGCCCAAAGCGTTCGTCACTGTGCCATCCAGAGCTGACACGATAGATGACTTCGACCAAGTCCATGGCGCGCTGCCACACAATCAAGTCCCGATAGGTTTCCGGCATGAACTATCCCATCCGATTCCCTGACCTTGACCTGATTCCCTGACCCGCCCCTACGCTGTCAGCCCGCCGTCTACTACCAGCACCTGGGCTGTGATGTAGGCCCCGCTGTCGCCGGCCAGAAACAGCGCCGCGTTGGCGATGTCTTCCGGCTTGCCAAAACGCCCCAGGCGGATACCCGCCAGTGCGCCGTCCTTCACCTTGGGGTCCAGGCCGGCAGTCATGTCCGTTTCAATGAACCCCGGGGCGATCACGTTGGCCGTGACCCCGCGACCCGCCAGCTCCTTGGCCACACTCTTGGTGAACGCGATCAAGCCGCCCTTGCTGGCGGCATAGTTGGCTTGACCCGCGTTGCCGGTGATACCCACGACGCTGGCAATGTTGATCAGCCGCCCGGCCTTGGACTTCATCAGCGCGCGCGAGGCCGCACGGGTGATGTTGAACGCGCCGCGCAGGTTGGTGTCCAGCACGGCGTTATAGTCGTCATCACTCAGGCGCATCAGCAGGTTGTCGCGTGTGACGCCGGCATTGTTGACGACAATGTCCAGGCCGCCCAGCTTCTCGGTGACCTTCTTGATCACCTCGTCGCAGGCCTTGGGGTCGCGCACGTCAAGACCGAACATGTCCACATCGAGCCCGCCGGAAAGTTCCTGGCAGCGCGCGGCGGTCTGTACCAGCCGTTCAGGCGCGGTGGCCACCAGCGCCAGACGGCAACCCTCGCGGGCAAAGGCCTCGGCAATGGCACGGCCAATGCCGCGCGACGCGCCGGTGATGAGTGCTTTACGGCCGGTAAGTGAACCCATGATTGCTCCGAGTTTCCTGATACCCACGCTGGCGCTTCGGGCTGCTGTTAGACCACGGCCGCCACTTCTTCGGCCTTGCCGATGCTGATGCGGGTTGCGGACTTGGCCACGCGCTTGAGAAGACCGGCCAACACTGTGCCCGGCCCGATCTCGATGAATTCGTCAAAGCCCTGGTCCACGAGCTTCTGCATAGATTTCGCCCACAGCACCGGCGCCGTCAACTGCTGCACCAGATTGGCCTTGAGCATGGCGGGGTCGCGGTGTTCGGCCGCGTCCACGTTGGCGATGACGCCCATGCGCGGCGAGGCAAAGTTCGTCATTTCAATCTGCGCGGCCAGTTTTTCGCGCGCGGGTTCCATCAGCGGGCTGTGAAACGCCCCGGCCACGGCCAGCGGCACCGTCAGCTTGGCGCCCGCGGCCTTGGCCAGTTTCATGGCTTCCTCAACAGCGGGCCTTTCGCCGCTGACGGCAACCTGGCCCGGCGCGTTGAAGTTGGCCAGAACCACCACGCCCAGCGCGCGCGCGGGCGCGATCGCAGCCTCCAGCGCTGCGTCGTCCAGCCCGACAATGCTGGCCATGGTGCTTGGCTTTGCGTCGCAGGCCTGCTGCATGAACTGGCCGCGGGCACGCACCAGCTTTAAGGCGTCGGCCCAGGCCAGCGCGCCCGACGCCGCCAGCGCCGAATACTCGCCAAGGCTCAGGCCGGCGGCAACGGCGCCGCGGTCAAGCAGCGCGCGGCCCTTGTCGGTGGTCTTGAGCACTTCAACCACGGCCCAGGAATGGGCCAGAATCGCGGGCTGGCTGACATCCGTGCGGTTGAGTTCGCTTTCCGGGCCTTCAAAGCAGATTTTGCTCAGGGGAAAGTCCAGCAGCCGGTCGGCCTGGTCGAACACGGCGCGGGCCTGCGGGAATTTTTCGGCCAGGTCCTTGCCCATGCCCGTGTACTGGGCGCCCTGTCCGGGAAAAAGAAGTGCGGTCTTGGCCATTTTGGATTTCAGATTTTCGATTCTGGATTGTGGACCGATTCGGCGACCCACGAGGTCAATCCAAAATCGCAAATCCAAAATCCAAAATCAGCCCACAAAGCTGAATCAACCCGACAAAGCCTGCCCGGTTACCACTGAATCAGGTTATAGCCCCAGCTCAGGCCGCCGCCGAAAGCCTCCAGCAATATGTAATCGCCGCGTTTGATACGGCCATCCTTGAGCGCTTCATCAAAGGCAATCGGGATGCTGGCGGCGCTGGTGTTGCCGTAGCGATCCATGTTGATTACCACCCGGCTCATGGGAATGCCCACGCGCTCCATGGCGCTTTCAATGATGTTCACGTTGGCCTGGTGCGGCACAACCAGCGCGACATCGGCGGGCTTGATGCCGGCGCGTTCGCAGGCCTCGCGGGCCATTTCTTCGAACTTCTGGACGGCAAACTTGTAGACCGTGCGGCCCTTGAGCGCGATGGTGTGCAGGTTCTTTTCGACGGTTTCGTGACTGGCGGGCTGGCGCGAGCCGCCGGCGGCAACGTTCAGGGCGTCGTAATCATAGCGCGCGCCGTTGCGCGAACAGATGATGCGCCCGCGCCCGTCGGTGCGGGTCACAATCGCAGCGCCGGCCCCGTCGGCAAACAGGATGCAGCTCCCGCGGTCGGTCCAGTTGGTGATGGCCGAAAGTTTTTCCGCGCCGATGCACAGCACAGTCTTGTACGAACCGGTGTTGACCAGACTGGCCGCCAGTTCCAGCGCGTAGACAAAGCCGGAACAGGCGGTGCTGATGTCCAGCGCGGGCACGTCGCCCATGCCCAGCCCCTTCTGCACCCAGCAGGCGGTGTTGGGAAAGGTGTTGTCCGGGCTGGCGGTGGCGACCAGGATGTAATCAACCTTGTCGGGCGTCAGCTCGGCGCGCTGCAGGGCGACCTTTGTCGCCTCAATTGCCATGTCGCTGGTGAACTCGTCGGGCCGGGCATAGCGGCGCTGGCGGATGCCCGTGCGCTGGAAGATCCACTCGTCGTTGGTGTCAACAACCTTGGCCAGGTCGTCGTTGGTGACCACGCGCTGGGGCGTGTAGGAGCCGATGCTGAGAATGCCGGCGCTGGGCTGCTGGCTCACTGCGGTTCCTCGTGTGGCTGCCGGGTGCGTCCGGCGGTCGGGCGTCAGGACTTCGGCACCGCGCCGGCTTCTTCCTTCTTCAGGGCCTCGACAATCTTTTCATTGATACGGCTCTTGGCGCAGCCGGCGGCAATGCGGATGCCGCTGGCAATCGCGCGCTCGTCGCTGCGGCCGTGGCTGATCACCACCACACCGTTGACACCCAGCAGCGCCGCGCCGCCCACTTCGCGCCAGTCAATTTCATTGTTGAAGGTCTTCCAGGCCTCGACAAACCGCGGATCCTTGGACAGTTCGGCACGCGAGGCGTTGTTGACGAAGATTTTCATCAGGATGTCGGACAAACCCTCGGCGGTCTTGAGCACAATGTTGCCCACCAGACCGTCGCAGACCACAACCTCGACGCGACCCTCGAAAATCTCGTGGCCCTCAACGTTGCCGATGAAATCCACGGGGCTCTGGGTCAGCAGTGTGTGGGTTTCGCGCACCAGGGCGTTGCCCTTGCCCTCTTCACCGCCCACGGAAAGCAGACCGACTTTCACGGCCTGGTCAGGCGCGGCCAGCACGTTGCGGTAGAAAATTTCGCCCATCATACCGTACTGCACCAGGTGCTGGGGCTTGGCCTGCACGTTGGCGCCCACGTCCATGATCGCCACGCGGCCCTTGATGCTGGGCAGGCTGGTGCAGATGCCGGCGCGGCGCACACCGGGCAGGTTGCGCAGCATCAGTGTTGCCGCGGCCACCAGCGCGCCGGTGTTGCCGGCTGAAATCACGGCGTCGGCCTTGCCCTGCTGAACCATGCCCACGCACATGGGCAGGCCGGCGTTGCGCTTGGCCTTGAGTGCCTCAACGGGGTGTTCGTCCATGCCGATGGTTTCCGGGGCATGGACAACGGCAATGTTGGGCAGATTTGCGCCGCAGGCGGAAAGCTCTTTTTTCACGGCGGCTTCATCGCCGACAAGGATCAGCACCCAGTCTTTGTGTTCCTGGGCAATGCGGTACGTGGCGCGCACGACCACCCCGGGCGCGAAATCACCGCCCATGGCATCAATGGCGATCCGGGTCATAGGCTGTCCTCTCCGCTGGCTGCTGCGACGTGGCTTGCGCGGGATAGCCGTTACAGGCGTTCCTCGACCTCAAACACGCGCTTGGACTTGCCGTAATAACCGCTGTCTTCGCACACGCGGTGCGACAGCTTGGGCAGCCCGGTCTTGGCGCACTTGCTCAGCTTGGGAATTGTCAGGGCGTCGTGCGAGCGGCGCTGGTTGCGCGCCGCGCGGGAAGAACGCTTTTTCGGTACTGCCATGGTCCGCTCCGCTTCTGTGCCGCGTATTCTGGCGCTTCAGGCGCCCTGGTTCTTCAACATCTCGCGCAGGCGATTGCGCCCCTGCGCCAGAGCCTCGGCCAATGCCTCGGGTTTTTTGCCGCCGGCCTGGGCTACTTCGGGTTTACCCCCGCCCTTGCCGTCTACAAGGCGCGCTATTTCGCCAACGATTTTTCCGGCGTGAAGCCCCCGGCTGACCAGGTCACTCGAAAAGGCCAAAAGCAACGAAACGCGACCTTCTCCCCGGCAACCGAGCAAGATCGCGAACGATTTTGCATCCTGCCCCAAAGACTCCTTGATTGTCAACAGATCGGGCGCCTCGGCAACGCCGACATCGCCCACATAAAGACTTGCGTCACCAACCTTTTCGGCGTCTTTGCGAATTGTTTCCAGCACACCGGCACCCACGCCGCCGCCGGACTTGGCCTTGCCCTTGAGGTCTTTAACCTCCTTGAGCAAACCCTCAACCTTCTCCAGTACCTTGCCGGGCTGGGCTTTGGTCAGCACGTGCAGCTGGGCCAGCACGCGGGATTCTTCGGCGGCAACGGCCACGGCATCGGCACCGGTAACGGCCTCAATGCGGCGCACGCCGGCACTGGAACTGCCTTCGCTCACAATACGGAAGTAACCGATATCGCCGGTACGGGCGACGTGGGTGCCGCCACAGAGTTCTTTGCTGAAACCGTTGCCGCCCATCGTCAGCACGCGCACCCTGTCGCCATATTTTTCGCCAAACAGGGCCATTGCCCCGGCCCTCTGGGCTTCCTCGGGGCTCATGACCGCCGTGCCGACCGGCGCATTGACGCGGATCTGTTCGTTCACCAGCGACTCTATCTGCTGGCGTTCCTCGAACGTCACCGCCTTGGGGTGGCTGAAGTCAAACCGCAAACCGTCAGGCCGCACCTCACTGCCGCGCTGGACCACGTGCTCGCCCAGCACCTTGCGCAGGGCCGCGTGCATCAGGTGCGTGGCGCTGTGGTTGCGGCGGATCGCGTCGCGGCGGGTTTCGTCCACGTTGGCAGTCACGCTGTCACCAACGCGCAGCTTGCCGTGGACAACCTTGCCCTCGTGCAGCCAGTAATCGTCGCGCTTCTTGGTGTCCTGGACTTCAAAGACAGATTCGCCCACGACCAGTGAACCGCGGTCGCCAACCTGGCCGCCGCTTTCGGCATAAAATGGGGTACGGTCAAGCACCACAACCGCCGTGTCACCCTGCTCAATGATGTCAAAGCTCTTGCCGTCGCGGGAAATCGCCACAACTTTGGCCGGGGCGTGGCAGGTCTCGTAACCCAGAAACTCCGTGGGCTTGGCCTTGGACTTGAGGTCGGCAAACCAGCCCTTTTCAAAGACCACAGTCTGTTTTGTGCCCTTGCTGGCCTGGCGGTGGGCTTCTTCGGCGGCGTCGTAACCAAGCTGATCCAGCAGCATGCCCTCGGCGGCAAGTTCGTCCTGCACCACTTCGCGCGGCAGACCCTGGGACTGGTAGAGGTCAAACGCAGCCTTGCCATCGAGTGTCTTGTCGTCGCGCTTCTTGTGTTCGCGGACCAGGCCGGCCAGCAGTTGCAGACCGCGCTCAAGCGTGGTGCTGAACTGCTGCTCTTCCTGCTGGATGGTGGCGGCCACGGCGGCGGTGTTGCGTTTGAGTTCCGGGTAGGCCTCGCCGTAGCCATCAACGATCACGGGTACAAGCTTGTGCAGAAACGGACCGTTGAAGCCAAGGGCGATGCCATCGCGGAAAGCGCGACGGATGATGCGGCGGATGACATAGCCAGCGCCTTCGTTCGACGGAAGGATGCCATCGGCCATGGCAAAAGTGATGGCACGAATGTGATCGGCGATGCGCTTTTCGCGGACATGGCAGTCTTGAAAGATTTGCTCCCATTCGCCCGGATCGTCGGACACCAGCGGCAAGAGGTTCAGCGACGGAGCACCAAAACCAATAGGATCGCCCTGTAACTGGCGTTCGAGATCAATAAAGTCCTCATGCGCCAAGTAGGGCCTACCTTTACGCCTTGCGGCGCTAGCTCCATGCCACCCATTTGCAATGAGCACAAACTCTTTGCTAAAGATGGATTGGGAATTACTGCGCAGCAATCCGGCCGACTCGAAGTCTGGAATATCCCGCCGCAGAACGTCGATAGTCGAGAAGAACAGGCTTGAATCCAGGGTGGTCTTCGCGCCGTCCAGCACCATCACCAGACGTTCGAATCCCCCACCGAAGTCAATGTTCTTGGCGGGCAGCGGCGTGAGTGTGCCTTTGCCGGGCACGGGGCCGCTGCGCTCATATTGCGTAAAGACGATGTTGCCGATTTCCATGAAGCGCGCGCCGTTTGTGGCCACGTCGCCCTGGCCGTATTCGTCGCCCAGATCGTAAAAGATTTCGCTGCACGGGCCGCACACGCCGTTGGGCCCCTGGCTGGGCGCGCCGGCGGGCCAGAAGTTGTCGTGTTCGCCCAGCCAGAAGATGCGCTTTTCGACTTCGTCCTTGGGCCAGATCCTGCCCAGGATTTCGCGCCAGTAGCCGGCGGCCTCTTCGTCGCGGTCGTTACCTTTTTCGTCGCCGCCGTAGACCGAGACATACAGCTTCCTTGTGTCCAGACCGCAGCCGCCTTTGTCCCAGGGCAACGTGTAGAAATCCCAGATCCAGCGGATCGCTTCCTTCTTGAAGAAGCCTTTGCTGCCGTTGGGACCCTTCAGCCCGTCGCCGAAGCTGAAGAAGCCGAGCATCTCAAAAAACGTGTGGTGGCGCGCGGTCTTGCCCACGTTTTCAAGATCCGGCGTGCGCATGCACTTCTGCACGGTCGCGGCCGCGCGCGTGCCATGCACCAGGTTGCCTTGAAAATCATCTTTGAACTGGTGCATGCCGGCGCTGGTGAACAGCGTGCTGGCATCGGGCGGCTGCAGGCTGCTGCTGCCGGTGGCATTGTTGTTGGGGATCAGTGTGTGCCGGGGCAGACCCTTTTCGTCGTCGGCGGCAAAGCCGGCGTGTTCACGAAAACGCGCCACGAAAAAGTCGAGGAAGCGTCTGCGCAGTTCGTTAGGATCAACCTTCATGGGTGTCGCTACTCGGCGCGGCGTTCCGGTTCCACGGGCATGCCCAGGGCCTGGCGGGTTTCGCGTTCCACTTTGGCGCGTACGTCTTCGTGATCCTTCAGGAACTGCTTGGCGTTTTCCTTGCCCTGGCCCAGCTTTTCACTGCCAAAGGTCCACCAGGCGCCACTGCGCTTGACTGTGCCGCACTGGGCCGCCAGCTCCAGCAGGTCGCCCAGCTTGCTTACGCCCTCGTTGAAGATGATCTCCAGCGTCGTCTTTTTGAACGGCGGGGCCATCTTGTTCTTGACCACCTTGACGTTCACTTCGTGCCCGATCATTTCCTCGTTGACCGTGATCGGTTTGCCCTTGCGCACTTCAATGCGCTGGCTGGCCGCAAACTTCAACGCGTTGCCGCCGGTGGTTGTTTCCGGGTTGCCGAACACAATGCCGATTTTCATGCGTATCTGGTTGATAAAGATCAGGCTGGTCTTGGCGCGGCTGACCGCCGCCGTCAGCTTGCGCATGGCCTGGCTCATCAACCTTGCCTGGCTGCCCATCTGGGCGTCGCCCATGTCGCCTTCCAGTTCGGCGCGGGGCACCAGCGCGGCCACGCTGTCAATCACGATGATGTCAAAGGCATTGCTGCGCACCAGCGTTTCGGCGATGTCCAGGGCCTGTTCGCCGCTGTCGGGCTGGCTCACATACAGGTTCTTCACGTCCACGCCGATCTTTTCGGCATAGGCCGGGTCCAGCGCGTGCTCGGCATCAATGAACGCCGCCAGGCCGCCGCGCTTCTGGGCTTCGGCAATGATCTGAAGCGTAATCGTGGTCTTGCCGCTGCTTTCGGGGCCGTAGATTTCGACAATTCGCCCGCGCGGGATGCCCTTGCCACCCAGCGCCAGGTCAAAACTCAGGCTGCCGGTCGTGATGCACGCCATGTCCACGGGCGGGGCGTCGCCCATGCGCATCAGCGCGCCCTTGCCGTGGCTCTTTTCGATCTGAGCCAGGGCCATCTCGACGGCCTCGTTGCGCTTGTCCTGTACTGCCTGTCTGGCGGCCATGGAGCCTCCTACGGGTTGGAGCAACGCGGGCGGAATGTAGTGCGCAGGGCGGTGAATCACAAGTGCACGGGCGGAGTCTGCAATTAGGCACGGTATTGGCTGAATCACCATGTGAGAGACAAGCCGGTTTCGGGAATGGGTTTGCCCCAGAACCTGTTTGACCGGCGAAGGAGGATGCCATGAACCAGTTCAAGACGGTGCTGTTGATGGCCCTGCTTACGGGCGTGGCCGTGGGCACGGGCTGGCTGATTGGCGGCCAAAGCGGAATGCTGGTGGCATTCGGCATTGCGGCGGTAATGAACTTTGCCGGCTACTGGTGGTCGGACAAACTGGTGCTGGCTATGTACCGGGCGCGTGAGGTCAGCCCCCAGGAAGCGCCCGAACTGCATGCCATGGTGGCAGAATTGGCCCGTCGGGCTGCCATTCCGATGCCCCGGGTCTACATTGTCCCCGGCCTGCAACCCAACGCCTTTGCCACCGGGCGTAACCCTGCCAATGCCGCCGTGGCCGTCACGGAAGGACTGCTGCAACTGCTGGACCGCGACGAAGTGATGGCGGTGCTGGCCCACGAGATCGGCCACGTGCTAAACCGCGACATCCTGATTGGCACGATTGCGGCCACATTTGCAGGCGCGGTTTCGATGCTGGCCAACATGCTGATGTGGACCACCATGCTGGGCGGCCGCAGCAGTGACGACAACGACAACCCGCTGGGGGCGCTGGGCGCACTGGTGGCCATGATCGTTGCCCCCTTTGCGGCCATGCTGATCCAGATGGCAATCTCGCGCTCGCGCGAGTTTCACGCCGACGAAACCGCGGCGCGCCTGATGGACACCGGCCGCCCGCTGGCCAGCGCGCTTTCCAAACTGGCCTGGGGCGTGTCACAGGTCGAACCCGACCACCGCACCGAACCCGCCACGGCCCACATGTTCATTGTCAACCCGCTGTCCGGCCGCGGCATGGCGAGCCTGTTCAGCACCCACCCGCCGATGGAGGCGCGCATCGAGCGCCTGCTGCGCTGGCAGCCGGAGGGTCAGGTGCGTATGGCGTAAACTCTTGCGGCAACACGGACCGGGGCCGGGCGCGATACGCCCGGCTTTGCGCCAATTGCGGCCACTGGCGCGGGTGTTATAACCCTGCCGCTTTCCATACCTGGAGCGGCAATGATTGTCGGCGTTCCCCGCGAAATCAAAAACCACGAATACCGTGTCGGCATGGTTCCCGCCGGCGTTTACGCGCTTGTCCAGGCCGGCCACAAAGTGCTGGTGCAGGCCGGCGCCGGGCTGGGTTCCGGCATTCTGGACGAAGACTTTGAAAAGGCCGGCGCCACGCTGGTGGCAAGCGCCCCCGAGGTCTACGGCCAGGCCGACATGATCGTAAAGGTCAAAGAGCCCCTGCCCGCCGAGTACGGCCTGATCCGCAAGGGCCAGATCGTCTACACGTACTTTCACTACGCGGCTTCGCGCGAGTTGACGGAAGCCATGATCAAGACCGGTGCCGTCACCATCGCCTACGAGACGATGGAGGACGCCAAACGCACGCTGCCGTTGTTGACACCAATGAGTGAAGTCGCCGGTCGCATGAGCATCCAGGAAGGCGCCAAATACCTGGAACGTCCGACTGAGGGCCGCGGGATTCTGCTGGGCGGCGTGCCGGGCGTGGAGCCGGGCAATGTGGTGATTATCGGCGGCGGCGTGGTCGGCACCAACGCGGCCAAGATGGCCGCCGGTATTGGCGCGCGCGTAACGATTCTGGATGTTTCACTGGATCGTCTGCGCTATCTGGATGACGTTCTGCCGCCCAACGTGACCGAACTGTACAGCAACGCCTACAACATCCGCGAATGCATCCGCCAGGCCGACCTTGTCGTTGGCGCGGTACTGATTCCGGGCGCCAAGGCCCCGTCGCTGATCCGCCGCGAAGACCTGCAGCACATGAAGCAGGGCGCCGTGATCGTGGACGTCGCGATTGACCAGGGCGGCTGTGTGGAAACCGCCAAACCCACCACCCACGCCAACCCCACCTACATCGTAGACGGCGTCGTTCACTACTGCGTGGCCAACATGCCCGGCGCCGTCGGCCGCACCAGCACCTTTGCCCTGACCAACGCCACCAGCCGGTTTGCCGTCGAAATCGCCAGACACGGTTGGAAGAACGCCGCCAAGGCCTTTGGCGAAGTGCGCACCGGTCTGAACATCGTGGACGGCAAGATTGTCTACAAGGCCGTGGCCGAGGCCTTTGGCATGGAATACACGCCGCTGGAAAAGGTGCTGTAGCGCGCCGTTGCGGCGGGTCTGGTATACTGGCAAGGCATCCCAACCAAGGAGCCGCCCATGGCCGGCGACGAACTGGCCCCGTGGGAAGCAGGTTCGGGCCGACAGGTTCCCGAGGCCAAACGGCACACATCGGGCATAAGCAAGCCCTATGTGATGCCCAAGCCCGACCAGTTGCCCGAAATTTACCGGCCTGATGACGCCGGGTTTGTCGCCCACGGAGGCGCCACGGTGCCGCGCCCGGCGCCGGACCCCCGGCCGCTGGATCCCAGGGGCAAGATCGTGCTGTTTGCGCTGTTTGGCGCCATGGACGTGGGCATCATCGGCGTGGTGCTGACGTACGTGATTCTGGCGCCTGAGGCCGGCGTGATCCGGCATGTCTACGCGGCGCTGGCGGGCGTGATCGGGGCGATCGGGATCGTGGCGCTGCTGGCCGAGTTTGGGCGCATCAACGCCTTTCGCAGCGGCAACTTTATCCCCGGCGTGCTGGTGTACGGCACCAAGGACCAGTTTCTGAAGGTGGCCGGCCCCGCCGGCACGGGCACAATCCAGTCCATGACCGCACACGGCAGCGGCCGCGGCCTGTTGAGCCTGGTGTTTGACCGTTCGGCCCACTCAGCCAGCCCGCCGGAGATCGTCGCTCTGCACTGCGATCGCGGGGCCGGGCCCGAATTTGTGGGCATCGCCTGGGACGCCGTGCGCGAATGCCGGCGCGGCGACATCGTGTGGTTTTCGATGCTCGCACCCAATCGCTTTCTGATGTACCACAAGCTGATCCCGTGGGCGCCGCGCGTTGTCACCGACCCCGCCACGCGCGAAGAAGTCTACCGCGCGCTCAAGGTCGGCCAGAGCATGTTCCGTGAAGCCGCGGCCAGCAAGATCGTGGGCAAGCCCAAGGTCCACACCACCGACGCCAGCGGCAACATTGTCACCAAGCGGATTGAAGCACCCAAAGGCGAGGGCCCCGCAATTCCTCTGGCGGCTCTGGGCCAGAGCTTTGCCAGCGACGACCAGCCAGAACAGGGCGCCCCCGGAGACTACGAACCGCCGGCGCGGCCGGGGCGCCGGCCCGGCCTGGACACAAAAGGCAACGTGCGCCTGAGTGAACCCGGCAAGCCGCTGGGCGGCGCCGACCAGGACAACAGCGGTGACCATCGCGGAGGATACGTGGGCGATGCCTGAACAGGACGTGATTGCCGCGCTGCAGCCGGTGCTGGCGCGCCTGAAGACACTGGACCTTGCAAACCCCGCCGCCGCCCGTGACACATTGCAGCGCGAGTTTCCGCCCGACGGCCCGCTGTTTGCCGCTCTGCGTGAACTGGGCCAGGCCGGTCTGACCCAGGGCTGGCTGTGCGGTCGCGAGGCCGGGCCCAGCCGTTTTTCGCGCGTGGCCAAACCCGAGGCGGCCAACGGGTATTCGATTGACGCCGTGCTGCTGTGGGGCGACGGCCCGTGGCACAAGCACACCAGGGGCGAGGTCAACGCGCTGATCGCCGTCGAAGGTCAACCCAGGTTCTGCGGCTTTGAGCCGGGCTGGGCGGTGTTCGCGCCAGGCAGCCAGCACGTGCCAAGCGTCAGCGGCGGCAGGATGCTGATTTTCTACATGCTGCCCGACGGCGCCGTGGAGTGGAAGAAGCCCTGAACGCAACCGGGCGCGACACGGCGTCGCGCCCGGTTGGCCCCCGCCGTCAGCTCTTGCGGTAACGTTCATAGCGGTTCCACACTTGCAGCGTCAGGCAGTTGATCGCCGTGGCATACACGCGGCCGCCGGCACTGCCCCAGGCATCCACCGGATCCCAGCTTCCGTGTTCGTCCAGCGTGGCGGCCGTTTCGTGTTTTTCCTCGGGGCGCAGGCCGCGCTGGCTGTTCAACAGAACCTGGGTCATGGGCTTTTCCCATTTGTCCCAGTGGCTGCCGCCCATCTGGTACAACGCCAGGCTGGCATAGTACCAGTAATAGTAATCCAGCTTGTTCAGCTTCCACTGCGGCGCTTCCTGGACAATCTGGCCGGCCTGGCTGCGCAGGTGCGCCTGGTTGAGGTCAGCCTTGTCCATGAACAGCATGCTCATGATGTGGATCGAGTCCATGCTGGGTACGTCGTCGTAATCTTTGGCGCTGCGCAAACGCGCGGCCGGGCTGCCGGGCCTGTCGTAGCCGGTGCGCGGGTAACCGTTGACATCCACGGTGACCAGTTCAAACCACCGGGCAGCGTCGTTGTAGGCCTTGGCACGATCAAAGCGGATGCCGGCCATCTCGGCCACGTGCAGTGTCAACACCATCCAGCCGGTTACCGACGAATCGTTGAAGGTCGGCCGCACACCGTAACGCCAGCCCAGCCCGGGGTTCTGGCATTCAACGATGAACTGCACCGCCCGTTCGACAAGCGGCCGCAACAGCGCATCGCCCTCCAGCCCGTACAGCTCGGTCATGGCCATGGTGGCGATCGCGTGGTTGTAGACGAAATGGTCGTCATCGCGCGGCCCGAAACAGCCGTCGTTGGTCTGCACCTTGCGCAGATACAGCAACCCGCGCCGGATGTTTTCCTTGTATTTGCCCATGCGGTGCGACTGGCCGTCGCCGGTATAGGCCAGCAGCGCCAGCCCGGTCAGGCCGATGTCCACAGTGTGTTCCCAGCCCTTGTCGCCCTGCGGATCGCCCACGCGCACGAAATCGCGGTTGTAGGTTTTGCGCGCACCCTCGCGGATGCTGTCGGCGGAAAAGCCGGTGGCGCTCCAGTAACCTTCGCGGTTCTGGTGGTCGGCCAGCCAGCGCAGGGCGGCATCCACTTCGTTGAGGCGGCGCTTGCCGCCGGTTCCGGGAGGACAGCGGCGGTAAGCAAACCCGCCGCCGCCTCCGCCGCCGCTGCCGCCGCCGCCCCCGGCCAGACCGGTGGCGCTGTTGGGTGCCTTGTGGGGCGAGGGCGACTGCGACGGGTCGTTGGCGTCGCTTTCGGCCAATTGCTCCAGCGGCATGTCGCTCGGGTCGCTGTTGACGGTGTCCAGCGGGTCGGGCGTGATCTGCTCGTCGCGGGTTTCGTGCTCGGTTTCGGGCCGGTCTTGCGGCAGTTCCAATGGCTTGTCGGGAATCTGAACCGGCGGGGGCGGGGGCGCGACTTCTTCGGCCGTGGCGGTCAGCACGCGCGGCTCCAGCACCAGCGCCGCCGAGGGCAGAACAAACCAGGCAACCACCAGAACCAGCACATGCACGGCAAAGGCTATGCCGACCCAGGGCACTGATGCTTCGGCGCGAAGGTCGTCGGATTCGCGCGGCGGCGGATCCTGGATGTACGAAAGGGGCTGGTCTTGCGGCGCGGGTTCCTGTGTGTGCGGCATGGGCTTCTCCGTTCTGGCCCCGGGAGAAGCTGCCCCCACAAACGCGCGGTCGCGTCAAAGGTTCGGCGGATTATTCCAGAAGCTGGTTGGCCAGTTCGGCGATCCGGGCGACCAGCGCCTCTTTTTCGCGGAACGCCGGCAGCGATTCGCTGCCCAGCCGCTGACGCAGACGCGCCAGTTCATCCATCACCTGCTGCAATTTCGGCCGCTGGCCTGCGCGCGCGAAATTGCGCCGCCCGCATTCGGGCCAGAACTGCTCGCCGGCCACGTGCTCAACCACACGTTCCAGCGCCCAGAACCAGAAACGCCGCTGATTCCATTCGGCGCGGGCGGCCTCGCCGTGGGCATCACCCAGGCGTGCGACCACTTCGTCGCAGTGTTTCGCGGCGGCAAGAAAGGCGGCGCGGTACAACGACGGCTCGGGCATGGCCCCACTTTGCGATGGCGCACGCCGGCGCGCAAAGCCTGTGGGCAGCCGGTGCGTGTCGCGTGGAAAACCACGCCAAAGTCAAGCACAAACCGGCGCGGCGACAAAAGCATGACGCACGCGGGCAATTGCCCGTAAACCAGCCTGTCAAGCGGATTTTCGGGCACTTCCACCGGGGGTTTGACGCGGCACAAATGCGGTGCTACTTTCGCGCGTCCATCGGTGGTCGGGGCATTTTCAACAAGGTGACGCGGAAAAAACTCTCTTCGTGATCCTCACGAAGACCGGTTGACGCACCACTTTTCGCGGCGGAGCACAGGCGTGACGGAAACACTCGCCAAAGAACACTGGAACCGGGTCCTTTCGGACCTGCAGGGCCACGTGGGCGAAGAAGTGTTCAACCTGTGGCTGCGCAACACGCTGATCGTTCGCCTTGAACCCGAACTGATCGAAGTTGGCGTGCCCAACCTGGTGGTCTCGGACTGGCTGAAAAGCCAGTACAGCAACGAAATTCTCGACAGCGTCAACCGCGTGGTCGGCTTCCGACCCGGCGAAATCAAGTATTCCGTCAACGGCCACCTGTTCCGCCAGCTCCGCAAACAGGAAGAAACCGCCCGCCGCGCCGCAGGCGAGGCAATGATCGGCCAGAAAGGCCGGCCGGGTCCGGTTCCGGCACCCAAGCAGATCTTTAACCTGAACGAACGCTACACGCTGGATCGCATTATTGTGGGGCCGGGCAATCAGCTTGCGTTCAATTGCGCCTGGGAAGTTGCCCGCAAACCCGGCGAAGGTTTCAACCCGCTGTTTATTTACGGCAAGACCGGACTGGGCAAGTCGCACCTGCTGCAGGGCATTGCCCGCGAGGTGCTGGAACGCTTTCCCAGCAAGGACACGCTGTACATCCCGGCTGAATACTTCGTGAACCAGTACGTGGCCGCGTTGCAGAAGCGCGATGTCGAGCCGTTCCGCAAGCGCTTTCGCAACCTGGATGTGCTGATCATTGACGACCTGCACTTCCTGGCGGGCAAAGACGCCAGCCAGCAGGAACTGCTGCACACGCTCAACGCCCTGGAACAACAGGGCAAGCAGGTCGTGCTGGCCAGCGACCAGCACCCGCGCGAGCTTGAGGAGTTCATGGAACACCTCACCACGCGCTTTCTGCAGGGCATGATCGCCGAAGTCACCCTGCCGCCGCGCAATACGCGGCTGGCGATCATCAACAGTAAACTTGAAGGCCACCGCCAATTGTTCCCCAACGCCGTGATCGAGTTTCTGGCCGACCACCTTGAATGCAATGTGCGCGAGATTGAAGGCTACGTGACACGACTGGTGGCGCTGGCGGGTCTGGCCGGCGAAAAGGTTACGCTGGAACTGGCCCAGCAGGCGCTGCACGACTTTTTGTCGTCACGTGCGCGGCTGGTGGATCTGCCGGACATTGAAAACGTGGTGATCGCCCACTACGGCGTCACCAGCCAGCAGTTGCACTCGCGGCTGCGCAAGCGGCCGGTGGCACTGGCGCGGCAGGTGTGCATGTACCTGGCGCGCAAGCTGACCAGCTATTCGCTGAAAGAAATCGGCCGCTTCTTTGGCGGCAAGAACCACACCACCGTGGTGTTCGCCGTACAGGCCGTCGAAGAAAAGTGCGCCCGCAGCCGCACCCTCAACGACGAGCTTGAGCATTTGCGCAAGGCCCTGCAGGGGGAAAGCCGCAACGGCAAGCGCCGCTAACCGCCGGGCCGCAACAGCGCTTTCCCGTCGCGCCCGCGCCTGCGATACTCATACCATGCTTGTCGCCGTCGGCAGTGTTGAACAACTGCGCAGCGCCGTGCTTGACCCCGGCGTGGGCGCCGTGGAACTGCGCCTTGATCTTTCGGCCGACATCGCCGGCGCCGCCGAAGTCGCCCGCGCGCTGCGCCCGCGCCTGGTCATCGCTTCGTGCCGGCTGACGCGTGACGGCGGGCGCTTTGCCGGCCCTGAAACCCAACGCCTGCGGCTGCTGGAACAGGCCGCCGCCTGGGCAGATCTGGTTGACCTGGAATCCGGCGTGCGCGCCGACGTGCCCGCCGGCAAGACTCTGCGCAGCCTGCACGATTTTGCCGGACTGCCCGATCTGGAGGCCGCACTGGCCGGCCTGCGCGCACAGGGCGGGGACGTTTTCAAGCTGGCGGTAACGGCGACGTGCCTGGCCGACAACCTGCGCTTGCGCGAGTTTCTGCGCGGCAAGCGCGACGTGGCCGCCTTCTGTATGGGCGAGTACGGGGCGGCCTCGCGGATTCTGGGGCCGCTTTGGGGTTCGCGCTTCACCTACGGCTCGCTGGACGGCACCGAACTGGCGCCGGGCATGATCGGGGTGACGCAACTGGCGCAGCTTTACCGCGCCGTAAATCTTGGCCCCACCACCCGCGTCTTTGGCGTGACCGGTCTTTCCGTGGCCCACAGCCGCAGCCCCGAACTGCACAACCGCGCCATGGCGGCGGCCGGCTTTGACGGCGTGTACCTGCCGCTGGCCGCACGCGACTTTGACGACTTTCTGATCTTTGCCCGCGGCCTGCCGCTGGCTGGCGCCAGCGTGACCGTGCCGTTCAAGGAACCCGCAGCTCGCGCCGCACCGCCCGACGCCGTAACACGCGCTATCGGCGCGGCCAACACGTTGCTGTGGCACCCGCAGCCGCAGGCGCGCAACACCGACGCGCCGGCCTTTCTGGACGACCTGCGCGCGGCTTATGCCCGCACCCTGATGGGCCGGCGGGCGCTGGTGCTGGGCGCTGGGGGCTCGGCCCGTGCCGTGGTGCACGCGCTGGCGGCCTCTGGCGTACGCGTGGATGTCTGGGCGCGGCGTGACGAACAGGCCCGCGCGCTGGCGGCGCTTGGGGCACGTGCCGTGCACGCGCCCGACGGCCGCTATGACCTGTTGGTGAACACCACGCCCTGCGGCATGGAAGGCTCGCATGCCGGCACGCTCGCGCTGCCCTGGCCCGAACTGGCGCCGCATCTGGCCCACGACGCGCTGGTGTACGACCTGGTTTACGCGCCGCCCGAAACGCCTCTGCTGGCGCAGGCGCGCAAGGCCGGGCTGCACACCGCCAACGGCTGGGGGATGCTGCGGCGCCAGGCCACGGCCCAGGCGGCGCTGTTCGGCTATGCGATGGCGGTTTCGGCTCCACAGCCGCCCAAGGTCAGCAGCCACCTGTGGCTGGTGGGCGGGCGCGCCAGCGGCAAGACCACCCTGGCGCCGCTGCTGGCGCGCGCGCTGGGCCGCCCGTGGCATGACCTGGATCGGCTGATTGAGGCCCAGGCCGGCATGACGATCGCCGAAATTTTCACGCGCCAGGGCGAACCCGAATTCCGCCGCCTTGAAGCCGAGGCCGCGGCCGGCGTCTGCCGCGGGCCCGACGCGGTGCTGGCAACCGGGGGCGGGATTGTGGAACGCCCGGATAACATTGACTTGATGCGCCGCACAGGCGTGGTGGTGTTTCTGGACGCGCCGCCGCAATTGATGCAGGCGCGGCTGGAACGTAACAACGGCAACCGCCCCAGCCTGACCGGCGCGCCCGTGGCCGCCGAAACTCAGGCGCTGATGACACGGCGCCGGCCGCTGTACGAACGCGCGGCGCACCTGATGATACGGGCCGACGGCCCGCCCGAAGTGTTGTCTTCCGAAATCACGCGCCGGCTGGCACAGTCCCATGCCGATGGCTGAAACCGACCACGGACTGGTGCACGACATGCTGACGGTTCTGCCGCCGGCGTTCTGGGTTGGTTTTTTTGTCGTGCTGGGCACGTTTGTGGGCAGTTTCATCAACGTGGTGGTGTACCGGCTGCCGCGCAATTGTCTTTCGATCAACAATCCGCGGCGCAGCTTTTGCCCCAGTTGCAAGACACAGCTTTCCGTGCGCGACAACCTGCCCGTGATCGGATGGGTTCTGCTGCGCGGGCGCTGCCGCTACTGCGGTGTCAAATACGGCGCGCGTTACCCGCTGGTGGAACTGCTGGTGGGCGTGCTGTTCGGGTGCGCGGCCTGGTCGGTGCTGTACGGCGACGGTGTGAACACCACGTCATGGACGGCGTGGCTGGTGCTGCTGCACGTGCTGCTAATGATTTCGGTGCTGGTGCCCTGGGCGTTGATTGACCTGGATCTGCAGTACATCCCCGACAGCCTGACGTTCGTGCCGCTTTTGATTTTTCTACCGCTGTCGGCCAACGCGGCCACCTATGAATGGGGCGTGAGTGTCGCCTGGTATGACCCGCTGTTTCTGGATTTTCTGCCGCGCTGGCTCAACAGCATGGCCAGCGCGCTGGCCACCGGTCTTGGCGCCATGCTGTTTCTGATGGCGGCGGGAAAACTGGGCAACCTGCTGTTCCGGCGCCAGGCCCAAAAGATCGGCGGCGACTCGATGGGCTGGGCCGACGTCAAGATCATGCTGCTGCTGGGGGTCATGCTGGGGTGGCCCAAGATGGTGGCGGGGTTCTTTGTGGCCATTGCGCTGGGTTCGGTTGTGGGCATCATCGCGCGCGTGCTGCGTGGGTCTCTGGGCGTGCCGTTCGGCCCGTTTCTGGCTGCCGGGGCACTGGCGGCAATGCTGCTGGCGCCGCGTATGGAGGCCGCGCTGCGCTGGTATTTCTCGGTGCTGGAGGCAATCGCGCGATGAAAGGCTATGTGGTCTCGATCAACGGCCGGTTCGTGCGGCCCGGCGCAGCGAAGGTCTCGGTGTTTGACCACGGCTTTCTGTTCGGCGATTCGGTGTACGAAGTCGTGCGCACCGTGGGCGGACAACTGTTTGCCGCAAAACAGCACCTGGCGCGCCTGCACGCCAGCGCCGCGGCAATCGAGTTGCGCGTGCCGCGCAAGGATGACTGGCTGCTGCGGCATCTGGCGGCCATGCACCGGCGCAAGCCGCGCACGGAAAGTTACCTGCGGCTGATTGTCACGCGCGGCGAGGGCCAGCTTGAACTGCACCCGCAAAGCTGCAAGCGCCCGGCCGTGATCGGCATCGCCAAGCCCCTGCCCCAATGGGATGACGAGCATTACGCCCACGGCTGCAAGATCGTGCTGGCGGGCGTGCGCCGCAACCTCAAGCAGGCCACCGACCCTGCGGTGAAATCAGGCAACTACCTGAACAACGTGCTGGCGCTGATGGAAGCCCGGCGCGAGGACGCCGCCGAGGCGCTGATGGTCAACGCCCAGGGGCTGCTGACCGAATGCACCACCAGCAACATCTTTCTGGTCAAGGCCGGCGTGGTGCGCACCCCGGCACTGGAGCACGGCCTGCTGCAGGGCGTGACGCGCGGCTTTGTGCTGGAACTGTGCCGTAAACTGGGCCTGCCCGCCGAGGAAGCCGCCCTGACCCCCGACGACCTGTTTGCCGCCGACGAGGTGTTCATTACCAGCACGACCCGCGACGTGATGCCCGTGGGTCATATCGGCAAACACAAGGTCAAGCTGACACCCGGCAGATTTACACTGCGCATTGCCAACGCCTTTCATGACGTGCTGCACGACCCCGCAAACCTGACGTGACCCGACGCGTGCTCGCGATTGCCAACCCGATTTCCGGCCGCGGGCGCGCCCGCAAGCTGGCGCCGGCGATTGCTGCCATGGCCGCGCGCGCGGGCGTAATTGTGGACGTGCAATTTACCGAGCGCGCCGGCCACGGGCGCGAACTGGCCGCCGGCGCAGCAAGCCGGGGCTATGACGGCGTGCTGGGTTTTGGCGGCGACGGTACGCTGAATGAACTGATCAACGGCCTGGGACCAAATGGCCTGCCGCTGGGCGTGGTGCCCCTGGGCACGGCCAACGTGCTGGCCAAGGAAATCGGCGCGCGGCGCGACCCGGCGCATGTGGCACGCGCGCTGGCGCGCTGGCGCACGCGCGGGCGCGACCTGGGACGGCTGGACAACGGGCGGCTGTTTGCCTGTTTTGTCGGTGCCGGCTTTGACGGCGAATGCACGCGCGCGTTGAAATCACGCACCGCCGCCATCCGCATGAGCAGTTATCTGCCCATCATGTGGCGCGCCGTGCGCAACAGCGACTTTCGCGGCATCCGCGTGCGCTGCGGCGACGTCTCGCGCGTGGCCAACTTTGCCCTGTGCGCGATTACGCCCTGTTACGGCGGCCCGATCGAACTCGTGTCCGGCGCGCGGCCCGACGACGGCCGCTTTGACGTGCTTACCGTGCACGAACCCGTCACGCCGCCAGCGCTGGTGCAGCTGCTGGCCTTTGCGTTTCTGCGCGCCATGCGCGCGGCGCCCTCGGCACGCTTCTGCGACGCGCCCGAGGTTACACTGGACGCGCCGGCCGACGGCCGCGCCGTGCCGGTACAGGTAGATGGTGACTATGCCGGAGAACTGCCCGTGCGCTGCACCAGCCTGCCGGGCGCGCTGCGGCTGATTGACCCGCGCTGATCACTGAGGCTTTTTGGCCGCCGGAATGCGAATCTTGCGGCCGGGCACAAGCTTTGCGCCCGCGTTGTGCTTTTCCAGCTCGGTGGATGTCCAGCCGCGGTCCTTGAACCGGCGGTTGGCCAGGCTCCACCACGAATCACCCTGCTGGATTTCGTATTCGAGTTCCGCAGCATCGGGCTGTGGCACGGGGGCGGGGGTCACGGCCGGCGCCGGGCCCGTCAGTTCCGGGGGCGCGGCCTCCACGGCGGCGTCCACCTTCTGCACCAGTTCCAGCCGCGGCAGGTTCGGCGCGCCCACGCTGGCGTTCATGCGCTCGGGGCCCATCGGGTCTTCGACCGGCTTTTCCACCATCACGCGTGCCTGGCTGAGCACGCGGTCCCAGACCAGCCCCAGCGCAAGGCTGATAATGCTGGCGGCAAAGATGGCGATCTTGACTCCGCGATCCATGACTGGGCCTCCGGCCGCGCAGACAAAGGCGGCTATCGTTCTTTCGGCACGGGGCAGCATCGGTCTTGAGCGCAATAACCCGCTGGCGGCATCACCTTGTGCTGGTACAAACGCGCCATGCGATACGCCAGCGCCCCCGTGCCGCCCTGCGCGGGCACAATCAAATCCGTGCACGAGGACTTCGTAGTCGAGGAAATCCCGGCCTACCCGTTTTCCGGCGCCGGCGATCACACCCTGGCCCGCGTCGAGAAAACCGGCATCACCACCTTTGAGGCCGTGCGCCGCCTGTGCAAGGCAATCGGGTTTGCCGAACGCGACGTGGGCTGCGCCGGCCTCAAGGACGCCCGCGCCGTCACGCGCCAGTGGCTGAGCTTTGAACATATTGAACCGGGGCGGCTGGCGGGTCTGGCGCTGCCTGGCGTGCGCGTGCTGGAGGTAACCCGGCACGGCAACAAACTCAAACGCGGGCATCTGCGCGGCAACCGGTTCGCCATCACGCTGCGCGACGTGGCCGAAAGCGACGTGACGCACGCACGCTCGACGCTGGAATTGCTGGCTCGGCGCGGCGTGCCCAACTGGTACGACGACCAGCGCTTTGGCCACCACGGCACCAACGACGCACTGGGTCTGGCACTGGTGCGCCGGGACTGGGCCGGGTTCTTCCATACACTGCTAGGACGGCCGGAAACCGAACCGCACGCGCCCACCCGGGCGGCGCGGCAGGCCTTTGCTGAGGGCAACCTGGCCTCGGCACTGGGGCTTTGGCCGCGCAACCAGAACCTCGAGCGCGGGGCGCTAAAGGCGCTGGGCGACTACGGCACTGGCGAAAAGGCGATCCGGCGCCTGCCCCAGAAACAGAAGCAGCTTTACGTCTCGGCGCTGCAGAGCCGGCTGTTCAACCGGTGCCTGGAACGGCGTTTTGACGAATACGACCGCGTCTGGCAGGGCGACCTGTGTCAGAAAGAAAACGGCGCCTGCTTTGCGGTCAGCGACCCCGCGGCCGAACAACCACGCGCCGACGCACTGGAGATTTCCCCCACCGGGCCGATCTTTGGTTTCAGGATGCAGCAACCGGCCGGCCGCGCCCTGGAACTGGAACAGGCCGTGCTGGCCGAGGCCGGCCTGACACTGGAAGCCTTTGACATGGGCGGCGGCCTGAGCCAGCGGGGCGACCGCCGGCCGCTGCGGTTTCCGCTGCGCGAGGCCGAGCTTGGCTATGCCGACGGCAGCTTGAAGCTGGCGTTTGTTCTGCCCAAGGGTTGCTACGCCACGGTGGTGCTGAAAGAAATCACCAAACAGGCGGCGGCGGCCCTGCCCGGCGGCGAAGACGACGCCCCCTGAACGCCGGGCTTGCGCCGCGGGGCGTTCCTTCCGACACTGGGCGCATTACTCCAACGGAGCACACCGTGGCAGACCTTCGCGCACATATCGCCGACCTGGAAAAGCGCCCCGAGCGCAAAGTGGACACGATCGAGGTCCAGCACCTGCTGGTCGCGCACAAGGACGCCGGCATCGGCGGCGTAACCCGCAGCCTGGCCGAGGCCGAAAAGCTGACCGGCCAGCTTCTGGACGAAATCCTCAAGGGCGCCAACTTCGACGCGCTGGTCAAAAAGCACACCAACGACCAGCACCCTGGCATCTACGGCATGACCATGAAGGGCGGTGGCGACCGCGCGCGCAACATCTACCCGCGCAGCGGCATGGTGGCGGCCTTTGGCGACGTGGGCTGGCGCCTGGACGTCAACGAGATCGGCGTAGCCCCCTATCACCCGCAGAAAAGCCCCTACGGCTTTCACATCATCAAGCGCACGAAATGAGGCTGATCTGGCCCTGTATCGCGCTGCTGGCGCTGGCGGCCTGCGGCCCCGCTGCCAACGTGGCCCCGCCGCCAACGCCGCCGCGCGTGTCACAGGCGGCACTGGATCTGCGCCGCGACGCGGCGGCGCTGCTGGCGCGCCCCGAGCTTGACGTGCCGCGCGTGACCGTACAGCACTGCCTGATTGCCGTGCGTAACCGGGGCCCCTTTGGTGACAAGCCCGCGCTGTCGCACCTTGAGGCCGAAGAAAAAGCCGCCCAGCTTCTGGCCCAGGCGCGCCAGGGCAGCGCCGAGGACTTCCGGCTGCTGATTTTGCGCAACACCTACGACCACATCTTTTCCGAATCTGAGCCCGGCGTACTGCACCTGGTGCGGCCCGAAGATCCCGCCGCGCCGCCGCATACCCGGCCCAAGCTGGACCAGGACAAGGGCGAGTTTTACCGCGACCAGATGACGCGCTGGTTTCACATGGCGGCCTGGCGGCTTGAGGTCGGCGAGATCGGCGTGATTGAAAAATCAGCCGAGGACAGCCCCTACGGCTTTCACATCATCAAGCGGCTCAAGTAGGGCTACGCCTGCAGCGTGTGCAGGCCCGGGTTCAGCTCATGCAGGCGTGACTGTTCGCCGCTGCGCACGCGCAGCTTCAGCGGCATGTCGCACATCAGTTCGATCATCCGCCGGCCGCCGGGGGCCGCCACGGAAACCTCGAAATTCAGCGTGCCCAGCAGAAACGGCAGGCCTTCCACACGGTGCCGTTCCTCGATGTGCAGGCACAGTTCCAGTTCGCCGCGCTGGCCGTGCGGGCGCACCCCGAACAGGCAACCCAGCGTTTCCTGGATCACGCAGGCCATCGCCACGGGTGCCTCGGCCCCGCTGGTGCCGTCGGGAATCGGCGCCGGCACATCGCGGTCGGGATCATAGGCCAGATAAAGCTCGCCGCTGTCGGCCAGCACCTTGGCCACGCGGCGCAGATGCGCCTCGCAGAAACGCTGGGCGCGGCCGGGCCTTCCGGCGGCAAAGCAGCTTTCCCAGGCGATCACGTTCAGTTCCGCGCGCGCCACGGCCACGGGCGTGCCGTCGCGTTTGCGGTAGTCGCCCTCGCTGGCGGCCAGGCTGCTCAACGGATGCGCACGCTCGAACTGGGCCGGATCGGCCAGGCGCGCAATCATGCGCTCGGCGCGATGGCGCGGCGCAACGCCGGAAAGAATCGCCCACAGCCCCGCCAGCGTGCGCGCGGGCAGAAACGAGCCGTGTTCGTCCAAGTCGTAGTACCAGCCGTCATCTTCGTGCCACATCGAAACGTTCATGCGCGCGGCCACGTCGCGGTAGTCCCAGTCAAGTTCGGCCGCGGCCTCGGTATGGCCCAGCAGCCGCGCCATTTCGGCCAGAACGCGGGCGTTCAGGGCGTGCATGCCGCTGGCATCCACCCAACTGGCACCCGAGGCCAGACTGGGCACAATGCGCCCGCCCAGCATGAAGCGCGATGTCGCGTGCAGCCGGTACGGGCCGGGCGCGCCGGTGAACAGGCCGTTGCGCCGGCGCAGGTTGGCCGCGCGCCAGCGGTGGTCGGCCAGCAGAAGTTCAAAGGCATGGGCCAGACGCACCCGGTCGCCGCGCAGCAGAAAATGCTCCCACTCCGCCAGCGCAAGCAGTGGCGCCGCCGCGCGGCCGCGTCCGTCGCCAGGGTTGTCGCCGCCGGCAAAACGCAACGACGCCGGCACAAAGCGCGCCGGATCCAGCGCCGCCAGAAACGCGTCCGTGGCCGTGGACTGACCGTGCAGGGCCCAGCGCAGCGCCAGCGAGCCAAACGCGGCGTCCCAAGCCTCGGCCACACCCTGCTGGGCCCCCCGCAGAGCCGGGGCTTTAAGCGCGCTTTCGTCGCCGGGCACGGCCAGCGCCGCGCCAAGACCGGCCGTGGCGTGGCGGTACGGCGCCAGCAGCGAATCGCGTTCGCCTTCAATCGCCAGAACCGGAAACGTGGGAGGCTTAAACGGTTGCATCAGGTTCAATTCACGGCCGCCGGGTTGTCCTATCCGTAGACGGGGCGAGAAAATACAGAAATCCGGACGTATTTGGTCTAGGAAGATGTTGCTGCCTTGATGAAATCTGCTGCCGTTGGTGCAGCGTACTTTCGTGACACTCCTGCCGCGATGCGGCGGACAAACGCAGAAAGTGACCATGACCAGTTTCGACGATCCTCTGGATGACAACCCTGCCGTCACAGACAACGACCTGGCCGGAGTCGTAGACGTAGGCGCGGTCAAGCCCGGCGACAGCCTGGCGCCTCTGGTGCGCGGAATATTGCGCGGGCTGGGCGAAGACCCCAACCGCGAAGGCCTGCTGAAAACCCCCACCCGCGTGTCCCAGGCCCTTCAGTGGCTGACCAAGGGCTATGAGGAAAAGCTCGAAGACGTGGTGAACGGGGCGATCTTTGAAAGCCAGAACGACGACATCGTGCTGGTCAAGGACATTGACGTGTTCAGCATGTGTGAACATCACATGCTGCCGTTCTACGGCAAAGCCCATATCGCCTATATCCCCAACGGCCGCGTAATCGGCATCAGCAAGCTTCCGCGGATTGCCGACATCTACGCCCGCCGGCTTCAGATCCAGGAACAGATGACGCACCAGATCGCACTGGCGGTTGAAAAGGTGCTGGCGCCGCGCGGCGTGGCCGTGGTGGTGGAATGCACGCACCTGTGCATGGTGATGCGCGGCGTACAGAAGGTGGGCAGCACCACCGTTACGCGCACCCTGACCGGCGCGTTCCGCGACGAACTGCACCTGCGCAACGAGCTGTTCAAGATGATCCGGGGCGAAACAGTCTGAGCCGCCCGTTGCTCATTGTCGGGCGCGGTTTTCACGCTACACTGCGGCCCGCAAGGAGTCCGCCCGTGGCCGAGCTATCCGACGAGTTCATCCGCCAGCGCTTTGCCCACCTGTACGAGCAGTTCTTTGACCGTTTCGAGGTCCGCCGCGACGGCGAGGGCAACCGCTTCATCCACGCCGAGCACAGCCACCCGCGCTTCAAGCGCACCTGGGTACCCACGCTGTTCTGCGGCATTCCCGTGCACTGTGTGCCCTCCGAAAAGGCCGCCGTACGGCAGTAGCCACACCCCCGTGTGCCGTGCCACAATGGGCCCATGGCCCGACCCGGCCCGCATGAAAAGCCCGAACCCGGAACACGCCGTCTGGCGCGCCCGGCCAGTATGCTGTTTGCCCTGGCGGTGCTTGGTTCACTGGCCGCCGCCGCGGGCTGGCTGCACCACACCGGGAAACTGGGGGCCGTCACCCAGGGCGCGGCCCTGACTTACCGCGACTGGATCGAAAATGTCGTCAACGACCCCGGCAATGAAACCTACCGCGCCGAAGTACTGACGCGCGTGGTTGACGCCTACCGCGAAACGCCCGTGGGCAAAAGCCTTGGCCTGCGCAACGACGCGGGCCAGGTGGTCGGGCGCTTCCGCATTGAAGTCGCCGAAGTCACGCAGCTTGCCGCGGCCGACAATTCGCCGGCCGCGCGGCGGCGCTACGACGTGGCCCTGAGCGGCAGCGGCGAACTGTGGCACCAGACCGGCGGCCGGGTACGCTTTGCCGGTTCGGCGCTGGTCACCTATGAAGTAGACTTTCGCGTGCACAACTGGCGCGTGTACGCCTGGTTCACCTGTCTGGATCTGCGCCGCGCCGAATTCGAATGCACCCACATTGACCACGTGCTGGGCCAGATTCTGCCCGGCATCGTGCGCAAGGCCGGACGCGAGGCACTGGAAGAATCGCTGCGACCCGGGTTCACGCTGGTGCTGGACAGCGCGGGCAACTGCTGGTGCGCCCACGGCCGCGTGGGCACCGAGTTCCGTCCGCGCAAAGGACCGATGCCCGAAACCGACACCGACTGCGAGACACTGTGGAATGACGTATCGCGGCTGGAGCGCGGCTTTCGCGACTATCTGGGGCCGATCGAACTTCACGCCGGCGAAGAACTGCGCGTCACCGTGCAGGCCCGCGGTCTGGACCCGCACGAAAATTTCGGGCCTGACGTGCTGCTGCTGACTGAAAGCGAATTCTTCGCCTACGAAGAACGCTACCCCGACGGCTTTGACAGACCGCCGGCGCTGAACCCGGTAGAGGCCGGCTATAACGTCCAGCGCCAGAACTTTGAGGTCAAAGGGCGCACCGGCCGGTTTTATCTGGTGCTGGACTACACCGAGTTCGGACTTTCTCACGAACAGTGGAAGCGCCAGACGCGCCCGGGGCTGGTGGAATACTACGTGCGCGCGCGACGCTAACCGACGCCCCAAGCTTGACCCGGGGCGCGCGGCTCCGTATATGTTCCCCATGGAAGCACCGATGCAAACCCACGCGCAGCCCCGCCGGAATCAAGGCGGGGCTGCGCGCGTTTCTGACCATGAATGCCTGCACGCCACGCGCCCCAGACGGCGCGTGCGCGCCATACGGACACGGAGCACCCCATGACTTCGCCCAACGGAAAAACCGCGCAGGAGCTGTTTGCCCAGTCGCCCTATGCCCTGACCTACAACGACATCATCCTGATGCCGGGCTTTATTGATTTCGCGCCGACAGAGGCAGACCTGAGCACGCGGCTGACGCGCGAGATCACGCTGCGACGGCCGCTGGTGTCAAGCCCGATGGACACCGTCACCGAGCACCGCATGGCGATCGCGCTGGCTCTGTCGGGCGGCATCGGCATCATTCACTACAACTGCACGATCGAGGAACAGGTCGCCCAGGTGCGCAAGGTGCGGCGCTTTGAAAACGGCTTTATCCTTGACCCGATGGTGCTGTCGCCCGAACACCGCATTGCCGACATCCACCGCATCAAGCAGCAGCACGGCTTTTCAGGCATTCCGATCACCGAAGACGGCACCCTGAAAACAAAGCTGGTCGGCATTGTCACCAACCGCGACATTGACTTTGAAACCGACAGCAACCGCAAGCTGTCGGAGGTAATGACCAAAGACCTTGTCACGGCCCAGAAAGGCATCACGCTCAAGCAGGCCAACGAAATCCTGCGCACCAGCAAGAAGGGCAAACTGCCGGTCGTGGACAAACAGGGCCGTCTGGTGGCGCTGACCAGCCGCCGCGACCTGCGCAAGAACCGCGACTTTCCCGACGCCACCAAGGACAAAGGCAACAACCTGATGGTCGGCGCCGCGATCAGCACAAAAAACGAAGACCGCGAACGGCTGGACGCGCTGGTCGAGGCCGGCGTGTGCGTGGTGGTGATTGACGCCGCCCAGGGCGACAGCGTGTACCAGCACGACATGATCAAGCACATCAAGAAAAAGCACCCCCAGCTTCAGGTGATTGGCGGCAACGTGGCCACACCGCGCCAGGCAGAAAACCTGATCAAGTGCGGCGTTGACGGCCTGCGCGTGGGCATGGGACCGGGCAGCATCTGCACCACACAGGAGGTCATGGCCGTGGGGCGCGGCCAGGGCACCGCGGTCTATTACGTGGCCGGCGCGGCGGCCAAACACGGCGTTCCGGTGATTGCCGACGGCGGCATTTCCGTGATCGGCCAGATCGTCAAGGCGCTGGCGCTGGGCGCCAGCACCGTGATGTGCGGCAGCCTGTTTGCCGGCACCGACGAAAGCCCCGGCGAATACGTTTACCGCGACGGCGTGCGGCTCAAAATTTACCGCGGCATGGCCAGCCTGGAGGCCATGAAGGCCGGCGGCGGCAAGCGCTACTTCACGGAAAGCAAGGACATCAAGGTAGCCCAGGGCGTCAGCGGCTATGTTCAGGACCGCGGCAACATGACCGAACTGGTGGCCTACCTGAGCCAGGGCCTGCGGCTGGCGTTGCAGGACATCGGGGTCAAGAGCATCAAGGCCCTGCACGAGGGCGTCAAAGGCGGTGAAGTAAAGTTCGAACTGCGCAGCCCCAGCGCCCAGCGCGAAGGCGGCGTGCACGACCTGTACAGCTACAGCCAGACCGACGCGTTCACCAACCCGCGCAACAGCTAATCGGCAATCGTAAATGCACTTGCGCTGATTTGGAAAAACTTCGTTTTTCCAAATCACGCCGTGCGCGCGTCGGGTATTGCCCACGAGTAGGATGGATGGCGACAGCAGGAGTCGGTCGTGGGCGAAGTGTTCGAAAGCGTACCCGCCATGGTGCCCGCGCTGCGGCGCGGCGACACTGAAGCTTACCGGCAGCTCGTCCGCATCATGGGCGAACCCCTTCTCCGGTACGCGCACAGCATCACCGGCCGGGCCGACCTGGCAGAAGATGTGGTTCAGGATGCGTTTCTGCGAATCTACCGGCTGCGCGGAAAACTCAGACTCGAATCCGAGTTCCGTGGCCTGTGCTTTCGCATTACGCGCAACCTGGCCCGCAATGCCTTGCGCGACCATAACCTGCGCCGCCGGCGCGAGCAGGAGGCAGCCATGACGCCAACGCGCGACCCGCGCGGGCTTGAACTCGCCCGCCAGGCGTGGGAGCAGATCAAGTTGTTACCCGAGGCACTGCGCGAAGTTCTTGTACTGCGTTTTGCCTGCGGCCTGAGCCGCGAGGAAGTAGCCGCAGCCCTTGACATTCCCGAAGGCACGGTTGCAACCCGCCAGCGCAAAGGCCTGGAGGAAATACGCGGCAAACTTGACACTACGCCCGTGCTCGGCCTGCCTGCGCTGGACGCCCTTCTAGCCAACACCGCCATTCCGTCCGCACCTTCCCCTGACCTGATCAACCTTGAGGAACTGGTTATGAGTGGCATTCAATCCATGAAGCGGAAGGCCGCGGCACTTGTCGCATCGGTGGCAATCGCCACTCTGGTGCTGGCAACAACCGGAGCCGCCGTTGTCTACGGCCTGACCGACACGAAACCCCGGTCTGACCAATTGGCGGCAGCCCGGACAGAAACCACGCCAGGTTCGGCAAGCAGCCGGCCCCTTGAACTGAATGGAAGGGCAACCGGGTCTGACTCCGGAGCAAGCCATGCCTCCCACAACAGCGGTACCGGCACTGCATCCGTGGCAGCGCCCCAGACACCACCGGCAAGTCAGACACCAGCAAATAAAGAACGCGGCAGTGTCGCGGCTGACTCCGGCATCCCTTCCACTGATGCAACACCAATCCCGCCGGATACCGTCGCGCCACGGTTTCTCAGTGAACCTCCTGAGATCATCCTTTCCGGCAACGCCTATGAATACACGGTGCTTGTATCGGGTCTGCCTGAACCCGTGCTATCCGTGGCCGGCGCCCCACGCTGGCTGAAATTGGACGGCAACATCCTGCACGGAATGCCCGCGCCGGAAGACCAGGGCCTTACCGGCTGGATAAGCCTTTTTGCCTCCAACGGCGTGATGCCCGACGCCGAGCAGCGCTTTCGCATTCTCGTGACGGCCGCGCCCGCGTTTACCAGCAGCCCGCCAACCAAGGCCGTTGCGGGTACGGAATACCGTTACCAGCTTGTCGCCACCGGCACGCCGGCCCCGACTTTCACGGCCTCAGGACTTCCCGCATGGCTCACACTTAAGGGGGATTGGCTGACCGGTACTCCCTCGGCCGGCGACAGCGGACCGACCGGTGAAATCGTGCTGACCGCTGACAACGGCATCCGGCCGGACGCCACACAAAGGTTCAGCATTGATGTGGCGGGCCCGCCGCGATTTGTTTCGACGCCACCAACCACCGTCAAGGCCGGCGAAGCCTACTCGTACAAACCACAGACCGCAGGCAGTCCGGACGCAACAGTAACCGCCAAGGGACTGCCGGGCTGGCTGGTGTTCGATAACGGCGTCCTGACCGGAGTGCCGCGCAACTCTGATATAGGGGTGACCCGCAAGATCACACTGACGGCGGACAACGGCCACAAACCCGCAGCCGAACAGATTTTCACCGTCACGGTCGAAAAAAATCCCAACTATGTGGAACTGCCCTGGACACTGAAAGACCTGAAAAAGTTCTACAAGGTTGGTCTGAAGTGGGTTGTTCGCGAAGAAGGTCGCAAATTCACTGCCACCGGAAAGTGGATCACGCCCCTGTGCGACTATGAAGTTACGGCTGTTGATGACAAGGGAGTTACGCTGAAGGTGACGCACCGTTCCTATCAGACCACCGTGGAGGGAGTGACGGAAAAGGCCATTACGCAGGACCTGACGTACACATGGGATAGTCTGCTGGCCGGAAACTGCATCGGCGGCCCGCCCATGAAGGTCAAGTCCTGCACCGCGGTCAAAGAGAAGATCAACGGCAAGATGGAAACCTGCTGGCTGCTGGTGTACGACCTGCCCAAAGGCTCGCAGGCTTCAGACATCCGGGTCTGGGTGTTTGAAAACAAGCCGGGTATCGCCGTGAAGGTGGAACACACCTACCCATCAGGCCCCCGACCCATCAGCGAAATTGATTCCTGGAAGTAGCACCGGCAGTACCGGAACGACCCCTCTCCGGAGGGGTCGTTGCATTACTTCACGCCTCGGGCTGCGACTCGATGCCCAGCAACCTGCCGGCCTGGGCACGGAACTCCTCGGCGCCGCCGTGGGCGGGGTGACGCACTTCGGCCACCAGACTGGCAGGCCTGCCGTTGATCTTCAGTTCACGCAGGGCTTCAGCGGCCACGCGGCCCACGGCGATCAATTGCGCGTTCGGAAACAGCCGCGCAAGCAGAGCCTCCATCACCTCCAGACCAGGCGCAAGCGTCCCGGCGTCCGGGTCGGCATTGCTGAGCGGATTGCCGGTCTCGTGCGGGTGCCAGGGGCAGACGTTCCAGCAGGCCACATCCGTGCGCGCGCCCAGCAGATCCATCACCACGCCCGCCGTGGCCTCGCGCATCGGGCGTTCGTGTTTGCCGGTACGGTCATAACAGGAACCGGGAAAGCACAGCCGGTGTTCGTCAGTGAACGGCACTCCGGTAAAGCGCGCACCGCGCCAGCCGGGCGCCAGGCCGACCAGCAGCCAGCGCGCGTCGCGCAGGGCCTTCAGGTAGCGGCGCAGGTTCTCGCGGCGTTTGGCCGCGCCGCCGCGCAGATCAAGGTTCGGGTCGTCGTCGCGGTAGATGTTGCAGACATTCGGCGGCAGTTCGGCACGGCGCAGCCGGGCGATGACTTTTTCAATCGCTTCTTCGTAGGGCTTCTGGGGCGTAGGTGCCGTTTCCATGAAGACGTCACACGTTTTTGAGCCCGCACTTCAGGTTGCGGTAGCGGCCCAGGGCCATCAACGGGAAGTATTCACGGTAGAAGTGATAGTTCAAATAGAACGCGTTGGGAAAGCCTGTGCCGGTGAACTTGTCTTCCTCCCAGCCGCCATTGGGCTTTTGCGTCTTCAGCAGCCACTGCACGCCGCGCGCCACCCGCGGGTCGTCCACTTCGCCGGCGGCCATCAGCGCCATCAGCGCCCAGGCCGTCTGGCTGGGTGTTGGTTCGCCCTTGCCCGCCAGTTCCTTGTGGCGGTAGCTTTCGCAGTCTTCGCCCCAGGCGCCGCTTTGCTGCTGCACGCCATACAGCCAGTCCACAGCCTTGCGGACGTAAGGCTGGGTCATGTCTTCGCCAACCTGGGCCAGGCCGCACAGCACGCCGTGGGTGCCGTAGATGTAGTTGACGCCCCAGCGGCCCCACCAGGCGCCGGTTTCATCCTGCGTTTTGCGGATGAACGCGATACCGCGCCGCACCGGCGCAAAGTCGCGCGTGAAACCCATGTGACCCAGTGTCTCCAGCACGTGGCCGGTGACGTCGGCGGTGCTGGGATCCAGCATGTTGTCCAGGTCGTTGAACGGAATGTGGTTGACCAGGTCCTTGTCCACGCCCTGTTCAAAGGCGCTCCAGCCGCCGTCCTTGTTCTGCATGGACAGCAACCACTCCAGGCCGATGCGCACCTGTTCGCTGCGCATGCACTTGCCGTGGCGGAAACCGCCGCCCCACAACAGCGCGTACAGCACCACCGCGGTGTCGTCCAGGTCCGGGTAAAAATCGTTGTAGAACTGAAAACACCACCCGCCCGGAATCGCGCCGGGGTTCTTCACCGCCCAGTCACCCTCGCGCAGGATCTGGCGCGAATACAACCAGTCTACATGGCGCTGGTACTGCGGCCGCGAAAGATCCACACCCGCCTCGGCCAGCGCGCACAGACTCCAGGCCGTGTCCCACACCGGGCTGACGCAGGCCTGCATGTGGTCGCCGTCAACCTCGGGGTGATGAATCGTAAAGCGGTCCAGCGCCTCAAATGCGCGCTGGAGGCGCGGGTCGTCAAGATCAACACCCAGCAGCGGCAACGCCATGATGTTGTACATGACCGGCGGGTAAATCCCGCCCCAGTCGCCGCTGTCGTCCTGGTGGCTGAGGATCCAGTCTCTGGCCTTGCGCAGAGCAACCTTGCGGATGACGCTGCCGATCGTGCCCTCGAACTTCTTGACCAGTTTCGCACCAAGCTGGATCACGCCGCCCAGTGTGAACACGCCGGGGTCAGTGTAATTGTCGAACTTCCACACCCGCTGTCCGGCGGGCTCAACGAACAGCTCGTCAATGCCCAGTTCCGGCGGCAGGGTCTTGCGCGGCTTGAGCTCATACAGCACCGACATCGGCACCAGGCTGATGCGGCACCAGTAGCTGAGGTCGTAAATGTTGATTGTCTTGCGTTCCAGAATCCCCGGCAACTGCGGCAGATAGGGCAGCAACACCAGCCACGGCGGAATCGGCGGCACGCCGGCCCAGTCGTACTGGCCAAACAGCGCCAGTTGCAGGCGAAGCTCAACGCCCGCGCGCATGGCGCCGCCCTGGGCCAGAATCCAGTCGCGGGCTTTGACCATGTGTGGAGCGTCAGGGCTGTCGCCGGCCAGTTTCAGGGCGAAGTAGCAGGTAATGCTGTAGCTCAGGTGCCCCGGCCCGCCGGTGTGAATGCTCCACCAGCCGCCGGGCGTCTGCCACTGGCGCGTGTAGTTGGCAAGTTTGCGCTGCTTTTCAGCGTCCACGCGCCCGATGAAGTGCATCATCAGGATGTACTGCGCGCCCAGGCCGGCGTTGCTGTCCAGTTCGGCGTTCCAGTATTCGTTGTGCGGCTTTTCGCGCAGATCCAGCAACCGCGCAATCTGACGCTCAATGGCGGCATCAAGGTCCGGGTCGTTGCTGCGCGTGGCGCGCGGCGGGTGCGAACCAAAGGCGATCAGCATTTCTTCCAGGCGCGCCAGGTCGGTGTCCACGGCACGCAGCGCGCGGTGGCGGCCCTTGCGCCGCGTCAGATCCCGGTGCAGCGTCTGGTAGGCCCGTGTCATGGGGCGGGAAGTATAGCGGGCGCGGCCTGAAAACAAGAACCCGGGCCGCCGCCCGGGTTCGGAAACCGAAGGCCCCGGCGGCTACTGCTTCTTGGTGATGCCCGGCGTGTCGTCTTTGGGCGCGTACTCGTCCGTCAGGCGCACGCGCACCTTGTAGCTCATTTTGTTGGTTTCACCGGCCTTGATGCCCTGGGGGAACTTCCAGCGCAGAAGGTTGCGGTTGTCCTTGCGCACCAGGTACTCGACGCTGGTGCCGGGTTTGGGCAGCGTGGCCGTATTGGGAATGTATTCGGTGTAGTAGGGCACCGGTTCGTCAATCTCGGTCGGGCCGGTGTCGAACTCGTTGGTGTTGTAGTAGACAATCGTGTAGGTGATCTCGACCGCGTCAGTGACCAGTTCACGGTCTGCATACTTCCACAGGTGCAGGCCCACCACACGCTGGCTGGTGGCGGCTTCGTATCCGCTGCGGGTGCGGGCAGCTTCGAGTTGACTGTCAGCCATCATGGCCCGGGTCTGTTCACGGGCGCGGATCGCCTCGTGCTCGGCACGGCCGGTTTCGACCAGGCTCAGGTCTGCCGCAGAATACGCCTTCAGACGCTCGTTGCCGGTGCGCCAGTTGTACTGTTCGCGCATGCGCAGCGCCGGGTACAGCGTCTGGTTGGTATCACGGGTAAGCCAGGCGTTGGCGGCATGTGCCGTCAGGTGTTCGGCCAGAAGCTGGCGCTCATAACCGTTCACCAGCCGCGAAGCCGCAAAACCCGTGCGCCCAAAGCGCGCGTCAAGCTGGGTGCGCGAGTGCGCCCCCACGTACTTGGTTTCCACCCGGAACTGCGCGAACTCAAGCACCGGAATGTCCACACGGTTCGATTCGGTGCGTGTGGTGTCGGTCTGGTTGCTGCGGTTGCGGGTGCTGCCTACGGCCTCGGGGTCCTTGATGTAGCTGCCTTCCAGCGCGTCTTCGCGTTCGCCGGTGTAAATGATCTCGCCGCTGCTCTGGCAGGCCGAGAGCAGAACGATACCGGCAAAGGCGCACAGGCCGAACAGGCGCTGCATGAAAGGCCCCCGCTGCTACTTGATGTACTCGGCGTTGCCGAAGTCAATCACGGCGATCACGTTGCCGTTCAGGCGCGCCTGCTCGATCAACGCCTCGCGGGTCACGGTGTCGCCGTAGTCGTACACGCGCAGGGCCGTGTCTTCGCCGGCCATGCCGCGGGTGCCGGCGTCACGGTTGCGCTGGTACACCACGTAGGTGACAGCCTTGTAGTCGTCTACCGAGTTGACAATGTCGGCCGTCAGGTTGACCGGCACAACGGAAATGCGGGTCAGGGCGGTGTGGTCAAACACGTCCATGCGGCCATAGACGGTCTTGCCGTTCCAGGTCAGGGTGATGCGCTTTTCCGAGTCGTTGCTCTTGAGCGTGTACACCTTGGAGGTGTCGCCCGTGTGCACGGAACCCTCGTCAATCTTCAGCGTGGCCGTACCGCTGGGAACCTTGAACTGAAAGCGCATGGGCTTGCTGCTGGTGCAGCCGAAGCTGACAAGGGTCAGGGCAAGCACGCAAACGCCAAAGAACATCCGGGCCATGAGCATACCTCCAGGCATCGGAACTTCGTGGTTGAGCAATCGGGGGTGATCGCCCGCCGTTGTACCCGCCCGCGCGGCATGACGCAACAGCCTTGCGCACGTACACTTGGCTGCGGGCCGTCAAAACCTGCTGGAGGCTTCATGTTACATGCAACAGGCAAGGTAGAATTTGAAAGACGTCTATTAGTTGTGTTTGGTTGAATAGGGACACCATATATAAGCAGATTTGCGTGGCGTTGTAATGCTGACACCTAAAGTTTCCGACATGAATCGAACATTATCTTGCAAATTGCCATCTAGAGCGTCATAATCATCGTACATGACGCGTCACGCCCTTGGTGTGGCCGACACGGGAGAAACCATGAACGAACCCAATCCCACCACGGTGGCCGCCGGCGAGCGCATCAAGCGCCTGCGCAGTTTTCGTGGATTGACCTGTGCCGAACTGGCCAAACGGATCGGCTGTACCCGGCCGTACCTGAGCGCCGTGGAAAACGGTCGCTACCCGGTCAGCACGAAAATTCTGCGCAAGCTCAGCCAGTCACTGAACGTGACGCCGGACTTCTTCATCGCCACCGATGAGCCCAACCTGGAAGACACCGAATCGCTGACCCGTGAAATGCTGAACCGCAAGATGGCCGAACGTTCGCGCGAGGCCGTGGTGGCGGGCCAGCGCGCGGGCACGCGGGTGATTCCGCTGGTGGCCGTAACGGCAGCCGGCCGGCCGCTTTCGGCTTTTGATGATTACCCCACCGGCACCGGCAGCGAGTTTGTGGATTGCCCGCGCGACATTCTGGACGAAAACGCGTTTGCCCTGAAGATTTCCGGCGACAGCATGGAGCCGGTGATCCCCGACGGCAGCACGATCATCGTGGCGCCGAACATGGTGCCGCGCGAGGGCAAGCCCGTGGTCGCCAAACTGGAAAGCGGCGATGTGACCTGCAAGGTGTACCAGCGCCGCGGCGACAACGTGATTCTGGCGCCGTACAACCCCCAGCACGATGTGCAGATCTTCGGCCTGCGCGAACTGCAGTGGATCTACCCTGTAATGAAGGTTCAGGTAGACCTGTACCACTGACCACCCAAACCGGTACGCCATACCGGTCGCTCCGGGACGCCCGCCCTGGCGGGCGTCCTGCTTTGCGGGAACGCTAAAAGGTGCCACGCGGGTCGCTTCTTGGCGTTACGTTTTGGCGCGACTGTCCGTATCATGGCCTCAAGGAGTCTGTTTGCGTCGTATCGGGGTCATTTTGGGGCTGGGGTGCATCCTGGCCGCCTGCGGCACGGATTCGATCGGCGGACCCGCCACGAGCCGGGGCACTGTCGTGACCAGCGCGCCTGTCGTGCGGTTGCTGGCACCGGCGGATCTGGACGGCGACGGACTGCCGGACAGCGTTGCCCACCCGGCCACGCGGCGGCTGGTGCTCCAGGCGCCAGACAACACTGTCATCCGCCTGACCCGGGCCGGAACTCCGGTTGCGTTTGAAGCCGCGCGTCTGACCGTGCCCGGCGGCACACTGCATGAGCTGACACTGGCCTTGCCGCTTGGCACCGCGCCCCTTGAGATTGAAGCCGGCGCCTACCGCGCCACGATCATGGCCGTGGCGGATCTTGCCGCCGGCACGGCACCGCAGATCCGGCCCACCGGCCGCGGCGCGCTGGCCAACGACGTGGTGGCCGCCACCGGCGCCGTATTCGAAACCGTGGACGACGTGGCACTGGCACTGGGCGGCGCCCTGCCGCCATTGATCGGGCCGGGGCTGTACCTGCAATCCGGCACCGGCAACGCCGTGCCGCTGCTGCCGTCGTTGACACGCAACGGGGTTGTGCTGACGCCCCAGTCGCGACTGCTGCCTGACCGCGTGTACACGCTGCGCGCGCCCGAGGGCCTGACGGATACGCTGGGCAATCCTCTGGCGCCCGAGTTCCGGCTGATCTGCCGCCACGGCCGGTCGCTGGCGGCTATCCGCATGGCCGTGGCCGACATGGACCGCGACGGCAACCCCGACCTGCTGGCGCTGTTTGCCGACGGCAGTGTCACGGTGCTGCGCGACGTGGCCGGGCCGGCTGAAACGCTGCTGCCGGCGACACCGGGGCGCGGCATTGACTTTGCCGTGGGCGATTTTGACGGCAACGGTGCACCCGACGTGGCCGTGCTGCGCGGCGATGAACAGGGTTTTCACATCACCTACCTGATCAACGAAACGCGGCGCGGCGAGCTGCGCTTTCTGGCCCACACCGAAACGCTGGCGCTGGAACAACCCGGCGCCATGCGCAGCGCCGATTTCGACCGCGACGCGCGCGACGACCTGGCGGTTCTGGACGCGTTCGGCACGGTTCATCTGCTGACCAGCAGCAACACGCGCCGCACGCTGCCCGCGCTGGGCGCGCGGCGGCTGGCCGCGGGGCTGTGCGTGTGCGACGCCGACGGCGATTCCAAACCCGACATCGTGGTGCTGGACGCCGACGGCACGTTGCGCTTCTGCCCGGGCCAGGGCGCAGCCGGTTTCGGCACCGGCCCGCTGGAACAAACCGCGGGCGTGCCCGGCGCCCTGCGCGTGTGCACCGGACACCTGGACGGCGACCGTGTGGCCGATTTCCTGTTTTCGGGTATGGACGGCCTGGCGGCGCTGGTCGGCGGTCTGCGCGGCCGTATCGCGCCGCTGCGCCTGGCCGACGGTGAAGGCCCAGGGCCGGTCTCGGGTGTGGCGCTGATCCGCGACCTGAACCGTGACTCGCGCAACGACGTGCTGTGCGCGCGCGAGGACAGTGGCGGGCTGTGCGACGACATTGCCGTATTCATGAACGGCGACGAACCGCGCGTGATACCTGACGCCGTGCTGCCGCTGGGATCGCGCCAGCGTGTGCACGCCCTGGAATACTGGCGCGAACACGTGATGCTGGCCACCGACGCCCGGCTTTTGATGCTCAAGGTCAACGCCGAGGGCTTGCCACCCACCGCCGCCAGCAAGGTACGGTTTGTCGAGGGCTACGCTCCCGTGCCACAGATTCCGGCCCCGCTGGCCGCCTGCGTAGCCGACTTCAACGACGACGGCCGCGCCGACATCGCCGCGATTGACCGCGACGGCAAACTGCGCATCTGGCTGTCAGGCCAGCCCGGCGAGCCGTTTCTGGCCGTGGGCGAGCCGGTGGCGCTGGGCGGCGCGGGCACACTGCGCGCGATTGATTTTGACCGCGACGGCCGGCCGGATTTGCTGTTCATACCGTCGGAACCCGGCCTGCGGCCGCGCGTGCTGCGCAACACCAGCCGGGGCGAAATGGACGCCTCGGAAAACGGCATGCTGCCCCAGCCGCCCAGCGGCCTGCGCGGCGCGCCGGCGCTGGGTGATTTTGACCTGGACGGCGATCTGGACGTGCTGTGGCCCAGCGCGCTGGGCCGCGTGCAGTTCAACGACGGGTCGGCGGGCTGGCGCGACGGCCGCAACGTGGCCGAAATACGCGAGCCGGGCGGCATGCGCCTGCAATTTTCGGGCGAACTGGCCTGCGCCGATTTCACCGGCGACGGCATTGCCGACGTGGCTGCGGTCATGCGTCTGTCGGAAGACACAACCGGCGTGCAGTACCTGGTACTGCTGGAGGGCACGGGCCTGTCCGAAGACGGCGCAAGTTGCTTCCGCGCCACGATCAGCGAGCAGATCCGCGGCCGGATCTTCAAACTGACCCCGGCCGATTTTGACGGCGACGGCCGGATTGACCTGGCACTGGGTTACGCGCCCGAGGGCGGCGAGCCGCGCCTGACGCTGCTGCGGTTGCGCCCGGACATGCAGTTCGCGCCGTTTGAAGGTTCACCCCGATCCAAGGGCCGGCTTCTGGACCTGGCGCTGGACGACCTTGACCGCGACGGCGATTTCGACCTGATTGTCAGCGAAGACGTGCCCGGCACCGGCCCCACCGCCACGCTGTGGGTCAACACGGGCAGGGGCAATTACGTCGAGGGCGGCGCCGCCGGCGACAGCCTGCGCCGCGCGCTGGGCGAGTTCAAAGCCACAAATCTGTCACTGGCCGATTTTACCGGCGACGGCCGTTCGGACTTGCTTGCCGTGGACGCAAACGGCAACGTGATTCTGGTACGCACGGAACTACCGTAAGTCCACGGTCAGGGAGAAGTGGTCAGCCCCGGCCGGCGACTGCGCGCAGCCCGCATCAGCCTGAACATTGACCACTGTCCGCAGCCCCCCGCCCTCATGGCCGCCAAACAGTTTATCGCCGCCGACATCGGCAACACCAGCTCCACAATCGCCCACATGCGCGGCCTGGACGTGCTCAGCGAGTTTGACATCTCCAGCCACGCGCTGGTCAAGGACGTACACGACGCGCTGGTGGAACGCAAAGTGGACACCCGCCTGCCGCTGGTGATTGCCAGCGTGAACCCCAAGGGCGCGGACATGCTTGAGTTCGCATGGCGCGCCATGAACGGCGGCAGGATCACGGTGCTGGGACGCGACGTGAAAGTGCCCATTGCCAACAAGACCAACCCGCCGGAGAAGACCGGCCAGGACAGGCTGGCCAACGCGCTGGCCGCCAAGCGTCGCTGCGGCGACAACGCGATCGTGATTGATTTCGGCACGGCGATTACCTTCGACGTGCTGCGCAACGGCGCCTACGAGGGCGGCGTGATCACGCCCGGCATCGGCCTTGCGATGGAAGCATTGCACCAGAAGACGGCGCTGCTGCCGCTGGTGCGGCCGGAGGGCAAGCCGCCGATTGTCGGCCACGACACCGTCAGCGCAATCAACGCCGGGGTGTTTTACGGTTACATCGGGCTGGTTGAAAACATTCTGCGCGAGCTGGTCAAGACCTACAAGAAACGCCCGCCGGTGCTGGCCACAGGCGGCTACGGCGCGCAGATTTCCGTGCAGATCAAGGGCATTGACGAAGTGCTGCCCCACCTGACACACGAAGGCATCGCTCTGGCGTTCGGAGTCAAGGTATAGCGCATGAGCCAGCCTGTACCTTCCCGTTTGCCCCAAACGCGGTCTCACCCAGCGCCCGGCCCCGAGCATGAGGGAATGGGCCGGGTACTGCGCATGGTTCTGATCATTGCCGGCACAATCGGATTTGCGGTGCTTGTGCTGGCCGTGCTGGTTGTCTGGGTGTTCTGGACCGGGCTGTCGTCCACACGCGATGCCTGGCGCGCGGCGGCCGAACAACAGACCGGACACGCCAAAAGCATGGCCCGGCTGGCCTTTGCCAAGACATCGAAATACCCGATCCGCCTGACCGGCCCGCTGTCGGACGGAGGCAGTCAGATGGAAGCCCACGAACTGGGTGCCGGCCAAGGCCGGTTTACCCTGCGCGACAAGGTGGGCGCCGAGGGCAACGGCAGGGGCCGTCTGTGGTGCGACTCAACGAACAAACACCTTGACCACCCCGACAATCTGGTGCTCACGTTTGATTACGAGGGCGGCAACGGGTCGTTCGTCTGGAACAGCAAAGAATCCGGCAACTGACGGCGGTCATGCCCGCGCGGCGCCGATGCGTTCGTGCAGTTCGTCGAGTTTTTCCTGCCAGCGTTCTTCCATACGCTGAAGCTGTTCAATCTGCTGCTGCAGCGGCAGATTCTGTTCGGCCACCAGAGCCTCCAGCGCGCGGCGCAGCGCCCCCACATCGGCCAAGAAGGTGGTGCCCGGCCCGGCGAACCGCGCCACCACAGCGCGCAGCGCGTCTTCGCTTTCGGCGGCCAGTTGTTCAAAGCTGCGCACGCGCAGGGTCAGCAGCTTGCACAGGTTGATCAGCAGGCGCGGCTGCTTCTGCACCAGCAGCGGAAAACGCTCGACGGGAATCACGCCCACCACACAGGGTTCTTCGGCCACCACGTCGGCGATGCGTTTGGGTTCTTCGTCACCCAGCAGCGCGCCGATTTCGCCCACGATTTCGCCCGGCCGTACGATGCCGAATTGCTCGGCCCCGATGCGCACACTCAGGCGGCCCGAAACCAGCACGTACACTGTGTCGCCTGGGTCGCCGCGACGGCACAGCAGTTCGCCTTTGCGCAGTTGCAGGCGCGTGCCGACCATTTCGCTGCTGTCCACAACCTTGGCCATGATGCGGCGGGTCTGCTTGGCGACCTCGGCGCCGCCGGATTCGCCGGCGGCGTAGGTTGCCGTGCGCTTGGCCGCGCTGAGCGCCTGCAACACGGCATCTTCGCCCTCGGCGTCTTCGCCCAGGCGCTGGATCAGGTTGTAAAAATCCGCGCACAGGCCCTGCAGCTCGCGCGTGAAGCGGCCGGCGATGCGCTGGGCGCTGCCCAGGTTTTTGTTGGCCGCCACCAGTCGCCGCGCCAGCGTGCGCGCCAGCGACAGGCCGAACGCCACGTCTTCGGTGATCGTGCTCATCACCCCCGGCGCGTCCAGAGGAACTTCAACAAACACCGCAGTCTCAACGGCAATCAGCGTTTCGATGTAGTGGCCGCATAGTGTGCCCTCACAGCCCAGAAACGTGCCGATCTGGTTGTGCAGGTTGACGCTGTGACCGCGCGACAGCCGGCCGTCATCGGCCCCGGCCAGTTCCTTTTCAGGAATCACGGTGCTGCGCGCGCTGCCGGCCCGCAGCACAAACGCCGAGGCGGCCCGGGCTCCCTGCCGGTAGATGATCTCGCCGGGGGCGTATTCAAGCAGCCGTGCGGTGCGCAGGTTCACGCCCCGATTTCAGCAATTTGCGCCCGCAGCGGGTAGTCGGCAGTGGCGCGGCTAGAGCGCCGGGTTTTCCGCCAGCGCCACCAGAAACCCCAGCGCCGCCATCCCCCCCACCAGCAGCGCCGCGTTAAACGCCCCGCGCAGCAGCCCGCGCTTGAACTCGCGCGAACCTGCCACGCCCAGCACCAGGCCGGACACCAGCGCCACCGGCAGATAGTACAGCAGCAGAGTCACGCAGCCTCCTGCGCCGGGTTGCGCATGGTGTCGGCGGGGCCGGGGGCTTCGGGCTCGCTGTGGCGCCGGAACAGCTCGGCCAGTGTCACCAGGTTCAGCACACCCGCCACAGCGGCCCAGACCACGCCGGTCTGGTGTTCCAGAATGCCGATGGATTCACCCAGATTGATCGCCTCGGGCCCGCGCAGAAATTCCAGCCCGATTGTGATCGGCCCGGCCCACAACTGACAGGCAAAGTACCAGGGATGAATGTCCCAGTTCACGGCCGTGCCGCGCGCCAGGGCCACGCCGGCGGCATACAGGCCGCAGATGCACAGGGCGTACAGAGCGCCGTGCAGCGGCCTGCGCACATAAAAGTGCCCAAGCCCCGGCACCAGCCAGCCCAGAACCAGCGCAAGCCAGATGTTGCGACGCGCCATGCGCCGGATGCTAAGCCCGGCGCGATATTCGGCAACTGGGAATGGAACCGGACGCCGGCACGGTTTATACGAAAGCAGTACCACCCGGAGAAAGGACGATCATGGCCGCACATCGCAAGGTGATCATCATCGGTTCAGGCCCCGCGGGCAACACGGCCGCGCTGTACACCGGCCGCGCCGGGCTGAAGCCCCTGGTGCTGGCGGGGTTTGGCGCCGGCGGGCCGCCGGGCGGCCAGTTGATGCTGACCACCGAGATCGAGAACTTTCCCGGCTTTCCTGAAGGCGGCATCGCCGGCCCGGTGCTGATGGGGCGCATGCGCCAGCAGGCCACGGAAATGGGCGCCGAGTTCATGGATGTTGACGTGACCCGCGTGGATTTCCGCAAGCGGCCCTTTCACGTCTGGGTCGGCGACGACGAATACACCGCCGACGCCGTGATTGTTTCCACCGGCGCACGTTCACGCCTGCTGGGCATTGCCGGCGAAGAAAAGCTGATCGCGCGCGGCTTGCACACCTGCGCCACCTGTGACGGCGCGTTTTACCGCAACAAGAAAGTGATCGTGATCGGTGGCGGCGACACCGCCATGGAAGAGGCGGGCTTTCTGACGCGCTTTGCCGAGGTCAACCTGGTCCACCGGCGCGAAGAGTTCCGCGCCAGCAAGACGATGCTCGAGCGCGTGAAGAAAAACCCGAAGGTCAGGTTCTCCCTGAACTGGCAACCGCTGGAATACCTGCTGCGCGACAACGGCACGGTCAAGGGTATCCGCGCCAGAAACACCAAAAACGGCGAGGTCGCGGCGATCGAAGCCGACGGCGTGTTTCTGGCCATCGGCCACATTCCCAACACCGACCTGTTCAAGGGCCAGCTCAAGATGGACGACAACGGCTATCTGATCACCGGCCACAAGGCCGGCGGGCCCGACGGCCACCCCAGCACCTACACCAGTGTCGAGGGCGTGTTCGCCTGCGGCGACGTGCAGGATCACACCTACCGCCAGGCAATCACCGCCGCGGGCACGGGCTGCATGGCGGCCATTGATGCCGAGCGCTGGCTGGCCGAACACGAGTGACGCTCAGGGCTTGATGCCCGTGATCACCGGCAATTGCCAGCAGGCATAGCCGCGCGGGCTTTCAATCGCGGCGATCATGTCGTTCCAGCCGTCCCATACCTGTTGACGCGTCAAGGTCGTGTGCCGCGCGATCACGTCGGTGTAGCCGTCGCGCCAGGCCGTCCAGATGCGCGAAAACACATCGCGCGGTACGCGCGTCGTGTCCACCACCACATAATCCACCCGCACCCCGCGCAGGCCCAGATCACACAACCACGTGAACACCTTGCGCCCGGAACGCAGGTCACTGCCGGTGTTGCGGGCATAGGTGACCGGCCCCAGACGCCAGAACTCGTCGGTGTCCGTGGCGCAGGGCCAGAAGTGCATCATGCTGTAGTCTTCGGCCACAATGTGCACACGCCCGCCGGGCTTGAGAACTTTCACGGCCTGGGCGACCACCTTGTCGGCGTCGGGCACGGCCTGAAGCATGTGGCGGTTGACCACCAGATCAAACTCGGGGCCAAAGGGCAGGTCAAAGGCGTCGGCGTTGTCAAAACGCACGCGCGAGCCGAACCGCCCGCAGCGGGCGCGGGCGGTGTTCAGGTGGGCATCTATCAGGTCCACACCCAACAGACTCGCCTGGGGCAGCAGTTCGGCCAGGCGCATCGTGATTTCGCCGGTGCCGCAGGCCAGATCCAGCACGCGCGCGCCCGACAGCAGGGCATAACGTTCGAACAGCGGTTTCTCCTGGGGCCAAATGGCCGTGGCCTGGGCGTCCAGGTTGCGCACCATGGACTCGTCGGCCATCTGTTCGGCCTGCGGGTTTCGGTTGGCGGTCATGGGCGCATTAGACCAAATCGAAGGCCGCCGGAGAAATCTTCCGCCCCCTGCGGAAGGCCCCGGCGGCCCAGGTGCGACATGGTCAATTAGCGGTACTTGTGGCCGCCCTCGACGGCCTTGATGAAGCGTTCGCAGCGGTCTACCCAGATTTTTGTGACCTCGTCGGTTGAATCCTTGTAGTCCTCGGCAATCTTGCGCATCTCGGCCAGCGCGGTTTCGTTGTCGCCGGACTGGTGCGCGTACATGCCCGCGTTGCAGCGGAACACCACCATCTGCTTGTGTTCGGGAAACGCGGCCATCAGATCCAGCATCATCTGACGGGCGCGCCTGGGGTCGTTGTCCTTGCCCGCCAGGCGTCCAATCTGGTTGGCAAAGTTCAGCGTGATCTCGACCACGCGCTCGTCCTTTTTGGCAATCAGCTTCGGGATCACTTCGTTGAGCAGCTCGGCCACCTCGGGGCTGGATTTCGCCCGGTCCATCATCGCCTCGGCCTTGCGCAGCTTGATCAGCAGCAGTTCGTCCTCAAGCACCTTTTCGGCGCGTGCGTAGTATTCGGCGGCCTCCTTCTTGCGGCCGGCCGCATAAAGCGCGTCGGCAACGGCTCGCTGGGCGGCCACATCGGCCGGATTGGCGTTGGCGGCCTTGATCAGATCGCCCAGCCGGTCTCCGGTGCCCAGTTGGCGATCAATCCAGTCAATCCAGGCCTCGCCGGTGAAGCGACCGCCGGTGCCCACTTCTTTGGCAATCAGGCTACCGTCGGCGTTGGCCAGGATAATTGTAGGGTAGGCGTTCACTTCGTACTTGCGGCAGGTGGCCTTGTCTTTGTCGCCGTCCACATAGACCGGCACAAAGTCTTTGGCCACGCGCCGGGCCACACTGTCGAGGCTCCAGACCTCGGCAGCCAGCTTCTTGCAGGGGCCGCACCACGATGTGCTGAAAACGACAAACAGCTTGAGCTTCTTTTCCTCGGCCTGTTTCTGGGCTGTGGCGAAATCGTCTACAAACACAATGCCGGTGGCAGCGGGCTTGGTCTCGGCCGCAGGCTTTACTTCGACAGCCTTTGGCGGCGTCACGGGCTTGTCCGGAGGAGAAACCTTCGAGGCATCGCCGCCAGGCGAGTCTTGGGCGGACAGGGCGGAACAGACAATCAGCAGGGGAATAGCGGCCAAAAATACGCGCATCTTCAATCTCCTGAATAGTTTGCGTGATTCCAAAAAAATAGTAACCACTTTTGGTAGTTAGTACGATTCGGGCCGCCATGGTTACACGATTTTTCTGGCGCGGCTTCTCGCAAACAGGAAGGCGGCAACGCCGGTTCTCGACTGGCGAGGCCGGTGAACGTCGTTCTTGACCTGAACTGAAACTAGAACCCCTCACCCCGGAATTCGGCCCGGGCGCGGGTCGGGGCCACTGTCAGCACGGCCTTGCCGCCGCTGAAGACGGTGATTTTGCCGCTGCTCTGGGACAGAACCAGGGCGATGGCGCGAGTGGCCTTGGTCAGGGCTGCGGCCACGCGGTGGCGCGTGCCCAGGCCGGAAACCAGTTCAACGCGCACTTCGGCCGGCGGCGACAGATAGGTTCCGGCGCTCTGGATCACGCCGGCGCGGCTGACGACAAACGCGCCGTCAAGGCCGGAAAATTCCTTGAACGTTTCCTCAAGCGCCGGGTCCAGCAGGTTGCGCTCGCGTTCTTCGTAACCGCGAAACGGGTTGATCGTCAGTTGCTGACACATGCCGCGCACGGCTTCTTCGTCACCGATCACCACCGTGGTGCCGACGGCGCGGCCCTCGCGGCCTTCTTCGGCGAGTTCAAGCAGAAGCTGGATCGCGCGTTCGAACACCTCGGGCTGCACGTTTTCGCGCGAGGCCTTGCTGAAGATACGGCTGGAAAGCGCACGCGGCTGCTCGATGCGCATGGTGTCAAAGTTGTCCGAACGCGGGGCGCCACAGATGGCAATCGCGCGATGCTGCGGCCCCAGCAGATCACGCGCGGCGGCGGCCAGCAGCGCAAGCTGCACAGCGCTTTCTTCGGCCATGTCGCCGCGCGACAGCCGCACCACACCGCGGGCGCGGCGCACAATGGAATCCGGCAGGTCCACGCCGCGGGTGGCCAGAACTACGCGCTGGTCCACGAAAGTTTCCAGCAGTTCGGGATGGTTAAGGACATCGGCAAACATCAGCAGTGTGCCGGCGTCCACCTCGTCGGCGAAACGCTGCATGTTGCGCAACAGCGCCCGGATCACAGGCGGCAGACGGCGGCTGACGCGCGCGCGCCGGGCGGCCGGCCCCGCCAGCGCGGCAATGAACGCCTGCGCGCCCTGGGCGGCAATCGCCTGCTGCACGCGCTGTTCCGGCGCGTCCTTGAACAGCGCCACCAGCGCCGACAGCGCCTTGAGATACCGGTCGTGCCCCGCGGGACTGGAAATAAAAAGAAACACCAGATGCACGCGGCCCAGTTCCGGCCGGCCGTAATCAAAACCCGAACGCGAGCGCCCCACCACCAGCACCACTTCGTTGCCGATCTCAAGCGTCGCGTGCGGTGCCGCCCAGCCCGGCCCCAGTTGCGTGTTCAGCATGGCCTCGCGCGCCAGCACCGCCGCCGAAAGATCCAGTTGTTCGCCGGCGTTCAGGCCCAGCACGCGCGCGGCCGCCGAAACCATCTGTTCCAGAGCCATGCGCTTGTCCGAACCCTTGAGCGTGACCACACGGCCGGCGCGCAGCAGTTCGGCCAGCGGCGAGCCGTCGCCGGGCTGGGGCAATGCGTTGATGAACTCGGTTCTGGATCGGGCCACGGGGGCACGTTGCGTGATTCACGCGCCGGGTGCAAGGGCCCCCGGCGCCAGCACATCCCCCACCGCCAGGCGCAGGCCGTTGGCCGCATCGCGCGCCGCCAGCGGCGGCTTTCCCTCGCGCTGCACAACCTGCAGCACTGCCGCGCCCCGGCCGCACGCAACGGCCATGCCCGTCTGGTCAAGGCGCACAATCGTTCCCGGCGCCGCATCGCCGGGGGATTCTTCGGGCAGGGCCTTGTGCACAATCAGTCGCTGACCGCGCGCCACGCACCAGGCGCGAGGCCAGGGCTGGGTGGCGCGCACACGGTTGCACAGGCTCGCGGCGTCGGCGGCAAAGTCCAGCGCGCCTTCGTGTTTTTCCAGCGGCGGGGCAAAGGTGGCGCGGGCGTCGTCCTGGGGCAGCGGCGTCAGTGTTTCCAGACGGCGCAATGTTTCCGGAACCAGGCGCGCGCTGATCTGCGCGGCCTGTTCCAGCAGTTGCCCGGCGTCAAGCTGCGGGTCCATGCGCCAGGGCTGTTGCGCCAGAATCGGCCCGGCATCCATTTTGCGCACCAGGCGCATTACCGTTACGCCTGATTCGATCACGCCGTCCATCACCGCGCGCTGCACCGGCGCGGCGCCGCGGTACAGCGGCAGCAGACTGGGGTGAAAGTTGATACAGCCGTGGCGGGGCAGTCCCAGCACGGCCTTTTTCAGCATCTGGCCGAAGGCAACCACGACAATCACCTCAGGCGCAAGCTCGGCCAGCCGCGCCAGCGGGCCGTCTTCGTTGACACTGGCCGTTTCATGCAGTTCCAGGCCAAGTTCACGCGCGGCCGCGGCCACCGGGCTGCCTTCAGGCTCGCCGCGACGCGACCGTCGCGCCGCCGGCTGTGTGAACACGGCCAGAGGCCGCAACGCGGCATCGGCGGCCAAAGCGCGCAACGTCGGCACCGCCATCTCGGGCGTTCCAAAGAACACAACTCGCATGACCAGAGCTTACCCGCGGCCGAAAAAACGCGACAGGCCCGCCGCAGGGCGGGCCCGTGCACGGCAAGCCCGTTACTTGAACTTGAACGTGGTCAGGCCGGCGTTGCCCGCCACGAAGAACTCCTTCTGCTTGGGGTTGATCGCGGCCAGACCCTTGGGCTGGCGGCTCCAGGCATACAGTTTGATCGCGCGCTTCTGCACGCCCACGCTGAGTACCCCGGCCGGGCAGGCAAAGGCGCAACTGGCCTCGTCGCCCCAGTGCTGAACGCCAAAGAACGGGGCGGCGGCGGTGGTACCGTAGGTACTGGAACCGGGCAGGTTTTCAGTCTTAAACACGAAGCTGAAGTTCTCCATGATGCATTCGCCGGGCTGGGGGCTGATCATGGTGCAGTTCACGCCCGTGTATTCCCACTTGTTCACTTCGTTGATCAGCACGGCCTCGCGGCGCTTGGTGACAAAGGCCGTGACGCAGGTGTCGCCCACGTACATGGGATCCACGTCGGCCACGTCGTACTTGACCAGCACCTTGCCCTTGTCGTCTATCAGTTGAAGGCTGCCTTCGCCCACGTTGCGCTCGGTAACCAGGAACTCGTTGCTCTTTTCGCCGATCCACAGGCACACGGCGATTGAGTCCTTGTAGCCGCAGCGGAAAACCTGGCGCGGCTCGCCGCCGGCAAAGGGCTGGGCCAGCACGTTGCCGCCCTCGGCCTTGTCCTGGCTGTAGACCACGGCCGAAAAGTCCGGCATCGGGCGGCACCACGTGCCCTTGATCGGCGGCAGCGATGCCGTGACCTTGGCCGTGGCCACATCCATCAGCCACGCGCCCTGGTTGCGCACGCAGGCCATGATCTTGTCGCCCTTGTCGTTGAAGGCCACGAACTCGCCCAGCACACCCTTGTTCATGCGTGTCAGCGGGATATTCGTCAGTTCCTCGCGGGTCTTGGCGTCAATCACGATCACGCGGTCGAGTGTCAGCACCGCCACACGCTTGCCCGCAGCGTCATAGGCCATGGCCAGCGGCACGAACTCGATGGCGTTGGCGCGGTAGATGAACTCGGCCTCGTCGCTGGTCTTGCCGGCAATGATGCCGAACCGGGCGGCCACGGTGCGGGCGCCCGCGCCGACGGCATAGAAAGGTTCCTTGTCGCCGTCGCCCATGGCGTCGTCGTGCATGATGGTGGTGGCCCAGACTTCTTTCATGGTGTTGAGGTCAATCGCCTTGAGCCACGCGCGCTGGGGCGACTTGTTTTCCAGGAACACGCCGATTCCGCCCTCAGGGGCAAAGCCTACCAGCGCGTCGTGGTACTGGGTCTTGTAGACGCGCTCCCAGGTACCGCGTTTGACGATCGCGCGGTCAATCGTGTCCATCGGGTGGGTCAGCACAAAGTTGCCGCAACTGCTCAGGGCAAAACGCGCCACGTAGGTGCTGGACCATTCATCGGGGCTGACCTGGGCCTCTTTCAGGTCGCCCTTGGCGGCGTCAAACACCAGGCACCCTATTTCACAGGGGCCCGAGTTTGCTCCGGGCGAACGCGGCCGGGTGACCAGTACAATCACTTCCTTGTCGGTCACGGCAAACACGGCGTCGCGGTCTTTGGGCGGCACACCGAACTGACTGTGGCTCCATTTGAGGGTCACCGACTTGCCCTCGGCGCTGTGCAGGGTGGCGTCGGCGCTGGCCCAGGTCTTGGTGGTGGCGTCGTATTTGGTCAGCACGCTCAGCGCGTACTTGCCGCCTGCGCCGCCATGCACGGTGTAGGTCGGCGTGGCGGCGGGCGCGCGGTCGGCGTCCTTGCCCTTGTCGCGGCCGAAACCCTTTTCTTCGCGCGGCTTGGCGGACTTCACCGGCGCGGACTTGTCGTAACCGGCGGCAAACTTGCACTTGCCGGTCTTGGGTTCCACAAACACCGTCAGCGCCTGGCTGCTGACCACACACCACGAGCCGCTGTCATAGGCCATGCGGGGCGCGTCTTCAAAGGCCGGGCACTCCTTGGGCAGCTTGACATAGCTGGTGCGCAACTGCTGGGTCTTGAAATCATAGAACGCAAACTTCAGCGCGTGGCCGTCGGGCGTGTAACCTGCCAGGCGATAACAGTAATCGTCCGTGACGCCGATGCGCGGCTGGTCGCTGCCGGCGGCGAAAATCTCGGCCACCTCGTAGCTGCCCTCGACCTTGACGTCTTCGATCTCAAGCTGCGGCAGTACGGCTTTGGCCGCGTTCTTGCCCCAATTGCCTTTGCCGTTGGCGCCGGGCTGGCCGGGCAGGGGGCCACCCTTGCCGCCGCCACCGGGAACCTTGCCGCCACCGCCGGGGCCACCGCCACCGGGGCCGCGCTGGGCCAACAGCGTCGTGCCGGGCGCAAAACACAGTGACAGCACAAACAGGCATCCGATCAGGCCGATCCAGGCTCTCATGAGTGCTCCTGTGTGGCGTGCGTTGTACTCAACCCCAAGGGAGCGCCGGCGTTGCGGGTAAATCGGCCACGCCTGCGGCCTCAAGGTTCAAAATGCCCAAGGGGCGCCGGGGTGGTTCACTTTCCGGCACGATAACCGACCCAAGGTGTGTCCTTAACGTTCCCGCCGGCTTGGACTAACGTGATTAAACCGGAACCAGCAGATCCCGCCAGCGGGCAAACCCCCGGGCTTGTTCGGTTTCGCCACGGTTGGCGTAACAACCCACCAGATTGGAAAGCATGCGGGCCAGCATTTCACGTTCTGTGGCCGGCCTGAAATCGCGCGGGTTCAGGGGGCCGTCAGCAAACGGCCCGACCAGGGCCTGCACCTCACCCAGGTTGAGGCGCCGAAAACCGTCAAATGGGTCAAAAAACGTGCCCACGCCTACGTAGGGGTCTCCGTAGTACCCCAGAAAATGCCCCGGCGTGCCCACCCCGTGCACCGGCAGTTCCAGCCGTTGGCCCACCAGAATCGCCACCGCGCACAGGCTGATCGGTATGCCCCGACCCGTGGCCAGCACGTGCTGGGCATAGCTGTTGTTCGGGTCGTAATAGTTCTGCCGGTTGCCCGCAAACCCGCGCGCCGAAAGCACGCGACCCAGTGCCTCAAGTCCGTTGTCGAAGGCCCGGTCGCCGCTGAGCGTTGCCCCAACCTCGGCGGCAATTTCGTCCAGACGTGACGATACCGGCCAGTCCGCCCCTGTGGGTGCCGCGCTACCCAGCAGTGTCCAGGCGGACTCCAGTGCCGGTCGCGGCGCCGCCGCCAGCGCGACCCACTGTGGTTCATGCGCGACAAACCGTCCGCGCGCGGCCGCGGCGTCCAGGTTGGCGCGCGCCCGGGGGGCTGACTGTTCCGCGCGGGTCTGAAGCTGTTGCAGATCGGCCGGCGGCAAAGCCGCGATCTGATCCAGCAGCGCTGCCACCGCCGCCGGGTCGTCATCGAGCAGGCGCAACAGTCCGTCAAGATTTTCCCGGGTCAGCGGCACTGGCTTCCCTTTGCGCGTATCCAGCATACCCTGTGAGGCCATGCGCGACACCTTCCGGCGTCTGGATGTCTGTCCGGCCTGCGGCAAGCCCGCCGCGGGCGAAGGCGACCAGTGCATCTTCTGCGGTGCAGGGCTTTTGACAAAAGCCGTGGGCTGGCGCGCCGTGTACCACGCCTACAGCTATGCCGACGCCATGCTGGCCACCAGCGCGCTGCAAAGTCACGGGCTTTCGGCGCGCATGACCTGCAACCTGGGCGAACGCGCCCTGACCGGCGCCAGCCACGGCGTGGTGCAGGTCGCTGACGGCGACCACATCGCTGCACGCGAAGTGCTGCGCCAGTTGCGCGGCGTGCGCACGGACACCGAATATCTGGAATGGCAGGAACTCAAGCACCGCCGTCACGTAAAACGCGGGCTGCTGCTGGGCACGCTGGCGGCACTGGCTGCGGCGGCGGGGTTCGGCGCGGTGCTGCTGGCCGCCACGGCCGAAACCGAGCCCGCGGCGGCCGAGGCCCGGCCCTGACGTGCTGGCCCATGTTCGTTGCGTCCTGTTTGACCTGGACGGAACGCTGACCGTTCCGGTTCTGGACTTTGCCGACATCCGCGCGCGGCTGCGGTTGCCGCCGGGCGAAAGCATCGTGCACGCTCTGGCGCGGATGCCGCTTTCCGAACGCCAGTGGCGCGAAGACCTGCTGCGCCAGATCGAACTTGAGGCCGCGCACGCTGCCGAGCCCAACGCCGGCGCCGTGGAACTGGTGCGCGCGCTGCAGGCCCGCGACATCGGCGTGGCCGTGATCACCCGCAATTTCGGCCGGGCCGCGCGCGTCACGCTGGACACGCTGGGGATCGAGGTGGCGGTGGTGATTTCGCGCGAGGACGCCGAACCAAAGCCGTCGGCCCAACCGCTGCTGCTGGCGCTGCGAACGCTGGCAGGTACCCCTGACCGCGCGCTGATGGTCGGCGACTTTGACGACGACATGCGCGCCGGGCGCGCCGCCGGCACGCGCACCTGCCTGATCACCAACGGCGCGCCGCCGCGTTTTGACGCCGACCTGTACGCCGATTCGCCGGGTGAACTGCTGGCAGCCTTTGAAGCCGCGTGGGCGGCGGGATAAAGGACAGGGGGCCCGCGAAGGGCCCCCTGTTTTGCGTCTGCTGAAGCGGTGCGTCAGGCCTCGCGCCGGCGGCGTGACCAGGCCACCAGACCCAGCGTGAAGATCGCCAGCAGGGCCAGCGCCGGGCCTTGGCCCGCCGCACAGCCGCCGCCACCGCCTCCGCCACCGCCACCAATACCGCCGCCACCGCCGCCACTGGGCAGGATGGTAATGTTGAAGGTCTGGCTGTCGGTGTTGACCGGCGAATCACTGTCGGTCACGGTAATGGTCACCGGGAAGGTACCCGCGGTGGTCGGCGTGCCGCTGATTGTGCCCGTGGCCGGGTTGATCGAAAGCCCGGCGGGCAGGCCTACGGCACTCCAGCTATAGGCCGGAACACCGCCGGTGGCCGACACCGTAAAGTTATAGCCCACCCCCACGGTGCCGTTGGGCAGGGCCGAGGTGGTGATGTCCAGCGGCGTTGAACCGCCGATGTTGATCAGCAGCGTGTAGTTGGCCGTGGCGGTGTTCGGCGTGGGTGTGGCCGAATCCGTCACCGTCACCTGCACGTTGAAGCTGCCGTTGACGGTCGGCGTACCCTGCAGCACGCCGCCGGCGGTCATGGTCATGCCCGCGGGCAGACCGGTTGCGCCCCAACTGTACGGCGGCGTGCCGCCGGTGGCCGTAAACGTGACCGGCGAATACGCCACATTCTGCGTGCCGGCGGGCAGGGCGCCCGGGGCCGGGCTTGTGATCTGAAGCGGCGAACCCGGGGCATTGATCACCAGTGTGTAGTTCTCGGTCACCTGCTGCGGCGTCGGCGTGGCCGAATCCGTCACTGTCACCTGCACGTTGAAGGTGCCTGACGCGCTGGGCGTGCCGACCAGTGTGCCGGTGGTGGCGCCGATACCCATGCCGGCCGGCAGGCCGGTGGCCGACCACGAGTAGCTGGGGGTGCCGCCCGTGGCCTGGAACGTGACACCGCCCGAGTAAGGCTGGCCCTGCGTACCCGGCGGCAGAGTCGAACCAGGCGTGGGCGTAGTAATCGCCAGCGCAGGCACGTTGATTTGCAGCGAATACGTGGCGTTGGCGGTGTTGGGCGTGGGTGAGGCCGAATCTGTCACTGTCACGGTCAGGGTAAAGCTGCCGCCGGCCGTGGGCGTGCCCTGAAGCACACCAGCGACGGTCATGGTCATGCCCGCGGGCTGGCCCGTGACACCCCAGGTGTAGCCCGGCACGCCGCCGGTTGCCGAGAAGTTCACCGGCGTGTAGGCGGTGCCGACAGTGCCGTTGGCCAGGGTGCTGCCCGGCGTCGGGCTGGTGATGGTCAGCGGCGTGATGACCAGCAGTGTGTAGTTGCCGGTGGCGGTGTTCGGCGTGGGTGTGGCCGAGTCCGTCACCGTCACCTGCACGTTGAAGTTACCGGCCGCGGTCGGCGTACCCTGCAGCACGCCGCCGGCGGTCATGGTCATACCGGCGGGAAGACCGGTGGCGCCCCAACTGTAGGGCGCGGTGCCGCCGCCGGCTGTAAACGTGACCGGTGTGTAGGCCACGTTAATCGTGGCGTTGGGCAGGGCCGTGGTGGTCGGGCTGGTAATGCCCAGACCGCCGCCCGGCGCGTTGATGGTGTAGGTCTGCTGGGCGAACTCGCCGGTCGTTCCGTTACTGCAACGCACGGTCACCTGGGTTCCGGCCGGCGGCGGCGTCACGGTGCTGATCACCAGGTTCACGGACGACCCCGTGGTTCCGCTGAGGCTCACGCCGGTGGGCGTGGTACCCTGAATCGCCCAGTTGTACGACGGCGGCACAGTCCCACCGGTCACGTTCAGTGTTGTCGTGGCGGTAATTGTGGTTCCAGCCGGAGTCATGTTCATTGGCGGTGGCGCTGTGGATGGAAGCACGTTGGCGACCTGCACCGTAGAACCGCTGGGGAACGTGACATAGAAGTTGATGAGATACGCCGGCGAGGCACCAAACCCGGCCCCCGCACGCACCACCACCCGGAACCGCTTCAGCCCCGTGTACAGGCTTGGTGTGGTGTACGTGGCCGCAGCCGGAGCACCATTGGCCACAGTAATCTGAATGCTGGGCGTGGATCCGCCTGTCGCATCCATATCGTACAGGGCAATGTTCAACTGGCCTGTCACGCCTGTCTGTGTCAGACCGGCAAGGCTGATCTGGTCGTTGCCGGTTGTGCCGGGAAACACGCAGTCAATGTTGTACTGAACCTCGTCTACGCTGGCCCCGTGGGTGTGAATCGCCAGCACCTGGTTGCTGTAGTTGCGCTGGTATGCCTGACTGCTGCCTACGGTCGTAGTGCCGCCACCGGGCGGCTGTGTGGTCCAGTTGTCAACCTGAATTGTCCCCACCAGTGTTCCCACGGGGCAGGACCAGTTGACTGTAATGTCGTGGCTTGCCGTCGGCGGATTGGTGAAGGGTCTGACCGTGAAGTGGAACCGGCAAATCCCCGACATCATGCGCAGGTTGGCAGGAAACCCAGAAACGGCGCCGGAGCCGTAGACCGCCGTCGGAGGCAGCGTACCGGGCCCGCCGTTCACCTGCGGGCCGACACGAGACTGCCCCCACTCGGTGAAGTTGGTGGCCTTGGCCCCGTGCGTGATGTCCTGCAGCACCACAACCATGCCGTTGTTTGTAGACAGGGTGGCGCCGATAGACAGTGTCACGTCTTGCGGCGTCGCGCCAAAATCCACGTCAAAATACCAGGCATCCAGAAAGTTGCTTCCCGCCGGGAAGTTCTGAACACCCGTAGTTACGTTGAACTGGGCAAAGGCCTGTGATCCAAACAGGCTTGCCGCAACCATGGCCAAGCAAGTCAATAGTACTCTCATCTTCCTCTCCCCTTCTGCTCTTATCGGGTCCTACCCGGTTCAAAGCCTGATCCAAGCCTACGGTTGTCACGCCCCGCAAACTTCGAGGCGCGACTATTTGTGAACGCTGTTGCTTTGTGTTTCGCCTCTTTATGTGGTAACGGCAACTTTCGGCCTACGCCGAATCCGCCATTTTCAGTACCGCCAGCAACAAGGGGTTCGCATCGCGAACCCCTTGTCGGTCAAGCACTTAGTCGTTTCGACGCCGGCGGGCCAGACAGCCCAGACCCAGCAGCGCCAGCAACCCCAGCGGCGCGGCGCCAAGACCGGCCGCGCAGCCGCCGCCTCCGCCGCCACCTTTGCCAGTGCCGAACCCGCCGCCTCCGCCACCACCGCCCGTTCCTACCACCAGGTTGAAGTTTTTGCTGGTAGTGTTCGGTGTCGGCGTGGCCGAATCCGTGCAAGTCACCGTCACCGGGAATGTGCCCGTGGTTGTCGGCGTACCGGTGATCGCGCCGGTGCTCGGGTTGATGCTCATGCCCGCGGGCAGGCCGGTCGCGCTCCAGGTATACGGCGGCGTGCCGCCGGTGCCGCTGACCGTGAAGTTATAGGCCACGTTCACGGTCGCGTTGGGCAGGCTGGTGGTTGAAATGTTCAACGCGCCGCCACCGCCACCGCCGCCGGTAAGGGTGTAGGTTTCCTGGTCGAATTCACCAGTGGTACCGTTGGCACAGCGCACCGTGACCGTGCCGGTCGGGGTGCCGGTGACCTGAAGGTTTACCGTCGTGCCGGTGGTGCCGCTCAGGCTCACGCCGGTCGGGGGCGTGCCCTGGATGGACCAGTTGTAGGTCGGGGTGCCCGAGCCGCCGCTGGCCGTCAGCGCCGTGGTAGAGCTGATGTTCATGCCGCCGGGGGTAATCGTCACCGGCGGGGCCGCGGTGTCGGGGCTCTGGGCGGTCTGGGGGATGGTGCCGGGCGTCTGCCACGAAATGAAGAAGAGGCCGACCTTGTTGGCCGTGAATCCGGTGCCGCCCTTGACCACCACACGGAACTGCTGGTTGCCGGACAACGCCGGCGTCGTGTACGCGGCGCTCAGACCCTGGTTGTTCGGGGCTGCCGCGTCATTGACGGTGCATGTCCCCTGCGGCGTGCTGCCGCCGCCCACGGACATCACGTGAAACTCGGCCACCATCGGCCCGGAACCTGTCGTGCCCGCGCTGGCGTTGGGCAGGTTCAGGCCCCAGATGCGCACGTTCAGCGGCACAGCCGTGGCGCCGAAGTTTACGTTGAAGTTGTACATCAGTTCGTCGGTGTTGGCCGCCAGCAGCGCCTCAATGCGCGCCGCGCCGTGGTAGTGTTCGACAAACCCAGCCGAGTTGCCCGACTGGCCGATACCCAGCGTCAGGTAGTTGTCAATCTGGCTGTTGGCGTTTGTGGCCGTCGCAGCCTGCGACGCGTTGTTCACTGTCACGGTGATCGTGGTGGGAAACAGGCCACTCGTTGCGCTCGGATAGAAATACACCACAAAATGGTGCACGCCCGAGTACGAAGGCGTGATGTAGGTCTGGGTCGAGGTGCCCCCACTCGCGCTCGGCGTCGTGAACTGCCAGCCGACGTGGCCGGCGTTCCACTCCGCCGGCGTTGTGGCGCTGGACATGCGGTCAATGTCCATGATCCACCAGGCCGCGCCCGCCGTTGTGGTGTACTGGCAGGTCAAACTGAACGTTTCGCTGTGCGCCGTGGCGCCGAAGTCCACCGTCAGCACCATCTTGCGGTCCAGGTCCGCCGAGGTGTTGAACGTGTGCGTCGAGCTGTGCGTGAACGCAGCGCTGGCCGTGCAGGCCAGAAGCGCCGCAAACAAACCAAGAATCAGAAAGTGCCTCATCCCCACTCCTCCATTCCTCAAATGGCCCAGCCTAAACACACACCTCCGCACCGTCCGGGTGTGCGCCTCAAGTGGTAAACCGATCCCCAAGTGGAATCAGGCTAACTTGTGCCGCGGCCTGACCGCAACAACAAGTTGACAAGATGCCGCCAAGGAAGCCTCGGATTCCTTGAAGCACAAACCATGTTTCTTGTGCCAACGGCCGGAAAGCCGCAGGGTTCAATGCCGACCTTGCTATATCCGGAAATTCGGTAGCATGCCACGAACGCTTCACCGACCGTCACGTGTATGTCACAAACAGCCAAGGACCCGACATGAAATCCACCGCCAGGCTTGGCCCCACGGGGTTCCGGATCGAAGTCCAGATCGGCGCGCACCGCCTTGTTTCCGACGAGCCGACCGACAAGGGCGGCACTGACACCGGCCCCACGGCGTTTTCGCTGCTGGGCGCGGCCCTGGGTGCCTGCACCGCCGCGACATTGCGCTATTACGCCAACCTGAAACAGATTCCGCTGGAGGGCGTTGAGGTCGAAGTAGACCCCATGCGCCGTACCCCCAGCGAACAGAACGAGGCCGGCCCCAACGCCAAGGGCGCCCTGGTGCGCAAAAAAATCCGGCTGATCGGCGACAAGCTCACGCCTGAACAGCGCGAAAAACTGCTGGCCGTGGCCGAAAAGTGCCCCGTCAACCGCACGCTGCTGGAGGGCGTGGACATGGAAAAGGGTTAGGCCGCCGGCACGCCGTTACTTCGTGGCCTTGCTGACAATCGCCTTGTCGAAGTAGTTCACGCCCATGCCGGCGTCCACGACGATTTCCTGGGCGTTGATGCCGCTGCTGCGCGGCGAAAGCAGAAACGCCACAGCGTTGGCGACTTCCTGGGTCGCCACGGCCTGTTTGCGCAGCGTGGCCTGTTCGGCAAACAGGTAGCTGTCCAGATAGCCGGGTATGCCCGCGCTGGCGCTGGTCTTCAGCAGGCCCGGGCACACAGCGTTGAAACGCACGCGGGCCTGGCCGAAGCTTTTGGCCAAAAACACCACGCTGCTGTGCAGCGCGGCCTTGATCGGCGCCATGTAGCCGTAGTTTTCGGCGGCCATGCGCGTGGTGCTGATGCCGATGGTGACCACAGCGGAATCGGGCGCCAGATGAGGCTTGAGCGCATTGGCCAGGGCCACCAGCGAAAACGCGCTGATGTTCAGCGCCTGCAGAAAATCCTCGCGCCGGGTTTCATGGAACGGCTTGAACCCGTCGCTGTAGTTGGCAAACGCCAGGCTGTGCACAAACCCGTGCAGCGGGCCAAGCTTGCCAAGCTCTGTGGCCACGGCGTCAATTTCAGCCTGTTTTTCAACATCGCAGGTCAGCACCCGCAGCGCGGACGCCTCGCCTGCCCCGGCCGCGGCACTTTTTCTCAGCAGCCCCTCGATCTCGCCCGCGATCTTGGCATCACGCACGACATGCACCACGCGCGCGCCCGCCGCGGCCAGCGTTTCGCCCACCAGCCAGGCCACGCTCTTGCGGTTGGCCGCGCCGAACACGGCGATCACCTTGCCCTCAAGTTGCAGAAAGTCGGTCACGCCCCAACCTCCACCATGGCAACGATGAACTTCACGCGCAGCACGTTTTTGCCGGCAACATCCACGCGGCCGTTCATCACGTAGGCATCGCCCATTTTTTCTTCCTGCTGGACTTCAATGCGCATCAAGTCGCCCGGCCGCACCATGCCGCGGAACTTTGCTTCCAGGATGCGGGTCAGCACGGGCTTGCGCCCCGGGGGCACAGGCGTCACACCTGCGCCCCCAGTGTTCCCCAGCAGCATGGCCCCGGTCTGAAAACAGGCTTCGCACAACAGCACGCCGGGCATCAGCGGCGCGCCGGGGTAGTGGCCGGCAAAGTGCGGTTCGTCGGCACGTACGAGCCTTTGCGTGACAATGCGGCCTTTGGCACGTTCCAGAATCTCATCCACGAACAGAAACGGTTCGCGGTGCGGAATCGCGGCCTTCACCTGTTCAAGCGGGTTCATCACTTGGCCACGTGCAGGTATTCGGCCATCTTGTTGGCCGTGATCACGCCGTAGTTCACCGTACCCAGCCAGCCGCTCATGATGATGCCCACGCTGCCGGCGTGAAACAGGCCGGGCAACTGCTCGCACAGCCCCTGGCTGACCTCCAGCCCTTCGAACTTGGTGCCGAAGCTCGCGCCTTCGTTGTGCTGGGCATAAAAGTTGAAGGTGCGCGGCGTGCTGGCCTCGACGTGATCCAGCTTGCCGCGGATGTCGGGGATGAATTTCTCGAGGTGCGCCACGGTGCGCTCGATCAGCGCGTTCTTTTCGCGCTCATACTCAGTTTCGTCCAGGCCGGCCCAGTCCTCCCATTTCGCGTTGTTGCTGCTGACAATCGTGTAGCCGGCGTTGGGCAGATGCGGCCGCGTCTTGGGGTAATAAAAGCTGAAGGTGCGGCTTCTGGTGCGCATTTCGCACAGCTCTTCGCTGGTGAAGTGCGGGGCTTCGCTGCAGAACAGAAGGTCGGTGACAAACGGAATTTCTTCGCCCTGGCGCACGCCCATGTAGACCTGGCAGCTCGAACCGCTCAGGCGGATCGCGCGGGTCTTTTCGATGAACTCTGGCTTGAAGTGTTCCGCCCCGGCCAGCTTGAGCACCGTGCCCTTGATGTTGGCGTTGCTGAGCACAGCCCGCGCCCTGATGTCACGGCCGTTGACGCGCACGCCCGTGACGCGGCCCTTTTCGACGTTGACCTTTTCCACCTGCGCGCCGCTGAACATGTCCACGCCGTTTGCGGCCATGATCTTGCGCATCTTCAGGATCAACTGGTCCGTGCCGCCGGAAAACGTGAACACGCCCTTGCTCATGAAATTGGAAAACACGATGCCGTAAGTGATGGCGGGCTCGTGCAGCGTGCTGCCGTTGGCGTAGGTGATGGGCTCCATGAACGCGCGGTGCACGTCGTTGCGGCCGGGAAAGAATCTTTCAAGCATCTCTCCGGTCGTGGTGCCGTCGTTCCTGAAATACTCCATCTTGCGCAGGTGGTCGTAAAAGCCCTCTACATGCGCGCGGTCAAGTCTGAAGGCCTCGACCACCTTGTTGGTGTAGTCCTCGCGCGTGAACTGGGTTTCGAACGAAAACTGCGGGTTGTGAAATTTAATGCTCTCCAACTGCACGATGCTGTCGGCGATTTCCTTGGACCAGTAGCGCCGCATGGACTTGACCATGCCGACCGGAAAGCCGTGCAGGCTGATATCAAACACATGCCCGCCCGGCCGCTTGAACCAGGTCGCAAGGCCGCCGTAGTTGTAGTGCTGCTCCAGCAGACACACACGATAGCCCTGGGTCGCCATCACGTTGGCGCCGGTCATGCCTGCCAGGCCGCTGCCGATCACGATCACGTCGTATTCGGCCCTGGCCTTAGCGACGGGATTGACCTTCTGCTGCAAACGCCCACCCGAGGAGCCGCGCAAGACGCGCTTGGCCTCGGTTTTGAGGTTGAAGCCCTGTTGTTGGTCTGTGGTCATTTCTGTCTCGTTCGGACTGCTGGAACTGCTTTACGCGAAGGCGCGAAGAACCGCGAAGACGCGGAGAACTGCTGTCAATCCCGTTGAATCATTTTCTTGAGTTCGTTGATGGTGAAGGGTGGTGATTTCATGTGAATCACAGCATGGCAGTTAGGGCACACCGGTCTCAGATGCTTTTCGGGATCAATCCTCCTTCGACCCTTTGTACCGGCAAGGGGCTTCAGGTGGTGTACGTGAATGAACCCATCCGCTGTGTCGCCGTAGACCTCTTGGAAACTCATTTCGCAGACTGCACAGGTGGTTCCGTGAAGCGAGAGACAGATACGACGAGCTTCTTGGTTTCGTTCGACCGCATCCACATAGATTCGGCGGATACCGCCCTCCATCAACCCCTCCGATCTGCGGTTCTCGTCGGGATAACTTACCCAATCGCCGAGGTCGGGGTTGGCCTTGAACTTGGCAGCGCGACAACATTTCGCCCACTGTTCCGCAGTAATCTCCACGAGGGGCCAGCCCTGCGCAATTGGGAAAAGGGCCTTCCAAAGGCTCCCCGGAAGTGCTGGACGTTGGGGGGACTCGAACCAGTTCTCGTGCCACCGGACGTCAACCCGGTGCGAACAATCGTGCCCGTCAAACAAGTCCCCGTTGTGCTTTGAAGAAAAGTAGTAACGGGAAGTCACCGTTCCGAAGGCGACAATGACGCTGCCACTTTTCCTGTTTCGATGCCGGAGACAGACATGGTCACCCGGCTGCATATCGCGCATCGTCGCCAACATCCTCACAGTGGGGTACGGACGCTTGTATCCCCATTCCTTCACCGAAAGCACCGCCTCCTTGATCTCGTCATCGGCGCGCCCTTTGACGCTGCCTGCATTCCCCCAGCCCAGCGCATAAACGCCAAGCTGCTGGCACCCCCTGTGAACATCGAGGGATTTCGACCAGGCGCAAGCTCCCAGATAGTGCTTTGTCTTACCCACGGGGTTCTCTCAGAAGAGGGGTCATCTTACTTCGCGTCTTCGCGCCTTCGCGCTATGCAGTTGTCGTTCGACACACGCCAACGTCCCGCCGCTTACGCAGCGGGCTCGGGTGATTGTTGCAGCACCCAGCGGTTGGCCATGCTGATTCCGCTTAGCGCCGCGCCGATAATCCCCAGAAAGCCCTGGTCTGTGCCGATGATGTACAGGCCGTCAATGCCCGTGGCCCCGGTGCGCAGTTTCTTCGGGCTGCCGTAGACCGCGCCTGCTTCGTGGCCGGTGTAATGCCGTATCGTGCGCGGTGTGAACATGTCCACCAGCTTCACGTGCGGCCTGAAATCAGGGATGTGCGCCAGCACGTCGGCGCAGCTTTGCTCATACCAGCGCTGTTTGCTTCGGGCGTACTCGCAGGCCGGGTCATTCTCGACTCTGGCCTTGGCCGCCCACCGGTCGTAGTTGGCGATGTTGGTGATCCGCAGCAGGTGGTCTTTTGGATCTTCGGGCAGCTTAAAATTACCCGGCATGCAGATCACGCCGCTGGAAGTGTCCACGTCTTGGGCAGGCTGTTCGTAGGCAAAGCGCTGCCTGTTGCTGAAGAAGATGATCGTTTCTTCGATGCCAAGCTCACGCGCGGGTTTGTCCAGCACGCTGATGGTTTCGGTGAACGAAAGTTTGCCCCGGAGCGCCGGCTTCCAGCCGGCGCTCCCGCACAGCCGTTCGGTTTCCACCAGGCCGGCCGAGGAGAGCACTGTGTCGGCTGTCAGCGTTTCGCCGCTGTCGAGTTCGACCCCTTTGGCGCGGCCGTTATCCTGCAGGATTCTGGCCACGCCGGCTCTCAGTCGCAGCTCGCCGCCTGCTTTGCGATAGCGATCAATCAGCAACTTCAGCACGTGGCGAACGCCCTGTTGCGGCCGGGCAAAACCCTCAAGAAAGATGCTTTTGAACATGACCACGAACTGGTCCCAGTCCATGTCGTGCTCGCGCGCGCTGCCGTAGAACATCAGCGGGCAGAAGATCATGTCTTCCAGCACCGGGTCGGTGATGAAGCGCCGCACCACGGGTCGGGCGTTCTGCTGCGGCGCGTCGAGGTCAAGTTCGTTGAACTCGCGCACGGCGCGGGTCAGCGCGTCAAAGCCGTCCACCTGCTTCGGGAACGCCCGGGCAACTTCGCTGCGCAGCAGTTCGAACTCGTTGCTGAACTTCAGCTTCACGCCCGGAAAACTGACTGCGCTGTGGCCCTGCGGGTGCAGGTCCAGCTCGTCGTGCCGGATGCGCAACTGCTTGAGCAGGCGCGACAGTGGCAGGCCTTTGGCGCCGCGCGGGGCATAGTTCGTCATCGCGTGCAGGCCGACATCAAACTGGTGGCCCTTGAACCGGTAAAACGAATTCAGCCCGCCCCAGACGTAGTGGCGCTCCAGCACGACAACTTTCTTGTCGTACATCGCCAGCCGGATGCCGGCGGCAAGGCCGGACATCCCCGCGCCGATGATGATGGCGTCGTAGTGCATAGGGCAGCCCGCGGCCTGCAGCCGCTGTCAGCTGACCAGCGCCTTGCCCGCCATCTTGTCGCGCAGGTAGTTCACGCAGGAATCCAGCGTGGCCAGCTGCATGTAGTCCGTGTCGGGCACATGCACGCCGTAACGCTTGCGCAGTTCCATCACGATGTCCAGGAAATCCATTGAGTCGAGGTCGAGCTGCTCGCGCAGCCGAACCGCGGGGTCAATGTTGCCGGTGTCTTCATCGGGCGCGATGTCGCTGATGATGCCGATGATGGCCTGCCTGATCTGTTCGTCGGTCATGACTTTCCTTCCGTTGCGGTGCCCGTTTTGGGCGAGTTCACTTAAGTCTGTGGTCAAGGCATCGGGCCTGGGGCATGGAAACCGCCCCGGCGCCGTTGCCATGCCCTACGCCCTGTCCCCCATCCACTTCTTCACTACCACGGCGCTGTTGATGCCCAGCATGCCGAAGCTCATGTTCATGATCGTTTCGACCTTCGGCACCCTGCGCGGCTGGTTGATCACCAGCCCGCGCACGTTGCACTGCGGGTCAAGTTCCTCGATGTTGATCGTGGGGTGCACCACGTTATCGTCAAAACTGGGCAGGTTGCCGGCCAGTTCCAGGCTGCCGGCCGCGCCCATCGCGTGGCCGATGAAGCTCTTGGTGTTGTTCACGTTCACGCCCGGAAAGTCCCCGAACACGGCGTTGACGGCCGCGGCCTCCAGTTCGTCGCCCATGTGCGTGCCGGTGGCATGGGTGTTGACGATGTGAATGTCGCCCGGCTGCATGCCGGCCTTGCGCAGCGCGCCGCGCATGCACTGGGCCTGGCGTTCGCTGTTGGGCAGCACGTAGTCGGTGCTGTCGCTGTTGACGTGCCAGCCCACGACCTCGGCGTAGATTTTCGCGCCGCGTTTGCGCGCGTCTTCGAGTCTTTCCACGGTGAACAGCGCGCCGCCCTCGGCCACCACAATGCCGTTACGCCGGGCGTCAAAGGGGCGCGAAGCTTTGGCCGGGTCTTCGTGGTGGGCCAGCGCCGTCTGCTGCTTGAAGCCGGCAAAGATGCCAAACGTGTGGATGCTTTCGCTTACGCCGCCGCCAAAGGCCAGGTCTACCTCGCCCAGTTGCAGCATCTGGCAGGCGTGAATCAGCCCCAGGTTGCCCGCAGCGCAGGCCGCGCCGATGGCGTAGGCCGGGCCGGTGATGCCGAGGTTGAGCGTGATTTCGCCCGCCGGGTTGTTGGCCACGGTGCGCGGGTTGTGGTGGTGGGTCCAGAAATCGAGGTTGTAGTTGTGTTTGCTGACCTCGTGGATCTCGGTTTCTGTTTCGACGTTGCCGTGTTCAGTGGTGCCGACGTAGACGCCGACCCTTGACTTGTCAATATCGGCCCAGTTCCAGCCCGCATCGCGCAGCGCCTCGTTGGCGCAGTAGATGCCGATGCTGCCGGCGCGCGTGCCGCGGCGGATATCCTTGCGCTTCTGGTAGCGCGTGGCATCGAAGTTGCAGATGCCGGCCAGCGTTCTGCCGAAATAGCGGATTTCCCAGGGCTGCACACCGGATTTGCCGGCAAGCAGCGCCTGCCGGAACTCCGACAGGTTGTTGCCGTTGGGCGCCGTCAGGCCGACGCCGGTGATCACAACGCGGCTCGGGCTAGACATTGGCGCTCTCCTTGACCGCGCCGGTGGTCTTCTTGTTCACGCGGCCGTTGCGGATTCTGGACAGTTCGCCGGGGACTTTCATGCCGATGGCGGTCATGCGCCGGATCACGCGGGCCAGGCGCGATTCCTGGTCGCTGGGCACGGCGGAACTGGCGGCCACAAAGAATTGGATCGTGCTTTCGGCGATTTCGCTGGTGGTCACGATGCTCTGCAGCGTGCGAACGCGCGGGTCGGCGGCGCCGTACTGTTCGGTCACGTACTTCAGGGCGCTGCGGGCGTTGTCCTTGAAGTTCTGCACCGCCAGTTGTTCGCGCCGGCGCAGCACGGTTGTAACGATGCTCATGGTGTCGCTGACGGCGGTGTGCATCTGGCAGCGGTGCTCGCTGGAGAACTCGCTGTTGATGGCGCCCCATTCCTTGAGTTCGTTCAGACATTCGCTGACGGAACCGGCGCTCATGTCCAGTTCACGGGCGATTTCGGCCGCGCTCATGGACCGGCCGGCCAGGGCCAGCAGACCCCACAGCCGCCCCAGCCGCGACTTGAAGCCGATGGCGTTGAAGAACGTCTCGAATGTGCTCAGGTGATCGCGCAGGACTTCATCCATGATTGTGCTCCGTACGGGCTGCGAACTGCTTTGGTCCACAGATGAACACAGATAGACAAAGATCAGGCGCGAGCGCCGTGACTTGCTCTGTGTCTGTCTGTGTGAATCTGTGGTTCATGTCGTTGCCGTTGCCATTGCCGCCCCCGGCTTTGCGGCGGGGGTTGTTACGCCGAAATACTCGTCCAGTGCCTTTTCGCCCGCCCACTGCGGCGCATAACCCAGGTCTTTGCGCGCGGCGCTGGTGTCAAACCAGTGGTCCGTGGCCAGGTTTTCCGCGACAAACCGCGTCATCGGCGGCTCGCCGCCCAGACGAAACAGCTTCCACACCAGTTCCAGCACAGCACCGGCCCGGCGGGCCGTGCCGGCGCTGACCTTTGCCGTGACTTCGGCGATGCCGGCGCGCCGGAGCACGCCGTTGATCCATGGCCACAGCGCCACGGTTTCGCTGGCGATGAAGTAGGCCTTGCCCGCGGCGGCATCCAGATGATCCAGTGCATCCAGGTGCGCCCGGGCGGCGTCGTTCACGTGCGTGATGTCCACGCGGTTGCGGCCGTCGCCCACCTGCTTGAGCCTGCCGGCGCGGGCGCGCTCCAGCACGCGCGGCAGCAGGTGCGGGTCGCCCCTGCCCCAGATCAAATGCGGGCGCAGGGCGCAGGTCTGCATTCTGTCAAGGCCGCTGGCAGCCAGCACTTCGCGCTCGGCCATCGCCTTGGTGCGGGCGTAGTGGGTTAAGAACTTGTCGGGGTAGGGTGCCGTCTCGTTGGCGCCGCCGGGCAGGCTGCCGCTGAACACCACACTGGGCGTGCTGGTGTAGACCAGTTTCCTGACGCCGTGTTTCTGGCAGGCCGCGATCACATTGCGCGTGCCGGTGACATTGATGCCGAAGTATTCGGCGCGGCTGCCCCACACGCCGGCCTTGGCCGCCACGTGAAACACGACGTCATGGCCGGCCACGGCGCGGCTGACGGCCTCGGCGTCGCGCAGGTCGACGTTTTGAAAAGCGTGCTTCGTGCTTGGCGCTTCGTGCTTCGTTGCCTGCCGCGAGCAGACGGTCACTTCGTGGCCGCGATCCACCAGCAGCCGCGCAATGCGCGCGCCGAGGAAGCCCACCCCACCTGTGACCAGAACCTTCATTGCTTCACCGCCCATTTCGCAAGCGCTTCGCGGTCAATCTTGGCGTTGTGTCTTGCGTCCACAGGCAGGCCCGCGTGAAACAGCACGCGCTTGACTTGACGGGTCAAGTTGTGCGCCCCGGCCATCTGCAACAGCTCATTCTCAATGCGCTGCTTCAGGTCATGGCCCGGCGGCAGACCGCCGTGCAGTTCCACGACAATCACGGGCTCCTGCGCGCCCTTGTCGCCGATGCCCACCAGCGCGCTGCGGCTGACCGCGTTGTGGTTGTTGAACACGCCCTCGACCTGCTCGGGAAACAGCGGGCCCTGTTCGGTCCACACCGTGTGCGAGACACGGCCGCAGTACCACAGCCTGCCCTTGTCATCGAGCCAGCCGGCGTCGCCCATGCGGTGCCACAGGAGCGCGGGCGTCCCGCCCGCCAGGCCGGGCTTGAAGCCCGCGCTCCTTATCTTGCTGCGCATGTCGGCGTCAAAGTTGCGGAAATACTCGCGCGTGGTCACGGCGCTGCTGACCAGGATCTCGCCCACTTCGCCAGGCGCGCAGTCCTGCGTTTCATCCAGCGCCGCCACCGGCCCGTCCACGATCTGCACCACCTTCACCTGCACGTCGGGCAGCGGCCTGCCCACGCACACGCCCTTGCCGTTGCAGGTGTCAAACCGCGTTTCGCCCAGCACCTCGGTGGCCCCGATGCTGGCCAGCGGCAGGCTTTCCGTCGCGCCGTAGGGCGTGAAAATTTCGCCTCCCTCGGCAATGCGGGGTTTGAGCTGGGCCAGTGTCGCGTGCGGCACCGCCGCCCCGGCAATCAGCACCCGGCGCAGCGTGTCCAGCCGCCGTTGATTGGCCTCCAGCCACGGCGCCAGCCTGCGCCACACCGCCGGCGAGGCAAACGCCATTGTGGCCTTGTGGTCGGCAATCGCCGCGGCAATGCGGGCCGGGTCGGCGCTGGCGGGGCGCGAAAAGTCCATGTCCGGCAGCACCACCGTCACGCCCATGGCGACGCTGAACAGCGCAAACAGGGCAAAGCAGGCGCAGTCCACCTCGCCGGGCTGAATGTTGTAGGCCTGGCGGATCATGCGCACCTGTTCGACAAACACACCGTGGTGATAGACCACACCCTTGGGCTCGCCGGTGGCGCCGCTGGTAAACAGAATCGCCGCCGTGTCGTGCCAGTGCGTCGAGGCCGGGTTGCTGCCCGTGACCGCGCGCACCTGCAGGTCGCGCAGCGTCGCGCCGCCCCACAACCAGCGCCGGCCCACCGTCACACGGTGCTTCAGTGTGCGGAAGGCGCCGCAATAGCGCAGGCTGAGCGCGTGGGCCAGCGGGATGCCCACCAGGGCATCGGGCTCGGCCTGGGCAATGCAGCGCAGCAGGCTGCGCCTGCCCATGCCCGGATCCACCACCACGGGCACGGCGCCGGCACGGAACAGGGCAAACACGCAGACCACAAAATCAATGCCGGGCTTGACCGCCAGAATCGTGCGGGCGCCGTTGCTGATACCCGTCTGCGTGAAACCGAAGGCCACGTTTTCAACGCGCCGGGCCAGTTCGCCAAAGGTGATGCTGCGGCCCGTGCGTTGTTCGATCACGGCCGTGGCCAGCGGCCGCTGCGCGGCCTGTTCGGCAATCAGCACGGCCACATTGGCGCGCACCGGTGCGGCGGCAACGGCATCCTGGGCGGGCGGATGTTCGGTCGTCAGTGTCATGGGCGCACCGCCAGTGCCGTGCCGGTGTCCGCGCGGTTGGCCACATGCCGCGGGCCACGGGCCGCGGGCTGGTCGTTGAGGAACTCTTCCATCGCCTGGACAATTTCGTCGTGGGCGTCTTCGGTGACAAAGTGCCCGGCCTCGGGAAACCAGCGCTCCCAGGCGTGCGGGAAACGCCGCACCCATTCCTCGAGAAATGCCTTGGTAAACACGTAGTCGCGCCCGCCCCAGCACAGCAGCATCGGCTTGCGGCGCAGGCTTTGCAGACCCTTTTCCACCTGCACCAGCGTGGACCAGCTGGGATGGCCATCGTGCATGGGAATGTCCTGCACAAAGCGCAGGTTGGCCACGCGCGAGCGCCAGCCGGTGTACGGCGCCAGGTAACCCGCGCGCACGTCGCGCCGCAGCGGTTTCATGGCGCAGGTGGCCAGGGCCCCGCGCACAAATGCGTTAAAGCCGCGAATCGCCAGCGCGCCGAACCCCGGTATGCGGCACAGGGCAATGCTGGACGGCATCAGGTCGCTGGGAAACGCCGCCGTGTTGCACACCACAAAGCGCGAAAAACGATCCGGTATCTGCCCCGCCACGCCCATGCCGATGGCGCCGCCCCAGTCGTGCACCACCAGCGTGATGTCGCGCAGATCCAGCGTCTCGACCAGCGAACGCGCGTTGGCAATGTGCCGCGCCAGCGTGTAGGGGTAGTCCTGGGGCTTGTCGGAAAGCCCGCAGCCCACGTGATCCAGCGCGATGCAGCGGCGCGTGGCCGAAAAGTGCCGGATCAGCCGCCGCCACAGAAAACTCCAGGTCGGGTTGCCGTGGATGAACAGCAGTGGCGCGGACGCGTCGGCCGCGCCGCACACGTCCACATAATGCATCCGCACGCCGCCGGCATCGTGCCAGCGGCTTTCGAACGGATACTCGATTTTCCACAGGGGTTCGCTCACCACTGCACCCCCAGGTTCAGGCACACCAGCCCGCTGCCGATGCCCAGCAGCGCCAGTTTCTGGCCGGGCTTCACCACACCCTGCTCAAGGCCCATGCTCAGGCCCAGCGGCAGACTGACGCTGCCGATGTTGCCCAGCGTTTCGACCGTCGGAAAATCACGCGAGGCATCCAGTTCCAGCCGCTCAAACAGCAGCCTGCGGTGCATCACGCCCACCTGGTGCGTGAACAGGCGGTCCACGTCGCCATTGCCCCAGCCCAGTTCGGCGCGGGTCTGCGCCCACACCTGTTGGGCCAGCTTCACGCCCTCGTGCATCAGCGTTTCGCTGTCGGTTTCCATCAGCGGACCCAGGTCGCTGGCCGGGCTGAGCCCGCCCTGGCACAGGTGGTTGGCGCTGGTATCGGCCAGCATCCGGCCGCCCAGCAGGCGGTGGCCGGCACGGGACTTTTCGGCCCGGGTCAGCACCATCGCCGCGCCGCCGCTGCCGATTGTTAAACTGGCAAAGCTCAGCTTGCTGTTCTTGCGGTTGATGGCCGGGTCTTCGTTCAGGCGTTTGATGGTGGCCTCGACCAGCGGCCCGCCGTCTTCGCCGGCGACAACCAGCGCGCTGTCCAGATGGCCCAGTTCAATCTGGTCGGCGGCCACCAGCATGGCGTTGGCAAACCCCAGGCAGGCGTTGCTGAGGTCAAAGGGCTGGCAGGTCGCGGGCAGTCCCAGCGCGCGGTGAACCACCGTGGCGGTGGCGGGTTCCATGAAGTCGCGGCAGACACTGGCAAAGATCAGCGCGCCCAGGCGCGAGCGGTCAAACCCGGCCAGGGCTTTCTCGGCGGCCTGCACGGCAATCGCCGAGGGCCGCGTGCCGGGCGCGAAGTGCCGGCGCTGGCGGATGCCGGACATCAGTTCAATACGGCCGGCGTGAAAACCCAGCCGCTCGTAACAGGGCGCAAGGCGCTGTTCGAGTTCAAGGCTGGTCACGACACGTTCGGGCAAAACGTGCGCGACGCTTTCGATACAGACGTGGCGGTACTTCATCGGGGCGGCCAAGATGCCGCCGGGTGCCCTTCAACTCAATCGAAACCTTCGGATTTTTCAGGAATTCCTGAAACGCTTGAGTGTGGCGAAAATCGTGAACACCACCCATGTCTTGCAGATCGGAAAGGCAACCCGCCGGCAGCCCGAGCCACGATTTTGCCAACACGCTACACTGGTTCCATGCACCGCCACCCAAAGCCCCTTTGCACCGCCATCACCGCCCTGCTGACGCTGTTGCTGCTGGCGGGCGCATTGCCCGCCCAGGATGTTGTTGCCCTGCGCCGCGAGGCCGACACCCGGCGCGCCGCGCTGGCACCCGACGACGTGGCCGGGCGGCGCGAACTGGCCAGATGGTGCGCCGCCAACCGTCTGCGCCAGAGTGAACTTTCCCTGTACCGCGAAATCGTCCGCCTTGCACCCGACGACGAGGCCGCGCGCAAAGCCCTGGGCCACGTGCGCGACGGCGCCACCTGGCATGAATCCGCCGACGCCATGCAGCTTGCCAAAGGCAGGCTGCGCGGGCTTGCGGGCTGGCTGGATGCCAAGCCCGAGGGCGCGGCTCAACTGCACGAACACTGGCTGGCGCCGGGCGAACTGGCGCGGCTGGAGGCCGGCGAGGCCATGGCCGCCCACAAATCAGGCGCCCAGCACGAGGTGCTGACCCTGCACTGGCGCCTGCGCAGCGGCCTGAAGGAAAAAGAGAGCCTTGAACTGGCCCGCGTGGCGGAACAGGCCGTGCGGCAGTGGCGCGAGGAATCAGGGCTGAAGCGCGAAACCGGCGCGGCCACACTGCACATGGTGATGCTGAAATCGCACAGCGACTACGTGGCCATGATCCAGGCCGACATGGAAACCTTTGACCAGCAGATGACCAAAAGCCACGGCTTCTTTGACGGCCGGGTGTGCTGGGGCAGCTTTTTCAAAGACTGGTACCGCACCCGCCGCATCGTGCTGCACGAAGCGCGGCACCAGTTTGACCTGCTGGTGGCGGGCACGTTTCTGCATCAGCCGGCCTGGTACCGCGAGGGCACAGCCGAGTACTACAGCGTGCACGACTGGGACGGCAAAACCCTGCGCATGGGGCGGCTGAACAGCGACGTGAACGAGCACCTGTATTTTCTGCAGCGCATCTGCAAACGCCGCAAGCTGCGCGGCGCCGAAAGCACCCTGCGCCAGGGCGAACAAATGGAAATTGACCCGGAGTTTTACCAGCAGAGCTGGGCCTTTGTGTACTTCTGCCGCACCGGCAAATACGCCGAGGCCTTCAAAAAGTGGGAGGCCGATCTTCTGGCCGGCAAGCTCAAGGGCCACGAAGCACAGTGGAAGGCCTTTGCGGAAACCGTGGCGCCGGACACCAGGGCCTTTGACCGGGCCTACTCCGAGGCCACCGAAACCGACGCGGCGAAGTTCAAGGGTTGAGAACCCGGCCCGCCCTGTGCGCCGGCATCGTCGGGCTGCGTCACCACAGCCAGTGGTGTGCCGAATGCCGCGAAACCCCCACCAAATCGGTGATTTTTATGGACATGACCAAATGCATTGCCATACTCCCGCGCCTCTGAGTGATTCGTGCGCCAAGCTTGCGGTGTCGTGGGACACCGGGGGCAAGTCTGGCGTAATTGCGGCAAACGGCCGCATTGCGTGGGGAATCGCAACATGTCAAAGTTGACGTTTGCTGGCACAGCACTGCTTCTGTTGCTTGCTGTTGCGCCGTTGTCGGCGCAAACTTGGGATGAAACAGCCAACGGTGGCGGCGATGCCGGAGACCTGCCTGCCACGTTCCAGGGCGTCTACGGAACCGGCGCGCTGACGAATATCACAGGCAGCATCTCTTCTTCGGCCGACCGAGATGTATACCGCATTCGCATTGCAAACGCAGCGAACTTCTCTGCGAATACCAACACTCCGCCCTTGGGCACCAACGCGGATACCCAGCTTCGTCTGTTTACTCTGGCCGGCATAGGTATCGCGTATAATGACGACATTAGCTCAACCAACTTCAGGTCGGACTTGCCGGTTGGTAATGCGTTGTACAGTGGTCTGGCTGCTGGCGAATATTTGCTTGTGATTTCAGGATGGAACCAGCGCGCCAACAGTTCCACAGGCGACATTTTCCCGAATACGTTTGTCGGAGTCTTTGGACCAACCGGAGCCGGGGGGGCCAACCCGCTCAGCGCCTGGTCGGGGACAAACGCAACTGGAACTTACAACATCGTGCTCACCGGCTGCGAGTTTGCAACCGCCCCGCCTTCGCCGGTGGTCAACGTGTTGAGCCCGACCAGCACCTCGATCGCAAACGGTGGCACTTACTCGCACGACACGCCCCTGCTTGGAGGCAGCGCCGGACCGGCGCTTCAGTTTACAATCCAGAACACCGGCGGCGCGTCCATGACAATTTCCGGCACCCCCATCACCGGAACCCCGGTAAACTGCTCTCCGAGCATTACCAGCCCGGCCGGTTCTCCGGTCGCGCCGGCGTCGTCTACAACGGTAACGTTCAGTGTGAACCCGTCCGCAGGAGTCGGATCCTGGAGTTTTCAGTTTACGATCAACAGCAACGCAACTGTGCCCAGCTATGTCGTCAACGTTCAGGGCACGCGAGGCTTCAACGGGACCCTTACTGTAGACAGCACGGGCGGCACACCGGATTTTTCTGACCTGGGCGCCGCATTTGACGCACTTGAAACCAACGGCGTCGCGGGGGCCGTTACCTTAAGCCTGACCGGCAACTTCACCAGCGCGGCGAACTACGGGCTGGGGCACACCGGAACCACCCTGATTCCGATTCGCGGCATCTCAGCAACCAACACCATCTCAATTGTTGCTGCCGCGGGTCAGTCTCCTACTATTTCGGGATCAGGCGCAACCGACATCTTCGGGGCCGGTCTAACCGCCACCGTTTCGATTTTCTCGTCCTTCGTTTCGATTGAGGGTCTGACCATCACTGGGGGTACAGACGCGTGTCTAGTCCTTCTCGGAAACGCCCAAACAGGCCAAGGTCTTGCCGTCCGGCGCTGCCGAATTCACAGCGGTAATGGTTCAGCAATCCTGGCCGTCGGTCTGGGCGGAAACAATCTGGTCAACTTCCTGCTCGAGAACTGCATGTTCTGGGGCTGTGACGGCTCCGGCGGCTTTTCGACACTAGCCACAGGACTGGACGGTCTCGTGCTGGTCGGCAACAGCACTGGACTTGTAGCCCGGCACAACTCGATTCTCCACAATGTGGGCACCGGCAGCACTCCGGCCTTTCGACTGTTTGACGGGTTCACCGGCGCCGCAATTACCGAGTTCACCAACAACATCGTTCAAACCACATCCTCAGGCTGCCCCGCAATTGGTATTGCTGTTGGTTCCGAACCTGCCACCTGCAACCATAACCTCTATGAATACGCGGCCGGAGGGTTCCATATTACCCCTGCCACGTATCCGAATTTTGCTGCGTGGCAAACCGCCACCCGTGACGCCAACGGCATTGACGGTAACCCGGCGTTCGTGAGCACCGCGGCAGGGTCTGAAGACCTGCACATCAACAACAACTCGCAGGCACGAAATGCCGGCAGCAGTTCCACCACGACGGATATTGATGGCGACACACGGCCGCTGGGGTCATCGGTAGACATCGGTGCCGATGAATACCGTGAACCGGAAATCGAAATCTTCGACGCCCCCACCGGCGGCACAAGTTTGACGGATCCCGCCACGATCAGCGGCGTCAACGTAGGCCCGTCGGCAACGGTTCTGACCTTCCGCATCGAAAACCAAGCCAGCGCTCCTGGTAACCTGATCCTTCCATCGAGCCCCGTAACGTTCAACGTGACAACGGGGACAGGCACCGTCAACGTTGCCATCGGCCAGCCCGCCTCACTGAACCTGGCACCCGGCCAGAGCACAACGTTTACCGTCAGCATCAACTCCACGGCCTCGGCCACAGGCAACAACTATGTGGTGGAAGTGGACGTCGCAAGCAACGACTTTGACGAAAACCCGTTTGACATCAACATTGGCGGTACGGCCACATTCAACAACCCGCCTGTGGCCAACCCGGAAACGGCCACCAGCAGCCCGGTGTTCACGGGCACGGCCGATGTCGGGCCCTTCAGCTTTGCCGCCAACCCCGGCACGGCTGTCAACTCACGCCTGATTGTCACCGACCCCGACACCGGCAACCAGGTGCGCATTGTCAGCATCAGTGTCGGTGCCCAGGCCGGCATCACGCCTTCGGCCACGATCGGCTCGTTTGCGAACAGCCACAACGTGGACTTCACGGGCACGGTTGATCCGGGCGCTGTCCCCGGCGTTTACTCGTGGTCCATTGTAATCGAAGACAACCAGACTCCGGCCGGCACGCGCACGATCCAGGTCAACATCACGGTCAACAACATCGCGCCGGATCCGTTCAACCAGCCTGTGGCCCCCACCACCGGCGCGGGCACCAGCATTTCGGTGTACGCCCGCAGCTTCCAGCAGACCCAGACCGTAACGGGCGCCGACCTGTTCAATGTGACCGACGCCAACACCGGCCAGGCCATTGTCATCACCGCGCCCAGTCAGGTGCGCACCGGCGGCACGGCAACCAGCAGCCCGTTTGACGGCAACTTCACCGCCACGTTCATCTCGCCGGGCAGCTACCTGGTGGAAGTCAGCAGCACCGGCGCCCTGGGCGCAACTGCCGTCGGCACCCACGAGTACCAGCTGGTCATCAGCGACGGCACCGCCAGCACCACGGTGCACGTGACACTGACCGTGACGGCCCAGACCCCGCCGACCTTCACGCCCAACGCCACCGGCGTCAGCATCGGCCAGGGCGGCGTGATGACCAACGTTGACGTGGGCACCGTGGCCGACGCGCAGGACCCGCTGGCGTCGCTCAACGTCACCGCGACCAACGTGCCCACCGGCATCACCGTCAGCGCGATTTCGGTCAACGCCACCACCGGCGTGGTCACCTGCACCATCAGCGTCGGCGCGGCGGTCACGCCGGGCAGCACGGCCATCGAGTTCACGGTGACCGACCCGGCATCCCTGACCGACGCTGACAACTACACGTTCACCGTGACGGCCAACAACCTGCCCACCATCACCGCCGGCACGGCCATCACCATGGGCCAGAGCGCCAACCTGACCGGCCGCACCATCGCCACGGTCAGTGACGCCGACCAGGCCGCGGGCACCCTGACGGTTGCGGCCACGGTGGTTCCGCCGGGCATCACCATCAGCAACATCACCAACACTACGGGCACGGTCACCGCCGACGTGTCCAGCAGCTCAACGATTGCCGCCGGCACCTACAACGTGACCCTGCAGGTGACTGACGCCGAGGGCGCCACGGCCACGGCCACGTTGCAGATCACGATTTCCACCGGTGGCGGTGGCGGTGGTGGTGGTGGCAAGAAGAAGGGCGGCGGTTGCAGCGCCGACAGCAACAGCGCCACGGGCTGGGTGGCCCTGGCGGCCATGCTGGGTGTCATCACCCTGGCGGTTCGTCGCCGCCGGGTAAACGGGTAGGTTACCCACCCCGGACATACACCCCACAGGGGCGGCCACAAAGGCCGCCCCTGCTTCATTTGCGCCGTCTGGCGCGGGGTTTGCACGCCCACCTGTCCCGGCACGGGGGGCCGGGTTATCATCCCTTGCACCAACACTGGGCATCTTGCGCGCATGACCGGCCTTGCCGGGCGTGGCGTATTCGGAAAGGAGCCTTGTATGCGCAATATCCTGAATCTGCTGTTGCTGGCGTGCGTTGCGGCGGGCGCGGGCGGGCTGTGGGCCCAGCCCGACATTGTGGTCCAGCGCGCGGCCATCACCATCAACCACAACGGATCGGACAACGTGGGCACCAGCACCGGCACAGGCAGCTTTTCGGTGACCTACACGATTCTGAACCAGGGCAGTTCCACGCTGACATTGACCGGCGGCACGCCGATCACCGGCGCCGGCCCCTACGCCGTGAACTACATGATCAATCCGCCGGCCTCGAGCACCATCCCGGCCAGCGGCTCCACCACCTTTGTGCTGGACCTTGACCCCAACAGCGACGGGCACTTCAACGTGCGCATCAACATTGCCAGCGACGACCCGGTGAAAAACCCCTACACATTCATCGTGTGGGGCGACACCGGCACCCGCAAGAAAGAAGAAGACGACTGCAGCACCGGCGGCACCCGGGGCCCCGGCCTGGTGATGCTGGCGGGCCTGCTGGCGGCGCTGGGCGTGGCTTTGCGGCTGCGCGCCTTTCGGGCCTGAAAACGGCGGCCACTGGTTGCAGCAACGGGGCGCGCGGTAGACTCGGGCCGTGTTTGACCACCCGTATCTGACTGACCCCGAGTTTTCGACCACGGTGGTTTCGTGGGCCGACGGCGGTCTGCACTTTTTTCGCCGCGTGCCCGAGCACGGCATTGCCGGGCCCAGCGTGTTTCACGTGGCCTACGGGCTGATCTTTCTGTTCGCCCTGTGGTTCACCCGCCGGGCCTGGCGGCGCGGCGACTTTCGCGTGCCGGACCGGGCGGTGCTTGATTCGGTGCTGGTGGCCGTGGCGGCGCTGGTGATCGGCGGCCGGCTGATGGAGGCCGTGATCTACAACCCGGCCTATTACTTTGAAAAACCCTCGCGTCTGGTGCTGAACGCCAGCGGCTACACGATCCACGGCATGATTCTGGGCGTGATCGTGGCGTTCTGGTTCTGGGCGCGCTGGATCAAACGGCCGTGGTTTCACCTGCTGGACCAGACGCCGGTGATTGTCGCGTTCGGCACGCCGCTGGGGCGTCTGGCCAACTTTCTGGCCGGCGACCTGTGGGGCCGCGAAACCAGCCTGCCCTGGGGGGTGCGCTTTCCCATGCGCGGGCCGCTGTTCCGGCCGGTAGTCGCCAACGCCCGCGGCGACACGTTCGTCGTGGTGTCGCCCGACACCGGCCAGACCGCATATCTGCAACCCTGGGCACCGGACCAGGGCATTGAAGTGCTCAAGGACACGCCGTTTCTGCATTACCCGGTGAACGCGCCTGATTCCGGCGTGTTTGAGCTTGTGCAACAAGTGGCCACCACGCCGCGCCACCCCAGCCAGCTTTACCAGGCCGTCACCGAAGGGCTGGTGCTGCTGATCGTCATGCTGCTTGTGCGGCGCAAAACCCGGCTGGTGGGCGTGCAAAGCGGCGTGTTTCTGGTTGCCTATGGTCTGCTGCGGCTGGGCAGCGAGTTTTTCCGCCAGCCCGAGCCGGGGCTGGGCTATCTGGCCGGCCTGACGCGCGGGCAACTGCTGTGTCTGGGCATGGTCGTCGCCGGCGCGGCGGTGCTGGTGTGGGCCCGGCGCAAGGGCCAGAAGATTGAGGACATCCCCCGCGACCCGGCGCCGGCGACCGGAAGTGGCGGAATTCCCCGAACCGGCGAGGCCGGCAAATCGTAGTAAAGGACGGAGGGGCCAAACTCTTGGGCCGATCCGGCGGATTGAACCTGATTCTGGTGATCATCACCGTGCTGGCGGTGCTGTTCGGCGTTGGCAGCTTTGTGCTGAACAACACCCCGGCGCCGGCACCCAACCAGTCGGCCCGCCACGCCAACCTGTCCGAACCCGAAGGCGCCGCCGGTCGCCCCGGTGGCCAGACATCCAACCCCGGCGCGGACACGCTGATCCGCCCCGACCGGCCACCCAACCGGCCGGTGGAAACACCGGCAAACCCGGCACGGCCCCCCGAAAGCACACCCAAACTTGAAATCATCCCGGCCGCGGGTTCCCCCGGCGACAGCGGCGACGCCCGCATTGCCGGCCGCGTTCTGGGCACGGACGGCAAACCGGCGGCCGGCGCCACCGTGATTGCCCGTCGTGCCAACCTGGAGCTTGAGCCGCCCCAGTTGCGCGACCACGATCTGGAACGTTACCGCGACGCGGTGGCAAAGTTTCTGGAGGCCGCGGCCCGCGAACGCCGGGTCACCAGCACCGACGCCGAAGGCCGCTTTGTGTTCCAAGGCCTGGACGCCAGGCTGGCCTATCACCTGAGCGCCAGCACGGAGGGCGCCAGCGGCTCGGCCGAGCGCGTGGCCGCCGGCGACAGCCCGACGATTATCCTGGCATCAGAAGGCCTGTTGCGGGGCCGGGTGCAGACCGCCGACGGCAAGCCCGTCACGTCGTTCCGCATCAGCACCTGGCGCCCCCAGCGCCAGTGGGAAGCCCGCACCCAGACGGTCAGCGACGAACAGGGCCGCTTTGCCGTGCCGGCGCGCCCCGGCGCGGTGCTGTGCCGCGTGGAAGCCCCGGGCCTGACCCAGGGCGAAGCCCAGGAGTTCACCGTGGGCACCAACACGCCCGAGGCGGTAATCACGCTGGGCCGCGCCGCCGTGGTGGCCGGAACAGTGCGCGACGCCGCCGGCAACGCGCTGGCAGGCGCCAATGTTTCTCTGGGCGCGCGCGGCGAAGGCGGCGGGCGCCGCGGCGGCTGGAACGAGGGCGGCTGGCAACAGGGCCAGAGCGTGACCACCGACAGCCAGGGGCGCTATCGTTTTGACTCGCTGGAACCCAGAACCCACACGATCACGGCGAGCTTCGGCGAGTTTCACGCCACCCAGAACATCGAGGCCCGCGAAGGCGACAACACGCTGGATTTCTCGCTCGAGGCCGGCGCGCGCGTGGTGCTGAAGCTGACCGGCGCCTCTGGTGAACCGGTGCAGGCCGACGAGGCCTGGTTTCAGGGCAAGGGCGGGCAGTGGACCCAGCCCGCGCGGCTGCCCTCGCGCGAGCCGGGCCGGGTGGAGTTTGCCGGTCTGCGGCCCGGCGAATACACGGCGACGATTACGGCGGCGGGGTGGCCCGCGCTGCGCAAGCAGATCACGGTCAAGGAAGGCGAAAACCTGTTCGAGTACCAGTTTGCCCAGGGCGCGACGCTGTCGGGCACGGTCACGGGTTCGGGCGGCATGGTGCTGACCGGCGTGGGCGTGCGCCTGCGCAAGGATGATGAAGACGCCTACGGAGGCTGGGGCACCGGCCGCTACGCGCAGGTGGGCAGCGACGGGCGTTTCAAGCTCGGGCCCGCCGAGCCGGGCCAGTGGAAACTTGAGGTCTACGTTCCCGACGGCTGGAAACTGGTGCACAGCAGCGTCGTGACGCTGGCGGTGGGCGAAAACACCCAGAACATCACGATTGATTCCGCCGGCTCTGTGAGCATCACCGTGCTGGACGAAAACGGCGCCCCCATGCCCTGGGCCGACGTGCAACTGCGAGGCGAACAGGCCTACAACGGCCGCACCGACCAGGGCGGCAAGGCCGTGATTTCGTTTGTCGCGCCGGGCAGCTATCAGGTTTACGCCAGTTCGCGCGCGCTGAGCACGCGCACGCACACACTGAATGTGCGCAACGGTGACAACACGCTTTCGCTGCAACTGCAGAAGGCGAACTGCTCGCGGATCACGCACGTGTACCCTGACACCCAGGCGGCCAGACTGGGGGTACAGGTGGGCGACCTGGTGTTTGAATACAACGGCGAACAGGTCACAAGCTGGCGCTCGTTCAGCCAGGCCATCCGCAAGACAAGATCGGCCGACGACGTGGTGATGCTGCTGGAACGCAACGGGCAGATATTGACATTCCAGCTCAAGGGCGGCACCGTCGGGATTGAAGGCGCCGACGGCGTGCGTTAGCCGCGCCGCGCGGGCCCGCCGCCGCCGCGCATGAACCAGCCCATAGACTGGGAAGCCAAGAAGCGCCACTACCAGCGTGAAGACGTTGTCGAGAAATACAACCAGGTGCGCTTCAAGGGTGGTTTTGCCGGCCGCACCACGCGCAACAAGTGGCGCATGATCCTGCGCGCGACAACGGGGCTGGAGGGCATCAGGCGCGTTCTGGACCTGCCCTGCGGCACCGGCCGCTTCACGCGCCAGATTCTTGACCACGGCTGGAAGCTGGTCAACGGCGACATCAGCCTGCCCATGCTGCGCAGCGCGCGCGAGGTCGGCGGCGGCCACGCCGCCCATCTGGGCAGCGCGCGCATGGACGCCGAACGCCTGCCCTTTGCCGACGCCAGCCTGGACCTGGTGATCAGCATCCGCTTTCTGATGCACGTGCCGCGCGAGGTGCGCCCGCGCATCTTTGCCGAGTTCGCCCGCGTGACGCGCCGTTATGTGGTGCTGGACGTGCGCCACAAGTATTGCCTGAACACATGGTTCAAGCACGTGCGCCGGCTGTTCAGCCGCAAGGTCAAGCTGCCCGAACACCGCTACAACATGGCCGAGCTTGAAGACGACATCCGCGCCGGCGGACTGCGCATCGTGCGCAAGGTGTGGAACTGGCCGCCGTTCAGCGAAAAGCTGGTGCTGCTGTGCGAGAAGGCGCAGCCCTGACGCGGGCGGCTATTCCACCTCTTCGGCGCGGACAAAGTTGTCGCGTTCGCCAAGACCGGTCAGCGGGTAATCCTTGCGCAGCGGAAAATGTTCGTAGTAATCAGGCATCAGCACCCGGCGCAGGTCGGGGTGGCCCGTAAACTCAATGCCGAACATGTCGTAGACCTCGCGTTCGCCCCACGGGCCGCCCTTGAACAGGCCGGCCGTGCTGGCAATGCGCGGGTCGTGCTCGGGCAGGTCGGTTTCCAGCCGCAGCCGCTTGCCGTGCCGCAGGCTGTAGACGATGTGAATCACGGTGTAGCGGCGCGCGGGCTCAAAGTCTTCGCGGCGCAGGTTGTCCACGGCCGTGATGTCCGTGATCATCGAAAACGACAGCTCGGGGTCATGAGCCAGGGTTTCCAGCACCGTGCGGGTGTGCTGGCGGTCCACCTTCAGAACCGTCTGGCCGAACGGCCGCTCGATGCTCTTGATCAGGTGCCCCAGCTTGCGCGACAGCAGGCCGTGGTCAATCTCGTTTTCCTTCTGCACGCGCGCGGCTTTGGGGTGCGTGTCGTGCGTTGGCGGCAGCTTGGGCGCGTCGGGCATGGCTCAGTTGGCCTCCATCGGGATCATTTCCGACGGCCGCGTGAACTCGTGGCGTTTGGCCTGGCCGTCAATGATCTGCTGGATCTTGAGCACGCCGTCAATCAGGCTTTCGGGGCGGGGCGGACAGCCCGGAACATACACGTCCACGGGGATGAACTGGTCCACGCCCTGGATCTGGGTGTAGGTGTTGAACACGCCGCCGGTGCTGGCGCAGGCGCCCATGCTGATGACCCACTTGGGCTCGGCGACCTGGCTGTAAATCTGGGTCAGCACGGGCATCATCTTGAGTGTCACGCGCCCGGCCACCACGATCAGGTCACTCTGGCGCGGCGAAAAACGCACCACCTCGGCACCGAAACGCGCCAGGTCGTAACGCGAGCTGGCCGTGGCCATGAACTCGATCGCGCAGCAGGCGGTCCCGAACGGGTAAGGCCAGATGCTGTTCTTGCGCCCCCAGGCGATCAGCTTGTTCACCTGGGTGGTGAAGAAGCCGTCGCCGGCCAGCGAAGGAATCAGTTGTTCCAGACCCATGTGTTGCTCCTTGCTGCGGCGCGGCTCAGGCCGCGTGCTTGTGCCCCGCGTCGTCGTGCGCGGCGGCCTGGGGCGCGGGCTGGCGCGCCGCGAGTTCGGGGTGGGCCCCCAGCGGCACGTTCCAGTCCAGCACGCCCTTGCGCCAGGCGTACAGCAGGCCAAACCCCAGCACGGCCAGAAAGATTCCCACCTCGGCCAGATATTCGATGCCCTTGCCCTCGCGCAGGTCGGCAATGAAGGTCGCCGCGTAGGGTGCCAGCAGCACGGTTTCAATGTCGAACAGCACAAACAGCATGGCCAGAATGAAGAAGCGCACGTTGAACTCGGTGCGCGTTTCACCCAGTTGCGGCACGCCGCATTCCAGCGGTTCTTCCTTGACCCAGCCGCGGCGGCGCTTGCCGACCATGCTGGACAGAATCAGGCCGCCGCTGCCGACAGCCAGAATCAGCACGAGATAGACGGCAAAACTGAAGAGATCAACGTCCACGCCAAACTCCTGTCGGCCAATGGTTTAGCCTGTGATGGGTTTACGTGCAAGGGCACTCGGCGGCGCCGGCACCTGCCAAATGGAACAGGGGCAACCCTCCCGGGTTGCCCCCCTTCCTGGCGTATATGTGTGATACGCAGGGGATCGGGCGTCGGTCCAACGAGCCCGTCGGATCTACGTCAGACGCGCCCCCTACGGTTTCGGCCTTCATTACTCACGGATCACCTCCTTTTCGAAATGGGTTTGGGTCGTTGCGACGAATAACCGTTCACGTCGCGTGGACCGAAAAGGTTAAGCCCGCGTCCGGGCCCGTGTGTCAGCTACCATCTGTAACTGACGCCCGAAGTCTATCCCATGAAGGGTGATGCGACAAATAAATCGTGTCAGTTTCTTTTCCACAGCGTGTGAATCCTGTGTGGGCAACTTGCAGCCCCTTGACAGGTCAACGCTTGCCGGTTTCACGACAGTTCCACCCTCTCGCGTGCCTTGAACTTCAGCCGGATCGGGATGTCCCGGAACACCGTGGTTTCCGCCAGCCGGTGGCGCAGGTACTTGCGCCAGTTTTCCGGAAACAGCTCGGGCTCGTTCACAAACACCACAATCTGCGGCGGAAAGGTGCTGACCTGCGTGGCGTAAAAAATCCGCCCCAGCCGGTTCTGGCGCGGCTGGGGGTGGTGGCGCTCAAAGGCCGCGCTGATCACGCGGTTGAGCTCGCCCGTGCCCACGCGCAAGCCGGCCTGGCGGTGCAGCTCGCGGGCCAGCTTGACCACGGCAAATACGTTGCGCCGGTTTTTGACCGACATGAACACGACCGGGGCAAAATCAATGTGGCCCAGCGTGCGGCGCAGGTACTTGCGGTACTCGTCCTGGTTCACATCGTTGGTCAGGTCCCACTTGTTGACGGCAATGATCATCGGCTTGGCCGACTGCAGGGCGACCTCAACCAGCTTGCGGTCCATGTGGCTGACGGGTTCAAGCGCGTCCAGCATCAGCACCACGACACTGGCGCGGCGCACGGCGCGAAAGGCGCGGCTCTGGCTGAAGAACTCCACGCTGTGCTGAAGGCTCTGTTTCTTGCGCACGCCGGCGGTGTCAATGGCGACAAAGCTGCGGCCGTCGAACTCAAACCGCACGTCCACGGAATCGCGCGTGGTGCCGGCCAGTTCGCTGGCGATCACGCGCTCGTCGTGGGCCAGCACGTTGACAAAGCTTGACTTGCCCACGTTGCGGCGCCCCACCACCGCCAGCAGCAGTTCGGGCGGGTCCAGCGTTTCGGCGTCGGTTCTGGGCGGCAGCAGCTCGCAGATCATGTGCCGCAGCGGCTTGAGGTTGCGGGCGCTGCGGCACGACACGCGCGCCGGTTCGCCCAGCCCCAGCTCAAACAGGTCGTTGGCCTGGGCGTCCAGCGACGGGTCGTCCAGCTTGTTGGCCACCAGCAGCACACGGCGCCCGCTGCGCCTCAGGCGTTCGGCCACCTGGCGGTCCAGGGCAATCACACCGTCGCGCGCGTCCAGCACAAACAGCACCAGGTCGGCCGCGGCCATGGCGTTGTCAATCTGTTCTTCCACGTGCGGCAGAACTTCGGCCTCGTCCACAATGCCGATGCCCGCCGTGTCAAACAGTTCCACCACGCGCTCGACGTTGTCGGCGGACTTCAGCCGCACCAGCGCGCTGACACGGTCGCGCGTGGTGCCGGGCCGGTCGTCTTCAATCGCGATGCGCGAACCCGCCAGCCGGTTGAACAGGCTGGATTTGCCCACGTTGGGCCGGCCCACAATCGCCACCACGGGCACGCGGCCGCCGGCCGGCGCGTCCAAACCGAGTTCCGGCGCCGTCTTCTGGCGGCGCGTAAACGGCTTGCCCTGGGCCGTGACACGCGGCCCCGGCGGCGGCGCGTCGCGCCCCGGATCGGGGCGAACGCGGCGTTTGCGGCCCTGTTTGTCTTTTCGTCGGCGCGCCATGCGATTGAGAAAATCAAACCGGGGCGCAGCATGCTGCGCCCCGGCCGGGATACAAGGACGGGTCAGTCGCGGCTGGCACCCAGAAAGTACAGCGCGTACCGGAACAGCATGATGAAGTCATACAGCAGGTTGATCGCGGCGCTGACGGCGTCGTTGGCGTGGTAGTAATCCCGCACCACGCGCGAGGTGTCAAACAGCGTAAAGCCGATGAACACCAGCAGCCCAAGCCCCATGATCACCGTGGTCAGCACGCCGGGGAAGCCCACAAACAGCCCGATCAGCACCAGCCCCAGCATGACCAGAATGCCCGCCAGCAGAATCCCCCCCAGACTGCGGAAGTCCTTGCCCGTGGTCAGCGTGTACACCGTCAGCCCGAAGAACGTCACCGTGGCCACGCCAAGGGCGTAAACAATCAGCATGCCCATGCCCGCCGCCACGTAATACATCAGCAGCGGCGCCAGCATCGCGCCGGCCGAACCGGCAAACACGTACAGCAGCGCCGTCTTGAGCGGGCTGTGGCTCTTGCGCGTGAACACCACAATCAGATAGCTGGCAAAAAATCCGACCAGGCCGCCGATCCACAGCGTGGTGACGGCGCCTGTGTTGCCCTGGGCCACAAACTGTTCGGCCAGTTTGGTCGTGCCGAACGCCGCGGCCATGGCCGCCGCCAGCGCCGTGGCAAAGTACGTGTAGACCTTGCGCGCAAACGCCGCCACCGCCGGGTGCGAAATGTCGCCGGCCTCGGCGCCTTGTGTGAACTGGCCGTCGCCGTCGCCATAGTATGCGCCCTGCTGCGGGTACGGCGCGGCGTAAGGCTGGGGCGGATAGGCCGGCTGGGGCTGCCGGCTGTAGTTGTAGTTCTGGTTGGGGCGGTTTTCGTACATGGGGCCTCCCGGGCGGTACATTGTACGGCTGTCAAACGCCGCCGTCGCGCGAATTCGTCCGGCTACCGCAATCCCGTGGCCGCGCGGACCTGATCCATGACCTGCACGGCGATTTCGCGCGCGCGGGCGGCACCGTCGCGCAGCACCTGGTGCACGTAATCCTGGTTGTTGCGAAGTTCGTCGTAACGCTTGCGGGCCGGGCCGAAGGCGGCAAAGAACATGTCGGCCAGACGTTTCTTGAAGTCGCCGTAGCCGACGCCGCCCTTTTGGTACTGGGCGCGGATTTCGGCCAGCTCTTCGGGTTTGGCAAACAGCTTCAGCAGGGCAAACACGTTGCAGGTGTCGGGGTTTTTGGGCGCCTCCAGCGGCGTGCTGTCGGTTTTGATGCCCATGATGCGCTTGCGCGTTTCTTTTTCCGGCCCGAACAGGTCAATCGTGTTGCCGTAGCTCTTGGACATCTTTTCGCCGTCGGTGCCGGGCACCACGGCGGTGTCGTCCATGATCATGGGCTCGGGCAGCTTCAGCACGCCGCCCTTGCCCGTGGCCGGGTCAAAGCCGGGGCAGTAGGTCTGGTTGAACTTCACGGCGATGTCGCGCGTGATTTCCAGGTGCTGCTTCTGGTCCTTGCCGACCGGCACCACGTCACTGTGGTAGATCAGGATGTCCGCCGCCATCAGCACCGGGTACGCAAACAGTCCGTGGTCAGGGCTGATGCCTTTGGCTGTTTTGTCCTTGAAGCTGTGGGCGCGCTCGAGCAGCCCCATGGGCGTGACGGTGCTCAGCACCCAGCTCAGTTCCGCGACTTCGGCAATGTCGCTCTGGCGGAACAGCGTGGCCCGGGCCGGGTCCAGCCCCAGCGCCAGAAAGTTCAGCGCCACGTCAAACACCAGCTCGCGCATCGTGTCGGCGTTGCGGATCGTGGTCAGGGCGTGCAGGTCGGCGATAAAGTAAAGGCCGTGGCCCTTGTGCTGAAGGTCAACGAACTGGCGGATCGCACCAAAGTAGTTGCCGATGTGCAGCTTGCCCGAGGGTTGTACGCCGCTGAGAATGCGCATGGCCGACCTTGTTACAGAGACGGCCCAAGGTTGCAAGCACAGGCCGCGGCCTCGCAAAGTTATACTGGCACCATGTCGGATTACTTCATACTCACCAGTTCCGGCTCTCGCGGCCCCTTTGCCGCGGCCGTGATCCAGCGCGGCGTGGCCGACGGCAGCATTCCGCCCAACGCGCAGCTTACCGATGCCCGCACCGGCGCCAGCGTGCGCGCCGGTGATGTGCGCGCCGACGCCCTGGCCGCGCCGGCTGATTCAGGCCCCGCCGCCGCGCCACCGTCGGCACCGGCCTGGCCGCAGTATCAGGCCGCACCGGCACCCCAGCCGGCACCGCAACAGACTTACCCGTACCCGCAGGCGCCGTACCCGCAGCCCCCCGGCCCGCAATACCCCCAGCCCGGCTACGCCCCGCGTCCCTACGGCAGCGGCCAGACCTACGGCCAGGCGTATCACCCCGGCGGGTACCAGCCCGCGCGCCCGACCAGCGGCCTGGCCATCGCGTCGCTGGTTCTTTCGCTCTCCACCTTTGCCACGTGCCTGCCGCTGTGGATTGGCGGCATCATCTGCGGCACGATGGCACTGAAGGAATGCGCGCCCTGGGGCCCCAAAGAGGGCCGCGGCCTGGCCCAGGGCGGGCTGTACAGCGGGATCGTGATCGGCGTGCTGTATGTGCCGGTGGTGCTGCTGTGGATTGCGGCGGTAGCGGCCGATCTCTGACATCCGCGGAATAGTTCTATATCGAACAATGTTCTTCCGGTGTGGGGCATGGGGCCCCGTGTTGATCCGCCAGGGAGAACGTCATGAAAGCACTGATCGCCGCGTCACTGACCGCGTCCATTCTGCTGGTTCTGTCGGCATGTGGTGACCCGCTGGCCAACGTGGCCCGGGCCAGCGTGGCCGACGCCAAAGAGGTCAAGGAAGAAAAAGCCGCCGGCCAGGGCCGGGAACTCAGGTTCAGCCACGCCACCGGCGGAGAAATCCGGTTTCTGAGCGGCAAGCGCACGGCCGACCACCCCGGCGGGTTCAGCGAGTTCAGCGGCCGGCTGGTCACGACCGACGACGGCAAGGGCGTCAAGCAGGTCGAGGTTGAGATCAGGACCGCCTCGATCTGGGCCGCCGACGGCACCGACGGCAAGGACAAGACCAACGAAAAGCTGACCGGGCACCTCAAAAGCGCGGACTTCTTCAACGTCGAAAAGTACCCCACCGCGCGCTTTGTCAGCACCGAGATCAAGCCCGGCGGCAACGGCGGCACACACACCGTGACAGGCAACCTGACGATCATGGAAACCACAAAGTCGGTTTCGTTCCCCGCCACAATCCGGGTGGAAGACGGCAAGGTCACGGCCAAGGCGCCGATGTTCAAGATCAACCGCACGGACTGGGGCATCACCTACAAGGGCATGGCCGACAACCTGATCAAGGATGACGTCGGCATCGAGTTTGACATCCGGGCCGAGTAAGCGCGCCAGAACCGGCCGGCAACGAAAGACCCCCGCCGCGAACCGGCGGGGGTTGGCGTCGGCCGGCTAGAGCTTTTTCATGGTTTGTATGCAGAGGTTCCGCAGCCGCGCCGGGCAAGCAGACCAAGGAGCGCGAGCGCAGACGTGGCTGGAGGCCACGTTGAGAGAGCGCGACGCAGGGATGCGACGCCCGCCGCAAGCGGAAGCCTGTAGACGAACCATGAAAATGCTCTAATAGTCCGCGGCGTCGTCTTCCAGGGCTTCCTGGGGCATGCGCAGGCGCACGGTGTCTTCCAGTTCCTTGAAGAACACCGGCAGGTGGCGCGGCGGGTACAGGATGCCTTTGCCGTTCTTGTACAGGCGCTGGACGATGCTCAGGTGCGCCACGCCCACCTTGCCCATGTACAGCAGCTCAAAGCTTTCGGGGCTGGTCTCCCACAACTGTTTGACCTGCTCGTAACCGTAAAAATAGATGTGGTCCTTGGTATAGCCGCCGCCGCGGTAGGCGCGCTCGCAGATCGTGTAGGCCTCGGCCCTGGAAAATTTGTACTGGCTGACCAGCACGTTGAAGATGTCGTAGAACGACATTTCTTCTTTGTCCATCAGGTACACGGCCTTGACGCGCCCGGCCAGCAGGCGGCGCCGGCGGTTGGTCAGCACGCCGGCGAGTTCCTCGTTGAAGGTGGCCAGGCCTTCTTCGGTGCTCAGGTACGCGCTGGCGGGTTTGTCCACGCGCGGAAAGCCGTGAAAGAACAGCGCGCGAAAGGGCTGCATCTCGGCGTTGCGGGTGCGCAGCACGTGGGTTTCGATCTCATGCACGGCCAGAGATTCAATGTCGTTCTTGCTGTAATAGGCGCCCTTGCGCAGGGCCACGGCCAGTTCGCCGGCGGCGGCGTCACTGGACAGGTAGTTGCGCACGCGGATGCTGCAAAGGAACTTCTGGCGGCGCACCACCATGGTCAGGCGCGCGCGGGCCTCTTTGGCGTCGAACAGTTCGGTGTCTTCGGGTTCGGGCTCCAGCGCCAGCCATTTTTCGGCCTTTTCCAGCGTGGCCTTTTCGGCGGTGCCGAACAGAAGTCTTGACCTGTCAAGAAACTCGGGCGTGTTGCGCGATTCCAGCATGCAGATCGTGTTGAATACTTCGTCGCGCTTGGCGCGGTAGATGCGCCCCAGTTCGCTGTCCACGATCGGCAGGTTCAGCAGTTCAACCTTCACGGCCTCGGGGTCAAACTCAAGGTCGCGGTACACATAACGCGGGTTGTTCTGGGGGATCTTGCTGCTGTTGATGTACTGGCGCGCGACGTCGGTGCTGTTGACGGGGTTGATGTACTTCAGCACCCGCAGTTTGGCGCTGGCCATGCTGATGTGGCGGTCGGCCTCCAGCAGCAGAAAGAAATCCTGGCTTTCGAAGGCCTCCTGATACCGTCGCTCAACGACGTGGGCCTCGTTGCGGATGACGTTGGGCGCCTGTTCGTTCACTGCACCTCCGTCGCGGCGGGCAGTATACGCAAAGCGGGTTTGGGGCGCCACGGGGTGTGTCGGAAACTGCGGGGCGAGTGCAGGTTCAGGCGGAGGTTCGGGTGCGGGTGGAGGTCAAGGTCAAGGTCAGGGTCAGGGTCAGGGTCAAGGTTCAGAAGCGGTACCGGCCCGGATTCTGAACCTTGACCTGAACCTTGACCTGAATCTTGACCCGCCCTACTTCAAATCAAACTGTTTGCGGAAGTTTTCCAGATCCGTCGCGGCCCGGCGCACGTTGGCCTTGGCGCGCTTCTTCTGGCTCTTGAGCTGTTTGCTCTGGTCGGCCAGCATTTTCTTTTTGTCGCGGTCCATCTTCCATGCCGCGGCCTTGCCCATGATGCCCTGCTGTTTCAGGCCCTGGACCATTTCGCGCATCTGTTCAAAGGCCTTCAGCAGGCGGTTGACCTCCTCGATGCTGCGGCCCGAGCCGGCGGCAATGCGGCGCTTGCGCGAGGGGTTGAGCTGCTCGGGCAGGCGGCGTTCCTTGGGCGTCATGCTGTTGATGATGGCCTCGACGTGATCGAGCCCTTTTTCGTTGATCTGGTCCAGCGGCAGTTCGGATGCCCCGGGGATCATCTTGAGCAGTTCGGACATCGGGCCCATCTTCTTGATCGCCTTGATCTGGCTGAGGAAGTCCTCCAGTGTGAAGGTGTCCTCCAGCAGCTTGCGCTCAAGTTCGATTGCCTGTTCTTCGTCAATCGCGCTCTGGGCTTTTTCGACCAGGCTGACCACGTCGCCCATGCCCAGAATACGGCCGGCCACGCGGTCGGGGTGGAAGACCTCAAGCCCGTCCATCTTTTCGCTGATGCCGACAAAACGGATCGGCTTGCCGGTAATCGCGCGAACGGTCATGACCGCGCCGCCGCGCGAATCGCCGTCGAGTTTGGTCAGGATCGCGCCGGTCAGCGGCAGTTTTTCGTCAAAGGCCTTGGCTGACTTGACGGCGTCCTGGCCGGTCATGCCGTCGCAGACAAAGAACACTTCGTCGGGCTGGGTGCGGCGCGCGATTTCCTGCACCTCGCGCATCAGGTCGTCGTCCACGTGCAGACGGCCGGCGGTGTCCAGAATGACCACGTCGTGGCCGCCCTTGCGCGCGGCCTCCAGCGCCTTGTGGCAGACTTCGGGTGGCGTGGCCTTGCGGTCGGCAAACACCGGCACGCCAATGCCCCGGCCCACGACTTCAAGCTGGTCCACGGCGGCCGGACGCTGAAGGTCGGCCGCGACCAGCATGGGGTTTTTCTTCCACTTCTTCTTGAGGTACAGCGCCAGCTTGCCGCTGGTGGTGGTTTTGCCCGAGCCCTGCAGGCCGGCCATCATGATCACCGTGGGGCGGTCGCCGCGGAACTTGAGTCTGGCCCGGCCCTGGTCATCCAGCAGGCCGGGCTCGGTCATCATGGCCACAAGTTCGTCGTGGACAATCTTGATGAACTGTTCGCCGGGGCGCACTCCCTTGAGCACGTCTTCGCCCAGGGCCTTTTCGCGCACACGCTCGGTGAAGTTCTTGACCACGGGCAGGCTGACGTCGGCCTCCAGCAGCGCGGTGCGGATGGCGCGCACGGCGTCCTTGATGTTGTCTTCGGTGATGGTGGCGTTGCCGGAGATCCTGCGCCAAACGTCGGTAAAGCGGCTGGCGATACTGTCGAACATGCGTGTCCCGTGGGTCCGTGGGCCTCAAAGCGCCGCGTCAGTGCGGGCGGGCAGTGTAGCAAGGATCATTGACGGAGGTAGCGTCGGCGAAGGGGGCGCCGGCATCTTGCCGGCGCTACTTTCCCGCTTTCTCGCAGGCTGCCTTCAGCGCCGCCAGATGCCCGCGAATCGTCGCCGCCTGGTCGCGGTTCACAAGCTTGTTCATGCCGCGGAAAAACGCGTTGGGGATCCGTCCTTCCTCGTTGATGGTCACCTGCGTGCCTTCGTCCGCTTCTTCAAACGTGAACGTCCACGTGCCGTAAAACACGCCTCTGGTGTGTTCCGTGCGCACCTTCAGCGTCCTGTCCTTCACCACCTCGACAAACCACAGGCGCATTTCCGTGCCGTCGTTCCACACTTCGACCCAACTGGCCTTGTCGCCCTCTTCGGCCTTGAAGTCGCGGATCTCGCTTACGTCCGTGCGCCACTGCTTGTGTTTCTGCACATCCAGCTGGCGCGCGAACACATCCCCCACTTTCGCCCTGATCAACGTTGATTCGGCGGCCCTGTGGGTTTCGTCCAGGGTCAGCCCGTAAACCGCCACGCCGCCGCAGGCCAGCGCAATCACGGTCATTACCGCCGCCAGCCCGCGCACAACCGGCGAGCTTCTCTTCTTTGGTTCGGCCATGCTTCCCTCGCTTGTGGGCAAGACCCGCAAGGCTATCATCTTTGCCCTGCCTTGACCCCCACGGGTCGGCAACCAGCGGCGGCCGATACGTCGGCATGACCGCGAAAGACGGCCGCAAGGCCTGAGGATGCCATGAGCAACACCCCCGGCGCGAAACTTCACGCCCACCTTCAGCCCGCCGCCGGCGACCATTCCGCCGACCGCTACCGCAAGCGCCCGGGCGAGATCCTTGACCGTCTTGAGCGCGGCGGCCACGCCGATCCCGAAGACCTGCGCGCCGGGCGCATCACACCCGACGGCCACGCCGTGCCCTTTGGCAAACAGAAGCTGCAGGCCGAAATCAACAAGCGCTGGCTGTCCGAAGAACACCAGCGCGTGCAGGCCGCCCGGGGCAACCCCGTGGCCTACGGCCAGCAAAGCCCTGATCTGAACGACGCGTTGCAGCGCTTTTTGCGCACACAGGGCGCGCGCGGCAACGCCGCCGAGGGCGACCTGGGCGCCAAGGCCGCCGCGGCCCAGGAATACGCGGCGAAGCTGGCGGCGGAGTACTACAAGTCAGCAGTCAGCAGTCAGCCGTCGGCAGCAACGACAAAGGCCGAGGTGGCAGTTGCTGCAGACTCCCGACTGCCGACTGCCGACGATCCGCGAAGCGCCTACCTGCCCACCACGCGCGCCGACATGCAGGCCCGCGGCTGGGACCAATGCGACTTCGTGCTGGTCACCGGCGACGCCTACGTGGACCACCCCAGCTTTGCCAACGCCGTGATCGGCCGCGTACTTGAGTGGGCCGGGTTCAAGGTCGGCATTCTGGCCCAGCCCGATTTCCGCAACCCCGAGGCCTTCAGGGCACTGGGCAAACCGCGCCTGGCGTTTCTGGTCAGTGCCGGAAACCTGGACAGCAACCTGAACGCCTACACGGCACACAAGCTGCCGCGCAGCGACGACCCCTATTCGCCCGGCGGAAAGCCCGGCAGGCGCCCCGTGCGCGCCACCATCGTGTACTGCAACATGCTGCGCCGCGCGTTCGGCAAAACGCCGATCATCGTCGGCGGCATCGAGGCCAGCCAGCGCCGCTTTGCCCACTACGACTACTGGGACGACAAGGTACGCCGCAGCGTGCTGCTGGACAGCAACGCCGACATGCTGGTGTTTGGCATGGGCGAACAGCAGATTGTCGAAATCGCCCACCGCCTGAACGCCGGCGAAAGCCTGCACGAGATCAACGACGTGCGCGGCACCTGCTACGTCAAGAAAGACATAACGTTTCTGGACACGCCGGCCTTTGTTGACCGCTTCGGCAGGCCCGTCAGCACGCTGGATTACGAGAGTCTGCTGCCGCCGAAAAACGAGCCGGCGGTTACTGCCGGCTCCGGACTGCCGACTTCCGACTTGCCGTTGTCCCGTGTCCAGGAATTCCAGACCACCGGCCCGGACCAGATTCCCGCGTACCGCAAAAACTACGCCCGCGCCTTCAAGATCATTTTTGACCAGCAGGACCCCGTGCGCGGCCGTCCCGTGGTGCAGCGCCACGGCGCGCTGCACGTCGTGCAACTGCCGCCGGCGCGACACCAGTCTGAACAGGAACTCGACCGCTGGTACGACCTGCCCTACACCCGTCTGCCGCACCCCGATTACGCGCGCCAGGGCGTGCCCGCATGGCTGACCACACAGCACAGCATCATCACCCACCGCGGCTGCATGGGCAGTTGCACCTTCTGCGCAATCTGGATGCACCAGGGCCGCACGATTCAAAGCCGCAGCATTGACAGCATCGAGCGCGAAGCCGCCGGCATCACCCGCATGCCGGGCTTCAAGGGCTACATCAGCGACGTGGGCGGCCCCACGGCCAACATGTACGGCAACTATTGCACCGTCCAGCAGACGCTGGGCGCGTGCAAGGACCGCGACTGCCTGCTGCCTGACCCCTGCCCCGCCCTGCGCCAGCATCTGGAAAAACAACTCGAGATGCTGCGCCGTGTGCGCGCCGTTCCGGGCGTGAAAAAAGCCTTCATCGCCAGCGGCATCCGCCACGACATGCTGATTGACGCAAAAACCGCCGGCCCGCAGGGCGAACGCTACATCGAAAACCTGGCCGCCCACCACACCAGCGGACACCTGAAAGTCGCGCCAGAACATCTAAGCGACAACGTGCTGGCCAAAATGCGCAAGCCCGGCCTGCACAAATACGAAGAGTTCAAGCAGCGCTTCATCGAGGCCAGCAGGCGCGTGGGCAAAGAGCAGTACCTGGTGGCCTACTTTGTCAGCAGCCACCCCGGCTGCACCATGGACGAACAGATCCGCCTGGCCGAGTATTTCAAACGCAACAACTGGAGCCCCGAACAGGTGCAGGACTTCATCCCCACGCCGATGACGCCCGCCACGGCCATGTTCTACAGCGGCCTTGACCCGGAAACCGGCGAATACGTGTACACGCCCACCACCATGCGCGAAAAACGCCGCCAGCGCGCCCTGATGCAGTTTGGCCGCCCCGAGTTCCAGGGCCGCGTGCGCAAGGCCCTGCGCGAAGCCGGCCGCACCGACCTGATCGGCCGCCACCCCGGCGCGCTGGTGCCGCCGGGCAACGAAGAAGACTGGGAAGACGACAACCCCGCAAGGCCCGCCGGCATCGGCAGCGGCCCGGCCACCATGAAGAAACACAACAACCCGTACCGGGGCAAACGGCCGCGGCGTTAATCCGGTCTTCCACGGGTTTCGCTTCGCTCCACCCGTGGCTACAGCCCGCGGCCCCTTCGGGGCCGAAAACAACAGCCTTGCCTGATTCGGACTGTCTTCCTAACAAACCGCGGCCCTTCGGGGCCGAATGAGGCCGGGGCGGGGACGGAATTTGGCGCGGGCGAAAGACGCATTGGCGCGGGCGGGACGGGGCTTGCGGCTTGCATCCGGTTCTCCAACCTCCTGCCCCCAACCTCCTGCCCCCAGCCCCCAACCTCTCTCCCCAACCTCCCTCCTCCAACCTTCCGCCCCAATCTCTCTCCCCCAACCTCCGTTCCAGCCGTCACTTGCAACCATTCGTCCGCGCGGGGTGTCACGTTTCGTGCCATCTGTTGATGACGCGCGACGCTGACGAGCCTCTGATTCCCAACTCCGAACAGGAGTACTACGACGGCGTTGCCGCCGACGGCGGCGAACTCAACATCCTCTCGCGCCACCTGATCCCGCCCCGCAACGAACTCGAGGTCTACCCGCCCATCGGCCCCCACGCCCAAACCGCGGCCTCCGCCGCGCCCAACAGCCGCTTTCACCTCGAGGCCGACGCCCGCATCCTTGACGCCGAGCGCGCCCACCTGGAGCGCGTGCGCAAGTGCGTGAAGTTGCTTGAGGGCACGGTCGAGCTGGGCGAGATCGGCCGCGCGATCCTGGCCACACAGGCCGAAATTGAACTCGAACTCAAGCGCCGCCGTCTGGCCCGGCTCAAGGCCGCGCCACTGGATGAGCTGGTCGAAGGCGAAGAGAGCGCGCCGGCTTCTTCGGCAGCGCCGGCCACGGGCCGGCCTGAACAAGATTTTGGCGCGGCCCAGGAAGGCCCTGACGCGGACGAAGAACGCCCTGACGCGGACGAGACACCCGCGCCACGGGCCGCCGGGGCGGCGGCGTCCCCAAAGACACCCGCGCCACGGGCACCACAGGAGCCACGGGCGCCACGCGCGCCACGGTTCTCGGCGGCCTTGCTGATCACGCTGGCGTTGCGCGCGGCCAAGGACCTGCCCGCGCTGTCGGCCGAGCTGCGCGATCTGGAATCCAGGCTGCGCCCGGCCGAGGCCGAACTCAAGCTCAAGCAGGAGTTCTATCTCGACAAGGCCGTGGCGGTGATCACCGACACGTTGAGCTGCATGGACGAAAAGTTCGGCAAGCTGGGCTTTGGCAACTGGATGCCGTTCCGGTTTCTGGACCAGTGGCTGATGTTCTGCGGCGTGCTGAACCGGGTGCTGGCGGCGCACGGGCTGGTGCCCAGCGGCCACGCGGCGCTGTACCGCAAGCTGCTGGAAGAAACGCCCAGCATCTCGCCCGCGGCCGCTGACGCCGGGCCGCCGAAATCCTGGGGGCTGGGCTATCGCGTGCGCGAACACCGGCACTTTCAGACCATGATTGACCGGATTCTGGAAAACCGCGCCGGCCGCGGCCCGCCGCTGTAGCGCGCGGCGCGGGCTTTGGGCCGGCATGAACCGAAGGCGGAACGCCCCCGGCGGTTTACGCTTCGCGCTCTCCGATTCCTCCGCCCCTTCGGGGCGGGGGTGATGGGAGACTGTCTTCCACGGGTTTCGCTTCGCTCCACCCGTGGCTACAGCCCGCGGCCCCTTCGGGGCCGGGCAGGCCGGGCGGAAGATTGGGATTGGGGATTCTCGATGGCGGCTACAGCCCGCGGCCCCTTCGGGGCCGGGCAGGCCGGGCGGGAAACGCATTGGCGCGGGGCGGGACGCCTCGTCACATGCCGCCGGGGCGGCGGCGCGACCGATGGCGGGCTCCCTACACCCCATACCCATACCCATGCCCTACACCCCATGCCCCATAAACGGAGACCACCCATGAACGACCTCTGGCGCAATCTTCCTTACACACCCCACGTCGGGCAGGCCGAGATCCACGCCGCCGATGCCCGCTTCAAGCTGGCCGTTGCCGGCGCGCGCTTTGGCAAAAGTCTTTCGGGCGCGCGCGAAATGCTGCGCGACACGATCTGCGGCAACGGACGCGGCTGGGTGGTCGCGCCGCTGTACGCGCTGGTGCGGCCCGAGTTCTCGTATCTGGCGCACGACGCCGCGGCGCTGGCCCAGTTGCGCACCGTCCGCACCGGCGGGCGCGACGGCTATTCGCGCCTGACCACCTGCTGCGGCGGAGAAATTCTCGGGCTGAGCGCCCACTCGCCATTCAGCCTGCTGGGCGAAGAACTGGACTGGCTGATCCTGTGCGAGGCCGCGCACCTGGAGCGCGAAGCCTGGGAGCGCTACCTGCGCCCGCGTCTGGGCACGCGGCTGGGGCGCATGGTGGCCTCAAGCACCCCGCGCGGCGGCAACTGGATGCACGAGCTGTACGTGCGGGCCACGGACGGGCGCGACTGGGCGCGCTTTCACTACGCCACCTGGGACAACCCCGGCATCACGCCCCAGGAGATCGAGGCCGCGCGGCGCGCGCTGCCCGCGGATGTGTTTGACGAACAGTACGGCGGCCAGTTCATGCCGCTTTCGGGCCGCGTGTTTCCCGAGTTTTGCGTGGCCACGCACACCGGCCGGCTGGAGGCGCCGCCGGGCTGTCGCGTCACGCGCGGCATAGACTTCGGCTTTACCAACCCGATGGCCGTGGTGTGGGTGGCCGAAGACGGCGATGGGCGCCTGCTGGTGCTGCGCGAGTTTTACCGCGCGGGCATGATCGTCGAGCAGGCGGCGGCCGAAATCGCGCGCATTGACGAAGAACTGCGCGCTGAAGGTCTGGTGATCGGCATGGGCTATGCCGATCCGTCCGGCCCGGCCCACATCGCCACGTTGTGCGAAAACGGCCTGCCCACGGCGCGCGCCGCCGGCGGCGTGGCGCACGGGATTGACCTGGTGCGCGCGGCGCTGAAAACGCGACCCGACGGCACGCCGGGCCTGCGCATTGATTCCGGCTGCGCGAACCTGATCCGGGAGATGGAGGCCTACAGTTGGCACGAAGGCGACGCCGAAAACGAAAAACAGCCCGACAAACGCCGCGACCACGCCGTGGACGCCCTGCGCTATGCCGTGGCCGGGCTGCGCCACGGCGTCAGGGTACGGGTCAGCAATCCGGCCTGACATTTGACTGTTGCCATTGCGGTGTGTTTTCGCTAACGCATTGCGCCCCCGGTCGTTAGAGTTAAACATGGCCATCCCCGCCACACCCCTCTCGGGTCTTTTCCGCATGGTTCGCCATCTCATTGGGGCTTTTGCCGTCGTGCTGGCGGCACTGTGGGCGTTGCCGCTGGCCGCCGAGGAACAGAACTACTGGCCCCGCATGCGCCAGACACAGGACCTGGTGCGCCAGGCCAGTGACACGCGCTATCGCGACCCGCAGGGCTTGCTGGGCCAGGGGGCATTTTCGGCGGGGTTCCGGGCCGGGTACATCAGCGATTACTACTGGCGCGGGTTCCGGCTGTTCAACGAAGACCTGCTGTTTCACGGCGACGCCTATGTGAACGTGTACGGGTTTGAGGCCAGCGCCTGGGGCATCTGGGATGTCGGGCGCGAACAGACCCGGCCGCTGGAGGTGGACTACCGCTTCGGCTACAACTTTGAGATTGAAGGCGCGCTGTTCCGCATCGGCTACACGTACTTTGATTTTTCGGGCTCGGACGGCGACATCGGCCGCAAGGACCAGGGCTTCGGCCGCAGGCCGCTGGAGCATTTCCCGGACAACAAGTTCAACCCCAGCGTGCACGAAGTGCACCTGATGCTGTCTTATTTTACCAGCCTGGTGCAGGACAGCGGCGCAAACATGCGCTACACGCTGAACCTGTTTCAGCGCGTGGTGGACGAGGGCACGCGGATTGACAGCACGATCACGGTGTTTGTGGACAGCCCGGGGTTCACGATTTTCGGCGATTACTTCGAGATCGGCACAACCACCACATACCAGCACCGGTACCTGACCAACCGTTCGGGCTTTCAGGGCCAGACAGTCAACGGCCGCATGGTCTACAACCTGCACAAGTACCGCATGTTCCCGATGTTCATCCAGATTGACGGGTGGTACTACGTGGCCTTTGACGACGACTTTGTGGACGGCTTTTACTTCGGGGCGTCGCTGAACTTCCGGTTCTGAAGCCTGATGAACGGGCACTAACCGGCGCGGCGGCACGCACTTGGACACCGCCGCGGCAGGGGGCATACTGGGCCTGATGGCAGAACCCGCGACGGTTGCGTTGCGCCGCAAGATCGGATTGCGCCAGATGGCGTGGGCGCTTTTGGGCCGCGTGATCCGGCGCAGCTTTTTCCGCCTTGTGCTGCTGTTTGTGCTGCTGCTGGTGGGCGTGTTTCTGGCGCTCAAGGCGCTGGCCAACGCCGCCAACGCCAACCGTATTCTTGACACCGCCGCCGGCGCCGTGCTGGACACCCGGACCGCCGAAATCCTGTGGGACCGCGACCGCACCCAGATCTCGGGCCCCAGCCTGGCCGGCACCGGCGAGATCGCCTACTTCGATGTCGCGGTGCGGCGCAAAGGCGGCCGCACGGCACACCCCGAGCGCGGGCCGCTGGCTTATGACTTTCTGGCGATCCCGGAAATCCGGCTGAGTTACGACCTCAAGCGCCTGCCCGGGCTGCCGGTCACGGCGGTCAAGTTTCCGCGCGGGCTGACGCTGCACTTCAACATCCACCGCGGCACGTGGCTGGACGCGGACCTGTTTCAATCCGGCGGCGGCGAGGGCGGGGCGCCGGCGCTGCCGCAGGTGATTGTGGACGGCACGGCGCGCGTCAACCTGCGGGCCGACGGCATTCTGGTGGAACCGGAATCGCTTGCCGCGCCCGCGGGCCCACCGCGCGACTGGTACGAGTTCACGCTGGCCAACCTGCGGCTTCTGCCCAGTCTGGACGCGCCCGACCAGTACCAGCTTGGCGGCACGGCCAGCGCCGAACGCTTCGGGGCGTTTCTGCTGGGCGGCAACGTGCGCCGCGACGGCACGTTCACGCGCGTGCTGTTCCGCAACAGCAGCACGCTGGAGGTCAACCGCGAGTTTGTCTCGATTCTCGCGCCGGATGTCCGCCGCGCCGTGGACCAGTTTCAGGTGTCGGCCCGCGTGGACATTCACGGCGGCATTGACATCGTGCCGGGGCGGCCGGTCCAGTTTTCCGCCGATGTCAACGCCGACGACGGCGAACTGTGTTTTGTGGGTTTTCCGGTCCGCGTCACCGACGCCAGCGCCACGGTGCGCATCCGCAACAACGCGCTGACCGTAGACGCCAAGGGCCGCCGCAACGGCGCGGCCGTGACCGTGCGCGTGGACGTGGAAGACGTGGGCGGGCCGTTTGAACTTCTCAACGTAAGCGTGGACGTGCGCGACCTGCTGGTGGACGAACAATTCCGGCGCGCGCTGCTGCCCGCGCGGCTGCAGCCGGGCAACGCCATGGACTGGCTGACCGGCGCGCCCTGGCCCGCCGACCAGTTTGACGAAAAGAACCCCGAGCTGGCCCCCGACAAGGGTTATCCCGAATGGCCCGGCAAGCCAACCTGGGACGGCGGCGTGATCGCGCCCGACATTGACCCGGTTCTGCCGTTCATCTGCCGGGCGTTCACCCCCATGGGGCTGGCTGATTTTAAACTGACGCTCAAAAGCGAGGCCAAGGGCCGCACCGACGAGGGCGTGCGCACCATCGAACAGGACCTGAACTGGAAGGTCTTCATCCGCAGCGCCACCGCCTGTTACACCGGCCTGCCCGAATCCGACGGCGACGGCTTTGCCGTGCCGCTGCACGAATGTTACGGCGTGGTGGAAGGCAGCAACCGCCCCGGCCAGCCCGGCCGTTACATCGTGCGCGGCTACACCAAGGAAGAGCTGGCCCAGCTTGGCGACGCCGGATCGGGACTGACGGACTATGAAAAGGACGGCCTGACCGGTGTGCTGAAGTCTTCGGGCGAGCGCGTGTGGCTCAGCGCCGTGTACACCGACCGCCGCGGCGAGGTCGAGCCGGCGCGGCTGACACTGTCGGTCAAGACGCGCGGCGTGGATTTCAACCGCGACATTCTGGACCGCATGCCCGCCAACGTGCGCGACGTGGTGGCCCGGTTTGCCCCGCAAGGCAAGGTGGACGTGCAGAGCGCGACACTGGAGATGCGGCCGGGCGTGGGCGACGACGTGGCCTATGATTTCAATCTGGCCGCGGCCAGCGTGGCGGCGGAATACCGGTTTGACGACGCGCGCGAGCCGATGCGTTTTCGCGAGGTGGCGGGCACCGTGGAAATCCGCAGCCGCGGCAACCAGGTGCGGCTGTCGCGGGTGCGCGGCAAGCTGCTGGGCAGCCCGGTGTTTCTGGATCTGCAATACAACAACGGGGCAATCCCCAGCCTGCGCGTGCAGAGCGACGAGTTCGCGCTGAAACCCGAACTGGAAGACGTTCTGCCGCCGGGCGTGGGCGCGGTGCTGCGGCGCTTCAAGCTGACGGGTTTTGTCAGCCTGGACATCACGGGCCACCGCGGCACGGACAAACCCGATTTCACCCAGGCCGACATCACGTTTCTGGTGGGCACGGGCGAACGCAGCGGCAGCCTGCAATTCGACGCCTTTCCCTATGCCCTGACGGATGTTTCCGGGCGCGTGTTTGTCACCGTGACGCCCGACCACGCGCATGTGGTGGTGCGCGAAGTGGGCGGCCGCGGCAACGAAGACCCCCGCACGCTGGACCGCGCGCGCATCAGCGTCAGCGGCTATGTGATCGCGCCGCTGGCGCCAAACGACGGCACGGAAGGCCCGCCGGCGGTCTATGACCTGCAGGTTCGGGCCCAGCGCGTGCCGATGGACGCCGGGCTGCTGACGGCCATGACGCCGATGCTGGCCCGGGGCAGCAAGGAAAAGCCCGCGCTGATCACGTTCATTGAAGATCTGCGCGTATCGGGCACCGTGGGCGTCAACGGCCGCATCGTGACCGACCCCGACGGCAGCTTTGACTGGCGGCTTGAGGTCTATCTTGAGGGCACGTCCGTGAACTACACGGCGTTTCCGTACCCGCTGGACGGCCTGTACGGCACGGTGGTGGTGGACGGCTACAACGTGGCTTTGCGCAACGTGACCGGCCGCGCCGAAAAGGGCCGGTTTACGCTGCACCACGCGGGCTATTCCGAGGCCGAGGGCTGGACGGTTCAGGTCAGCGCGCGCGAGATGAGCTTTCATGAAACGCCGACACTGCGCCGCGCCCTGCCGGAGGCTTTGCGCGGCATGTTCACGCGCATGAACCCCAAGGGCGAGTTCGACCTGGACCTTGAGATTTCCGGCAAGGACGACTTCATGCGCTACCAGCTCGGGCTGGATGTGTTCCGCACCGACCTGGACCTGGGGCTGCACTTTGACGCGCTGACGGCGCGGTTTGACTACGAGGGCGTGCGCCAGGGCGGGGTCAGCCGCAGCAACGGCCGGATGTGGGTGCACGAGGTGTTTTTCAAGAAGGCGCGCTTTGACAGCATCACTTCGGCCATGCAGTACTTCGGCGACCGGCTGGAGTTTCCGAACCTGCGCGGGCGCTTTTATGACGGCTGGCTGGCCGGGCGCTTTGGCATGACCGGCGACGATTATTCAGGCGAACTGGAAATCCGCCGCGCCGACGTGCGCAAACTGGGCAGCCGCGCGTTTGGCACCGAGGCAATCTCGGGCGCGCTGGACGCCGAAATAAGGTTTCATTCGCACATTGACAGCCAGGGCCAGATCGGGCGCGGCCGCATAGACGTGGGCCCGATCAACCGCGAAAGCAACCATCCCGACCCGGCGGTGCGGGCGCGCGAACGCGAATGCAGGCTGGCGGCCGTGCCGCTGTTTGACGCGATTGTCAAGGTCGCCGGCGGCGAGCAGAACTTTGACGAGGGCCACGTCTACTTCTGGCTCGGGCCTGACCGCATCACCATCCGCCAGATGGATTTTGTCAGCGACACCGCGCGCGTGGAAACGTTCGGTGGCGATGACGCGAACTACATTGCCTATGACACCGCCGAAATGCGCATGAAGCTGTTCTTCACGCTTGCCCCGCGCTCGCCGGTTTCGATCCCCGGCGTGCAGTGGATTCTGGACAAGCTCAAGCAGATCCTGTTTCCGCTGTATGTCACGGGCACGCTGGGCAGCCCGCGCGTGGAACCCTTCAGCCTGTCCAGCGAAGACGTGCAGCAGCTCCAGGACGAATTCCCGCGCCGCCCGAGGGGCCCGTGACGCGCAAGGGCGCCGACGCGGGCAGCCCGCCGCGCGTGACCGCCGGCGTGCTGCGCGGCCGGGTGGTGCGCGTGCCCCCCACCGGCGGCGTGCGGCCCATGCTGGCGCGCACACGCCAGGCCCTGTTCAACGTGCTGGGAAACGACGTGACCGGTAATGTGTGGGACTGCTTTGCCGGCTCGGGGCTGCTGGGGCTTGAGGCCCTGTCGCGCGGCGCCGACCATGCCGTGTTCATCGAACGCGACGCCCGCCATGCCCGGGTGGTTGAGCAGAATCTGGCCGGGCTTGGTGTGGCCGAACGCTGCACGGTAATCCGCGGCAGCGCCCTGGCGGCTGTGCGCCCGTCGCGCCACATGCCGCACTGCCCGGCGCGGCTGGTGTTTCTGGACCCGCCGCACGCCATGGCCGCGGACCACGGCAGCGACTTCTGGCCGTGGCTGCGCGAGCTTTCGGACACCCCGCTGCTGGACTTTGCCACGGTTGTGGTTCTGGGCCACCCGGCGCGCATGGAACTGCCCGACACCGGGCCGCTGTCCGCCTTTGACACACGCTGTTACGGCAGCGTGGCCTTCACGCTGCTGCGTCTATGATAAGCTGCCGCCATGAACACGCCGGCCTCACGCCTTGATTTCGCGCCCGGGCGCCCGTCACTGATCGGGATGAGCCCTGACAGCCTGGCTGAAGCCGTCACGTCCTGCGGCGGCAAGCCGTTTGCCGCCAGGCAACTGGCGCATTGGCTGTACGCCAGACGCGTGGCTGACCTTGACGCGATGACGAATCTGCCGCGCGAACTGCGCGCGAACCTGGCCGCCCGTTACAACACGCTGACCTCGACCGTGGTGGCCCGCGAAGAAAGCGGCGAAGGCACGACCAAGCTGGCGCTGCGGCTGGCCGACGGCCCGGTGATTGAATGCGTGCTGATGCGCGAACACAGTCGCGGCGGCACCGGCCCGCGGGATCGCTACACGATCTGCATTTCGACGCAGGCCGGCTGCGCCATGGGCTGCCGCTTCTGTGCCAGCGGGCGGCTGGGGCTGAAGCGCCACCTTCTGCCCGGCGAAATCCTGGAACAGTTCTTTCACGTGGCGGCGGTGCTGCGCCAGGAAGCCGAACCGGGACGCGAGCCGGCGTGGCTGACCAACGTGGTCGTGATGGGCATGGGCGAACCGCTGCATAACTTTGCCGGGCTGATGGGCGCGCTGGAAACACTGAACGCGCCCTGGGGCTTCAACTTCGGCGCGCGGCGCGTCACCGTCAGCACCGTGGGGCTGCCTGACCGCATCCGTGAGCTTGCGGGGCAGGGCTATCAGTTCAACCTGGCCGTGAGTCTGCACGCGACAACGGACGAACAACGCACGCGGCTGATCCCCACCAACGCCGCCACCGGGCTGCGCGCGATTGTGGACGCGGCGGCGGACTATTACCGCGTGTCGCGGCGCGAGGTCACGTTTGAATACACGCTGGTCGGCGGCGAAAATGACACGCCCGATGACGCGCGGCGGCTGGTGGAACTGCTGGCCGGTTTTCCGCGCTGCAACGTCAACCTGATTCCGATGAACCCGGTGGAAGGCAGCGGCCTGAAAGAACCCGATACCGCGGCCGTCGAGACCTTCACCGCGCTGCTGCGCGCCGGCGGCGTGAACGCCCACGTGCGCCGCAAACGCGGCCGGCGCGTCCAGGCCGCCTGTGGCCAGTTGCGCCTGCGCCTGGAACCGCACGGCACAACCGGCGCGCTCAGTTCTGCTTGATGTCTTTCAGCAACAGCGTCAGGCGGATGCGCGGCTCGTCGGGCAGACCGGAGTTGTCGGCGGCGCGCGTTGTGCCGGTACCGCCGGTGCCGCCCGTGCCGGTACCACCCGTGCCCGTGCCGCCGGTTCCGGTGCCGCCCGTGCCCGTGCCGCCGGTTCCGGTGCCGCCCGTGCCCGTGCCGCCGGTTCCGGTGCCGCCCGTACCTGTGCCGCCGGGTGCCGGCGCGGCCTGGTTGCTGCCGGTGCGCCGGTAAATCGCGTAGGTGGTGGTGGTGATCTTGCCGACCTTGGCGCTGGCCTCGACACGAAACACCGTGCTGCGCACGACCAGCCAGGGCCGGATGGCAGTGTACATTTCCTCGGTGAAGCCCTCGAGCGCGGGCTGCTGGCCCTGCTGGGTTTCTTCGTTGCTGGCGCGGGCGACAAAGGCGGCATAGGACGCCAGGTCCTGGGTGCGGAAGCTGGCTTTGTCCTCGGGGGGCGCGTTGGGGTCCGCGGGCTGGGCTTCGGGCAGGGTGCCGCCGTTGGCTTCGGCGGCCTGGACATCGCGTCGGTCCTGTTCACGGGCGGTGATGATGCGGTCCACGACATCCCATGTCAGGCGGGCGTCCAGCGCCAGCAGCACCTCGCGCGAACAGGTGTTGATGTTGATGCGCCCCGAGGAATACAGGGTGATGTAATGGATCAGCGGCAGGGGGTTGGGGTCGCGCGACCGGGTATCCAGCGACTCGATCTGCTGGCGCGTGCGGTCGAACTTTTCCTGGTCGGTGAGTTCGTAATAGCCGCGGGTGTCCGGATCGCCGCCGCCGGATTCAGGGCCGGCCACGCGCAGCGGCCCGTGCAGCAGCTCGTGCGTCCAGCCTTCAACCTGCAACAGTTCGCCCAGCGTCAGCATCTGAAACGGCGTCTGCTTCTTCATGCTGCGCTGGTCGGCCTTGGTGGCCTTTTCGCTGGTGAACTCCAGTTCGTCCGAATCTTCGCTGGCGCGTTCTTCCAGGTACTTGATCAGGTTGCGCACCAGCGTGTCGGTGTTGGGCGTATCATCGTTGGCGCGGCGCACGGTGCGAACGCCGCCGTCCAGGTACTGCTTGATACGTTCGTCCTCGCGGCGGCAGATGTTGACCAGCCGCATGAACGTCTCCACGGCGCGTTTGCGCTGTTCCTCGTTGCCGCGCACCATGGTCAGCAGGTTGAACTTGCGCTCTTCGTCGCTGATCAGCACCTGGGGTTCGGCGGGCTTTACGCTGCCGGCCTCGCCGGTTTCGCCGAACGTTTCGCCGCTCCAGCGCAGCGGCTTGGCCCAGGGTTCGTTCAGGCTGTCGTAATCGGCCTTGTCATCCAGCCTCAGCACCACCTGGCCGCGCACCAGACCCATGTTGGCCAGATAGGCCGAGGCCAGGTCGTCGCGCAGGTTGGCGCTGACGAAACTCTCGCGGGCGACCTCGCGCTGCAGGATGTACACCACGATCGCCAGTGTGATGATCAGCAGAAGCACGACCAGCAGCGCAAACCCGCGCCGCACGCGCCGTACACCGGAAATCAGGCCCTGTGCCATCACAGATTGAACGACCCGCCTGCCCGGACGTTGCCGCAAAGCCGGCTACGCCCGCGGACGCAACACCAGCGTCAGGTTCACTTTCTTGCCGCCGCGCAGCACCTCAAGCTCCAGCTTGTCACCGGCTTTCATGCGCGAAAGCATGGTGCGCAGGTGGCCGGTGCCGGTCATGGCCTCGCCGTTGGCGCGGGTGATCACGTCACCTTCCTTCAGGCCGCCCTCGGCGGCGGCGCCGCCGGCGGAAACCGAACTGGCCTTGATGCCGCCTTCAATGCCCAGGGCGCGGCTTTCCTCGGGCGTAAGGTTCAGAAAGCTGGCGTTCAGCGTCACGCCCAGCGTGGCGCGCTCGGGCTCGGTTACCTTGGGTTCGGCGGGTTTGGGGTTGGCGGGTTCTTCCACGCGCGGCTGGGGCGGCTGCGGTGCTGTTTCGGGGTTGGCCTTGCCGCTGCGCAGGTCTTCCAGCCGGCGCTCAAGCTCGGCGGCGGTGCGGCGACGCTCGGCGTCAAGCTCAGACAGTTTCTTGCGCAGTTCCCTGACCTTGGCGTCGTCGCCAAACCGGTCGTCTTTGGCGCCCTGGGCGCCAAGCACCACAATCAACGGCTCGTTGCGGCCGTTGGCGCGCCGCACACCAAGACTCAGCACGTCGCCGGGGCGCTTGTCGGCCAGTTCCTTGCGCATGGCCTCGATGGACGTGATCGTACTCTGGCCGGCGGACAGGATGATGTCCCCCACCTCAAGCCCGGCTTCCTTGGCCGGGGATTTGTCGTCCACCCGCGTGACTTTCAGGCCACCCTCAATACCCATTTTGCGGGCATCTTCGGCCTCGACGACCTGAAGCCCGACACCAAGCCAGGGCGTATTGGTCTGGGCCTTTGCGGAGGACGCCCCCGACGCAACGGCAAACATGACCACCATCACCAGAACCGCAGAAGAAAGAACACGCATTGGCGTCTCCGGAAGCGTTGGGACCCTTCAATATACGCACAGTAAGTGGCGGTTGGGAACCCTTTGCCACCGCAATCGCTGGACTTTGGGGGACGCGCTGGCAAATTCGCGCGCCATGGTTCACCTGGTCAAGATTCTGGCCTACACACCGCGCGGCAAGGGGCCGGGGCGGCTGCACTTTGCGCTGGACGGACGCACTTTTCACGCGCGCTGCGACGCCGACCCGCATCTGGCCGACGGTCTGCTGGTTCCCGGCACCACTTATCCGGTGGCCCTGACAGTCGAGGCCCAGGGCACGGTGGAATACGCGCTGGGGCCTGAACCCGGCCTTGCCGTGGCGCGGGCCGATGAAGCCGGCGATGTGGTCACGCTGATGGGTCGCACGTGGGACAGCATTGACCACCAGACGATCAAGCTGGACGCGGCGCCCACGGTGGGACTGCGCCTGAATCCGCCCCAGACCGCCACGGACTACCGCGGCGGAAGCTGGCTTTCGGCCACGGGCGTGCTGTGCGCCGACCTGCCACCCGAAGAACACGACTGACGCCCGCCGGAAGCCCGATTGCTGCCCCTGCTCAACATGCTGCTGCAAGCCGCGTCGGACACGGCCGAAAAGGGCTGGGTCGCGTCGTGGATTGACCGGTTCTTTGACCCGGCGTGGAACATCGCGCACGGGCCGACAATCTGGGCCGTGATTCTGGTGATTCTGGTGTCCACGGGCGTGGGTCTGCCCACACCTGAGGATATCTGGCTGACACTGGCGGGGTTCAGCGCCTACAAACAGGCCGGCGACCGCTTTGTGTGGTATTACTTTGTGGCCGCGTTCTGCGCCTGCACGACAGCCAACCTGATCGGCGATTCAGGGGCGTGGTGGCTGGGGCGCCGGTACGGCTTTGCCATCCGCGACCGGTTCAAGTTCATGCGCCGGCTGCTGAATGAAAAGCGCATGATCAAGGTGCAGGGCTGGTTTGACAACTACGGCAATTGGACGGTGTTCTTCGGCCGCCAGCTTGCCGGCATCCGGTTTGTCTCGTTCTTCACCGCCGGCACGATGCGCGTGCCCTGGCACAAGTTTGTGCTGTTCGATTTCCTGGGCTGCTTTGTCAGCATCCCGGTGTGGCTGACACTGGGGGCGCTGGCGGCAATTTACGGCAAAGAATGGCTGCAAAAGGCATCCTCCACCGCCGGCGGGTCCATTCTGGGCGCCGCCGTGGTGGCAATCGTCATCTTTCTGGTTGTGGTGAAAATCCGGGCCAACCGCCGGGCCCGCGAGGCCGAAAAACTCCTGGCCGCCGATGTCCCGCTGGGAACAGACACCGCGCCCAAAGCCAAGGCCAGTGCGCCGGCCGCGCCGGTCGAGGCCAAACCCTGAACTTGTCGCATGTGGTCGTATGATGCGGCGGGGGAATCATGTCGGAAACGCTGCGCCCATTTGAGCGCCAGATCAACCTGCTTGGCGCGCTGCTGAAGGCGCGCCAGGGGCTGACCTGGGCCGAGATTTCGCGCGTGGCCGGATACAACGACGCGCGGCCCGAGCGTTCACGCCAGAAACGCTTTGAACGCGACCTGCACGAACTCAAGCGCGAAGGGCTGGTGGTGTCGCGCGAAGTAATTGACGGCGCCCGCTCGCTCTACACGCTGGACCGCACGGCGTGCCTGATGCCGCCTTTGAACCTGCGGCCCGAGCAGCGCCACCTGCTGTTCCGTATCGGCATGGCCTATCTTTCGGACCACGGCGCCGGGCCTCTGGCTGACCACCTGCGTTCGGCGTTGCTGAAAGTTCAGGCCGGGGCCGGGCGTGAGGGCCTGCCCGCCGTGGTGCCGCCGGCACTGATGCGCCGCAGCCTGCAGCGCCGGCCGGGCGAAAGCGCACACTTCGAGGCGATCGTCATGGCGATGCTGGCCCGGCGCATTGTGCGGTTTGATTACTCGCCGCCGCGCGACCGCGCGCAACGCCGCACCGTGGCGCCCTACGGTCTGGTAACCCGCCGCGGCGGCTGGTACCTGGTCGGTCTTGACGAAAACCGGCGTGCTGTGCGCGTCTTCCGGCTGTCGCGCATCCGTGGTGAAGTAGCCGTGGACATCCCGGGTTATGACGGCCCGCAATACGAAATCCCTTCGGATTTTGACGAAGAGCGCCACTTTACGACGGCGCCCTTTGGCGCCGGCGAAAATGCCTTTGCCGACGTCCGCATTCGCTTTGACGCCGACGTGGCGTTCATCGTGCGCAACGAATTCGAAGGCCAGTACCCGATCACGGAACTGCCCGGCGGCGCCGTGGAACTGCAACTGCCCGGCGCGTACCCCGGCGAACTGCTGCGCTATCTGTGCGAGTTCGCGGGCCACTGGAAGATTCTGGAACCGGCGCAGTTGCGTTCGCTTGTACTGAAACGCCTGCGCGGGGCAGCGCGCGCGGCGCGAAAGGGGGGCGCGTGACCAGGCTGGGACAGATCGTTCCGCTGCTCAACTTTCTGGCCGCCAACCAGGGCGTGACACTGCGCGATACCGCCCGCGCCACGGGATTGCAGCCGCAGGAAATCTGCGCCATGCTCGATGCGCTTACCCTGTGCGGCCTGCCGCCCTACGCGCCGCACGACTACATCGGGTATCGGCTGCTGGGCCGCGGCGACGACGCGGTGATTGACCTGCAGTACGCCCGGCATTTCGCGCGGCCGCTGGCGTTCACACCCGAGGAAACGCTGGCGCTCAAGTACGCCATGGAGCACTTCGCCCGCGCGGCCGATGAAACCAGTCTTGCCGAACTGCAGGAACTTGCCGGCGTGCTGGCCAATGCCCTGCAGGGCCGCGCGCGGCAGATTCTTTCAGGGCGCTCCGGCGGCTTTGTTGTGCCGCGTCAGACCCGGCGCATGCGCGCGCTGATCGGCACGCTGTCGGAAGCCATAGACGGACGCTGGGTCGTGAATCTGGAGTACTACTCCGCCCATCGCGGGCGTCTTGGCACCCGCCGCGTCTGCCCGTTCCAGATCATCGAAGCCGGGGCCTATCTGTACCTGTACGCATGGTGCGAGCTGGCCGGCGCCACCCGCCACTTTCGACTGGAGCGCATCCGGGCGGCGGAACTGACCGACACCCGGCACGCGCGCCGCCCGCCGGCCCGCCGCCAGGCCGGGCGCATGGCCGGCATCTTCGAGGGCCGGCCGCGCGACCAGTTGGTGGTGCGGTTCTCGCCCGAGGCCGGCCCCGATGTCTGCGACGAATGGACCAACAACCCGGACACAACACTGCGAATGCTTGCGGGGGGCGCGGTGGAACTGACGCTGCCGCTGTACAACCCGCAATGGGCCGCGGGGTTTGTGCTGTCGTTTGGCGAACACGCGCGGATCATAAGCCCGCAATGGCTGCGCGCCGAGGTGATCCAGGCCGCCCGCGCCGGCATTGCCGCGCACCGTTAGAGCACGAAGAATTGCAGGGTCAGCACCAGCGCGTTGTGCGCCGCGTGCACAATCACCGGCGGCCAGATGCTGCGGGTGTGGGCAAACAGGGCCGCCAGCATCGCCCCCAGCAGCGCCAGCGGCAGAAACCCGGGCCACCACGCGCCGTGCGCGGCCACAAACAGCACCGTAGAAAGGCCCAGCGCCCCAAGCCGCGCCGGGTGCGACCAGCGCGAGTTTGTGGCCAGCGACGCCACCAGCCCGAACAGCACAAGCCGAAAGATCAGTTCTTCGCGCAGCGGCGCCGCCACTGCCGCCAGAACATACACGCCGGCGATCCACAGACTGCTGTCACGGCCGGTCAGTTGCTGAACCTGCGGCTGGGTCGTCACGTCCAGGCCGGCCAGTCGCCCCGCCGAGACCACGGCCAGAACCAGCCCCAGAAATGCCGGAATCATGATCGCGTAAACGCCCAGCGCGCGGGCTATATGGGCCGGCCGAAACGCCAGCCATTGCAGTCTGCGGTGCGGCGGCTTGAGCACCTGAAGCACCGCCAGCAGCGCCAATGCCGCCAGCGAAAGCGCCGCGCCGAAAGCCCCCGCGGCCAGGGGCGCGTGCTCGGGCCATTGCTCGACCGGGCCGTAATGCAGCACACCGGGCAGCAGCATCACCCCCACAGCCAGCGCAAGTCCCGGCAGCGCCAGGTTGCCCGGCAACGCACCCCACGGCTCGCCCAGCGCGCGCAAGCGCCCCCAGGCCAGCCAGGTGGCCGCGATACAGGCAGCCAGACCGCCGACCAGCAGCGGCCACAGCCAGGTCTGCGGCGGAGTTGCGGCAAACGGATCCAGCACATGCTGAAGCGCCGAGGGCTCAGCCATGCATGGATTAGAACAAGCGAACAACGCGCGGGCCACCGGCCGGGGTCATCAATGCCGGAAGTGCCGCATGCCCGTAAACACCATGGCAATGCCGTGCTGGTTGCAGGCGGCAATCACATCTTCGTCGCGCACGCTGCCGCCGGGCTGAATGATCGCCGCCACACCGGCGCGCGCGGCCTTTTCAATGCTGTCCGGGAACGGAAAAAACGCGTCGCTGGCCAGCACAGCGCCCCTGGCTTTGGCCCCGGCGCGGGTCAGGGCGTGTTCCGTGGAATCCACCCGGTTGGTCTGGCCGGCGCCGTAGCCAATCAGCGCGCGGTGCGCCGTCAGCACAATCGCGTTGGACTTGTAGTGCTTGCACAGGCGCCAGGCAAACGCCAGTTCCTTCATCTGGGCCGAGTTCGGCACCTGATTGGTCACCACCTTCAGTTCCGCGGCCTGCCCGATGTGGCTGTCGCTGGTCTGGGCCAGCATGCCCCCCACCACACTGCGGTACTCCAGCGGGGGCTGCTTGGCCGCGGGCACGCCGGCCTTGACCAGACGGATGGACTTGCGCCACTTCTTCTTGCTGTCCTCGACCAGCGCCTTGACCGCCGCAGGCTCGAAGTCAGGCGCCACCACGGCCTCCAGGAACTTTTCGCCCTCCACAAACGCGGCCGCCGTAGCCAGGTCAAACGGGCGGTTCAGGCCCACAATACCGCCGAAGGCACTCAGCGGATCACAGTCGTAGCTGCGCGTGAAGGCCTCGGCAATGCTGTCGGCCAGCGCCGCGCCGCAGGGGTTGGTGTGCTTGATTACCACCGCAAACGGGGCGTCGTCGTATTCGGCGGCCACACGCATCGCGGCATCAAGGTCCAGAATGTTGTTGTACGAAAGTTCCTTGCCGCTGAGCTGCTGCAGGGCCCCAAGGCCCTCGCGCCGGCCGCCAGTGGCGTAGAACGCGGCCTGCTGGTGCGGGTTTTCACCGTAACGCAGTTCCTGCACGCGCTCCAGTGCCAGCAGCCTGCGCCCGGCCAGCGCGTCGCCGTGATCAATCTGGCCCTGCAGGTATTGCGCGATCGCGTGGTCGTACCACGACGTAAGGCGAAACGCCTTGAGCGCCAGCCGGCGCCGCGTGTTCAGCCCCAGCTTGCCCCCGTGCTCGGCCAGTTCGCGCGTCAGCTCGGCGTAATCGGCCGGGTCGGTAACCACGGCCACGGCTTCGTGGTTCTTGCTGGCGCTGCGCACCATGCTGGGCCCGCCGATGTCAATGTTCTCGATCGCGTCTTCAAAGCTCACGCCCGGCTTTGCCACGGTGCTTTCGAACGGGTAGAGGTTCACAATCACCATGTCAATCAGGCCAATGCCGTGCTGCTCGGCCGTGCGCCGGTGATCTTCCAGGTCGCGCCGCGCCAGAAGCCCGCCGTGCACCCTGGGGTGCAGTGTCTTGACCCGGCCGTCCAGCATCTCGGGAAAGCCGGTGTGTTCGCTGATGTCTTTCACGGCCAGGCCGGCCTCGCGCAGGGCTTTGGCCGTGCCGCCGGTGGAAATGAACTCGGCGCCGTGGCCCGCCAGAGCCTTGCAGAAATCCACCACGCCGGTCTTGTCACTGACCGAAACCAGCACCCGTCGAATCGCAACCCTGTCCATGCACGCCTCCGTGGCCCGCGCTTGTAGCAAGGCCGGGGCGCCGGTGCAGGCACTTAACCGCCGTAACGTTTCAACAATCCCTCGACAAACGGGTCAGCGCCGCCGGTGGCGCGCCAGGTCTTGGCCAGTTCGCGGGCCCGGTCGCTCAGGCCGAAGCGCTGCAGTTCACAGATCAGGTCAAGCCGCGTCAGTTCGGGGCTTTTTACCTCGGGCTGGCGCGCCAGGCGCTGCTGGGCCCAGTCGGGGCGTTCCAGCGCCAGACAGACAAGAACCGCCGCCTGAAGGTGCACCGGGTGCGGCTCGGCCAGGCACAACTGATCCAGCACCGCCAGGGCGGCCAGATCGTCGCGGGCGGCCGACAGCGCGCCGGCCAGTTCCAGCATGACTGTCGCGGCGCGCTCGCCGCGGGCGTAGGCCTCACGCAAATGCGCCAGCTTTGACCCGGGCTGAAGCGCGGCCAGACGCAGCGCCGGGCGCGGGTCGTCGGGGTGATCCTCCAGTGCGCGCAGGTACCAGGCGGCGGCTTCCTGCGGCTTGTTCATGTCGCGCAGCAGGTCGCCCACGCGCAGCGCCAATGGCTGGCCGTCCAGCAGTGCCCCCTTTTCCGCGCGTTTGCCCAGCAGCAGCAGCGCCTGCTTCACCGCGGCCTCGTCGCCGGCTCCGGCGGCCAGCCGGTACAGCGCCAGAGCCTCGGCAGCCGTGGCGCCGGCCAGGTCATACAGCAGCGCGTTGCACACCACGGGCTGCAAAGTCCGCGCCAGTTCGTGCCGCAGCACGGCCTCGGGTGGGGCGTCGGTTCCAGGGTCAGCCAGCCAGGCCAGGTCAATGTCCGCCAGCGCGCGCCGGGCCAGCTCAACACTGAGCGCCCCGGCCAGGTTGCGCACCACGCCAAGGCACCACAGGCGCGCCGCCGGCTGTTCGAGTGTGGGCAACAGACGCACGCAGAGTTCCACCACCAGTTCGCTCACGCGCGCCAGGGGAACATTGCCGGTGCGCAAACCATACTGTTCACCGTTGAAAGTGTGCACGCCGTCGCGCATCAGCACGCCGATCATCGGCCGCGCGATCCCGTTGGGCGCGTACAGACCCACGGGCGCGCGCGCGCACAACGCCAGAACCTGCAACGTCGCGCACAGCGACTGCTGGCCGCCGCCGGCACGGAACAACACATCGGAAACCAGCACCGTGCCGGGCGCGTCCTCGTACAACGCCAGGTTCAGGCGTTTGCGCACATGGGCCGCGTAGGCGTCCAGAAACGGCTTGCGCGATTCCTTCCAGGCGGGTTGCGAATCAATCACGTCCTGGCCGAAGGCGCGCAGCGCCGCCCGCGTCTGGTCGGGCGTGGAACGCAGCCGCCCCGGCTCCAGCAGCGCAAGGGCCTCCTCCATACCCAGCAGAACACCCGGCAGGTCGTCCGGCAGCAGCAGTTCCGGCGGCGTGCGCAACGGATCCACTGACGTGTCCAGCGGGTAAAGCGCCAGAAGTTGCGGGTACCCCGCCGCGGCCGGGTCAAACGGGCGAGAGGTATCCACCGGCTCCACGGGCCGGTTGGCCGGCACGTTGACGGGCGGGCGGTTCACGGCCACCGGCGGCGCGTTGTTGGCCGCCGGCACCGGCGTAAACAGGCCGGTCGCCCAGCCGATCACCACCGTCAGCACAGCCACCAGCGCAATCGCCAGCGCCACAAACAGCCCGTGCCCGCGCCGGGGCTCCGATACGCGCGGAGCAGTGGCCGGCGCGGCCGGCGCTGGCACAGCCGCAGTCGCCTGCAAGGCCGGCGCGTCAGCCAGGTCATCTTCCAGTGACAATGTCGGCGCGCCCTGGATCATCAGGGCGTTGAGCATGCTGTGGCTGACCTTGCACAGGCGTTCCAGGTTGCGGTCAAGCTGTTCAATGCCGGCGTTGCGCGTGTTTTTCAGGAACTTCCGCAGCCCGTCCTGCAGCCGTTCATCCACGCCGCGAAAGTTGAAAACAAAGGCCTTTTCAAGCTGGCGCCGGACATCGTGAAAATCTTCCAGCAACCCGGGCGGAACCTTGCCGGATTCAAGCTGCACCCGGCGCGCGATCGCCAGCAGCGCGTCCAGCTTGCGCATCGGCTCGCGCAGGGCCTCAAAGCCGCTGGGAAACGGAATCTCTTCGGGCATGGTCGGCAACGGGGCGGGGCCTGCCAGCATACCCGAAGATCACGCCTTGCGGGAGCAATCACCCCCGCGCAACCGGAAATCCGCGCACCGGCCCCAGGCCGGCTACTTCAGTTTTTCCTGAAGCTTGCGGTCCTTTTCCAGCACCTTCTGGGTCTGGGCCTTGCGCCAGTCTGCCACGCGCTGGGCGACGGCAGCGTCGCCGGTGCCGATGATCTGGGCGGCCAGCACGGCGGCGTTGACCGCGCCGCCGATGGCCACGGTGGCCACGGGCACGCCCGGCGGCATCTGCACGGTGGAAAGCAGCGCGTCCAGACCATTGAGCGGCCCGCTGGCGATCGGAATACCGATCACCGGCCGCGACGTGTGCGCGGCCACGGCACCGGCCAGGTGCGCGGCCACTCCGGCGGCGCAAAGAAACACTTTGGTTCCGCCCTTTTCGGACTGCTGCACGAACTCGCGGGCCTGCTCGGGCGTGCGGTGAGCCGAAAGCACGCGCACGGCGCAGTCAATCCCGAGTTCCTTGAGTGTGGCGACCACAGGTTCCAGCGTCGGCCAGTCGGAATCGCTTCCCATCATGAGTACGGTCTGAGGCATGGAGGCTCCTTCGTCCGATTCAAGATTACAGATTCAGGATGAGCAGATCAGACACCACCCGTTGTGGCTATAGCCCTGAATCTCCAACGGGTCACTTGCGCAGCAGGTCAACCACCTCGCGGTACTTTGCCGCGGTCTTTTCAATGATCTCGGGCGGCAGATCGGGCGGCGGCGGGTTCTTGTTCCAGGGCTGTTTTTCCAGCCAGTCGCGTACAATCTGTTTGTCGAAGCTCTCGGGGCTTGTGCCCACCTGATACTTGCGGGCGTCCCAGAAGCGGCTGCTGTCGGGCGTCAGCACTTCGTCGCACAGAATGATCTTGCCGTCATGCAGGCCGAACTCGAACTTTGTGTCGGCAATGATGATGCCCTTTTTGGCCGCGTAATCGGCGCACTTGGTATAAATGCGCACCGTCAGGTCGCGCAGCTTTTCGGCGGTTTCCCGCCCGACGGTCTTCACCATCTGGTCGAAATCAATGTTCTCGTCGTGGGCGCCCTGGGCGGCCTTGGTGCTGGGCGTGAACAGAACCTTTTCCAGCTTCTGGGCCTGCTTCAGCCCCGGCGGCAGTTTGTGGCCGCAGACCATGCCGGTTTTCTGGTAGTCCTTCCAGCCGCTGCCCACGATGTAGCCGCGCACCACGCACTCGACGGGAAAAATCTTCGCCCGCCGCACGTACATGCTGCGGCCCTCAAGCTGGTCGCGGTACTTGTGCACGGCCCTGGGCATTTCGCTTACGTTGGCCGTGATCAGGTGGTTGCCCACGTCCTTCTTGAGCAGTTCGAACCAGAACAGGCTCAGTTCCGTCAGCATGCGCCCCTTGCCAGGGATGCCCTGCTTCATGATCACGTCAAAGGCGCTCAGCCGGTCCGTGGCCACCAGCAGCAGGTTTCCTTCCACGTCATAGAGATCGCGAACCTTGCCCCGGGCAATCAGGTTCAGATCCGGCATGTTGGTCTGCAGCAGCGCGTTCATGGCAGCTCCTCGCAATTTGGCGTGATGCTTTGGATTGCGGGAGGCCTGGCGTCAAGCCTGTGGAAATCCTGTCTGCAACCGGCCCTAACGGATGTTGCCGTGCTTGCGCGCGGCAAACAGGCCGGCCTTGGCTTCCTGCAGCAGGTCCAGGATGCCGGGGTGGTTCGGCGCGCGCAGCAGGGCCTCGCGCAGGTGGTCGCGGGCGGTTTCGAACAGACGGGCAGCTTCGGCCAGCTTCTGGTTGCCCAGTTCGCGGCGGCGGGCATCACCGGCGCCGCGGACCATGTCGAGACCGTCCACCAGCAGCGTTGTGGCCTGGTCCAGGGCGGTCTTGCCCTGGTCGGCAAAGCCGCGGGCATCGCGGGGCAGGTCATCAAGATTCGTGCCGGCGGCTGCGGGTCGGGGCGGCAGGGGTTCGTCCAGTTCCTTGGCCGTGACCTCGTCGCTGGCCTTTTTCTCGGGCAGGTCAGGGGCGATGCGTTCCGGGCGCAGCTCAATGTTGCCGTCATAGTCGCGGTTAATGCCCAGATCGTGCAATGGGTCCGGCGACACGCGAAACGTGGGCATGCCGGTCAGCTCGGTGCGCCCAAAGGCGCTTTCCAGTGAAATCGGCTTGGCCAGGCGCATCAGCGGCGTATCCACGGGGCGCGCGGTGTTGAGCAGCACGGGCACCACATCGCCGGCGGCGCCCGCGTCAACCGGCGGCGGAGCCTCCATTGCCGCGCGCACGGCGACGAACCCTCCCACGGCAATGCCGCCGAAGATCATGACGTTGCGAACCCAGCCGATGGCCGACATCAGGGCGCCTTTGCGGTCACACGCGCTGTCATGTCACGCGCGAAACCATCGTAGCGATCCTCCAGCACGGCCTGGCGCGCCTGCGCCATCAGACCGGCATAGAAGTGCAGATTATGTATGGTCAGCAACGTCATGCCAAGCATTTCGCCGGCCATGATCAGGTGACGCAGATACCCGCGCGAAAAGTTGGCGCAGGTGTAGCACGAACAGTCCGGGTCCAGCGGCGCGCTGTCGGCGCTGTGGGCGGCGTTTTTCATGCGCAGACGCCCGCGCGATGTAAATACCAGCGAATGGCGCGCGCAGCGCGTGGGCAGAACGCAATCAAACATGTCAATGCCCATGCCGATGGCCGCCAGCATGTCTTCGGGAAAGCCCACACCCATCAGATAGCGCGGCTTTTCCGCAGGCAGCAGCGGCGTCACCACATCCAGCACGGTGTTCATCTGTTCCTTGGTTTCGCCCACGCTCAGGCCGCCAATGGCATAGCCCGGCAGGTCGCGCGCGACCAACTCGCGGGCACTTTCGGCCCGTAAATCCATGTCCAGCCCGCCCTGGACGATGCCGAACAGGTGCTGGCGGCGGCCCTGCGCGCTGCGCGCGGGCAGCGCCGCAACGCAGCGGTCCAGCCAGCGCAGGCTGCGGCGCATGGTGTCGGCGGTGCGCTCGCGCGTGGCCGGCAAGGCCGGCACATCGTCAAGCTGCATGACAACATCGGCGCCAAGCTTGTGCTGCACCTGCATGCTGCGCTCGGGCGTCAACAGTTCGTCGCGGCCGTCCAGGTGATTCTTGAAGGTACAGCCCTCTTCGCTGACCTGGTTGAGTTCACCCAGGCTGAAGACCTGAAACCCGCCGCTGTCGGTCAGCATCGGGCCGTTCCAGCGCGTCATGGCGTGAAGCCCGCCCAGCGCCTGCACCGTGTCGGCGCCGGGCCGCAGCATCAGGTGATAGGTGTTGCCCAGAACCACGGTGATTCCCGCCCGGGCAAGCTGGTCCGGCGTCACGCCCTTGACCGTGCCCTGGGTGCCCACGGCCATGAACAGGGGCGTCAGGGCGACGCCGTGGTCGGTGGTCAGCCGCCCCGCGCGGGCGCGGCCGCTGACGGCCTCAAGCCGGAAAAACGCGTCAGGCATGGGGCCGTTCTAACAGCAAACAGCCGGACACCAATGGCCGGGCGGTGGACGGCGACAGACGGACGCGCCGGCACTAGACTGCGGCCATGTTCATCTACATCACCCGCGCCGTGCCGGAAATTGTGCCGCAGATGCTGCGTTCGGCGCTGCCCCAGGCGCGCGTTGAGGTCAACCCCCATGACCGCAATCTGACCCATGCCGAGATTGCCACCGCCGCGCGCGGAGCCGATGCCCTGGTCTGCACGCTGGCCGACCCCGTGGACGCGGTGCTTTTGCAGGCTCTGGCCCCGCCGTTGCGCGTGGTTTCGACCTATGCCGTGGGCACCAATAATATTGATCTGGAATGCGCCGGGCGTCTGGGTGTTCGCGTGTGCAACACGCCGGGGGTGCTCACCGACGCCACGGCCGAAGTCGCCGTGGGGCTGATGCTGGCCTGCGCGCGACGCTTTGGCGAAGGCGAGCGCCTGACCCGCGCTGGCCGCTTTGAGGGCTGGGCGCCGCTGTTTCTGCGCGGCCAGGGCGTGTATGGCAAGACCGTCGGCATTGTCGGTGCCGGGCGCATCGGCTTTCGCGTGGCGCGCACCATGCGCAAGGGCTTTGACTGCCCCATTCTGTACACCTCGCGGACGCCACGGCCGGACTGGGAATCCGAACTCGGGGCGCGGCCGGCGCCGCTGGACGACCTGCTGGCCCAAAGCGATTTTGTCAGCCTGCACTGCCCGCTGACACCCCGGACCCGGCACCTGATTGACGCCGCGCGCCTTGACCTGATGAAGCCCACGGCGGTTCTGGTCAACACCGCGCGTGGCCCTGTGGTGGACGAAGCCGCGCTTGCAGACGCCCTGCGCCGGGGCCGGATTGCCGGCGCCGGGCTGGACGTGTACGAACACGAACCGGCACTGGCGCCCGGCCTGGCCAATCTGGACAACGTGGTGGTGCTGCCGCACCTGGGCAGCGCCACGGTGGAAACGCGCGACGAAATGGGCCGGATGTGCGCCCAGGCGGTGATAGACGTGCTTTCGGGTCGCGAGCCGGCCCACGCCGTAGCTTGAGGGCTGACAGCCGGACGGTCACGACTATGCTCAGGCCGCGCGGGGGCGCAGGAACCACACGATGAAGTTCGTGCTGAAAAATCTGCTGCGGCGCAAACTGCGCACCCTGTTTTCGGTGCTGGGTGTCGGCGTGGGCGTGTCCATCATGGTCGCGCTGTTCACAATCAGCGACGACCTGATCAACCAGATCACCGTGGCGTTTGAAACCCAGCGCGGCGACCTGACGGTCATGCAGGCCACGGCCGAAGAACTGGAAAGCGACGTGCCCATGAGCTACGTCGAGACGCTTCAGGCAATTGAAGGCGTAAAAACCGTGTCGCCGACCATCGCCGCGCTGCTGCGCACCGAAGGTGATTTTGATGACCGCCCGGCGATTCTGTACTACGGCATCACCGAGAACAACCCGATCGTGCAGCACATGCAGATGATCGAGGGCCGCCCGATCAGCGACGACGACCCCACCGGCGTGGTGTTCGGCTGGAAGGCCTACGAAGTGCTGAAAGAAAAAATGGGCGACAAGGTGCCCAAAGTCGGGGCCGAACTCAACTTCATGGACATCGTCACCAGCGACGGCTTCAAACAGGTGTTCGGCAAGCCCGACAACTGGGACCAGATGACCGACTACGGCCGCAAGATGTGGGCGCTGATGCGCCTGACCAAGGAACTGGGCGTTCACCCCGACGCGATCAAGGAGGAAAGCCCCGAAAGCTTCGAAAAACGCACGGGCAAAAAGGCCCCGCCGGTGCGTCCGAACAACATCATGGGCCTGCCCATGGACGACGACCAGTACGCCCGCTGGCTCAAGGACGTTCACAACTACGACTATGACCCCGCCGACCCGATGAGGTCGTACCAGATGCGGTTGCAGCTCACCACGCGCGGCATCTGCCGCACCGGCATCATGATCCAGGACGCCAGCGTGTTCTTTCCGCTTGGCGTGGCGCAACTGATCAAGGGCAAGCACGCGCGCACCGAAACCGTGAAACAGCGCGTGGACGGCAAGCTGCGTGACGTTCAGGTTGAAATCGCGCCCAGTTGCACCGTGATGTTCTTGACCATCGAGGACACCGGCCTGACGCGCGAAGAACGCGAGGCCAGAGTCCTCCGTATCCGCGACGAAATCAACCAGAAGGTGGACGCCCTGCGCGCGATCCGCAGCGCCGACATATTGCAGCGGCACAAGGAAATCGAATTTTTCGAGAAGTTCGGGCTGGTGATCAGCCTGATCGCCGCGCTGGCGGGCGCGATCGGCATTCTTAACACCATGACGCTGACCGTGTACGAACGCACGCGCGAGATCGGGCTGCTGCTGGCCGTGGGCTGGAGCCGCCTGCGCGTTCTGGGCAACGTGATGCTGGAGGGCCTGGCGCTGTCCGTTCTGGGCGGTATTGCCGGCGTGGCCTTTGGTTACCTTGAGGTCCAGATCGCCCGCACCTGGTTCGCGCTGGACGGCCTGAGCGGCACGCTGAACGTGACACGCAGCCTGCACGCGCTGGCGCTGGCGTTCGGCATCGGCTTTGTGGCCACGCTGTATCCGGCGGTACGCGCGGCGCTGATGACGCCGATTGAAGCCCTGCGGCACGAATAGAAACAACGGCGCGCCGGCAGGATTGCCGGCGCGTCCGTTGCGCAAGCCACTACACGCTGAAGTTGAACCCGGCCTCGAGCTTGACACCCACGCCGCCGGCGGTCAGCCCCACGCGCACGGGACGGGCCGCGGCTTCAACGCCCTTGAACGGGCCGTCCATGATCACGAACTGGATACGCTTGAACTCGCCCACTTCTTCGGGCTTGACGCCGTCGGTGGTGTGCTCGATCTCGATGCTTGCCAGAAAGGCGCCGTCCAGACTCAGGTCGCGCAACACCGCGCGGCCCTTGCATAGTTCTTTGTCCTTGTCACCCAGCAGCCTGATCGCAATCGGCACTTCCAGCAGCGCGCGCTGGTAACGCCGGCGTTCCTGGGCATCAAAATCGAAGGTGGCCGTGGCCTCGGCGGTGTCAAAATCAAGCTCGTCGGGGTTGATCTCCCGCACCCGCTGGCTGCGCCCGATCTCGCTCATGGCGAATTCCCGTGCCCTGGCCGGCGGACATTCTAGCTGCAACATGGCTGCTCCCATAGTCGTTCGGTGCGCTGTGGACAACCTGTTTTGCAATCGTGCTTGCTGGCTCTTGCATCCGGCAAAAACGCATGAACCACCGACGGGTTCGGCCAAGACAAAGAAATGGCGACAACTCGCACATCCGTCCGCAAAGCCGTGACACGGCGGTGAAGCACGCCGCCGCCGCTGCTACACTGGGCAACTTATGGACGACGGCCAGGCCACCGCGTTGCTGGAGCCCTCCACAGGCGCCCACGCCAGTGTAAAGAAACCGTCAGGCAGGCCGCAGCCCGACACACCGCGCCCGGCCCGGTGGCGCCTGCTGTTTCGTGTCTTCCGTTTTGAAGAAGCGCTGCTGCTGGGTCTGCTGGCATTGTTTGTGGTCAGTTACGCGCTGGTCAGCGGCGCGCCCGGTCTTGGGCGTCTTTGGGACAGTTTTGAATACAACTTTCACGGCCGGGGTACGATGTGGATGTTCACATTGTGGTGTGCCCTGGGCACGCTGTTTCTGCTGTTTGTGGCCAGCCTGCCTTTGGCCGGCAAAGGCAACTTTCGCAGGCTGATGCACGGCGTGTGGGGCGAAGCCACCACCACCGGCGCGCGTATGAAAAACACGACCCTGTGGGGGCTCGGCGGTCTGCGCGCCTACGTGCCGTTTCTGGCCTGCATGGGCGTCTATGAAATGAACAAGAAGCTGATTCCCGCCATTCGTGGCGAGACTCTGTATGACATCCAGATGGCCCGGTTCGATATCTGGCTGCTGGGTGACCTCAGCGCCGCCCTGGTGCGCAAGTTCTTTGACCAGCCGTGGATCACGGATCTGATCGGCCTGGTCGGCCTGCGCCAGATAGACATCCACGAGGCCTGCTACATCAGTTATGTCTATGCCGCGCCGGCGCTGGCCCTGGCGTTGTGGTTTCTGGGCCGACGCGAGCACTTCAACCGCTTTATGGGGGCGCTGGCGATCACCGGCGCCCTGGCCTACATCGGCTATGTGGTTGTGCCCGTGGTGGGCCCCAAGTACGTGTTTGAAGACCGCTGGCTGCAGGCCACCACCAGCGCGTTGAGCTTCATGGACGACATCAAGGACCGCAACCGCGACTGCTTTCCAAGCCTGCACACAGCCTGGACGACGCTGTTTCTGATCGCGAGCTGGAAGGGCATACGGCCGCTGTTCTGGGTGTACCTGCCGGTGGGCATCGGCGTGTACATCGCGACGTTTTACGGCGGCTATCACTACATTCCGGACATTATCGCCGGTCACGCGCTGGCCATTTTCGCCTGGTGGGCGGCCAGGCCCCTGCGCCAGTGGTGGGACCGCCGCGCCGGCGCCGTGAAAGAAAAATCCGTCGCGGTGTGACCACCTCTACTCGGGCAGCACGCGGCCGTCGCGCTCGGGAAAGCCGTTTTCGGGAACCGGCTTCTGCCACTTGGCCGCCAGCAGTTGATCGAGCTCGCGCGTCTTGTCGGGTTCCAGTTTGCGAATCTGGGCGGCGACCGCGCCGGCCTTTTCGCCAAGCCCGCGGTCAAAGCAGAAATGCAGCAGGCCCAGCCAGTCCGCCAGGGTCTTGTCCGGCACGGCCAGATACAGCGCGTACTGGGTGTCATCGGGCAGATTGGTCAGTGACGCCACCACTTCGTACTCAACCAGCAGCGGCGGATCCACCGTGCGCAGCGGACGCTGAACCGTCAGTTGCACATCGCGGCCTTTATCAGCGGTGCGCGCCGTGGCGTCCATGCCGCGATAGCGCACCGCCACCGTGCCGGTATCGGCCCGGCGCAGCCAGTCCGTCACCTTCTGCCTCAGCGCCGAAAAGTGGCGCGAGGCCGTGGTACCGCCCAGCGGCAGCAGGTCGTTCTGCGGAAACGCCGGCAGGCGCGGCGGCGCGGGCAGGCGCTTCAGCGGCGGGTCAATCTCGCCGCGTTCCTGTTCGCCGGCCTTGTGGCGTATCGCATCGGCCTCGGCCCGCAGCAGGGAACGCGTGATTTCGGGCAGCAGCGCGCCGGCCACAATGCTGTCCAGCGCCTTGGCGGCCACGGAAAACTGATTGAGTTCCAGCGCGTTAAGCGCGTCCTCAAACCCGCGGGCAATCAGGCGCCGGTTGCCATCGGCGATTTCCGCCACCCGGTCGCTGTTCCAGCGGTCAATCTGCAGCCTGGTTTTCTGCGCCGCGCGGTACGGGTCGGAATCCACGTGTTTCATGAACTCGGCGCGCTGGGTTTCGGCCTTGGCGAAGTTGCCCGCATCCAGCGACTGGCGCACGTCCAGCGACACGGCGTTGTACCGCCGCGCCAGAGTCGCGTAGATGCGCTGGCTCACGGTGTTTTTGGCCGCGGTAAGCTCGGGCTCAAGCCCCATGCCCGCGGCGTCGTCGCCCAGCTTCACCAGCAGCTTCAACTGTTCTTCGGGTGGTATCTTGCTGTCGTTGCGCGAGGCTTCGCGGATCGCTTTGCGCATTTCTTCCTGCCGGATGGACTCTTTCTCCGCCTGTTCGGCCTGCCGCATTACAGCCTGCTGTTCCTCGCTTCCGTCGGCGGCCGCAAGCGCCATCACCACACCAAGCACGATCACGCCAATCACCACGGCAACCACGACGGGCGGATTGTTCTTCTTGCGGGAACCGCCTGATGATCCTGCCCGTGCCGGGGCGCTGTCGCGGTCGGCCGGCGGCGTGCGTTGGGGTACGTGCTCATCCTCGGCCCGTTCGTGCAGGTGCCAGCGTTCAACCGTCATCACCAGGTGGCGCGGGCCGTCGGACGCGGCCATCAGAAACGGCAGGTTGACCTCGGTTGCGCGCGAAGATTCAAGCTCCACCACGGCTTTGCGCGCGGCCTCGGCCAGGCGCGCAATGGCCTGGGCGTCAGCGCGCGGGTCAAGACCGGTCTGGCCGGCAAAGGTGCGCGCCAGCAGTGCCTCAATGCGTCGCACAAAGATTGCGTTGGCGCCACCGGTTGCCTGGGCGGCGGCAGGCGCAGAAACGGGTAGCACCGGAAGCGACGGTTCGGCGGGCAGCGGCAATGTGCTGTCCACCCGGTACTTGCCGGCAAACGTGCTGATCTTGACGCACAGGTGCACCGGCCCGCGCTCGTCGGCGCTGAGCCAGGGCACCCTGACCTCGGCCGAACCGCCTTGCTGCAACTCTGTGTCGGCGTCGCTGGCGGCGTCAGCCAGGCGTTCGCGAACCAGAGGCTCGGCAGAAAGGGCGCGGCCGGCCAGACGTTCGGCCTCGGCCAGCAGAAACTCGTAGACCCGGCGTTCGGATTCGCTCAGGTCGTCCAGGTCGGGCTGCAATTCACCCTTGAGTTCGTCTTCAATGTCAAAGTTGAACGCCTCACCGGTGACCAGCAGCGGCACGTAAACATGCCGCACGCGCCAGGGCGTGGTTCCGGCCACGCCGCGTTCGGCCAGAGCGCGGTATTCGTTCAACGGGTCGGCATCGTCAGGGGCAAGGTCATCCTCGCGCCGGGCGGCAGTCACCAGCGCCGCGTACAGCATTGCCACCAACTCGGCCCGCGGGGGAACAGCCGCGTGGGGTGACGCGGCAGGCGGCGGTGGCGAATGTACCGGCTTTGGCGGCTCGGCGCGCAGCACGCCGGTATCATTGGAGGCAAACGCCGGAGCGGATTCCAGCCGGGTCGGGAGCGTCTCCGGCGAGTCCGCCGGGGGCGTCACCGCAAACGGCGACGCGGTATCGCTTTTGCCGGCCAGGTCCAGCACTCGCAGCGTAGTGCCGCCCAGCGTCAACACGTCGCCCTGGGCAAGTTCGCCGCTGCTTTTCTTGCTGCCGTTGTGAATGGTTCCGGCGCTGCTGAACTGGTCGCTGAAGGTCCACTTGCCAATGAAGAACTCCAGCCGCACATGCGGGCCGGAAACGCCGGGGTCGTCTGCGATGCAGATGTCGTCGTAGCTGCGGTTGCCTACGACAATGTTGGCCGCGCCGTCGCGCGCGGTGAACTCGAACTCCCGGGTGGGCGTCTTGATGGCCAGTCGCATGGGCGGGCAGTGTAACGGCGCGCCCCGCGATTTTGGATTTTAGATTTTGGATTTCGGATCGAGGGAGCAACGACGTTTGCCCACGAAGGTCATGAAGTGGGCCATGAAGTTCAATCCAAAATCCAGAATCCAAAGTCACTGCGCCCGGGTAGTCTGAAACCCGCGAGATTCAATTCGCAATCACGCCGGGGGGAATCGCCTTGATCTCAATCAACACCGACCTGCTGGGTCGCCTGAAGAAAGCCGATGCCGCGGCCTGGTATGAAATGTGGGAAGTCTTCGGGCCCAGCATCGAGCGCCTGATCGGCAGCATCGCCAGCCGCTACTTCGGCCAGGAAACGATCAAGGACGTCAGCCAGGAAACACTGGCCCGCGTGTACCAGGAAATCGCCAAGTTTGATCCCAAACGCGGCGTCAAGTTTTCCACGTGGCTTTACGCCATTGCCAAGCACGTGGTCTACAGCGAGCTCACCAGCCGTAACGCCCAAAAGCGCGGCGGCGGCCACAAACCAATGTCTCTGGACGACACCATCCACGAAGTCAGCAAGGAAGCCCGGCCTGACACCGAGTTCGAACTGGCCGTATTCCGCGCCAAGGTGTACCGCGCGCTCAAGGAAGTAGAAAAGAACGCCGACTTCAACGAGTTCGAATGCTACCGCCTGCGCCTGACCCGCGGTCTGCAGGGCAAGGACATCAGCAACATGCTGGGCATGAGCGAGGCCAGCGTCAGCCGTTACCTCAAACGCGTGCGCGACCAGATCCGCGATGCCGTGAAACAGGCCGTGCTGGGCTATTCCTGGACCGACGACGAAAAGACCGAGTTCACCGTCAGCGGCCTGACGGCGGCTGACGACGACGCGTTTGACCAGGCCCTGAGCGACATCTACCTGAAAGATGAAGCCACCCGGCGCGACTACGGCAAACTGCAGAAAACCGCCCGCAGCGTGCGGTAGGGCAACACCCCGGGCCTTGGTATAGTCCGGCCATGGACTGGGATTTCCGCCGGCCGGGCACCACGATCTGCGTCTGCTACCAGGTGACCAACAGCCAGGCCCTTGAGGCCTGGCTGTCCGCCGACGAACCCAGTGTCGCGCTGTTGGGGCGCCTGTTTCATTGCGGCAATCACTGCGCCCTGTGCGTGCCGTATTTTGAGACACTGCTGGCCCAATGGCGCCAGGGCCAATGGCCCACGGAGAACCCATGCCCCGACGCTTCTGGCTGATGAAAGTCGAACCCTCCGTACTGACGATTGCCGGCCTGCGCAAGGCCGGCACGACAAGCTGGGAGGGTGTGCGGAACTACCAGGCCCGCAACTGGCTGCGCGACGAGTTTCAGGTCGGCGACGGCGTGCTGTTCTACCAGAGCAGCGCCGACCCCAGCGGCGTTACCGGCCTGGCCGAAGTCGTCCGCGCGGGCTATCCCGACCATTTCGCGCAGAAGAAGGGACACGAGTACTACGACCCCAAAGCCTCGCCGGACAACCCGATCTGGTACATGGTGGACATCCGGTTTGTCGAACAGTTCCCGCGCACGGTAACGCTGGCCGATCTCAAGCGCACCAAGGGGCTGGAGAACATGCTGGTGCTGCGCAAGGGCCAGCGCCTGAGCATCATGCCGGTCACGGCCGCCGAATACGATACTGTCTGCGGGCTGGGACGAGGGGTCTGACATGCGGTTTCTAGACCGGCGCTGGGCACGCGGATCCCTGAGCGACTTCGAGGTCGGCCTGCATCACCAGGTGTATCTGCGGCACCTGGAATCCATCGCCGACGACCTGCCGCGCAAGCTGAAGCTTTACGCCGGGCTCAGTTCGGGCACCGGCCTTTCCGGCGCGCGGTTGATCAAGGCGCGCCTGAACCGCGCCAGGCGCACGCTGCGGGTGGTGCTGCAGTTGCCACCGATGGGCAAGACACGGGTCAAGGCCCGCATGCTGTTTTCCAGACTCGATGTCGAAAGCCTGGACGTGCGGGCGTTCAAGCGCGTGTGCGCCCGGCCTGAAAGTCTGTGCGTCGCCGACGAAGTGGATCTGGCACCCGGTGGCCTGTACGAGCACCGCATGCTGTTTGAGCCCGAGGGCGAAACCGCCGTGCGCTTTGGCCGCTTTCAGATGGAACTGGAAGAGCTTCCGCCGGGTCACGAAGAGCCCCACGGCGGCTGGCGCGAAGACGGCTGAAGCCGTGCCCGCGCGCGGGTTCAGGGGCGGCCGGCCCGGCCCACGGCCGCGGCGATTGCAGCGGCCAGTTCCTCAACTGTTGCCGGCAGACGCACGGCGTGGCGCCGGCCTGAATCGTCAGGCAGCGGCCGGGTGTGTTCCAGCAGAAACAGCACAGGCAACGCGAGCCCGAACCGGCCCAGAAACTCGGACACCTGGCCCTGCACATCGCCCGCGGGCAGTGATTCGCAGACCAGAAGGTCAAACTTTTCGCGGTCGGCGCGCGACATCGCGGTGTCAAGCCGCGGCACCAGTTCCAGTTCACACAGCGCGCGGCGGCAGGCCGCGCGCACCAGCCGCACGCGGGGGCCGGTGACGGCGGCAATCACCCGACCGCCGTCGCGCACAACGGCCAGCCGGCCGCTGGAGCCCGATTCGACGGGCCCGTGCAGCACACGGCGCAGCGTGTCCAGCAGTTCGCGGGCACGAAACGGCTTGGCCAGCCACGCGTCGGCGCCGGACAGCCAGCCCTGAAACTCGTCTTCCATGCTGGTGCGGGCCGTCAGGTACACAATCGGCACCCCGGACAGCGAGGCATCGGCACGGATGCGGCGGGCAAACGCAAAGCCGTCGGTACCGCGCAACGCCACATCGGAAATCACCACGTCAATTTCCTGCTGCCGCAGTAATTCAAGCGCCTGATCGGCCCCCGCAACCGTCACCACCTCAAAGCCGTTGCGGGCCAGAAGATCCGAAACGATACGCGTCAGCGCGTCGCTTTCGTCCACCACCAGCACACGATGGGTCATGTCTGTTCCCAAAACAGCGGCGCCCCGGACAACCGGGGCGCCTGAGTGTGATTCGGGGTGTTTATCCGCCCTCGGCCGGCGCGGCTGGCGCGTCGCCGGAATCCGTCTGGCCGGATGCGCTGTCCACGTCATAGCCGCGGAAACTGCGGATCACCGGCATGCCGGGGTGAACCACGGTCTTGGGGCCGGAACCTACAGAGAACGCCGTGGGCCGGATAACCTTGCCGGTCTGCTGGTCCTTGACGTGATAGGGTTCCTGGGCCAGCGCCTGGTTGGGGCTCTTGTTGTACAGCGAATAGGCTGTCGAGCCGTAGAAGTCCACCAGCGGATCCTTCGCCTGACGCATGCCAATGGCCGGCAGTGTAATCAGCGCCACCATCACCAGCAGGAACGTCACGCCGTTGATGGCCTTCCACGCCACACCCTCGTTGGGCACGATCTCGACGTACTTGACCTGCTCCTGGATCTGGACCGGGCCGGGCATGCCCATAGGCGCACCCACCTGGCGCGGGGCCGCCGCGGGCTCGTCCAGTTCGTCCACGGTGCCAAGGTCGTCCAGTTCGTCCAAGTCGTCGGCGGCAGGCGCCGGGGCGGCCTTCTTTTTGGCCGGCAGTTTGGCCTTGGGCTTGGCCTCGACGGGCTCGGTCTGGAGGCCCAGTTCGTCGTCGTCGAGCTTGAGGTCGCCCTCGATCTTCTGGGTGGCGTCGGCATCGCCTTCGCCGAAGTCCAGCCCGCCCAGCTCGTCGGTTTCGTCAAACACCAGCTCTTCGGTCAGCGTGGCGTCCTGGTCGTCGCCGCCGCCGGCGTCGGCCAATTCCACCGTCGGCACGCTGGTGGCACCGGTGTCTTCAAAGTCCTGGTCCTGCGAGAGATTGCCAAGGTCCAGCAACGTCTCGTCGGTTTCTTCCTCGACGACCTCCAGCCCTTCGCCGCCAAGCTGGGTTTCGCCAAGGTCCAGGTCGTCGCCGCCTGATCCGGGCACGCGCTGGCGCGCCAGCGACGCGACGTCTTCCGACCGGAACTTCATGCGGTCGTCGTCGCGGAACGCGCGAATCTGGCCTTCGGATACGAGCCTCTTCAGCTCGTCTTCGTCCATGTCCAGTTCTTTGAGGACGTCATCGAAGGACTTGTAGTTGGGCATTTCGTTGCTCCGGAACTTCATCCGGTCCATCGGGGGCCGGAAACAGGCTTACGCGCGAACACTCCGCGCCCACCGCACGCCTGATCCGATAAGGCGCATAGTAAGAAAAGGGGCGTTTGGGACGCAAGCCCCGAAAACGCCCCATGATGCGGCCATGACAACCGGCAGAAACCGGCGCGACTAGTCGCCGCGCTTCTTGGCGGCGTCTTCGGCGGCCTTCTTGAGCTTCAGCGGCGAGAACTTGTCGTTGTTCATCTGCTGTCCACTGAGGTCCGGGAACTTGAAGTCGTATTCCATGGTGCGTGCGCCGACAAAGTACAGGTCGCACTTGCCGTTGTTGCCACGCAGTTCATAAACCGCCATCTGCTTGGTCTTCTTGGCGGTCTCGTAGGGGTTCTCGGTCTCGGTGATGACCATCACCAGTTGCTGGTTGCCGCCCACCGTCACCGGCGTCACCGTCCAGTCCGGCCCCTTGTCACTGCCGGCCTGCGCATGAACCGCCGGCGCCGTGGCCAGGAACGTGTTGTAGGCGTACAGGCCGCCAATCACGGACAGCATCACCGCGATGCAGCCCAGAAGGGCGATGGCCACCATTGGCAGAAGATTCTTCTTTTCCATGACACAGTCTCCGTTGGGGACGAACCCCTGGTTAGTACGGCGGGGCAGGAACGCGGAGGGGCCCTCAGTGTAGTTTCCCCCTCTGCCCGTCACAACTTGGTACGCCTTGGGCCTCTACCGCTTTCCTGCAAAAAACCCGGCGCGGACAGGTCTATCGCGGATTGGGAATCGCGGCATCGGGCTTGCGGCCTGACACAGGCGGGCTTTCACACACCCTGGGCCGCAGCCTGGCGCGCCAGCGTTGTGCCCAGATTTTCGGCGTCGTTCAGCCCGGCAACCCCCTGCACACGCGCGGCTTTTTGCCCGTCGGGCGCGAACACCGCGCCCCACATGCGAAGCTGTCCGGCCTCGGCTCTGGCCGCCGCCCCCACCGGCGCGGTGCAACCGGCCCCAAGCACGCGCAAAAACGCGCGCTCGGCCGACACCTCGGCCCAGGTCGCGGCGTCGTGCAACGGCGCCAGCAGTTGCCCAAGCCGCTGGTCCCCGGCGCGGATTTCAACGCCCAGCGAACCCTGGCCCACGGCAGGCAGCCACAACGGCCCGTCCAGCGCATGAATGCCGAATTTCGCACCCAGCGGTTCAATGCCGTCCAGAAGCCCCAGTCGTTTCAGGCCCGCCCTGGCCAGCACAATCGCGTCGGCCTTGCCTTCGCCCAGTTTGCGCAGGCGCGTGTCCACGTTGCCGCGGAACTCGATGATGTTGAAATCGGACCGCCGCGCCAGAAGCTGCGCCCTGCGGCGCGGGCTGCTGCTGCCGACCGTGACGCCTTTGGGCAACAGGGCAAACGGGTCGCCGGCACAAGCGCGATCACGCAGCAGCATCACATCGCCGGTGTCTTCGCGCGCGGGCGTGCAGGCCAGGGCAAGCCCGTCAGGCAGAACCGTCGGCAGGTCTTTCAACGAATGCACGGCCAGATCGGCGCGGCCGTCCAGCAGCGCGTCTTCCAGTTCCCTGGTGAACGCGCCCTTGCCGCCGATGGCCGTCAGGGACTGCCCCAGCCTGATGTCGCCCGTGGTCCTGATTTCCACCAGCTCCACGCGCAGACCCGCGTGCAGCCGTTGCAGTTCCGCCGCGACCCAGCGCGACTGGGTCAGGGCAAGCAGACTGCCGCGAGTGGCAATGCGGACGGAGGACATGCGTTGACCGGGCCTAGTAACTGGCCAGCCCTTCTTCCAGATCTGCGATCAGGTCATCGGCGTGCTCAATGCCGCAACTCAGGCGGATCAGGCCGTCCGTCAGGCCGGCCTTCAGGCGCAGCTCGCGCGGGATACTGGCGTGGGTCATGCTGGCGGGGTGTTCCAGCAGGCTTTCCACGCCGCCCAGAGATTCACCCAGCGTCCAGACCTTGCGGCCGCTGACGACGCGCTCGCCGTCGGCGACGCTGCCGTCAATTTCAAAGGCAATCATGGCGCCAAAGCGCTTCATCTGGCGGGCCGCGACCTTGTGGTTGGGGTGCTTTTCCAGCGCCGGGTAATGCACCCGCGTGACCTTTTTGTGCTCAAGCAGAAAGCTGACCACCTGTTCGGCGTTGTCACAGGCACGCTCGACGCGCACGCCAAGCGTTTTGATGCCGCGGTGCACCAGATAGCAGTCCAGAAACCCGGGCACGCCGCCGCTGGCGTTCTGGTTGAACTTGATGTGCTGGTGCAGATTGGCGTCACGGGTAATGGCCGCGCCCAGAATCACGTCGCTGTGGCCGCCCAGATACTTGGTGGCGCTGTGCATGACAATGTCCGCGCCCAGGTTCAGCGGCTGCTGCAGGTACGGCGTCGCAAAGGTGTTGTCCACCACGCTGATGATCTTGCGCGACCTGGCCAGCCGGCACAGTGCTTCAATGTCATTGATCTTCAGCAGCGGATTGCTGGGCGATTCAATGAACAGCATTTTCGTTCGGGGCGTGATGGCCTTTTCGACGTTGGCAACCACGGTGGTGTCCACCATGGTGAAATCCACGCCAAAGCGCTTGAACGTCTTGTCGAAGATGCGGAACGTCCCGCCGTACACGTCGTCGGCCATTATCACATGATCGCCGGCGTTGAGCAGCTTGATGATGCTGTCGGTGGCCGCCAGGCCGCTGGAAAACGCGCAGGCGTACTGGCCCTCTTCCAGGCTGGCCAGAACGCCTTCGAGCGCTTCGCGCGTGGGGTTACCGCTGCGGGCGTATTCATAGCCGGCGTGTTTGCCGGGGCTGTGTTGCGCAAAGGTGCTTGAGAGAAACACCGGCGGGTTCACCGCGCCGAAGTGTTTGACCGGGTCGTAGCCGTCGTGGATCGCGCGCGTGTCAAAGTGCATGGGGTTGTCTCCGGGACGGCGCGACTATAGCGCGGATTCAGGCGAGTCAAAGCGCCGTGGGCGAACCCGGCGGCGGGCCGGCAAGTTTTCTCAAGTCAACGCCGCGCCAACGCCGAAGCATTCCGTAACAGGCGAGCGTTTCGCCTCACGGTTTCAGCCGCAATCCCCCGGCCAGGAGGCTTCTCCGCGGGGCTGCCCGGTTGCGGCTTTCGCACTGGTAACACGGGAGGTCAGTCCCACACGCCAGTAGCATACACCAACCATGGACCAGCGCGTGAGCGTTTGTCCCGGCGCCAGGGCAGCGCCAGTCACCCATCCCGCCACAACATCCTCTTTGACACCGGCGCGGCCTGACCTCCGCGCCGGTCCCGCATTTGTGTGATTGCCGGCCATTGGCTCCGCCCCGGATTATCGCATCCCAAATCCAAAGCCACGCCCGTTTCGGGCTCTTGTTTCCTTATCTGACACCGCTATCCTTCGCGCCCCTTAGCGCCCGCCATGTCTGGCGGCTCGTTGCCTCTGCCGGCGAGGAACGACACCTCGGGATGTGTACCCCCGATTGTGGCCTGACCGGAGAAGGAAACCACGACCATGGGTCGTTACACTGGTGCCAAGCACCGCGTCTCGCGGCGCTTCACCGAAAACATCTGGGGCACCAAGAAGTCGCCCCTGGCTACGCGCCCGTACAAGCCCGGCCAGCACGGCAAGGACGGCAAGAAAACCAAGACCAGCACCTACGGCGCGGGCCTGCTGGAAAAGCAGAAGGTCAAGCTGTTCTACCAGCTTCGCGAGCGTTCGTTCCGCCGCTATTACCGTGAAGCCCTGCGTCTGCCCGGCAACACCGGCGAAACGCTGATGCAGATGCTGGAACGCCGGCTGGACAACATCGTGTACCGGCTGGGTTTTGCGCCCACCAACCGCGCCGCGCGCCAGTTGGTCAGCCACGGCCACGTGCGCGTCAACGGCCGCAAGGTTGACCGCGCCAGCTATCTGGTCGAAGTCGGCGACAAGATCACGCTGCGCGACAAATCCAAGGCCCACCTGCAGGTTCAGGAAGCCGTCAGCGCCAAGCCCCAGGTGGTCAGCTATCTCAAGGCCGACCACGACAAGCTCGAGGGCGAACTGATCCAGATTCCGCGGCGCAAGGATATTCCGATTGTCGCCAACGAACGCCTGATCATCGAATTCCTGGGCCGGTAAACGGCAGAAATCCGATGACAAACCCCCGCCCGACGCGGGGGTTTGTTGATTTGTCCTTGCCGTTTTCCCTGCCGGCACGCCGCCCTGCCGCGCAAACTGATCCATTTGCGCGTCAGCCCGTTGGTACAATGCACACAAGTACCCCTTGGATGACCATGCAGCATCCAAGCAGTCTTCCCGACGAGGAGATCGTCCGGCGGTGTCTTGCCGGCGAAAGTTCGCTATTTGAGGCGCTGATCAAGCGCTACGAACGGCTGGTCTACGGCTTTGTCCTGCGCAAGGTCAGCGACAACGGCGCTGCCCAGGATCTGGCCCAGGAAACCTTCTTGATCGGTTTTGAAAACCTGGCCCGGCTCAAGGACATCACCCGCGTCAAATCCTGGCTGATGGGCATTGCTGGCAACCTGGTACGCGATTACTACAAGCGGCGCAAACTGGCCGGCATGCCCGAAGGCTTTGAGGGCGAACTGGTCGGCGTGGATCCCCTGCAATCGGTCGAAGAACAAGAACGCCACGAACTGCTGTACAAGGCCATGGCCAAGTTGTCCGAGCGCTACCGGGCGGTGTTGATCAAACGGTATCTGGAAGGCGCCGAATACCCTGAAATCGCCGCCGACCTTGGCCTATCTATTGGTGCGGTCGAGGTTTGCATGCACCGCGCCCGCAAGGCACTGGCTGCGGCACTCAAGGAATACATGCCGGAGATTGACGAATGAGTGTTTTGTCTCATGTTCCTGCAAAGACCGACGGGGCGACGCGCGGGCCAACTGAATTTCGTCTGTAAGAGCGCCTACCCCACCCCCCACCTAAATACGGAAGCCATACGCAGTTGAAGATACCCGCATGAACCGCGAATACATCAGCCAACTGATCCAGCGTTCACTGGATCACGCCCTTACCGCCACCGAGCGCGAAGAATTGGCCCGCGCCCTGCGCGAAGACGCGCTGCTGCGCACGGAAGCCGAAGAGATGAAGTCCGTCCACGCAGCCACTGAGTCGCTGTTCCGCCAGATTTCTTTGCCGGCGGATTTCTCGGCCCGCGTCATGAAGCGTGTGCAGGCCCATGACGTGCCGGCCGATGCCACGCACCCGGTGCCGCGCCTGCGGGCCCGGCGCGCGCTGTCGCGCCGCGCCACCGCAAGCCGCAGCGTGTACTGGGTTGGCGCGCTGGCGGCGGCGGCCATTGTCGCGCTGGCCACGGCGCTGGTGGTGCAGCTTTCCGGCCACGGCATCAAACAGAACACAACCGGTCCATCCCTGGCCGGCGAAGGCCCGGGCGTGCCGGGCACCAGTGGAGGCAACCGCACCGATCCACTGACTTCGCCCTCAGGGAAAGGGGAGGCCTCGGGAATCAACCCCGGGGCTTCCCAACCGGACCGTGGCACTCCTTCGGCGCGGCCGCAGGAATCGCCGGTTCTGCCGCCCGAAGAAGTCACCGGGCCGGCCGCGCCGGATGCTCCGGCTGTTCCACAGCCTGACAATCCCGCGCCCAAGAGCGGCCCTGTCGTTGAGGAGCCCCGGCCCGAAACCACCCCGGCACCCGAAGGCACTCCGCCGGCGCGGGTGGAAGACACCCCCGACGCGCGCAAGACCCACGCCGAGCCCAAGCCGGGACCGGCACCGGCTTCACCGGCGGTTCTGGCCAGGCTGACCATTTTGGGCGGCAAGGCGGAAACCCTGGGCCCCGACGGAAAGTGGCGCGCGCTGAGCAACGATGACGAACTGCGCCAGGGTATGCAGGTACGCACCAACGCCAACGGCAACGCCAGTGTGGTGTTCGCCGATGGTACTGTAACGCTGGCCAAGGGTTCGTGTCTGACTGTAGCCGACGTAGACAAGGTCAGCCTCGATTCCGGCACGGTGGCGCTGGATCGCCCCAACGCCCGCGATGGCGAGTCTCTGGCCGTGGTGTGCGACAGCTACACGGTCTATGTCATGCACGGCACAGCTATGCTGCGGCGCAAGACCCGCGGCATGGAAATGCAGCACTTTGTCGGCCTGAGCACGATCACGCATGAAGACTTCGGCTCGGTTGTGCTTGAACAGGCCGCCTCCGTGGACCTTGAGTTCGGCAAGGACTACCCCGCCGCCAAGGCTCTGGGGGCTGTCCAGGCGCCGGACTGGGTGGCCGAGGCCCGCACCACGGGGCTGCTGGCCGCCATTGAACCCAAGATTACAGAACGCTTTGCTGACGCCATCCGCGAACGCCGTGAGCTGGACAAAAACCTTCCGCGCGCCCTGCGCCGTCTGATGGTCTACCCGCTGGATCAGGCCAGTGCGCTCGAGTTTCTGACCCGCGCACTGGACAACCACCGGTTCGACGCGGCCACGATCGTGCGCATGGTCTATGAGGTCGAGACGGCAATCGCCGAAACCAAAGACGCCGATCCCAACACCGTGGCCTACAACGCCGCGCGTTCAGCCATGCTGGGCACCGTGAAGGACTTCACCACCTGGCGCGAAACGTTCCTGCGCCTGACCCGTGGCGAAACCCAGCGCCCGCCCCAGGCCAGCACGCCGCGCAAGCCCGAAGTCATCGAGGCCGGCAAGTTCCGCAAACCGGTTCCGCCGCCTCCGGCCCCGACGCCCAAACCCAAGCCCGAAGAAACCGAACCGGAAAAAGCACCGGAACAACCCTCGAAATAAGCAATACCCGCCAGCCCCCCACAAGAACCCCCGCCCCGCGGGGGTTCCCTGTTCCCTGGCGCGCTACTGCTTTTGTTCGGCGCGCTTGAGCCAGACGCGAATGTGGGCGCGCACTTCCTCGTAATGCGGGTCGCGGTCCAGCGCCGTCTGAAAGTGTTTTGCCGCGTCGGCGTATTTTTCGCGGGCAAAGGCCAGACGGCCGCGCAGATATTCGGTTTCAAACGATTGCGGGTTCAGGTTGACGCAGGTGCGCACGGCGGTTTCGGCGGCACCAAGATCATCTGAATCCAGCGCCACGCGCGCCGTGCGCGTGACCTTGCGGAACTCCTGCAGGTCGCCGGCGACACCCAGGCGCATGTCGCGGGAGAGGTCAAACTCGGCCGGGTTGGCCAGCCGCAGCGCGCCTTCGGACCCGGCCCCCAGCATGCGGCGCACGTCCACGCGGATGTACTTGCCGAACGTGTGAGGCCCGGTGCTGACCCACATTTCGCCCGTGGTCACGTTGACTACCACGCTGTGGCTGCAGATGCCGGCGTCAATGGCGTTGCGGTTGCCAAACCCCAGTTCCTTGTCGCCGTGCCCCTTGCGGTCGCGCAGAATTTCCAGCGCGCGACCGGGGTTGATCTGGCCGTAATGGCGATCGGTCAGTTCCTCCAGCCGCGCCCAGCGGTATTGCGTGGTCGCGGTCTCGATCTGCCGGCGGTTTTCGGCATCAGCGGTAAAGGGTTCCGTCAGAAAGTGGTTGGTCTGCAGCAGCAGGCCCTCGCGCCCGGCCTGGCGCATGGCGCAGCGCGTGGGCGATTTTTCAATCACCACCGCGCGGCCGTCGGCACGGCTCGCCACCAGAAAGCTGTCCGACACAAACACGTCGGCGTCGCGGATCAGGGCAAAGGCTTCGTCAATCGTGCCCGCGCTTTCCAGCACGCGCCGCACCAGCATGCACACCGGTGTGCCGATGCGTCCGAAACCCGTGTCTTCCGTGCGCCCGGCGTTCAGGTGTATGTACAGCCCCTTCGCGTTCATGCCTGTCACGGCACCGGCCATGCCCGCCCATGCCACATGCACATAGGGAATGCCGCCTTCGGGCCACACGTACAGCACGGCCTTGTCGTCGTCGAACACCGGCCCGGCTTCAAAGTCAAAGTTGCGGCCCACCATCAGATCGCCCGTGAAACTGGCCTTGCCCCAGGCGGCAAAGCCCGTGCAGCCCATGACCTCGCCGCGGCTGACCAGCGGGCTGTCAATGAACATGTGGCTGATGTCATGCACGGCATGGTAGTTGAGAATGCGGTGGTACAGCGGCACGTCGTCGGGGTGATGGTCCACGCTGCCCTCGGCCAGGCCCAGAACCTCAAGCTTTTCGGCCTCGGTGACAAACTCGGGCAGCCGGCGGTTGTTCACGCCGACAAGCTGCTTGACCAGCCACAGGCTGGCGCGGTTGGGCAGAAACTCGCGCGCTGTCTTCAACAGATGCTGTTCCTGCTTTTCGACCAGGTCCTGGTTCAGCCGCGCGTTGGCATAGCCGCGCTGCCAGGCGTCCCCCACCAGCGCCACCTCGTGCACGCCGTCGCGCTTGCGGCGCCAGTTGCGCCCCAGCCTTGTGGCTTCGTCGCGGGTGATGATCGAGGCCTGGGCAAGAGAACGGTCACCGTCGTATTTCGGCGGCTCGGCAATGCAGAAATTGCTCACGTAGATGGACAGGCCCGCCAGCGCGGCAATCAGCAGCGCGCACACAAACATGCCCAGGCGCGACACCACGCCGATTGGCCAGGTGACACCGGCTTTCTCCTGTCCCGAACGCAAACGCGCCAGCGCGGCCTGCATGCGGTCTTGAACATCGGCTTTCAGGCGCGCCGCGCCCAGTTCGCCCTCTACGCCGGCAGTGGAAACCGGCGCAAGCACCTGTACCACCAGGTCGGGCGGGTTCACCGCGGGGCTGCCCTTGCGCACACAGGCACCGGTACCGTGCATGATCACGGGCACAATCGGCACCTGCGCGTCCACGGCCAGCATGAACGCGCCGTTCTTGAAGCGCCGCATGCGTCCGTCAGGGCTGCGCGAACCTTCGGGAAACACCACAATCGAAACGCCCTGTTTGAGCCATTCCAGGGCCGTTTCAAAGCCGCGTGGGCGCGACGGGTCGGCCTCGTCGCTTTCCTCGACCACAATGTGCCGGGCCAGACGGTTGAGTTCGCCCATGAGCGGAATTTTCGCCGCCCATTGCTTGATGATCCAACGCGCATTGATGGGCAACAGCAGCGCCAGAAGAATGTCCAGCATGGACTGGTGGTTGATCACCACCACGCAGGGCTGGGGAAAGGCGCCCCGGCTCACATTGATCAGCCGCTTGCGACCGAACGGGTACAGTCGGAAAAACCACCGCACAATGCGCTTCTGGCCGGCATAGAAGGCATCCCCCCGGTGCCGGCTGACAAAACGGTCCCACAGCCAGTAGGGAACCTCCAGCAGGAACAAAAACACGACAAGCTGGGTCCATAACAAGGAAAACGCCGCGGCCGTGCGCAGGCTGTTCATCAGCGGGTTGCCCCGCCGCGGGTAGCTGTAATCGTCGCCGGAAACGGCCGCTTCTGGCTCTGTCAACGGGCCTCCTAAGGGCTTGCGGTTGGCGCGCCAAGCGCGAGAATAGAGAGCATACCGGGGCCTGCGCCGGTTTCCACGGCTTCACCCCAAACGCACATGGCTACCCTGGACACCACCCTGAAAGAACGCGTCAACCAACTGGTTGCCGCTGAATTTGAACTTGAGCCCGATGCCATCACCCCCGAAGCCGACCTGTACAAAGACCTCGGCCTGGACAGTCTGGACGCAATTGACCTGGTTGTGGCACTGGAACGCAACTTCGGCTTCAAGGTCGAGGAAGGCGCGGCCAAGCTGATACGTACCATGGCCCAGCTTTACGACTTTGTGGCCATGCACCTGTAGGGCGATTTCAGTTTTGGGTAGCGCCAGCAGGCCCCGAAAACCCAAGGCCGCAGGTCAGGCCTTTTCCACCCTGAGTGTGAACTCCGAAACCGGCGTTTCGCCGTCGTGCATGCTGGCGCGCACGCGGTGGCGGCCGTTCTCGGCATCAAGCGTCACAACCAGCGTCAGCACCCGCCCGGGCCCCGTGGGACTTGTGAACTTGGCCCGCGTGACCTCCACCAGCCGCTGCGGCATGTTCAGCACACGCGAGGCCAGTTCCACGGCCGCGCCCACCTGGACCACCGCCGGCAGCACCGGCGCACCGGGAAAGTGGCCCTCAAAGAAGAACTCGTCGCCGGCAAAACGCAATTCGGCGCGCGCGCCCGCGGCATCGGCGGCAACGTTCTGTAACGCACGGCGCAAGGTCTGTTGCAGGTTCATTCTTTGGCCTCAAACACCCGGTCGGGCCAGGGCCTGTCACGAACGGTGAACTCGGTGATCTGCATGGTCAGCTTGTACGGCGGGCCCTTGGGACTTACGCCGCGATCGCGCAGCACAATCGTGGAGGGCACGCTGATGTCCGCGAAAGTTTTCCAGTCATAGCAATCTATCCGGTACAGTTCCGGCCCTGTTGATGCCCGCAAAGAATCCACGCGCGGAGGGTCGCCAACCAGCAGCGCTGTTCGAAACAGCACATTCTCGCCCGAGCCGGTCCGTACCCGGATGCCGGTGCCCGCCGGCCCGGATTCCACCCAGGCCGACGCCGGGCCGGCGGCGTTGCGATGATCACCCATGCGGTGCATGAAGATCCGCCTGGTCACATCCGAAATCTGCTCCAGTATCCGCATGTCGAACTCTTCCACAGTGGAAACCACGCGCGAACGCCCTGTGCCGTCATCCGCAATGTCAAACAGCGTGATGCCCTGTTCCGTCATGCCCTGCAAGCGAAACCGCCCCGGTTGCTGCACAATCAGGTACCCCACCAGCGTGCGCGTCACGGGCCCGAAATCCAGTGTCACCGTGTGCACGGCCTTGAACTGCTGCGGCCAGCGCGAATCGTAGGCCGCAATCGCCTGTTCCACCGTCAGCCGGGGCGTGGGCGCGGCATCCAGCCGCTTGTACGGGTCAGTTTCGGCGCAACCGCCAAGCGCCAGAACGCATATTGTTGTCAGCAGCACCAACCGGTTCACTTGTCCCGCCTTCCGCACAGTTCCAGCAGTGTCGGCACCACAAACAGCGTCAGACCCAACGAACTGGCAATGCCCAGCAGTGTCGTGATTCCCACACTGAACAATGCGGGGTGACCCGCAAGACTCAACGCGCCAAAACCCGCCAGGTTCACCAGCGCCGCCAGAAGCACGCCCGTGCCCGCAACCCTCAATCTGGCCGGGGCCTGGGCCGGGTCGTCACATTCGCGCCAGGTCTGCACAAAGAACACCCCGTAATCAATGCCAAGCCCGGCAATGAAGACCGTAACAAGCGTGTTGATGATGTTGAACTCAATCCCCAGCGCGCCCATCGCGCCCAGAGTCCACAGCAGAGAACCCAGCACCGGCACCAGGGCAATCAGCGTCTCTCGCGCGCGCCGGAACGTCAGCCACACCAGCCCCACCACCAGCGCCAGCGACAGTCCGCCCATCAGCGCCAGATCACGCTGGATCAGCGCCACCACACGTGAAACCAGAACCGACTTGTTCACCACCAGCGCCGACGCCAGTTCCGCCCGCAGGTCGCCCAGCCGGTCGTGAGGCACCTGCGCCGTAGTACCGACCCAGAACCGTCCCTCACGTTCCTGCACAAAGCCGCCCACCAGCGCCCAAAGCGGGCGCGCCCGCAGAGCCTCGGCGTCCAGAAGTTGCGGCTCCTCGGCAACCCGCAAGGCCGCAAAAAACGCGGCAAATCGCCGCTCCAGAACCGCCTCGCCAAAGCGCACCTCGGCACCGTCGGGGCGTGTCGCGCGAGCGTGCGCCATGATGTTCTTGATCTCGGCAATGCGGTCTTCCGTGAACCAGGCCCGCCAGCGGGCCAGGTTTTCGCGCTGCGTCTGGCGCGCGGGCAGAACCCACGCCGCGCTTTCATAGGTCGCGCCGCGGGCAAACAGGGCGCGCGCCGCCAGGTCGCACTCGCGCAGGGCCTCGTCCAGCGTGTTTCCACCGCTGACCACCAGCGTGCGGCGCAGACCGCCGGAAGCAAACGCCGACTGCACGCGCGTTTCGGCTTCGCGCGTGCGGGCCGACTTGCCGTCCAGATTCTGTACGTCACCGTCAAACCCGACCGTCGGCAACAGCACAGTTGCCCCGACTGTGGCCAGCCCCGCCAGGCCCAGCAGCACCCGGCGCAGCCTTGTGCGCCCGGCCTCGGCCATACCCAGCAGCCGGCCCAGCACGGATTCGGATTTCGGCATCGGCCCGGCCTTGCGCAGCAGTTGCGGCCCGGCCAGCAGCGAAAAAGCCAGTGCCGCTGCCATGCCGACAATGCCGAGTTCGCACAACTGGTGCAGGCCGTCAAAACTGCTCAGGCGCAACGTCGCCACGGCGACAATCGTGGTCAGCACCGCCAGCGAAGACGGCAACGCGACGTGGCGCAGGGCGCCGCGGGCGCGTTCATCGCGGCTGCCGCCCAGCCCGGCAAACGCCGCCGAAAGATGGATCGCGCAATCCAGGCTGATCGCCATCAGCACACCGGCAAACCCCGCCGACAGCGCCGAGATTTCACCCCGTGCCCAGGCCTGGGTTCCCATCGCCACGGCAAAGCCAAAACCGGCGCTCAGCGCCGCCAGCAGCATCGGCGTGACGGACCGAAAGGCCACCAGAAACAACAGCAGCACGCCGGCCGCGCTGGCGGCAATCGTCAGGTGCAGATCACGCCGCAGCACTGTCGCGTTGTCGGCCGCGCTGGCGTGGGCGCCAATCAGGTGCGCCTGTGACCCGCCGGGCAGGCCGGCCAGCACCGCGCGCACGTCGGCCACAAAACCCAGCCCGCGGCCGGTGTCCACAGCCGGAAAGTCGGGCTCCACCATCACCACCGCCATGCGGTGGTCGGCGCTGAACAGCCGCCCGCCGACCAGACTGCCGCTAAAACCCGAGTTCAAGCGTTCAAAACGCCGCAACACCAGTTCGTCCAGACCAAACGGATCCCCCCGGAAGCTGTCGGCAACGCTGATGCCCTCGCTGCCGGCCTGACGGTCCAGGTGCTGCTGCAAACGGCGCTCAAATTCGGCCGTGGTCAGCCGCCCGGCCACGGCCTGGCGCATGGGTTCATCAAACAGCAGCGGAGCCTTGCCTGGGTACAGCGCGGCAATGTCACGGCCCGCTTCGTCACCCAGGCGGGCCATAACTGCGCGCACGCCGGGCACCGACGCCAGCCGCGCCCCGGCCTCGTCCACGTCGCGGGCCAGCGCGTCCGGGTTGTCGTTTTCCAGCGCGACCACCATGCGCTCAAGGCCGCGAAAACGCGCCAGCGCCAGGCGCGTTTCCGCCACGGCCGGGTCTTCACGCGGCAGCATGCCCAGAATGTCTTCGCTGAAGCTCAGCCGCGTGGCACCCAGCGCGGCAACAACCAGCACCAGTGCAAGGCCGCCCGCCAGCCAGACCGGGCGCCGGGCAAAGAAATCGTACCAGCGCAGAACCATGACCCGATTAGAGCAACTTCAGGCGCAGGGTGCAGGCGTCAACGGGCAGTGGCCGCCCGGCGCGACCGCCGCAACGCCATCACCTGGCCGATCTCGGGCGCGCGCAGCGCCAGCGACAGGCCGCCATAGATCGCCACACCGGCCAGAACCCCGCCGGCCACGCTGACTACCAGCCCCCATCGCCCGTCCAGGCCGAACCGGCCGTTGAGGAGGTGTTCCACACCCCAGGCGCCACCGGCCATCACCAGCGAGACCACAAGCGCGCGAACCATCGAACGCGGAACAGCGCGCACGCCGCTGGGGCTCATCGGCTGGGCCAGCCGTTCGCTGGTCGCGGGCACGGCGGCAGCGCGCAGACTTTCCAGTACCGTGCCCGCCAGGCGCCGGCGCAACGCCATCACCATCAGCGCCAGATTCAGCGCGCCCGAAATCGCCGTGCCCAGCGCCAGCCCGGCCTCGCGCAGCGGCGTCTGCAACAGAATCACGTTGGCCACCAGGTTCACCGCCACACAAACCAGCGCCAGCCGCGTGGGCGTGCGATGGTCGCGCAGGGCGTAAAACGCCTTGGTCAAAAGGCTCTGGACGCTGACAATCGGCAGGCTGACACACAGCATGACCAGCACCAGCGCCGAACGCTGCAGCATCTCGGGGCTGCTGTGGCGGCCGCCAAACAGCAGTTGCGTGATCGGCAGGGCCAGTGCCGCCAGACCCGCCGCCGCCGGCAGGGCCACAAACGCGATCAGGCGCGAACTGTTCAGCAGACTGGCCGTAAACTTTTCAAGTTCATTGGCGGCGGCAAAACGGCTCATCAGCGGGAACATCGCCGTGCCCAGCGCCACCCCCACCAGCCCCAGCGGAAACTGAAACAGTCGCGTGGCATAAGCATAGCTTGCCACCGCGCCATCGCCCGGCACCAGAAGTTCCGCCAGCAACTGGTCGGCAAATGTGTTGACCTGGAACACCGCCAGCGCAAACAGCATCGGCGCCATGGCCTTGAAGGTTTCGCGCAGGCCGGCCTCGCCCAGAACCAGACGCGGGCGCGAAAACAGCCCGGCACGCCGCAGATCCGGCATCTGCAGAACCCACTGGGCCACACCCGAAGCCAGCACCCCCAGAGACATCACCACAATCGCCGTGTGCGGCTGGTGACGCAGCGGTGAAAGCAGCAGCCCCACCAGCACCGCCACCCACAGCAGGTTGGCGGCGGCGGGCGTGATCGCGGGCAGGCCAAACCGGCCCCAGCAGTTAAGCGCCCCGGCCTGCAGCGCCGACAAACAGATGAAAATGACGTACGGCAGCAGAATCGTCAGGTACTGGCGGAACACCTGAAACTTGCCGGGGTCGCCAAACCAGTGTTCCGGCATCAGCCACACCACCGCCAGAACCAGCGCGCACACCGCGCCAAGGCCGAGCCCCAGCAGTGTGGCCATCGTGCCCAGCAACCGGCGCGTGGCCTCCATATCGCCGCGCAGCCGATAGCGTGTCAGAACCGGAATCAGCGCGCTGGCCAGTGCGCCCTCGCCGAACAGTTTGCGGAACAGGTTGGGAATCGTGAACGCGATGAAAAATGCGTCTATTTCGCGCGAAAACCCGAACAGCATGGCCGTCAGCACGTCGCGGGCAAGCCCGCTGATCCGGCTGACAAGCGTCGCCAGGCTGATCACCAGCGCGTGCCCCAGCACTCCGCGCGACGGCGCCGCGGCGCGGCGTGAACGCTGTTCTTCTTCAATGCGCACCGAGTCGGCGGCGATTTCGCCGGGGCTCAACGGCCCACAAGCCGCAACCGGATCTTCCGCCGTGGGCGTCGGATCCGGTTGGTTGGGTGTTTCGGGCATGGTCGCGTGGTTGGGGCATCGCCAGAATGCCGGTGCCGCGGGCTATCCCTTGCCGGCATCGGCGCCGTGGCGCTTCTCCAGTTCTTTTCGGATTTCGGCGATATAGCCCTTTGCGATTTCCTGCAACGGCTTGTTCTCCTTGCCGTCGCGCACGCGCACGCTGATTTTGGCGCGCGGGCTGTCGCCCTCGGTGCGGTTGAACACGCTGATGCGCACGTCGTCCTGGCTCTTTTCCAGCGGGTTCTTCTTCACCGCGCGCAGAAAACCCTTGTCTTTTTCAGACTGTTCCACTTCGCCGTAGACTTTGGCCACGGCCTCGGCGGCCTCGAACACCTGTTCGGGCTTCAGCTTGAAATAGGCCACCGCTTCGTCGTCCTTGACGGCTTCTTCGCTGGTGGTGTCCAGACGGCCCTTGTCGGGGTCTTCGTCGCCGCCCTTCCACTGTTTGAGCACGCGCCAGACGGCGTTGGTGTATTCCTTGGCGATATCCTGGCGTTCGCCGCCGTCGGCGTTCTTGGCGTACCGGGCATGCACAATCAGGCGCGCCGCGACCTGGCCGTCCTTGCTGCGGTCATAAACACGGCCGCGGATGTTGTAACCTTTGGTCGAGGCACTGTCGGGCGCGATGTTCAGCCCCCACAGTTCCATGGTCTTGGGGTCCTCGCGTTCGATGCGGCCGTTCTGCAGGGCAACCAGACGAAAGGCCTCCCAAGTATCGGCCGGGGTGGCTTCGTAATCCTGAAGCCAGCCGTCGTTGCTTTCCGGCGAGCCGGTAAAGCTGAAGAATTCGGCGGTCTCTCGACAGCCGGGCGCAAACGCCAGGGCGAACAGAGTCAAGGCAAGAACAAACACCAGATGCTTCATGGTCTCAGCTCTTTTTCGGGGTCCAGGGAATATCGGGGACTTTCGCGCGGTGGTTGGCCAGCCGCGCCATGGTAAACAGCCAGTCAGAAAGACGATTCAGGTACTTGATCGCCGGCACAATCCGCTGGGACAGTTTCGGAAAATCCACGCGCACGGCGCTGGTTTCGCGTTCGGCACGGCGGCAGACGGTTCGGGCCAGATGCAGCGCCGCGGCCTGGCGCGTTCCGCCGGGCAATATGAAGTTCTTCAACGGCGTAAGTTCGGCGTCGGCGGCGTCAATCTGCTGTTCCATCGCGGTAATCAACGTGTCGTCCAGCTTCGGCGTGGCGGGTGACAACTGGTCGCCCGAGGCCAGAATCGCGCCCAGGTTGAACAACTCGACCTGGTGGGCCTGCAACCGGGCGCGGATTTCGGCGTCGCCGTCTTCGGCGGCGACAACGCCCAGAACCGAATTAAGCTCATCCACGGTACCGTAGGCCGCCACACGCGCGTCGTGTTTGGGCACGCGCGCGCCGCCGAACAGGCCTGTGGTACCGTCATCGCCGGTCTTGGTGTAAATCTTCATCGCGGCGCAGTGTAGCAGCCGGAAACGCAATGCCTACGCCTGTGGATAGCATTGACCCGCGCATCAGAACCGCGCTGGTCACCGGAAGCGCCCGCCGCACCGGCCGCGCCATGGCCCTGTGGCTGGCCGCGCGCGGCGTGCGTGTGGCCGTTCATTACCGGGGCAGCGAAACCGAAGCCGAAGAAACCCGCGCCGAGTGCGACACGCTGTGCAAGGGCGCGATCAAGCTGCAAGGTGACCTCACCGACGCCGCACAGGCCGCCCGTGTAGTTGAACAGGCCGCCAGCCAGTTGGGCGGCCTGCACCTGCTGGTGAACAATGTGGGCAACTATCTGCGCAGGGATCTGTTTGAACTCACGCCCGAAGAGTGGCGCGACCAGCTGGAAAGCAACCTGTACACGGCCTGGTGGTGCATGCGCGCGGCGGTGCCGGTCATGCGCGCCCAGGGCTTCGGCCGCGTGGTGAACCTGGGCTACGCCGCTGGCGAACGCCCGACGTACAACCGGCTGACCGTGCCCTATCACATTGCCAAGACTGGCCTGGCCACGCTCACGCGCAGCGCGGCGGCGGCCGTGGCCAAGCAGGGCATCACGGTGAACACCATCGGCGTGGGGATTTTAGAGAACAGCATCATCAAGCCCGTGAACCCGCCCGCGGGCCGGTTTGCGGGGTTTGAAGACATCTGCAACGCGCTGGGCTTTTTTCTCTTGCCCCAAAGCGACCACATCAACGGCAGCCAGCTCGACATCAACGGCGGCTGGATCCCCGAACAGATTCTTTAGGGCCTTGTTTCTCACGACAGTTCGTAACTCGGCCCGGGTTTGCCGAACCTTGGCGTAACAAACGGGGGTGCGGACCGGATCCGCACCCCGGGATCAACTGACGTTGCTTACTTCAGGGCGATCTGCCACACGGCGATGTCGCCGTCACTGGGCTCGCCGGTTTTGCTTCTGGCATCACGCCACTCCAGCTTGTCCTTGAGGTCATGAATCTGGCGGGCGTCTTTGGCGTCTTTGGCGTCCTTGCTCTCCCCCTTGGCCACGGGCTTGAACGCCGTGGTATCCAGCGGGGTTTCGTCAACGGCCGGGGCATAGTCTTCCAGTTCGTTGATGCCGTTGTACCAGTAACCGAAGTAGCGCTCGCCGTTGCGGCTGCCGGTGTAGCTTTGCCCGACGACGGTCAGGGTCTTGCCGGTGATGAACGCGCCCTTGATGCGGTGCTGGACGGCCTCATCGGGGCCGGTGCCGGTGTGGTAGAAAGCGCTCCACTTCATGCCGCCACTGTCAGTATCCAGTGCCACCAGCAGGCCGTCGCCATCGTAAATGCCCGACGCGACGTGCCGGCCGCCAACCAGCACGGTGTCGCCGACAACGCGCACAAGGTGCGTGTTATTGCCATCGCCGGCGGTGCCGGCGTAGGTCTTGGCCCAGGCCAGCGCGCCGTTGGGCAAGAACTTGGCGGCGCTGAAGAACGTGGTGGCGCCGCGACGGTCGAGGCTGGCGTAGATGCTGCCGTCGGCATCCAGATCCACGCAGTTGATGCCGCTGGCACGGCCCAGATCCACACGCTTGCACCACGCAACAGCCGGCGTGTCGCCGTTGCAGCCGGCAAGCTTCAACAGAAACGCGCGGTCCGAAGCCAGGCCGCCGATCACCACGCTGCCATCGGTGTGCGCAGCAATCGCGTAGCCGCGGTCGTTGGAGCCGGGCGTGATGTCCAGCGTACGCTGAAGAATCGTGGCGCCGTCAGCGGCGTTGAGCGCGAGAAACAGTACTTCGGCGTTGCCGATAGTGCTGCCGGTGACGAACACGCGGCCGTCGCGCACGCACAGCGCGTAGGCGTCGGCGTTATGGCGGGCCAGTTCGCTCTTGGCCCATTCGGGACGCCACAGCTTTTCCCAGATCGTCTCGCCGGTCTTGCCGTCAACTTTCAGAACCAGCGCCGAAAACAGGCTGTTGGACTTGTCACCGCTGGTTGAGCCAGCAAGGTACAGGTTGCCCTCGGCGTCCAGCGCAAGACTGTTGGCGGTGCCGCCGGTTTCGGCGTTCTGGCCGCTGTCGGGGCTGCGATCCATGAAGCCGCCGTTCCACAATCTGGCCCACGCCAGCGTGCCGTCGGCGTTGACACGACCATAGATGATGTCGGTGCTGAAGCGATCCACGATCTGCGTGGCCTGACCGCTGAAATAAATGTTGCCGGCACTGTCGCCCACGGCGGTGCTGACAATTTCGTCGGTCTTGACGGCCCCGAACAGCTTCTGAAGCGTTGTGGTGCCGTGGCTGAAGAACTTCGTGTTTTCGCGGCCCCGCCCCGCCAGCTTCAGCGTGAACGTCTTGTCACCGTTGTAGGTGACGGTCAGTGTCGCCGTGCGCACGCCGCTTTCCACGGGGAACAACCGCACACGGAACGCATAGGCGCCCTTGCCGGCCTCAAGCCTGGTTTCCTTGAACGCCAGCGGTTCGCGCTTGCCCTTTTCATTGAGCAGCGTGAACTCTTCGTCCACCATGCCCTCGCCCAGCGCAAGCTCGATCTTGTTAAGCGTGATCTCGGCGCCGGTCTTGTTGTAGATGGTCAGGGTCTGGACCGACTCGCTGAACAGCGCCAGTGAGTTGTTTTCTGTGTTCATCGGGATCCAGTAACGATCACCGTTTTTGAACTCGATCCCTTCGGCCATCATGATCGGCCCGGATGTTTCCTGGGCCGCGGTGGATACGACGGCAAGCCCCGCCAAAAGCGCCGCAAATAACGCTACCGACAGACGCCTCATGTGAGTGCCCTCCTGTTCCTGTATTTTGTGAGCCCTGCAAGGTTAGTGGCATCACCACAGCCGTCAACTGTGGCACGGGTCCTGCCCGGCGACCCGTGCCCGCAGTCAAAGGCAATGCCTACACCCCAAACAGGGCCGAAAGGTCGTCGCGCAGCCGGTCGGGCACGTCCACGCCGTCCACGGTCTGGCGCGTGGACTGGGCCGGTTTCGTGCCGCAGCCGGGGGCGGGGTCGGTCGCCATCGGGCAGGCCACGCAATCGGGCTCGGTCTCGGCACAGGGGGCACCCTGAACCGGTGACTGCGGCTCCACCAGCGCCCGGCCGCACTCGCCCAGCACAAACTCCGCCGCGGCCCGCGCGACCGCAACATAGGCCGCGTGCGCGCCGGCATCCCGGACCGCGTCGGCAAAGGCACCCACCCAGCGGCCGGCGTGCTGTTGCAGAAACTGGGCCAGGGCGTCGCGGGTAATTTCGGCTGATTCGGTCTTGTTGTCGGCCTGGGCCCAGGCCAGTTGCATCAGCAGCGCGCCAATGAACTCAAGCTGCGCCACGATGTGGTCGGGCCGCTCGTGATTCTTTTCCGACAGCTTCAGACCGAACGCCCGGTACATGCCCGCAATGTCGGCAAGCTCAAATGTGCGGCCGCCAAAACGTTTGGCATCGCCCCAGGCGGTTTCCCACGGCGGGCACCGGGTGGCGGGGCCGAACAGGCGGGTGTGCTCGTCGCCAAGCAGCTCGACGGGCACACCCTGCCACGCGCTGAGGACCCGTCGCAAGCTTTCGCCCTCGGGCAGGTCAAAGCCCTGTTGCAGGGCAAGCACGGCGCCGTGCGTGGACTGGTCTGGCGCCGAAAGCGCGCGGGCCAGGCCGCAGGCCACAGCAGCACGCTTGAGGAGGTTCGTGATCGCTGCTTCGTCCATGTGCGACATGACAGCCTCCGTTCAGTTGCCAAGCTCAATCGGTGTCCAGGCCGGCGACCAGGCCTTGCGGCTGCCGCGCTCCTGCACGGCGCCGTCCCATACCGCAAAGGCCAGCAGACTGCGCGCGCCGGGGGCCAGGCCAGGCACCAGTTCTGACTCGCCGCCCAGCGGAATATGGATGACCACGCGCCAGCGCGCGCCGTCGTGGGCCCCGCGCCCTTCGGCGATGCGGCCGGCAAATCCGGTCAGCGTGCCGAAACCCGCGGCCACATGCGCCAGCACCGGCGAACGATCAAGGTCAGGCAGTGACACCGGATTGCCCGCGTGCGCCGCGCCGGTGTAGGGCGAGCCGTGCTCGCGCCCCACCAGGTCGGCAATGTCAATGTCCTTGCTCATGTTGGGGTAGGCGTGGCGCGACTCGGGGCGCTCGCCGCGGTCAATCGCGGCCTGACGCCCGGCGCGCCACTGCAGCACGACGACGGGGTTGGTCGCGTCACCCATCATGATGTTGGGCGTGGTGCCCGGCCGGCGGGGAAACTGCAACGCGACCATGTCGTCAAACTGGTCAATGCCGGGGGCGTCGTTGCGGGTGCTGTCGTTCCATTCCAGACGCAAGGTCAGCCACTTGCCGTCGTGCACCCCGCGCGCCGAAACCTCGGACACGGACGCGGTCTTGTTCATGGGCGCCACCACCATCTGCGGCAGCAACTTGACCACCACCGCCGGCGCGGCATCCAGCGCCCCCGAATCGGGCATCAGTGCAGGCCCGGCCTGGGCGACCCGCTGGGCCCTGACTGTGGGCACTTCGGGTTCCGGGTCAGGTGCCGGCGCGTTGTCAGCGCCCTGGTTACCGGAGCCGCAACCGGCCAGCAGCGCGAGCAGGACGAGCATCGAAAGTGTGCGGTACATGGCTCTCTCCTAGGTCACGTTGGTGCGGTAAGCGCCGTGTTTGGCATCCCACACGGGGCGGATGGTTACAGGCTCGCGCAGGGGCACGCGGACCACTTCGGTGTCCGTGTCGTCGTAGCCGATGGCCTGGCCGCCTTCGACCTTGTAGCGGTGAATGATGCGTTCGGTGGCGCCGAACAGCAGCAGCGCCCCCAGCAACTTTTCGTCGCTGGACGCCTGGCGGTAGGCCTTGATCGCCGCGCCGGTTTTCGAACCGAACATCTGGTGCAGAAACGGCGCGGGTACGTGCACCGGCGGAATGTAATACACGTTGGGCTCAAGCCCGAACTGCGGGTACAGCGGCAGCGCGATTTTGGCGTGATGCACGATGTAGTCCATCGGGTTGTCTTCGCGGGCCTTGTCGGGCGTGGAGATAAAGCCCGTCATGCGGATCTTGCCGATGCAGCTTGTGGTGCACTGGGTCTGAAGACCGGCCTCGATCTTGGGGTAGCAGCCGATGCATTTTTCGGAGGCACGGCTGACGGGGTTGTAGAACGTCTTTTTGTACGGGCAGTTCCGCACGCATTCGCGGTAGCCGCGGCAGCGTTCCTGGTCAATCAGGACAATGCCGTCTTCGGGCCGCTTGTAGATGTTCTGGCGCGAACAGGCGGCCAGGCAGCTCGGGTAGGTGCAGTGGTTGCAGATGCGCGGCAGGTAGAACATCCACTGCATGTGTTCCATGCTCAGGTGCGCGCCGCGCGACATGAGCCCGAGGCTGTCGTCTTCGCCGATGTTGGGGTGCGCGTAATCTTCGGCGGCGGGCAGATAGCCCAGCGCCTTTTCACCGGCGGGCGCGGATTCAAAGATCGTCTTGCCCTTGTAGACATCGCCGTCCAGGGGCTGCACGCCGTGCTGTTCCAGGATCTTCACGTCCCAGCCCAGCGGATAAAAGCCGTAGGGCTTGCTCTCGACGTTGTTCCACAGCATGTGTTCCTGGCCGCGGCCGGGGGTCCAGGTCGTCTTGCAGATCACGGTGCAGGTCTGGCACGAAATGCACTTGTTCGTGTCCATGATCATGGCGACCTGACGCCTGGGGCGCACACCCGCGTAGGGATAGTCCATCTCGCGGCCGAGTTGCCAGTTATAGACCTTGGGCATGGCATCCTCCGTGGTTCGTCAGGCTCCGAGTTTTCCGGCCAGGTACTTCTTCATCACTTCGCTTTCGTTGCTGGGGCGCAGGCCCAGCTCGACAGGCCGCCAGCGACCCTTTCCGCCCAGACCGCCCGGTTCGGCCCTGGTAATTTTGGCAATCGCCTCGCGCGGGGCCCCGCCCACGCAATGCACGTCGGCGGCAAAGCCGCTGCCCAGCACGTGCCCGAACAGGGCACGGTAGACCATGCTTTCGGTCTGGTGCGTGGGCTTGAGCCAGGTGCGGGTCAGGCTCTGGTGCCCGCCGTAGCGGAACATGGCCTGGTAGTTGGTCTCGGGGTTCTTGGCCAGGCCGTCCTGGCGGCTCTCGTGACCCCTGACGCTGCCGGGCGTGGCCATGTAGCCGTTGAACCACATGCGTGTGACGCCGCGCGGCGTGCCGGGGTAGTAACGGGCGCGGGCCATCAGGCGCGCGACTTTGTACTCGTGGGCGCGCTCGGGCTTGTCCCAGCCGCGGAACGGCAGGTCGTTGGGATCGCCGTCAATCCAGACGTAATCGCCGTCTTCAATGCCCAGTTCTTTGGCGTCCTGGGGGTTGATGTCCACGTACATCTCGCCCACACCGGGCATGCGCTTGTCGCGGCGGTGGATGTCGCCAAAGGGCCCGAACAGAAGCTGCATGTAGTCCGTGTCAATCGGCGTGGTGTGCGATCCGTGGCGGTACTTGGGCGTATGGAAGATGTACCGGAACTGCCGGTCTATCAGCGGGTGCTTGCTCCTGAGCGTGGCGTCCACACTGAGCGTTTCATTGCGCATCTGGCGCGTGATGTGGTCGCGCTGCTCAGGGCTGAAGCCCCAGTCCTTGGGCCGCATCGGCCGGATGGCCGGGTGCTCGGCGGCCACGATCACGCACGGTTCATGGAAGGTGCTGTCGCTGGGCTCGCGATGCACGATCAGGTTTTCGCCGGCCTCGATGAACTCGGTTTCGGGGCGGTAGAACTCCAGACGGCCGGTGCGCGTGTACCACGGGCGCGATTCGTGCACCTGCTCGTAGCTGTTCACGCGCGGGTAGGTGCGCGAGTTCATCAGCGCCGGCGTGCCGGTCTTGGCCGTCTTGATCAGGTCGGCAAACCTGTAACCACGCGCCATGGGCGATGCGTCCAGGATGCGCTGCAGGTACACGTCGCAGCGGTTCTCGCGGAAGAACCTGAACATCTGGTTGAAGCGCTCGTCACCCGTGAGTTTGGCCAGTTCGGCCGCCACACCCGCCAGCGTGTCGTGGTCGGTTACGGTGTTGCCCACGCGTTTGAGCGGCGTGTCGGGGTAAATCTGCAAGAACGGGTTGGTGTTGCTGGCCGTCATGTCGGGCTTCTTCATTTCGGCCCAACTGTCCACGCCGTAGACGATATCGCTGTACTCGCAGGAGGCCGTCCACCACCATTCGCTGTACACCACGCACTCGCTGCGCGGCAGGGTGTTGAACACCACATCGTAGTGGCCCTTGATGTTGCCCAGGCTGGAGTTCGAGTTTGCCTGCCAGATGGCCTTGGTCGGCGTGGGCACGTGGCCGCCCTTTGTGATTTTCTTGTCGCCGGCCTTCATCAGGCGTTCGTCGTTGGCCCAGTAGTGCAGACTTTCATAGCGCAGGCAGTAGCGGCTGGTGACCTTGCCGTCGGGGTCAAGCTGAGGGTTGAAGGGGTCTTCGGTGACATACACCGGGATGCCCGCAAACACCGTGGACTTGTAATTGCCGGCATAGCTGCCGATGTTGCCGCCGTGGCGACCCAGCGAGCCCGCCAGAGCCAGCACCAGCCAGATCGCGCGGTCTTTCAGGTCGTTGTTGAAGAACTGGTTGGGGCCCATGCCGCAGGCGACCAGCGTGCGCCCGCCGCTTTGGGCAATACGTTTGGCCAGGTCGCGCGTGGCGGCCGCGGGCGCCCAGGTCAGTTTTTCGACCTGTTCGGGGGTCATGTTCTGGTCGAGATATTGACGCGTCAAGTCAAAGACGGTGCGGACTTCGACCTGGGTGCCGTCGGTCAGTTGCACGCTGAAGGTGCCCTCCAGCGCGGGCTCAATGCCCAGCTTGTCAAAGTGCTCGCCCACGTGGTCGCGCGTGACGGGCACGGGTTTGCCCTGACGGGCGTCCCACATCACGAAGTCGCGGATGCGATCCTTGAGGTTGGCCGGGATGTACGACTGCTTCTGGTCCACGGCGTAGGGGCGTTTGTCGCCCTCTTTCATCAGGGTGGTCCAGTTCGAGGGCTCGGACTGGGTATAGCCCTGGAACAGATCACTGGGGTCCAGGGGCTGCAGCGTATCCATACGCACCAGCACCGGCAGGTCGGTGAAGCGCCGCACGAAGTTTTTGTCAATCAGGTCCTGCTGGATCATGGACTGGGCCACACCCAGCGCGAACGCCGGGTCGGTGCCGGGCCGGATCACAATCACGTCGTCGCACTTGCTGGCGGTCGCGCTGTATTCCACCGTGACGGCCACGGTGCGCGTGCCCTTGAGCCGCGCCTCGGTCAGCCAGTGGCTGTCGGGCATCTTGGTGGCGATCCAGTTCATGCCCCAGGCGATCAGCACGTTGGCGTTTTCGGCGTCGTGCAGCTCAAAGTCGTTGGTCTGCTCGCCGCTGACCATCGGGTGGCCCGGCGGCAGGTCGGTGTGCCAGGTGTAGCTGTCAAAGCCGCCGCTGCCCCTGGCCTTATCCGGCCCGACACCGCGGATGTGTGCATCCAGCAGGGCCATGCTGTTGGCCAGGCGATAGTGGCCGAACAGCCGCACCGCGCCCAGCAGCGCCATGCCGCCCCGGAACTTCAGGGTGCGTGTGCCCGCGCCCTCGGCGGCGGCAATCATGTCCGGGTCGTACCCCTGGGCTTCCAGATACTTGCGGCCCTGATCACCGCTGTAGGTACGCGAAATGTTTTCCAGCGCCCTGGCGTGATAACGGTAGGCCTCTTCGTGCGTGACACGCACCCACGAATCAAAGCCGCGGCGCATCAGTTCTTTCGGCGCGGCGCCGGTGACCGGGTCGCGCTTGAAACCGCCGTCCACCCACTCCTTGAACCCCTTGCGGATGTAGGCGCCGTTGACGCGCCGGTCGCCGTAGATGCGACGGCCCAGCACCAGCCCCTTCTGGCAGGCGCGGGGATCCCAGCGGTGGCTGGACTTGTTGCCGGCAAGGTCTGTGGCCTTGCCATAGCCGTAGCTGGGTTCAATGCGCACGACCACGTCGTTCTTGACATAGGCCTTGAGCAGGCAGTTGTGGGTGTCGTTGGGCGCGCACAAAAAGACAAAGCTGCCGTCGGTCTTGTAGATGTCGCGGTAGATTTTTTCCCAGCCGCGGTTGGGGTAGGTGCCCAGGGGGTTGTCCACGGCCACGGGTTCAAGCTGGCGGAAGTTGGCCGAAACCGCTTCGCCGGCAATCGTGACCAGCCCGAACGCGCCGGCCAGCCGCAGAAAGTCGCGCCGGGACATGCCCTGGTTCGCGGCCTGGTTTGCCTGTCTGGGGTTGCGGTGCATGACGTTCTCCCTGGTTGGCTTTCTAGGACTTCACTATCCGCTTATCCAATGTCGGCGTCAAGTGCAAACCAGACTTACTTGTCCTGTTTGATTCGTCACAGGAACAGCGGGCCGAAAGTGCCGTGCCGTTACATGAAGTTGGGGGTGTGAAGGTCGCTCAACGTGCCCGCCTGCTCGGCGCTGAAACCCGCATTGCGAAGCCGTTTCACGCGGTTTTCATGCATCACCGCCAGCAGCTCGCGGAACCGTTCATGGCCCGCGCGTACCGACACCGGATCAGTCCCGCGCGCCGCCAGAATCGTCAGCGCATCCTGGACCGCCGCCGGCACGCCCCCCACCCCGGCCAGCGTCGCGCTGCGCCTGCGCACGGCGGCCTCCAGACGACCATACAGTGACGGGTCATGCTGAAGCGCGTGCTTGACGTGGCTCATGCCGAAGTGCACGTGGCGGGTTTCGTCGGCCCGGGCGCGGCGCGCGATTTCGGCCGTTACTTCGTCCGGCGCGTGATCCTCGATAAACCGCAGCAGGTCCAGAAACGTGCCCTCGCCCAGCACGCTCAACAGAAACGCTGCCTCGGTAAAATCCTCCAGCACCAGCAGCGAGTGCAGACTGGCGCTGGTGGTGGCGTGGCTGATGCCCAGGCCGCCGCCGCCCTTGCGGGCGCGCTTGAGAAACACGTCTATGTGCCGGGCTTCGTCGGCCAGTTGGGTGGAAAGAAACATGCCGACTTCGACATAGGCCGGGTGAATCCGCGCGATGAAGCGGCTTGGCACGTACAGCGCCGACAGCTCATTTTCGGCCAGAAACGTCATGATCTGACCAACCGCCTGCTGAAGGGCCGGCGGCAGCGGCCTGATACGGTCCCAGGCAATGTCGGTTTCGGCGTTCCACTGGGCGTTGACGGCCTGGTCGTAAAGCTGGGCCACGTCGGGGGGCGCGACGTGGTCGCGCTCGTTCAGCGTAAACGGATACACCGGGCCGCCGGGCTCCACACGCGCGCCGCGCGGCGCAAAGCCAACGGCCGGGTCAGCCGCGGGCGGAAACGGAACAGTGTTCAGAACCGTTGCAGCGTCCAGCCTGCCCTGCACAACGGGCAGGTCCAGGCCGTGCTCCATGCCGCCGCGCGGCGCGCCCAGACTGCCCTTGCGGATCAGCAGGCGTGTAAAACCCGCCTGCGGCGCGGCCTCGATAAGTTCGTGGTGTTCAACCTTGCACCAGGTGAAGAACTCGTCGGCAATGCCCGGCGCGCGCGAATGTACGGCCAGAACACCGCCGGGCTGAAGCAGGTTCAATGCCGGTCGCACCAGCGCCAGCAGCCCGCCGCCAAAGGGCAGGTCACCGCCGTCAATGGCCAATGCCGCCTGTGTTGCCACTACCAGCCCTTCTGTTCATCCAGGGCCGCCACCAGGCTGGCATAGCCTTCCTCGCGCGGCGGCATCCACTGCTTCAGCCCTTCCAGTTCCAGAATGCGCCGGTGTTCCGGGTTTTCCCATTTCATGGCGAACAGGCCCTTCTTGAACGCCTCGACCTTGCCCGGGTTCAACGTCGGCAGCGCGTCGAACATGCAATGATCAAACCCCGGCGTGGTCCACAGCACCTCCAGCCGCGCGGTGTCCACACGACCGGCGGCCTGTTCCAGCACCCAGATCAGATCCCCCACCGTGCCGGCCTGGGCACGGCCTTCGTGCAGGGCCTTGAGCACGTCCAGTTCGCTGGTGCCCGTGTCGCCGTGCTTGCCCACGTCGGTGTCAAAGGCCAGCAGCTTGACCGTTGACAGGTCAAGACCTTCAGCCTTGAGAAAGTGCAGCGGCAGAATTCGCGCCTGGGTGCTGTCGCGGCTGCCCACGGCCAGGGTTTTGCCGGCCAGATCCCGGATGGTCCTGATGCCCGCGTCCCTGCGCACGATCACGCGGGAACGAAAGTCGCGGTCGCTGTCGCGCATGCCAAGACTCAGCGACTTGCCGCCGGTGCGCTTGCGCACCCGCACGTGGGCCAGCGGCGTGTTCCAGGCAATGTCAATGTGCCCTGCCAGCAGCGACTCGACCTGGCGTTCGTAGTTGCTGAACAGGCAGAAATCCATCGGCACGTCCTGCTTGCGGAAGTGCTCGCGGATGCCCTCCCAGATCGGCACCACCTTGGCGTCGTAGGCCACGGCGCCCAGAAGAATCGTGTTGTCAGCCATACTGGCTCCTGTTTCAGAACAACGGCAACCCGGTCAGCGCCTTGCCCATGAAGTCGTCCAGGTGATCCACCGTGGGGGCCATCACCCAGCCCGCGCGGGCGTCGCGGAACAGCCGTTCCACGGGCAGGTGATGGCTGAACGCCGCGCCGCCGCAGGCTTTCATGGCCAGATCGGTGACATAAACGGCCGTGTCCACGGCGCTGCGGCGGCTTTGCAGCACACGCAGCGGCGTCATGGCGTCGGGCTTTTCCATCTCGCCCACGGTGTAGCCCAGCAGCGCGCGCGAACGGTCGGTGGCCACGGCCATGTCGGCCAGTCGCGCCCGCAGGTTGGGCAGGTCACGCAGCTTCTGCGACGTGAAGTCAATCCCCGCGCCCTGCAGGTGCCCGCTGGTCAGTTCAATCGCTTTCAGAGACAGACCGTGACTCATGGCCGCCGTGCCCACCACAAACCAGGGCAGCACAACCTGCAGCATGCCGTCGGCGCCCTTGCCGTTTTCCGTAAGCAGGTCACCCGCAGGCACGCTGTAGCCCTTGAGCGCCACCGGCGCCGAATCGTTGCCGCGCAGACCCACACCCGTGAATGCCCCCTGCACCTCGACCCCCGGCCGGCCGTTGCGCACCAGATACAGCGTGCTGGCCAGAGGCGACGCAGCGCCCGGCATGCGCGCGCTGCTGACGTAGCTGTTGGCGGCCCTGGCCGAAGTCACCCAGCTCTTGCTGGCGTCGGTCTTGAAATTCGCGCCGTCGGCCACCAGGCCTGAACTGGGGGCCCAGAAATTGCTGCGCGAACCCTTTTCACTGAACGCCAGCGTGGTCAGGTGCCGGCCCGCCGCCGCATCCTTGAGAATCGCGGCCTTGTCCTTGAGCGCGCCGCTGGCGCCAATCTGCTGGGCCGCCGTCACGTGCATCACGTACACCATCGCCGTGCTGGCACATTCTTTGGCCAGTTCCTCGGCCACGGCGGCAAAGGTACGCGGCGGCTGGCCTTTGCCGCCGAACTCGGCGGCAATGCACAGGCCCATCAGACCGGCCTTGCCAAGGGCTTCGATGCTTTCTTTGGGGAAGCGGGCGTTACGGTCAACGTCGGCGGCGTGTTTGCTGAGAACATCCCGTGCAACCGCGCTCGCGGCGTCCACAAGTTTCTGCTGGTCGGCGTTCAAGCCGTAAATGTGCGCCATGACAGGCTCCTGATTCTGCGTCGCGCGCAGGTCAGGACCCGCCGCGAACTATGGTAGAAGGAAAGAAACGTACTGCCGCACCTGACACGAGATGGCGCGGCGAACTCACGTGAAGGGCAACGCCCTTATGGAACGGACTCAACGCATGGCCGCAGTTTCGCGCCGATTGCCCCCGGGTCAAGCTTTCTGTTCATCGTTATTGCCACTCTAACGGGCATTTCACAGCCGGGTCACGCGCGCTATGGTCTCGGGCCCAGCCGTTTCTAGGCTGGCGCGCAGGAGCCTGAACGCATGAAACTTTCCGTGATTGGATCGGGGCACGTCGGCCTGGTTACCGGCGTGTGCTTTGCCGAAAAGGGCCACGAGATGCTGTGCGTGGACCACGACACCGAAAAGCTGGCGCGCCTGAAGAAGGGCGAGTCGCCGTTTTATGAACCCGGCATGAACGAGTTGCTGCAAAAGCACCTGGCGACGGGCCGCCTGAAGTTCTCCGGCCGCACCGAAGACGCCGTCGAGTTCGGCCAGGCCATCTTCATCTGCGTGGGCACGCCCAGCACCCCGCGCGGCAAGGCCGACATGACCTATATTGAAAAGGCCGCCCAGACGATCGCCGAAAACCTGAAGGAATACCGGCTGGTAATCGAAAAAAGCACCGTGCCGATCCAGACCGGCGAGCGGCTCAAGCGCACAATCGCGCGCTACGTCAAGGGCGACGCGCAGTTCGACGTGGCCAGCAACCCCGAATTTCTGCGCGAAGGCACGGCGATTGAAGACACGCTCAAGCCCGACCGCGTCGTGATCGGCGTGGACAGCGCCAAGGCTGAAGCCCTGCTGCGCGAGATTTACGCCGGGTTCAACTGCCCGATCGTCGTCACCAGCGTGGGCAGCGCCGAACTGATCAAGCACGCCAGCAACAGTTTTCTGGCCCTCAAGATCACCTTTGCCAACTGGCTGGCCCGGCTGTGCGAGGCCAGCGGCGCCGATGTCGAACAGGTCGTGCACGGCATGGGTCTGGACCACCGCATCGGGCGGCACTTTCTGAACGCCGGCATCGGTTACGGCGGAAGCTGCTTTCCCAAAGACGTGGACGCGCTGGCGCACATTGCCGAAGAGCTGCGCGTGGACGCATCGCTGATCCGGCTGATCAGCGACACCAACAAGAGCCAGTTGCAGCGCTTCTATGAAAAGATGGAAAGCGAGCTGTGGGTGCTGAACGACAAGACGATCGCGATCTGGGGTCTGGCGTTCAAACCCAACACCGACGACCTGCGCGAGGCGCCGGCGCTGCGGCTGATTGATATGCTGAAAAAAGCCGGCGCGAAACTGCGCGTGCATGACCCCGTGGCCATGCCCAACACGCGCAAGGTTCACCCCGACCTGTACTACGCCCGCGACGCCATTGACGCCTGTGCGGGCGCCGACGCCCTGGCCGTGTGCACCGAATGGCCGCAGTACCGCGAACTGGACCTGGCCAAGGTCAAGGCCTCGCTGCGCGTGCCGATCGTGTTTGACGGCCGCAACTGTCTGGACCGCAAACGCGCGGCCGAACTCAACATCCGGCTGCTGGGCATCGGCAAGGGACCGATCGGGGCGCAATAGTCGCGCCGGGCACTGGTCAAGCCCGCGCCGCGGGCGCACAATCACGCCATGCTGATTCTGGGTATTGAATCCTCGTGCGATGACACCGGCGTGGCGCTGGTCGAAGACGGCCAGCGCATCCGCGCCGCCGCGCGCTCCAGCCAGGAAAAGCTGCACGCCAAGTACGGCGGCATCGTGCCTGAAGTGGCCTGTCGCGTGCACTACGAAACGCTGCTGCCACTGATCGAACACGCCTGCAAGGAGGCCGGCTGCGCCCTGCGCGACGTGGACGCGATTGCCGTGACCAACCAGCCCGGCCTGGTCGGCAGCCTGTACATCGGGCTCAGCACCGCCAAGGGTCTGGCCTGGGCACTGTCCAAGCCGCTGGTCACCGTGGATCACATCGAGGCGCACATTTACGCCGCGCACATGGCCGACCCCGAGCTTGACTACCCGCATGTTTCGGTAGTCGTCAGCGGCGGGCACACCGACATCTTTTACACCGAAGGCCCGCTGGAACACTCGCTGATCACGCGCACGCTGGATGACGCGGCCGGCGAATGTTTCGACAAGGTCGCGGCGCTGCTGGGGCTTGGCTTTCCCGGCGGGCCGGCGATCCAGATGACCAGCCTGGGCGGCAACCCCGACGCCGTGGCTTATCCGCGCGGCGACGCCGGGCCCGACGGGCTGCAACTCAGCTTTTCAGGGCTCAAGACCGCGGTGCTGAACGATCTGCGCAAGCGCGGCTTCATCGTCGAGGCCCAGCGCAACAGCGGCCGCGCCCTGGCCACGCCGGAAACGCCGATCCCGCGCAGCGAAACCCGCACCCTGGGCGTGCGGCTGCCGCTGGCCGACATTGCCGCCAGCTTTCAGGAGGCGGCAGTGGACATTCTGGTGCGCGCCACGTTGTCCAGCACACGACGGGCACGCTGCAAATCCGTGGCCCTGGCCGGCGGCGTGGCAGCCAACAAACGCCTGCGTGAAAAGATGGCCGCCGCCTGCAAGGCCCAGAAAAACACCCGCTTTACTGCCGCGCCGATCCAGTTGTGCACCGACAATGCCGAAATGGTGGCGGGTCTGGGGTTTCACAAGGTCGTGACCAGCCAGTACGCGGCGCTGGACGCCGACGTGTTGCCGAACAAGGAAGAAAAGCGGCTGCGCGCCGAGGTCGCGGAAGCCTAGCGTGGCGGTGCTGCGCTATAACACCCAGTACACGCCGCCGGCCACGCTGGTCGCCATCGGGCTGAACATCGCCGTGGCGGCGGGCGACATTGCCACCGGCGGGCTGTACGAGCGCCTGCTGTGGGCGCGCGCCATTGATGTCAGCTATGGCCAGCCCTGGCGCGTGGCAGGCGCCGGGTTTGCCCACGCTGACCTTCTGCACCTGGGCATGAACTGTTACGGCATCTGGGTGCTGGGCGTGATTCTGGAACGCCGGCTGGGCTGGCGCGTATTCTGCGCGGTCTATGTGGCCGCCCTGCTGGCCGGCAACACGCTTGGCCTGGTGTTCTATGACCCGGCCACGCCGATGCTGGGCGCTTCGGGCGCGGCCTACGGCCTGTTCGGCGCGGTGCTGGGTTTCTTTCTGGCCAAGGCCGGCAGTCTGCGCGGGCTGGCCGAAATTCCTATGGCACGGCACCTGTTGATCTGGCTGCTGTTCGGTGTGTGGATCAGCCTGCGGCCGGGCATCAGCCTGCTGGGCCACGTGGGCGGCTTTGTGCCGGGGGCGCTGCTGGGTCTGTACTTTGAACTGCGTTACGCCCGCCGCACTGACCTGTACCACCACCTTGCGGCGGCGGTGCTGGGCCTGGCGGTGCTTGCCGGCGCGGCCTGGGCGGCCTGGCCGTGGCCCCGGGGTCACCATCTGGCGGCGCGGGCTCTGGCGGCCTATGAAAACGGCGACCTGGCCCGGGGCGACGAACTGCTGGCCCGCGCCAGGTCACGCGGGCTTGACGGCGGCGGGGCGAAACTGGCGCGGCATCTGGAACTGTGGCGCCAAGGCAACCAGGCCAACCCGCGGGTCTTTGACCTGAATGTCCTGCGCCGGCCACTGACTCACCCGCAGGGCGACGAAACCCTGCGCCACAGGTACTGGGACTTTCTGGACGACGAATCGTTTGCGCCAGTCGCCGGACCGGGGCCTGTTGCCAGCCCCGCCCCGGCACACTAGATTCCCGCCATGGCCACCAACAAAGAGGCCTTTGACGAGGCCCGGCAGTACATCGCCGGGGGCGTAAACAGCCCGGTGCGCGCGTTTCGCGCCGTGGGCGAAACGCCGCTGTTCTTTGCCGCGGGCTATGGCTCGCGCGTGACGGACATTGAGGGCCTGGAATACATTGACTATGTGGGCAGTTGGGGGCCGCACATTCTGGGCCACGCCGCCGAACCCGTGCTGGCGGCAATTTCACGGGCCGCGCGCGCCAGCACCAGCTTCGGCGCCCCGACGGTAAGCGAAACCACACTGGCCAGGCTGCTGTGTGAGTCACTCAACGGCTGCGAGCGCGTGCGCCTGACCAGCAGCGGCACCGAGGCCGTGATGAGCGCGCTGCGCGTGGCGCGCGGCTTTACCGGCCGCGACCTGGTGGTCAAATTCGCCGGCTGCTACCACGGGCACGTGGACAGCCTGCTGGTCAGCGCGGGCAGCGGCGCCCTGACACTGGGCCGGCCCGACAGCGCCGGCGTCAGCGCCGCCGTCGCCGCGGAGACCATCGTTCTGCCCTACAACGATGTTGCCGCCGTCGAGCGCGCGTTCAGCCAGCACGGCAGCCGCATTGCCTGCACGATCATCGAGCCCGTGGCCGGCAACATGGGCGTGGTTCTGCCCACGCGCGGCTACATGGAATCGCTGGCTGCCATCACGCGCGAGGCCGGCGCGCTGCTGATTCTGGACGAAGTGATGACCGGGTTCCGCGTCGCCTGGGGCGGCGCGCAACGCCTGTTTGACATTCACCCCGACATGACGGTGCTGGGCAAGGTGATCGGCGGCGGCATGCCGCTGGCGGCCTTTGGCGGCCGGGCCGACATCATGGCCACGGTCGCGCCGGACGGCCCGGTGTACCAGGCCGGCACGCTGTCGGGCAACCCGGTGGCGGTCAGCGCCGGCATCGCCGTGCTGACGCAGTTGAAGAACACGCCCGCCATCTATCGCCGGCTGGAAGTGCTTTCGGCGCGGCTGGCCGCGGGGCTGCAGGAGTGCGCCGAGAAACACAAGATTCCGCTGTATATCGCGCGCTGCGGGTCCATGCTCACGCCGTTCTTCCAGCAGGGGCCGGTGCGCGATCTGGAAGGCGCCAGACGCAGCGACACCGCGCGCTTTGCGCGCTTTCACACCCTGATGCGCGGACTGGGCGTGTACCTGCCGCCCAGCCAGTTCGAGGCCTGGTTCATCAGCAACGCCCACACCTTCAAGGACATTGACGCGACGCTGGCGGCCGCCGACGCGGCCTTTGCGCAACTGGCCAAAGGGTAGCGGTGAATCCCCGCCCGCGCGGCGTTACAATGCGCCCATGGCCCGCAACCCGGCGATCGTTCCCTTTGCCAGCCGCAGCGACGATGACCGCAGCGCGCGCATCGCCCAGGGCCTGTCGCTGGAACTGGCCGAATGGCTGCGTGCCGGCGATTCCGAAGTACCGCTGTTGACCAGCGCCCAGACCGAAGAAGACGGCGCCTGGCGCAGGCTGGTGAACTACCAGACCGAACTGACGCCCGCCAACGTGGCCGAACTGGTCGAACTGATGCGCGGGGCCGACGCGGGCGACGACGAAACCGAAATCGAGCCGATCGGACTGGTCGCCAGCGGCTCGATCCGCGTGAACCTTGAGGGCGACACCGCCCGCGCGCTGGAGGGCAGCTTTCTGGTCACCGACGTGCCCGGCGCCTTTGCCGCGGCCAGCCTGGAGCGCGAACTGAACGCCGGCAACTTTGCCGCCGAGGCCCCGCGCCTGTTTGGAGAACTGGCCGCGGCCCTGGGTCTTGCACCGCGCGAGCCCTACCAGACGCGCACCGGAAACTTTCAGGCCTGGCTGAACCTGCTGATCACCCGCGCGCTCAAGCTGGCGGCCGAACTGGGCGCACTGGACCGCGACGAACAGGATATCTACGCCCCGGCACTGGAGGCCGCGCGGCTGGACCCGGCCTTTGCCAGCGCGCGCGACCGCCTGGGCGAACTGGCGACCGTGGCGGTGCTCGAGCGCGGCTTTCAGCCGGGCCCGGCCGCCGAAGCAATCGAGGCCGTGGTCAAATACACCGGCCGCGACTGGAAATCCGAACGCGTGCGCGGCCAGTTGCTGCTGCTGGCCGACAAGCCCGATCTGGCGGCGCGGTCATTCTGTCTGCTGATCAAGGGCAAGCTTGAGGCCCCCACCGCCCAGGACCGCATGCACGCCGCGCTTCTGGCCGGCAAGGCCTTCAACCAGGCCAGCCGCCACGCCGAGGCCCAGCGCGTGCTGAGCCTGGCCATGCAGGCCGAACACCTGAAGGTGGACGCAATCGTCGAGGCCGGCAGTTCCAGCGCCGCGCTGGGCGAATCGCGCGTGGCCGAAAGACTGTGGCAGCAGGCAATCAAGCTTGACGCGCATTCGGTGCCGGCGCGGCTGCATCTGGCGCATCTGTACCGGCGCGAAAACAACGTGCAGGGCGCGGCCGCCCAGTACGAGGCGCTGCTGGGCGCGCCCAGCCTGCCGCGCGAGGTGTTTGCCGACGCCGCCGAGTTCTTTGTGGTCAACCGCATGCACGAAACCGCCTGCGCCACGGCCGAACGCTACGCGGCTGAATACCCCGGCGACGCGATCGCGCATGTGCTGCTGGCCAGTTCGCTCAACCAGCTTGGCCGCCACAAGCGCGCGCTGAAGGCGCTGGAACAGGCCGAACTGTGCGCCGGTGTTTCGCAGATCGAGGCGCTGGTGGCGCGCCAGCGGCGCTATGCCATGCACCCCCAGGCCGAAGCCGAGTTCCGCCGCCTGGCCGACGTGGCGCTCAGCGGCGACGCCGCCGAGGCCGAACGCGGGCTGGCGGCGCTGACGGCTTCGTTTCCGGATTTCTGGGAGGCGCACTACTTTCTGGGCGTCAGCCTGCGGCGCCAGCAGAAGTTCGAACAGGCACTGACCACATTCGAATCACTGGACCGCGATCACGAACTGCCCGGCCTGCACAAGGAACTGACGCTGGTGAACTCGGCTTTGGGACGCCCGGACCGCGCGCTGGAACACGCCCAGCGCGCCATTGACACCGCGCCGGACGACCCCACCGCCATGACCAACTACGCCGCCGCGCTGATGGAAAACAACCGGCTGGACGAAGCCCTCAAGTACGCCCAGCGCGCCAGCGCGATCATGCCCGACGACCCCGTGACGCGCAAACTGCTGGATCTGCTTGAGGCACGGTTCAAAAAGCGCGGGCTGATGGCAAATTTCAAAAGCGTCTGGCGCGAGACCGCAAGCTGGTTCCGCCTGCTGCGCCGCAAAAAGTAGCCCGGCTTTCCCGAAACGCCCCACAGGCCCCGGACTGTCGCGCGGCCTGTTACACTCGCGGCATGAGTTTTGTGGACACCATCCTTGGCCCCGGCGGCGCCGTGGCCCAACGCCTGGGCGGTTACGAAGACCGGCCCCAGCAACTGGCCATGGCCCGCGCCGTCGAAACCGCCTTTGCCGGCGACCGGCACCTGGTGGTCGAGGCCGGCACCGGCGTGGGCAAATCCTTTGCCTATCTGGTGCCCGCGATCCAGCGCGCCGTCAGCGGCAAGCCCGACGAACGCCCGGTGGTGATCAGCACCGGCACGATCGCGCTGCAGGAACAGTTGTTCGGCAAGGACATTCCGTTTCTGCGCGGCGTGCTTGAACAGGAGTTCACGGCGGTGCTGGCCAAAGGCCGCGGCAACTACGTCAGCCTGCGGCGGCTGGATCTGGCCCTGCGCACCGAGGGCGAACTGGTGGCCGCGGGCGACGAACGGCGCGAACTGCTGCGGCTGCGCCAGTGGGCCGAAGAAACCGACGACGGGTCGCTGGCCGGCATGGGCTTTGAGCCCTCGCACGAAGTCTGGTCCATGGTGCAGAGCGACCGCAACAACTGCATGGGCCGCCAGTGCCCCAACTATGAGAAGAAGTGCTTCTACCAGCGCGCCAAACGGCGCATCTACAACAGCCACATCCTGGTGGTGAACCACGCCCTGCTGTGCGCCGATCTGGCGCTCAAGGCCGCGGGCGTCCATTACCTGCCCGACTACCGGTACCTGATTGTGGACGAGGCCCACGACCTGGAACGCTACGCCAGCGAACACCTGGGCCTGCGGGTGACCAAGCTGGGGTTCCACTTCGCGCTGGGCCAGGTTTACAACGCGCGGCGCAACAAGGGGCTGCTGGTGCGCTTTGACTGGCTGCGCGGCGCCTTTGAGGCACTGCGCGCGGCCAAAGACGCCGGCGAGCGTTACTTTCTTGAGGTCGAAAAATGGGCCGCGGCCCAGCGCGAAATGCCCGCGCGCGTGCGCGAACCCGGGCTGTTTCCCAAAGAGGCCGGCCAGGCCCTGCGTGCCCTGGTGCTTGCGCTCAGGGAAGGCGCGCTGGGCGCGCGCAGTGAAGAAGACAAACTTGAAATTGAAGCCGGCATGAACCGCGTGCTGGAGTACGCGCTGGCCCTGGACTCGTTCAACGCCCAGGACCGTGAAGGCCAGGTCTACTGGGTGGAAACCAACACCGGCGCGCGCGAACAGAACATCGAACTGCGCGCCGCCCCGGTGCACGTGGGCGCGACACTGCAACAGTTGCTGTTCGACCGCTGCCGCAGCGTGGTGCTGACCAGCGCCACGCTGGCCACCGGGCCGGGCAACTTCGACTACATCACGGGCCGGCTGGGCGTGCCGACAGACCGCGCCGAACAGGTGCAGCTTGGCAGTCCGTTCAACTTTCGCGAACACGCCCAGATCGTGGTGCCTGACCTGCCCGAGCCGCCGGCCAAAGGCGGCAACAACCCCGACTACGACCGGCGCGTCAACGAAGAAGTGATCGCCGCCGTGAAACGTTCGCGCGGCGGCGTGTTTGTGCTGTTCACCAGCCTGCAACAGATGCGCAAGGTCTACGACGCCACGCACGCGCAGCTTTCGTTCGGCGGCTTCACGCCGCTGCGCCAGGGCGACGGCATGTCGCGCGTGAAGATGCTGGAACGCTTCCGGCAGGGCACGAAAATGGTGCTGTTCGGCGTGGAAACTTTCTGGCAGGGCGTGGACGTGCCCGGCGAGGCCCTGACCACCGTGATTCTGGTGCGTCTGCCGTTTCCGGTGCCTTCCGACCCGCTGGTCGCGGCGCGCATGGAAGAAGTGGCCCGCGCCGGCGGCAGCGACTTCAACGATTACATGGTGCCCGAGGCCACAATCAAGCTGCGCCAGGGTTTCGGGCGGCTGATCCGGCGCAAGGACGACTTCGGCACGGTGGTGATTCTGGACTCGCGCGTGGTACGCAAGGGCTACGGTAAACGCATGCTGCGGGCCCTGCCCGAATGCCCCGTCAGTGACGGCCAGGGCCGCAACCCGCTGGAAAAACCGAAGGACGCCCCGGCGCGCGGGCGTTGAGCCCGCGTCAGTGCTCGCGGCGCACGCGGCTGTCGGCAATGCCCAATTCTTCGCGGTACTTGGTGACGACGCGGCGGCTGGCCTGGATGCCCAGTTCTTCCAGCTTTTTGGCAATCGCCATGTCCGACAGCGGGCGTTTGCGGTCTTCGCCGTCAATGATTTCCTTGACCTTCAGTTTGACCGCTTCACGGCTCACGTCGCTTTCGCTGCTGGGCAGGCCGCCGGTAAACAGCTCGTTCATGGCGTACACGCCCTGGGGCGTCTGCATGTACTTGCCGTACACGGCGCGCCAGACCGTGCTGTGGTGAATGCCCAGTTCGTCGGCGATGTCCTGCATCTTCATGGGCTTGAGCCCGGTCATGCCCACGCGCATGAACTCTTCCTGGCGCTTCAGAATCGCGTTGGCCACGCGTTCGAGCGTGCTCTGGCGCTGGTCAATCGCCTCGATCAACTGGCGCGCCTGGTTCAGTTTGGCCTTGAGAAACGCTGCGGTTTCCTTGTCGTGTTTCTTTTCCTGCAGCATGCGCAGATAGGCGTGGTTGATGGCCAGGCGCGGAACCATTTCGCGCGTGACGCGCACCACCAGCCTGCCGTTTTCGTCTTCTTCGACGATCACGTCGGGCACCACGGCCTGGGTCGGGGCATCGGAATACAGCGTGCCGGGGTGCGGGTTGAGCGTACCCAGCAGGTCAATCAGCAGCTTGACTTCCTCGAGGCTGGTGTCCATTTCGCGCGCGATGCGCGGCAGACGGTTGCGCAGCACGTCGTCCCAGAACTCGGTCAACAGCCGGCGCAGCCGCGGGTAATCCGGGTCCTGCGGCGACACCTGCAGCAGCAGGCACTCGGCCAGGTTGCGCGCGCCCACGCCGCGCGGCTCCAGTTTCTGGATCTCGTGCAGGGCCCACTCCACCTCGGCCAGGGTGTACCTGCCCTGCAGGGCCTTGGCCACGTCTTCCAGCGGATACTCCAGATACCCGCGGTGATCCAGCGAATGCACCAGGTGTTCCAGCAACGGCCAGTCCAGTTCGTCGTAGCCCTTGAGCCGCAACTGTTCGAGCAGATGGTCGGCCAGGGTGCGGCCGGGCGCGGCCAGGTTGTTGAAGGCTTCGGTCTTGGGGTCTTCCTCTCCGTCCTGGGGCTGGCCGCTGCGGCTGACAAACTCGTTGACGTCGGTGTTGCGCTCGAGGTACTCGATCACGTCGTCGAAGCTCTCGCCGGATTCGGTGGTGGGCGTCTCGGTTTCGGGCTGGGCGCCCTTGTCGGCCAATTCGGGCGGGGCTTCGGCCTCGGGCTCGGGTTCGGCGGTGTCCAGCGTGGGGTTTTGCAGCAGTTCGTCCTCCACCAGTTGCTGCAGGTCGGCCGTGGCCAGTTGCAGGATCTTGAGCGACTGGATGGTCTGCAGGCTCAGCACCTGGCGCTGTTCCAAGCGCTGGCCGATGCGCATGTCCAGACTCATGCCCGGTCCGCTCACGGGCGACCTCCGTCGTAACTCTGGCGCCCGGTCATGGCGTCGGTAAGGATGGCGCTTGAGACACTTTCGATTTCGGCCCCGGCCGGCACACCGCGCGCAATGCGCGTAACTTTGATGCCCTTGCGCCGCGCCACGTCGGCAAGCTGGTCGCGCAGGTATACCGCCGTGCCTTCGCCTTCCAGGTCGGGGTTGGTGGCAATCACGATTTCGCGGATACCGCCCGACTCGGCGCGCTTGAGCAGCGGCCCGATCGTCAGGTCGTCGGGCTCAATACCCTCCAGCGGCGCCAGGTGCCCCAGCAGACAGTGGTACACGCCACGGAAGCTGCCGGCCTTTTCAAAGGCCATCAGGTCCTTGGGCTGTTCCACGACACACACCAGCGACTTGTCGCGCTGGGGGTCGCTGCAGATCGGGCAGGGGTCCTTTTCGGTGAAGTGAAAGCACTGGCTGCAATGGGTCAGGTTCCGCTTCACGTCGCGGATCGCCTGGGCCAGTTGCATGGCCTCATCTTCGCTGAGCTTGATCAAATGAAAGGCCAGCCGTTCGGCCGTGCGGGTGCCGATGCCGGGCAGGGCCTTGAGGTTTTCCACAAGTCTAGCGAGAGGTTCAGGATAGGCTGTCAAGCGGAATTATTCCAATTTGGGTACGCTATTTGCTGGCATTCAAGGGTAAGGGTACCCCACCCGCGCCGCAAGTCAAGCCGTACCGCCTTGCGCTTTCCGCCAGCATTGGCCTAAACCCAGTCGTTCCAAGTGCTTGTCCGGCGCGTGACGTTCGCGCCGCGGACTGCGACTATTGAACACCACCGACCGGAGACGCCGGATGCGTTACGCCGCCGTATGCCTGTGTTTCGTTTTCGTACTGGCCGCCTGCAGCTTTGACGACGGCAGCAAACCCGAAAAAGATTCCGCCACAGCCGTGGCCGGCCACGATCTGGTGCTGGATATCGGACTGGCGCGCCTGCAGATCAGCGCCCTGGCCATCGGTACCGGCACCGGCCAGATCGAACCCGGCAGCAAGGTTGAAATGAAGGTCGTCAACGCCTCCATCAAGGGGCGCGACCTGTATTCGCCCATGCTTGAGGTCAAAGTAACCAAACCCGACGGCGCGGCCGCCACCGGCCTGAACCTGAACCCGCCGGCGGTGTTTGAAACCAGCTATGACATCGGGCGGGCCGGCAACGACGGGCGCGGGCCGGTGGATCTGGCGTTACTCAAGATTGACGGCACGACCACCAAACAGCTCACGTTCACGACCGCCGCGCCGGACCCCGACGACGAATGGAACCACGTGTACCCCGGCCGCGCCCGCGCGCTGTTGACTGCCTTTTCGCGGCTGGTGATGGCCAACCGCACCGGCACAACCACGCCGCCGGCACCGGTTGCCCTTACCGGCACGATCAGCACGCTGGCAACGTTTACCGTGTTTCAACTGGCCAACTCGGGTTCCACCATCAGCGCCAACCTGGCGATTCCCACATCCGACACCACCACGCCGCCGACGGTGCTGACGCTGAACGATGCCAGTTTCAACGCATCCAACCCGCTGGCCGCCACCAACCGCGTGCTGACCGTGACCACCGGCGGCATCACCTACACCACCGATCACGCCGCCGCCAGCGTGGTGGCGCAGCTCAACACCTTCAGCGGCGCCAACAGCAGCGGCAGCCTGGTGGGCACCGTGGTACAGCAAAGCGGCGGCAGCGCGACACTGGCCATCAACTACACCTGGACTACCGGCGCCGCCGCGGCGCTGGCCCTGGGCGGCACGATCAGCGACGTGGCCACGATCCGCACCATGACGCTGACCGACCAGGCCCAGGCGGTGCAGGTCACGGTGGTCATGCCCAACACGTTTCCCAACGGGTCGCTGGACCCGATCACGTTCAACGACTCGACGTTTGACGTGACCAACCCGCTGGATCCGGCCGGGCGCATTCTGACCGTGACCGAAGGCGGCGAAACCTTCAGCAGCGACGTGCCTACACTGGGCAGTGTGACGCTGACCTTTACCAGCTATAACAACACCACCAAGGTCGGCGCGGGCACCATCACCGGCACCGTGGTCAGCACGACGCCCACGGTGAAGACGCTGAACTACACCTTTACCACCACCGCCGGCGGCGCCGGCGGCGGCGGTACCTTCACGGCGGGCGCGGTTTCCGCCGTAACCACCACCGACACCGCCGACGAAAGCTTTGTCGTGTTTGACGGCTCCGACTACGTGGCCGGGTGGCTTTCCGACACCGGCACCACCAACCGCACGCTCGAGTTTGTCAGCCTTGACACGTCAACCTTGGCCGCCGGAACCCAGAAGAGCTTTGAGCCCTCGGTTAACCTTGCGCCCGGCGCGGGCGTGCGCGCCGCGGCCTCGGCCTCCGGCCTGATTCTGGTGGTCGGCGCCACCGGCACCGACGCCGGCACCTCGGCCGTGCACGGGGTGCTGTACGACTACACCGCGGGCACCGGCACCGACATCAGTATCGGCACGGGCACGGCCCCGCGCGTGGCCTACAACGCCGCCAGCGGCAACTTCGTGGTCGCGTTCCAGTCGGGCACGGACACGCTGGTGCGCTGCTACACCCCTGCCGGCGCGGCGGTATCGGCGGCGATTACCGCCCACACCAACGCGGTGCTGGCGGGTCTTGCGGCCGCGGGCGCGGCCAACAACGAGGCGCTGGTGACGGCCAACGACGGCAGCGGCGTGGTGGGCCGTCTGGTCACGCCCGGCACCGGCGCGGCGGCCGGGGCGTCGTTTGAACTTTCGACCAGCCTGGGCGGCGGCATCTGCGCCTTTGACGGCAGCACCGGACGCTATCTGGTCATTGTGGAAACGCTGATTCTGGGCTTCTTCAACGCCCAGACCGTGCGCGCACTGGCCGCGGGCTCGACCACGCCGGTCGCCGGCACACTGACACTGGCCGCCCTGACCGGCATCACCGGCGCCGTGGGCGGGGCCCAGGGCGTCATTTTCACCACCGCCGACACCAACCTGTACGCCGTCACCGGCGGCACCACCCAGCCCGTGCTGGTGGGCGCGCCGATCTTCGGCGCCCAGACCGGCATCAACAGCGACGGCACAAGCGACGGCCCGGCACTGGGCACCGCCGGCGGCGGCAACTACCTGCTGCTGGCGGCGCTGGGCAGCGGCGGCGCCGAGGCCGTACCCCTGACCATCACGCCGTAGGCCTTTGCGGACACAAAGACAAGGGCCGGGCAATCGCCCGGCCCCTTGATGGTATCAGGGTGGTTCAGACCCGGCGCAGCAGCCGTTTGCGGCGGGTCAGAATCGCCACCAGGCCGCCGCCGGCCAGCAGCGCCACACCGCCGGGCAGGTCGCGGTGGGCCGTGGTGCAGCCGCCGCCGCTTTTGCCGCCGCCGACTTCGGGCACCCACAGCGGGGCGTCAATCGTCACCGGCCCGCCGCCGGTCGCCACGTTGTTGAACTGGATCGTGATGATGTAGTCGCGCGGGCTGGTATCCAGCGAAGACTTCCACTTGGTGCGCACCAGACACAGCACCGAACTGGCACCGTTGGCAATCGTGTAGTTGGTGTTCGAAAACGGGTCGGGCGGGTACGCCACCAGAATGCCGGGGTTGGCCTGTTCGGGTGCCTGGGGCACCGTCACCTTGGGCCGGATCTGCGCGATCTGCAGCGAGGTCGGGTCCACGGTGATGTCGGCGCCACTGTTGTTGGTCAGAATCGCCAGGTCGTGCGTGGTGGTGGCCGCAATGGCGTAAAACTCGTCGCTGACGCTGTCCAGTTCGTTGTGAATACCCTTGCCGTTGCCGATCAGCGGCAGGTTCTGCGGCTGGCCGTTGGGCTGCAGCGGGTTGTAGTCCGGGTTGGGTACGGTCTGGTTGGCCAGATAGGTCCCGGCGTCAGCGGGGCTGGGCTCGTGGATTACCGTGCTGATGCTGAGCTGGGCCGACAGCGCGCCGCCACAGATCGCAAGCACAACCGCAAACAGGCTCTTCATTGCCTTCTCCAAGGCGCTTCGAAATTCGCGGGGGATGGGGAAGGGCCACCGCGCGAAAAACAGGGGACAGGTCTCCTCCAGACCAGACCCAGCCTTCTACGCGTAACCGAAGTATAGACGTGCTTGCGTCCGGCGCAAGCAACTTCACGGCGCACGGAACACCTGCGTCCAGTATATGCCGTAACTGCCCCCCTGCTTGACCCCTACACCCAGTTCGGTGAACGCCCCGTTCAGGATGTTGTTGCGGTGCCCGGTGCTGGCCATCCAGGCCGCCATCACCGCCGCCGGTGTTGAATACCCCGCCGCAATGTTTTCGCCCGCCGTGCTGTAGCTGATGCCCGCCGCCGCCAGCCGGTCAAACGGGCTCTGGCCGTCCGGGTTGGTGTGCGCAAAGAAATCCCGCGCCGCCATGTCCGCGCTGTGGGCAAACGCCACCTGCGCCATCCCGGCATGCCAGGCCAACGGCGCCCGCGGCGGCGAGGCCATGGCGCGCTCCTGATTGACCAGCGTCAGCACATCCTGGGCGTACTGGGCCTCGGTGGCGCTGGGCGTGCCGCCGCCCCCGCCGCCTCCCCCACCGCCGCCAGTGCTTGAGGAACTGCTGCCACCGCCGGAGCTGCCCTGGCCCTCACAGGCAACAACCAGCAAGGCCATGCAGGCCACAAGGGCCAGAAGCACACGGTTCATGGCAACCTCGCAAAGGGGACCGGCCGGGGACACCGTAACTCTATCACACCAAATGCACCGATGGCGGCAAACGGGCCCGTGTTTTACAGATTGTCAACAACGCTTCATAAAACGCGGAATCACGCATTGACGGCGGGCCCCGCCTGCTACAATGCCGCCACGCCCGCAGGATAGTGGGCACTAAGTAAAAGGCGGGGGCTCGCGGTTTGCCGCGCGCCGCGGGCCTGGCCCGACCCGTACCGGGATGAACACAACCGTACTGAGCGAGCATTCGCGCCGCTTTGACACACTGCGCTTTGCCTACCCCGTCGTAAGCCGACGTTCGCGGGGCCTGTCGCTTGGTGTCAATGTTAACCCCGACAAGCTCTGCAACTTTGATTGCCCCTACTGCCAGGTAGATCGTACTACACCCGGGCCGGCTAAAACCGTGGACTTTGACGCCATGCTGGCCGAACTCGACGGGCTGATGGCCCTGGCCAAAACCGGCGAAATCTGGGCCCACCCCCGCTTTGCCGCCACCCCGCCGGCGCTGCGGCGCGTCAACGACGTGGCCTTTGCCGGCGACGGCGAGCCCACCACCTATCTGCGCCTGGGCGACGCGATCCGCGAGGTTCATGCGCTCAAGCAGCGCCACGGTCTGGCCGCGGTGAAAACCATCGTGCTGACCAACGCCACCATGCTGCACAGCGACGTGGTGCGCGCGCGGCTTGGCGAACTGGCCGCCGGCCCCTATGAAATCTGGGCCAAACTTGACGCCGGCACCCAGGCCTGGTTCGAACGCGTGGACGGCACAACCCGCAGACTCGACGCCATCGTGCGGGGCATCACCGCCTGCGCCCGCGAACTGGACGTGATCATCCAGACCATGATCCCGACCATGGACGGCCGCGACTGCGGCGACGCCGAGGCCGCCGCGATCGGCGACCGCGTGGCCCAGATCCGGCGCGACGGCGGCCGGTTGAGGCAGGTGCAGGTCTACACCACGGCGCGCCGCCCGGCGGACGCGCGCGTGGGCATGGTGTCTGACCAACGGCTGGACGAACTGGCGGCGATTATCCGGAGCAGAACCGACGTGCCGGTAGAAACCTATTACGGACGCATGTGGGAGTAATCCGCCGCTGAACAGGAGCCCGGCGCGCGCGCGACGGGGTGAACAGTGCCCAAAGGCCCGAACATCTTCATCATCGCCACCGAATCCAGCGGCGACAACTACGGCGCCCTGATCGCGCGCCAGTTCCGCGAGCTGCGGCCTGACTGCAACCTGTATGGTCTGGGCGGCGGCAAGATGGAAAGCGCCGGCGTGCAGTTGTTCCGCAACATGCTGGAACATTCGGCCGTGGGCCTGTTCGAGGTCGTGCGCAGCCTGCGCTTTTTCCTCGACACGATGGACCAGGTCGTCCAGAAAGCCAGAGAGATCAAGCCCGACGTCGTGGTCTTCATTGATTCGCCGGATTTCAACCTGCGCGTGGTGCCGCGCGTAAAGGCGCTGGGCATTCCCACCGTCTACTACGTCAGCCCGCAACTGTGGGCCTGGCGCCAGGGCCGCGTTGAACAGGTGCGCCGGTACGTGGACCGCATGCTGGTGATCTTTCCGTTCGAGGTCGAGTTCTACGCGCGCCACGGCATCGAGGCCCGGTTTGTGGGCCACCCGCTGCTGGACCTGATTGACCACGACAAGGTGCGCAAGGGCGCCCAGATGCTGCGCGACGGGTTCAAGATCCCCAAAAAGAAGCGCGTGGTCGGCCTGTTTCCCGGCTCGCGCCGCGGCGAGGTAACGCGCCTGATGCCGCGCATGCTTGACGCCGCCCGCGAGATTCTCAAGCGCCAGCCTGACGTGATTTTTCCCGTCGGCTGTTCGCCCTGGTTCAACCCTGACCGCTACAAGGAAATGATCCGCAACCATGAAGACCTCCCGTTGCGCGCCGTGCACGGCCGCAGCCACGAGGTCATGGCCATGAGCGACTTTGCCCTGATCTGCAGCGGCACCGCCACCGTCGAGGCCGCGATTGTCGGCGTGCCCTTTCTGTGCACCTACCGCATGACCTGGGCCAGCGCGCTGCTGGCCGAACTGGTCGTGAACTACAAGTACGCCTGCATGGTCAATATTCTGGCTGACAAACAGGTGGTGCCTGAACTGCTGCAACACCAGGCCGAGCCTCTGACCATGGCGCTGATCGCCCTGGAAAGCATGCAGTCGGGCTCGCCCGTGATGCGCCAGGAACTGGCCGAAGTGGTCAAGATGCTGGGCGGCAAAGGCGCCAGCCAGCGCGCCGCCGAGCAGGTGCTCAGTGTCGCCGGCCTGCGGCCCGTCAGCCGCCCGATCAGCAACGTCGTGCCCGCCCTGCCGTAACGCGCCGCAACATCCGGCGCGGTGGCGCGGGCTGAACGGCAAAAAGCTCGACCACAGATACACACGGATGAACACAGCAAAACCGCGGATGCACACGGAGTAACGAAGGAACCGAGCCGGCACGCCGTTTCTGTGTTCCGCCGTGTGTATCTGTGGTGAATCCGTGGGTCTGCAGGCCGGAACACACAGCGGCAAGGGCGCAACGGGTCGCGGTGCGGCACACACGGCACGAAAAAACGAATCGCCTACGACGTGTCGTCGTCCACGCCGCGGCGGGCTTCGCGGCGGGCCTGGCGTTTCAGGTCGGCCTCCATGCGTTTGCGCCAGAACGTGATTTCGTGCCAGTAGTTCGGGTCTTCGCGTCGCGCGGCGATGCGCTGTTTCAGGTCTTCCACGGTCTTGATCGAAGACAGCCGGAAACTCTTGGCCAGGCTCAGCGGCGGCGCGCAGTAACAATCCTGTGATGTTTCCGAAATCGGCGGCGTTTCTCCAGCAGCCGCCGGTACACATCCGGGTCGGTGTCGCTGCGGATCAGACCGTGCGCCGCCAGCACCCGCGTCATCACCCACCGGCAAAGGCCGTCATCTGGTCAAAGTACCAGAAACGGCATCCAGTTGCCGAAACCCAGGTTCGCAAACACCTCGTCCATCTTGGTGATCCGTCCAGCACAATGCACACCGCGCGGTCCTGCGCATGAACTCCCGGCGCAGCTCGCCGTCGGCTTCCCAGATAGGCGTACTTCTGCTCAGTCTGCAACAGCACCGGCGCCAGCACCAAAGCTCGCGCGCCGCCCGCACGCCAAGGCTCACGGCAGCGGGTCAGGCTGAAGGCCGTGTACACAGGCGCGCGCGGGCGCGTCTTCCGGCGCGGGGCGGATTCTGTTGTCGTTTCTGTTGCGGCCTCGGCTTGTTTCGTCGGCCGCCGCCGCGCTTCCACCTGGCGCGCGGCTTGCGCGGCTGGTTGGCGGCAGCCAGCGCGGCCTTGCGGATGTCGGGCGGCAGCTCGTCCAGGGTTTTGGCCTGGCTCAGGGTCTGGAGCAGCAGCCAGCGGGACTGTCGGTTTTCGATTTCGGTCTCAGGGCCGCGCCTTCGGCGGCGGCAGTCATGGCTTGGCGGCGGCCTGTCCGGCGGCAATCGCGGCGCGGTGCATGTCGGCGCACAGGCGCAGGTCGCAGCATGCGCTTTGGGTGCCGCAGGACGGGGCCGAGGGCGGCTTTGTGGTGTTCGGAGTATTCGGGCAGTTTGGGAGTTTCGCCGGGCGGGATCTGCCAGGGCAGAAAGGGCGGGTGCATTTCCTTGGACGGAAAGTGCATGGCGGTTTGCCGTCCTGGTGACCCGCTGAAGTATCGCCGGGGTCATGCAGGTGAAAGTTGGGCAGGTCGTCGCTCACGCGTGCTCCCGCACACAGGCACGAAACGTGACAGTCCGGCGCGGCGTTTTTGCCGGCGCGGGCGCCAACCGGCCGCGCGGTCAGGGTTTGCGGCAAGGACAATTTCCGGATTTTGTGGCGAAAAAGCGCGTCCACATGCTCTGGACACAGATCCCGGAAGCCTTGGGGTGCGGATGACAATCGGCACCGTGCTCGATACACTGCCTCGGACTTGCCAAAAGCAGACCGCGTTCATCCTGCTCCGGTGTGTTCATGCAAGGTGACTGTCGGTTGTATTTGGCAATTCTCGACAGCGACGGACTTGGGTTTCTCAAGCGCCGGGGGCAACGGCTGTGAAGGGCAATTGTCAAGCTTTTCGGTCACAGCTTCCGCTCGTGCCCGAATATCGCTGCGCCGATCTGCTGGCCAGCCCGACAATGACGGCAGTGGTATGGCGTGTGGCGGCGGGCCTGTTGCCAGGCAAGGCACTTCCGCCGATCGTGTTCCCGGTATCCTGGAAGGGTTACAAGCGCGAAAGCGACATTCATCAGTACGCGTACTCGGTGCTTCTTTCGACCTTTTTTGACGCCAGCGAAAACACCGCACGCGAAGCGCTGCACCGCGTGGTTGGCGATACCGGCTGTGAGACCGAACTGTGCCGCTTTCTGCGGCGTTTCTGGCAGGAATCCCCCCAGTATCTGGACGACGAAAAGACCGGCAGCGCCGGCAAAGCCGTCCGCTTCCGTCTGCGGCGCTTGTGGCTGACCTGGCAACCGGAACGCATGGCGGACTTTCTGGATTTTGTGCGCTGGTCGGCGCGCCGCTATGCCGCCCATGATCCCGAGATCGGGTGGCCGGCCGAAGTGTACCGGCCGCAAGTAACCCCCGTTCAGCCGCACACGCTTGCCGGTGGCACGACATGATGGACACCAGCGAATCCAGAACATGGATGGCCGGACTCATCCGTGACCCCGGCGGGCCGCTGTTCTGTCTGCGCGCGCGTCTGACGCTGGACGACGAGGAGTTGTTTGACCTTGCCCTGCGCGAGCTTCCGCCGGCCCGGGCCGGGCTTGCCCCCGAACAGCGCCAGATGCTTGAGCTTTACGCCAGGAGTTTTGTCCGACGCGGCGGCGGTGTGGCACTGTCGGATTCTGAGCTGCGGCAGGTTCTGGCCTCGCGCGAATCCCTGCTGTGCTTTGGCCAGGCGGTAGAGAGCGTGCTGGCGAAGCAACCCGTTGCACCGGCGCGCGAAAACCCGTCCGGCACAAGCGGCCGGCAACCGGCCGACCCCGCGCCGGACGACAGTAACCCCGAGATCTGGCCGACAGCCGCGGCTCCCGCGGTACAGCGGCTGCCCTGGTATGCGGCCGGCCTGTTGGGCGCGGCCTCCGCGGCGGCGATCCTGTTCACCCTGTGGCTTGTGGTTTCCGACCAGGGCGGCACCACGGCAAGCAACGAACCACCCGCGGGCATTGCGGATTCGCCGCAGGCCAACCGCCCGCCGGTTGAAATCCTGAGAGTGGGCGAATTCGACCTGACGGTTGAACACGGCCACGGCATGTTCAGCGCCGTACTGTGGCGCGGCGCCCAGGAGCCCGGCCTGCGCGCCAACCCCCTGTTCGAGTTCTACAACGCCGGATGGGGCGGCCTGTTCGCGCTGCACATCACCAATCCGCCGTATCGTGAAGCCGCGCAGGCCGAGACCCGGCTGGTTGAATTCGAACAGACCGGCAACCGGGTGCGGCTGGTGTACGAAAACGCGGCCTACGGCCGGAAGGTCATCATCCTGACGGCAGCCGACAACGTGCTGCGGGCGCAGTGTGAACTGGCCGGGACGCGTCAACCTGTCTGGACAAGCCAGTGCGGCATGCCGCTGTTTTTCCGCCGGGTGTACCTGCTGACACCGGGCAGGGAGCGCAACTTCAACCTGACGTACTCCGGCGGACACAGGAACTTCATTGACGAAGAGGGTAACCCGCAAGACCACACCGATGTGCTGCTGACCAACGAGCCGGGCTCGTATGCCTGGCTTTGCCGGGTGGAGCCGTCAGCCAGACCGCTGCTGCTGTCAACCGCCAGCGGACTGAACGGGCCGAACTGGCAACTGCAACCCGGCGACACACTGACGGTCATGATCGGATCTGAAGCCGACCTCCGGCGTTTGCGGGTTCGTTAGCCGGGCGTTGCTTTCCGTTGAAGAAGTCGCCCGGGGCGACTTCTTCAACAGCCTGTCAGCGGTGGGCCACGGTTTTCCAGCAGCGTTTCCAGGCCGAGGCTACCTGATGCAGTTCGTCGGTTTCGTGGATGGCACCGGTGGCCAGGGCCAGCACAAACAGCCCCAGCAGGGCACAGGGCACCGCAATCACGCCCAGCACAAGGTATTCCATAATCGCTCGCAGTGCCCGGTACCGGTTGAATTGTACGGCCGCGGCGGGCGCGGGGCCAAAGAAGAAATGACGCCGGCGGCAAAACCGCCCAACCGGCGGCGGAATCGGGCCTGGCGTGAACTTTCCGGGGGCGGGGACCGTTGGTATCCTTACCCTTTGCCGAATTCCTGTCAGAAAGCCCACCCGTGGCGGACCCCCAACGCGACCTCGAACTGATGCGCCGCTTCCAGGCCGGCGACGTGGACGCGTTCACCGAGCTGTACGAGGCACACCTCAAGGGTCTGCTGAACTTCTTTTTCCGGCTGTGCTGGGACCGGGCGATGAGCGAAGACTTCGCCCAGGAAGTGCTGTTGCGCGTGTACAAATCGGCCAAGAACTGGGAGCCCAACGCGCGTTTCACCACGTTTCTGTACCGCATTGCCCGCAACTACTGGATTGATCACTGCCGGCTGCTGAGCACGCAGAACGCGAATGTCAGCCTGAACGCCAGTGTGGGCCCGGCCGACAGCGGGGTTTCGCTGGTGGACCGGCTGCCCGATGACATCCGCCCGCCCGAGGACGACCTGGACCGGCGTGAACTCTACGGCGCGATCATGAAGGCACTGGAACAACTGCCCGAAGAGCAGCGCATGGTGTTCATTCTCAGCGAGGTACAGGAACTCAAGTACAACGAAATCGCCGAGATCATGGAGGTGCCGCTGGGCACCGTGAAATCACGCATGCACACGGCGATTGCCAAGCTGCAGGAACTGCTGGCGGACTACCGGCCCCTGAGCCAGGCGGGGTAGCAGGCGGGGCGTGGGGCGTGGGAACCGCCATTCCGGCCCCGTTTGCGCCGGCTGGCACCTGTTCCCTAACCCTTGTTTATTCAATGCCTTACACTGGCGGCCAGACGGGCGATTGGTGCGTTACAAATTGCGGACATTTGCCGCCCTGTGACTGAACCTGCGCCGCCCCGGCGCGTTTCTATAAACATCCGGCACAGGTGCCGGAATTGGTGTTAGCCCCTTATGCACGAAGACTTTGGAACACTGGTGGATTACCTGCGTGGCGAGCTCGATGAGCCCGCCATGGCCGCCGTGCGCGCGCGCCTGGAAAACGACGCCGCGTTCTTTGACGCCTTCAACCGCCTGCGCCGCACCTTTGCCGTGTTGCGCTCTCTGCCGCGCGTGAACGCCCAGGGCGCGGCGGCTCTGCCGGCGCTGCCGCATTTTGAGCCCGCGGCCGCGTTTGTGGCCGACCTGCGACGCGAGTTCGAGGCCCGGGGCTGGGTGGCGCTGCTGCCGGAGCTGCCGCTGACGCCGGCGTATGTGGCGGCGCTGCGTGTCGAGTTCGCGGTGCGGGCGTTGCTGGCCTGTGTGCCGCTGCTGGAGCCCGGCGCGGCGCTGCTGCGCGATCTGCGGGCACGGTTTGCGGTGCGGGGCGTGATCGGGTCTCTGCCGCTGGTCAAGGCGCGCGCGGAATGGGTGCGCGCGCTGCGCTGCGAGTTTGTGGTGCGCGCCACGGTGGACTGCCTGCCGCAGATTGCCGTGCGGCCCGAATTTGCCGCGCGCCTGCGCGCCGGGTTTGCCGTGCACGCGCTGGCTGACGCCGTGCCGCGGCTTGAGGTCAGCGACCGTTTCCGCCGCCGCCTGCAGGTGGCGCTGTTCGAACAGCAGCGCGCCGAACCCGCGCCCGAACCGGCGCGCGCCCCGATGCTGCCGGCGGTGACGGCCGGCGACTCATTCCGGCGCCGGCTGTTCAAGCGCGTGCTGCTGTCGTCGCGCCCGCAACTGGGCCGCGAACCCATGAAGATTGACGCGCGCGAATACCAGTTCGGGCGCGTGCTGTCGCGCGCCTTCAAGCGCGGCAAACGCTCGATTGCCGCCACCTTTGCCATGCACGCGCTGGCGGTGGTGCTGCTGTTCTTTGTCTGGAACCGTCTTGACCCGATCGTCCCCCAGACTGTGACGGCGCTGGCCTCGGATGCCGGCGTCACGCCCGAACTGCCCGGCGAAGGCAGCCTGCCCCGGTACGAACCGGCGCCGCGCGGGCCGCTGCCGTACACCCTGCCCGCGGGCGGCCGCCTTACGCCCGAGCTTGACGAATACGGCCTGGGCGGCGACGGCGCGCCGCGGCCGGACGTGCCCGCCATCGAACCGGCGCCCGCGCCCCCCGAACGCCACCGCACCGAAACTTTGGCCGACTCGCGCGAAGTCCTGCGCGGCGACAGCGCGGCGTGGTTCCGCCTGCGTTCGGCCAGCCAGCGCGAAAAGATCGCCTATCTGGGCAGCAGTGAACTGTACGACGCGCTGGCCTCGGCGCTTTCGTACCTTCAGCGCATGCAGGAGCCCGACGGCAACTGGGGCTTTGCCGACATGCCCGCCCACATGCAGGTGCGCGACGCCGACCGCCGCACGCTGGCACACCTGGAACTGACCAGCGCGGCGCTGCTGGCCTATCTGGGCGACGGACACAGCAGCCGGGGCTCGCTGGTGGGCTACGACTACAACGTCAAGCGCGGCGTGGACTGGATTTTGCGCCAGCAGAAACCCGGCGGGCGCATCGGGCCCGACGGCATCCAGGTGGTGCTGGGCCATGCCATGGCGACGCTGGTGCTGGCCGAAGATTTCGCGCTGTCGCGCGACCAGCGCCTGCGTAAACCGCTGCGCGACGCCTGCCGCTGGCTGGCCGGCGTGCGTCTGCCCGACGGCTCGGGCGGCATGCCCTATCTGGTCAACGGCGACGCCTGCATGATGACCGCCGTCTGGGCGCACATGGCGCTGGCCACGGCGCGCAACCTGCGCGTGCCCGAACTGGACGCGCCGCAGTCGCGCCTTGACGAACTGCTGGCCTGGTTCGAACGCGAAACCCGCGGCTTCACCACCATCCGCGCCAGCGCCGAAGTGCTGGCCCAGACCGAATTGCTGCCGGTTTCGGGCGCGGCCTCGATGACGCTGTTTGCCGTTGACGCCGGCTATGAAATGCGACGCGCCACGTTCCTGTCGCGGCTGGGGCGCGAGATGCCGGCACTGGAAGTGCACGAACGCAACGACCGCGTGGACAACGGCGACGTGCGCTATCTGTTCTTTGGCAGTCTGGCCTTTGCCCTGGAACAGCAGCGCACCGGCCAGACCGCGCCGTGGCAATCCGAGTTCGCGCGCACGGTGCTGGCCAACCAGGTCAAGACCGGCGGCCACAGCGGCAGCTTTGAACCCGCCAGCCAGTACGCCCGCGTCTACGGCCGCGTGTTCAGCACGGCCTTTGCCGCCCTGAGCATTGAAAACGCCTACCGCGTGCAACTGCTGCGGCGCTGATCAGCCGCGCGCCGCCGCGCGCTGACGCAGCCGCACGTCCACCTTGGCCACCAGCGCCTCGTTGACGCCCAGCCTCTGGGCCAGCAGCGCCATGCGCGCGCGCTCGGCGTCGTCCAGCACGCCGTCGCTGTAACATTCCAGCAGGATGTTCTCGATCACCTTCTGTGCCGCCGCGTTGCGCAGCTCGGCCCGGCGTTCGTCGCGCAGATCCAGCCATTGCGCCATGCGCGCCAGCCGGTCGCCCTCGCGCGCGTGGCGGTGTTCGTCGCTCAGCGCCGTGGCCACGGCCAGCATCCACACCGTGCCGCGGCAGCCCGCCGAAACCTGGTCCACGTCCAGCTTGCTGAGTTCCGGCGTGGCCCGCGCCGTGGCAATGTCGGCGCCCAGCAGCGATTCCACAAACCGCTGTTCGGCCGGATGAATCGTGCCGTCGGCCCGGATCACATCCCACACCGCGCGCGCCGCCACGTCGCGGTCGGCGCGGCGCGAAAGCGGCGCGGCCTCAAGCATCAGATCAAACGGGTTCTGCAGTTCCGCCGCGCGCTCGGCCGCCACAAAGTGCCCGCGCGCGGCATCCCACACAAAGGCCGCGCGCACGCTTTCAAACGCGGCCACAATCGCCGCGCGCCGGGCGGCGTCGGGTTCGGTTTCCGTCGCGCCCTGGCCCAGCAGCCCGCCCAGCATGCGCGTGGCCCCGCGCCGCGCCGCCGCCCACAGACCGCCCACGCCCTGCGGCGACTCGTGCGGGCCCAGCGCCGCCGCGGCCTCGATCACCCGACCCGAAACCGGACACCGGAATGTCGCGCGCAGCACGCCCTCAAGCACCGCAAACGATGCCAGGTTCGGACGCAACTGCTCAAACCGCGTCGGTTCCATGCTCTCCCCCTGCTGCCATTGCAGCATCGGCCGGCGCGGCGCGCCACAGCACACGCCAGGCCAGCACCAGCGCCGCCACCAGCCCCCACGTGGGCACGCCCCAGATCACCAGCCAGTTCAGCGCCTGGTTGCCCGGAATACGATGCAGCAGGTGCGGCATGTTCGCCAGCGCAAACGCGCACACCAGCGCCGCCGCGCCCCCGCGGCGCGCGCCCGCGTCGCGCCCCATGCGCGCCGCCAGCGCCGCCCCCACCAGCGCCATGCCCGCCAGGTGGTAATGCCAGAACAGCACGTTGGCCATGCCGGCGGCCATGAACGCGATGCCGCAGCCGCCCAGCCAGCCCGCGGCGTCGCGCCGCCGCCACGCCAGCAGCGCCCCCATGCCGTACAGCGCCAGACACACCGCCAGCCCCGCCGCCCGGATCACCGGCGCCGGCAGCGCAAACAGCAGCGGCCCGTAATCGTCAGGCCCGAACGCGAACGTCCGCAACTGTTCGCGCCGGCCGAACAGCCGCGACAGCGCGGCCGTGGGTGAGCTGTTGGGCGCGGCAAAGGCGCCCAGGTCGCGGTAGGCCTGGCTGGCCACACGCGGCAGAACCAGTTGTTGCATGTATTGAACGTGCAGGCGCGCGTTGGCGGCCACGCCGCCGACGGGCCCGTGGGCCGCAATTGTGAACGGCAGCGGCGCCAGTGCCAGCAGCACCGCGCCCAGCGCCATGCCCGCCGCCGCGCGCCATTGACGCGTCAATAAAAGCAGCGGCAGCAGCGCCACGGGCATGATCTTGATCATGGCGGCAGCGCCCAGCACCGCGCCGCCGCCCAGAGCCCGCCCCCGCGCAACCAGGTACAGTCCAAAAACCAGCAACAGCAGGATCAGCAGGTTGATGTTGCCCAGCCAGGTGTCCAGCAGCACCGCCGCGAACATCGCCGCCGTGGCCGACGCCGCAAGCGCCGCGCGCGGACTCCGGGCTCCGGCGCCCGGCCGTATCAGGCCCGGCATCCGCCCGATCAGCCACAACGCCGCCAGCCACAACGCCGCGTGCAGGGCCACCCACAGCCGGATCACCGTCGGGTACGGGTAAGGCTTCATCACGCTGCGGTCGCGCGGATCCATCTCGGGCCGGTCGTCCAGCCACGTCAGCGGCGCGCACAGCGCCGCAAAACCCGGCGGATACAGGTACAGGCCGCTTTTGTTGTCCCAGCCGCCGGGGCCGTAGATTTCGTCGCCGCCGGCGCGCATGCGCTCGCCGGCTTCCCAGTACACGGTGGCGTCCACCGGGTCGGCTTCCAGCACGCCGGGCACGCCCAGGCTCATGCCCGCCAGCAGCAGGCCGGTGAGCACCAGAAACGCGACGGAAGCCGCGTGCAGACGGTTTGCCGGCATGACGCTGTTTTACCAGCACAGCCCGCGCCGCCAACGACCGTGTTTCACCCGCGACCGGCCGTGGGTCAGCGTCTGCACCTTGCCCTCAAGCTGAAACGCTTTTGTTCGCGTTCGCGCCGCCCATACCGCTCCCCTTGAAGTGGCAGCCACACCGCCACAAGGCCGGACGACCGGGATTACCCAACCACCGACGGCGACCAGAACCGAAACGCCCGCTTAATCGTCAGGCGAGACCACTCAGGCGAGTGTAGTGCTCCCCTGAAGTCAAGCCACCCGGTTTGCTTGTTGGGCCCGGCGTAGTTGGCCAGGCCCTGAAAGGTTTGTCCGGCTTGATTGGGTGCCCTATTCGCCGACCTTGATGCGGGCAAAGGCCACCAGCTTCAGCGGCTTGCCGACCTGCTTGCCCACGTTGGCCACCTGCTGTTCGACACTGACCGACGGATCCTTGACAAAGGGCTGGGCCAGAAACGTGCGCTCCTTGAAGAACGCCTGCATGCGGCCCTCGGCGATTTTCTCGACAATGTTTGCCGGCTTGCCGGACTGCCTGGCGAGCTCTACGGCGATTTCCTTTTCCTTGGCCACCAGATCGGCCGGAATGTCGGCCTGCACCAGCCCCAGCGGGTTGTTGGCCGCGGCGTGCATGGCCAGATCTTTGGCCAGGGCTTTTTCGGCGTCACTGGCGCCGTCGCTGCCGCCAAGCACCACCAGCACGCCCAGCTTGTTGTCGTTGTGCAGATAGCTGCCGAAGAACCCGGGTGCCGGGGCCTTCAGCCGCACGTGCTTGCCGATCTGCATGTTTTCGCCGGTCTTGGCCACCAGCGCCGTGATCTGTTCCGAAACCTTGCCCTTGCCCCCGGCAAAGGCCAGTTCGGCGGGCGCGCCTTCGGCGGCGGCGATGCTTTTGGCGATGCCCTCGGTCAGCGCCACGAACTGTTCGTTGCGCGCGGTGAAATCCGTCTCGCAGCGCACTTCCACCAGCGCCGCCACACCGCCGGCAACGGCAATGCCCACGCGGCCTTCGGCAGTGTTACGGCCGGCGGTCTTGGCCTGCTTGACCTCGCCCTTTTTGCGCAGGAACTCGATGGCTTTTTCGATATCGCCGCCGTTTTCCTGCAGCGCGCGCTTGGCATCCATCATGCCGCAGTCGGTGCGGTCACGCAGTTCCTTGATCAATGCAGCGGTAATCTCGGCCATGGTCGGTTCCTGTGTCAGCGGGGCTCTTCAATTGCAGGGGCGCCCGCAGGCGCCCCCGTCTGTCAAAACGCGCGCCGGTTGCCTGCTAGGCCTTGGGGGCCTCACCCGCAGGCGGCGCCTTCTTGGCCGGGGGCTTGCGCCGGACGGCCGGGGCCGGGGCGGCCTTTTCGGCCTGGGCCTCGGCGGTTTTTACGGCCTCTTCGGCGGCCTTTTCCATCTCGGCCTTCTGTTCCTCGTTGCGGGCGTGACGGGTGCGGCCGCCGGCGCCGCGCTGGGGGCGACGGCCCGGGCGCTCGGCCTTGGGTCGCGGCGCGGCCTCGTCATAGCCGCGGATTTCGACCTTTTCGGCAATGCCCTGGCCGGATTCGTGCAACTGCTTGCCTTCCACACATGCGTCGGCCAGCGACTTGATTACGATCTGCAGGCCGCGCACGCTGTCGTCGTTGCCCGGGATCACGATATCCACGCCTTCGGGGTTGCTGTTGGTGTCCACAATCGCGATCACGGGAATCGCCAGCTTGTTGGCCTCGTGCACCGCGATGTTTTCCTGGCGGGCATCCACCACCACCAGACAGGCCGGCAGACGATCCAGGCTGCGCAGACCGTCAAGGTTGAAGAAGATCTTGCGCTTTTCGCGGCCCACCACGGACTGCATCTTCTTGGGCATCTTTGCATAGGCGCCGCTGGCCTCAAGACCTTCCAGGTGCTCCAGGCGGCTCATGCGCTTGCGGATGGTGGTGAAGTTGGTCAGCGTGCCGCCCAGCCAGCGTTCGCACATGAAGGCCACGCCGGCGCGCTGGGCCTGTTCGCGCACAATGTCTTTGGCCTGGCGTTTGGTGCCGACAAACAGCACCTGGGCGCCGGTGCTGCACAGATTGCGCAGAAAGTGGCGCGCGGTGATGATGCCGCGCAGCGATTCTTTCAGGTCAATGATGTGAATGCCGTTGCGCTTGTCGCGGATGTAGTTGCGCATGCGCGGATCCCACTTGCTGGTGCGATGACCAAAGTGGAAGCCGGCTTCAATCAGGGTTTCCGCCGTGGCGGGCGGGATGGTATCGGCCCAGTTGGCGGGGGCCTTTTCTTCCTGCAATGTGCTGAGACGGGTTTCCGACATGACACTTTCCCGGGGCGCGGCGCTTCTGGGTCGTTAGCCCGGCAAGCCGGGGTTGGCACAACCCGCGCCGCAGCCCCCTGTTGGGGACTGCCCCGCAACCGGCCCGGCACACGCCAGACCCCGGGTCGCGGGAGGGCGGGAGTGTATCGGCCGGGGTCTGTGTGTCAATGCGGGGAAGCGGCAGAACCACCCTCTGCCCGGCGCTGCCGTATCTCGCCGGAACGCCGGCGCCGTGACCGGCCCGTGACGCCACTGTCACCTTGGGCAACAGTGCCGCCGGGGCGGCAAATTGTCCCTTGACCCGAAATGCCTTGGGGTTATCGTCAGGGGCTGCACCCCCCCTCTCTGATGTGTCCTGTACCGGTCACCCGCTTTGGCGTGTGGGAGTAGCGCGTGCACACCCTTACCAAGGTCCTGGTCATTACCAATCTGGTGTTCTGCCTGATCCTCAGCCAGTTCGTGTGGATCTCGCTGTCCGGCAACAGCCAGTGGCGCGAACGTTACGAAGCCGAACGCGACGGCCGCCACCGCGCCAAAGCCAAGCTCGAGAAGGCCTACAACGAGCTTGTCGCCGTGCGCGAGGCCAACCGCAACGACCTGTCGCAGAACACGGCCGAAGCGGCGGCGCTTAACGCCACGCGCCAGGCGCTTGAGGCCTGGAAGATTGAATCTGAACTGGCCCGCAACGACGCCGACAAGGCGGCCACGGATCTGTTGAAGGCGATTGAGCCGTTCCGCGAGATTTCGCAGTCCTACGACCGCGACGTGGTGCAGCGCCTGCAGGCCACGGTGGAAAACCTGACTGAACGCAAGAGCCAGATCTTCGCCCAGCGCAGCGAACAACTGAAGAAGGTGTCCGACGCGCATATTGCCTATGCCCGCGCCCACGACGCCTACCGCACGCTGGAGTTCCAGCAGTTCCTGATGCAGGAAGAACTCGAGCACCGCCGCACGCTGGTGGCCCAGTACCGCTGGCTGCGCCCCGACATCCAGGCCGACATCGCCGACAACGGGCCGGTGGTGTTTGCCAAGGTCAACTGGGTACAGGGCAACAGCCTGCAGCTCAACAAGGGCCGCCGCGACGGCGTGGAACTGCGCCAGAAGTACACCATCACCCGCAACGGCGTCACAATTGCGGTGGCCGACGTTGTGGAAGTGCAGAACGAGACCTGCGAGTGCGTGATCATTGATCTTGTGGGCCGCGGCGCCGCACCGGCCGCCGGCGATGAGGCCGTGACCAAGCTGTTCATGTCGCGTCTGCGCGAATAGACGGCTTGGCCGGGTTGGACAGGCTGGGCGGCAATCACAGGCAGCACAGGAAACAGCAGCACAGGAAACAGAGGAAACGATGGGCGTCTTTTCCAGAGCGATGCTGATGCTCACCATGGCGTGGCTGGTGGGCCTGATCGTCACCTATCTGTTCATGCTCAATGACCCCGAGCCGCCCTGGCGCGACAAGTTCATCGCCGAGGCGAACATCACCCGCGCGCTGGCCTACCGCACCGTGGACATCAAGGGCGGCGTGGTCGCCGAACGCGGCCACGACAAGGGTGACAACAGCAAGTCGGGTGAAAACGAGCTGGACGCCGAAAGTCTCGGCGTTGCTCCCTACGGCCTGCCCGACGAAGGCGGCAGCGGCGGCAGCACCGACCCGCTGCCCGGCGCCAAGATCCGCAAGGCCGACAGTCTGATCGCCATTGCCACCGAACAGGGCCGCCGCCAGTCCGAAATCTTCCGCGGCACCAAGGACGACACCGCCGCGGCGATTGCCACCCTGCGCACCGAAATTGCCGAAGCCCAGCGCCAGCGCCGCGTTTCTGACAGCAAGCTGGCCCAGGTGCGCGAGGCCAGCCGCATGTTCGCGGCCGAAATGCAGAGCTACCGCTACATTATCGCCAGCTTTCAGCAGAAGGTGTTCAACCTGGACTACGACATCCAGCGCGTGCTGATTGAACGCGACGCCCTGATTGCCGAACTGGCCCAGGTCAACAACGACCTCAAGCGTCTTGACGTGCAGCAGCAGGAGCTTGAAGACGCCTACTGGGAAGTCAGCAAGAGCTTTGACCGCACGATCCGCGTGCTGGGGCGCTATACCACCCAGGATCCGAACCTGGCGCGCATGGCCGACGCCACCGGCCGCAACTGGCTGCGCGGCAAGGTTGTGGGCGTGGGTTCCGACCCGCGTACCGGCGTGGTCAGCATCAGCATCGGGGCCAACGAGGGCGTCAAGGAACACCAGGTGTTCACGATCTTCCGCAATGACCGGCTGATCGGGAAGATGCGCGTCGAAAGCGTCACGGCCAACGGCGCGGTCGGCCGCCTGCTGCCCGAGTTCCGCGGCCGCGTGGTCATGGAAATGGACAGCGTCAAGGCCAGCGAGCCTTTTGGCGGCATCACCACCAACAGCGGGCGCTAGACCAGACTGCCGCACGACAGGCAGGACAACGGGAAACGACTCATGGCAAAGAAAGCTCCGCCACCACCGGTCAAAAAGGCCGCCCCGGCACCCGCCGCGGCCCAGAACGACGCCGTGGGGCGCTTTGACAAGTTCGGCACGTTCGCGTTGGCCCTGCCCTGCACGGTGCTGGCGCTGGCGGCGCTGATCATGGCTGTTCACTACACCAGCTCGCGCTTTGACACCGGGCTGTTCGGCTTTCCAGGCAAGAAGGTCATGGATTGGGATTCCGGCGCCCACTCCGTCGGCGGCACCGTCGAGGCCGCGATCACCGGCTTTGAATCCCACAACTACATTGGCCGTCTGGCCGAAGGCGAAGTGGACGTGGTGGTTCTCAATGTGGGCAGCGACCAGCGCGTGAACCTGGGCGACGTGTTTGTGCTGGCCGGCACCGAACAGCCGGACGTGCGCGTCGAGTTTGTAGTGTTTGATCTTCAGAGCAATATCAGCCGCGCCTACATCCTGCTGGGCCAGAACGTCGAAGGCGGCAAGGCCCGCCAGTACAGCCTGCGCCGTGACGACGTGCTCAAGCTCTGCGGCGGCGCCGAGGGCGCGACCGTCAAGGTCAAGCGTCCCTGGAAGGACCAGATCGTGCGCCGGTACGTCGAGGCGCGCTCGACCAAGAACTGAAGTGACCTGCCCGCCGGGCGCCTTCGGGCGCCCGGTTGTGTTTTTTCGCCTTTTCAGCCCCTTGCGTGAGGTTTTTGGCGGGGGCAAGACTAACCCTGAGCCGTAAAACCGGACATGAACTTCTGCTGGCGGCCGTGACCGCCACCAAGACACGCCGCGCATAACCGCGGCCTGAAAGGAACCCGGATGCCTTCCCTTTCCAAGCGCAACCTGGCGGCGCTGCTTCTGCCCGCCCTGCTGCTGGCCGGCACGGTCGCCGTCGTCAGCAGCCAGTCCGTTTCAACCACACCCGCCGGCGCCCAGCAGGCCGTGCCCACGCTCAAGGCCCTGCAGGCCGAACGCGTGGCCCTGGCCAAAGCCCTGACGCCCAGCGTCGTTGCGATTGCCCCCAAACGGCCCAGCTTTTCGCCCGACGGCCAAAGCGGCATGGCCGCCGGCAGCGCCAACGCCTGCAGCGGCTTTGTCGTGGACGGCCAGTACGTAATCACCGACCTTGAGGCCGGCCCCCTGATGCAGGACGGTACCGGCAACGACCTGTACATGAAAACCGGCGCCTCGGTCTGGATGATGGCGCATGACGGCACCGAGTTTTCCGGCAAGGTGATCGGGCGCGACAAGCGCAACCTGATGATGCTGATCCAGATGGACCCAGGCCATCCGCCGCTGCCTTCGCTGCGGTTTGCCGATTCCGACAAAGTGGCCATGGGCAGCACCGCCATGGCCCTGGGCAACACCCTGGACAGCATGCTGGTGGATCGTGTCACCAGTTTCAGCTACGGCACGGTCAGCGGCTTTTACCGCTTTGAACCCGTGGACGTGATGACCCCCGGCGACGAAAACAGCGCCGGCGACCCCTACAAGGGCAACGTGCTTGAGGTTGACGTGGCCATTCACAACGGTGACCACGGCGGCCCGATCTTCAACCTTGACGGCGAAGTCATCGGCATGATGTGCGGCCACTTCATGGCCGGCCGCCACCTGGGCTGCGCTGTTCCCAGCAACCAGCTTCGCGCCGTGTTGCCTCAGCTCAAGAAGGGCGTGCCCGAGGGCGAACTAAGCCAGGCCTGGATCGGCTTTGGCGTGCGCAAGCCCGAAAACGACAAGCGCATCTTCATCAACCGCGTGGATGCGGGCAGCCCCGCCGAAAAAGCCGGCCTGAAGGTCGGGCTGGAACTGGTGCGCGTGGACAACTACCGCATTCCGAACTTTGACCGCCTGGGGGAAATGCTGGGCACCAAGCCGATCGTACGCAAGCGCAGAATCGGCGGCGGCATGTTCGGGCGCGAACGCGAAGTGGAAATGCCCGTCAGCCACGGCCTGCCCGTGGGCACGCACATCCAGCTTACCGTGCGCGACCCCGACACCGGCAAGGAACGCACCATCAACCTGATTGTCGGCGAAAAAGCAGAGGACTTCTAACCACCGGCGCGCGACACAACCGCCCAGGAACCAACCATGAAAAAGCTCGCATACGCCACGGCCCTGCTGCTCGCCATCGGAACGACGGCCGCCGTGCACACCGCCCAGCCAAAAACCACCGACGCCGCCCCGGTAACCTATGTTACGGCGCCGGCCATGCCGCTGCACAAGGACCTGGAACGCCACCGTGTGGCCGTGGCGGCGCGCATGGCCAGCTACACCGTGGGCGTCGAAATTGACTACGACCGCGAAGCAGCACCCGCGGCGCGCACGCCCGGCATCCGTATTCCGGGCATGGGCACCGACCCCAACGACCCGTTCGTGCGCTATGACATCGGCCCCTTTACCGGGCTGGTGGTCGGGCCCAACCACATTCTGATCTCGGACCGCTGCCTGGGCGAGTTCAACACCAACGGCGCCAGCGACGCGGTGCAGGCCATCACTGTCACGCTGCCCAACGGCGACCGCTGGCCGGCCCGCGTCAAGGGCCGCCACCAGCAGATTGACCTGGCGCTGCTGGAACTCGACTGCATCGTGGACAAGACCTGCCCCACACTGAAGATCGCGCGCCTGCCCGAAGGCACCCAGAAACTCGAACGCGGCCAGCACATCTTTGTCGTAGGCCGCGGCCAGAACCCGCTGGGCGTGCTGGTCAACGACGGCATTGTCAGCGCCCTGGCCCGCGAGGACGGCCGGGCCTTCCAGCTTGATGCCCGCATCGGCAACAGCACGCTGGGCGCGCCCGTGATTGACAAAGACGGCACGCTGATCGGCATGGTCACGCTGCACAACCATGAAACCTTCGGCCAGGCCAGCGGTGTCAGCTACGCCGCATACATCCACGAAGTGCGCGACGCCTATGCCCTGATGGCCGAGGGCAAGTTCATTCCGGTGCCGCCGCGTCCGTTCATGGGCGTGCAGACCGCCAAGAAGTGGACCGACAAGCCCGGGCTTGAGGTCGGCAACGTGGTTTCCGGCAGCGGCGCCGAACGCGCCGGCCTGCGCGTGGGCGACATCATCCTGGAAGTGGACGGCCAGCCGATGAACGAAGTTGAAGACCTGCAGGGGCTGATCCTGAAGAAGAAGGTCGGCGACACCCTGAAGGTCAAAATCCTGCGCGGCGAAGAAGAATCCGAACTGCGCATCACGCTGGGCAAGAGGCCGTAAGACCGGATCCATTCAAACCGCACAGACCAAGAGGCAACCATGAAAAAGATTCTTACCGCCGTCGCCACCGCGCTGCTGCTGGGCACCACGCTGGTCGGCGGACCCGCCTTGGCCCAGGAAAAGGGCCTGAGCAACACCACCGTGGACAAGGTGGATGCCGAAGTGCGCGCCCTGACCGCCCGGGTGTATCCCGCCTTTGTGCTGATCGGCGGCGGCAGCGGTGTGTGCATCAGTGAAGACGGCTACTTCCTGACCAACCACCACGTTTGGAACCAGGCCGCCCAGCCCGTCACTATGGCCGTAAAGATGGCCGGCAACGCCCGCCAGTTTCAGGCCCGCGCCATCGGCGCCGACCCGCGCGGCGACATCGTGCTGGGCAAGCTGGTGCTCAAGGAGGGCGAAAAGGTTCCCTTTGTGAAGCTCGCCGACAGCGACAAGGTCGCCGTGGGCGACATCTGCCTGGCCGTGGGCAACCCGTTTCTGCTTTCCGGCACCGGCAGCGAACCGACCGTCACGCTGGGCACGGTAACGGCCACCCACCGCTTCCAGGGCGGCTACAACGACAGCATCCAGATTGACACCGCCATCAACCCCGGCAACAGCGGCGGCCCCAGCTTCAACCTGGACGGCGAAGTAATCGGCATCAACGGCCGCAACATCGCCAGCCACGGCAAGCGTTTCAACACCGGCGCCGGCTACGCCATACCCTCCAACCAGATCCGCAACTTCATGGAGGCGCTCAAGGCCCAGAGCGGCGGGGCGCTGCTGGTGCGCCACGGCATCGTGGGCGGCCTGCGCCTTGATTTCAACGCCGTTGACAAGGGCGCGGTAGTGCGCAGTGTTGAAGAAAACACCGAAGCCGCCGACGCCGGTTTTGCCGTCGGCGACGTGATTGTCGGCATTGACCACTACGAGATTTTCAACGCCTATCGCTACTACGGCGTGATCGGCACCAAACCCCGCGGCAGTGAGTTCAGCTTCAAGGTCAGGCGCGGCGACAAGGTTATTGCCATCACCGCGCGCAACGACGTGCCCACGGAAAGCGGCCAGTTCGGCCACATCCCCCGCAGCGACGACGAAGCCCGTTCGCGCTCCGGCGGCACCAACCCGCTTCAGCGCATGGCAGACCCGTTCGCCCTGCCGTCACCCAAGAGCAGCCTGGCGTTTTCCGGCAGCTACAACACCGACCGCAAGATCGGCGGCTACAAGATCACCCGGTTTGCCGACAACAGCCCGCTGCCCGGCGCAGGCCTGCAGGTGGACGATATCATCACCCACGTCAACGGCCGCCACATCCGGCACTTTGCCGACCTGTCGGACATTATGATTGCGCTTGATGCCGGCACGGAGGTCACCATCACCTACCTGCGCGGCGAGGAAAAGCTCGAAGCCAAGGTCAAAACGATTGAAGCCCCCCGCAGCGGCGGCACCACCACACCCCGCCGCCGGTAGCAGCGCATGACCGCGCGCGGGCGGCCGCCTGGGCCGCCCGCGTTCATTTTACACCCAGTTCTGCGGCAAACCGGCCAGCGGCATCTCAATGCCCGCATCGGCCAGAATCCGCCGGGCCTGGCGCAGCGTCTCGGGGCTGTGCAACTGCATGTCGGGCCACGGCCGGGCAAAGCCGTCGCGGGCATCCTTGCGCGTGGCGTCAATCGCGACATGGCCCGGCCTGCGTGCCAGCCGCCAGCGTCCGTCCCGCTGAACCGGCTCTTCGTCAAAGATCAGGTCGCGCTCGGGGTCCATGTTGGCCAGCGTCGCCCACACCAGTGCCTGAACATCACCCGGCCGCACCAGGCCGGGCTCCAGAATCACCAGCACCGGCAGGTAAGCGTCGCCGGCCCGCCGGAAAAGCTCGGTCGCCAGAAAGCGTGGCTCGTGGCCGCGGGTTTTGGCCAGTTCGATCACCGTCACTCCGGGCGCGGCCTTCCAGACCGCGCCGTGGGCCAGGCCGGCCAGGTCAGGCTCGGCCGGCGCAACAGCGGCACGCGGAACCGGTGCGGTGTCGTTCAACCCGGAAATGCCGCTGCCTTCACCGTCGGTTCCAGGCTCTCCAGGCATGGGCGTGGTGGCGTCCAGGCTGACCTTGCTGCCAAAATGAAGCGCGCGCGTGGCGTGGTCCAGCGTTTCGGTCGGGCCGGTGACAAACTCAAAGCTGTGGCGCGCGTCCAGCCGATCCAGCACGTGGCGCGCCACGGCTGCCTCGTCGTGAATGTCGGGCCCGTGCTGGTCAATCAGCACAATTGCCTTGGTGAACGCGGCCTGGCCAAGACCCCACACCGCGTGGGCAACCTTGCGGGCCTGGCCGGGGTAATGTTTGCGGATCTTGCACAGCATCAGGTTGTGAGCCACGCCGGCAAAGGGCAGGTGGTAATCCATGACTTCGGGGATGGTCTGCTGCATCAGCGGCAGAAACAGGCGCTCTATGGCGCGGGTCAGCCAGGCGTCTTCCTGCGGCGGCGGGCCGACCACAGTGGCAAAGTATACGGGGTTCCTGCGGCGCGTGACGGCACTGACATGAAACACGGGGTAATCGTCGGCCAGGCTGTAGAATCCGGTGTGGTCGCCAAACGGGCCCTCGCGGCGCAGCTCGCGAAAATGCACCCAACCCTCAATCACGTAATCGCAGCTTGCAGGCACATGCAGCGGCACGGTTTTGCAAGGCACCATTTTCACCGGTTTGCCCTGCAAAAACCCGGCCAGGATCATTTCGTCCAGCCCCGGCGGCAGCGGCAGAATCGCCGCAAAGGTCAGCGCCGGACCCCCGCCCACGCACACCGCGGCCGGCAGACGATCCAGGCCTTTGGCCGCGGCCTCGCGCATGTGCTCGGCGGCGGTGTGGTGGGTATGCACGTGAAAGCCGGTGGTGTTGCGGTCGTACTGCTGAATTCGGTACATGCCGCAGTTGCGCTTGCCGTCGCGGGGCGACTGCGTGAATACCAGCGGAAAGGTGACAAACCGCCCGCCGTCACCGGGCCAGGTCTTGAGAATCGGAATCTCGTCCAGGTTCACGGCATCGCCGGTCTGCACCACCTGCTGGCAGGGGCCGCTGTCGGCGTACTTTGGAAAGAAGCCCGAAATTTCCTTCAGCGTGGGCAGAACCTGCAGCTTTTCCACCAACGTGCGGCGCGGTGTCTGCAACGTTTCCAGCAGAGCCTGCAGCCGCGCGCGCAGGCCGTCGAAGTTGCGCACGCCGCAGACCATGCCGATGCGTCTTTCACTGCCCATCGCGTTGATCAGCACCGGCGCGAGGAAGGGCCGGCCCGCGGCGTCCACGGGCTGCTCAAACAACAGTGCCGGGCCGCCGCCGGGCAGCTTGCTTACCCGATCTGCACAGCAGGCAATGAGCTGGTCCACCGGCGCGGGCGCCGTCACGCGCACCAGTTCGCCGGCGTCGTCCAGGGCACGGATGAACGAGTTCAGGTCGTCAAAGGCCATGCGGCGCGATGGTAGTACCTGCCCCGCCTGTGGGTAGAGCCATCGTGCTACCGGGCCACCAGCCGCACGGTCAGGCGCGAGCTTTTGACGTCGTCGCGCTCGCGGGTCAGTTCCTTGATCGCGATTTCAAAGCCGCATTCCAGAACAGCGCGCCTGGCACCGGCCAGGCGTGTGACGGCGCGCAGCCCGCGGCGATAGGTCAGCTCGGTCTGTCCGGCTTCCTCGCCGCTGTCTATTTCGCGGCCGGCCACAGCGTGGCGCCGGATCTCAAGGCTGTCGCCGGCGGCCTCGGTAACGGCCGAAGCCTCGTCGGCGTCGTCCGAGCCGAAGTGCGGTGGGCCCTTGGTCAGCGTGTTGCGCCAGACCCAGGGCGCAACAACCGGCGCGTCGCCCATGCCGCAGGTGAACGCCTCGACAATCGCCTGCAGCACCGGGTGCACGACTTCCTGCAGCGCCGCCACCACCGGATCGTTGACCAGCCCGAACCAGGGGCTGACCTGCAGCTCGACGTTCAATTGTTCCAGTGCCGCGAACTCAGCCGTGGGCGGCTTGCCGAAACTGACCTTGAGCCGCCACAGTCCACCATTGTCGGGCGTGGCGGCAACCTCAACACTGGCCTCAAACTGAAGCGACAGCCGCCGCGCGATCTGGCCGCCGCCTTCGCCTTCGGTGGAAAGTTCGACCACAAAGGCGGCCTTGTCGCCGCTGCCGTAACCGGGGCCCAGGCGCCGCGGCGCGGTGCCCTTTGCCGGCGCCAGCCCAAGACGGTTGAGTGTGGCCGCGCCAGGGCGCATCACCGGCGAATCGGGAACCTCGGCAAACAGCTTGCGCATGGCCGCACTGGCGTCGGCGTGGCTGCCGACCTGGGTGTGGGCCAGAGCCGCCAGCAGCAGATCCGACCCGTCGCCCTTGAAGGCCGCATAGGCGCTTTCGAACTCCCCCACCGCCTTGGCGTAGGCGCCGGCACCGGCGAACAGCTTGCCGCGTTCACGGTGGGCAGCCATCTTTGTGAACTCGTCGCGGTTGTGGCGCAACGATGATTCCAGCAGGCGTTCGGCGCGCACCGGGTTGGACCGGCGCTCCAGAACCGCCATGTCAATCAGGGCCTCGCACAGCGTCGGGTCCAGCGTCAGCGCCTCTTCGAGTTTCTTGCGTTTGCCGGTTTCTGATTCCACGGGGCGCTGGGCCTGAAGCCACAACTGAAAGGCCTTGCGGCGGGCCTCGCCGGCTTTGGCCATGTCCTGCGCCAGGCTCAACTGCCGGCGCGGCTCGTGGAGCTTGGGCTGGGCCGCCACCAGACGCTCGTACAGCTTTGTGGCATCGGCGTAACGCTCGGTGCGCAGCGCGGCCTGGGCCGTGGAATCCAGCAATCCGGCGTGTGCGGGTGAAAGTTCCAGCGCGCGGTTGCCGGCCTCAAAGGCGAGCTCGAAGTCTCCCAGTACCTGGGCTACTTCGGCCAGAGCCGCCAGCGCGGCAAAAAACCTCGGGGCGCGGCGCAGGATTTCCAGCAGGGCCTTGCGCTTGTCGGCAAAATCACCCGGCTCCTGGAGTTCGCGGTAACGTTCATAGTCGGCCGCCGTGTAGAGTCCGGCGGCAATGTCGCGCCCGGCCGAAGCATAGGCCCGCGAAAGGTTGTCCGACGGCGACAGTTTGGCCGTCTGTTCATAGGCCGCGGCGGCTTCCTCGTACCGGCCCAGCAACCACAGTGCCAGGCCGCGCCGGCGGTGCCAGTCGGCAAAATCGGCGGCCAGCTCGCGGCAGCGTTCCAGGCTGGTCAGGGCCTGTTCCAGCCAGCGGCGGGTATCCGACGGCTGATCTGAGGCACGGGCAAACAGCAGGCAGCCCACGGCATGGTGAAAGTGCAGTTCCACAAAGCCGGACTGGGCCTGCAACAGGGCCTCAACGGCGCGCTGGCGTTCCTGGGGCCCCAGCAGGTCAAGCTGCACGTATTCCCGCCAGCGGGCAAAGGGCCACTGGTTGGACTGAATGCGGCGCGCCGCCCGCAGGTCCAGATCACGAATGCTGTCCTGGAAAATCTCAAGGCGCCGGCGCAGCGCGTCCACCAGCAGCTCGATGTCCTGTGTCTGTTCGGCAATGTCGCCCTGCAGGTTCGCGGCCTCCAGACTGCCGGGGTTCAATGTACGCGCGGCAACAAGCTGCTGGCGCGCCTGCCCAAAGCGCGAAGCACGCAGCAGCAGATCCACCAGCCGCAGTGCCGCGGGCGCGGCGTATTCGTCGGAACCGGCACAACCGCGGTACAGCGGTTCGGCCAGGTCAAACAGCTCCAGGGCGGCCTTGCCAAAAGGGGCCAGCGCCGGATCGGCCAGGCTCCAGCCCTGAAAGGTGGTGCCGCGGAAGAAGAGTTCCTGCGCGGCCAGAAACTTCACCTCGGCGGAATCGGCATTGGCTTTGGCGCAGCGGGCCAGAAACGCCAGCGAAAGCTGGGGCCGGCCGCGCGCCGCCGGCGGCAGGTCGCCCTCGGGTTTGGCCATGAACCGCCCAAGTTCGGCATACACCTTCATTTCGGCGTCCAGACGTTCCAGCGCGGCCTGGACGGTCTCAGGCCGGCGTGTCTGGGGCGGGGCCGGGGGCTGGGCGGTCTGGAACAGAAAGTGGCCGATCTCCAGACACGACTCGAAGTCTTCCGGGAACAGCTCGATCAGCGCCCCGACATAGACCAGCGTTTCCTGAACCGGCGGCGGCTGGTCGGCGCGGGTAAACAGCCGCACGTACTCCAGCAGCATTTCGCGCGAGTTGGGGTCAAGCTTCTTGGCCAGGTCAAGCTGCGCCCGCGCCAGCAGCGGATAGCCGAACTCGCGCAGGCGCCGGGCCCGGTGCACGCGGTCTATCACTTCACGTTTGCGTGCCTCGGGGTCGGCGGCCTGGGCCGACGGGTGCCCGTCATGCAGCACGCTGATCAGCAGCAGGCAGACAAGGACAACAGCAGTTCGCAGCAAGGTACGATCACTCCGCGCGGGTACAGGGCCCCGGACAAGTCTAGCAACTTCGGGCGCGTCCGCCCCACCGCGTCAGCCGTCGGTGTCGCGGCCCTTGTAGGTGGCGCCGACACGGTCGGTGAACTGCTTGAACGTCACGGGCTTGCCCAGATCGCGCGCGCTTTTGATCGCCGTGTCAATCGCGCCGGGGTACACCACGCCGCTGTAGGCCACATACCACATGTCCGTGCTGACGGTGATGCTGTAGTTGCGGGTGTTGCCGCCCAGGCTGCGCCGGATTTCATCGGCGGCACGGCTCACTTCGTCGGCCGTTTTGTAGTACAGCAGCATCACAAACCCGCCGTCGTCCAGAACGCCGCGGGTTTCCTTGCCCGTAATGGTAAACCCCGCCGACTTGAACGGCGTGCCGGGTCGGGGCGGATCCGTCCAGCCCGGCGAAGTGCCGCCGGCCTTGGTGATCAGCTCAAGGATTTCGGAAAAGTTGGTGGTTTCGCTTACGGTCGTGTTGGGCGTGGCCTTGAGCAGCTTGCGCACCTTGCCGATGCTGTCGTCCACGGCGCGCTCGAAATCCTTGGGGTCCTGGACCACCAGCTTTTTCTGTTCTTCTTCCCGCTTGGAATCAGTCTTGAAGGCGCTGACCAGAATCCACAACACCACCACCGTGGCAATGCCGATCGCCACCAGAACCGCCGCCGTGGCGATGGATTTGGCGTTGCTCTTGCTGCCGTAGGCCGTGCTGGCCGCCACCACAACCGGTGCGTCGTCCTGGGCACCGGCGGGCCTGGGCGCCACGGGACCGCCGCCGGCCTTTGGGTGCTGCACCTTGACCACATTCTGGCGCGCGCCGACCAGCGTTCCGTCGGGGCCCGCCACTTTGCCGAAGGTGCGGCAACGGGGGCAGGTAGGTTGTTTGGAGACAACCTCCCAGGCGCTCTGGAACTGGTGTCCACAGGCCTGGCAGGTAAAGACCATGGTCTGGGTTGGCGGCATAGGTGTCGTGCCCTGCGGGTTTGCTTGTTATTGACGCGGTCTATTGTACGCTTGATTGCAGAGACAGGCGCAACCATTTACGTGTAAAGGTGTTTTATCGAGTGGACAGCAAGCCAAAAGACCGAAATCGAAAGAATTGCGGACGATGGCGTGAGGAGACGATGACATGCCTCTGGGATTTCTGAACCAGCCGTGGGAATGGATCGCGATCATCGTGGTCGGTCTGCTTCTGTTCGGGTCGCGCCTGCCCAGCATCGCGCGCAGCCTTGGCAAGAGCATTACCGAGTTCAAAAAAGGCGTAAAGGACGTCAAGGAAGACCTGACGACCACCGCCGAGGCCGAACCCAAGAAGCTCGAGGAGAAGCGCGAGGTGCCGGTCGAAAAGGTGGAAACCAAGGAAGCGCAGAAGGCTTAGCTTCAGAAAGTTCAAAGACGAAAAACAGCAAAAGAACCGCCAATGGCGGTTCTTTTTCGTGCTCCTGAGTACGGCACAGGAAGCTGGTGCTGGGGGGGGGACTCGAACCCCCAAGTCCTTGCGGACACTGGTACCTGAAACCAGCGCGTCTGCCAATTCCGCCACCCCAGCAGCGCGGGCGGGGATGGTACATCAGCCACCCCTACCGTCAACGAGGGGAGGTTGCAACACGCCGGTTCACACCGACACGTTGTCACCGGCCCGGATCTCGCCGGCCGCCAGCACCGGGGCCACGTGCGCGGCCAGAAAATCGCGGGTCTGGCGCGGGGCCAGCCCGACAAAGCGCGCCGGGTCCAGCAGGTCGTCCAGTCTCACGGCCTTGAAATGCGGGTCGTTGGCCAGCCGCGCCATCAGGTCGTTGTCGGCCGCGCCTTCTTCTTTCATGCGTTTGATCGCGGCGTGGCTGTGAACGCGAATCTGTTCGTGGATTTCCTGGCGGTCGCCGCCGGCACGCACCGCGGCCATGATAATTGCCTCGGTAGCCATCAACGGCAGTTCGCGCCTGACGCGCGCGCCGATCACGGCGTGGTTCGCCCTGAGCCCGGCGCCGATGTTCTGCAGCAGGCTGAGCACAACGTCGGCGGCCAGAAACGCCTCGGGGATGCTCATGCGCCGGTTGGCAGAATCGTCCAGTGTGCGTTCCAGCCACTGTTCGGCGGCCGTGGTCGCGGCGTTCTGCGGCAGGTTGATCAACCAGCGCGCGATGCTGCACACACGCTCGCTGCGCATGGGGTTGCGCTTGTAGGCCATGGCCGAAGACCCGATCTGTTTGTCTTCAAACGGCTCGTCCAGTTCGCCCAGGCCCATCAACAGGCGGATGTCCGTGGCCAGCTTCTGGGCGCTGACCCCAATGCCGGCCAGCGCACCAAGCACGTTGTAGTCGTACTTGCGCGGGTAGGTCTGGCCGGTTACGGCAAAGGCGCCGGCAAAACCCAGCCTGGCGCAGACGCGTCTTTCAAGCTCAAGCACTTTTTCGGCGTTACCGTCAAACAGCTCCAGAAAGCTGGCCTGGGTGCCCGTGGTACCCTTGACCCCGCGCAGGGGCATGGAAGCTTCCAGGCGCGCAAGTTCGTGGTGGTCGGCAACCAGATCCTGCAACCACAGACAGGCGCGCTTGCCCACGGTCGTAAGCTGCGCGACCTGAAAATGCGTCGCGCCCACACAGGCGGTGTCGGCTTCGCGTTTGGCAAAGTCGGCAAAGGCCGCGATCACACCGCGCAATTTGCCGACCAGCAGGCGCAGACCTTCGCGCATCAGCATCAGATCCGCGTTGTCGGTGACGTAACAACTGGTCGCGCCAAGGTGAATGATGCCTTTGGCGGCGGGACACACATCGCCAAAGGCGTGCACGTGGGCCATCACGTCGTGGCGGAACTGCTTTTCGTATTCGGCGGCTTTCTTGAGCTGCTCGTCCGTCGGCACCAGATTGGCGCGCATCTGGGCCAGGGCTTCTTCGGTAATCTGCGCCAGGCCCAGTTCGCGTTCGCTTTCAGCCAGGGCAAGCCACAGCCGCCGCCACAGTCCGAAGCGCCGGCGGTCGCTGAACAGTTCGCGCATCTCTTTGGCGGCATAGCGTCCGGTAAGCGGGTGCTGGTAGGTGTCGTGGGACATGGGCTTCCAGGAAAATGAACAGGTAGCAATGAATCATGCCGCCGGGGCCGCGCAACGGGGCATTGCCCATTGTTCATTGTTCATTGATGATTGCCGCTGTGGACCCGTCCCTTCGCATTCTGGACGCAAACCTGAACCGCGCGCGCGAGGGCCTGCGCACAGCCGAAGAATACGCGCGCCTGGGCCGCAACGCGCCCGCGCCGGCAAGCCTGCTGAAAGAAGCCCGCCGCCACATCGAGGCCTGCGTGACCGGGCTGGGCGCGCTGGCCCAGGCCATGCTGGCGGCGCGCGACGTGGCCGGCGATGTCGGTCTGCGCCCCGAGGCCGACGACGTCACGCGCAGAGGCCCCGACGATGTCGCCCGCGCCGCCCTGAAACGCGCCCAGGAAGCCCTGCGCGTGGTCGAGGAATTCTGTCAACTGCATTCGCGGGCCGCCGCCGCCTGCGCCGCCAAGGCGCGGTATGCGGCCTACCAGGCCGAGCAGGCCCTGTTTGCACCCGACCTGCGCGCCGCTCTGGCGGCAAATCGCGTGATGTGCGTGTTTTCGGACGCCCGTGCCCGCCCTGACTGGCGTGAAGTGCTCGCCAGGCTGCTGGACGCCGGGGCGCGGCTGTTTCAGTTGCGCGAAAAGAACCTGCCCGCGCGCGAGTTCGTGGATTATGCCCGCGCGTTTCTTGACATCGCCCGGACGCGCGGCGCGCTGGTGATTGTCAATGACCGCGCCGATGTCGCCGCCGCAGCCGGGGCCGACGGCGTGCACCTGGGCCAGAACGACCTGACGCCGGCAGCCGCCCGGGCCCTGTTAGGCGCGCACGCGCTGATCGGCCTGAGCACCCACAACGCGCATGAAGCCGCCGCGGCGCGGGCGCAAGGGGCAGACTATCTGGGGCTGGGTTCGATGTTTCCCACGGCGACCAAGGCGGTACAATCCATGGCGCCGCCGCAAGTACTTGCTGACGTTGTGCGCGAGTCGGACGTGCCGGTTTTTGCCATCGGGGGCATTACACCGCAAAACGTCAGCCAGGTGGCAGCGGCGGGCGCCAGACACGTGGCGGTTTCGGCCGGTTTACTGAACGCGCCGGATCCGGCCGCGGCATTCAGGGTCATGCACGAAGCACTGGGGCAAACATGAAAACCACCTGCGCGCTGCTGTTGCTGCTGACCCTTGGCCTGGCCGCCCATGCCCAGGAAAAGGCCGGCGACAAAATCACGCTCAAGTTGCGCTCGGGCGAAGAGTTCGAGGGCACGGCCAAAAAGGTTACCGAAGACGGCGTGCGCCTGGACCTTGGCGACGGGCTGGAACTGTTCGTGCGCTGGGCGTTCATCCGGGGCGACAAGCATCTGGCCCTGCGCAAGCAGGCCGCCGATTACACCAGCGTGGCCAGCCTGACGCGCCTGGCCGATTTCTGCCACGAAAACGCGCTGGACGACGAACAGGCCTACGTGCTGGCCAGTGCCCTGAAGCTGGAACCCGGCAACCGGGCACTGCGCGAACGGCTGGCCAAACTGCCCAAACCCGCCGGGCTTGAAGTTCCCGACGAACCCGGCAAGTCGCCCGAGCCTGTGCCCGAACCCGAGCCCCGGCCCGACCAGCCCAAAGACCCGACACCCCTGCCGCCGCCGACGCGACCCACGTTCAAGGTGTACATTGAAATGGTCAACGAAGACGCCGCGGCCGTGACCTGGCTGACCGAAGAGTTCGAAAAGATGCGCTACACCGTGGGCACCAAGAACGACCACGAAATGCATCTGAAAGTCACGCTTGACCTGACACTCAAGGCCAACCCCAAGTTCATGGGCGCCGAGCTGTACGCCATTTACGACGGCACGCTCAAGTACGAACTGTTCCGCAAGGGCGAAAAGAAGAACTTCAGCGCCAGCAGCTACGAGGCTAAAGGGGTGCGCCGCGACACCAAGGCCGAGGCAATCAGCGCCTGTCGCAAGGAAGTTCTGACTTCAGCCTTTCCGGACATCCACCGCGCCCTGGAAAAGCAGCGTTAGTCAGCGGCGCCGACGGCGCGCAAGACCAAGGGTCGCAAGAACGGCAAGCGCCCACCACGCGGTCGCAGGCCCCAAAACACAGCCGCCACCGTCTTTTTTCTTGCTGTCTTCAACCGGCGGCTGCGGCACGCTGCCGGTGCCCGTAGCCTTGGCCAAAACGGTCACACTGGCCCCGGTGCCCAGCGCCGCGGCATTGGCCGTGGCGCTGACTGCGGCAGTACCCGTGGCCGTCGGGGCCACCAGATCGCAGAACCAGGCGCCCCGCGCGGCGTCGTAGACCGCGGCGATACCGGCCGAGCCCGAGGTGGTGCCGTTGTCTATCGTGCCCAGGCTGGTGCTGACCAGCACCGCCGCCGACGCGTCGCGAAACGGGTTGTTGCTGCCGTCGCGCAGGTCAACGCGCAGCCGCACGCGGTCATAGCCGTTGCCGACCAGCGTCTTTTCCAGTGCCACGACACGCGAGTTGGCCGCCGACAAAGCCGCGTAGTGGCTGACACTGACGCTTTCGCTGATTGTCACGCCGCCGATGCGTGCGCCGTAACGTTTCACCTGCGATGTCGCCAGCGCCGCAACCGTGAACGTGAACGGGGTGCTGGCGTTGGTCATTGTCTGCAGCACCACGGGCGTGGCGGTGGTGACATCCAGCAGGTCCACGGTAAACACGTTGGGCGCATTGAGGTCGCGCCCGAACAGGTTGCGCGGCGTCACCGTCACCGTGAAGTTGCCGCTGCCCACGGCAATGCCGGCCGTCGAGGCTTCTATCGCGCTCAGGTTGGCGTCTGCGGCGACGTCGGCGCCCTCGATTTCGAGCGTTACCAGATAGTTTCCGCTGGTGGCGCCCACGCGACTGGCGACTTTGAAAAAGTAGGTGCCGGGCGCGGTCATGGTGCGCGTGATCTCGGCGTCGAAGTTCGGGCCGCTGGCGTCAAAGGCCGTGCCGTCCATATCGTTGGCGCTGGGCAGATAGTTGGGGTGGCCGAAGTCCGGGCTGGCCAGAACTGTCGCGCCATCCGTGCCGTACAGCGTAAGCGTCGGGTTCAGGCCCGAACCGAAGGCATCGGCCAGCACGCGGATGCGCACCACCTGGTTCGGCTGGGTCGTGGTGAACTGGAACCAGTCTTCATCCGTGGCGGGTGTAATCGTAGACACCGCCACCTGGCCGTCGCTGATGGGTTTGGCCTGGCCGCTGGAGTTGTTGGGTTCCAGTGTGTTGGTGGCTGTCGCGGGCAGGCTGACGGTCACACCGGTAACGTTCTGGCCCGGCGCCACACGCACCAGCGCCGGGGCACCGATCGTGTTGGCCGCCACACCCCGCACCACGGGCAGAAAGTTCGTGAACGCCGTCTGGTAATACGCGCCCAGCGCGGTCTTGTTGGTCGGCCAGCACAGCAGCGCGTAGTTGCCCGGCGGCACGCTGTGAATGGCAAAGCTGCCCAGTGTGAACGGGCCGGGGGTGCCCTCGGTGATGCCTCCCACCACGTTGCGCCCGCCGGCAAGATCCACCAGCAGCACCTCGACACCGAACTGGCCGGTGGTGCCGTTGTCCACCAGGCCGGCCACGCTGCCCAGCCGCGGGTTGGTATGATCCGGACTGGCGTAATCGCGGATCACCGGGGCCACGTCGTCGGTTTCAAGACTGACGCTGTTGATCAGACCGGGGCCGGATTGAAAGTACAGGCTGGCACGGGCGTTGGCCGCGTGGTCAAGGCCGATGAAATGGCCGATCTCGTGGGTCACGACGTTTTCGATCATCGCCCGGCCCACCACGCCCTGGGTTCCGGTGGGGCCCAGGGTATCCCAGGTGAAATCCCGGTCGTTCAGTTCCATGTCGGCGTCCAGAATCTTCGCCGTGGTGGTGTCGAAGGTGGTGATGGTCACTGCAAACACACCCGCGGCAATGTTGGCGTCCACCCAGCGGATCACGTTGCGGCCGTCGCTGGCACTGGTCACGGCATTGGTCGTAGAGCCCGCGAACTCGAAGTCAATTTCGCTTTCGGTGATGTCGCGCCAGCGGTTGAAGCTGTTCTGGATTGCCTGGAACTCGTCAATCGGCCCCGTGAAATTCACGGCATCAACCGTGCCGGCGTCGGCAATTTCATACAGCACACGCCGGTTGGAAACATTGGGCCGGCCCGCGGTGTTGTTCAGGTCCCAGCGCACAGGCAGAGCCTGTCCGGGGCTGCCGTTGGGCACGCGGATGCTTACATAGGCCTCGGTAACACCGGCCGTGACAACCAGCGCCGCCAGCGCCACACCCGCCGCCGCAAGCCAGGACCGAGTGTGGCTCACTTGTCGCCCCCCGCCGCGCGCGCCTTGACCTTTTCGCGCGCCGCGGCCAGCGTGAGGTCAATCGCGGCTGCGTCGCCCGCAGGCTTGAGCGTTTTCGGGTCCACAATGGTCAGTCCGGCCAGACTGTTGCGGGCGTGCTTTTCGCCGTTGCGTTCCTCGATCACAAACGCGCCCTGCACCATGCCCTGCAACTGCCAGCGGCCGGCGTCGTCTTTCCACAGGAAGAGCAGGTATTCCTTGTCCTGTTCCAGGTGCCCGGCGCCCGCCACGTGCTGGCCGGTATTGCCCACGACGCCGCCGCGGATGCACACCTCGACATTGTTGGCCGCGTCGCCCTTCAGTGTTTCTGTCACCGTAACAGGACAATGCGTCCAGATGCCCGTCCGGGCGGCATCCCAGCGCGCCTCGGACTTTCCGGCCTTGCCCACGACAATCCGGCTGGAACGGTCGGCCAGCGTTTCCAGATCAAGCCTCAGGGCCGTGGTGGCGGCCAAAGACGGAGCCAGAACAAACAGCAGTGCCAGCAGGGTTCGCGTCATGGTTGCGGCCTTGGCGGGGGACTATACATGGAACGACCGACGGGCGAGGGTGTCCGGAAAGTTTTCCGTCGCCGGGCACGCCCAAGTCGTTACATTGCCGAGCCTTATTCGACCCAGGAAGACGGCATGGCCCCGCGTTTTGCCCTGTTGCTGAGCCTTTGCATTCTGTGCGCGCCGCTGGCACTGGCCCAGGGCATGAGCGAAGACTACGTGCGCGAGCGCACGCGCGCCCGCTTTGCGCGCCCCTACGGCATAGGCATTGAATGGGATCTGCTGGCCCACGGCGCCCTGTTCGACCAGATGCAGAAGGTGCGGGCCAACGGCATTCCCGGCGACCGCATCGGTTATTCGCGCGACATGGACGGTCTGCCGATCGGGGTATTTCTGGATACGGAACTGAGCCTGCGCTGGAGCTGGCACGACAGCGTCACGGTAGGCTACGGCTTTCACGTGCTGCGCGAGTTTGACGACGAACTTGACGAAAACACCCGTTTCAACGGCGTGATCTACCCCAAGGGCGTGGACGTTGACTACGGCGCCGACTGGCACGACATGTTTGCCGTGTACCGGCGCGACCTGTTTCATCTGGGGCTGGCGGGCAACTTTGCGGTGTTTGCCGAAATCGGCCTGGAATGGGGCCTGATCACCACGCGCTTTGGCAGTGACACCTACAGGGTCAAGGATGACCGCGACGTCGAGCGTTTTGCCGAACTCCTGCCCTGGTACACCGCAGGTCTGGGGTTTGAGTGGCAGATCGGCCAGCATGTGCGGCTGTCGGCCCAGGGTCGCGGCACCTACGAAGTCGGGGTTCCCACCTTCCAGCGCCGCGACGACGAAACGATGAAGCAAAGTGTGGTCAGCCTGACCGGCCTGGTCGGCTTTGAATATGCCGTGACGGACTGGTTCAGCATTGTTGCCCGCGCCAAGTACCGTTACCTGAAGCTTAAACTCTACGGCGGGTACCGCAGTGACCAGTTCCTGTGGTGGAGCGCCGGCCCCGAAATCGGCATCGGCTTCCGCTTCTGAAAGACACCCTGAATTCCGCGTGAGGATCCCCACCCCCCGCGGCACTACGGTGGAACCCAGACGCCGGGCTTTCCGGCGCATGACCCCGCAGTGTCCAGAAACGGAGATCCCATGAAGCGCTGTTTCCACAGCCTGTTCGCGCTGGCCCTGCTCGCGCTGCTGCTGGCGCCCGCCACGCTTTCGCGCGCCCAGGAAAAGCCCGAGCCCAAGCCCGAGGCCAAGCCGGCCGAAACCAAATCCAGTGACCAGGTCGCAATCCCCTTCGAGTTCGAAGGGCTGATGTTCGTCCAGACCAAGGTCAACGGCAAAGGCCCCTACAAGTTCCTGTTCGACAGCGGCGCCACACAGTCCGTGCTCAACGCGCGCCTGGCCAAGGAACTTGAACTCAAACTGCACGACAGCCCCGGCGGTGTTCAGGGCGTCGGCGAGGCCAAGGACGTCAAGATGGTTGTGCTGGACAGCGTGGACGTCTGCGGCTTCACCAAGGGCAAGACCGTGGCCGCCAGCATGAACCTGGACCACATGTCGGGCACGATGGGCTGGCACATGATGGGCATCATCGGCCAGAACATCATCAAGCTGATGAAGAAGATCGAGATTGATTTCTCGACCAAAACCATGACCGTCACCAAGTGGGGTGACCGCGAATCCGGCAAGCCCCAGGACCAGGACGAAATGCTGGCCCGCATGCTTGAGGGTGGCGGCATGGGCGGCTTCCCCGGCGGCGGGCGCATGCCCCGTATCCCCGGCCTGCCCGGCGGCCCCGATGAAGAAGAACCCGGCAAGAAGCCCGGCACCGACGACGACTTCAGCTTTGTTCCCGCCCACGGCGCCTATCTGGCCGGCGGCGGCGCCTCGCGCCCGCACCTGCTGCAGGACGAGCGCAAGACGGAAGCACGCGCCCCCCAGGTTACTGAAGGCATGACGCTGGACTACACCACCGTCAGCTTCCCGATGCTGGGCGACATCGTGCCGTACTGGTACGTCAAGGGCACCGTCAACGGCAGCGAAAAGACCTTCATGTTCGATACCGGCGCGTCCATGCTGCTGGTGCTGGGCTCGGAAACCGCCGCCGAACTGAAGATTCCCACCAGCTTCGGCTACCCCGTCAAGGGCATCGGTAAGGGTGACGCCAAGGCCGGCCTGGTTGAAACCTTCAAAATGGGCAAGCTTGAGGTGAAGGATCTGGCCTGCACGGTGATGGATCTGCCCAAAATGAGCGACCAGATGCCCGACATGATCAAGCAGCTTCTGCCCATGCTGGGCGGTCGCGTGCAGCTTGACTTTGACGCGATTGTCGGCATCACTCTGGCCACCCGCTACAAGAAAATGATCGTCAACACCAAGGCCAAGGACATCGAGTTCGTCCCCTACGCCAAGGACGAAACCAACGCCCTGAACCCCGTGCGCGGCGAAGACTACATGCGCGACGCCGTGGTCCGCACCTGGAACGGCAAGGCCGGCAAACTGGGCTTTGGCGGCGACAGCGTGCAGCTTGACGACTGGGCCAAACATGGCCTGAAAACCGGCGGCCTGATGGTTGAACACGTGGACGCCGACAGCAGCGCGGCCAAGGCCGGCCTGGCCAAGGGCGACATCGTGACCCACCTGGTCGGCGAGTCGGACCTGCCCGAAATGGAAGACACCAAGGCCGAGAACGGCGACACCGAGGTGCGCGACATGCCCGGACTGATCATCTGGGCCTGCACCAAAAACCCGGGCCATGAAGCCACACTGCGTGTCAAGCGCGGCAGCGAGGTTCTGGAACTGAAGGTGAAACTGGGGGATTACGGCTTCAAGGGTGAGTTCCCGGAACGATTCAAGACGAAGTAGATTCACGGCAGACAGAAACAGGAGGCGCGACGGCGCCTCCTGTTTTCATTTGTGAGCCAGGACACGCAATTGGTATGTTGCAACCGGGAAGAGTAGCCAGGCTTTGATAGTTAAATCTGTGCAACCATGCTTTAGATTCATACCATCTGCGCGCTTTTGGTTCACGTCACGAAAAGTTCACCGATTGCCGTCCATCGGCGGCATCCCTGAAGGAGCCCCTAATGGCCACTCCGCCCTCGGCCACCGCCGCCACCCCCCACCAGATTGCAACCCACCGCAGCCTGCGCGTTCTGGTGGAATGGGCCGTGGAGTTTGCCAAGCAGGCCCAGTCCGGAGGCCGGCGCGTGCTGTGGGCACCGGCCCACGCGCTGGGCGGCTGTGTAAGCCTGCGCACCTGGATTCTGGATCAGGCAGCCCAGGCGCTGGGCGATGCGGCCCCCGAAGAAGGCCCGCTGCTGCTGTCCGGCGCGGCCGACACGATTATCATCATAGACCCGGCTTCGGCCGACGCAGCCAGCCTGAACTGGCTGACGGACATGCTGGCCTGCAGTGAAGAAGTCGCGGACTTGGCGGCAGTGCCTCCGTTGCCGCAACTGGTGGTACTTGCCCCTTCGCGTGGCTCGGGCGACGGCGCGACCGGGCGGTTCCTGTCCAAGCTGGAATCCGTCGGCGCCGTGGAAGTGCGCGCCACGGGCCGGGGCAACGACGGCGCGGCAAGCGCGCCGGATCTTTCCGACGTTCTGGGCCGCAACGACGAACTGCTGGCGGGCCTGGCGCTTTCGCCGGTACCGCTGACCCTTGCTGATCTGAACGCCCTGGCGGCGGCCACCGGAAAATCCGGCCTGCCGGTTGGCGACCTGGTTTCAAGCCCGCTGCTGCAGATCGCGGGTGATTACGTGGTACCGAGTGCGGCTGAAGTAACACGCCGGCTGCGTGAACAACTGCCGCCCGAAACACTGGCCCGTGGTGCCACGCTGCTGTTGCCGATTGTCGAAGCCCGTTACGAAACGCTGGTGGACGCGCGCGTTGACCTTGCCCTGCGCAGCGGCGACACACGCCGCGCCGGCAAGCTGGCCCGCCGCCGGTTTGACGAACACCTGGCCGCCGGCCGCGTCGAAGAAGCCCTGCGCATGATTGAAATGGCCCGCGCGCTCGGGCTTTCCGTGGAATCCGGGCGCTTTGCCGCCGAAACCGACGACGCCAAGCTGGCCTACCTGTACGCCCTGGCCGGCCGCCATGAACCCGCCGCCGATACCGTGCGCCGCCTGGCCCGCCGCCGCGACGCCTACGGCAGCGCCGATTTCGTGCAGTGGCTGGCGCTGGCGGCCCGGCACCTGGCCCTGCACGCCGGGTTTGAGGTACGCCTGACCGACAGCCTGCTGCGGCGCGCGATCCGCCTGGCCGGCGACGACACCAGCACGCACGTGCGCCTGACGTTGCTGCGCGTGGAGCTGCTGGCTTCGCCGATCATGAATCTTGAGGAACGCAGCTCGTGGCTGCTTTCGCACATCAACGGCGAAATGCTCGAAGACATCTCGCCCGACGTGCTGGCCCAGTACCTGGAAGACACGGCCCACCGCATGTGGCGCGCTCAGGACGTGCGCGGTGCCATGCGCCGGCTGCGCAAACTGCTGGTCATGGAACGCCCCGACCGCCAGATGGCGCGCGGCATGCTGCTGATGGCCCGGTGCCGCCAGGTCGTGGCCGACAGCGATGCGGCCTTGCGCTTTGCCACCGGCAGTCTGCACCACGCCCTGCGCGCCAATGACCTGTCGCTGGTCACCCAGGCCGCCGCGTTTGTGCGCGAAGAACTGGCGCGGCGCCCGCGCGAACTGCCCAAACTTGCCCCCAAAGCCGCCAAGGGCCGTCCGCGCATTCCGGCCATGGCGGATGTCGCGCCGCCGCCGCTGGCCGAGGCCGACCGCCTGTTTGAAATCCTGCAGGCGCGTTTTGGTGCCGCCTTCTGGGTACGCCGGCGCGGCGAAACCCTGCGCACTTTCGGCAAAGAACAGCGCGCCGAGGTCCCGGTCAGTGTCGGCCAGGAAACCGACGGCGGCTGGCGCCGTGTCAGCCGCGGACCCGACGGCGAAACCCGCGCGCTCGTCCTGCTGCGTGCCGACGGCAGTGACATGGTCGTTTTTGAAGCCGGGGGCGAAGCTGACCTGCGCGAAGACGCCCTGGCGCGCATGCTGCTTGCCGACCGCGAAGTCACCGGCGCAACCACGGCCCAGCCGCCGTCGCGCCGCACGGTGCTGGAAGACTATCACCGCCGTGCCGTCGCCCACGGCGGCGACCGGGGACTGCACGCCACCATGGAAATGCTGTTCAACAAGGACGTGCTGCTGTACTTCGAGGAACAGGGCATCGGCAAGGAAGAGATGGCCGAAAAACTCGGCGTTTCGCGCGCCACCCTGTACCGCATGTACGCCCGTGCCGGCCTGAACATCTAGCCGTGCTTCACGGATTACGCAAAAAGCCCCCGCAGTGTCGCGGGGGCTTGCCTTTCCGCTTCCCCTTCCCCTGTTCTTCGACGCTGCTATCCTTCGCGCCCTCATGGGCCGCAAGGGGCGCGTTTGGGCGCCCAAAGGACTTCTCATGGCGAACCTGATTCGCATTCCCACCCCGCTGCGCAACCTCACCCGCAACGAAGCCGAAGTCAGCGTCGAGGCCGGAACCGTCGGCGCGGCTCTGGAAGCCCTTGAGAAAAAACATAACGGCGTCAAGGCCCGCATCTGCGACGAAAAGGGCAACGTGCGCCGCTTTGTCAATGTGTATGTCAACGACGAAGACATCCGGTTTCTGCAGAACCTGGACACGCCGCTGAAGCCCGGCGACTCGATTTCGATCGTTCCCGCCATCGCAGGCGGCAGGTAGGACCGCCGCCATGGCCGACCTCGACGGCAAGCGCCTGATCCGCATCGGCATGCTGGGCTGCGGTGTCGTGGGGGCCGGTCTGGCCAAACTGATTGCCAAACACCGGCCCGATTTTCACCGCAACGGTTTTGACCTGCGCCTGACACGCGTGGCGGTGCGCGACACCCGCAAGCGGCGCGATTGCGACCTGGCAGGCGTGGAAGTCACAACCGACGTCATGGCCGTTGCCGGCGCCTCCGACGTGGATCTGCTGGTCGAAGTCATGGGCGGCGCCGACTTGGCGGTGCGGGCGGGCTGTACCGCACTGGCCCGCGGTGTGCCGCTGGTCAGCGCCAACAAGGCCGGGTTGGCGCGCTGCCTGCCGCAGTACATTGAGGCCGCGCGGCAGGGAAGCGCCGCGATCGGCTTCGAATCGGCCGCCGCGGCGCACATTCCGATCATTGAGGTGCTCGAACGCAGCCTGGCCTGTGAAGAGATCTCTCTGATCAAGGGCGTGATCAACGGCAGCACAAACTACATTCTGACGTTCATGGAACGCGCGGGCTGCGAATACGAAGAAGCCCTGGCCGATGCCGCGGCCAAGGGGTTCACCGAGGCCGACCCCCGGCTGGACGTTGAGGGCATTGACGCCGCCGAAAAACTCTCGCTGCTGGCGCTGAAAACCTTCGGCGCGTACTTTCACCCGGACCGCATCCACACCGAAGGCATCACACGCATCACCCAGGCCGACATCCGGCTGGCGCTGAGCCTGGACCACCGCATCAAGCTGGTGGCCGCGGCGCGGCGCGCCGGCGACAGCCTGAGCCTGCGCGTCAGCCCGGCGCTGATTCACCGCGGCGAGCTGCTGGCCGACGTGGACAGCGAATTCAATGCGATCATCCTTGAGGGCCCGTCGTTCAACCAGTTGACGTTTCTGGGCAAGGGCGCGGGGCAGTTGCCGACGGCCAGCGCGGTGCTCAACGACATTGTGCGCATCGTGCGCAACCCTGGTGCGGGCAGTCTGCCAGGCTTTGCCCGGGCCGGGGCGGAATCGCTCAAGCTGGCGGGTACCGACAGCCTCGCGCTGTGCTACTTTCTGCGCATGGGAATCAAGGAAGGTGCCGACCGGGCTGTGCTGTCGGCGTTGGGCAAGCAGGGTCTGCCAATACTCAGCCATTCCGCCGTGGATCACAACGGTTCCAGATTCCTGGGTGTAATCACGGACATTGTCGAGGAAAGTCGTATCCTGTCGCTGCTTCCGGAAGTCGGGCGGCTGCCGGGGGTGGCAGGCACGCCCGTCTTTATCCGGCTGGATAAGGACAACTATCGTGACATCGTCGAACGCGAACAAAGTGCGTATTTCGGTGCCAGCCTCCAGCGCCAATCTGGGGCCGGGGTTTGACTGTCTGGCGCTGGCCCTGGAACTGCGTCTGACGGCCGAGGCCGTCTGGTCCCCCGAGCGCGTCAAGCTGAACGACTTTGACAGCCCGCTGGCCTGGTGGGCCAAATGCGTCGCGCCGTTTCGCAGCTACAGCGGCACACTGGTGGATTTTGACGACGAACTGATCGAAAAACCCAACCTGTTCGCGGTTGCGTTCTTCAAGGCGATTGTCAACGCCGGGCCGGACTACAGCCTGCCGGCGCGCCTGGAAGCCAGAATCCACAGTGATATCCCGATCGGCCAGGGTCTGGGCAGCAGCGCCGCGGCCGTGGTGGCCGGCGCCGCGATTGCCGAATCCTGGCGCGTGGGCCGCTTTGACCCCGAAGGCGTGTTTCAGGCCGCCGTCGAAATTGAGGGCCACGCCGACAACGCGGCCGCCGCGTCGTTCGGCGGTCTGCAGGCCGCCCTGTTGCAGGGGCGCAAGACCCGCGGCCGCGCCCTGCCCTGGCATTCCAGCCTGCGCGTGGCCGTGTGCGTGCCGGCCGAAACTCTGAAGGAAAACACCAGCGCCACCCGCCGCTGGCTGCCCGAAAACCTCAAGCGCGCCGAGGCCGTCAGTAACCAGCGTTCGCTGTTGACGCTGCTCTATGGACTTGAAACCGGCGATGGCGACGCCATTGCCGCCGGGTTTGAAGATCGCCTGCACGTCCCCCACCGCAAGGCCATGATCGCCGGGTACGAAGACATCGTGGGCAGCGCGCGCGAGGCCGGAGCCTTCGGCGCCACCATCAGCGGCGCCGGCGGCAGCATGATCGCGATCGGCAACGTGAACATGACCGGCGTGGCCAAAGCCATGGCCGAGGCCTACAAACGGCACGGCATGGAGGCCCGGGCGCTGACGCCCGACGTGGCCCGACACGGGCTGCGGGCCGAGTAGCGATCACGAAACCAGCGGCACAAAGGAAACACTGCCCAGATACTCGCGCTCGAGGTTTCCTGCCGCGTCGCGGGTTACCACGGTCATTTCCTGGCCTTCGCGTGAACCCACGGGAATCACCAGCCGGCCCTGCGGCGCCAGTTGTTCGAGCAGCGCGCGGGGCACCGCCGGCGCCGCGGCGGCCACCAGAATGCGCCGGTACGGCGCGCCCGCGGCGTGACCCAGCGCGCCGTCGGCTTCAATCACTTCGGCGTTATCCACCCCCGCGCGTTGCAGGTTCAGGCGCGCCTGGCGGGCCAGTTCGGGCACGCGCTCAAGGGCGATCACGCGCGCGCACAGGCGCGCGGCCACGGCGGTCTGATAGCCGCAGCCGGCGCCGATTTCCAGCAGCGTGTCCGCGGGGCGCAGTTGCAGCAGCTCGGTCATCCAGGCCACGATGTAGGGCTGGCTGATGGTCTGGCCGTGGCCGATGGGCAGCGGCCGGTCCTCATAAGCATGGGCTATCTGTTCGGCGGGTACGAACTCGTGACGCCGCACGCTGCGCATGGCGTCGAGCACACGTTCGTCGCGCACACCGCGCGACATGATCTGGGTTTCCACCATGCGCAGCCGCGCGCGCACAAGTTCTGTTTCGGCGGTCATTGCTGGCTGCGGGCCTCTTCTTCGATGCGCCGGGCCAGATCAGTCGCCACCTTGCCGGCGCGAACGTCGCGCTTGGTACCCGCCCAGGTCTTCAGCGCGTTGATCAACGTCTGGTCGCCCTGGGGTTCGCTTTTCTCGATCAGGCGCTTGAGGTCGTCAAAGGCCTTCAGCTCTTCCTTGTTTGCCCTGTCCTTGCGTATGGCGTCGGCCGCGGCTTTGGCCTGCTTGCCCAGTTCGTGGCCCCTGAACTCTTTTTCCATGGCATCCAGCGCCGGCAGCACCAGGTCAAACCGCTTGTCTTCAGTCCAGCCCTTAATCCGCTCGTTGCGGCGATCAGCCAGGGACTTGCAACGTTCGATGATCCACTGGGCGTCTTCACGCTCGGCGTCGGTTAACTCACCCGCGGCCAGTTTTTCGGCCTCGGCCAGCGCCGCGCCGTAGTCACGCACGCCGAAGCTGCGGGCGGCCTTGGCCAGTTTTTCGCTTACCTGGTGGCGGCCCAGGCCGGGGTACACCAGTTTCTTGAGTTCGCGCTGAAGCACCGTGTCGTAGTCACCGCGCCCGTAATAGGCCACGTTGCCGTCCACGCCAATCACCGTGGTGCGGTAGATCTTGTCTTCGTGCACGTAGGCGCCAAAGTCGTTGGTTTCGTCGTCGTAAAAGCCGCCCATCGGAACGCAGTAGCTGATGCCTTCGGCCTTGCAGTAGTGGTACACCTGGCGCTGGGTATCGCGCAGACGGTGAATGCCGAACACCCACAGACCTTTTCCGCCCCAGGTGTTCCAGGTGGATGCGAGTTGCTTGGCCACCTTGCGCATGTCCAGATCGCCCAGGTTCCACTCGAACACGACAATCACGTCGCCGCGGCAATCATCCAGCGTGCGCGCAAACTCGTAGGGATTGACGATCCGGCCCGTGGCCTTGAACTTCGGGGCGGGCTTGCCAACTTCCACCGTGCCCGCCGCCAGCGGCGCGGCCACAAAAAAGAACACCAGCAGCATCCAGCGCATAGCCACAGGATAGCAAACACGACAGGCCGGAAACGGGTTTTCGGCCGGGGATCCGCCCCGGCCGCCGCGCTTAACGCACGCGACCCGGCATCGCCGGGTCGCGCGGTCTCCTGGCACGTCCATCTATCCCAGTTTGGCGGCCAGCGCCGCGGCTTCTTCACCGGCGGCGGTTCCTTCGTTCTTACGCGCGAACTCTTCCAGCGCGCGCTTTTTGGCGGCCTTGTCCGCCAGTTTCTTCTGGCTGTCCTGAAGTTTGGTCAATGCGTCCCAGGCCTTGAGCTCTTCTTTCACCTTCTTGTCGGCCTTGAGTTCCTTGAGTTCAGTCTCGGCGGCGGTGGCAACTTCCATACCCTTGAACGCCTTGCCGGAAAGTGTTTCAAGCCCCGCCACGGCATCGTGGTAGCGCCGGGCGTCCTTGTCAGCGTCAATTTTGGAACGCAGGGCCGCCGCGCGTGCGTCCACGCGGGTGATAATGTAATCAGCATCGGCCACAACCGCGGCATCGTCGGCCTTCTTTTCCTTGGCCTTGAGAGCCTCATCGCGCGCCTTGGCATACTCGCCGGCGCCAAAGGCAACGGCTGCCTTTTCCACTTCCTTGGCAACTTCGGGCTTGCCCAGACCCAGATACTTCACCTTCTTGATCTCTTCGTCAATCACACCCACGTAGCCCTTGTGGCCTTCCCAGATCACGTCGCCGTTGACGCCAATGACATAGGCATAAGGAATGCTGCCCACGCCATTGAACGGAAAGTTGCCCTCCAGAACCTGCGGAAAGGTCAGTCCGCGGCTTTCGTAGACCTGGCGGATCTGTTCTTCACTGTGGCCCTGGCGCTCAAGCATGAACACGTGCAGACCCTTGCCCTCGTACTTGGTCCACAGCGCCTGCACCTCGGGCATGGAGGCCAGGCAGGGGCCGCACTTGACACCCCACAGCTTGATCAGCACCACCTCGCCCTTGCAGTCGGCAAGTGTCTTAAGGCCGTCTTTGGGCTCGTTCAGGCAGCGATCCGCCTTGAAGTCCGGCGCCGGCTTGCCGGCCATGTTGCTGGTGCGCTGGGCACTCAGCATGCCGGCGCAAAGCACCGCCAGCAGGGCTACTGTCCACGTTGTCTTCATTGTCTTCTCTCCAGAACCTGCTTCCGGTTCCGGGCGCTTAACGCAAGCGGCCCGGCACAAGGCCGGGCCGCGATCGCACGTCACGGCTCAGCCCTTGATCTCGCCCGCCAGTTTCGCGGCTTCCTCCGCGGCGGCGGTTCCTTCGTTCTTCTTGGCGAACGATTCGAGGTTCTTTTTGCGAACCCCGGCGTTCTTTTCCTTTTCGTTGGCCTCAACCACCTTGGCCAGGGCATCCCAGGCCTTGAGTTCTTCTTTCACTTCCTTGTCGGCCTTGAGTTCCTTGAGTTCGGCTTCGGCCTCGGTGGCCGCGGCCATGCCCTTGAAACCCTTGCCCGACAAGACCTCCAGGTGCTTCACCGCTTCGTGGTAGCGCTTGGCACCCTTGGCGGCGTCAATCTTGGCCCTCAAAGTCGCCGCCCGGGCGTCCACCCGCGCGATGATGTAATCCGCGTCGGCAGCCACAGCGGCGTCATCGCCCTTCTTCTCCTTGACCTTGGCGGCTTCCTCGGCGGCCTTGGCGAATTCGCCGGTGCCGAACAAGGTGGCCGATTTCTCAAGGTCCTTGACCACATCAAGCTTGCCCAAACCGGGGTACTTGATGCGCTTGAGCTGGGCGTCAATCACGGCCTCGTAGCCGCTGCGACCCTGCCAGACAACCTTGTTGTCGGGCCCGATCACAAAGGCATAGGGCAGACCGTTGCCGCCCTGATAGTTTTCAAAGCTGGAGCCGTTTCGGATCGGCATCGGGAACGTCAGACCCCGATCCTTGGCGTACTGCGTGATGTCCTCCAGCGTTCCGCCCTGGCTTTCCACAAGGAAGATGTGCAACCCCTTCCCACCGTGTTTGGTCCAAAGCGCCTGTATTGAAGGCAACGCCTTCACACAGGGCCCTCAGCGGGTACCCCAGTACTTGATCAGTACAACTTCGCCCTTGCACTGTTCCATGCTGATGGCTTCGGGCTTGTTGACGCACACGTTGGCGCTGAACGCCGGGGCGTCTTTACCCGTGATGTCCACCTGCGCGCACACCGCAGGGGCCATCGCCGCCACCAGGCCTGCCAAGAGCAACCTGGCAACCGTATTCATCCCATTCTCCAGTATGGGGCCAGCGTTGTGCTGGCTGTTCAATTGGTGTTTCAAACTGACCGATACCTTACGTTCAAAGTTCCCGTCTGGGGAACCGCTTCTTCCTATGTAAGCTAGAATGCAAGACTTAGGCCCATTGGGTCAGGTGTTTCATGGCACTGGTCACAATTGATGGCGTTTCTGTGCATTTTGGCGGCCCCACGCTGCTCAATGCCGTCACACTCGACATTGAGCCCGGCCACAAGATCGGCCTGATTGGCCAGAACGGCACCGGCAAATCCACACTGCTGAAGCTGATTGTCGGCGAAGCCGAGCCCACGGATGGCCGCATCATCCGCCAGCGCGGCCTGAACGTGGCCTACCAGGCCCAGGAACTGCGGTACGAACCCGGCGCCACGGCCTTTGAGGAAATGCGGCGCGTATTCACCCAGGATCTGCAGCGCCAGCAACGCATGCACGAGATCGAAGAGGCGCTGGCCACGGCGCCGGCCACCGAACGCCCGGCGCTGCTGGCGCACTATGAAAAGCTCCAGGCCGAACACGACGCCCGCAGCGGCTATGACGTGGACCGGCGGATCGAGACCGTGCTGACCGGTCTTGGGTTGCCCGAAAAAGCATGGTCGCAGCCGATCGCCAGCTTCAGCGGCGGCGAGCGCAACATCATCGGGCTTGCGCGCATTGTGCTGCAGGAACCCGAGCTGATGCTGCTGGACGAACCCAGCAACCACCTGGACATGGAGGGCATCGAGTGGTTCATCGGCTTTCTGCGCCAGACCCGCGCGGCGGTGGTCATGGTCAGCCACAACCGCCACCTGCTGGACGCAACGGTGGACAACATCTGGGAACTGCACGGCCGCAAGATCACCTCCTGGACCGGCAACTACAGCGACTTTGCGCGCCAGAAGCAGGAAGCCCTGGCACTGCAGGAACGCCAGTACAAAGCCCAGCAAAGACTGATCAAGCGCATCCAGTTTCAGGCGCGCCGGCTGCTGGACATGGCGCGGGCTTATGACGACCCGGGCCAGGCCAAACGCGCCAAGGCGATGCTGATGCGCATTGAGCAGATGGACAAAGTGGAAGCCCCGGACACAACCGAACACCGCTTTCACGCGAACCTGAGCGGAGCATCAAGACACGGACACATCGCGCTGGAGGTGGCGGGTGTAACCATCGAAGTTGGGGGCGTGAAGGATGCCCAATCTCCAACCTCCGGCCTCCAGTCTCGCACGCTGTTGGATTCCGCCAATCTCGAAATTCACTTTGGCCAGCGCGTTGCCCTGGTCGGCCCCAACGGATCGGGCAAGACGACGCTGTTCAACGCGATTCTGCGCCACGCCAGTTGGGACAACCCCGACGTGGACGTGCAGGAAGGACCGTTTCACATCAGGGGCCGGCTGCGCGTGGGCAAAAGCGCCAAGGTGGGCGACTACAGCCAGATCCACGACCACCGGCTGCCCCACAACGAAACGCTGATTACCTGGCTGATGAACGTGACGGGTTTGCGCTTTGAGCCCGCGGCGGCGCTGCTGCATCGCTTTCTGTTCTCGCGCGACGACCTGGAACGGCCGATCGGCACGCTCAGCGGCGGCGAGAAATCACGCCTGCAACTGGCGCGACTGGTGCACGAAAAAGTCAGCTTCCTGATGCTGGACGAACCCACCAACCACCTGGACATCCAGGCCTGCGAGCAACTGGAAGAAATGCTCGAAGATTACGAAGGCACGCTGCTGGTGATCAGCCACGACCGCTACTTTCTGGACAAGCTGGTTAACCGCGTCGTGGAACTGAAAGACCGCAAGCTGGTCGTGCACGAGGGAAGCTTTGCCGACTGGTGGCAGCAGCGCCACCAGCAGGCCGTGGAAGGCCGCAAGGGCGCACTGCAGCTTCACAGCCAGGCCCAGGCTCACGAACAATCCGCCGGCGCCGCCGCCCGCGAGGCCCAGAAGGCACGCCAACGCGAGCAGCATAAACTGCGCACGCAACTGAAAGCGATTGAGGGCAAAATCGAACGGCTCGAAGCCCGACAGAAAGAGCTTGAAGCCAAACTCGCCGAAGCCTTCAGCGCCCAGGGAACCCAAAGCGCCAAAGAAGCGGCCCGGATTCACGCCGAATTCGAAAGCGTGCGCGGTGAAATCGCCGGCCTGACCAGAGAATGGGAGGCCCTGGCCGAATCCGTGGATGGGTAGCACCACACGTTTCGTCGCAACAGGTCAAGGCCCGGCCTGCCACGCCGGACTCACAAGGCTACTTCACGACTTCGGCAATGCGGTCGCGCCACGTCTGGGGCAGGGCGCTGACGGGGCGCAGATAGCCCATGCCTTCCATGGTGTCGCTGTCGTGAATCGCCTCCGTGGGCACGGCCTGGAGCTCCCAGCGCGCGTTGACAGCAGTACCGCCGCTGTTGCCGGCACTGATCAGGCAGTCGCTCTTGAGCCACACCAGGCGGCCCTTGCGCTCGACAAACCCGCTGACAACGCCGCGCGTCAAACTGATGCTGCACAGCGTGCGCGCGCCGCCGATCGCCGGGTAACCCAGGCAGCGCAGGTCGTCATCCAGTTCCGGATCGGCCTTGGCCAGGGGCAGCCACGTGAACTGCGGCTTATCAACCGGTTTGCCGTCCATGTCGGCCACAATCTGCACCAGCGCCAGGTCCAGCGCCGAGTCGGATTCCACCAGTTTTGCCAGATGGGTCTGCTGGGCCACGCGCCGAGGGCTTTGTGTAAAGCTGACGTAGATGCCCTCTTTGACCGGCGTTTTGTCTTCGCCCTCCAGCACATGCAGGCAGGTCAGGATCAGCCCGCCCGGCGTCACCACCGTGCCGCTTCCGGTACCCCAGTCCGTGTCCAGCCGCACACAGGAATCTATCGCGCGCTCTTTGGGCGAAAGACCCGCCATAGCCCGAAACGGCACCTGAACGCCGGGCACTCGCAGGGGCGGGTTGTCAAAGGCCAGCGTCAGCTTGAACGTGACTTCTTCGTCGGCCTCAGGGCTCAGTGTTCCGGCATACACCCACCACTTGCCGGGCTTGAGCGGCGGTTCGGTATCTTCGGCCAGACGCAGTGTTTCGTTGACCCGGCCGGTCATGCTTTCGGCCACGACACGCTCGGACAGGTCGTCGTAATCCTTGGCCTTGCGGCCGCGCACAAGCAGCATGTCAATGTCGGCGTTGGCGTCGGAAACAACCAGATACAATGCCTTGGCCTCGCGCGGCACCTCGAACACAAAGCCCTGAAGGATGGCCGTATCGGCGGGCAACGTGACTTCCGCGGCCACGCCAGGCTTGAGATCAAGAACAGTGTCCGCCAGTTTGACCGCCGCAACGTCGGTGTCCTGCAGGAACAACAAGGCACCGGCGACAACAAGACCCAGAACGTAGGTACGCATGGTTTCTCCCGCCAGCACGATAGAAACCGGTACACGGGAAACTCAATCCGGCGCAGAACAAACGACCCCCGCTTTGCGGGGGTCGTTCCTGACCTGGGTGCCGTCTACGGGTCAATGCGCACGATGCGGTCGTTCAGCTTGTCGCAGAAATACAGTTTGCCGTCGGGGCCAAACGCCAGACCAGTCACGGCATTGGCGCCAAGGCCGGTGTCCAGCCAGTTCAGACGGTTTCCGTTGAAATCAAAGGCGTGGATGATGCCTGTGGCGTAATCCGAAACAAACAACATGCCCTGGTGGAACTCCAGGCCCGCGGGTGTGGTCAGAAAACTGCCAGGGGGTACCAGGCTGGTCACACTGGCGCCGGCCACGCGCCAGGCCGTACCGTCACCGCTGTGGCACACCGCCGAGGCAGGCGTGCCGCCGGTGGATGGGTCAAGCACCGCAATCCGGCCGTTGCCACTGTCGGCCACATACAGCTTGTTGGTGGCGGTGCTGAAGTACATGTGGCTTGGCACGCCCGCCACCGTGGCAATCGCGTCTTCGGCGTAGTGCCAGCGCTCACCGTCACTGTGGTTGTCGTAGCCCGCCAGGTGATCCACCTTGAAGTCATAGCGCGTCAGGCACACCTTGGGCGTGCCCGACGCCACGGTGTTGTAGGCCTCGCCCACGACCCAGAACACGTTGCCGGCTTCGTGACAGATGCCCTTGGCAAAACGGGTGGAATGCAGCATGTCCAGATGCGAACCCAGGCCCATCGGCGCGGCGCCGGGCGGATAGTGGCCGATCACGTTGCGATCCAGTGACCACAGCGTGGGGCCCATGAAGTTGTCGCCGGTGCGGGTTGCGTCCTGGGCCGTGGCAAAGGTCCAGCCATTGCCGACGGTCGAGGTGTTGGCGCCCATCGCAATGCCGAAGCCATTGGCAAAAAAGTGGCCCCAGTTGCCGTCGTTGGCGCTGTTGATGCGCTCGCCGGTAATCGTTGCGGCAGCCACATTGTCCCAGATCACCAGGCTCTGGTCGCCACGGCTTACAATCCACAGTTCACCCGGCGTCACCGGCGAAAAGGCCAGATCCGACGGGTCGCTTAATGCAAGTCCGGGCGCAGTCAGCGCCGTAAAGGTAACGGACGAAGGCGAATGGTCGCCGGTACCAAGCTGGGGCGCGGGCGGAGGGGGCGGGTTTGAACCACCGGAACCGCCGGAACTTCCGCCGCCTCCGCCACAACCGGCCAGTACAAACGCCAACGCGGCGGCGGCCGACGCCACCACTGTCTTGCGAAGCATGTGCGCTCCTCGGTCCTTCTGTTTCCGCACCTGCGCCGCCTGGCGGCGCGCCCCGGTAGAGCTGTGCGCCGGCCCAGCGGATACTGCAACAACGGTAGCCGTGGCGCCGGGTTCGCCCAAGACAAAAGCATGACGCAGCGCCCAACAACATGTGGCACGGCGCTTGATTCCACCCTTCATCGCGCGACAATCCGCCCATGTTCTTTTCCTACCAGCTTCCCGTCGTGCAAGGCACACTGTTGGCCCGCAATAAACGGTTTCTGGCCGACGTGCGTCTGCAATCCGGCAGCATTGTTACAGCCCTGTGCGCCAACACCGGCAGCATGAAAACCTGCAACGAACCCGGCCGCCCGGTGCTGCTGACCGACAAAGGCGACGGCGCGGGCAAATACCGCCACCTGTGGGAGTCCATCCACATGGGCCAAAGCTGGGTCAACGTCAACACCGGTCTGCCCAACCGCGCCGTGGAGCAACTGGTGCTGCAGGACGCGATCAAGGAATTGGCCGGCTGGCCTTACCTGCGGCGCGAGGTGAAGTACGGCCGCGACGGCAAAAGCCGCATTGACCTGCTGTTGACCGGCACCCCGCCGCCCAAAAAGCGCAAGAAGGATCCTGATCCTGTGCCGCGCTGCCGCCATGACGGCCGGCCTGACTGCTACGTGGAAGTAAAAAACACCAGCATGAAGGCAGGCGAACATTCCGTGTTTCCCGACGCCGTCACCGAGCGCGGCCAGAAGCACCTGGTTGAGTTGACGGCGCTGGCGCGCAAGGGCACCGGCGCGGCGATGGTCTACTTCTGCGGCCGCACCGACACCAACGCCTTTCGCCCCGCCGACGAAATTGACCCCGAGTACGGCCGCCTGCTGCGCAAAGCCGCCGGGGCCGGGGTTCTGATTCTGCCGCTGCGGGTAGAGTTCAACGAAACCGGCTGGCGCCCGGCCGATTTGCTGCCGGTTGAGCTTTGATCACGCCGGGTCGGTTTCGGCACGCACGCGGCGGATCAGGTTTTCGTCACCAAGCACCGAAGCCGCCACGGCAAAGCCCGTCACGCAGGCACCCAGCACACCGGGGGTACCCGTGCCGGCGCCGGTAACCCACAACCCGTGATAGCGCGTGCGGCGCCGCACGCCGTTGATGCCCTGAGAATCCACCGACGGTTCCAGACCGTACAATCCGCCGCCCGGGTAGTTCACGTAGTCACGGATGGTCAGCGGCGTCGAGGCTTCGACAACCGTCAGGCGCCCGCGCAAGCCGGGCAGACGATCGTCAAGCATGGCCATGACGTTGGCCGTAAGGCGCTGCTTCAGCCCGGCATAGCCGGTATCGCGCCGCGCGGTACGTGTTCCGTGCCAGGGCGCGAACCAGTCGGCGGCGGCGGAACTCATGGCGGTGAACGTCTGCACACCGTCGGCGGGCGGCGAAAAATTCACAATCGCATCGGTCGGCCCCTCCGGCGTGGGGCGATAGAAGCAGTCCGGGTCATCCTCGCGCAGCAGATAGTGATTGCGCCCGGCATATTCGCCCAGGTCTCCCTTTACCACACCGTAAACACAAAACAGGCCGACACATTCGGGCGCTCGCTCCAGGCGCGCGCGCAGGCCTGAACGCCAGGCGTCGGGGGGCATCAGCCCCAGCGCCGCGCGCGGGTGCAGGGCCAGAATCACCCCGGGCGCGTGCAGCACTTCGCCGCCGGCCAGCTCGACGCCGGAAGCGCGATCACCCGAGACCAGTACGCGAGCCACAGGCGCGCGCGTGCGCAGTTCGCCACCCAGTTCGCGCAACCGCGCAACCAGCCGCGACGTGATCGCGTCGCCGCCACCAATCACATAGTGCGGGCCTTCCACCGCGCTGCCGATCACCGCCGCGTGAATCGCCAGCGGCGCACGCGCCGAGGGCGCGCCGTACAGACTGCTTTGCGCCAGCAGCAGCGAGCGCAGGCGCCGCGACACGCCAAGTTTTTCAAGCAGCGCGGCCACCGTCACTTCGTGCGGGGCCCTGTCGTAGGCGCCGGGCGCGTCGGCATCCAGCGAATGCCAGGTCAGCGAACGTTCCACAGCCTGCATGCGCGCCACAAAGGCGTCCACCGCCGCGCCTTCGCCGGGGCAGGCCTGCTTCAGGTTGCGCGCCAGCGCGTCCCAGCCCACCGGCACGGCGAAATCGCCCGAAGGCAGACTGACGCGGTCAAAGCACTCGCTGTCCAGCGGTCTGACCGGCACGTCCACGCCCAGATACCGGAACAGCCGCCACATGGTCTGGCCGGGCCGGAGCGACCCCACGTAATGCACGCCCACATCAAACCGCACCTTGCCGCCGTGCGGACCGCGACGCTGGAACATCTGCATGCAGCCGCCGGGCACCACATGCGACTCCAGCACCAGCACGCGACGGCCGTGCTGCGCCAGCACAATCGCGGCGCTCAGCCCGCTGATGCCGCTGCCGACAATGATGGTGTCCGCGGCCATGCCGGTTCACGAGACCGAAGAAAGGATGATCGCGGCGTTGGTGCCGCCAAAGCCGAAGCTGTTGACCAGCACATGGCGCAGCCTGCGTTCCAGTGTGTGGGGAACGACGTTGATTCTGGGCGCGCCGTCTTCCTGGGTCTCAAAGTTGATGTTCGGCGCGATGAACCCGCCGCGCAGCATCAACGCCGAGTACAGGATTTCACTGGCACCGCTCATCCAGCACTCGTGGCCGGTCATGCTCTTGGTGCTGCTGACGGGTGTGTGCTCGCCGAACACGTCGCGGATCGCCCCGGCCTCCTTGGCGTCCCCCACCGGCGTGCTGGTGGCGTGGGCGTTGATGTAGTCAATCGCCCTTGCCTCCAGCCTGGCGTCGGCCAGCGCACCCAGCATCGCGCGCCGGGCACCGTCGCCACTGGGCAGGGTCAGGTGTTCGCCGTCGCTGGAAAAACCGTAACCCGCAACTTCGACCAGCGCCTTGCCGCCGCGGGCACGAAGATGGCTTTCGCTTTCCAGAATCACCGCCGCCGCGCCGCCGCTGGGCACAAGTCCGTCACGCCCGCGGTCAAAGGGGCGGCTGGCCTGGTGCGGCGTGTCCACGCGCGTGCTGAAAGTGCCCAAGGCGTCAAAGCTGGCCATGGACTCCCAATTGATCTCCTGCATGCCGCCGGTGATCACCACGTCCTGCATGCCCGCCCGGATCAGCAGATAGCCCTGCCCCACGGCGTGCGCCCCGCTGGCGCAGGCCGCCGCCAGCGTCCAGTTCGCGCCCTGGGTACCGATCAGCGCGTTCAGGTTCATGCTGGCCGTGCTGTTCATGGCCTGGAAAATGTAGCCGCTGCCCAGTTGCTGGGTCGTTTTGTCACGCCGCACCGCATCGGCGATTTCGACATTGGCCGCGCTGGTGCTGTCGTTGCCGATAATCAGCCCCGTGCGCGGGTTGCGAAGATTCGCCGCATCCAGACCGGCCTGGGCAATCGCTTCCAGCGCTGCGCAGGCCTGCCATTGCGCGCTTTCGTGCATGGACTTGCGGGCCTTGCGGTCCAGACGCGCGCGGGGGTCAAAACCGCGGATTACCCCGGTCAGCGGCGAACGAAAACCCAGTTCGCGCCGGCGCGGATCCACCGTGATACCGCTTGTGCCCGCGCGCAATGATGTCTCAATCCCGGCAAGCGTATTGCCAAGGCACGAAACAGCCGCAAGGCCGGTTATGAAGACGCGTTCGGTCATGGGCTACATGTACATCCCGCCGTTGATCCCCAGCACCTGGCCGGTGATGTAACCGGCCTCGCGCCCGGCCAGAAAACTCACCGCGGCCGCGACTTCGTCGGCCGTGCCGAAGCGACCCAGCGGCACCTGTTTGGCCAGTTCCTCTTTGGGCAGGTCTTTCACCATATCGGTTTCCACAAACCCGGGCGCAACCACGTTCACTGTCACTTTGCGGCTGGCGATCTCCTTGGCCAGGGCTTTGCAGGCGCCAATCAGGCCGGCCTTGCTGGCCGAATAGTTTACCTGTCCGGCGTTGCCGGCTTCGCCGCTGACACTTGAGATGGCAATGATCCGGCCGGAGCGCCGGCGCAGCATCGGGCGCAGGCATGGTTTGACGACGTTGAAGAAACCGCCCAGGTTGGTCTCAATCACCTGTCTCCACTCGTTGGCGGACATCATGGCCATCAGGCCGTCCTTGGTAATGCCGGCGTTGCTCACGACAATTTCGGGGCCGCCCTCTTCCTCGATCATGGCTTCCAGCACATGGGCGCACTGCTCCCCGTCGGCCACGTTAAACTGCAATGCACGGGCGGATCCGCCGGCTTGGGTGATTTCAGCCACCAGTGACTGGGCGGCGTCCGTACTGCCGGCGTAGTTGACCCAGACGCGGCAGCCGTCACGGGCCAGACGCGCGGCAATGGCGCGGCCAATCCCCCTGGAGGCGCCGGTGACAAGCGCAATTGGGCTCAAAATGGACTCTCCCGGTCGTTTGCGTGCGGAACAGAACAGCGTATATTAGCCTGCGTCCGCGCCGCCAACAGGGCACGCGGCAGGTGGGGCCGTAACCCGCAGGGTCAGAACATTGCAACCTCTGGTAGACGAACTGAAGCACCTGATCATCCATCACCTCAACCTTGAGGACGTAGACCCGGCCAGCGTCAGCCCTGACGAACCACTGTTCGGCGGCGGGCTGGGCCTGGACAGCGTAGACGCGCTGGAACTGGTGATGCTGATGGAAACCACCTACGGCGCCAAGATCGAATCCTCAGAAACCGGTCGCAAAGCCTTTGCGTCGCTGAACACACTGGCCGGTTTCGTGCAGGAACACCGCAGGAAGTAGCCCCGGATGCCCGCAAGCCCCCCTCCGCGCACTGTGGCGATCACCGGCCTTGGCGTGATTGGCGCCACCGGCCGTGGCGTGGCGGCCATGGACGCGGCGCTGGCCGCCGGACGCGACAGTCTGGGGCCGGTGGACCTCTGGCCTACCGAACTCGCCGGTGAATGCCCCGTGGGCCAGTACCGCGGTGATCTGGACGCCGACCTTGCCACCGTGCCGGGGGTGGCCGTGAACCGCCGCAGCCTGCGGCGGCTTACCCGCAGCGACAAGCTGGCGCTGGTCGCCTGCGCCGAGGCCGCGGCCCAGGCCGGCCTGAACCCGGATGAACTGAACCGCGTTGGCGCCGGCGTGTACGTCGGCCAATCCGTGTGCGGCACACTGGCCAGCGAGGAGCAATACGAGACAGCTTTGGCCAACGCCCGGCGCGGCGTGTATTCGCGCGCCGGCATGGGCGCCATGTTCACGCACGAGGGCGCCAACACCCAGGATCAGCTTGCCCGTGCGTTGAGGCTGTGCGGGCCGACACTGGGCCTGATGACGGCATGCAGCAGCGGCGCCAACGCGATCGGCCTGGCGGCGGCGCGGGTGGCGGCGGGCCAGAGCAACGTGATGCTGGCCGGCGGCGCCGACAGTCTTTCGCGGATTGCCTTTTACGGTTTCTTCTCGCTGCAGGTGGTCAGCCCCGACGGCCCGCGCCCCTTTGATGCCGAACGCAAGGGCATGAGCGTGGGCGAAGGCGCGGCCTTTGTGGTGCTGGAGGCACTCGATCATGCCCGCGCGCGCGGAGCAAAACCGCTGGCGCTGGTCACCGGTTACGGTCACAGTTGCGACGCCCACCACTTGACCGCCCCGCACCCCGAGGGCGCCGGCGCGATTGCCGCCATGCGCGACGCCTTGGCCCACGCAGGCGTGAACCCCGGCGACATCGGCTATGTCAACGCCCACGGCACGGCCACCCTGGACAACGACCGCACCGAGGCCCGGGCCCTGGCGGCCGTGTTCGGCGAAGGGGGCGTGCCGGTCAGCAGCGTAAAGCGCTTTTTCGGCCACACGCTGGCCGCCGCCGGCGCCGTCGAGGCCGTGGTGTGCACCCGCACGCTGCAGACCGCGACATTGCCCATGAACCTGGGGCTGCGCCGGGCGCTGCGTGATGCGCGGCTGGATCTGGTCACCGTGCCGCGGCAGGCGCCGGGGTTGAGGCATGTGCTTTCCAACAGTTTCGGGTTTGGCGGCAACAACGCCGCGCTTGTGCTCAGCAAACCGGAGTAACCATGGACCCGGCACTCGCCCAGCGTCTGCAATGGCTGTATGACACCAGCCTGGCCTGCGCCGAACGCGTGCAGCACACTCTGGGAGCGGGCATGCCCGTGCCCACCTACCAGGCCTGCCTGAAACTGGAACTGGAGGCAATCCCGCTGGTGGTTCAGCGTGACGTGCCGGTGCCGCTGGTGTACCGCGGGGTTGAGATCACCGACAGCATCACCGTGCCGCTGGTTGTGGACGGCCGGCTGATCATCAGTTTCGCGCTGGAGCCTGCCATGACGCCGGCGCTGGACGCGCGCATGCACGCGCTGCTGCGCGCCACGGGCCTGCCGCTGGGCGTGATTGCCAACTTCGGCGTGCCCAGCATCCGCGCCGGATGGCGGCGCATCGCCAACCCCAACCCGCGGATGATCGAATAATGGCGGCACTGGTCACCGGCATCGGCGTGGTCAGCAGTATCGGCGGCAACCCCGCCGAGTTCCGCGCGGCGTTGCAGCAGGGCAAGTGCGGCTGCGCCCTGCACGAATTCACCTGGCTTGACGGCAAACCGCGCCGCGCACCGGCCTATGTCGCCGTGACACCCCAGGCCGAAGGCCTGATCGAGCCGCGCAAGCTGCGCCGCATGTTCCGCCTGGCGCGCATGGCCGCCGTGGCCGCGCGTCAGGCCCTGAACATGGCCGGCGTGGATCCGGCCGCGCTGGCGCCGCGACGAATCGGCATTGTGTTCGGCACGGCCTTTGGCGCGCTGGAGATCACGCAGAAGTTCATTGACAGCTGGATGGTCAACGGCCAGCGGCACGCCAGCCCCCTCAACTTCATGAACAGCGTGCACGGCATTCTGGCCAGCCAGATCGCGCTCGATATCGGCGCCACCGGCGTCAACCTGACCATCTGCCAGCGCGACATCAGTTTCGAGGCCGCACTGGCCCACGGCCTTCAGGCGCTTGAAGCCGGCCGTGTGGACCTGTGTCTGGTGGGCGGCGCGGACGAACTGACGCCGCTGTTTCATGAAGTCGCCGCACACTCGTTTTACGCCAGCCTGAACCCCGATGACGCCAGCGGCCTGGACCCCCGGGCTTCGCGCGGCGTACTGGTGCCCGGCGACGGCGCGGCGGTGTGCGTGCTGCAACGCGAGGGCAAGGCACTGGCGCGGCTGGAGGGCGCATCCGTGGGCCGCCACGACCAGGGCGGAACCGACCTGGCGCTGAACCTTTGGCAGGGACTGGGCCGGCCCGCGCTGGACCTTGTGACGAACAACCGCGACGGCCACCGGCGCGTCGCGCGCCTGTACGACCGGCGCGAAAAGCTGTTCGCCGCGCCCGCCGTCAGCCACCGCGGAAACTTTGGAACCTGGGCCACGGCTGGCGCGTTGCAGTTTGCGGCCAACACACTGATGCTGGCCCACGGCGAATATTACGCGCCGCTGGCGCTGGGCCGGCCCATGGCGCGACGCGACGCGCCGCGCGTGATTCTGCACGACGCGGCCAGCACCAGCGGCGTGCACGCGGCCTACGTGCTGACGGGCATTGAACCCTGAACAGGCCGCAATGAGCAACGTGCGCTGCCCGGCCTTCCATTGTTCCTTGCTCATTGTTCATTGTTCCTTCCTATGTCCGCCGGCTCGTCACTTGCCATCGCCAGAACCTACGCCAGCTTCGTCAAGCTGGCACACACGGTGTTTGCGCTGCCCTTTGCCTTGGTCGGCATGTCCGCGGCCTATGCCGTGCCCACCACGTTTGTCTACCCGCGCCATGTGCCGGGCATGGGGCCGGGCACGACAAGCTTTGACCAGCACATGCAGTTTTCGTGGCTGCTGCTGGCGCTGATCCTGTGCTGCATGGTTGGCGCGCGCACCTTTGCCATGGCGCTCAACCGCATCATTGACCGGCGGATTGACGCACTGAACCCGCGCACCATGCAGCGCGAGCTTCCGGCCCGACGCATCAGCCTTGGGCAGGCCTGGACCCTGGCACTGGCGGCCGCCGGTTTGTACTTCGGGGCCTGCTTTACCATCAGCCCCGTGGTGTTCTGGCTCAGCCCGGTTCCGATTCTGTTGATGGCTGTTTATCCCTACATGAAGCGGATCTCCGCCCTTTGCCACCTTGTGCTGGGCGCCAGCCTCGGGCTTGCGCCCGTGGGCGCTTGGGTGGCGGTGCGGGCCATGAGCAGCAACACCTTCGACAACGGCGAACTGTTCTTTGCCGGCGCCGGCTGGCGCGCCGGCCTGTTCGGGCAAGGCCCGCTGGCCTGGGGTTTGGGCTGGGACGCCGTGGGTGAGCCTGCGCCCTGGGTGCTGGGCGCGGGCGTGATGTTGTGGGTGGCGGGGTTTGACATCATTTATGCCTTGCAGGACGACGAGTTCGACCGCGCCAACAGGCTGCATTCGATTCCCGCGGCCGTGGGCCGCAGGGCCGCCCTGTGGATCAGCCGGGCCATGCACCTTGGCGCCGCCGCCTGCTTTTTTGGCTGCATCTGGCTGTTGACCCACCCCGCGCCCGTGGGCGGCATGGACACGCGCCAGTACACGCAACTGGCGGACTGGGTCTGGGCCGCGCCGTGCGTGATGCTGGCGGGGCTGGTGTACCAGCACTCACTGGTGAAGCCTGGCGACCTGTCACGGGTCAACATGGCGTTTTTCACGGTCAACGGCGTCATCAGTGTCGCATTCGGTGCCGCGTTTCTGGCGGCGTGGCTGACGGCCTGACACGCGGAGCCAAGCTCATGTTCCCTGAATGCCGTGACTATTCGGCGACATGACAAAAGAATTATGGGGGGGGGACAGATTCAGTGACAATTGTATGCTAGTTTCTAAAAGAGAAGTTTGTATATACTTTTGGAGACTAACTTGAAATCACTTGCACTGATTGCACTTGCCTTGGCGAGCTTCGGGGTGGGCTATATCTCCGGATTCGTGGCATCGAACCAGATCTCGGCTCAAGCCGGCGGCAGGCAACCCTACGCCGACGCGACACTCAGCCAACCCAGTGGCTGCTGGGCTACCGACAGCCGGCAGTTTGACCAGAACCGCAATCCCATCCTGGATGCCAGCTATCATAGAGACGGCATTGATCCTGACCCCCAGAACCCCACCAACGCCACCATGACCCAGGTTCAGTACGGAGCGATTCACTACAACTCCCAGGATTCCGCGTCGGCGGGCGACAGACGGCAGATGCTTTACGGTACTTTGCACAACGTGCCGCCCGGAGCCAACTATGGATGGCACGTAAACGTGACAATCCAGCATGACCATCTGGCAAAGGTTGTTAACGGCCCGGGAGTTCCGAACGTTCGCACCTGGTACTGGGCGGTATCCCAGGGAACCGTGGATGCAAGCCTGGAGATCCTTGACACCAACGGGCGACCATTCAATCCGCAACAATTGGTGACTGGGCGCGATAACCAGTCCGCCCAGCGCAGCAACCCGCAAACTGGCGAAGACTGGGTCAATGGCGTTCAGTACACCTTCAACCAGTCTCTGCCTGTTTCGGCAGGCGACCACAGGGCCAGGTTTCTTCTTCTAATTTCTTCCTCAGTCGAACTGGTCGCGCGCCGGCCCGAAGTAAGCGTAGGTGGCAGTTCGCGCGTGACCCTCAAGCCTGGCGGCTGGATCCGGGCCATAGACAATGGTGTATCGCCACCAGCGATACTCCAAAAGGCCGATGGCACCAACGCCCATTGGGATCTGGAGTAACGGCAGCAAAACATGACAAACCAGAAAACAACCCGATGGTGGCTGATGGCAGCAACGGTGTTGCTGCTATGTCTGGTCATCGGCTTCTGGCTTGGCTTTCGCGACAGCTCCCCGGAAGCCCGGGAAGCTGTGGTCAACGCAACTGCCAGAACGCCTGCGGTTCCCAACCCCGCGCCGATGCCATCCACACGGGCACCCGCGCCGGATCACAACCCCGCCCCTTTGCCACCCGGCGCCAGGCAGGCCCCCCCGGCGGAACTTCCACCGGACGAGTCGCCGGAGCCTGAACCGCCGGGGATCCGGTTTCCTCAACCGGGAACACTGTTGTTCGTCACGTTCAACAACAGGCCGGCGCCGGGGATCCGGGTTGTGTTGTCGTACCACCGGCATCCATCCCCCGAAGTGGACAAAAGTCTGGTCGAGGAGAAGGTCACCGACGAGAACGGCGAGATCGAGCTTGCCGGCACATTCGGTTCGGGCATGGCCGTCAAGGTCAAGTCCGATGGCTGGCAGATCGCCCCCGGCCCGCTGACCGTGGAAGACGACTGGCACATCGCCGGCTCACTGGCAATCCTGGTTGAACGCACCCGGCGCATTCACGTTGCGGCGCACTATGCCGACGGGCAACCCTACGACGGCGACATTCAGGTCGGACGCAGATCCACCGGCACTGAAGAAGCGGTGCCCATGACACGCGGAACAACCGATCTAACCGTGCCCGCCGACGACCCGTTCTGGATCAGCGTGTATTCACGCCGCCCCGGCTTTGCCTCAACCGGCGGCAACTACTCGCGCGATGAGCCGGCACCGGACACGGTCCGGTTTGTGCTCGAACCCGACAAAAGTGACCTGGGTGTGATCGAAGTAGACCTGACGGCGTTCGCCCGCAGCGACCAACTGCTGGTGGAATTCATCGGGGTACCTCCGCTCTGGTCCGAGGAGTTCCGGGCCCGCACCTCCGGCGGCGGTGTATACATTTCCCCGCCGCGCCGCCCCGGCGGGTACCGCGTGTTCGTCCGCGAAGACCCCGACGGCAGCCTGTATCTTCAGCATGGCAAGATTCCGCCCTCTACGGCGCGGGCATCCCTTCGGGCGTGGCAATCCGACATTGTTCCGGTTGCTGCCGGCGAAACGACGCGCGTGGTGGCACTGTCGCAGAAGGCATCCGCGGTACGGGCGCGCCTGGTAAACGAACGCGGCGAGGCACTGGCACCCGGCATTCTCTTTGTCGAGCCGGACCTCAAGGCACCCACAGTGTGGCACCAGCACGAGACCTGGTACAACCAGCCCAAACCCTGGTCATCCATCAAGCGGCGCCCGCCGTGGCTGACTCTGGAGGACGGAACGGCGGAACTGCCGCTTGTGGACCCCGGCAAACGCGTGATCGGTTGCGAGGCGCCGGGTTATGACCTGGCACTGATCGAAGTTGAGTGCCGCCCCGGCGAACTGCACGACCTGGGCACCATTGTGTTGAAACCTGCCACAGGCGTGATCGAGATTGAGATCGTCAACTTCGACCCCAACCTGACCTATTCCGTCAAACTTGGCGCATTTTTGGGTGACTATCTTCAGGCCGGCATCACTCTCGATGGTACAACTGGCCCGAAATACAAATTCAAAGGCCTCCCTTTGCGCTGGTACTTCATTTCGGTCAACAACAACGAACGCAAAGTCGGGGCTTGGTCAAGGGCAGCCAAACTGTCACCAACCCGAACCACCGCGCGGCTGAAATTCGAAATGCACACGCCGCCGCTGCCTCCCAAGGTCAACCAGCCCGACGAAGAGTAATCCCTGCCGCAGGCGGCACTTGCGGCTTTTCGCCCTTTCGCTTTTTTGCGGCCCTACAGCCCAAACAGCGCGCTTGCTTGCACCGGTTCGGGCGCTAGTATCGCCCACCCTTACCGGGGTTGCGGGCACAGGCCCGGCCCCACAACCAAAGCACTGCCAGGAGCCATGGATGCCCGCGGATGGTCGCATTGTTCAGGTCATCGGACCGGTCGTTGACGTGCAGTTTCCCGAGCAGCAGGTGCCGGAAATCTACACCGCGCTCAAGATCAACGACCCGGCCAAAAACATCAACCTTACCCTTGAAGTCCAGCAGCACCTGGGGCGCGATTCCGTGCGCGCCGTGGCCATGGACAGCACCGACGGCCTGGTGCGCGGCCAGGTGGTGAACAACACCGGCGCGCCGATTTCGGTGCCCGTGGGCAACGAATGTCTGGGCCGCATCTTCAACCTGCTGGGCGACGCCGTGGACGGCCGGCCCCAGGTCAACACCAAAGAGCGCCGCGCCATTCACCAGAAGCCCCCCACCTTCAACGAACTGGGCACCAAGACCGAAATCTTTGAAACCGGCATCAAGGTCGTGGACCTGCTGGAACCCTACGCCAAGGGCGGCAAGGTCGGCCTGTTCGGCGGCGCCGGCGTGGGCAAAACCGTCGTGATCATGGAGCTGATCAACAACATTGCCCGTGTGCACAGCGGCTATTCGGTGTTCTGCGGCGTCGGCGAACGCACCCGCGAAGGCAACGACCTCTGGCTCGAAATGAGCGAGAGCATCATCGGCAAAAAAGAAGACGGCAGCGACAAAACCGTGCTGGACCAGGCCGTGCTGTGCTACGGCCAGATGAACGAGCCGCCGGGCGCGCGCCTGCGCGTGGCTTTGTCGGGCCTGACGCACGCCGAATACTTCCGTGACACGTTCGGCACCGACGTTTTGATGTTCGTGGACAACATCTTCCGCTTCACCCAGGCCGGTTCCGAAGTATCGGCCCTGCTGGGCCGCATGCCCAGCGCCGTGGGTTACCAGCCCACGCTGGCCACGGAAATGGGCGCGTTGCAGGAACGCATTACGTCAACCGACCGCGGCAGCATCACGTCGGTGCAGGCGATTTACGTGCCCGCCGACGACCTGACTGACCCGGCGCCGGCAACCGCCTTCAGCCACCTGGACGCCAAGACGGTGCTGGACCGCAAGATTTCGGAAAAAGGCATCTACCCGGCCGTGGACCCGCTGGCATCCACCAGCCGCGTGCTGGATCCGCTGATTGTCGGCGCGCACCACTATAAGGTCGCCCGCGACGTGCAGGGCATTCTGCAGCGTTACCGCAGCCTGCAGGACATCATCGCGATTCTGGGCATGGATGAACTGTCCGAAGACGACAAGATCATCGTCAACCGCGCCCGCCGTGTCGAAAAGTTCCTGAGCCAGCCGTTCTTTGTGGCCCAGCAGTTCACCGGCCTTGAAGGCCGGTACGTCAAGCTGGAAGATACCGTTCGCAGCTTTGCGGAACTGGTGGCCGGCAAGTACGATCATCTGCCGGAGCAGGCTTTCTACATGCGCGGCAGCATCGAAGAAGCCGTCAAGGCCGCGGAAAAGGGCGCCAAGTAACAGGAGACCGTCATGGCAGGATCACCCCCGCCGGGCCAGAACCCTTACCAGGGCTACCCCCAGCAGCAGCCGCCGCAGGGTTACCCCCCCCAGGGCGCGTACCCGCAGCAGCCGGTCAACCCGCAGGCGCCCTACGGCGTGCACCCGCGGCTGGGCCTGCCCTATTCCGACAAGCAGAAGCTGGTGGCCGGGCTGCTTCAGCTTTTTCTGGGCGGTTTCGGCGTGGGCCGGTTCTACACCGGCCACACCGGCATCGCGATCGCGCAGATCGCCGTCACCTGGCTGACCTGCGGCGTCGGCGCGCTGTGGCCGCTGATTGACGGCATCATCATGCTGACCAACGACGAGTTTCTGGACGCCAACGGCCTGCCGCTGAGGCCGAACTAAACCATGAGCAACGCGACACTGCAGGTTGACATCATCAGCCCCGAAAAGCCCGTGTTTGCCGGCACGGCCAAAAGCCTTGTTGCCCGCGCCCATGACGGCGAAGTGGGCATTCTGCCCGGCCACGCACCGATGGTGACGCGCCTGGGCATCGGCGAGGTGCGTGTTACGACAGACGGAACCACCACACGCTTTGCCATCCGTCAGGGTTACCTGCAGGTCGCCGACAACAAAGTTGTCGTTCTCAGCGAAGACGCCAAGGCGATTGCCGACCTCAAGGGCGTCAAACCCGAAGACATCGAACGCCTGCGCAAGGCTCTGGCTGAATCCACCGACGCCGCCGAACGCGCCAAACTGCAGGCTGACCTTGACTGGCTTCTGGCCTGCGACGCCCTGCTGAAGGGCTGAGCCCGGCGCGCCAAAAATTCGCCCGCGCCACGGCCTGTTTGCTGCTATCCTTGCGGCCTTGGCAAACACAGGAGCATTTATGGCCGGGGGCAACCCATACCAGCAACCGCAGGGCTATCCGCAACAACAACCGCAGGGCTATCCGCAGCAGGGCTATCAGCAACCCTACGGCCAGGGCCAGCCCGGCATGCCCGGCGGCTATCTCAAGCCGCACCGCGGCACGATGCTGATCGTGTTTTCGATCCTGAGCTGGTTCGTCTGCATCATCTTCGGCATCATCGCCTACATCATGTCCGGCACGGACATGCAGGAGATGCAGAGCGGCCAGATGGATCCCTCGGGCATGGGCCTGACCAAGGCGGCGCGCCTGATCTCGCTGATTCACTTCATCTTCTTCGGCGTGATCATGCTGCTGTACGTGGTGCTGTTTGTGGTCATCGGCGCCAGCGGCGGCATGCGCTAACGCCGGGCCGCCGCGACAATACGGCCGATCTGTTTGATGTGGGCCTCAATGTGAAAGGCCATGAATGCCGCCAGATCGGCCGCCGTCACGTCGTGGCCCTGGCTGTGGCGGCCTTTGCGTTTCAGGTCGGCGACCGAGAGTTTCTCGATCAACGCGGTGTTGAGCGCGCTGGTGGCGGCCAGAGAATCCAGTGCCAGCGCCAGATCCAGCCGTGAACGCCGAAACAGCGCCACGCCGGCCTGGGTATCCACACCAGCCAGTTCGGGGTGGTTCTCGCCCAGGATACGCCGCAACCGCAGGCCCAGCATCTGGTCAATCTCGGCCACGTGAAAGGCCACGTCGCGGGCGGACCACTTGTCAGGCCTTTCCTGCCAGTCCACAAGTTCGGCGGGCAGGGTCTTGATCGCCTCGGTGAACGCCTCCACGGCCGCCAGATAGCGTTCGGCCAGAAGGTCAGGGCTCAGCGGAGCTTCACTCATGCGTTGTCGGGCTTTCTGCGGCGCAGGCCGTTGGCCCACGCCCACAGCGTGGGAATCACAAACAGGGTCAGCAGCGTGCTGACACCAAGACCGGAAATGATGGTAATCGCCAGCGGCTTGCGCACCTCGGCGCCCTCGCCGCCGCCCACCAGCAGAGCCACGCCGTTCTTGAACGAGAACGTCATGCCGCCGATCAGCTTCCAGTCCTTGGGGGCGGTCATGCTGCGGCCCATGCCCTCGACCACCGGCGTCACCAGCGCGTCAAACCCCGAACCCGCCGCCAGCGCCGCCGGCAGCAGCGGGTCCAGCCACCCGGTCATCGGCAGCAGACCCAGCAGAGTCGTCAGCGTCGTGATCGCAATCGGGCGCAGACGGATGCGCGCGGCATTCAGCGCGGCCTCGCGCGGCGCAAACCCGCGGCCGACAAGCTGGTTGGCGTAACTGACCAGAACAATCGCGTTGTTCACGACAATGCCGGCCAGAACAATCAGGCCCAGCATCACCATGACACTGACCGGCATGCCCAGAATCGCCAGGGCGAACACCACGCCCACGCCCGCCAGCGGCACGGAAGCCATGATCACCAGCGGATCCAGCAGGCTCTCGAACTGCACGGCCATCACCACGTACACCAGAAACAGCGCCAGCGCCAGCGCGGCCAGCAGGCTGGCGACACTGCGGGACATTTCCTGGGCCTGGCCGGCAAAGCCGACGTCTGTGTCCTCAAGGTCCACGGCGCCGTCACTCAGGGCCTGCTGCACGCTGTCGGCCGCGGCGCCCAGCGCCACGCCCGCGGGCTGGGCAAACACGACCACGGCGCGCTGGTTGCCGACGCGGCGGATCTCGCTGGGTCCCTGCACGGCGCGCAGGTCCGTGCCGCCGCGGGCCAGCACATCGCGCAGCCGCACGTTGGGCGCGACCTGGATTTCGCGCACCTGCTCCAGGCTGCGCTTGTCGCCGCCCTGAAGCTCTACAAACACCTCCAGGTCTTCGCCCGCGCTGGTGAACTGGGTGCTGACGGCGCCGCCGATCTTGTTGCGCACCTCGCGCGTCACGGCTTCGGCGCTCAGGTTGTAGCGCTGCAGCGCGTTGCGGTCATAAACCAGTTGAACCTGCGGGCGGCCGGCACTCAGGCTTGAGCGCACATCGGCAAACAGCGGGCGGCCGTCAGGCCCGGCCATGCCCTTGAGCAGCGTGACCAGGCGGGCGCCCACGCGCGCCAGTTGCAGGGTGTCCGAGCCGCGCACTTCAAGCTCAAGCCCATTGTCAATGCGCACCAGCGCCGGGGCGCTGAACTCGGCCGAACCCTGAACCAGCGGCATGTCGTCCACGGTCCGGCGCACCGCAGCCTGCACGGCCGGGGTCACGGCACCGGCATCGGCCGTGGAGCGCAGACCGACCACCAGGCGCGCCACGTGGGTGCCGCGTTCGCGTGTTTCGCCGGCCTGTTGTTCGCCGCCGGTTTCGACGGTGATGCGGGTGATCATTTCGGCCAGCGCGGGGTCCGCCAGCAGCTTCTCTGTCACGGCGCTGGCGGCGCGATCAGTGTCGGAAATCTGGGTGCCTTCAGGCGCGGCAATGTCGGCGTAAAATTCCGCCTGCTTGAAATCCGGCAGCAGTTCGGTCTGAAGCCCGCGCGCCAGCACTGCCGCCAGTGTCGCCGCCGCCACAGCCAGCCCGGCCACCAGCATCGGCTGGGTCAGCGCCCCGCGCAGCAGAAGCGGGTAGGTGCCCGCCACCACCGTCCACAGCGCCTCAAACAGCCACGCCGCGGGCTTGAACAGCCAGCGCAGCACAAATGTCAGGCCGCGCCACACAAACCGCGCCGCCAGCACAAACGTGTCCACCAGCGGCACCAGCAGCGCCAGCCCCACCATGCCCGCCAGCAGCACCACCACAAACTTGCCGGCGTCAAACACGCGCGGCACGTCTTCAACCGCCGCGCCGGGGCGCCCTGAAGGCATGCCGCCGCCCGGCCCGCCCGACGCCGGGTCAGTGCCGAACGCGGACAGAATCGCCGCCGGCGTGGCCAGCACCGCAAACACCGCCGCCACATGCAGCCCGCGCGCGGCCACCTTCAGCGCGCGCCGCGCGCCACGCGCCTCGCCCGTGCGCAGCGGGTACCCGAACAGCCGGCGCGTAACAGCCCAGGGCGAAAGCCTGCCCAGCGCGCCAAAACCCAGCCCGAAGAACGCCGGCACCACAAACTGGGCGACAATCAGGCTGGCCAGCAGACTGAACACCACCGTCAGGCTCAGATCACGGAAGATCTGCCCGGCCACGCCGTCCACAAACACAATCGGAAAGAACACGGCGATCGTGGTCATGGTGCTGGCCAGGATCGCGCCGCCGACCTCACTGATGCCGCGCACGCTGGCATCCAGCAGGTTGTCGCCTTCTTCACGGCAACGGGCGATGCTTTCCAGAACCACCACGCTGTTGTCCACCAGCATGCCCACGCCCAGCGCCAGGCCGCCCAGCGACATCAGGTTGAGCGTCACGCCCGCCATCTGCATGGGTATGAAGGTGGTGACAATGCTCAGTGGTATCGCCACGGCAATCAGCGCCGTGGCCTTGAGCGATCGCAAAAAGAAGAACAGCACCAGCACCGCCAGCAACGCCCCCAGTACGGCACTGGCGGTCACATCATTCACCGCGTCTTCAATGAAATAGCTCTGGTCGCTGACCACGCGCAGGCCGAAACCGTCGGGCAACTGGTCCACCAGCGCGCGCGGGCCGAAACTGAATCCGCCGCCACGCCCCCCGCTGCCCATGCGCATGCCGCCGCGGGTGAATCCGCCCTGGCGCGGGCGGCGTTGCTGCTGCTGGGCCGCGGCTTCGGCCTCGGCGCGCTGCTGGGCCGTCATTTCCCCGCGCTGTTTGCGCGTTTCCTTCCAGCGCGATTCGCCGTACAGCGCCACCCACACCCGCTGGGCCACCTGCAGAATGTTCGCGTCGCCCTCTTTCAGAATCTCCAGCAGCACGCCCTCGCCGGCCTTGCCGCGGGTTTCGTCACCGGCAAAGCGCGTGATCGTGTCGCGTTCCTTGGGCACGGCCTCGATATCAGCCAATTCCTTCAGCGTCACGCGGCCGCCCTGCTGGGTGGCGATCTCAAGGTCCGCCAGAACCTGCAACGACTCGTAGGTGCTGACGACCCGCAGAATCACGTCCAGTCCGGCCAGGTTGATCACCCCCGCGCTGGCATCCACACGCGCGGCGCGGATGCGGTCCACCACCTGCTGGGCGGTCAGCCCGTGGCGGTTCAGGGCGGCCTCGCGCATCGAAACCCGCACCTGGCGCTGCTGGCCGCCCGAAACGCGCACGGCGGCCACACCCTCAATCTTGCTGAGTTCGGGCTTGAGAATGTCGTCGGCAAAGGCGCGCAGGTCCAAAAGGTCCACGCGCGGGTCGGTGGCGTACAGCATCAGGCGCATGGTCGGGTCCTGCGCCGGGTCGTAACGCAGAATCTGGGGGCGCTGCACGGCATCGTCGTCAAAGTTGATGCGGTCCAGCCGGTCGCGCACATCGGCCGTGGCCTGCAGCATGTCCGTGCCCCAGCCGAACTGCAGCACCACGTCGCTGGATTCAGCCCGCGAGATGCTGCCGCGGCTGGTCAACCCGGCAACGTTGCCCAAGCGCTCCTCAATCCGCTGGCTGACTTTTTCCTCGACTTCGCTGGGGGCCGCGGCCGGATAGGCCGTGCGGATCGTAAGTTGCGGGTATTCCAGGTTCGGCATCAGCGTGGTCTGGAGCTTGCCCAGCGCCACCGACCCGAACACGACAAACGCCAGCACCACGCACAGCACCGCTACGGGCCGCGTGGTGACAATCTGGAAAAACCGGCTGGGCCGGCGGCTGGCGGACAATTCCGTCACGGGTCTCCCGGCTCATTTGTACGTGCCGCGGGCGCGGCCGGGGAGTGGAAAAGCCCGCACCGGGCCTCGCTTGTGCCCCGCACGGCAGATGCTAAAACGTCGCCGGCCTTCCACAGGAAAGGTTTGCCGATGGCTGGTGCGCCCACAACGCCGCTTGTGAACATCACGATTGACGGTAAGCCCTACCAGTTTCCCAAGGGCACAAACCTGTTGATGGCCTGCCTCAAGGCCGAAAACCCGCACAGCGACTACCCCGACCAGAACACCGGCGGCGAGCATTACGTGCCGCACTTCTGCTACCACCCCGGCCTGAGTGTTTCCGGCAACTGCCGCATGTGCTTTGTCAAAACCAGGGTCATGGTCAAGCGCGGCGACCAGATGGTGCCGATGGAGCAGATCACCACCTCGTGCACCAACACCGTGGCCGAAGGACTCGAGGTCTTCACCAAAACGGATGATGTCAAAAAGGTCCGCGCCGGCATCATGGACCTTGAACTGATCAACCACCCGCTGGATTGCCCCGAATGCGACAAGGCGGGCGAGTGCGCGCTGCAGGACTACGCCTTTGACCACGGCCACGCGGCCAGCAAGTTTGACTTTGAAAAGGTCAAGGCGCACATCAAGCCCTTGAGCGACAAGATCACAATCTGGGGCACGCGCTGCATCCAGTGTTCGCGCTGCATCCGCGTGGCCGACGAAATCAGCGGCACCAGCGAACTGTGCTTTGTCAACCGCGGCGATCACACCGTGATTGACATCTTTCCGGGCAAGCCGATCGCCAACGATCTTTCGCTGAACACGGTCGAGGTCTGCCCCGTCGGCGCGCTGAAGAACCGCGACTTTCTGTACACCGCGCGCGTCTGGAACCTGGACGAAATGCCCGGCGTCTGCGGCCTGTGCGCCAAGGGCTGCAACATCCGCGTGGACAGCCTGAAGAACGAAGTCGCGCGCGTGATGGCCCGCGAAAACCCCAAGGTCAACGACTTCTGGGTCTGCGACGCGGGCCGGCTGGATTTCAAGTGGATCAACAGCCCCCGCCGCATGGACCGCCCGCGCACCCGCGCCGGACTGGTAAGCTGGGACGCCGGCTATGCCGCCGCCACCGAGGCACTGCGCAAGGCCGCGGCCGACCCGGCCAAAGCGTGGGCCCTGGCCGGCGCGGCCATGACCAACGAGGAACTGTTTCTGTTCCGCAAACTGGTCAAGGACCGCCTGGGCATCAGCAACATTGCCGTGATGGCCCAGCCGGACCGGGCGCCGATCAACTACCCGAAGTTCAAGGCGCCCGCCGACGCCAACCCCAACCGCGCCGGCGCGGCCATATTGCTGGGTGTGCAGAACGCCGAGGAAAGCATCAAGGCCTTCGCCGAGGCCTGCGGCCGCGGCGAGGTTGAACACGTGCTGGTGTGGGCCGCCATGCCGCAGGGTATGGACAGGCTGTCTGACGTCACGCGCGCTTTGGCGGGCGAAAAGGTCGGCAACATCGTGGCGGTTGACTTTGCAACCAGCATGCTGACCGAGCTTGCCCATGTGGTGCTGGCGGCCACGACGCATGTCGAAACCGCCGGAAGCTGGATCAACCACACCATGCTGCTTCAGGCATTCCGCCCGGCGCTGCCGTACCCGCGCGAGGGCCGCATCGGCACAGAGATACTGCAAGAGCTGCTGTTCCGCCTGGGCGAGACAGCCACCGAACTGCAGCCCGCCGGCGCCACGCCGATTGTGCGGCCCGCCGATCCCTACCGCCGCGAAGCCGTCCAGCGCGGCTGGGAAGGCAGCAGCACCGTGCCGGTGTTTGCCGGCCGCGGCGAAGTCGCCGTGGAGGCCAAACCGCGCAAGATGATTCTGAGCCCGGCGGCGGTGTTTGACCAGCTTGCCGCCGAGGTGCCGCAATTTGCCGGCCACAGTCACCTGAGCCTGATCCGGCAAAAAGGCGCCAGTCTGGTCTGACGCGGCCCCTCACGTTGCCACGCGCGTGAACTTGAGCAGCCGCGAGATGCGGTCAATCACCACTGTCAGCAGGATGATCACGATCAGGTTCGTGGCCGCTTTCTCGTAATGGAAGTGCTCGAAGTTGAAGCTGAACAGAAAGCCCAGCCCCACGCTGCCGATGATGCCCAGCACCACGCCGGCCCGCACGTTGCTTTCCAACTGAAAGAACGAGTAGGTCATCCAGTCGCGCCACGAATGCGGCACGGCCGAATAGCCGAAACAGGCCATGCGCGAACCGGCAAAAGCCTGTTCAAAGCGCCGGTACGGAATGTTGTCCACCGTTTCGCCGAACACGCGCACCAGCACCCCCATGCTGTGAATCGCGATCGCAAAAGCACCGGCCACAACACCCATGCCGAAGAAGGCCACAAAGAACATCGCCCACATGACCTCCGGTATGGCACGCGAGGTCAGCGCCACGCAGCGCGACAGAACGGCCTGTGTCCAGCGCAGGACACGCTGGAAAACGCCGGGCGATTCACCGGTGAACCGGTGCGGCTCAAGCTGGAACGCCACCGAATGCGGGTAACACAGCAGCATCGCCGCCAGCACGCCCATCAGCGTGCCGACAATCGCCATGCCCACCGGGATTAGCGCGCTGCGCAGCGAAACCGGCAGCGCGCCGGGCTCGACCTTGGCGGCGCGGTAGTAATCCGTGCTGTGGGCGCGGTCAATCACCGGCGCGCGCCGCCGCATGAACGGCGCCAGGTCTTCGTCCTTGCGCGCCGGGCCGAAACTGGATTCTTCAATCGCGCCGATGTCAGCCTCGCCGCGCGCCACCAGCAGCATGGTTTCCTTGTCGCTGGCGGTCACAACCACGCTGGCAAACACTTCTTCCAGCGGCCTGCCGGTCAGATTTTCCAGATAGGTGCGCGGGCCGTCGTGGCTGGGTTCGTGCGACACCGGGCCCAGCGCCAGACGTTTGCCGGCCAGCCCTCTGGCGAAAATTTCGGGGTTCTTGACGCTTTCGGCGTCCTTCATGGCGTCGTCCCACTGGCCGACGCGGCCGATGAAGTGCGACTTGACCAGCGCGCCTTCGCGCCGTACCTGCCAGCCCAGTTCGGGGTGCAGCAGGCGCTCAAAGAACGCCATGTGACGCCAGCCGCCAGGCTCGAACAGTTGCAGCAGGCGCTGAAGCTGCGGCTCGCGCACGGTACGGTGCGGCACGCTCTGGTACCACAGCGACCAGATCACCAGCACCAGCGCAAACCCGACACCGCCCCACTTGCGCGCCAGTTGCCAGCCCAGGCTGTTGCGCACCACAGCACGCGGGTGGTTGGGGTCGTGGCGCAACTGGCGGCGGATGAAGTTGGCGGCCAGGTCGGCGCCAAGCGTGAGCGCCAGCGTGAACAGCACCATCGTGGCCACGCGGTCGAACTCGCCGTAATCAATGCGCAGCTTGATTTCGGCGCCGACGCCGCCGCCGCCGACCACGCCGATCACGGCGGCGTTGCGGATGGCGCATTCGGCGCGCATCAGCGTGTAACTCAACATGCTGCGCGACGACAGCGGTCGGATGCCGTACAGAAAGGTGCGCAGCCGTCCCGCGCCCACGGCGCGCACAGATTCATAGCGACGCGGGTCAATGCTGTCCCAGATTTCACTGTAGATCTTGCCCAGAATGCCCGTGACGCTGACGGCAAGCGCCAGCGTTCCGGTCATGGGCCCGATGCCCAGCAACGGCACCAGCAGCACCGCCCACGCGAAATCCGGCACCGCGCGCAGAATGTCCAGAATGAAACGGCACAGGCTGCACAGCGCCGCGCTGGGGCTGCGCAGCGGAAACCAGCGCAGCCACTTCGGCCCGCGCTCTTCGCCCACGCACACCGCCCGCGAAGCGCCCAGCGCCAGCAGATACGCCAGCACAATGGCAATCGCCGTTCCCAGCAGCGCCGACGACAGCGTCTGGCCGGTAAGCTCAATCGCGCGCCCGATGTAGCCTTCTTCGCCGGTGGAAAGGTCGGGGTTGCCAAAGCCGGCCACAAAATCCTTCACCCGGCGCATGCCCGTGGCAAAGCGGTCCGGGTCGGTGAAACTGGAAAAATCCCACACGCTGCGGTCGAACGTGGTCGGGTCGGCCTCGTTCAGGTCCACGGCAAAGAAGCTGAGATACACCAGCAGCAGCACCACGCCGATAGCCACAAAGTGGCCCAGGGGGCGACGTCTGGCGTAACGTTGCAGCGCCGGGGTGCTCATGGCGCTGCCCCCGGCAGCCATTCGCTGACGTGCAGGTCGCGGTATTCGGCGCCGTACAGCTCGCGCAGTTTTTCGGCATCCAGGTCTTCAGGCCGGCCGTCAAAGAACACCCGGCCCTCGCGCAGGGCAATCACGCGCTCGAAGTTGCCGCGCAGCAGGTCCAACGTGTGCAGGTTCACAAGCAGCGTCGCGCCGCCCTTGCGCGCCACGCGGATCAGCAGCCCGATCACTTCGCGGCCCAGGCGCACATCAAGCTGGCTGACCGGTTCGTCGGCCAGAATTGCGCGCGGGTTCTGCACCAGCAGCCGCGCGATCGCCACACGCTGCTGCTGGCCGCCCGAAAGCTCGCCGGGCATGGCCCACAGCTTGTCCTCGATTTCCACCTCGCGCAGTGCGGCGCGGGCGTGTTCGAGTTGCAGCGGCCAGAACAGCGAAAACAGCGCCTGCGGCAGCCACCAGTGCCCCAGCCGGCCCATCAGCACGTTGTGCACCACGCGCAGGTGCGGCACCAGGTTGTCGTTCTGGTAAATCACGCCGATGTCGCGGCGCAGGGCCCGCAGCCGCCGCCCGCGCAGCCGCTGTGTGTCATGGCCCAGAGACACCACGCGCCCGGCGGTCGGAAACAGAAACGCCGAAAGCAGCCGGAACAGCGTGGTCTTGCCGGCGCCGCTGGGCCCGATCACGGCCACCGTCTGGCCGGCTCCGATGGACAGGTTCAGGTCGCGCAGCACGTCGTTGCGGCCAAAACTCCGCGTCACACCCTGGATCACAAACGCGTCAGCGGGTGGGGTCGAAACAGCCGGCGGGGTTTGCAGCGGCGCGTCCATAACGGAATTGGGGGCGCAGTGATCTGCGCCCCCGGTTTTAACCGCAATCACTTCCGGTTAGCCAACGTCAACACCGGCCTCAAGAATCTTCTTGATGCCGTCCCACATGCTCTTTTCGCACTCCACGTACTTGCCGTCCTTGATGCCCCAGGCGGCCAGGATCTTCTGGTCTTCGGGGTTCTTGGAGTCGAGACCGAGGAAAAAGTCCTTGATCTTCTTGATGTTCTCGGCGCCGATGCGGTCATTGGCCATCCAGACGTAATCGGCGTAGAACGGGGTGGTGTAGATCAGTTCGCACTTTTCCTTGGCCTTGGCCAGATCATCCTTGGCGTTGTCCCAGTTCTTGTAGTTCATGGCGCCAACGTGGGCCGTGCCGGCGGCCACGTTCTTGAGCGTGTTGTCGTGGTTGCCGCTGTAGGCCACGTTCTTGAACACGTCTTCGGGCTTTTCGCCGGTCTGGTCCTGGAAGAAGTGGCGCGGCATCACGTGGCCGCTGGTGCTGCTCTTGCTGCCAAAGGTGAAGTTCAGACCCTCGGCCTTGGCGGCCAGTTCCTTCAGGTCCTTGACCGGGCCGATCTTGGCTTCCTTGTTGGCGATGAAGTAGCTCTTGTACTTCAGGTCGGCGTCGCGGCAGGCAATCAGGGTGCAGCCCTTTTTGGCTTCGTCCATCTTCTTCATCGCCTGCACGCAGGTGACGCCGCCGTACCACACCAGTTCAAGCTGGTCGGTCGCCATGCCGGTGACACAGGCGGCGTAGTCCTGCTGGGGCATGAACTTGACCGGAATACCCAGCACCTTGGTCAGGCGGTCGGCAATCAGGTTGCAGTTTTCCTCGATCTTCTTGGCGTCCGAATCCGGAATGCTGGTGATGCGGATTTCCTTAATTTCGGCGGCCTTGGCCTGCATCGGCTGCGGGCCGCTGTGGCGCGCGCCTTCTTCGGCCACAGAAACCGTCGAGGCCGCAAACACGGCACCCATTGCCAGCAGGAACTTCAGTGATGCAAACGTTCTCTTGAGCATGTCCTCTCCTTGCGTCCATTGGGCCGAACCGGGAACAACCCGGAACCGGCCAACACAGAAAGCCCCAGACCTGTGGTTCAGGCCGGCGGACGGAAGGAGCGACACAAACGGAAAATGGTTATTCGCACCGACCGGCCGTCAGCCGGTCCACTCAGCGAAAACCCATGACAAACCTTGGCGTGATACCCCGCACCTCAGACTCCGCAAAAGGGCCGGCCACGCCGGGAATTGACCCGACTCAATAGCCGTGACACAGAAGCTGGCCCCTTTGCATGCTGCAATCCTAGGTTCAGCCCTCCGGCGCGCAACCGGAAAGGCCGTATGTACGTGGCGGCAGCCGGCCCTGGCTTACGCCGGCCGGCCAAAACAAACCCCGCCCGGTGCCGGACGGGGTTTGTGGTCGTTGTGTCACGACTACTTGGCGCCGACGGTCTTGTAGGTGTCGGCCACGGCCTTGGCGGCTTCCTTGATCGCGTTGAGGATGCCGTCGTTGAGCTCTTTCTTTTCGCGCAGTTCGGTCATCTGCGCGGCCTTGTTGGTGTTCAGGTATTCGTGGAACTTGCGTTCGAACTTCTTGACGTCTTCGACTTCAATCGCGTCCAGCAGCCCGTTGGTGGCGGCCCAGATGATGGCCACCTGGTTTTCGACGGGCATGGGTTCGTACTGGTCCTGCTTGAGCACCTCGACCAGTCGGGCGCCGCGGGCCAACTGGTTCTGGGTGGCCTTGTCCAGGTCGCTGCCGAACTGGGCAAAGGCCTCCAGCTCGCGGTACTGGGCCAGGTCAAGGCGCAGCGTGCCGGCGACCTTTTTCATGGCCTTGATCTGGGCGTTGCCGCCCACGCGCGAGACCGAAATACCCACGTTGATGGCGGGGCGCACGTTGGCATAGAACAGGTCCGGGTCCAGGTAGATCTGGCCGTCGGTGATGCTGATGACGTTGGTCGGAATGTACGCCGACACGTCGCCGGCCTGGGTTTCAATCACGGGCAACGCGGTCATGCTGCCGCCGGTCTGGGGGTGCATGCGCAGTTCGTAGCCTTCGCCGGCCTTTTTCAGGGCTTCCTGGCCCTCGTGCACCTCGTGGGGCGTGCGGTTACCGTAACGTTTGCCGTCCACGCCGGTGGTGGTGTCCCAGGGCGCGTCCTTCTTCACCACAATGAACTCTTCCTTCAGCTTGGCCGCGCGCTCCAGCAGGCGCGAGTGGCAGTAAAACACGTCGCCGGGGTAGGCCTCGCGGCCCGGCGGCCGGCGCAGCAGCAGCGAAAGCTGGCGGTAGGCCACGGCCTGCTTGGACAGGTCGTCGTAGATGCACAGCGTGTCGCGGATCTTCTGGGGCTTGTCGGTGGCGTACATGAAGTATTCGGCCAGGGCGGCGCCGGCGTAGGGCGCCAGGTACTGAAGCGGCGCCGGGTCCTGGGCGTTGGCGCTGACCACAATCGTGTAGTCCATGGCGCCGTACTGTTCCAGCTTGGCCACGACCTGGCGCACGGTGCTGGCCTTCTGGCCCACGGCCACGTACACGCAGATCACGCCCTTGCCCTTCTGGTTGATGATGGTGTCAATGCCGACGGCGGTCTTGCCGACTTCGCGGTCGCCGATGATCAGCTCGCGCTGGCCGCGGCCGATCGGAATCATCGCGTCCACGGCCTTGAGACCGGTCTGAAGCGGCTGCTTCACGGGCTGGCGGGCCTCGATGCCGGGGGCCTTGAACTCGATCAGGCGCGAGGTGGCGGCCGCAATCGGGCCCTTGCCGTCAATCGGCTGGCCCAGCGCGTTGACCACGCGGCCCAGAAAGCCTTCGCCCACGGGAATGGAAAGGATCTTGCCGGTGCGTTTGACCTGCTGGCCTTCCTTGATCTTGAGGAAGTCGCCCATGATCACAATGCCGACGCTGTCTTCTTCCAGGTTGAAGGCCAGACCGTAAACGCCGCTTTCGAACTCGACCATCTCGTTGGCCTGCACGTTTTCGAGACCGTAGACGCGGCAGATGCCGTCGCCGACCTCAAGCACCGTGCCCACTTCCTCCATGCCGATTTCCTGGCCGAAGGATTCAATCTGCTTGCGGATGACCGATGTGATTTCGTCGCTGCGCAGTTCCATGTTCGCGTACCTTCGTGTTGGTGCTGCCTGAAAACCTGCCCGTTGCCGCTACCCGCCGGCGCTTTCGCTCCACTTCTTCATCGCGGCCTTGACCCGCGGGTCGTCACTGGGCCCCAGTGCGTTCTTGAAATAGCCGGCCTTCATTTCCTTGATTTCCTGAAGCCGCGGAAGCTGGCTGGCCGGATGCCCGTTGGCGGTGTGCATGTTGGCATAGGCCAGCGCGGCGTACATGTGCTCGGCCCACTTCACGTAGGGCTCCTTGCGCTTTTCGGCGTCGCCGCGGACAGCTTCGTATTCCTTCTGGGCGGAAAAGGCGGCGTCGGCCTCGGTCTTGTACTCCGAGGCGTAGTTCTTGCCCTTGGCCGGGGCGTTGTTGGCCTTGGGGGCGTTGTTGGCCTTGGGCGGCGGGCCCGAAGACCCGCAACCGGCGGCCAGAACCGCCAGAACCACCACGGTAACAGCAAGGGCTTTGCTCATGAAAGCTTTGCTCCTGCAAACCTACACCGATTCCGCAATCGCCCGCGCCAGATGGTTCAGGCGCGTGCGCAATGTGGTGTCCACCAGCAGGTCACCCAGTCGCACGCGCGCCCCGCCCAGCAGGTCCGGCTTGTGCTCAAAGTGCAGCACGATTTCCTTGCCGCCGCTGGCGGCCGAAAGCGTGCGCACCAGTTCGTCCTTTTCGGCCTGGCTGAAATCCGTGCCGGATTCGACCCAGGCATGGGCGCGGTTTTCGGCCTGGTCGCGGTACACGGCAAAGGCGTTGAAAATGTTGTCCAGCAGCGGCTCGCGGCTTTTGTCCACCAGCACCAGCAGGAAGTTCAGGACCTCGGGTTTGACCTTGCCCGACAGGGCCGACGAAAGACCGCGCTGCTTGACCTCGCGCGGCACGCGCGGGCTGGTGAAGAAATCGCGAAAGTCCTTGTCCTGGTAGGCGCCCATCACGGCCTTCAGGCCGGCGTACACGTCGCCCACAATGCCCCGGTCGCGCGCGACTTCGTACAGCGCGGCGGCATAGACACGGGCGACAGGATCGGACGGGTTGGTGGCCATAACTCAAGTTCCAGGTGCGAAGCGCGGGGTGCGAAGCCCGCCACACATCGCTAGTTCTTCATCGCGCCGGCGGCGGCAATCGCTTCCTTGGCCAGACGGCGGTGGTCGTCGCCGGTCAGCGAACGTTCCAGCACGCGCGAACCGGCCAGCAGCGACAGCTCGACGGCGTAATCGCGCAGTTCGGCCTCGGCCTTCTTGCGCATCAGTTCAATTTCGCGCGCGGCGCGCTCTTTCATTTCGCGGGCCTGGGCCTCGGCCGCCTGCTGGATGCGGGCGGCGGCTTCCTTGCCGGCGTTGCGGGCCTCGTCTGTGATCTTCTGGGCCTCGATGTTGGCGTTGCGCATCAGTTCTTCGTGCTTTTTGAGCAGCACTTCGGCCTGGGCGCGCACGGCGTCGGCTTTGTCCTGGGCGTCCTTGATGCCGGCCTGGCGGGCGGCCAGTTGCTTGAGCATCATGGGAATCACCTTCACGCCCAGGATCAGAAAGATGATCCCGAACGTGACGTATTCCCAGAACATCAGGTTGGCCGAAAAGTGCAGCACGCCGGGCTGGGCCGGCTTGGCGTCGCCGGCGGCCATCAGGGCCGGGGCAAACGCCACCAGTGCGGACAGAATCGCAAGCGTCTTTGCGCGCATGGCTTTCCTTGTACGGTCCGGCAGGGAGGCGGGCACAGCCCGCCTCCCCCGGTGTCACTACTTGTTGATGCCGGTCAGCTTTTCCACGTCGGCCTTTTCGCCGAGCGCGCCAAAGGCCGGAATCTTGCCGCCCGCGAAAATCATCGCAAGCATGCACACCACGATCGCAAACAGCGCCGCGCCTTCGACAAACGCCGCCGTCACGATCGTCAGGCCGCGGATGTCACCGGTGCTGGCCGGCTGACGCGCGATGCCCTCCATGGCCTGGCCGGCCAGACGGCCGATGCCCAGACCGGCGCCGATCGCGGCAAGACCGGCACCGATGCCGGCCGCGCCGTAGGCCCATCCGAATCCACCGAAATCCATGTTCTTCTCCTGTGTCCTGCGGTTGTGTTCGGTCTTCCCTGTGCTCTGCCGTGGGCACCCTCCCGGCCGGCGCCCCCCATGCGGCATGCCGCATGGGCACGCAGATCAATGCTCCGGCACCAGGTACAGCCCGAGGAAAATCGCCGAGAGATACGTGAAAATGTAGGCCTGCAGAATGGACACGAATATTTCCAGCGCGTACAGGCCTACGCCCATCGCGACCGTGGGAATACCCGTGGCGATGCGCCAGACTTCGCTGGGCACCAGCAGGTTGATGAACAGGAACGAAAGCAGCGAACAGTGGCCCGCCGTCATGTTGGCAAACAGGCGCACCATCAGGGCAAAGGGTTTGATGAAAATGAAGCCCGCGAACTCAATCAGAAACAGCAGCAGCCAGACCATCAGATCCATCGGCTTCCACGAAAAGTGGTACGGCACCAGGTTTTTGAAGAAGCCGAAGACGCCCGCCGCGACCCCGCCCTCCTGGCGGATGCTCATGACAAACGCGCCCACGCCGTACACCAGCAGCGTGATCAGCGCCATGCTGCCGGTAAAGGTGATGGCGCTGCTGGCGGTGGTGCTGCCCGGAATCAGACCCATCAGGTTGACCAGCGCGATAAAGAAGAACATGCACACAAACAGCGGCACGAACTTGTCCGCCAGCCAGTGCGGCGGCAGATCGTCATGATGGTGGTCATGCGCGTGGCCGTGGTCGTGATCATGGTGTTTGGCGTGCGGGTTCTTGATGTTCGGGCGCACGACTTCGTCACGAATGTACGTGACAATCGGTTCCAGAAAATTGCGGATGCCTTTGGGCACGCGGGTGTTGCGCACAAACGTGGCGTAACAGAACAACACGATCATCACCGCCGCCGCCAGCCACATCATGATCACGTGCTGGCTGATCCACATCCACTTTGGGAACGTGCCGTTCCACCATTCAATGAATGCCTCGCCGTGCACGCCCCAGTACGTGACCCAGGCCGAGTACCTGTCGTACAGGTGCTCCACCGGATTGAATGCCCCGCCACCAGCACCTAGAAACACGTTGTCTCCTGTACCGCGCGGGCCGGCGCGGCCCCGCGCGCAAACCGCAGCACATTCAGGCCCAGCGAAACCATCACACCCGCCAGAAACGCCAGCGCAAACCCCGCCGGGTTACCCCAGCCGGTGAGGGCCAGCGCCAGAAAGCCTGTTACCAGAACCACCACGCGCAGGCCAAAGCCGCCGTAAACATGGCCCAGCATCGCGGCCTTGCCTGTTTCGCGCATCGCGCGCCGCGTTGTGAAGGCGGCAAATACCATCATGCCCAGCCCCAGTGCCGCGCCGGCCGCCAGCCCGCGCAGCATGAAAGCGTCCAGCCCCAGCAATGCCACGGCGCCGCCGGTAACCGCCAGCACGGCAATCACAAGCGCAGCAACCGCGTAAAGCTGCCAGGTCAAGACTTGCCCCCTGTCTCCCGCGCGGATTGGCGCGCCTTGTCTTTGGCTTCCATGCGGAACACCGTCCGCACGACAAACACCATGCCCATCACCGCGCCCAGCGCCGCGCCGGTCACCAGAAGCCACGGCGATACGCCAAGCCAGCCGTCCAGCAGCCACCCCGCGCCCATCGGCAGCAGCATGGTCAGGACAAACTGCATGCCGATGCCGGTGTACCGCACATAGGCATGCATGCCGCCCTGAACCTGCCGCCGGTGTCTGGCCTCGTCGCTGTCGCCCGAAGCCGCCATCTGGCGCAGTTCTTCCGCGTCCTTCTGAAGCCTTGCGTACTCTTCCGGCGACGGCGGCACAGGCCGCTTGGAATCGCCGTTGTTCGCCACGAAAGGCTCCCGTCTGGGGCGCGGGGCCGGGAACATAGCAGGGGGGTATAGGTGGGTCAACGCCGGAAAAGCCGGCGCAACGGGGCCGTCGTGACACGGGTTTCAGCGCCCATCCGAACCGCCAGTGCCGGCGGCAAAACCCTCCGCCCGGCCCTCGTCCAGAGGCTGCCGGGTGCCTGCCAGCAGGGCATCCAGATGCTGCACATCCGCCGCCAGATGCACCGCGCGGGCGACATCACGCGCGGCCAGCAGGGTCGGACGGGCCGCCGAAAGACCCTGCTCGAAGGCATCCAGCTCTGCCAGACGCGCGGTAACCCGCGCCTGGTAGCGATGATCCCGCAGGCGCCCGAACTCAGCGGCCACATGTTCCAGTTCCTGGCGCACTCCCTCCAGCCGCCGGCACTGCATATCCAGCCGCGCCAGGGAAAAGCGCGCCGCCAGCAACAGGAACGGACGGCGAACGCGCATGGCCAGTTGCCGCGCCTCGACAAGCGCCGCGCGCGCCTGGGACACCTGGTCTGCAGCCGCCAGCGCCTGGCCAAGCCCCAGCAGCATGTCGGCCTGCTCCTCGATGTAATCGGTCTCGCGATGAATCTCCAGCGCCTGCCGGTACAGTCGCACGGCCTCATGGGCAGAGACGCTGTCCAGCGCCAGGCGCGCCTGGTTGCCCAGACACTGGCCTTCGTTGCGGCGCATGCCGTACTGACGCGACAGTGCCAGGCCTTGGGCAAACATGCCGCCGGCCGATTCAAACCGCCCCAGCCGGCGATACACCTCGCCCAGGTTGAGCAACGTCAGCACCTCGCTGCGCGCGTTGCCGGTACGGCGGTGCAGATCCAGGGCCTGTTGCAGAGTCGCGGCTGCCCCCTCAAGGTCCGCGCTTTGCATGTTCATCACGCCCAGATTGTTCAGTACTGACCCCTCGTGCCTTTCGTTGCCCGTCTGCCGTGCCAGCGCCAGCGCCGCGTCATACAGGCGACGGGCTTCGTCCAGCCGCCCCGTTTCGCGGTACAGCAGGCCCAGGTTGTGCTGCGTCACATTGAGCGTGCGCATGTGCCCCCCGGCCTCGGCCTGCGCCAGCACGCGCGTCAGCAATTCTTCGGCGCGGTCCATGTCCTGCTCGGCCATGTGGATCACGCCCAGACCGCCCAGGGCACGCAGTTCCAGGTCGCCCTGCGGTTGTTGTGCCAGCGCGCGTTGCAGGCACTGGCGCGCCAGATCGTAACGGCCGGCCAGGCGGGCCTGTTCGCCCGCGCGCACCAGCGCCTCGGTGCGCGTTCCGGCATCAGCCCAGGGGCTGTCGGCCAGGCGCAGCAGATGTTCAAGCCCGGCGGTGGTATCCAGCGCGCGCTCGGCGGCCAGGGCCGCCCGGTTCAGCCAGTGGGCCTCGGCCGTTCCAAGCCGCCGGCGCGCGGCCTGGTCCGTCGCGTGGTTGTACCCAAGGCGCGCGTGCACGGCCAGTTCGGCGGCCTGAGCGTCCAAAAGCCCGGGGCGGGCCGGGTCGTTGCAAAGTTCCGTAATCGCGTCCAGCGCCAGCGCGTGCAGCGCGCCACGGTCGGCCGGAAGCTGCAACTCATAGGCCGCCTCGCGCAGCAGCGCGTGGCGGAACACATGGACGGTTTCGGCGGATGCCCCGGCCCCTTGCATCGCGCCAGTGTAACGACCGGGCGGTCACGGCGCCCGGTTCTCGGCGGCGCTGGTCGTGCCGCGGCGAACTTCAGACTCGCGGTACAGCACCCAGAACTGCCCGTATCCGTACATGGCCGTGTAGATCATGGCCAGCGCCAGCGTGCCCACGATGTACCAGCCCCAGCGCACCAGCGGCTGGTTGGTGTGGGCCTCCAGCAGCCTTGCCGGCCACCAGATGCCGGCCGCGACGGCAACGGCGGTGAACACCAGCGTGACAATGACTCGCCACCAGATCACGTTGCCCAGAAACTCGATGACGGCATCCATGTCCGGGTCCGGGGCGCGTGGCGGGGCAATGCGCATGATCGGCGATCTCGGCACGCCGATCAATGGCCCGGTGTCACGCCCTGCCCGTGCTCATGCGCCGCCCGTTCGGCCCGCCACCAGCGCGTCGCGTTCGGCAACACCCCAGCGCGTGCCAAGGTCCGCATAGGCGTCCGGCCAGCCCGGCTTGCGTGCCTTGAAGCGCCGGTGCGCCCACAGGTACTGTTCCGGATACTGCCGGATGAAGCTCTCCAGGCTGTCGCGGTAATCGGCCACAATCTTCATCGGCGGCGTTGTTGCTTCATAGGCCAGCGTGCGCGTGGGCAGATACCGGAAGAACGCCCGTTCCCCGTCACGCACCATCGCGGCGTGGCCAATGCGGCCGCCGCCACGCACGGCCAGACGCGCGAAGTCGGCCTGCCAGGTGCACGGAATGCCGAAGAACGCCTCGACGGGCGCAAAATCACCGCCGTTCTGGTCCACCAGCACGCCCACCACGCGGTTTTCGCGCAGGGCGCGGGCATAGGCCCTGGCCCCGCCCCTGTGCTCGTGAACTTCGTTGCCGTAAATTTTGCGCGCGCGGGTCATCAACCGGCCCAGCGCCGGCGGCGCAACCGGCTTGGCAATCACCATCAGCGGCGCAAACCCGAAGCGGTTGACGTTGTACGTGCCGACTTCCCAGTTGCCGAAGTGCGCGGCCAGAATGAACGCGGCCTGGCCCTGACCGACCCACTGGATGTACGGGTCTTCCCGTGTGCAACCGTCCATGAAGTTCACGCCCCGCCCGCCGGCAAAGCAGCGAGGCGCCAGCATGTAGTCCGCAAACAGGTAACAGAAATGCCGCAGGCTGGCACGCGCAATGCGCGTGCGCTCGGCCTGCGGCCTTTCGGGAAAGCACAGGTCCACGTTGCGCAGCGCCGTAAACCGCAGCCGCCGCAGAAACACCCACGCCAGCCACGCCACCACCCGCGCCCAGAAATACGCCCAGCGCGGGCCGAACACCGTGGCGCCAAACGCCGCCAGCCGCAGCCAGACTTCCACAAACACCCGCACCGGCCACCAGGCCAGCAGGCGCGAACCGAAACGCTTCCTTTTGGGAGACTTTGGCAAGGCCAGAACGGTGCGCCGACGGCGCGCAAACGTCAAGACCGGGCCGCGCGGCTGGTGATCAAAGCCTCGCGCTCGGCGACACCCCAGCGCGTGCCAAGGTCGGCATAGGCGTCACCCCAGCCGGGCTTGGTGGCCTTGAAGCGCCGGTGCATCCAGAAGTACTGCTCGGGGTTTTCGCGGACCAGTTGTTCCAGGTGGTCGCGGTAGTCGCGCATAAGTTGCATCGGGTCGGTTTCGGGCGGATAGGCGAACATGCGGGGTTGTAGAAACTCGAACCGGAACTGCTCCCCCACCCGGCGCGCAAAGGTATGGGCCAGCCGCCCGCCGCCGCGCAGGCACAGCCGCGTGAAGTCGGCCTGCCAGGTGCAGGGAATGCCGAAAAACGTTTCGGCGGGCCCGTCGCGGCCGCCGTTCTGATCCACCAGCACGGCAATGCGGCGGCGTTCCTTGATCGCGCGCATGTAGGCTTTGGCGCCGCCGTCGGCCTCGATCACTTCGTTGCCCAGCGCGCGGCGGCAGTGAACAACCCAGCGGTTGACCAGCGGCGGACGCAGTTGCTTGGCCAGCACCAGCAGCTTGTCGCGGTGCAGCCGGCCGACGTTCCAGCTTGCGATTTCCCAGTTGCCGAAATGCGCCGAAAGGTTGAACGCCGGCTTGTCCTCAAAGAACCATTGCAGGTACGGGTGGTCGTCGGGCGTGGCCGCAAAATATTCCCGCCAGCGCGCGTCGGTGATGTACCGCGGCGCCAGCAGGCAGTCCAGAAACGTGTACCCGAAGTGCCGCGCGCTGGCCCTGGCAATCCGCGTGCGTTCCGCCAGCGGCTTTTCCGGAAAGCACAGATCCACGTTGCGCAGCGTCACGCCACGCAGCCGCGGCATCAGCAGCCACGCCCACCACACCGCCACCCGCACCCAGAAATAGGCCCAGCGCGGGCCCGGCAGCGTAAGCCACAGCGCCGCCAGCCGCAGCCACAGCTCGATCAACAGCCGCGTCGGGCCCCACAGCACGATGCGGGAACCGAGCGATCGTTTGCGCGGTTTCTTTCCGGCCCTGGCCACGGGCCAAGAGTGAATCGCGCGCCCGGCGGAGTCAATTGCGTGTCCGGCCCGGACCTCAGGACACCGCCGCGGCCAGCGCGGCCAGAAGTTCGGCCTCACCCCTGATCACCGCAAAGCGTACCCGCAGTTCGTGCAGCGGCAGGGGCGTCTGGGGCAGCCCGGCGCGCAGCTTGACGGCGTCTTTCTGGGTGCATACGGCGACAGTCGCGCCCTGTTCCCGCGACGCGGCCAGAAACGGCACGATCTGCCGTTCAAACTCGCGCCCGGCCACGGCGGCATGGTCGTCCAGCCGCAGCACGCCCAGCGGCGAAACGCGCGCGCCCAGTTTTTCCAGTGTGCGCACGAACCCCGTGGGGTTGCCGATGCCGCAGAACGGCGCCACGGTCTGGCCGGCCAGCCACGCCGGTTCCAGGGCGCGGCCTGTGGCCAGTTCAACCAGCTCGCGCGGCACATGCGCCGCGTGGGCAACGCCGCCGACAAAACCCTTGCAGCGGATTGTGTCCTCCAGATCGCGCAACCGTTCGGGCGTGGCCACGTCGGCGCGCGTGAACACCGCGAACTTCGCGCGCCGCACGCTGCGGATCGGTTCGCGCAGCAGCCCGCGCGGCAGCATCCGCCCGTACCCGAAAGGGTTCAGCGCGTCAAACAGCAGAATGTCCAGGTCACGTTGCAGCCGCAGATGGCTGAACCCGTCGTCCAGAACCACCACGTCGGCGCCGCCGGACGCGGCCTGGCGCGCGCCCGCCACACGGTCGGGGTTCTGCACATGCGGCACGCCGGGGCAGAGCTCCTCCAGCACGCGCTGTTCGTCGTTGCCGCTGTCGCCGGCACGGTAGCCGCGGCTGACAATCGCCGGCTTGCGACCGGCCGCCGCCAGTTGCGCCACCACCCAGGCCACCGCCGGCGTCTTGCCCGTGCCCCCGGTGGTCAGGTTGCCCACACACACCACCGGCACACCCGCGCCATGCCGGCGCAGGACCCCGGCCCGGTACAGACCAAGCCGTGCCACCGCCGCGGCGGCAAAATGCCACGAGGCCACGCGCAGCACGCCGCGTTTCAATGTCGCCCAGGGGCCCCGGGTCTGGCCCGAGATCAGGTCAAGGAAGTCGCGCTGGCTCACGCCGGCATTGTGCCCGGACGCGGGCGCCCTGTCCTGTGGGCAGGCGCCCGGCAAGTGGCCCCAGCCATTTGTCATGCGGGTGTCATGGCGCCAGGCCGGGGCGCGGGCCCTGTTGCGACAGGGAGCGACTGGGGCGCGACTGGGGGCGGCGCCGCGTCCGCGCGGGTCTTGGCGGCGCGAAAAAACAAAAACGCGAACAGGGGCCTGTTCGCGAGGGGATCAGAGGATCATAAGGAATAAAGAAACACAGCAACCGGACAACTCAGCAGCCGGGAAACTGAGCAACCAGGAACGGTGGAAACGGGGAAACAGATTGGCGCCGCGTCTCTACCTCCGTTACTCCGTGCTCATCCACGGTTCAGGTTTTACAGCCCCAGCCAGTCACCGCGCGGGCAGATGCCACCGGTCACCGGGCGGTCCCCCGTGACGCGCGCGCGGCGTTCAGAGCCTTCATGACTGGAAACCCGCTCGTCCTGCGCCCGGAATCTGCTCAGCGCTGGGTTCCCAAACAGTTCAGGCACGTTGCGGCCCGAATGTCTCAAGGTCCGGCCTTTCCGGCCAGCCGGGCTGGCGACTTTCGGATCGGATCTGGGCCGCGCGCAGCTGGACACAGAACCTAAAGTCCGCGCCGCCACGGCGGTACCGGCATGTCGGGATCGGTCAGCGCAGGCTTCGCGTTCCATGCTCGCGCTGGATTCTGTCCAGGTCTGCCGGCCCGATCCGCCCGTCGGCCAACGCCCCGGCCAGCGCGCTCGATCTGGTGCAGCGTTTCGGCCTGCACCACGTGGCGCGGCATGCGCAACTGCGGCGGAACGCCGCTTCCACGCCGTGACCGGGTCGCCCAGCCCCGCCGGCGCCGTGGGCCTGACTTTAAAGGCCGGGTCTTTCGCCACAGGCCAGGGCCGTAGCGTTGCCGGTTTCGGCAAAAATCTGCGCGCCGCGCCCAGTCAATGGGAGCGGTCGCGCAGCCGGCGGCGGTCCTCCAGCGCGCGGTACAGGCCGCGCGGGCGGCGCCTGGCCTCGCAGTGGCCATTTTCAAGCTTGGCCTGGGGTTGTGGCGCTTCGGTCTGGACTCGTCGTACATCCTGACGCTGTCGCGGTGGATTCAATCAGACGTTCCAGCTCGGCCCCGCCCTGGGCAATGAACATGCGCTGGGCGCGGTCCAGCACGGCCTGGCGTCCGGCCAGGTCAGGCTCGAGCAGGATGGCTTCAAAGGGTGTGGGACGGTCGGGATCGTTGCGCATGGGCGCCTCCGTATACAGGCACGGGGGACGACAGGCGCGGCGGGACGGGCGGGGCGTGTCGGCGCAACCGGCCTTGCGGCCGTGGTTTGCGCCGGAAGAAATTATTCTGTTTTTCGGCGCGAATCAGGGGCCCAGCGTCACGATGGGGTTCCGTCCTCCAGTTGCGCGCGGGGTTGCCGAAAAGAACGGGAACCCGCAAGGCGGGTTCCCGGATGATCACGGCTTGCGCGGGGCGTCAGTCGCCGCGGTTGGAAACGCCGCTGCGGTCCACGTATTCGCCGCCGGTCATTTCGGCCAGGGCCTGCATCAGGCGGTTGTCGTGGGGGCCGATACCCACGGTGTTGATCACCATCTTGCGGAAGGTGTTCATGCGCTTGATGTCCAGAATGATGTTCTGGGGCTGGCACATGCGGCCGTTGCCCACGGGCACGGTGCGGCCGACATCGGGGATGTTGGTGGTGTCGTCGCTGATGGTGGGCGCGCCGTCGGTCAGAAAGAACATGGTGGTGGCGCCGCTGAGCATGCATTCAGGGTCCCAGGCGCCGTTTTCCTTGACCTTCATGTCAAGGATCCCCTTTTCATTGATACAGAACGCGCGCATCAGGCCGCCGTGGATGTTGGTCAGCGCCGCCCAGTTCAAGGCTTCTACCTTCTTGATGAACTTGTCCTTGTTGGCCTGGTTGGCGGGAACCAGGTTCTTTACCGACTGATCCAGCAGGCTGTGGTCGGTGTGGTAGACCACAATGTTGAACAGGTAATCAGCGGGCAGATAGCGCAGGGTGTGGATCAGCTCAACCTTGGCCAGGTCCAGCTTGCTGACAACCTTGCTGTAGTCTGGCGGCGGGATTTCGGGCTTCTTTTCTTCCTTCTTGCCGTCTTCGCCGGGCTTGCCGCCGGTGCTGCCCTTGCCGGTCACGGGGTTGTCCTTCTTCTTTTCGGGCGGCGGGGGCGGGCGCTTCATTTCAGGCGGCAGGTTCACGGGGTGCTGCATGCTGCCGGAAATGTCAATCACGAAGATCACGCGCTTGCCCACGGCCGAAGCCTTGAAGAACTTGGGCACGTCGCGTCCGGCCACGGTGGGCCCTTCGTGCTGCTTGTCCACCTTTTTGCCGCCCATCTGGACCCACCAGCGCCAGAAGGTGGGGTCAATGTAGGAATCCTCGCCGGTGATTTCGGCCAGAGCCTTGGCCACGAAGTACTGGATGCGGTCGTCTTTTTTGGCGTCAGTCTTTTCCAGAATGTCGGCCAGGGCCAGCACCAGCCTGTTGCGCAGGTCGGTGTCGCCGCCCTTGCACAGTTTGGGCGCGTTGTAGACGCAGGTCAGGGTCAGAATCTGGTTCTTTTTGTCCCAGTCCGGTTCCCACTGCTTGATCGTATCCACCAGCAGCACGCACAGGTCGGAACGGCCGGCATAGCCCAAGGCCTCAATCGCGGCGGCCTTGATGTAAAGTTCCTTGGGTTTGGATTCGCGCACGGCCTTGGCCAGAATGGCGTCGGCGGCCGGCACGTTCATTTTGGCCAGACCGCAGAACGTCCAGTAGGCGGCAAACAGTTTTTCGGGCGCGGTCCAGGCCAGGGCGGTCTTTTCAATTTCGGCCAGGGCTTCGGGGCTGTTCAACTGCGAGATCGCCTCGGCCATGCGGAAGCCCGCCGGGCCGTCCGATTCGGTAGAAACAGCGGCCATGATGGCGGCGGCAGCGGCCTTGTTGTTGGCGGCAGCAGCCTGTTCGACGCCCTCGGCGCGGACGTCGGGGTTTTTGTCGGCCATCTTGCCCTGGGCGGCGCCGGTGCTGACGGCAAAGGCCAGCGGCACGGCCGCCACGGCAAGCATGGTCGCGCGTCGGAATGTGGAAAGCATCAGCCTGATCCTCCGTTCCGGGCTCCACCGCACGGGAACCGGTCCTCACTGTCAGCCCAGCGATTTGCGGGTTACCCCGCCTCCCTTGTCTGCGTCTTTACTGCCTGTGTCCGCTGCAACAGCCTAACGGCGCGGGGGCGCCCCGCCGCCCTGTCCGCCGCCGCTGAAATTCTGGGTCCAGTACACGCCGCTGTGCCCGACACCAATGATGGTGTGCGGCGCGATCATGTTGCGGTGGTGTTCGGCGGCGTTGTACCACTGCCACACCGCAGCGTCGCCGTCCTTGGCGCCCATCAGGCAGTTTTCGGCCACGCTGCCACCAAAGCCGGCGCGTCGGGCGCGGTCCTGGGGCGTGCGGCCGTCGGGGTGCCCGTCAATCACGTGGGCGATGCGGCCGATCTTTTCCTGGTACTGGCTGTGGCGGGTGCAGGCCTCGACCAGTTGCAGGTTGATGCCCAGCGCGCCGCGGCCCAGCATCAGCCGGTAGTCGTTCAGCACGCGCACGTGGCGCTTGTCCTCGTCGGTCAGCATGCCGCCCTGGAGTTTTTCGTTGGCCTCCAGCACGCCGCGGGCGGCGTCGTATTCTTTCTTCTTCACGTCAAGCTGGGTCGCGCCGCTGGCGCGCATGTACGCCAGCGCGTTTTCGTGCGGCGCGGGCCATTTGCCCAGATCGGGCGAAAGCTCGCCCAGCCGTCGCGCCAGTTCGTTCAGCTTTTCCGCCGGCTGGGCCAGGTTCAGACCCATGTTTTCCACGGCGTAGCCCACCGGGTCGCGCCACACCCCGAACAGCGGCTTGCAGGCCTTGTCAACCTCGGGCTGAAGTTTGCAGCCGTCGGCTTCGGTGTAGGCGGGGTTCATGATCGCCTTGAGCGCCAGAGGCCGGTTGGCCTCAAGCACGCCGCGCAGTTTTTCGACCGTGACACCCGAGCGCGCCAGGGCCGAAGACAGCGCCCGTTCGGCCTCGGCTTCTTTGAACAGGTCAAAGCTTTTGGCCACCTTGGCGCGCAGGTCGGCGTCGGTGCCGATGCTTTCCTGCAACTTGGCAAAGGCCTCGTTGACCAGCGTCTTGTCGTTTTCCTTGTCGCTGCTCCACAGGCGCTTGATCGTGCCGATCCAGCCGCTGGCGCTTTCGGGCAGCTTGGGCTTGGGCGGCTCGGCGCTGGCGGGTTCAATCGCGTCGGGGTCTTTGCCCTCGCGGATGGCCTTTTCACGGGCCTTTTTCTTGCGCAGTTCCTCGACAAAGCCGTCGTCGTCCTGGGCACGAACCAGGGGCGAGGCCAGCAACGCAAGGCTGACAGCGGCGCAAAGGGTCATGACAAGCACGCGAAACGTACGCGGCATCCTTAAACTCCCGGGGAGCGCGGGCAACACCAACCCCGTCTTGCGCGTCTCCAGTCGCGCCAAACGGGCCGAACAGCAATGTCCGCACGGTACTTAAGTTAACCAAATCGGCTTGGGCTTACGAACGAAACCCCGATTGTCTGGTTCGTCACGTCTTTGTCATATCGTGCGACGTAACCCCAGCGGTTGACGGATTTTACGCGACCGGGCGCGGGCCGCGACCAGCACCAGCAGCACCGCCAGCAGTGGCGAGGCGCCCATGCCGGACACGCAACCGGAGACCGCGTTGCGCGGCGTTGCCTGGTAAGGCCCGACCGGCGGGATCTGCACGTTAAGCGCCAGAGAAGCCGAGTCGCTTGCCCCCACTGTGTCTGTGACCACAACGTTCAGTGTGTACTGGCCGGGCTGGGCAGGCACGCCGCCCAGTTCGCCCTGCGGAGACAGGCTCATGCCCTGGGGCAGTCCGGTAGCCGCAAAGGCCAGCGCGCCCGTGCCGCCACCGGCCGTCAGCGTCACAACGGCATAGCTCTGCCCGGCCAGGCCGTCGGGCAATGTCGTCACCACAAGCTGCGGCGGGTTGCTGCTTACGCCGTCACCGGTAACCGCAAACACAAACGGCGACGGAAGTGCCGGATCGTTGTGCGTGATCTCGACCGTGGCGGCCTTTGCACCGACCATGGCTGGCGCAAAGTACACGCCGAACGAGGTTGCCGCGCCGGGCGCCACAACCGACGCCAGCGTGCCGGTGTCAAGGCCGAAGTCCGCGGCGTTGGCGCCGGAAATCGAAACGCCGTGCACGTGCAGATAGCCGGGCCCGCCGTTGCGTATTTCAAGCACACAGGCCGGCGGCGGGGGCTGCAGCACGTCGGCCTGGCCGAAAGCGCGGCCGCCGGCCGCAGCGGCGCCGTGGGCGACATTCAGCGCGCCGTCGTACAGCGAAAATGCCGGCGCCAGGGCCGGCCCGACGGTGAAGATGGCGCTTTCCGCGCCGTAAGGAAGCAGTTGTGTGACACCCGGCTGCACCGCAAGCACCAGTTCCGGTTGCACCGCGCGACAGGTGACCAGCCCGAAGATCGCTCCCACCGGCGCGTTGGGCGCCAGATCGGCCGTCAACAGCACGTGCGCGGTGGCACCGGGCGCGATCACCGGCGCGCCGACAGAAACGAACTTGTGCGGGAACTGCGGCGAGGAAACTTCGGCCAGCAGCGTGTCGCCGGCGTCGAGCATGCCGTCGCCGTTCACGTCGTGCCACAGCCGCACACGGTTCCAGTGGGCGGCGGCCATGTTGCCAAGGCGGTCAAACGCGAGATCCGTCAGCGTGCCGGGCTGGGTTGAGACGGCATCGCGTTTAAGGGAAACCTGAAGGATCGGCACATCCAGGGCGCCCTGCTGCACGGTGGCGGCCACGGGCGTGCTGGCGCCGAGCGAAACGCTGGTGCCGCCGATGCCGACGGGGGCGGCGTGCGCCGCGCCGGCGGCCAGCAGGGTCAGAAGCATGGCGAGTCTGGTCATTTTTTGTTTCTCCGGTATGGGATTGTTGTTTTCTGCTGCCGCCGGACAGTTTATCCTTTTGGATAAGATCAAGAAGATTGGTGTACAAACAAGTTTTACCATTTGGAAAAGACCGGAATCCGCCATGCCGAAAGAACAAGCCACGATTGCCCAGCGTCTGCACCTGCTGCTGCACGACCGTTCCCAGAGCGACCTGGCCCGGTCGGCCGGCACCAGCGTCGCCAACGTCAACCGTTATCTGCGCGGGCGCCGCGTGCCCGCCGACTTCTGCGCCGCGCTGGCGCGCAATGCCGGCGTCAATCCGGCCTGGCTGCTTACCGGCGAAGGCGCGGCTTCACTGGCCGATGCCGGCAACGACACCCGGCGCATGGCCGGTGATGTGCTGGAGCTTGTCCAGGCGCTGAATGCCGTCAGCCGCATGCGTCTGGGCGCCCTGGCCGGCAAGCACCACCTGCGCGTCATGCGCGAACTGAACGAGGCCCTTCAGACATGCGAAGCGCTGCGCGAGCGCCTCAACAGCCGCAGTGCCCCGGTGTTTTCCGATCTTCTGAACCGGCTTGAGGCCGCGCTGCAGCGCCGCGATTTTGACCGCGCCGACGAACTCGGGCGCGCCTGCGAACAGGTCCAGCGCCTGTGCGACGCCCCGGAACTTTCGCGCCGCTTTTTTGAACTGCGCGCGCATTACGAATTTCTGCGGGGCAGGCCCGAACTCGCCCTGCCCCGCATGCGCGAACTGGTGCGTCTGCGCGTGGCCGACGGACGCGAACTGGATGCCGGAGAAATCGTGCTGTTCCGCCGCCTGGCCCAGACCGCCATGAACGTCGGCCGCTGCGAGGATGCCCTGCGCACACTGGAGGCCTTTCGCGCCCTGGCCGGCCCCGCGCTCATGGCCACTTACGAGGGCATTGAACTCGACGGCATGCGCGGCCTGCTGATGACCGACCGCCTGCGCCTGCAGGACGGCCTTGATCTGGCCCGCCGCGTGCTGCAACAGTTGCGCCCCGGGCGACGCGAGGCCTACCGTGCCGCCATGCTGCGCGCCGAAATCTGTGCCGGCCTGCTTTCCCTTGACGAGGCCGCGCACATCGGCGCCCACGTGCATGACAAGATCATGGGCATGCTCGAGGCCGCGTGCTGGACGGAAGACGCCGCGGTCATCGAGCGCGTGCTTGCCTATGCCCGCAAACACATGGGGGCAACCGAGACCTTTGGCGGCATCTCACACTGGGCCGAGGGCATTCTTGTTTCGCGCCGCAAGCGCGACGGGTTGCAGCATTATCTCAAGAACGTCGGCGAAGACGACGACAACCCGCGCCTGTATGTGCAACTGGCGGCGACCGCCCTGGCGCTGCATGACGACAACAAGCCCGCCGCCCGGCGCCACCACGCGCTGGCCCTGTCCCTGATGGACCGCGACAAGCTGCACGGCCAGACGCGCGTCATGGTCGGCGCCATTCTGCACCGCAATACGCTGCGACTGGGCACCCAGGGCCCACAGCACCAGGCCGCGCTGGACTTTTTTGCCCAGGCCGGCCAGGCCGGTTACACGTTGCTTCAACCCTGATTTCGGCGCGGCGGCGGGGTTGCGGCGCGCACCCGGCGCCGGCCCCCGCGTTTCAATCACGCGCGCCAGGCCGTCAGCGCACGATCTGCGGGCCGCCCGGCATCAGCGCGGCAAAGAACGCGCTGCTGTTGCTGCCGCCGTCTTCTTCCTTGAACAGCAGCGCGCGGCCGTCCTTGCGCCGCACCTCCCACACCTTGCCGCCGCACAGGCTCAGGGCTTCCAGATCGGCCGCTTCGACATCCACGCCGCCTTCGCGGAAAAACCCCAGCATCTCCATCAGGTTTTCCGCCAGCGCCTCGGGCGGCATGCCGAACTGCCGCGCCGCGTCGCGCACGCGCGTTTCATTGAACCGCGCCAGCGCCGCGCCGTCGCCCGCCCGGATCGCGTCGCGGTACTGCAGCGCAAACGCGATCATCGCCGCGGCGTCGGCGGGCCGGGCCTGGTCCAGCACCGCCCGAAAGTCGTCGGCCGCGCTGTCAAAACGGTGGGTCAGTTCGTCGCCCGCAGGCAGGCCCAGCGCGCCGTCTTCCAGCGTGCTGACCATCTCGCCGGGCTCGGCCTCGCGCACGCCGGCGGAAAACGCGGCACCGGGCCCCCTGCGCGTGAACACAAAGCGCAACTCGTTGCCCTTGCCGATCAGATACGGGTTGAGCTGGGCCATGCCGCTGCCGCCGTCCTGGACGTCAAACACCGGAAAGCCGTTGCAGGTCGCGACAAAGGCGCAGTCATCGGCCTTGTAGGTACACACCACGATCGGGTTCATGGGGCCTCCGGTGCCAGTATGGTGCCGGGCGCGGACGGGTAAACCGAAATGGCCGGTTCCGGCACGGATTTCGGCGCGGCGGCACCGGCTGTATGCTGCGGCCATGGACACCGCCCAGTACGCATTGATGGCGCAGGTGGAAAGCCGCCACTGGTGGTTCCGGGCGCGGCTGGCGATCGTGCGCTCGGTGCTGGCGCGTTATGTGCCGCCGGGCCGCGGTCTGGACTGCTCGTGCGGCACGGGCATGACGCTGCAAAGCCTGCCCCGGTGGGTGCAGTTCGGGGCCGACCTGCACCCACTGGCCCTGCGCGCCAGCGCCGGCCGCGGCCTGAAACGGCTGTTTCAGGCCGACCTGCGGCGGCTGCCGGTGCCCGACGCAAGCCTGGATGTCGTGACCTGCCTGGACACGCTGGAACATATTGAAGAAGACACCGCCGCGCTGGCCGAGGTGTTCCGCGTGCTGCGCCCCGGCGGATTTGCGCTGTTCACCGTGCCCGCCCACCCGTTTCTGTTTTCCGCCCACGACCGCGCCCTGCACCATGTGCGGCGTTACCGCAAGGCCGGTTTGCGCGACCGGGTCACCGGCGCCGGGTTTGCCATCCGGCGCCTGAGCTACATCAACTGCGCGCTGTTCGCGCCGGTGGCACTGGTGCGGCTGTTGCGGCCTGACCGCGGCGAAACCCGCAGCGACACCGAGACGGTGCCGTTTGGGCCGCTGAACGCCGTACTGTACGCGAGTTTTGCGCTCGAGCGTCTGCCGCTGCGGCTGATCAACCTGCCCTGGGGCGTCAGCCTGCTGTGTCTGGCGCGCAAACCCGGCCCCTGAGGGCCGGGCTGTTTGCTTCGCGGCAGCATTGACTCAGGCGTACGCTGTGCGGCGCCGGCGCAGGACCAGCAGCGCAAACAGGCCCGGCAGCGCCAACCCGTGCCAGGACGCGCGCGCGTTGACACTGCACGTCTTGTCGTCGTCCCGACTCTTCTTCTCGCCGCCACCGCCGCCGGCTACTGCGGGGGCCTGGGCGTAGCCTGCCACTACAAACGTAAAGGTCGAGGTGTCGGGGTCGTCGCTGAGAATCGTCACCGTGTACTGAAAGAAGCCCCCCGCGACGGGCGTGGCCTCAACCACGAGATCACTGCTTGCGCCCGGTGCCAACGTTGCGCCCGGCTGGGTCATGATGATCGCGGTGCAGTTCACTTCACTTGAGATGGTGACGGGCAGGGTGATGGCAAGGTCTTGCTCGGCTGTGACGGCGTTGCTGATCGTGATTGTGCGCAACTGCGCGGTGCCGGGCTGGACAACCGTCAGGCCCAGCAGTATGCCACCGTTGGCGACTGCTTGCGCACCCTCGGCCACGCCGATGTCCGACCCCTGCAGTTCAAATGCGCCGATGTCGGCGATCAGTCCGCGCCGCAGACCGCGCTGGTCTGTTGACATGCCCGATACACGGCGACCGGCGTTGCGGGCCGGGCTGTTTGCAGCTATCGCGTGGGTCAAGGTCAAGCCGCCATTGTCGGCAAGGGGCAGCAGCAGTGGGTCGGTGTTGACTTGATCCCCATGCCTGTTCATCCATGCGGGCGCGTCGCTGCACAGATTGTAGCCCAAGGAATAGAAACCGCTCACTTGGAGACTACCGGTGTCTGAAACCCGGAACATCGCGCCACTGGCAGTACCATGAACAATGCAGTCCTGCAATGTCGCCTTGGTGAAACCATAAGAGGTGTTGATAAGGCACATACAGTGGGCGGGGCTGCCCGCTTGCGACGTGTTGTCCGTAAAGGTGCAACGACAGAATGTTGCGACCAGAGCACGCCTGACTTCCTGGGCTGAGGAGGGGAACCCCGTCGCTGTTTGCAAATAAGCCGCGCCGCCACTCATGGTCGTATCGCGAGCCGTGTTTCCGGAGAACGTCGAATCTTCAACAGTTATCTCAAATGACTTCCCCAAACTTGAGACATAGGCCATGATGACGCCGCTCGAGTCGCTTGTGTTGCGCGCAAATGTACAGTGCCGCGCCACCAGGTGCGCATTCCTGAGATAAAGGCATCCCGCGACGGTGAACATCGCGGTTGCGGTTGGTGCATTATCAAGAAACATACAGTTCGTGAGGTGGGCAAAGCCATCATTCACAAACACTGTCGCACCGTTCGACCCGAAAGCGTTAGACTGAAACACACAGTTGCTTGCGACAAATTCAGCCGCTCCGACAGTTATCGGAAACTGTCCCAAGCCTTTTGTCAGGCGCAGATTGATCAGAGTCAGGTTCTGGACGACTTCAAGCAGTGCCACCGCGTTGTTGCCATCAAGCGTGATGCCCGGTTTGCCGCTTGCGTCTGTCAGCCCCGTAATGGTCAGCGCCACTGTCGGCTGGATCATGCTGCCGAGTGTGATGGTGCCACCCGCCAGCGAAGCGTCAAACACGATCTCGTCGCCCGCCGCAGCGGCGGCCACGGTGTCGCGCAGGCTGCCCGCGCCGGTGTCATTGAGGTTGGTCACTGTCCAAGTAACCGCACACAGCGGCGCCGCGAACACCAAAGCCAGCAGGATAAGGGTGCGCATGAGTCTCCTTGGGTGAATACCGGCAGGATACAGGCAGAGGGCAGGCGCATTCAACCAGAACATGCCGAAGTCCAATGGCCTGCGTGCAAACGAGCAGGCCGGGGGAAAAGACACTGAACTTTTATGGCATCAAAGCTCCTGGGGGCCTTTTCCAAAAGGTTCCTGTGCGCGGACGGAAAGATCGCCAGGACACTGGTCTGCCCAATACACGCAACAGGCTGCTAACGTTCCAGCAGCCACCAGCGCGGCTTGCGGGCCTTGCCGAGTTTCAGGCCGTACTGGTCCACCACGGCGGCGCGGATGGTTTCGACGGCCTCCCGGGGCGAATCCGTGACGAGAATGCGGTTCACGTCGGCCTGGTCAATCGTGCCCTCGCGCACCATGGTGTCCTGAAGCAGCGCCAGCAGGGGCTTCCAGTATTCGGCACCCATGAGCACCAGCGGAAACTCGTTGATCTTGCGGGTCTGGATCAGCGTCGCGGTTTCAAAGATTTCGTCCAGCGTGCCAAAGCCGCCGGGCAGGGCAATGAACGCGTAGCTGTACTTCACCAGCATCAGCTTGCGGACAAAGAAGTAGCGAAACTCCACCCAGCGGTCGAGGTACGGGTTGGGCTTCTGTTCTTTGGGCAGCGTGATGTTGCAGCCCACGCTGCGGGCGCCGACGTCGCGGGCGCCGCGGTTGGCGGCCTCCATGATGCCGGGGCCGCCGCCGGTCATGACGGCAAAGCCGGCGCGCCCGAGTTCGGCGCCGACTTCGCGCCCAAGCTGGTAATAGCGGTGCTGTTCGCCAAACCGCGCGCTGCCGAACACCGTCACGCACGGCCCCACAAAATGCAGGGCGCGAAAACCCTTGATCAGTTCCAGAAAAATCCGCACCGCCCGCGCCAGGTCGCTGCTGCGCGTTTGCGGACCCTGCAACAGCAGGCGTTCGCCGGTGTCACGCGTGGCCTTGCCCCACGCCGGCGGCTTTTCCAGTTCAGGGTTTTCGGGATCGTTGGCGGCGGGCACAGCCAGAGTTTGGAACAGGCAGCCAGGCACGCAAGGCCGGGGTTTGGGGGGCACGAAAAGCGAATACCCAGGATACGGGTTGCCAGCAGCGACCAATTGTCGGTCACGCTGTGCCGATTTTATACACTCCATAAATCATTATTATGAAGCAACTTATGTCGAAAAAAACGCCCCTTCCGGTCTGATAGTGGCGCGCAAGTAACAATTCCGGATTGGCACGCGGCGCGCTTATTTGGGTCGTCGCGCCGAGCACGGCCCGACAGAGAAACCAGGAGACAGCCATGCGGACGATCCTCACTGTTCTCTCAAGCCTGGCCCTGACGGCCGGCCTTGGGATTTTCTCGGCACCTCTGAAGGCCGGCTGATGCCCCGCCCCGGCGCCGTCGGCGCCGAAAGGGCCCAGCAGCGGGCCGGTTTCCAGCCCCTCGGCCTCGCCCACCCAGGGTGGCGGCGGGCCAAGCGGGGCGGGAATCCAACCGCCCAAGAAGATGGGGCGGGTTGACAACCCAACGCCAGGCGGCGGACCGGTGGTTTCCAACCCGGCTCCGCGCCCGGCGCCGAAGTCGGAAGACCTGCCGGCGTTTGAAATGCCCAGCACGGCCGCGCTGGAGCGCGCCGCGGCGGACAAAAAGCCGCTGGTGGTGTACTTCCCGGGCGAAAAGGACGACGGCTCGGCCCTGGCGCACCCGGACATCGTGTTCCTGAGCAAGAACGGCGCGGTGTTTATCCGCATCCCGTACAACGCCGACCGCGAAAAGGCGCCCTGGGATGTCGAATCGGTGGTGCCGGTCAGCAAGCTGCTGAGCGACAACCCCTCGCGCGAGTACGGCATCAAGGTAGGGCGCGAGACAGTGCTGGTGACCGACAGTTGGGGCAACGACTTCTTCCGGTTTGAGAAGGCCCCCACGGCCGACGAACTGCGCAGCTCGATCAAGAAGGTGGCCGAAAAATCCGAAGCCGCCAACAAGAAGCTGCAAAAGAACTACGAGGCCGCCAGGGCGGCATGGGACAAGAAGGACCGCGTGAATGCTCTCAAGGCTGTGCTGAAGAACTTCAAGGAAGGTGTTGTGGGTGTCGAAGCCCAGCAGAACTCGATCAGCCTGTACCACGAAATCATGGATTCCGCCCGTGCCAGCATCAGTGAACTGGCCGGCAAGGGCGACAAGGAAGGACTGAAGGGTCTGGCCAAGGAACTCAAGGGCACCGACGCGGCCAAGGACGCCGAATCTGCCCTGGCCAAAATGAAGTGATAACCAGCGTGTAGGTTCACCGGCATAGCCCAGCCCGGTGAACGGACAGGAGGGGTCCCTACCGCACCGGGCCCCTCCTCACAATTCCGGCCGCCCCCCAGCGGCCTTTTCTGGAGACTCCCATGCGGAACCTGGTACTGATGAACGTGGCACTGATCGCGCTGATCGGCACGCTGGCCCAGCCCCTGCCCGCGTGAGGTGGCTGAGCCGGTGGCGGCGGGGGCGGTGCCTCCGCAAAACCGATTCAGCGCGCTCCTGCCCAGCCTGTTCCGGCGCGTCCGGTGACAAGCACCCCTGCCAAGGTAATTGCCCCGGCCTGGGAAAAGCCGTCCAGCCAGGCGCTGGATCGCGCGGCGTCAACCAAAATGCCGCTGGTGATCTGCTTTCCTGACGAAAAAGACGACCCGGCGGCCTTTGCCGACCCCGAACTGGTCGAGATGGCGGCCAAAGACGCGGTGTTTATCAAGATGCCCTACACCTCGATCCGCGATAAAGCGCCGGGGGCCGAAGAAAGCGTGATTCCGACCAGCAAGCTGCTTTCCGACAACCCGGCGCGGGACTATCGCGTTCCGGTCGGCAAGCTGACACTGATTCTGGCCGATTGCCACGGCAATGAATATTTCCGCCTGACCAGCGTGCCCAAGGCCAAGGAACTCAAGGCTTCGCTGGAGAAAATCCCGGCCCAGATGGAGAAAGCCGAATCACGCCTGCGCAAGAATTATGACAGCGCCAGGGCGGCATGGGACAAGCAGGACCAGGCCAACGCGCTGAAGCCGATTCTCAAGAACTTCAAGGAAGGTCTGGTCGGTCTGGAGGCCCAGCAGGAAACGATCACGTTGTACAACCAGATCCTCGAGGCGGGCCTGGAGAAGGTAAAGAAGGCTCATGAACGTGGCGACATGGAAGCGCTCAAGGGCCTGAGCAAGGACTTCAAGGGCACATCGGTGGGCAAGGCCGCCGACGACGCCCTGAAGAACCCGATCGCCAGAGTCACGCAGGAAAAGAAAAACTGACCCGGGCAGAAGAAAGGGCACGGCCCCGGCACGCCGGGGCCGTTTCCGTTGGGTGCCTTTGCAACGGCGCCGCGAGACGCACCCCGTGAGCTGCCTGCACCGTGCGGCCGCGGGCGACAACGGAGTGATTGACAGCGCGCGGGGCCAAGCGAAACTGCACGCGCGTAGAACGAGCGTCCGTCGGCCGGCGGATGCTCGTGTCGTTTGCGGGCCGGCGCGCCGGAAACGGGACCAGACTGGGCAAGACAGCAACGAAGGAGACAGTGGTGAACACGGACATTCGAACCCTGCTGTTGGCGGCCTGTGTGTGTCTTGGCGGCGGGCTTGCGGCTGCCACATTCAACGTGACGAACCTGAACGACGCGGGCGCGGGGTCATTGCGCCAGGCGATGCTTGACGCCGAAGCCGCGCCGGGCGCGGACAACATCATCTTCAACGCGACGCTGAACGGCACGATCAACCTGCAAACGGAACTGCCGACGATCACGCAGGACCTGGTGATTGAGGGCCCGACGGCAACCGGCAGCGCGGTGACGGTGGCGCGTGCGGCCACGGCGGCGACAAACTTTCGCATTTTCACGATCACAGCGGGCACAGTAAGCATCAGCGACCTGACCATTGCCGACGGCAATGTGACCGGCGCGCCGGCCGAGGGTGGCGGCGTTCACAACGCGGACACGCTGGCTCTGGCGCGCTGCGTGATCCGGGGCTGTGTGGCCACCGGCGACAACAACGGCGCCGGCACGGGGTTTTCGGCGCAGGGCGGGGGAATCTTCAGCAGCGGGGCGCTTACCCTGACCGACTGCTCGATCATGGATTGCGAAGTCCACGGCGGCGCCTCCACAAGCGGCAGTACGGGCGGCGCGGCCCGGGGCGCGGGCGTGCACACGGGTGCGGGACTGCTCACGATGATTCGCTGCCGCGTCGAGCACTGCCACAGTGACGGCGGCCAGGGCACCGGAAACGGCGTCGGCGAAGGTGCCGCGCTGTACATCGGTGCCGGCGGCGCCAACGTGCGCGACAGCGACATCCACGGCAACGAAAACCGTGACTTTCACGCGCCGTCACAGATCGGTGCCACGGTTGTGGTCAACGGGCCTTCGCTGTTTCTGCGCACTTCCATCTGCGAATCGGTCGGCGGGGCATGTTTCCAACGCCAACCTCACGCTGCGCAACGCAACATTCAGCGGCAATGCCGGCGGCACTGCCGGCGGCCTGTATGCCGTCACGGGCACCTGCAACATCGAGTACTGCACGCTGACGGGCAACACATGCGTTTCCGGCGTCGTGGGCGGCGTGTACGCAACCACAACCACGAACGTAACGGGCTGCATCATTGCCGGCAATTTCGGGCCTGGTGCCGATGTTTTCGGCCCGTTCAATGACGGCGGTTTCAACCTGATCGGCGACGAAACCGGGTCTTCGGGATTCACCGTCAGCACGCTGGTGGGCACCCTGTTCAGCCCGGTCAGTGCCGGGCTGGGGGCGCTCAAGTCCTTCGGCCTGACGCGCGGCCACGAGCCCCAGACCGGCAGCTTTGCGATCAACGCCGGCGGTTCGGGCGCGCCCTTTGACGACCAGCGCGGCGCCAACCGCGCGCTGGGCGGCGGGCCGGACATCGGCGCGATCGAGTTCATACCCAACATCGCGCCGGATTTTCTGGCCGGGCCGGCCGTCACTGTCAGCGGCGATTCGCCGCGCACGATTGCCGCCTGGGCCACGGCGATTTCCCCCGGCGCGAGCTGGGAGGCCGGCCAGAGCCTGAACTTTGTGGTGATCCCGCGCCAGAGCTGGGGCTTCAGCCAGACACCGGCGATCAACGCGACCACCGGCGATCTGACCTTCCGGCCGTCCAAAGGTTCCAACGGCACCTGGGTGTTTGACGTGTACCTGGTGGACGACGGCGGCACAGCCGGCGGCGGCAGCAACACCTCGCCGGCGGCGCTTTTGACCATCACCGTCGAAAACAACGACCCCGACAAGAATGACGAACTGTGCAGCACCGGCGCCGGCGGCGCGCCGTGGCTGATGCTGGCGGGGCTGGCGGCGCTGCTGGTCCTTGGCCTGCGGCGTGTCAGGGCGGCTTTCTAGTTGCAATCCGCAGCCGGGTTTTCTGTATCATGGGTCACTTTCCTGAAGGCTCGCTCGCTCACGGGCCCCGGAGAATCCCATGCGTACCCTGTGCCTTGCGGCGGTGCTGGCCTTTACGGGCAGTCTGGCCGCCCAGAATGTCTTTACCGTCACCAATGTGAATGATTCCGGCGCGGGCTCATTGCGCCAGGCAATTATGGACGCCAACGCCACGCCCAACCAGACGGTCAGCATGGTGCCGGTTGCCGACGAAATCCGGTTTGGGTCGGGTGTCACGGGCACCATCAATCTGGCCTCGCAACTGCCGGTGATCACCGAAGGGGTAAATGTGATCGGGCCGGGGCGTTCGCTGCTGACGATTCACGGCGGCGGCAATTTTCGGGCCTTTGAGTCCAGTCTCGGGCATTACCTGGGCGTGTCGCGCCTGACGCTGCATTCGTGCCTGGTTGTCGGCGATGGCGGGGCGATCCTGAGCCGCGGCTTCACCGTAATCAGTGACGTGGCGTTTCGCAACTGCCACGCGGTCGGGGCAAGTTCGGGCTCCGGGCCCGGCACCAACGGCCGCGGCGGCGCGATCTGTCACTCGCCGCTGATTGCGGAACTGTGGGTGACCAACAGTCTGTTTCAGGATTGCACGGCCGGGGGCGGTTCGGGAACGGGCGGCAACGGCGGCAACGGTTTCGGGGGCGGCATTTATCTGGGGGCGGGCGTCGGACGGATTTCGTTGAGCACGTTCGACACCTGCGCGGCCTACGGTGGCCACACCAGCAGCGGCGGACTGGGCGGCAAAGGTGCAGGCGGCGCGATCTATGCCGTGTCGGCACTGGATCTGGACGACCTGGTGATCTTTGACGGCTTTGCCAGCGGCGGCGACACCACCACGGCGACACAGGGCGGCGGCACTGGAACCGGTGCGGGCATCTTTGCGGATACGGATCTTGACGCCCTGCGCGTAACGATCACGAACTGTCAAAGCGCCGGCGGTCTGCCCGGTGCAGGCGGCGCCGGCGGAGACGCCATCGGCGGCGGGGTCACCAACGAAAGCGGCACCAGCGTTCTGCGGCTGTGCGTAATTGAGGGCTGCGGCGCCGCCACCACTTCGGGCGGGGCGGCTTATGGCGGCGGCATTTACGCCGAAAGCAGCCTGACCGTGCGTGAAAGCCACATCAATGCCTGTCTGGGCACGGACCTTGGCGCCGGCATCTACTACGAAGGTTCCGGCACGGTGATGATTGACCGTTCCACCATCAGCAACTGCAACGGCGTGGGCATCCGCGCCAACGGCGGAACCAGCTTCACGATCATCAACAGCACGATCAGCGGCAACGGCCCCGGCAGCACGACGGGCGGCATCTGGAACAGCGGCGCGGTGATGCAGATCAGCTTCAGCACAATCACCGACAACCAGGGCTCCACCTGGGGCGGTGTGTACCGCACGGGCGGAACGCTGGGCATTCTGGGCAGCATTATTGCCGGCAACATCGGCAGCGGCAGCTCCACCGACCTGGCCGCCGGCGGCAGCATGACGATCCAGAACAGTGTGGTCGGCATCCAGGATCCCGACGCAATTGCTGTCAACGGTTCCAACGGCAACCAGGTGGGCAGTGCGGGCACGCCGCTTGGCGCGATGCTCGGGCCGCTTGTGAACAACGGCGGGCCTACCCCCACCCACGCGCTGTTGACCGGCAGCCCGGCCATCAACATGGGTGGCAGCACGGGCGTGCCGTCCACCGACCAGCGCAACGCGCTCCGCAACCAGGGCGTGGCCGACGCCGGCAGTTACGAGTTCGGCGCCACCCCGCCCAACACCGGCGGCACCGCCGGCGGCAAGGGCGACGACCGTTGCAGCACCGGCACCGGCGGCGCGCCGTGGCTGATGCTGGCGGGGCTGGCGGCGCTGCTGGCCCTTGGCCTGCGGCGTGTCAGAGTTCAATGACCCGCGGCGGGTTGGTCGGCTGGTACAGGGCATCCAGAATGCAGGCGTTCACAAAGTGGACGCCTGCCTGTTTTTGTTCGCCCGAGCCCTCGTGAATGTGCCCGAAGATGTGCACCTTCGGCGCGATCCGCACCAGTGCCGCCGCCAGTTCCTCGCAGCCCACATTCAGCCCGTGGCGCGTGCGGTCCAGAACGCCCTGCGGCGGGCCGTGGGTCACCAGCACGTCCACGCCGTCGGGCACACGCGCCCACACCCGCGCCAGTTCCGGCCCGCGTTCCAGGTTGAAGGCCCAGTCCATGAACCGCGGCTGCCAGGGCGACCCCCAGAACGTCAGGCCGCCCACCACCGCCCCGTCGTCCTGCAGGTACACCACGCCGGGGCAGTGTTCGCGCAACAGGCTTTGTGCCAGGCCGGGGTCGGATTCAAACAGCCGGTCGTGGTTGCCCGCCACCACCACGCGGTGGGCAAAGGGCCGGGCGTGCAGCCAGCGGGCGAATTCGATGATTTCCCAGGGCGTGCCGCGGCCCGTAAAATCCCCGGCGTGCACCAGCACGTCGCCCGGCGGCAGATTCAGCACGTCGTGCCGGCCGTGGGTGTCACTGATGGCGACAATGCGCATGGTTTGTCCACAAGCTTCACAACCGTGACCGGGGCGCGCAACGGCGTTATATTGACGCCGGAGGCCTTCATGTCGCAAGCCGCGGAACGTCGCAGCAAGCCCAACTTTTTCGACATTGATTTCGAGAAAGCCCCGTTCATTGCCATCTGGGAAATCACCCGCGCCTGCGACCTGCGCTGTGTGCACTGCCGCGCCGAGGCCATCCCCCGGCGCGACCCCGAAGAACTCACCCGCGAACAGGGTTTTGCGCTGATCGAGGAACTGCGGCGCTTCAGCGACACCGCGCCGCCGCTGTTTGTCATCACCGGCGGCGACCCCCTGAAGTCTCCTTACGTCTACGACTACATCCGGCACGCCGATTCTGTCGGCCTGCGCGTGGCCGTCACCCCCAGCGCCACCGGCCTGTTGACCCGCGAGGCCATCCACAAGATGAAGCAGGCCGGCCTGACGCGCATGGCAATCAGCCTGGACGGCAGCACGCCCGAGATTCACGACAACTTCCGGCGCCAGGCCGGCAGCTACGCGCACACAATCCGCGCGATCGGCGACGCGCTGGCCGAGGGCATCACGGTGCAGATCAACACCACGATCAGCCGCTGGAACGTCAACGACATAGACAGCCTGTGCGCCCTGATGAAGAAGTTCGGGCTTACGCTGTGGGCCGCGTTCTTTCTGGTACCCACGGGCCGCGGCGAAGAGAAAGACGAAATCTCGCCCGAGCAGTACGAAGAGGTGCTGAAGAAACTCTACGAAACCGCCAAGGCCGCCGATTTTGACCTCAAGACCACCGCCGCGCCGCACTACCGCCGCGTGGTGCTTCAGGCCCAGCGCGCCGCCGGTTCCAGCAGCGACAGCGGCGCGTACCTCAAGCCGCGCAAGGGCGGCGGCACCGCCGATGATCGCAACACCGAAGGCCCCCCGGCCTGGGTGCTGCGCGACATGAAGCCCGGCGGCTGGGCGCGCGGCGACGCGATCGGCCGCGCCGGCCGCGGCGTGAACGACGGCAACGGTTTCATTTTCATTGACCACCAGGGCTTTGTGTACCCCAGCGGCTTTCTGCCCCTGCGCTGCGGCAACGTGAAGACGCAGTCGGTGGTTGACATCTACCGCAACCACCCCGACCTGCGCCGCATGCGCGACTTCAGCCAGCTCAAGGGCAAGTGCTGGGCCTGTGATTACCGCGACGTGTGTGGTGGCGCGCGCTCGCGTGCCTTTGCCGTCACCGGCGACTACATGGCCAGCGAGGCCTGGTGCACGTACATCCCGCCGGCGCTGGAACACGTCAAGGGCGTGAACTGGCTTGCGCCGGAGATGCTGATTGCCGACGTGCGCCCGTACCTGAAGCCCGAAGACGCCGCGCGCCTGGCCCCGCCGGCGTAACCACGCGGGCAATGGCGCCCGCGGCCCACACCGGAACCTACACCAGTGTGCCGTACAGCGCGGCGTTGGTGGCGCGGTCAATCCGCACGTTGTACAGCTCGCCGCGCAGGTCGCGGCCGGATTCCACAATCACCACCTGGTTCTGCGGGTTGCGGCCTTCCTGTTTGTTCGGGTCGCGTTTGCTTTCGCCTTCGCCCAGCACCTGCACGACCTGACCCACGCGCTGCCGGTTCACCTCGCGCGACCATTGGCGCTGCAGCTCCATCAGTTCGTTGCAGCGGCGGTTCTTGACCCCGGGCGGCACGTCATCGGCAAGGCCCAGCTTCACCGCCGGGGTGAACTCGCGCTCGCTGTACATGAAGATGAAGCTGGTCTGGTACTGCGTCTTGCGGTGCAGCTCGACGGTCTGCTGAAAGTCCTCTTCGGTCTCGCCGCAGAAGCCCACGATCGTGTCGCCGGCAAGACCGATGTCGGGCACGGCCTGGCGCGCCGCGGCCACAAGCTCCATGTAGCGCGCGTGGGTGTATCCGCGGCGCATGCGCGCCAGCACGGCGTCGCTGCCGCTTTGGGCCGGAAAGTGCAGATACGGCATCAGGTTGGGCAGGTCGCGAAAGGCCGCGAACAGTTCGGGCTTCAGGTCGCTGGGGTGGCTGGTGATGAAACGCAGGCGCCAAAGCCCGGCAATGTCGGCCACGGCGTACAGCAGCTCGGCCAGAGACCGCCGGCGCGGCTGAAGGCGCTTGCCGTAGCTGTCAATGTTCTGGCCCAGCAGGGTGATCTCGCGCGCGCCTTCGCCCACCAGAATGCGACATTCCTGCACGATTTCTTCCAGCGGGCGGCTGTCTTCGCGCCCGCGGGTGTTGGGCACCACGCAATAGGTGCAATGGTGGTCGCAACCGCGCATGACGCTGACAAAGGCGCTGACGCGCGTGTCGCGTGCCTTCAGACGCTGTTCGGTGCGCACTTCGTCGTCGCGACCAAGCGCCAGCACGCGCCTGCCTGCGCGCACCTGTTTGACAAAGTCATTGACCTGCGTGAACTGGCGCGTGCCGGCGACAATGTCCACGTAGGGCGCGCGGCGGAAAATCAGCTCGCCTTCCTTCTGGGCCATGCAGCCCAGCACCCCGATCACCAGGTTCGGGTTTTGGCGCTTGAGCATCTTCATGCGGCCCAGAAACGAAAAGGCCTTGTCTTCGGCCTTTTCGCGCACGCTGCAGGTGTTGACGAAAACAACGTCGGCCAGGGCCGGGTCGTGGGTGATGTCAAAGCCGTCGCCTTGCAGGGTGGCCAGCGAAAGTTCGCTGTCGAGCTCGTTCATCTGGCACCCGATGGTGTAGACGAACGCGCTGCCCGAAGACGCGGCGGGGGTGGCAGGCATGTCCTGGTCCTCGCGGCGGTTGTGACGCAAGTGTAACCGGGCCCGGCGTGGCGGCAATCGGCAGGCCGGCATTGGCAATCATTCCAAACAGGGCTCAAGGCTGTAGCGGCAGGATTCCCAATGCGCGCTTAGAATCCGGGGTATGACCCGCTAGAATGGCGGGGGCAACCAGGAGCCACCATGGCGGGCAGAAATCCATCCAGCGAACCGGCACCCTGGGAGGCACCGGGCAAACGCCACACCCAGCAGTACGGCGCCGGGGGCGTGCCGCAGCCGCCTCAACCCCCGCGGCCCATGCCCCAGACTGCGCCAGCGTACCCGCAGCCGCCGGCGGCCGCCTATCCGCCGCCACCGGGCGCGCCGGCCTACCCGCAACCGCCGGCGGGGGCTTACGCGCCGCCCGGCGCCCCGGCCCTGGCCGGGGGTTATGCAATGCCGATGGCGCAGCACTTTGAAAAGCCCACCAGCATGCTGGCGGTGATTTCGCTGGTGTGCGCGGGGCTGGCACTGTTCACGGGGATCACGGTGCTGCCGGGCCTGATTCTGGGCCTGATGGCACTGCGCGAAACCGGGCCGACGGGCGCCAAATCGGGGCGCGGGCTGGCCGTGGCGGGCGCGGTGATCAACGGCGCGATGCTGGCAATCGGCCTGGTGCTGGTGATGGTGATCTTTGTGTTTGCCGCGGCGGCAACGTCACAGTTCGAGGGCATGGTCAACGTGTCGGTGGACGGTTCCCTGATTGTGCAGCGGGCCGAGATGTACTACCGCGACAAGGGCGACTTCGCCGGCGGCGGCCACCGTTTCATCGGGGGCTACAAGAACGCCGACAAGGGCAAGGGGCCGCTGATGGTCACCGACCTTGTGGGCGCGCACGAACTGAAGATGCCGATTGATCGCTATTTCCTGGAGGTCAAGGGCGACACCGCCACGGTGTGGTACACCGACCCCAAGACCGGCAAACAGATGGCCGGGTCGTTCTCGGCCACACGCGGCCAGGCCGGGCCCGGCGGCCGGGACGACTGGCTGTGGGATTAGCCGCAGGGCAAGACAACTCAAAATTAAGGAAACACCATGAACGACCCGATCCACCAGCCGCCGCAAGGCCAGGGCTACCCGCCCCCGCCCAAGGCCCCGCCGCACCCGATGGACGCGCCGGCCCAGGGCTACCCCGGCTACGGCCCCAAGCCCGCGGCCTATCCGTCCCCGCCGCCGCCCTATGGGGCTCAGCCCTTTGTGCCGCCACGGCCCAAACCCAACAGCGGCAAGGCGATTGCGTCGCTGGTGTGCGGCCTGATTTCGGTGTTTTTCTGGCCTCTGGCGGTGCTGACCGGGCCGGCGGCGATCGTACTGGGCTGGATGGCGTTGAAGGAAACGCGTCCCGACGGGCCCAACGCCGGCCGCGGTTTTGCGATCGCGGGCATGGTGATGGGTCCGCTGATGCTGGTGGTGGCACTGGGCATTGGCGCGCTGATGGGCTTTGCGTTCTATATGGCCGACAAGCAAAGCAAGCGCCACAGCGCGGAGACGGAAGCCTGGAACGAAGTTGAGACCGACCAGGACCTGACACTGATCCAGCAGCGGCTGCGGCTGTATTACATCGAAAACAAACACTCGCTTGGCCCCGGCGGGCCCGTAGTGAACGACGGCGGCAAGGGCGGATTGTACGACGAAAATTCGCCGCGCGTGACGGGACAGCTTGGCCTGCGCCATCTGGTGAAGGCCACGGAACTCAACCGTCCGATGAGCGAATACACCCTGTACCTGGACAGCGACACAAGCGTGCGCGTGGTCAACCACATGCGGGGTCAGGAGCTTGTCATCGAAGACATCGGCAAGGACCAGTTCCTCGTCAAGGCCAAGAAGTAAATATGGCCGTCCCCCCAAACCAGATGCCGCCGGACTGGCAGGCCGCGGCCGGCCTTGTGCCTTCCGGCGTGCCCCCGCCACCGCCGCCGGAGACGTGGACAGCCCCGCGACCCACCAGCGGCAAGGCGATTGCGTCGCTGGTGTGCTCGGTTGGCGGGCTGGCGCTGGGGATGCTGTGTTTTGTGGGCTACCCGGCAATTCTGGCGGGTCTTGTGCTGGGGGTTCTGGCGATTGCGGAAACCGGCCGCAACGGCACGCGCTCGGGCCGCGGACTGGCAATCGCGGGCACGCTGGTCAGTGTGCTGGCAATTGCGGCAGCGGTGACAGTAGGAGCGTTTTTCTTTTCACGCATGAGGATGGGCGAGCACGAACACAACGCGCAGTTTCAGGCGCGGCTGGACGCCGACGTGCAGTTGATTGTGGACCGGCTGCAACAGTACCACCGCGCCAACGGCTCGCTTGGGCCGGGCGGGCCGGTGCTGGCCAAAGCGCCTGTGTCCAACGGGGTTGAGCCCACGGATACCAGAGACGGCAGGGTGCGGGGCGTGCTGCAGGTCAGGCACCTGCTGGACCGCCACGAAATCACCTGCGGGTACGATTCCAGCGCCTTTGAGCTGACCGTGATGGGTGATTCCACGGCGCGGCTGGTAATGCATGACTGGCAGCGCCGCAAGATCCTCGACATTGAGATCACCGACGCGGGGGCCGGCCAGTGGCGCGCCCGCGCGCCGTAGTCATGGCTCCAGCCCGGCCTGGCGGCGCAGGCGGCGGCGGTTCTGGCGGCTTTTGAGCAGCAGCAGCGCAAACAACACCGGGCCGCCGGTAAAGAAAATCGCCAGCGCGTGCTCGCGGAACATGCGTTCGGGCCACGAGATTTCCAGATCGCCGTAGTACCAGAAACCCGGCAGTTCATCGGCCACGCCGCCGGCGGCAAAGGTCAGGCCGAAACCATCCGGTTTCGCGGCGTCAAAGCCGTCGCTTTCCAGCCGGTTGACGTACCACTTGCCCGGCGGGTCGTCGCCGGCCAGCGGCGCCAGCGGATTCTCCAGCGCGCGCATGGACCACAGGTTGAACAGCGGCACTTTATCCATGCCGCGCGCCCTGACCTGCTGGGCCGCGCGCATCAGGCCGGTGAGTTCCAGCGGCTGTTCGCTGATCAGTGTCAGCGACAGGGTCTGTTCGCCGGCGCCCGTCGGCATCGGCGCCCACGCGGGCCCGGAACCCAGCCGCACGCAAACGCCGGCGGGCAGGTCATGACCGCCCGAAAACTCCACGCACACCAGCGCGCAACCCAGGGCCGCCCAGCGATCCAGTTCGGCCCTCGGCGGCGGAGCATAGCCCCGCCCGTCCAGCCAGCGGGCCAGCGCGTCTATGGCCTGCGGCCCGGTGCCGGCCAGCGTTGTCATGGTCGCCCCGGCGGCGCGGGCCTGCGCGGGTTTGTCCGGCGCGGGTTCCTCGGCGGGGGTCGCGGCAAAGCCCAGATTGGTTCGCGCCGCCCACTGGCGGCGCGCCAGCGTGAACAACCTGTCATGCAGACCCGGCCCGGCGTCAAACAGCGCCGGGTCGGCTTCGGTCACCGACACCGGCGCCGCCGGCAACGGCAGAACCCAGACAGTTTCCCCCAGGCGCGCGTTGTGCAGTCTCAGGCGCGGGCGCACGGCCAGGGTCTGTCCGCCGGCACGGTGAACAACCACCACATCGTGCCCGGTAACCTCGGCGCGGCCCACGTGTCCCGTCGGCAAAAGCAACTGGGCACCCAGCGCGGGGGCAAACAGCAGCAGGACAAGCCAGCATGCGCGCGCAATCATGGCCCGGCCTCGGGGGTCTTTTCATCGGCCCGCTTCACGCGAAAGTACAGCCACAGCAGCATCACCACCACGGCCGCGGCCGCCATCAGGCCAAAGAACAGCTCAAGACCCGATTCGTCCCTGCCCGGCGTGTTGGCGGCGGCGTTGGCGGCGGCAATCCACATGCGCGTACCATAGCGACCACCCGGGCGGCGCAAAGCCCGCGCCGGGCAACAGAAAGGCCCCGGCCGAAGCCGGGGCCCGTTCAGGTCATGGCGTCTACTTGTAAATCTTTTCGACCGGCTTGCTGGCCTTGTCCACCAGCCACACCGGGCGGGCGCCGGCCTCGAACTCTTTCTTGGTGTCCCAGTTCATCATGGCGGCAAAGGTGGCGTACAGGTCCATGGGGCTGACCGGGTCCTTGATGGTGCTCTTGCCGCCGGTGTCGCGGCCCAGGCCGGCCTCGTCGGTTTCGCCGATCACCTGGGCGGTCTTGACACCACCGCCGCCCAGCACGGCGCAGAAGTTGTTGGGCCAGTGGCCGCGGCCTTCGGTGGGCGTGACCTGGGGGGTGCGGCCGAACTCGCCCATCCAGATCACCAGCGTGCTGTCGTACAGCCCGCGACGCTTGAGGTCGCGCACCAAGGCAGCCCAGGGCTGGTCAATCTGCTTGCACAGGTCGGCACAGCGCTTGAAGCCGTCATCGTGGGTATCCCAGCCCCCCACCACGATTTCAATCGCCGGCACGCCGACTTCGACCAGACGCCGGGCAATGATGCAGGCGTCGGCAAACTGGCCCTCGCCGTATTCCTTGCGCGTTTCGGGCTTTTCATCGTCCAGGTAAAACTTGTTGCGCAGCGGGCTGTCCATCAGACGGCGGGCCTTCTCGTACATGGCCTTGTGGGCTTCGACGGCCTCGTCGCCGTGGTCTTTGGCGAAGTCCTTTTCCATTTCCTTGACCAGCTTCATGCGGCGGTCCATGCGTTCCTTGTCCACGCCGCGGGCGTAATCAAGGTTTTCAATCTTGGCGCCGGGGCGGTTGATCACAAACGGGTTGTGATCCACGCCCAGATAGCCCGCCGAAAACGGCGCGCCGCGCAGCTTGACAAAGTTGGGCAGGTCGGTGTCGGCCTTGCCCATCTGGTGGGCCACGATGCTGCCCAGGCTGGGGTGTTTCAGCGTCGGGTTGGGGATGTACCCGGTGCGCAGCAGATAGCTGGCACGGCTGTGGTTACCCTCGCGCGAGGACATGCTCTTGATCAGCAGCAGGTCTTTGGCGGTTTTGGCAATGTTGGGCAGGTGCTCGCAGGGGGCAAAGCCGGGAACTTCGGTTTCAATGACCTTGTACGGGGCGGCGGTCTTTTTGCCCGGTTTGCAGTCAAAGGTCTCCAGTTGGCTGGGCCCGCCCTCCATGAACAGCAGGATCACGGACTTGATCTTTGACTTGGCCGCCGTTTCCTGGCCCAGCAGCGGCGCGACAAAGCTTGAGGTCATCATCAGACCGCCGGCGGCGGCGCCGGTACGCAGAAAGTCACGACGGGAAACGCTGATTTCCATGTTGGGCTCCAGTGTATGCCGTGATTGCAACAAATCCGGGTTCGCTTTCAGGTAACCCCGCCCCCTGGCCACGGTTGCGGAAAAATCACCCCACCGTGGCGAATTCCGTGGTGTTCATCAACGCCAGAAACAGGTCCTCATAGGCCGTGTCATTGTCGGGCCAGCTTGCCATCACCCCGCGCAGAATCGCCCATTCGCGCTGGGTCGGGTTGCGGCCCAGCACGGTCTGGTAGATCAGTTCTACGCGGGTTTTGCCGTCGCGGGTTCGGGCCAGAATTTCGCTCAAACTGGTCTTGAGGTTGCCGTCACCCAGCAGCGGAAAGTTCATCAGCAGCAGCGCCTGCATGATGCTGCCCGAATAGTCATCAAAAGCCTTTTCCGGTTCGTCACTGCCGTAGGCGCCGCGGAAGTACATGGCCAGGCTGTTCTTGTAACCCATCACCCGGTCGCGGATCAGCTTGTTGGCCTTTTCGTGTTCCGACAGCTTGTCGTCGGGCACGTCACGCACCGGCTGGTACGGATTGAGTTCCTCAATGCCGCTGACCTTCAGCACGCTGCGGTAAAGCTGTTCCGGCGACTGCTTGCGCACGAAAAAGCGGCTGTAATAGACGCGATCCTTGCGGTTATAGCGCGTGGGCTGGGCCGTGCGCTGGTACAGTTTGCTGGTGGTAATGGCCTTGACCAGGTAATGCAGGTCAAAGCCCGCAGCGGCAAAATCCTTGCCCATGACCTCGAGTACAACGGGCACGGAAGGCTCGTTGACGCTGTTGAAGTCGTCCACGGGGTTCACAAACCCCAGCCCCAGAAAATAGGCCATCATGCGGTTGACCGTCATCTCGCGGAACCAGCGGTTTTCGGCGTCGGTCATCCAGTGCGCCAGCGACTGGCGCAGGGTTTTGTCGCGGTCAAACTTGTACAGATCGCCGCCCAGATACTTGGGTAGCTTGTGGCGCCCCGGCAGACGCAGGCGCGCTGAAAGCTCGTGGCCGTTGGCAGGCATCGGGTTGTCATTGACAAACCAGTAGCGGTCGGCGCCGTCGCCCTTTGCGCCGCTGGCACTGAGGGCAAAAAAGCCCTGCAGGCCGACAAAATCGTCGGTCTTCCACTCCTCATAGGGATGATCATGGCACTGGGCGCACTGGATCTGTTTGCCCAGAAACACCCGCATTGTGGTGCCGGCAATGTCGGCGCGCTCGTTTTCAAAACTCACCAGATAGGCGACCTCGGGGTTTTCGGGCGTTTTGCCGGCCGCGGTGACCAACTCGCGCACCACACGGTCCCAGGGCCGGTTTTCGGCAAAGGCGCGCTGAAAATACTGTTCCAGATGGTCGTTGATCTCGCGCCCCTTGTCGCGGCCGATGGTCTGCACGCGCCAGTATTCGGCAAAATTCCGGGCGTATTCGGGGCGGCGCAGCAGATCTTCCACCAGCGCCTCGCGCTTTTCCTGGCCGCGGCGGCCTTTGGCGTCCTTGCGACCGGGCGCGAACGCGGCAACTTCGGCCGGTGACGGCGGCACGCCCAGCAGGTCCAGGTACACCCGGCGCAGAAACGTTTCGTCGTCGCAGGTAGGGCTGGGCTTCAGGCCGTTCAGCGCCTGGAGTTCCTCAAACACCGAATCAAGGCCGTCGCGCAAGGCGCGCCAGTCTTTGCCCGGTTCGGGCGTGGCGGCAGTCTGGTCTTTTTTGGCCGGGCGCGACTGCGCCTGCGCGGACCAGGCAAAGGCAAGGCCAAGGCACAGCGCGCAGGCCAGACCCGATCCGGCAAGAAAAAATCGTCCCATCAGTCCGCACCACCAGGGGCAACAGGGGTCAGCGGCATTTTAGGCGCCCTCCCGGCAGACAGGAAAGCGCAATCCTTTCATCTTCAAGCAATTCGCTGGTAACCTTGCGCCCGCTGATGACACCATAAAGGTGGGCTGATTGCAGAAACTACCGGGGAAAACCTTGCATCGCCTGATTCCGGCATTGTTTGTGGCGCTGGTTCTGCCCGGCGTGTTGCTGCACGCCGACAAACTCGAAGGCGACGCCGCCAAAGAAGCCAAGGCGCGCGTGCGCGAGATCAAGAAGGACTGGAAAAAGCTTTCCAAGGCCGAAAAACTCCCCCTGCTGGCGGAAATGGCCCGGCTGCCGGAACCCAGCGTCGCCGATTTTCTCCAGGAAGTGATTTCCACCGAAACCGACGACGACACCGCCGGCGAGGCCGCCCGCGCCCTGACCCGCCACAACGAACCCGGCCACGCCAAGGACCTGCTCAAACTTCTGGGGCGCGCCCAGACGCCCGGCCGCAAGGCCGAAATTGTGCGCTGGCTGGGGCGTTACAGCGACAAGGCCACACTGGCCGAACTGCGCAAACTGGCCCAGGGCGACGACGTTGTCGCCGAAAGCGCGGTTCTGGCCCTGTGCGACGTGAATACGCCCGAATGCTGGTCCACCGTGGACGCCGTGGCCCAGACCGGCAAGAACCCGGCCGCGCGGCGAGTGGCGGCGTGGCGCCTGATCAGCGCCGGCGACAAGCGCGGGCTCGACGCGCTGGAAAAACTGGCCGGTCTTGAGGACGCGGCCTTTGCCGCCCACGCGGCAATCGGCACCGAGCACGAAACCGAAGCCCTGCGGCGTGTGCTGGTGCACGCGCGCAAGGCCCCGGCGCTCAAGCCCGGTGAGCGCCCGCACCTGTTCGGCAGTCTGCTGGCGCGCCTGCGCGCCCAGGCGTCGCACGACGCGGCAGCGGAAGCGTTGCCGGGCTTGGCCAAGGCACTGGAGATTGAAACCGGCTGGTGGCTGGTCGGGCACAGCCGCGCCCAGCCCCGGTTTGCGGCGGCCGAGCGCTGGCTGGGGGCCGATGAGCCGGAAACGATACTCAATGGCCTGCGCCTGCTGCAGCGCGCGCCGCGCAAGCTGGAGGGCGCCGAACTCAAGGCCGCCGACGCCGCGCTTGAGCCACTGCTGGCCCACGCCAACGAAGATGTGACCGTGCACGCGCTGCTGACCTGCGCCGCCACCGGCGCGGCCAAATCAAAGTTCGAAGACACGCTGGGCAGGTGGCTGAAATCCGACAAGTCGTTGCTGCGCGCCACGGCGATTCTGGCCGCGGGCCGCGCCGGTCTGGACCGGCACGCCCTGGCCGCCGTGGATCTGCTGCGCGACGAAACCTGGTTTGTCGTGTCCGCGGCCCTGGATTGCCTGTTGCGCCTGCGCCCGGCCGAGGCCGCACCCGCGGCGCTTGAACTGGCCCGTACCGCCGCCGAGGGCCGCCTGTTCGCCGAGGCCATCGCCCTGTTGTGCGACCTGACCGGCCAGGATTTCGGCGACGCCCTGGACAAATGGGAAAAATGGCTGGCCGACAACCCCGGCTTCAAGATCGCCGACCGCAAACGCGACACCCTGCGCGGCGTGGCCTACCAGCGCCTGAAACAGAAAACCGCCGCCACGTTCTTCGGTCTTGAAATCGAATCCACCAACGTGCAGTTCTGCCTGGATCGCAGCATCAGCATGATCAGCCCGGTGGCGCGCGAACCGCAGCGGCCGGACTTTCCGGCGCGCAAGAAAGACGTGCTGACCCGCAGGCCCGAGGTCACCCGCAGCGTGCGCGACGGCTTTCTGCCCCGCATGTATGTCGCGGCCTGCGAAGTTGCCGCGGCACTGGACGGCATGAGCCCCAGCGCGAAGTTCGGCATTCTGCTGTTCAACACCGAACTACTCGAATACGCGACCTCACGCACCGCCAACAACCCCGACGACCGCCGCAAGGCCGTCAACTGGCTGCTTTCCACCCAGCCCCAGGGCGGCACCGACATCCAGAACGCGCTGCTGGACGCAGTCCGCAAGGCCCAGGCCGACACAATCGTGCTGTTGTCCGACGGCGAGCCCACCAGTCTTGGCATCATCGAGCAGATCTGCCGCGCCAACGAAGTACGGCGCCTGAACATCCTGGTCGTCAGCATCCACGAAAAGCTGCACTACCGGCATTACCAGGACGCGCTGGCCTGGCGCGAGGGCGGGCGCACGATAGACGGCGAACCGCAGGACTAGCAGGGCGTTGAGAAAGTGCTTCTCAACGTCCTGCCCGGCCCGCGCGACTGCACGGGCCGGCCGGCGAGCGGCTTCATGCCGCGAGCCGGGCTGTTGCTTTCCGTGGAAGAAGTCGCCTGAGGCGACTTCTTCCACGGCCTGCGAGGCGACTTTGCGCACGCCACGGCTGATGCGCGCCACTTATCCTTGGCATTTCGCTGTAAATACTGTCAGTATCTACTGTCGCTTCCCGCCATATCTGGCGTTTCTCAACTCTTGCCCGGGCATTCTATGCGCGTCGCGCTGATTCACATTCGTGATCCGCAGTTCTACGCCATTCAGGAAGGCCGTCGCAGCAAATGGGGCAACCCTGAGGTCATGGGCTTTCCGCCCATCGGCATCATGTGCCTTTCGGCGGTACTCAAGCAGGCCGGCCACGAATGCGTGATGTACGACCAGGCCAACCCCGAAACACCAATGGAGGCCATCACCAAGGCCGTGGTGGAATCCAAACCCGACTTGGTGGGCATGAGCTTTCTGAGCACCACCAGTTACCCCTATGCCAAGATTCAGGCTCGCGCCATTCGTGCGGCCTGGCCCGAGGCCAAATTGGCCTTTGGCGGCGTGTTTGCGTCACTGAACGCCCTGCAGGTCAAGGAACAGTGCCCGTACGTTGATTTTGTGTGCCGGGGCGACGGCGAACAGTTGATTCTGGACCTGCTGAACAACCTGCACGATCCGTCCGGCGTTCTGGGTGTAACCTGGGCCAAGGACGGCAAGATTGTCCACAACACCGACCGCAAGCTGGAACGCGCGCTGGACCAGTGGCCTCTGCCCGACCGTGCTTCGCTGAAGCTGGACTTTGTGGAGTCCATGCCGCTGGACGTGCCGGTGGTGCTTTCGCGCGAACGGTTCACGACCATGCAGACCAGCCGCGGCTGCCCGTGGCCGTGCATTTTCTGCGATATCCCGATCTTCAACGAGGGCAAGTGGCGTTCACGCAGCCCGGAAAGCGTGGTCCGCGAGATGAAGCAGTTGCAGGAACAGGGCTACGGCGCCGTCTATTTTGTGGACGACCACTTTCTGCTTCAGCCCAAACGCATTGAGGCCATCTGCAACGGCATCATCAAGGAAGGCATCAAGATCAAGTGGGGCGTGGAAGGCCGCGTGGACAGCGTGGTGCAGAGCCTGTTTCCGCTGATGGCCAGGGCCAACTGCCGCACCATCATGTTCGGCATTGAAAGCGGCAGCCAGAAGATCCTGGACCGCCTGAAGAAACAGCAGACGCTGGAACAGATTGAAACGGCGGTCAAAAACGCCAAGAAAGCGGGCATTGAAATCGTGCACGGTTTCTTTGTCGTGGGCAGCCCCGACGAAACCCGCGAGGACATGCGCAAAACCTTCAGCTTTGCGGCGCGCCTGCCGCTGGACACGTTCGGATTCAACCGCCTGTGCGTATACCGCGGCACGCCGCTGTGGCATGAGTACATGAACCGCGGTTTGGTCAACGACACCGAGGACTGGTACAAGTATTTCAAGTGCAGCGAAATTGACCCCACCTGCATGAAGGGGCCGGACATCAACGAAGAACGCGCGCGCGGGCTGCGCAAGCTGTTCTTCATCAAGCTGTTCCGGCACCCGATCCAGACGTTCACGCTGCTGCGGCGCTTTTTACGCTATATGCCGGTCAAGGACATCTACACGCTGCTCAGCAAGCCGTTCAGGGGCAAGAAGTCGGGCGCAACCCGCGCCGAAGTTCTGTCGCGCGCCGTCGAACACCAGGACATGAAGACCAACGCAGCCGACCTGACGCGCGTAAGCGACGAACAACTGGAGCAGGTGCTGCAAAAGCAGTCCAAGAACTGACCCGCGCGCCTTTCGGCCCATGCCGGAACAACACAACCGCCCCGGAATCGGCTTCCGGGGCGGGTTTGCAGTCTGGCGTTCCCGGCGGGATTCGAACCCACGACCTGCGGTTTAGGAAACCGCCGCTCTATCCAGCTGAGCTACGGGAACGGGTGAGTACCAGCCTGGAGTCTATCACAACGTGCCGGTGCTCAAAGCCCCCGGCTATCTTGACACGTCAACGGCATGGCCGCGGCAGCCGTGCCCGCGGCCGCCGGGCGGCCCTTGACGGATTCAGCCCTGCTTCCACCACGCCAGCGCGGTATAGCCGCGCAGCCGCCGCCACATGTGCAGCAGGTCGCGCCGCGCGGCCTCTATCTCGTCAGGATCGTGGGTCTTGCGTCCGTCGGGGCGCGTGCGCAGTTCAAACCCGAGCTGGTAGTCAAACGTGAACTCAATCATCCATTCGCGCGAAAGCTCTTCGCGCATCAGGCGCAGCGCCTGGCCCAGGTTTTCAAGCTGCCAGGTGCGGTGATCACTCAGCTCAAATGCCACAAACGGCATGGTGCCCAGCTTGCGGTTGCCGCCGGAATCACCCAGCAGCTTCACGCCCGGAAGTTCGTCAATAAAGCGCGCCAGCGGGTAACTGTATTCGCTGCAGCCCAGTTCTTCGGCTTCGCGCTGAAGCTCCAGCAGTTCCACCAGCTCGCTGGGCCCCTCAATGTGGCCGCAGAACTCACACTCGCGCACCACGGCGTCGGTCACGCGCCGCGGCACCAGCGCGTGGTTACCGCAGACCTGGCATTGTTCGGGCGCGCCTTCGGGCATAGGGGGCGCGAGTATAGAGTCAAAACCGCCGCTGCAAAGGCGGCCTATTGCCCCGCCGGAGCGTCCGCGCCCTGACCGCCGCGCGTGCGGGCCGCAAACACCGTGGCCGACCAGGTTTTCAGCGCCAGACCCAGATCGTCCATGATCGTGTACAGCAGCGGCACCAGCAGCAGCGTGTACAGCATGCTGACCACCAGCCCGCCCAGCACCAGCCGGCCCATCGGGTAATAGGGCGTGCCCACGAATTGCGCGTCCCCCACCGCCATCGGAATCAGCCCGAATACGGTCGTCAGCGTGGTCAGCAGAATCGGTCGCAAACGCTGGCGGCAGGCCGCCAGCACGGCCTCGTCCCGGCCCATGCCCTCAAGCCGCAGGCGGTTGACCAGGTCAATCAGCACAATGCCGTTGTTTACCACCACACCCACCAGCACCATCAGCCCCAGGCCGGTGATCACGTCAAAGGGCGTATTGAACAACCACAGCGCGCCATAGCCGCCAAACAGCGCGCCGGGCACGCTGACGGCCAGAATACAGACAGGCTTGAGCAGGCTTTCGAACAGGAAACACATCACCAGAAACACCAGCACGCCCGACCAGATCAGCGTCTTGAACAGGTCGTCAAAGCGCGCGCCGAAGTCGGAAAAACGTCCGGCCAGTTCGCGGTTGTAACCGGGCGGCATCTGCACGCCTTCCATGGCTGATTCCACCTGGCGCCGGATGCGGTCCAGGTCTTCGGTGCTGGTGGTGCCGACCACGCGCAAGCTGGTCTGGCGGTTGCGGCGGCGGATCTCGCCCAGCCCGGAACTGGCAAGCCCCGTGGTGCTGGTTACGGCCTTGGCCGCCACGTTGGCGCCGGTACCTGTGGCAATGCGGGTTTCGGCCACGTCCTGAAGTTCCGGGTCACGCGGGTTGCCGCCACCGTCGGTGGGCGCGGCAAAGCGCACCCGCAGCGGCAGCAGGTTATCGCCCTGCTGAAAATCGCGCAGTGTCGTACCGGTAAGCTGAAACCCCAGCACCTGCGACAGCATGCTGGGCTGCACGCCAAAGGCCGCGGCGCGCTGGCGCTCAATCGCCACCGTTACTTCATCCATGCCCTCGGTGGTGTCCACGCGCACGCCTTCAAGGCCTTCCACAGTGCCCAGACGCACCGCCACTTCGTCGGCAAGCTGCAAAAGCCGCAGTGTGTCGGGGCCGCTGACACGGATGCTGACTTCGCTGGTGCTGCTGCTGCCGCCCTGGAATTCGCCGGTCACGTCCATGCCCGCGCGCTGGGGCATGGCGGCCTGCACGCGCTTGAAAAACTCGCCGGCCTGGTCCACGCGCTGCTTGTCAATGTAAAGCCAGAACTGGGCGCGCCGTTCGCTGAAGCTGGCCGTCAGCATTTCCAGCCCGAAGTATTCGCGCGCCTCGGCGGGGCTGCGGCCATAGCGCGCCAGAGCTTCGGCCGGGCTCAACCCAAGCTGCTCAATCGCGGCCTGGCGGCGTGTGTCGGCGCCCTCGACACCCAGCAGGATTTCCTCTACCTCAAACACATAGCGCGACCAGATCGCGTCACGCAGCGGCTGGGTATCTTCCATCACGCCGTCAATGCCCAGCGGCCCGGTGGAAACTTCCAGCGTGCCCGTGGCCGTGCCGCGCGCGACCTCAATCGGCACCTTGACGCCGCGCGGCAGGCGCGCCTCAAGCTCGCGCAGGTCGGCCAGGTCACGCACGCCGCGACCGTTGTAGTTCAGAATGAAATCGCCGACCTTCAGCCGCCCGGCCTCGGCGGCGCTGCCGGGCTCGATGCTTGTGACCATCAGCGCACGCTTGGTCACGGCAATGTCGCTGTTGCGCGGAAAGCGCACGCTCATCTGGATGCGGTCGCGGTTGCCCTGGTTCTGGTCCGTGCGTTCCAGCGCGCCGGGCAGAACCGTCACGCCCCACAGCGTCAGGCCCAGCGCCACCGGCACCACCACAAACCGCAGCGGCATCAACCGCGCTGTCAGCCACCCGTACAGGCGCCCGACCGCGTCCACCCAGGGCGTCTGGGGCACACCCACGGCGTTGCGGCCCATGAACAGCGCGCCGGCCTCCCACAGCGCAAGCCCGCCCAGTGCAGCCACGGCGCCAAAACCGCCCGCGGCACGCCGCACGTTCAGCCTCTGGCGCAGCCCCACAAACCAGGCGCGAACGCGGCTGGTGTGGCCGGGCTTGAGCAGCCCGGCCGTGTTCATGGTCATGGGCACCACGGCCAGAGCCAGCAGAATCGAAAAGCCCAGGCTGACGCACACCGGCAGGCCGATCTTGCCCATCACAAAGCTGACAAACGGCTCGTCGGCCATGAAGATCGTGGTGACAAACACAATCACCGTGGTGCTGGTGGCCAGCACAAGCGCAAGACCGACTTCGCCCGCGCCGCGGATGGAAGCCGCCAGCGGTGTTTCTCCCATCGAGCCGCGCCGGTACACGTTTTCGGCCACCACAATCGCGTTGTCCAGCAGCATGCCCGCGGCCAGCGTGAAACCCATCAGCGCCAGCAGGTTCACCGTCTGGTTGGCAAAAAACATCACCGCCAGTGTCAGCGTCATACACAGTGGAATCGCCAGCGCGATCACCAGGCTCAGGCGCCAGCCCTTGAGAAACACCAGCAGCACCAGAAACGCCAGCAACCCGCCCCAAAGCATGGTGTCCATCAGGTTGGCAATGCTTTCCTGGATCGCGTCGCCCTGGTTCCAGGCCGTGCGCATGGAAAAGCCCGCCAGTTCGGGCCGTTTCTGCAATTCTTCCAGCGCCGCGTTCACGCGGTTGCCCACGGTCACGGTGTTGGCGTCGCCGTTCTTGAACACCTGGGCCGTGGCGGCCCAGCGCCCGTTGGTGCGCACGTAACTGTTCACGCCGTAGGCTTCGTACACGCCCCGGTGCGGCGTGCCGTCGTTTTTGACGCCGTGGCGGGTGATCTGGGAAAGCTGAAGCCCGGGACGCACCGGCAGGGCCTCAATGTCGTCAATGCTGCGAAAGCGCGAATCGGCAACCAGGTACACATCCTTGCCGCCGTCGGGCGCGCCGGTGGTGATCTTGCCGGCGGGCTCGCGAAAGTTGTCGCCGCGCAGCCGGGACAGAAGTTCGGCCAGGTTCACGCCGTAGCTGCGGGTCTTTTCGGGGTCAAAGTCCACGGCGATGTACTTCTGGGTCGTTCCCAGAAACGTCACGCTGGCCACACCGTCAAGGTTTTCCAGATACGGCTGCACCACGCGTTCCAGCTTCAGGTGCGGGTCCAGCGTGCCGTCTTCCCATGAAAAATTGATGAACGCCACCGGCCAGCTGCCGCTGCTGCCGCCGCCGCGCCGCCACACCCGTACCCGGCCCGTGTCCGGCGGCAGTTTCAGCCGCGCGCGCTCGACAGCCGCCATCACCTCGGCGTAGGCCTCGGCCATGTTGCGGTTGCCGTCGAACTCGATGTTGAAGTCCGCGCCGGTGCGGCTGCTGGTGGCCCACAGTTCCTTGATGCCCGGAATCGTGGACAGTTCGGCCTCGACCACCAGCGTCAGGTCGCGCTCGACGGTCATGGGCGAAACCGTGTTGCCGGCGCGGTTGTACGGAACCTCGACACTCAGGGATTTGCTTTCCAGACCGGCCGGAAAAAGCTCCAGCGGCAGAAGCTTCAGGGCAATCAGCCCCACCACAGCCGTAGCCGTAAGCATCACCGTAACGGTGATCGGCCGGCCGGCAAAAAACGCCAGCACCGGGTGCTGCGCGCGGGCCTGTTCGGTGGTCCAGGTTCCGGACATGCACAGGTTATACGTTTCAGACCGCGCCCGGCCCCCACCGGCCGGGGCGAATTTCTCAAGGCCCGGCCCTGCCCTGCCGATGAACCACAGGAGCCGCGCCATGAAAAAGATCTATTTCCTTACCCAACCCACAGTACCCGTGACCAATAGCGGGCGCTGGCGTAACCGGCTCAAGAACACCTACAAGGGCACGGACGCGATCCGCGATATCATTGACTGGACTGACCAGGGCCGCGAGTTCTACGTGGCGATTGTGTTCCACCGCACGGGCGAACGCCGCGTGTTTCACATGAACCCGCCCGGCAGCCCCGAAATCTGCACCGACATGGCCACGCGCCGACCGGTTCTGAACGTGATTGACCAGGTGCTGCGCCTGTGCGCCAACAACGAAGACATAGACATCTGCCTGCTGGAACGCAAACGCGGCGGCAACCCCGACAGCGGCCGCTTTGACCCCCCCACCGCGGCCTGAGCCATGCCGCCGCTTTCGCGGCCCACTCGGGCCGTGGGCGCCTTGCCTTGCAACGCGGTGCATCGGTTGGACCGACTACCGGTACAGGGTTTCGTACAGACGTTCGAGTGTCTTGCGCTCGGTGCTGGTGACTTTCTGGCGCGGAACGGGCGATTCACCCCGCCCCTGCATTGGCGGCACATTGGGCTGGGCGCCGGGCATGGCCGTACCGTTGGGGTCGTACAGCCAGCGGCGGCGCAGTTCCTGGCGCGTTTCGCCCTTGCCGGCTTCGGGGGTAATCGGCGTGTGGCGCGCGTCTATTTCGGGTTCGGGTTCGGCCTCGGGCATGGGCGGCGGCGGGCCAACCTGGTCGCCGGGGCCGCCGGTCTGTTCCTGCGGCGGCTTGCCCTTGGGGTCGGGCTTGGGCGCGTCGCCGCCTTCGCCGCGAGGCTCAGGCATGGGTTGAGGCCGGCCCGGCGGGCCGCCGTCGGTGCCGCCACCCTGGGCGCCGTCGGGCGCGGGGGACGGCGGCGGAGGCAGCGGGGGCGGCAACTCGGGCAGTGCTTGCGGTGGCGGTATTGCAGGACGGTCGGATCGGGCCACTGGAGAGGGGTTGTCCGGGGGCGTGTCGGCGTGATCCCGCGGCGCCAGTGCCGCCAGCGGCAACAGGCACAGCATGCACGCCACCACCACCGGCGCCCAGTGGCGCGGCGGCACGGCGGCCTTTTCGCGCGCCGGGTCAAGCCCCGCGGCCACGCGGGCCAGCAGCGCCGGCGCAAACGGGCCCGGCCCTTCCAGCAGCACCACCAGCGCGTCGTTGAGACCCAGCGCGCGATCCAGACCCAGCGCCCAGTCCGGCGCGCCGGGCCGACCCGGCAGCGCGTACACACGGCGCGTGATCACCAGCGCCGCGGCCACACCGCACAGGCCCGAAAGCGCCACGATCAGCAGCGGCAACCACCCGCGCACTCCGGCCATTGCCAGCACCGCGCCGGCCAGCGCAGCAGCCAGCGCCGGCAACGCGGCCCAGCGCCCGCCGGCATTGACGGTGGCTGACCACAACCAGCGCCGGCGTGCGCGTTCCAGCGCGGCGTGCAGATCGGCCTGTTGTCGGGACTGATCCATACGAACTTTGACTCCGGCCCGGCGTCGGCGGTTCCAGCATAGCACGGGGGCGTGCTATTTTTTCCAGTCCGGCAGGCTTTCCAGAAACGCCGGAACCGGCATCTCGCCCAGTTCACCCTTGTCACGCGAACGCACATTGACACTGCCGTTCTGCTGTTCCTTGTCGCCCACCACCAGAATGTACGGAATCTTCTGCAGGCTGGCCTCGCGGATTTTGTAGTTCAGCCGGTCGTTCTTCAGGTTCACTTCCACGCGCAGGCCAAAGTCAATCAGCCTGTCTTTCACCTGCTGGGCGTAGGCCTCGAACTTTTCGCCCACGGGCAGAATCATGGCCTGCACCGGCGCCAGCCAAAGCGGAAACGCACCGGCGTAGTGCTCGATGATCATGCCCATGAAGCGTTCCAGCGACCCCAGCCCGGCGCGGTGGATCATCACCGGGGTGTGGCGCTGGCCGTCGGCGCCGACGTATTCCAGGCCAAAGCGCGCGGGCATGCTGAAGTCAAGCTGGATCGTGCCGCACTGCCAGGTGCGCTTGAGACTGTCGCGGATGTGAAAGTCAATCTTGGGCCCGTAAAACGCGCCGTCGCCGGGGTTCAGCCTGTAGCTGTAGCCGCGCGACTCCAGGGCCTGTTTCAGGGCGTTTTCGGCGCGGTCCCACATTTCGTCGGTGCCCACGCGTTTGGGCGGGCGGGTGCTGAGTTCCATGTGGTAGTCGTTGATCTCAAAGTCGGTGTACACCTCTTTGAAGTAATCAATCAGCATCTGCACTTCGCTGACGATCTGGTCGGGGGTGACAAAGTGGTGGGCGTCGTCCTGGGTAAAGGCCTGAACGCGGAACAGGCCGTGGCGCACACCGGAAAGCTCGCGGCGGTGCACCAGCCCCAGCTCGCTGTAGCGCAGGGGCATTTCGTTGTGGCTGCGCAGCTTGTGCTTGAAGATCAGACAGTGACCGGGGCAGTTCATGGGCTTTACGGCCATCGGGCGTTCTTCTTCGACATCCAGCACGCGGCCGGGGTTTTTCTCGTCGCCGACCTTCATGCGGGTGAAGAACATGTTTTCCAGATAGTTCTCGTAGTGGCCGCTGGTGTGCCACAGGCTTTCCGACAGGATGATCGGCGCCTTGACCTCGTGATAGCCGCGCTTGCGCAGTTTGTTGCGGGCGTAAGCGGCCAGGGTGTTCCACAGTTGCGCGCCCTTGGGCAGATAGAACGGAAAGCCCGGCGCGTCTTCGGTGAACATGAACAGCTCCTGCTGTTCGCCGATCAGCCGGTGGTCGCGTTTGCGCGCTTCCTCAAGCATGTGAAAGTACGCGTCGAGTTCTTCCTTGCTGAAGAACGCGGTGCCGTAGACGCGCTGAAGCTGTTCTCTGGTCTGGTCGGCGCGCCAGTAGGCGCCGCTGACCTTGGTCAGCTTGACGTGCTTGAGCCATCCGGTATCGGGCACGTGCGGGCCGCGGCACAGGTCAATGAAGTCGCCGTGCTTGTAAAAGGTCAGTTCCTCGCCGCGCTCCTTGATGCCGCCGACCAGTTCCTGCTTGAACTTGTTGTGGCCGCCGTCAATCGCCCTGTAGCGCGCGTAGTGTTCGTTGGCGTCGTCATAGCCGCTGACGCAGCGCACAAAGGGCCTGGCCTCTTTGGCGATGCGGGCCATTTCGGCCTCGATCTTGGGGAAGTCCTCGGGGGTAATTTTGCCCTCGGGGTAATAGATGTCGTAATAGAAACCGTCTTCGACCACCGGCCCGATGGTCAACTGGGCCTTGGGAAAGATGCGCAGAATCGCGTCGGCCATCAGATGCGCCGCGCTGTGGCGCAACACCTCAAGGCCTTCCTTGTCTTTTTTGGTGAGAATGGCGACTTCGGCGCCGTCAGGCAGCGGCCGCGACAGATCCACAACAGTGCCGTTGACTTTGGCGGCGACGGCGGCCTTGGCGAGTCCGGGTCCGATTGCGGCGGCAAGATCTGCCGCGCTGGCGCCGTCCTTGAGCTGGCGCAGGCTCCCGTCCGGGAGCTTTACACTGGGCATGGTTGTTCTCCTTGCGGGACGGAAACGCCCGTCACGCGGTCAACCCGGCGGCTACCGTCCGCCGTGGCATGGCCGCAGAGTAACGCCAAGTCTTGCCGCGTCAAGAGCGTTGCAAGCGGCCCCCGGCCGTTTCGCGTTTTCGCTTTTTCGCGGCCTGACGGTAAAACCACTCCATGCGCCACATTCTCATCCCTTTTCCCACACTCTGGGATGACCTTCAGTTCGAGGCCTGCAAGGCCGACTGGTCGGCGCGCTTTCTGCCGCATTTCACCCAACCGCGCGACTTTGACGTGCGCTGGGATTTTGACGTCAGGGGGTTCATCGCCGCCCAGGTCGCGGCCTGGCGCGGCCGCGCCGCCGGCGTGTTCAGTTCCAGCGATTACCCCGGAGCCTTTGCCGCGGCGGCGATCGCAGACCAGCTTGGGCTTTGCGGCCCCGGCGCCGCAAACGTGCTGCGCGCCGCCCACAAGCTGCGCGCCCGCCAGGCCATGAACGCCGTTGCACCGGTCAAACACGCGCTGGTGGACCCGGCAGCGGTTGCCGACCCGCCGTTCGGCTTTCCGTGTTTCGTCAAGCCCGTCAAGGGTACGTATTCCATGTTCGCGCGCCGCGTGGCCGATGCCGCGCAGTTGCGGGCGTTTCTGGGATCGCGCGAGGTGCAGGACTACACGCGTTATTTTCTGCGCATCTTCAACGAACTGTGGGCCGAACACACCGGCGACCCGGTTGACGGCAGGTTCTTCATCGCCGAAGAACCGCTGGCGGGCGCGCAGGTCACCGTCGAGGGCATGGTCACGCGCGGGCACGTCACCATCTTTGGTGTCGTGGACACGGTGTTTCACCCCGGCACCCAAAGCTTCGCCCGCTTTGTGTACCCGTCGCGCCTGCCTCACGCCGCGCAGTCCGAAATGGCCCGCGTGGCCACCGCCGCCGTGGCCGCGCTGGGCATGGACAACACGCTGTTCAACTTCGAGATGTTCTGGGACGCCGGACGCGGCGCGCAGATCATTGAGTTCAACCCGCGCCTGTGCGGCCAGTTCGGTGACCTCTACCAGCGCGTGGACGGCAAGAACAGCTATGTGGCCGCCCTGGAACTCGCCTGCGGCCTGACACCCGAATGGCCGCGCCGGCAGGGGGCTTACAGAATTGCCGCCAGCGTGCCCCTGCGCGTGTTTCGCCCGGTGCACGTGCAGCGCGCGCCAAAACCTGTGGAAGTGCGCGAGATCAACGAAGGCTGTCCCGAGGCCCTGATCTGGTCCGAGGTCGCCACCGGCATGAACCTGGACGACTTTCACCAGGAAGACGGCGCCAGCGTGCGCTACGGCGTGATCAACCTGGCCGCCGACAGCGAGACCGCGATACTTGCCCGTTGCGAGGAAATCCGGCGGCGGCTGGGGTTTGAGTTTGTGGACCTTGAGCCCGGAGCGTAAGCGACGGGGCGCCGCACACGCCCCCGCGCTTACTCTTGGGGTTCCGGTTTTCTCTTCTTGCAATAACCGTGCGCGGCAAACCACTCGGCCTGGCGCTTCAGCGCGTCTTTCACGGGCTTGAACTCCATGCCCAGATGCTCGCGCGAGCGGCTGGTGTCGTAGTGGAAGGTATGCAGCGGATAGCGCGCCACGGCCGCCAACCGGTTCAGAAACTGCGGCAGCAGATACGTGCCGTAGATCGCCAGCTTCAACGTAAAGGCCGGCAGCGTGGGCCGCCAGGGCGCGCCGGCAACTTCACTCAACAGCCGGCGCACATCACTCAGCTTCAGCGTCTGGCCTATGCTCAGGTAACGTTCGCCGGGTTTGCCCTTTTCCATTGCCAGCCGGTGATGCCGCCCGCAGTCGTCCACGTCCACAAAGGCCACGGGCACAGGCACCAGCGCCGGGTACCGGCCGCGCAGCATGTCCAGGATCATGCCGCCGGTTGGCGTGGGGCGCACGTCGCCGGGGCCAACGGGCGCGCCGGGGTTGACAATCACCACCGGCAGGCCGCGCGCGCCAAAGCGCAGGGCTTCGTGCTCGGCGATGAACTTGCTGGTGATGTAGGGGTTGTTCAGCGGCCCGAAGTTCCACACGTGGTCTTCGTTGACCGGGCCCTCGCCCTTGCCGGCGCCCACGGCGGCGTTGGTGCTGGTGTAGACAACGCGATCCACCCCCGCGCGCAGACAGGCCGCCAGCATGTTGCGCGTGCCCACCACGTTGGATTGCAGATACTTTTCATAGCCGCCGCTGAGCGCATACAGCGCCGCGCAGTGATACACCCGGTCCACGCCCGCAAGCGCCGCGTCAAGACCGGCGGGCTGGGTCAGATCCCCCACCACCTGTTCGACATCCAGCCCCTGCAGGTTGGTCAGGGGCGAATTGGCCCGGCGCAGCACGCGCACACGCTCGCCGTTGCGCAGCAGCTCGCGCACGATTGCTGCGCCCACAAAACCCGTGCCGCCCGTTACCAGTGCCGACTTGGCCATGCAGCACTTGTAGCCTGCGGCAAATGCAGTGGGGAGGCCTTGCGGCCTCCCCGTATACCCGGTTGCGATTTCAAGCCTACAGGCTGCGGCGGAAACGCAGGCCCAGGGCCAGCGCCGCCAGCAACCCGATCAGAACAACCCACGTGCTGCTGCCGGCGTTCGCAGCACAACCGCCGCCACCACCGCCGCCACCGCCGCCACCGCCACCGACACCGCTGACGGTCACGATGAACACCTGTGTTGCGTCGGGGTTCACGCCGTTGGTGGCAACCACGGTGATGGTCTGGGGGCCGGCCAGAGCGTCTGAAGTGCCCGGCGTGCCCGAGAACGTGCCCGTGACGGGGTTGAAGCTCATCCACATCGGCAGCATGCCCTGGATGCTGAGTGTCGGGGCCGGCGTGCCGGTAGCGACCACGGTGTAGCTGTAAGGCGTACCCACCGTGGCCACGGTCACGGGCGTGCTGGTGATCTGGGGCGCGGCGCCACTGACCACAATCTGGAAGGTCTGGGCCGCGTCGGGGTTCACGCCGTTGACGGCCGTCACCGTGATGTTGCCGGTGGTGCCGATGTCGGCCGCACCGGGCGTGCCCGAAAGCACGCCGGTACCGGCATTGAAGCTCAGCCACGCCGGGGCGCCAGCCACGCTCAGCGTCGGCGCGGGCGTGCCGGTGGCCGTGATCGTGTAGCTGTACAGGCTGCCGGCATTCACGGTCGTGGGCGCGGTGCTGGTGATCTGGGGCGCAATGCCCGAAACCGTGATCTGGAACGACTGGGTGTCGTCAGGAGACTGGCCGTTGCTGGCGGTGATGGTGATCGTGCCGGTCACGCCGATGTCGGCCACCGAAGGCGTGCCCGACAGCACGTTGCCCGTCAACGTCAGCCACGCCGGGTTGCCCGCCACGTTGAAGTTCGGCGCGGGGTTGCCCGTGGCGGCAATGTTGTACGTGTACAGCACGCTGGCCGTGGCTGTCGTGCCCGGCGTGCTGGTGATAACCGGCGCCACGCCGTTGACCTGGATCTGGAAACTTTCCACTGCCGGCGTGCCCCAGCCGTTGGCCGCGGTGATGTCAATCTGGGTCGAAAGGCCCATGTCCGAGGCCGCGGGCGTACCCGACAGCACGCCGGTCGTGGCGTTGAAGCTCAGCCAGCCCGGCAGGGTGTTGGTGGACAGGTTGGGGGCCGGAATGCCCGTGGCCGTCACGGTGTAGCTGTAAGGCATGCCCACCGTGGCGGTGGTCGGCGCAGTGCTGGTGATCTGCGGCGGCTGGCCGCTGACCACAATCTGGAACTGCTGGTTGTCGTCGGGGCTGGTGCCGTTGGCGGCCTCGATGGTGATGTTGCCGGTGGTGCCGATATCACCGGCGCCGGGGGTGCCCGACAATTCACCGGTACTGGTGTTGAAGTTCAGCCAGGCCGGCAGGTTCAGCGCCGACAGCGTAGGCGTCGGAATGCCCGTGGCGGTCACGGTGTAGCTGTAGGCCACACCGGCTGTGGCGGTGGTGACAGGGCTGCTGGTGATCTGGGGCGCCACACCGCTGACGTTGATCTGGAACGACTGGGTAGCGTCGGGGCTGGCACCGTTGCTGGCGGTGATAGTGATGGTACCGGTGGTGCCGATGTCGGCCGCGCCGGGGGTACCCGACAGCACACGGGTCGTCGGGTTGAAGCTGAGCCAGCCCGGCAGGCCGGAAGCGCCGACTGTCGGCAAAGGCGAGCCCGTGGCCGTCACGGTATAGCTGTAGGCCGTGCCCGCCGTGGCGGTTGTGACGGGGCTGCTGGTGATCTGGGGCGGGATGGCGGGGCCGTTGATCTTGACCAGCATCTGGCTGGTCAGCTTGGCCGAATCAAACGAGTACTGCACAACTTCGGTGTTGTTCGCGCCCTTGATGCCCACAGTGGCCGACAGGCCGTTGTCGTTGGCGTCACCAAAGGTGGTGTCTTCAAAGGCAAAGATCAGGTCCGTCGAGTTTTCCGTGAACACCACCTGGAACGTCACCGTGCTGGGCGACGTGCTGTAGTGCTGCATGTTCTTCCACTCGACGATGAACTGGCGGTTGGGGGCCGTGCCGGTGGTCAGGGTGTAGACACCGGTGACACCGCTGGCGGCATTGTTGCTGTCGTCCCACATCGGGGCAATCACCCAGGTCTGGGCGCCGGTGGTGAGGTTCTGGTTGATGTACGTGGGATTGACCGTCAGGGTGTTGAAGATGATCACGCCGTCGTGATCCACGGAAATCTGGTTGCTGGTCACGCCGAACATCGTGAACGTGAACGGCATGGTCACGCCCGTCGCCGCGTCACCGGTGACGTTCAGGTTCGTGCCGGTGGCGCTGGCGTCGGTGTAGCTGTAGGCCGGGCCGGTGGGCTCAAAGCTGTCGGTCACGCTGTAGCCGTTGCTGACCGTGGCCTGGGCCACCACGTTGCCCAGCGACGAAACGCTGGCGCTGGAGTTGCTGCTGGCGGGCAGGGCGCCGGCATCGGCAAAGGTGGCCGTCGTCTGCACCGAGCCGCTGGCGCCGGTCAGGCGCAGGGCAAAGGTGACAACCACGTTGCTGCCCACGTTGACCGCACCGGGGCCCCATTCAATCTGGTTGCTGCCGGCGTTGTAGCTGGCCATCACCGCCGAGCCGCTGGTGGACACCGTACCGGTCACATAGGCAAGACCGGTCGGCACCGGAACCGTCAGTGTGGTGCCGGTTGAAGCCACCTGGCCCGAGTTGATGATCGTGGCGGTGTAGATGACGGGCCGGTACTGCCAGTTGCTGGGCACGTTGGTGGTCAGGGTGCTGGTGGCAAACGAGGGCGAGGGGTTGGCCACGGTGATCTGGAACTGCTGCTGGGCGTCCGGGTTCACGCCGTTGCTGGCGGTGATGGTGATCTGGCCCGTGGTGCCGATGTCGCCGGCCGCGGGCGTACCCGAAAGCACGCCGGTGGTCGGGTTGAGGCTCAGCCAGCCCGGCAGGCCGGCGGCGGCAAAGGTCGGGGCCGGGTAACCGCTGGCCACGACCGTGTAGCTGTAGTTCACGCCGACAAAGGCCGACGTGACAGGCGTTGAGGTGATTGTGGGTGCCAGAGGCGCCAGTTCATCGGCGCCCGAGTCACTGGCCGAGCCGTAGGGGCGGGCCTGGCCCTCAAAGTCAACCGCAACGGTCGAGCCGACAGCCAGATCCAGCGCGGGCGAACTGGCCAGAATGCGCAGATTGATTGTGGCGGTCGCCGTGCTGACAAGCTGCGGGTCGGCGTTCACGCCGTTGACGTCGCGCCCGGAAGCCACCCACTGGCCCCAGGTCGAATAGCTGGCGTTGTTGACCATCTGGGCGGTGCCGCCCAGATACACCACGTTGCGGTTGGCTGTGGTCGGCAGTGACGAAACCGTGGCCGTATCGCCCAGGAAGTAGAAGGGCACCGTGCCGCTGCTGGTCAGGTGCACAATGTTGAATGAAATGTCGGCAAACGGATCCACGGACCCGTTGGTGTAAAACACACCCGAGTTCGCGGCCGCACCGTTGTGCACAATCGTGTTGTGGCGGGCAACCACGTTGGTGCCGATACGACGGGCGCCGATGATGCCGGTGGGCCCACCGTTGGTTCCGCCGCCGATCGTGCCGCCGCCCGCGGCGTTGACGTTCCAGATCATGTTGTTGGTGATCTGCACGTTGCTTGGTGCCGTGGTAGTCGCTGAACCGTACAGGTAGATCGCCGCGCCGGTGGTGATGCTGTGGATCTTGCAGCGCGTGATCACCAGGTTGTTGCTGGAACTCGCGACCGACGAGTACCACATGACGCCGAACAGGTTGCCGCCGGTGATGGTCAGGCCCTCCAGCGTGATGTTGCCGACGTTGCGGAAGCTCATGGTGCCGAACTCGGTGGCCGAGTAGCTGGACGGCGCCGCGCTGCCCTGGATGACCGGCGATTCGCCGGACGCGGCACGGATCGTGATCGTGTTGGTGGCGCTCAGGCCGGGCACATCGTCCAGCGTGGTGCCGTCGGCACCCAGCAGATACGACGCGGTCGAAGTGAACGGCCCGCCGTCGTCATAGAGTTCAATGATCACGGGGCCGCTTACACCCACTGTTTCAAGGTCGTCAAACACGGCGCCAAGGTCGCCGTACATGAAGGCGCCGCCGGGGTTGCCGTTGGCCACGGTGACCACACCGGACAGCGGCGTGGGTTGCACCACCAGCGTAACGGTGAAGCTGGGGCTGTTCACACCGTCGCTTACCACAACCGTATAGGTGTACGTACCCAGCGACGTGGGCGTGCCCGTCCACGTCAGGTTGTGCGGCACCGAAACGCCGGATTGCGATGAGGGCGCGGTCACGCCCGGCGCCGGGTTACTGCTGGAAACCGTTACGTTGACCGTGGAGTCGTTGGCGTCACTGGCCGTCAGAATCGCGTTGGCCAGCGGCGTGTTCTGGTACACCGTGGCGCTGCGCGAAGCGTTGAACACCGACCCCGTGGCCGGCGTCAGTGTCGGCGCCGGGTTGGTCACGTTGATGGTCACCGTGAAACTGGGGCTATTCACGCCATCGCTGACAACAACCGTGTAGGTGAAGGAGCCGGTAGATGTCGGCGTGCCCGTCCAGGTCAGGTTGAACGGCACTGATACGCCGCTTTGCGATGAGGGGGCGGTCACGCCAGGCGCCGGGCTGACGGGAGTTACGGTGATGTCCACTGTCGCGTCGTTGGCATCGTTGGCCGCCAGCACCGCGTTGGCCAGCGCCACGCCCTGCAACCCCGAATACTGGCGGGATGCGTTGAACGCCGAACCGGTAGCCGGAACCAGCGTCGGCGCCGGGTTGGTTACGTTAATGGTCACAGTATAGCTGGGGGTGTTCGTGCCGTCGGACAACGTAACCGTGTACGTGTAGCTGCCCACTGTCGTCGGCGTGCCTGTCCAGGTCAGGTTGTGCGGAACTGCCGCGCCGGTCTGCGACGAAGGCGCAGTCACGCCGGGCGCGGCGCTGACAGGGGTCACGGTGATGTCAATGTTGGGATCGTTGCTGTCGTTGGCCACCAGCACCGCGTTGCTCAGGGCAACCCCGGTCATGGCGTTGTACACACGGCTGCCGTTGAAACCCGAACCCGAACCCGGCGACAGCGTGGGGTAACCCGGCTGGACTTCCTGGTTCATTGTGGCCTGAATTTCGGACTGCGTGCGGGCCACGCTCCATACACGGAACTCGTCAATGTCGCCGACCCAGATCGAACTGGTCGAAGTCCAGGTTGTGCCACCGATCGCAAACTGGCCGTTCAGGGCACAGGTACGGGTTGAGGCCTGGTCCAGGTTGCCGTTGAAATAAACACTGAGAGTTGTGGTGGCGGCATTGTACACCAGCGCAAAATGCGTCCAGACATTGGGTGTAATAACAAACGTTGTGGTTATGTTTGTTGAGGGAGTACCGCCCGTTGAGGCAATCGTCCATGTGCCGTTGGCATTCTGGAACACACGGAACGCCGAGCCGCCGGTCGCAAACAGGTAGCCGAACGTTGTAGCCGGCATGCGCGTCCAGCATTCAATCGTCCACGACTGGGTGGTGCCCCAGGCGGCCGTCCAGCCCGTATTAAACGTGCGGTTGCTGCCCGAACAATTCACGGCCGACGCACCCAGATATCCTGGATTCAGCCAAGTCGGCGCGAGCGCAATCGTTGCAGTGGCCGAACCCTGGCCGGGCGAGGCTGTGTTCGCAGCGCTGGTGCCGGTGCCTTCGTTAAATTGGTAGTACAACGCTTCCGGCAGACTCTGCGCCGCCAGACCTGCCGCAAGAATCAGAACCGCCACAAGCCCCGCGCCCAAAAGTCCATTCCTCATCTCTGTCTCCGAGATCCCCAATGTTTCGTGTCGCCCCCACTGGGCGTGCACAGGCACACACCTGGCGACACTTTCGCAACGATTGGTGACCCCATGCGCATTCCGTGCCAGTGCACGCGCCATCGCCGCTGGCAGGGCAACCGCCGCCAAACCCCTTTGCCACAGGCATTTGCGGGCATTGCCGCCACGCGCGCCGACACACCCGCCGGCGTGCGCTTTGGGCACATGATGCGTCTTGATTGATGTTGATTCGTTTGGCCGCGCCGAACGTTCCGATTGCACAACACCCCGGCGGCGACTTTTTCCCGCGATCCGCTACAATCCCTCCATGACTGAACCCGTCGAACCCGACTTCAAGGCCGTCGAAGAAAAAACACTCCTCGAGATCGGTTCGGACAGCCAGGCACCCCGCAACCAGCCCTCGGTTCCGATTCCGCCCGGCGCCAAACGCCTGGGCCAGGTCGCGCTGCTGGCCGAGCTTGGCTCCGGCGGCATGGGCAAGGTCTACAAGGGGCACCACACCGGCCTGGACAAACCCGTGGCGGTCAAGGTCATGGGCGCCCAGCTTGCCGGCGACGCCATGTCCAAGGCGCGCTTTCTGCGCGAGGCCCGCACGGCGGCGCGCCTGGATCACGCCAACATCGTGCGCGTGCTGGACGTCAACGAAGAAGCCGGCGTTCCCTACATCGTCATGGAGTACATCGAGGGCACCGACCTGGCCGCGCTGCTGAAAAAACACGGCGCGCTGGACGGCATGGCCGCGCTGCGCGCCGTGGCCCAGGTGGCCGACGGGCTGGCCCACGCCCACGCCGAGGGCATTGTCCACCGCGACATCAAGCCTCACAACATCTTCGCCGCGCGCGACGGCCGCGTGAAACTGGGTGATTTCGGCCTGGCACGTGCCGTGGAGCAGACCACCGAACTGACCATGCCCGGCGCCGCCATCGGCACGGCCTACTACATGAGTCCCGAGCAGGCCCAGGGCAAGGAAATTGACCAGCGCAGCGACATCTACAGTCTGGGCGTCACGGCCTGGCATCTGTTGACCGGCCAGACCCCCTACACCGGCACCACGCCCGTCAGCATCGCCGTGCAGCATGTGAACAACGATATTCCGTACGAGCGCGAAAAGTTCGGCCACCTGCCCGACGCCGCCGTGTACCTGCTGATTGCCATGACCGCGCGCGACCCCGCGCGCCGCCCCACCGCCCGCGCCGTGTGCGACCAGTTGCAGCAGATTCTGCTTCAGGCCACCGGCAACCCTGCCACGCGCCTGAGTTCACTGGATGACCTGCTGCAACACGGCAAAGCCAGCCAGTTCGTGGCCCGACCCCAGACCTTGACCATGCCGCTGGTGACGCCGCCGGGCATGGGCACTCCGCAGCCGCCGGCCTTTGCCACGCCGGGGCCGCCGCCGCAGTTTCAACCTGCATCGTTTCCCGCCCAGTACGGTCAGCCACAAAAATCCGGCAACAACCTGCTGTGGGTCGCCGTGGCGATTCTGATCGTGTTCGTGCTGACCTTCGGCGGCTGCATGATGACGCTGCTGGCGACCTGAGCCTGCGCCCTTACCAGAGGGGTCGCGGCGCGCTAGATTGCGCCCATGGCCCTAAAGGTTGTCATCCTTGCCGCGGGCAAAAGCACGCGCATGAAATCCGACACGCCCAAGGTCCTGCACCGTGTGGCGGGCGTGCCTTTGCTGCGCTGGGTGCTGGAACAGGCCGCGACACTGGAGCCCGAACAGATCATCGTGATTGTCGGCCACGAGGCCGACCGCGTGCGCAAGGCCTTTGCGGGCTATCCCGGCCTGACGTTTGTGACCCAGCAGCCGCAACAGGGCACCGGCCACGCGGTGATGCAGGCGCGGGCACAGCTTGCGGGTTTTGCCGGCGACGTGGCCGTGCTGTGCGGCGACGTGCCGCTGATTCAGCCCGCCACGCTGGCGGCCCTGCGCGCCGCCCACGCGGGCCATGCCGCCACCGTGCTGACCACCGAACTTGAGCAGCCGGGCAGTTACGGCCGCGTGGTGCGCGACGCTTCCGGCCGCGTCACGGCGATTGTCGAGGCGCGCGACCTGGCCCGCGGCCAGGAACGCATCCACGAGATCAACTCCGGCACGTACCTGTTTGACGCGCCGGCGCTGCTGGCCTGTCTGGATCGCCTGACCACCGCCAACGCCCAGGGCGAATATTACCTTACCGACGTGATCCGCCTGCTGGCCGCTGACGGCAGGCCCGTGGCCGCGCACCTGTGCGAAGACAGCCGCGAAGTGCTGGGTATCAACACGCGCCAGGATCTGGCGCTGTGCGACACGATTGCGCGCCGGCGCGTGGCCGACGCCCTGATGCTCAGCGGCGTGACGATTCTGGATCCGGCGAGCACCTACATCGAGGCCGGGGTGCAGATCGGCCCCGACACCGTGATCTACCCGTTTTCGGCCATCCACGCCGGGGTCACAATCGGCAGCCATTGCGAGATCGGGCCCTTTGCCCACCTGCGCGGCGGCACCAAACTGGGCAACAACTGCAAGGTCGGCGCGTTTGTCGAAACCAAAAACGCCGTCTACGGCGCTGGCAGCAAGAGCGGCCACCTGGCCTATCTGGGCGATGTCACGCTGGGCAGAAACGTCAACATCGGCGCCGGCAGCATCGTGGCCAACTATGACGGTGAACGCAAACACCACACCGAAATCGGCGATGATGCCTTTATCGGCTGCGGCACCGTGCTGGTCGCGCCGGTCAAGGTGGGCAAAAACGCCCAGACCGGCGCCAACACCGTGGTGCCCAGGGGCAAAGACGTGCCCGACAACACCGTGGTCGTGGGCGCCCCGGCACGGGTCTTGAAGACCCGGCAGGGCAAGGCAACGTAGAAGCACCCAGCGGGGACCCGATCATGGCGCGCAGCAAGGGCATCAAGGTGTTTGCGGGCAACTCCAACCCCGCTCTGGCCAAGGCCATCTGCAGGATTCTGGAAATACCGCTGGGCCAGGCGCGGATTGAAAAGTTCCCCGACGGCGAAATTGACGTAAAGATCGAAGAAGACATCCGCGGCGTGGACTGCTTCTTCATCCAGAGCACCTGCCCGCCGGTCAACGACAACATCATGGAAATGCTGCTGTTCGCCGACGCCGCCCACCGCGCCAGCGCCGAACGCATCACCGCCGTTGTGCCCTACTACGGTTACGCGCGCAAGGACCGCAAAGACGAAGGCCGCGTGCCGATCAGCGCCAAACTGGTCGCCAACTGCATGGTCCAGGCCGGGTTTGACCGCGTGCTGACCATGGACCTGCACGCCGCACAGATCCAGGGCTTCTTTGACATCCCCGTGGATCACCTGTACGCCGCGCCGGTGATTTACGGCTATTTCCGCGACATCCGCAAACGTTCGGGCGACAAGAACATCACCATCGTCGCCCCCGACGTCGGGCGCAGCAAGGTCGCCCGCGGCTACAGCAAACGCCTGAGCGCAGGCCTGGCCATTGTGGACAAACGCCGTGTCAGCGGCGAGGAAACCGAAGTGCTGGACATGATCGGCAAGGTCGAAGGCCAGACCTGCGTGATCATTGACGACATGATCGCCACCGGCGGCAGCATCGTGGACGCCGCCAAGGCCTGCAAGAAGTTCGGGGCCAATGAAATCTACGTGGCCTGCACCCACCCGGTGTTCTGCGGCCCGGCCGTGGACCGCATCAAGAGCGCGCCGATCCAGGAATGCGTGGTCACCGACACGATTCCGATGGAGGGCAAGGAGTTTCCGACCCTGCGCGTGCTGAGCGTGGCGGAACTTCTGGCCGAGGCCATCCGCCGCATTCACTTCAGCGAAAGCGTCAGCCTGCTGTTCAAGGGCTGAAACCCGGCGTCCTGGGCTTGCCGGCCGGCGCGGCGTGATTTTTCGTGTATCGCGCCCGGATTTCCGTACTACACAGGGCCGCCACACCGGGCTTTGCCTTATACTGGGGGCCTTCGGGGCCGGAGAACAACCATGCAACGACTGCTTGCTGCGGCCGTGTTCGGTCTGCTGGTCTGGACTGCCGCCGTGCCCGTCACGGCCCAGGACCAGCCCGAATCCAGACCCCACCCGCGCGATTACCTGATTCTGTGCGCCGACAACTTTGCCGACGTGGCCTGGCAGTGGGCGCTGTGGCGCGGCAACCACGGCCGCTACGCGGCCGTGCACAAACTTTCGGATATCCGCGCCGACAGGCCCCCCACGCTTGAAGAAATCCGCGAGTTCGTGCGCAAACAGGCCGGCGGCGAAAAGATCCGCGAGAACTTCCAACTGCTGCTGCTGGGCGACTGCCCGGTTGAGGGCACGGAAAGCTACGACCCCAGGGTTGAGATTCCCTGGTTCCTGACCCCGCAACTGGACAGCAACCCCGCCCCGGCCCGCCGCGAGCGCGTGCCCACCGACAACTTTCTGGCCGATCTTGTCGAAGACCCCGACCGCAAACCCGACATCGCCGTCGGACGTGTGCCCGCCCGCACCGTGGAACAGGCGGAACTGGCGCTGAACAAGATCAAGGCCTACGAAACCGCCCAGGCCGGCGAATGGATGCGCAACCTGACGTTCTTTGCCGGCGAGGGGCGCTTTGGCGCCATGATTGACACCATGCTGGAAAACCTGTTCATGCAGTTCGCCGAACGCACGATCAGCCAGCACTACAACGTGCGCATGACCTACGCCAACATCCGCTCAAGCTACGCCTATGCCCCCTCGCGCCTGAGCGCCAAGGTGATTGAAGAAGCCAACGCCGGCGCCCTGCTGCTGACCTACATGGGCCACGGCCTGCGCGACCGGCTTGACGACATGTACGTGCAGGTCGAGGGCGAAAAACTCCGGTACCCGATCCTCACCGGCGACGACGTGCGCGGCTTCAACATCCCCGAGGGCCGCCTGCCGGTCATGCTGATTGTCGCCTGCGAAACCGGCCGCATGGATCACGCCGAACAGTGCCTGGCCGAGCGCATCCTGTTTACCGAACGCGCCCCGATTGCCGTTCTGGCCTCCAGCCGCGACAGCCACCCCTACGCCAACACACTGCTGCAGAAGGCCTTCATCAGCGAAATCACCGAAAACCGCGTGGCCACGCTGGGCGAGGCCATGATCCGCGCCAAGCGCGAACTGGTCGAGGCCAAAGACCCCGACCGCAAGGAACTTGACCGCATGGCCATGATGATCGTGCCCAAGGCCGAGCGCGACGAACTGAACCGCAGCCATATTTCCATGTACAACCTGTGCGGCGACCCGGGCCTGCGTTTGCGCCATCCGTCGCTGCGCGCCGAACCCGAACTGGCCGACAAATCCGTGGCCGCCGGCCGCGAGTTCACGGTAACCGTGCGCGTGCCGGCCTCGGCGCTGGCCGACAGCGAGGACGGCCGGCCACCGTCCCTGAAGTGGAAGCTGAGCGTGGAACTGCAGACGCGGCGCACGACAATCGCCGGGCAACTCAAGCCGGTAACGGCGGCCGACCTGGCCAGCCCCGACGCGGCCAAACGCAAGGCCGCCGAAGACGCTCTGGCGGCCAATCACGCGGTGTCAAACAACAAGCGCGTGGGCGCGTTTTCGCACACGTTTCAGGGGTTCAAACAGAGCATGGGCAAAGAAGAACTGGTCACGAAGCTGGTGTTCCAGTGCAAAACCGACAATTCCCTTGCACCCGGTGATTACATTCTCAAAGTGTTCGCCCTTGATGAGAAAGGCGCTGCCTGTGGCTTCCATTCTGTGGAGTTCACGTTAAAGGAAGCGCCCGGAAAAGAATGACCCGCCCTGCGGCGGGCCGTTCCGGAAACGAAGGCGGGGCAGGCCAGGCCTGCGCGTGACAGGTACGCAGGCCCCGCAGTCCAGTACCGAGGGAACCATGCAGATCCCGGCATTCAAGGCCGAGAAGCGCGCTGCTTCCGGCACCAAGGCCATGCGCAAGCTTCGCGCCGGCGGTGTTGTGCCCGGCGTGCTGTACGGCAAGGGCAAGGAAAACCTGAACCTCCAGATCGCGGACAAGGACCTCCATGCCATGCTGGACGGTTCGGCGCACGTGGTTCAGCTTGATTTCGGCAGTGAAAAGACCTACGCGCTGATCCGCGCGCTGGACCAGGACCACCTGGCCGACGTGATCAACCACGTGGATTTCGTGCGCGTGGACCTGAGCGACAAGGTGCGCGTGCGCGTGCCGGTCAACTTCATCGGCACGGCCAAGGGCGCGGCCCACGGCGGCGTGATGGAAGTGCTGCGCGGCGACGTGGAACTGATGAGCCCGGCCGACCGCATTCCGGCGCACATCGAAGTCGAGGTCACGCACCTGGAAATCGGCGACGCCGTGCGCGCCAAAGACCTCAAGCTGCCCGAGGGCATCACGATTCACCAGAACCCCAACGCGGTGATTGTGCACTGCACGCACCCGCGCAAGGTCGAAGAAGTCGCGCCGGTCCGGGTGCCGAAGCCGCCGCCGCGGGTGCCGCCCTGCCCGCTGGTGCTGCCGTTCGGCCGCGGGTGCCGCCGTTCCCGGCCGCGGTGCCGCCGCCCTAGCCGCCGGCGCCAAGGGCGCAGCCGCCCCGCTGCCGCAGCCCCGGCCGCCAAGGCCGCACCCAAGAAGTAAGACTGTTTTCGTCCCTCCCGGCGCGCGCACTCCGGGCGCGCCGGGCACAAGACCAGGGGGACATGACCGCCGGAGAAAGGAAAGACCATGCCAGAAGACCGCAAGAGGCTCTATGAGGGCCTGTTCCTGGTGGACTCGGCCTTTGCCAACAAAGAGCCCGAAGCCGCCGTGGAACTGTGCAAGGGCGTGCTGGAAAAGCACGGCGCCACCGTCATCCGCTGTGAACTGTGGGCCGAAATGAGACTGGCCTACGAGGTGCGCAAGAACAAGCGCGGCGCCTACATCCTGGCCGCGTTCCGGGCCGACACCATGAAGATGGGCGAGATCGAGCTTGAGTGCCGCCTGACAGAGCGCATCCTGCGCTACCTGTTCACCAACCGCGAAGGCGTGCCGATGGAAAAGTGGTTCCGCCGCTACGAGCCGGCCCAGCGCCCGGCCCGCCGCGACGACGGCACCGACGCCGGCGAACCGATCGAGGCCGAAGAAGCCGCCGCCACCTGAACGGGATAAAACCGCCCGCACGGGAGAACCATGATCACTCTCAACAAGGTGTTTCTGGTGGGCAACCTGGCCCGCGACCCCGACCTGAGGCACACGCCCTCAGGTACGCCGGTCACGGAGTTCCGCCTGGCCGTCAGCGACAGCTACACCACCAGCAGCGGCGAAAAGCACGACCGCACCTGCTTCATTGACGTGGTAAGCTGGCGCAAACTGGCCGAAAGCTGCGCCGAATACCTCAAGAAGGGTTCGCCCGTGTTTGTCGAGGGCAGGCTGGAACAGGACACCTGGACCACCAGTGACGGCCAGAAGCGTTCGCGCATCCGTGTCGTGGCCTATTCGGTCCAGTTCATCCGCCGCGAGGTCGAACGGTCGGCCTCGGGCCGCCACCTGCGTGTCGTCGAAACCAGTGGCGACACCGTGCGCGACAACGATTACGACGGTGACCTGGCGTCACCGCCGGAAAACGCAGGCAAGGAACAGGTCGAAGACGTCGGCGACGACGTGACCCTGGGCTGAACAAACACACAAAGGACGGGCATTGGCCCGATAACCGCACATGAGAAGACCCGAAACCAACGTTGTGGCCGCCCGCAGCAAGGCCACCAAACTGAAGAAGAAGAAAAAGAAGATCCGCACGCCGGTTCCGACCCAGAGCAAGCTGACCAAGGAACAGAAGGCGTTTCTGGACTACAAGGACATTGACACGCTGTCGAAGTTCGTCAGCGGCGTGGGCAAGATTCTGCCGCGCAAGCGCAGCGGCGCCACCCACCGCGAACAGCAGGCCATCCGCGACGCCATCAAGATGGCGCGCTTCATGGCCCTGCTGCCCTATGTCTCCAGGTAAGTTGACGGGCTGTGCCCAAAGGAATTGTCATGAAGCTGCTTTTGCGTGAATCCATCCGCGGCGTGGGCAAGCGCGGCGACGTCGTGGACGTCTCCGACGGCTACGCCCGCAACTATCTTCTGCCCAAGGGGCTGGCCCTTACCGCCAGTACCGAAAACGTGCGGCGCCTGGAGGGCGAAAAACGCGCCTACGAGGCCCGCATGATCCGTGAACGCGAGCAGGCCCAGGAAGTGGCCGGCGCGATCGGCAAGATCCAGCTTACCCTGCCCATGCGCGCCAGCGCCGAAGGCCACCTGTTCGGCAGCGTCACGCCCAAGGTGATCGCCGACGCCTTCAAGACCGAGGGCGTAAACCTCAAGGCCACGCAGATCGAGCTTGAGGGCGATCATATCCGTGAGCTGGGTACCTACAGCTTTACGATCCGGCTGCACGAGGATGTCGAGGTACAGAGCCGGGTGTGGGTGGTGGCGGCCAAGGAGTAACGCCGCGTGTGAACCATTGCGAACCGGGCGCAGGCGCGCCCGGTTTTGTTTTGGCCCCGGCGTTGGCGCCTGCACGCGGTCGGGGCCACGCAAATGAGTCGGGCCCCGGCGTTGGCGCCTGCACGCGGTCGGGGCTCACGCAAATGAGTCGGGCCCCGGCGTTGGCGGACGTCGGGGCCCCGTGCGTGTGTGTGCCAGAAGGTTGAAATCGGTTGGTTGAAAGGTTTCCGGGGCTGCCGCGGGCAGGCGCGCCATGCCCCGGTACTGCAACTGCGTTTTGCTGCTTACTGCACGTGCTTGTCTGTTGCGGTAACTACTTCTTCTTGGCCTTCTTCTTGGTGCTCTTCTTGGCAGCCTTCTTGGCAGGCTTCTTCTTCGCGGTACCAGCCATGCTTGTCTCCTTTTGGTTCTGGTTGTCACACACTCGCTGCATGAAAAGTATCCTGCAACTTCACCAGCGTCAAAAGGAATTCGCCCGGTCGGGCGCTTACTTGACGTGTCAAGACAGGGGTGCGGCATGAATTGGCGCGTGAATTTCTCCCTGCTGCTGCCCGCGCTGTGGCTCTGTTCCTGTACTCTGGGGCCCCGGCCGGTGTTGACGTCACCCGAAACCACCGTCGCGTCCATGCGCGAAGCTTTTTTTCGCGACGACGCGTCGCTGTTCATTCACACGCTGGGTTCGCCCGTGCTGCGCGAATACAGCGAATACACCCTGCGCGTCGGGTGGTCCGAAATCCGGCCCCAAGTCGGATCATTCGTCGAAAAAGCCCGCGTCGTTTCCGTGGCAGACTTCCGCGCCCCGGCCCTGGAGCCCCTGCCCCCGCCCGGTTTTGTCCGGCCCACCCCCGGCGCCGCGCTGAAGGTTGCCGTGCTGGAACTTGAGGGCCGGCGTGAACGCTTTCTGTTTCAGCGCGAGGTTGACCCAGCGCCCGAAACCTCGCGCCAGGCCACGGGCTTCTGGGTCGGCGACCGCTACTTCGTGCGCAGCGAGCATCCTTCGGCCGAAACCTATCTGGTCGAAGACTCGCCGGAAAAAGACCGCACCCACTGGCGGCTGGTGTTTCCTTACGAACCGTTCCAGCGTGACGGCGAACTCACCCGCATGCTGCAGGACAAGCTGGCAACCGAAAAAAAGTGACCGGCCTGCCCGAACCACAGAATCGTCAGGCACCCGCCGGTGTTGCTTGTAGGGCACCCTGCCTCTGCTATAACCGGGACGGGCGGGGGCGCTTTGGCGTACCCGCGTTTTTCTTGGAGCGCGCGTGAACCTGAAGGTCGTGATCGTGATTCTGCTGTTTGCCTCGGCCGTGACCGGCGCGGTCGTTCTGGCCCTGCTTGAGGGCGGGGTCGAATACCGCACCGTGCCTCACCTGTTGTCGGACGCCTACAGCGGCGAACGCGTCAAGCTCAAGGGCCAGGTTGTGCAGGTACACCGAGAGTTCAAGCCCGCCCAGTTCACCGTGGTGGACATTCCCGAGGGCAACGCCGCCCCCGGCCCGTCATGCATGGTGATTTACGAAGGCGACGACGTGCCCCAGGGCCTGAAGAAAGCCGCCCACGTTACGCTGGAGGGCCGTTACGACCGTCGGCGCGGCGCCTTTGTCGCCACGCTGGTACAGACCCAGTGCCCCAGCCGCTATGAGGGTCAGCAGTTGCCCGCCATTGAGCCCGCGGCCCCCTGACATGCTTGCCAAGATCGAAACCATCGGCCAGTTCGCCCAAGCCGTGTCCCTGATGCGGCTGGGGACGGCCGGGCTGCAGCTTGCCTTTGTGCTGACCGCCGCGATTGCCGTTCTGGCCGGTCTGGCCATGTGGCGGCGCGACGAACGGCTGGCGCACGCGGCGCGCCGGGGCCAGTACGCGATGCTGGCGGTCACCGGCTTCTGCTGCGTGCTGCTGTACGTGGGCATCTTCGACGGCTATTACTTCGTGCGCTACATCCGGCACGTCACCGAAAACAACGAAACCACGCCGTTCAAGGTCGCAGCGCTGTGGGCCAGCCAGCAGGGCAGCCTGCTGTTCTGGTGTTTCATCCTTACCCTGTTTTCGTCGGCGTTTGCCTTCAGCCAGCGCCACAACCGCACGGACCGCCGCATGCCGGCGATTCTGCTGGTTCTGGCGGTGGTGCAGTTCTTTTTCTTCTTCATCATGGTCAGCCCCTTTGACGCCGAGGCCGCCCAGCGCAGCAGCCCCTTTGCGCTGGAATACCACTGGATGCTCAGCGCCGAATGGGCCGCGCGCACGCCCGCCGAAGTGCTGCAACAGATCAGCATGGGCGCCAGCTACACCGGCAATGACTCGGTGCTGGCGCTGATTGAAGCCATGCGCGGCAAGGAAATCGCCGCCACGCGCTTTGCGGCGCTGCACGAGATCGTCCTGGTACGCCCGCACGATCTGCCGCCCGAAGCCCAGAAGGCGCTGCTGGATTCCGTGGCCGACGGCAACGGCATGAACCCGGCGCTGCACAACTACTGGGTCGCGATTCACCCGCCGATGCTGTACCTGGGCTTTGTCGGCTTTACGATCCCGTTTGCCTGGGCGGTGGGCAGCCTGATTGCCGGCGAAGTCAGCGAAGGCTGGCTGCGCCCGATCCGGCTGTGGACCATGGGCGCCTGGATTTTCCTTACCGTGGGCATCGCGCTGGGCGGTCTGTGGGCCTATGAAATCCTGGGCTGGGGCGGCTACTGGGCCTGGGACCCGGTGGAAAACGCCAGCTTCATCCCGTGGCTGACCGGCACGGCCTTCATCCACAGCGTGATCGTCACCGAACGCCGCGGCCTTCTGCGGGTGTGGTCGTTCGCCCTGATCATCATTACCTACTGCATGACGGTGATCGGCACGTTTCTGGTGCGCAGCGGCATCATCAACAGCGTGCACGCCTTTGGCGCAACCGGCAACGTGGACCAGTGGTTTTACGGCTTTCTGGGCATCGTGTTCATCGGCAGCCTGCTGGCGCTGGTGTGGCGGCTGCCACTTCTGAAATCCGAGCGCCGGCTGGAAAGCCTGCTGTCGCGCGAGGGCAGTTTCCTGCTCAACAACCTGGTGTTTCTGGCAATCGCCCTGGTCACGCTGGTCATCACCTTCTGGCCCTGGATCACCGAACGCCTGTACGGCAAGGACGGCATCGTCGAGCTGGGTCAGGACGCGTTTGTGATGGTCAACGTGCCGCTGTTTCTGTTCATACTGGTGCTGATGGGCGTGGGCCCGGCGCTGGCCTGGCGGGTCAACAGTCTGCGCGCGGTGCTGCGCGCGCTGGCCCTGCCGGCAATCGGGGCAGCCGTGGCCTTTGCGGTCAACTTCGTGTGGCTGAGCCTGGGCAACCTGCTGATTGATACTGCCCGCGGCGACACCGTGGGCACACTGGCGGCAAAGGTGCGGCTGGGCGTGCAGTTGACGCTGTGGCCGATCTGCGTGTTCACCCTGCTGTGCGTGCTGCGCGAGTTTGCCGCGGGTGCCCGCGCCCGTGCCCGCGCCACGCGCGAGGGCTTCTTCACCGCCCTGGCCCGCGTAACCATCGCCAACCGCCGGCGCTATGGCGGCTACATCGTGCACGTGGGCGTGCTGACGATCGCGCTTGGCATCTACTACAGCAGTCTGTACGAGGCCGAGGGCACAGTGACCGCCCGGCCCGGCGGCTTTGGCGTGATCCGCGACGGGCTGACCGGGCGGGGCTATGTGGCCTACTATGCCGGCGAAAGCCGCACCGCAAGCTGGGATTTTCTCAAGCGCGCCTGGGGCCGCGACGAAGAAACAGCCGGCACATACAGCAACATGCTGCGCCATGTGCGCCAGAACCCCGAACTGGGCGCCCAGGACATCATCCGCAAGGTCACCGACGACATGCGCGCGCGCAACGGCGGCGAACTGCCGCCGTTCTTTCAGCAGGCCCTGCCGCGCATGACCGAAGCCATCACCTGGGGCGTGAACCAGCGCGACAACGCTGCGGTGTTCGAGGAATTTCAGGTTTCGCTGTATGTCTTTCCCTACGACGAGCCGGCCGACGTGAGCCTGGAACCCCTGCGCGCCGCCCAGTCGCGCCTGCTGGCGGCCTTGCGGCAGCCCAACCGGCCCGACGAGGATGCCCGTCTGGCCGGCATCCTGCGCGATGCGATGCTGGCCATGGCGGCCTCGCCCGAGGCCTTTGGCGAAAACACGGCCATGCTTCGGCGCCTGCTGACCGAGGCCAAAGACGACGAGTTTGCCGACGCGCTGGACCTGTCCGGGCCGGCGGCGGCTTCGGCGCTGGCCGGGCGCGAAGCCGGCCTGCGGCGCGTGGACAACGTGCTGGGGGCACTGTCTGAACTGGCGCGCCACGGCATGGCTCTTGGCGCGGCGTTGCCGGCCGCGCTGGATTCTGTGGCCGATGCCGCGGCGTTGCTGCCTGACACTGAATTTGCCGCGGCTATGGCTCTGGGCGCCGCCCCGGACGACATGGCCCGGGCGCGTTTTGACGCCATGCAGTTGCTGGGTCATGTGCATGAACTGGCGCGGCTGGAATCGGCGCACCTGCGCAACGACCGCGTGCGCGAACTGGCCCGCCGGATTGACGACCCCGAGGCCTGGTCGGAACTGGTCAAGCTGCGCCCGCTGTCGCTGGCAGGGCTGATCGAGGCCGCCGACGAGGCCGGCGATCTGCCCCGGCGGCCGCGCATCGAGGCCGAAATCGCGGCCATCACGGCCACGGCCACGGCCATGCGCCCGCGGATGCGGATTTTCTATGACAAGCTCAGCGGCGCGCCGCGCATGAACGAGCCGACCAAAGATCCCTACTATCACCGCACTTTGGCGCGCGACCTGTATTTCATCCTGCAGGACGCCCGCCAGGACGGAACGGCCACGCTGCGGTTCTTTGTCAAGCCGCACATGACGCTGGGGCTGGCGGGGCTGGTGGTGCTGGTGGCCGGCACGGTGCTGGCGTTTCTGCCGTCGTGGCGGCGCAGGAGGACGGCATGACCCGCGCGGCACCGGCGTTTGCCTGGCTGCTGATCGCGGCCGTCACGGCCCTGGCGCCGCTGCACGCGCAGGGCCGCACGCCCGCCGACGCCGAACGCCTGTACCGCGAGGTGGGCGACCAGTTGTTCTGCACCTGCGGCTGCCGCGAAAAGCTGCTGTCGTGCAGCCACAATGTGTGCGCGGCCAAGGACGCCCAGCGCGCCTACCTGCGCGAACTCAGCCAGAAACCGGAACACGACGCCGCGACGATGAAACAGGAAATGGTCCGGCGTTTCGGGCCCAAGGTGCTGCAGGTGCCCGAGGACAGCAGCGTGTTTGTGGTACTGGGTGTTTCACTGGCGGCCCTGCTGGCGGTGTTTGGCGGCATGTTCTGGTATGTTCTGGGGCGCGGGCGCCGGGTTGCGCCGGAATCAGCCGCGGCCGCACCGGCCCCAAACGGGCTGGACGAACGGATCGAGCGTGACATGCAGGAGCTGCCATGAACCGTCCGCTTGTGCGCGTGCTGCTGGCTGCCGGCGTGTGCGCCGCCGCGGCGGCGCTGTATGAACCTTGGCTGGCGCCGGTGGCGGCGCTGGCGGCCCTGATCACGCTGTCGCCGCTGGCGCGCCCCAGACGCATCTGGTTTGTCGGCGATGTCGAAAGCGAATACGCCCTGGTGTCGCGCCGCCGCGAAGAAGCCCTGCGCGCGCTGAAGGATCTTGAGGACGACCGCCTGGCCGGCAAGCTTTCCGCCGCCGAGGTGGAACTGCGCCGCCCGGCACTGCTGCAGCACGCCAGGGAAGTCACGGCCCAGCTTGACGCCATCAGCCACAAACGCGCCCAGGCGCGCCAACGCATCGAACAGGAACTGGGGGACGACGCCAAGGCATGAAGCTGGTGGTGTGGCTTGTGTTGCTGCTTCCGGCCTGCGCCGCGGCCCAGGGCGTCGTGCAGGGTCGCGCCGTAGACGCCGCCAACGACGGCGCACTGCTGGCCGAACCCGCCACGGTGTGCGCCGTGCACCTGCCCCAAACGTCGCACCCGTTCAACGAAATCACCGCCGCCACCTGGCAGCAGGCCATGACCGCCCTGGCCGAAGGCCGCGAGTTCACAACGCCGCTGGGAAAACTGGAGGGCGGCATCAAGCCCCTGGGCGCCGGCACGACCACCGCCGACGGCAGCGGCGCCTTCCGGCTGGAGAATCTGCCGCTGGACACGCGTCTTGGGCTGGCCGTGCGCGTGGACGGCCTGTGGTGGCCCCTGCGCGAAGAAGTGTTCCTGACGGCGCAGAACCCCCAGGCCGAAGTCACCATCCCCTACTGCCGGCTCGGGGCCGAAAACCCGCAACTGGAGCTGCACAGCCTGCGCCTGGAGCCGCTGGTGCGCCAGAACCTGAAGTACGGCGGCATCATGATTCTGGAAACCTTGCGCCTGACCAACACCGACCCTGACCGCGCGGCGCTGGTCGAAATCGCGCTGGATGTCGCCATCGTGCCCGGCACTGTGGCCCGTCACCTGCCGGCGATGTACGGCAGTCATCTGCTGTTTCTTCAGGGCTGGAGCCTGGGCCGGCCCGTGTCGCGGCCCGAAGACGCCGCAGCCGCCGGCGCCTGGATGTTCGGCGGCCAGACCATGCACGGCTCGGCGCCGTCCTATGCCCGCGCCGCCCAGGACAGTGCCGACAACTGGCACCCCCTGCAGCGCTTCGGCCTGCTGGCCCCCTGCGGCGCCGGCGAAACACTGTTCCGTGAAAACCCCTCGCCCGACGGGCGCGCCGCCTCGTTGGTGTTCCGGCGCGTGGTACCGCCGGCCGTGGGCGGCGCTCCGGGCGTGCTGGAACTGCGCCTGGTGCACCAGGCCGGCGCGCGCATGGCCGACCCCGGCCAGCGCACCCGGTTGATCCGCGAGTTTCCGCTGCCGCTGCAACGCGTCGAGGCTGAAGTCCACGACGGCGTGACGCTGGCGGCACTGGTCGTGGATTCCCACCGCCGGCTGCTGGCTGACGGCACGGCCCAGACCGGCCTTACCCGCTATGCCGGGGCGCGCAAACCGGCGCTGGAGGCCGGCGAACGGGCTGAACTGGTGCTGGGCTTTGACGCGGCGCTGCAGCAGCGGCTGGCCGACATGGAGGCCCGCGCCGCCGGCACGGCGCAGGCCGAGCCAGCGGCCAGGGACGCAAAACCGGCGCTGAACACCCGCGCGGTGTTTCTGGCCCTGGCGGCACTGTTCGGCATGGCATTTCTGGTGGCGCTGGTGGCCAGCATGCGCAAGCCGCGCGAACAGCAATTGGCGCGCCTCAACCGCATGCCCGTGACACGCGACGAAGCCGTGGCGGCGCTGAAAGAGCTTGAGTCTGATTACCGCCACGGCAAGTTGCCTGCCACGGCGTATCTGGAGCAGAAGCAGCGGCTGGTCAACCGGCTGGTCGAGTTCGACGCCGGAGAAACGTGATGCTGCAAGCCCGCGGCCTGACCAAAGCCTATGGCGCCAGCCGGGCGCTGCGCGGTGTGGATTGCGCGCTGGGCGCGGGGGCGTTTGCGCTGGTCGGCGACAACGGATCGGGCAAGACCACGCTGTTGCGCGTGCTGGCCACACTGACGCGACCCGACGAGGGCGAACTTCACATCGGCGGTATCAACGCGCGCAAAGATCCGGCACGCGCCCGCGCGCATATCGGGTTTGTCGGCCACGACAGCATGCTCGACGGCGTGCTGACCATGCGCGAAAACCTGGTGTTCTTCGGCCGTCTGTATGGCGTGCCCGATCCGGCGGCACGCGCGGCCGAACTGATTGAGCGCTTTGCGGCCGCGGCCTTTGCCGACGCCCCGGCGGGCGAACTTTCGCGCGGCCAGGAACAGGCGGCAGCACTCTGCCGGGCGCTGGTACACCGGCCGGGGCTGCTGCTGCTGGACGAACCCAGCACTGGTCTGGACAGCGCGGCCCAGACACGGCTGGCCAAGATCATCGCCGAAGAGGCAGCACGGGGCGCCTGCGTGCTTTTCAGCACACACGATGCTGCACTGCTGCCGGCCGCGAGCCAGACCCTGCGCATGGAGCAAGGCCGGTTGGTGGCGGGGGCGACGATATAAGGAAGCAACGGCGTTACCTGCACCAGACCGGCTTGATACCAAACTTGCATCAGTCGCCCACGGCGTTAGCATGGGTTCACCCGGTTTTCTTTACTGAACTTGTTTTGCGGTATGTACTTGCGACTATATGCCCAGCCCGCGCCAAGCCCCCACGGCGATTGGCGTAGGCTTTGCAGATGATCGCAACCCTTCTGGAGGCCCAATGATCCGTCGCTCACGGTCAGGCTTCACTCTGATCGAACTGATCATCGTCATTGGCATCATTGCCGTTCTGGTGGTGGTGCTGGTTGCCGTGCTGCTGAACGCCCAGTCCAGCGGCGAAAAGGCCAAGGCCAAAAACTTCGTCAATACCGTGATCCCGGCCGCGATCGGCAAATGGCAGGAGGATACCGGCAAGGGCAACAACGAGTTTCCGCGCAGCGGCAACAACCGCGCCGGGGCCTATTATGACGGCAACGTTGAACTGTACAAAACCCTGGTGCTTGACCCGGCCAAAACCAGCAAGGGCGCCTACGTCGGCGACGACCAGTACCTGAAGGGCGAACACGACGGCAAGCCGGTGTTTGTGGATCCCTGGGGGCGGCCTTACGTGTACCGCAACTACACGGCCAAGCGTGCCCGCGGCGCCAGCGAGGCCGAATACCGCGGCAAGAAACACAACGACACCTATGACATTATCTCGGCGGGCCCGGACGGCGTGATTGACAACGACGACGACATTTACAACGGGTCGAACTAGGAGAACGCCGTGAACACAATGCGCAACCGCCGCGGTTTCACCCTGATCGAACTGATGATCGTGATCGGCATCATCGCCGTGCTGGTGGCGGTGCTGGCACTGGCCGTGCTGCCGTGGCTGAGCAAGTCGGCTGAAAACTCGACGCGCTCGCTGCTCAACAGCGTGGGCGGCATGCTGGCCGACGAAAAGAACGTGCTGACACTCGAAAAGTTCCGCAAGGACGCGGGTCAGAACCTGTCCGGACAGATCCACAGCGACCCCAAGAAGGCCTCAGCGCAACTGATTCTGTTCTATTACGCGCCGACCAAGGACACGTGGGACAAGTCCGCCTACTTCAAGGGCCAGGGGTACAACCCGCGCGTTGAGCCCAAACAGTGGGCCGAGTTCACCAAAACCGACAGCACCGCCCCGGATCTGCCGTTTCTGACCGACGGCTGGAACAACGAGGTCTACTACTACTACGACAAGGCCGCCAAGATCGTGATCGTGCGCTCTTGGGGCAAGGACGGCCAGCCCGACACCGACGACGATCTGGCCTTTGACGGCGGCAGCAACCAGGTGAAGTACTGGTCGGAAATGAAGAAGGCGAAGTAACGGAGAACCCATGCGCGGCCCAAAACGCAGAGGTTTCACGCTGGTTGAACTGCTGGTCGTGATCGCGCTGATCGCGCTGCTGATGACCGTGATGGTGCCGGTGATTCTGCGCTTCATGTCGGGGCGCGGTCTGGCCATGGCGGGCAACAACATCGCGGGCTTTATTGCCTACGCGCGCACCGAAGCCATGAACACACGCCAGACGCATGTGCTGGTGATGTTCGACAAGGAAGAAGACCGCAGCCCCCAGGGCTCCGACATCGCGCGGATTGTGGGGCCGGGCATGGTGCTGTTCCGGATCAACCCCAACCCCACCACCACCGACGACCAGGTGATCAACTTTGTCAAGGAACTGAACTTCAAGGCCCAGGTCGGCGGCGACGTGCGGTTTGCCGACGGCTGGCTGCGCAAGTGCCCCAAGGGCCCGATGCTGGACCTGCCCCAGGGCGTCAACGACGCGTTTGAGGGCAAGTACAAGCTGGTGCTGCGGCCGGACGGCCGCGTGGTCGTGCCCGAAGACAAGCCCGGCTATGTGCTGGACATCAAGGAATCGCGCAACCTGGATTCAGACATCATCCTGACCGACGACACGCGCTATGTGTTTGTAGACGTCAACCCGGCCACCGGCAACACGCGGCGTTCATCGCCGCTGGACCGCAGCGACGTGGGCGATCACTAACCGGCGCACCAACCGGCGCAAGGAAACCCGCCATGAAATCCAGTCACAGACACACCCGCAGCCGCGGCTTCACCCTGACCGAAATCCTGGTCGCGATGGCGATTTTCGCGCTGGGCGGTTCGGCGATTGTCGCGCTGTTCATCACCAACGCGCGGCTTTCGCGCCAGGCCATGGACTATTCACGCGCCGCCGAAATTTCGCGCAACATACGGTCGCTGCTGTCGCAATCGCTGTCGCGCCCGATCGTGACCAACAACGAACCGGTGTACAAGTTTGATTACCCCGGCGCGTCACTGACCTTCCGGCCCACGGAATACCTGCGCCAGTACGAACAGGAACGCACCCGCGGCGGCGACCTGAAGAACTACGGCGGCACGCCGGTCGAAAACTCGATCTTCTTCAAGCTGCCGACCAAGCCGTTTTCCGTGGCCGTGCGCGGCGAAGACGCCCAGCGCCAGATCATGACCTGGCTGCCCAACCACGCCACCGACCTGGCGGGCATGCCGCGCAGCTTTGCCAACGGCCGGCCTGAGGTGTTCCGCCTGATGCCCGACAAACTGCGCATGTCCGGCGCCCTGGACGGCCTGGACCCGGACGACCGCATGTTCTACGCGTTTGATTTCACCATCCGCCGCAGTGTCGCCCGCGCCGGCGTGGAAGACGCGGCCCAGCCCAACGTCAAGGCCGCGCTGGAAGACCTGTATGTGGTGCACATCAAGGTCTACAAGGGCTACTCGTTCAAAGAAGAAAACAGCGGCACGGAAGTGATCAACGACCCCTATTACGAGTGGGATTTCTACATCAACGCCGCCCGCTAGGAGACCGCCGTGCGCAAACGCATTCGATTCGGCAAACGCGGCTTCACGCTGCTGGAACTGATGATCGCGATCGCGCTGATGCTGATCGTGATGCTGATGCTGCGCACGATGTTCGTGACGGCACAGGACATGTACGTGCGCGCCGCGCGCCGCGTGGAGGTCTACCAGCAGGCCCGCAGCGCCCTGGACCTGATCGAACAGGACCTGATGCGCCTGCGCGACACCGGCGTGGACACCAACGACGTGCTGGCCCTGCGCAGCCTGCGCCCGGAAACCTACGACAACCCCGAAGCCGTGCGCGGCCACCGCATGTACAGCCAGATGAACGACTGGGCCGGCGCCGAAGTCAACGAAACACTCAAGATCCGCGACCTGATCGCGTTTACCGGCACCGCCACCTGGTACGACGCCGACAAAAAACAGTACATCACCGGCGACGCCACCATCGTCTACTACCTGCGGCGGCGTCTGCCCTACCAGAACGAGCCCACCGAGGGCGCGTATCTGGTGCGGCGTGTGCTGCCGGTGCGCAGCATGGCCGAACTGTCCCGCATCGGCCGCGGCGAGGCGCCCCTGTATGACATCAAGCCCTCGGAAGAAGAAATTGCCAACTTCGTTTATTCGGCGCGTGTGTTTGCCGACGACCAGGCGGCCTTCCAGCTTGGCGTGCGCAACGGTGCCTTCAACTACGACACCATGCCCGAATGCGCCCGCGACGTGAAAAACTCGGACTGGATGTGGGTCAAGACCGCGCTGGCCGGTACGCCCTCGGGCCCGCCGCCGCGCCCCGGACAGGGCCCCACCCTGATTCTGCCCACCCCCCCGGCCGAAGACCGCGTCGAGTTCGGCGGCGTCTGGCGCACCCACACCGCGCCCGACCGCGACTTTGTCTCGGCGCGCTGGAACATGCCCGCCGTGGTGGTGATTGACCTGATGATGATTGACCGCAGCTTTGAACGTTACGACGCCAACGGAGGCTCAGGCACCTACCGCTCGTTCAGCCGCGCCATCCACATGCCGTCGTCCGAGCCCATGAAACGCCTGGACAACCGCGACCTGGCGCTGCTCAACCGCTGACGCCATTGCCGTCACAGCGGCCCGGGCTGCTGCCCGGGCCGCTTCTTTTGCACTTCGCGCACACCCTTGCCATGTTGACCGATTTCCCGGAAGATACGCCCGTTATCCCCCGAACTGGTCAACAGGGTGAAGGCCGCCGCCTGCGGCCTCAATAAAGGCCGCGCAGTGAAGCTTGCCCTTGTCTCGGACATTCACTCCAACCTCGAGGCCATGCAGGCCGTTCTGGCCGACATTGAGGCCTGGGGTTGCGACAAGATCTATTGCCTGGGCGACATGATTGATTACGGGCCCAACCCGTGCGAGATCCTGGACCTGGCAATGGAGCACTTCGACCTGACGATCCTGGGCAACCACGAAGAAGCGGTCATGCTGGTGGCCGAGGATTTCAACGAGCGCGCCATGCGCAGCGTGGAATGGACGCGCGAACAGTTGAACAGCCCCGACCTGCCCAAGGAAAAACGCCACGCCTACTGGAACTTTCTGGACTCACTGACCAAGGTGCGCAGCCACAAGCAGGGCGACCTGTTGTTCGTGCACGGCAGCCCGCGCAAGCCCACCCACGAATACGTGTTTCCCAAGGACAGCGTGGACGAGCCCAAGATCCGCAGCATGTTCGCCAAGTTCGACCGTTTCTGCTTCTGCGGGCACAGCCATATCCCCGGCATATACAGCGAAACCGGCAAGTACGGCCACCCCAAGAACCTGAACAACGGCGAACTGGACCTGCGGCGCTTCCGCAAGCTGCTGGTGAACATCGGCAGCGTGGGCCAGCCGCGCGACCACGACACCCGGGCCTGTTACGTGATCATTGACGGCAGCCGGCTGATCTTCCGGCGCGTGGAATACGACGTGCAGAAAACCGTGGACAAAATGCGCGCGATTCCGCGTCTGCCCAGCATGCTGGCCGACCGCCTGCTGCTGGGCAAATAGCCCGCGCCCTATCGCCAGGCCCGCGCCCGTCGCGCAAGCAGCGCCAGCGCGCACAGCAGCGCCGCCAGCCACGCCACCCAAGCCGTGCCCTCGCCGGTTGAGCAGCCGCCCTCGCCCGGCGCCTCCAGCAGCGGGCCGTCATTGCCGCCGCCGCCCCCGACGTCCTTGACCTGAACCTGCACCAGTTTGCTGTCGAAGTTGCCGTTGCCGTCTTCAACAATCAGCTCAAACGTGAACGTCTGGTCAAACGGCACCTGCGGCGCCGTGAACGTGGCGCTGGCCGATGTGGCGTTGGCCAGCGTCACCACCGTGCTGCCGCCGGCCTGGCGCCAGGTGAAGCGCAGCACGTCCGTGGCGTCGGGGTCAAAACTGCCGGTGCCGTTGAGAGTCACCAGCGTGCCCTCGTTGACGCTCTGGTTCAGGCCGGCGTTGGCCACCGGCGCCGAGCCGGTGCCGCCGGTGTAGCGCAGCCGGTACAGCACGGTTTCGGTCAGGATGTACAGGTGGCCGTCGGGCCCGAACTGCACGCCGCGCACGGCGCTGGGCAGGTCGGTCACCATCGGCCACATCGCCACGGCCGCGCGTTCGCTGCCGCCGGTCAGAATCACGCGAACCACCATGGCGCCGGTCTTGGGCCCGATCACCGGAAACGATACGTTGCCCACGGTGGTTTCGCGCCCAAGGTACACGCAGGCCGTGCGGTGACCGATGGCCGGAAACGCCGTGGCCGAAGGCGGGTAGAACGCCACGCCACCGGGCTCAAAGTTGCCCGGCAGAACCCAGGCCGGGTCTGTCATACCGGCCACACCGCGCGCGCCGCTGGCGCCGGCGGTATCCCAGCCGTAGTTGCCGCCCGACAACACAACGTTCAGTTCGTCGGCGCCGGGGCCGGCGGGGTTGCCGCTGTCGGTGCAGAACAGTTCGCCGGTGCCGGGGTTGAACGCCAGACCGCGCGGGTTGCGAAACCCGCGCGCGAACATCGGGTTCAGGCTGATCGGATTGTTCAGCGGCGGCTGGCCGATCTGCGGCCCGCCGCGGATCACGCGCAATACCTTGCCGCGCCGGTCGGCGGTGTCCTGGGCCTGGGCGCCGCCCAATGGCACCGACGTGCTGGCATCACCCACGCCCACGCACAGGTTGCCGTCGGGGCCGATCGCCAGACTGCCGCCGAAGTTCACGCCGTTGGCGCCCATCGCCACCGGGTTGATCACGGTGGTTTCGCTGAGCGCCAGCGCCGTACCCAGACTCGATACGTTTTCCGTGTAACGCACCACCGTCAGCGAACCCGACGGGTTCGCCGAATAACACACGTATACATAGCGGTTGGTGGCGTCGCCCGGCGCCAGCGGAAACAACGGGTCAAGCACAATGCCGTGCATGCCGTTGTCGTCCGAGGCCGGCGGTGTGTAGTTGGACACGGTGGCAAATGTGGTCAGCACCGCCGGGGTCTGGGTGGTGTCCAGACAGAACACCCGGCCGAACGAGCCGTCGTTGGCGGTAAAGAACACCCGGCCGTCAGGGCCTATCGCCAGGCCACGCCCGCCGGGCACGGGGTTCTGCAATGTGTCCAGTGTGAAGCCGCCCGCCACGCTGGGCTGGGCGTGGGCCAGCGGGGCAAGGCCAAGCACCGCCAGCAGCAACAGTGTCCGCATGAATGTTCTTTCGGGGTTGGCGTCGGGGCAAGCGGCCATGTTCCTACAAAGCGTGGTCGGGCGCAAGCACAGGCGCCGTTTCAGTTGATCAGTTTGGCGCCGCGCCGCGACAGAAACACGGCAAAGGGACGGCCGACGAACAGCTTGCGCTCGACATAGGGCACCATCTGCACCTGGATCGTTTCCACCTCGGAAAGCACGATGCGCGCCACGCCGCCGCCCTCGGTGTAGAAATCTACGGCGCCGCGGCCCTCCTGGCGCGCGTGGTTCCGCAGCGCCTCCACGGCCTGGGCCACCAGGTCAGCGTCAGCGGCGTTGTCTTCGCGTTCGTGGCGGTACAGCATGGCCACACGCTGAAGCTTCTGCAGGGCGCTCAGGCCCTCACCGCGCCCGGCCCCGGCCAGAAGCATCGCCAGTTCCTGGCCCGCGTCGTCCAGGCCGCCGGCGACCTGGGTTCCGTCCTTCAGCCGCACAATCGCGCGAATCCAGGCCCGGGCGTCCTTGCTGCCAGGCGAGTTGTCGCCCAGCACGAAATACTGTTCGGCGCCCAGCTTCACGCCCAGCGGTCTTTCGCGCGCGGCGTTGGGTTCGGGCAGGACGCGGCCCACGTAGTACACGTCGCGTTCAATCCCCGTCACGCGCACCACCGCGCCGGCGGTTTCGCCGCCGCGCAGCTCCACGCGCGCCTTGCGGCCCGCCGGCGGCTCGGCCTGCGCGATCTTCACCGCCTCGGGGCCTGACAGTTCCAGCCGCTTCTGCGCGTCACGCGCCCGCAGCGCCGCCAGCAGCGGCGTGCCGGTTTCGGCGACAAAGCGCGCCGGGCCGACTTCAGCCTCGACCACGCCGTCGGCAAAGGCCAGAGTCACGTCCACGGACTTGCCGGCCACAAGCTCCAGCGCGCCCAGCACGTCACGCCCCAGCACGGTTTCCGGCGCGCCCTCGGCGGCATGCACCAGCGTGGTGTTGCCCGCGCCCGGCCGCAGCCGCAGGGTGAAACTTTCGCTGTCGCGCACCAGCGCAAGCGACAGTTCGCCTTCTTCGTCCAGTTCGACACGCAGGCGCACGCGCAGGTCGCCGCACACGTTGCGCCCGAAGTTTTCCTTCGGCGTTTCGGTGTCGCCAAAGCTGGCATCGTGGTCCACCACGTTGCCCGGCGCTTCGCCGCTGCCGCGCGGGTAAATCGCCGCGCCGCGTTTGCCCAGGCGGATCGCGCCCTGGCTGAACTCGGCCTCGCCCTGGCGCAGAAAGTTGGCCACCCATTCGCGGTTGCCGGAAAGGCCCTGCAACAGCGGCAGCCACAACACGTCGCGGGCCAGACCGTCCTTGGCCAGCAGTTCAATCGGCGCGCCCTCGTGGCGCCGCACGTACACGTCGCCGCCGGCGATCAGCAGTTCTTCTCCGGGGTAGCCGATCAGGCGCTTGACGTAAGGGTCGCTGCGCCGCAGCGGGTACCGGAACACCGTGGGCTCCCAGCGCACGGGGTCGCGGAACTCGTAGCACATCTTGTCCACAAACACGCGATCGCCCCACTGCGGGTGGCCGCTGAGTGTGGGCGCCATGCTGCCCGACGGAATACGAAAGGCCTCAAGCCCGAAGTGCCACACCAGCAGCACCACCACCAGCGCCGCCGCCAGGCTTTCCACCTGGTCAAACAGCGCGTTCAGCGGCTTGCGCCGCGCGCCGGGCGGGCGCAGGTCGCGGCCCTTGAGCTGCGGCTTGTCCAGCATGCCGCGCAGGGCAAACGCCGCGGCAATCCCCAGCCCGCCGGCCAGGCTGGCCAGGGCACTGGCGTTGTGCATGGCCGCGGCCACCAGCGACACGCCCACCAGCGCCACAAACAGGCCTCCGCGCAGCAGCACCGGGGCCTTTGCCCGCAGACGTGAAAACACAAACCATGCCGCGCCTGCCGCCGGCACCAGCGCGCACAATGCCGGCAGCCGCAACCATGCGCCCTCCAGCCGCGGGGTGTCAAACAGCGCGACCACGGCCGCCACCAGCGTGGCCGCCGCCAGAACATTGCCGACCGCCGCGCGGATCGGCGCGCCCAACCGGTAATAGCCCTTGCGCGGGGCCTGCATGGCCGCGGGGTCGTCGCCCATGTTCCGAAAACTATAGTGCGCCGCGCAAACCCACAAGCCACATGCCCGGAGACACCATGCCAGAACCCGGAGACAAGGCACCAGACTTCAACCTGACCGACCAGGACAACAAGCCCCACAAACTGGCCGATTATCGCGGCCAGTGGGTTGTGCTGTTCGCCTACCCGCGCGCCAACACCCCCGGCTGCACGCGCGAGGCAATCGCCTTTTCCGGCCTTGCGGCAAAGTTCCAAAAGGCCGGGGCGGCGGTTCTGGGCATCAGCCCGGATTCCTGCACGGCCCAGAAGAAGTTTGAACAGCAGCACAAGCTGAAAGTGCCGCTGCTGTCCGACGCCGACAAGTCAGTCACCACGCGCTGGGGCATCTACGGCGACAAGGTGATGTACGGCAAAAAGGTCAAGGGCATCATCCGCAGCACATACCTGATTGATCCCGAGGGCGTGATCCGCAAGACCTGGACCAAAGTCAAGGTTGACGGCCACGCCGAGAAAGTGCTGGAAGCATTGAAGGAACTGCGGGGTTGAACGCCGGCGGAAAACACAAGGGCCCCCGCGCGCGGGGGCCCTTTGGCGTTGGCCGCAGTTACTTCCAGTTGCTGTAGTCGTAATCCTCGACAAAGTTCTTGAACGCGTCCGCGGCATAGGTGTGAAAGCGCGCCGTTTCGCCGAACGACACGCGCATTTCCGTGGTCAGCTTCTTGGATTCCCAGTCTTCGTATTCGGTCCAGAAGTTGAGCACAATGAACGTGCTGCCCTTTTCACTGTGGAACCAGAAGGCCGCGTTGTTGCCGTAGCGGCTGATCAGGATCGTGGGCCGGCCTTCGCCGTTGTTGATGATGCTGCGCAAACGCTGGCACAGCAGGTCATAGGGATCCGCGCCCTCCTTCACGCCGACCAGCAGATCCAGCCCGCTGGTTTCGTGCTGTTGCAGAAATTCCTTCAGCTTGGCCACGTCGCCCTTGTTGATGGCGTCAATCAGGGTCTTGACCTTGGGCGAGCCGTAGTCGCGCTGGTATTCGTCAGGGCCGTAGTTGGAAAGGTACCAGTTCTGGGGGCCCTTTTCGTTCTTGCCGTCCTTGCCCTGGATCTGAAGACCCTGGCGCGATACGCGCACCATGTGCGTGCCCAGCGGGCTTTGGCACATCACCACCGCGTAGTGCCCCACCGTGCCCTGGTTCAGCACCGTCAGGCCTTCGTCCTTGTACGAAGCCAGCACCTTGGCCACGTGCTGAAGGTTCGTCATGTTGTCCGAACCCAGGGCGTAGCTCTTTTCGTCGGCGGTGCGGCGCCCGTCGTCGTTCATGCAGGCCTTGAGATCAGCCAGCTTCTTGTCCTTGGCGGCCTTGATGGCGCGGGTGACGACCTCCAGCGGCGTCTTGTGGCCCTCGTCGGTGCCTTCAACAATCTTGAGGTCCTTGGGCGTGGGCAGCTTGCGATCCTGGATCAGCAGTGCCCCGTCGCGGCCCGTGTCCGTGCCGGGCGCCTTGTCGGCCTGAATCAGCGAGGCCGCGCCGAACACAGACGTCATGGCAGCGACACACGCCAGCAGCGTGAACTTTCGCATCGAAATCCCCTTTGTTCCGGTAAGTTGGCCCAAACCCTGCGTGAGCCCAACCAGCATAGGTCTGCCGCAAGGGCCGTCAATTTGGCGGCCGGCCCAAATCCGGCCCCGCGTGCCGTTGCAACGCGGAATGACGCGGCTAAGTTGCCCGCTTTGCGGGAGAACCCATGGACTTTGCCCTGACCGAAGAACAGCAGATGCTGCAGCAGGCCGCCGCGGAGTTCTGTCGCGCCGAAGTTGAACCTGTGGCCATCCGGCTGGAAAGCAGCCACGAGTTCCCCATGGAACTGACCCGGCGCATGGCCGAACTGGGCTTCATGGGGCTGGTGATCCCGCAGGAATACGGCGGCGCCGGCGCGGATTACCTGGCCTATCTGCTGGTCGAGGGCGAAATCGCCAAATCCAGCATCAGCCTGAGCATGACACTGGGCGCCCAGAACAGCCTGGTGGCGCTGCCGATTCTGAACTTTGCCACCGAGGCCCAGAAGAAGCAGTGGCTGCCGCCGCTGGCAAGCGGCGAGAAGCTGGGCTCGTTTGCGCTGACGGAACCCGGCGCCGGCAGCGACCCCGCGGGCATGCGCACCACCGCCGTGCGCAAAGGCGACAAGTGGGTTCTCAATGGCACCAAGCTTTACATCACCAACGGCGCCGTGGCCGAGTACCTGATTGTCTGGGCCAGAACCGGCCAAAAGCCCGACGGCAAGCCGCTGATCAGCGCCTTTCTGGTGGACAAGACCGTCAGCCCGTTCAAGGTCGGCACGATCGAGCACAAGATGGGCGTGCACGCCAGCCCCACAACCGAACTGATCTTCGAAGACTGCGAAGTTCCGGCCGAAAACCTGCTGGGCAAAGAGGGCGACGGCTTCAAGGTCGCGCTGATTACCCTGAACACGGGCCGTTGCAGCGTGGCCACCCAGTGCCTGGGTCTTGCCGAGGCCGCCTATCTGCGCGCCAAGAAATTTGCCGCCGAGCGCGAACAGTTCGGCCAGAAAATCTGGGAGTTCCAGGGCGTGGGCTTCAAGCTGGCCGACATGATCACTGAATTGAACGCCGCCAAAGGGCTGGTGTGGCAGGCGGTGTGGCTGAAGGAACAGTACGGCCTGAGCGACCCGCGCTTCATCAGCATGGCCGCGCAGGCCAAACTGTATGCCTCCGAAATGGCCGAGCGTGTGACCAGCCACGCGATCCAGATCCACGGCGGCTACGGCTACATGCGCGAGTACCGCGTCGAGGAATTCTTCCGCGCCGCGCGCCTGATGACGATTGTGGAAGGCACCAGCGAAATCCAGCGCCTGACCATCAGCCGCTGGGAGATGAAGGCCTGACCAGAGTCACGACCGCACCTTCCGTTGCAACCTCGGCCGGCACATCGTCAAACAGGATCGAGACCTGAAACTCCTCGCCCATGCCCGCGGGCAGGGTGTTGAAGTCCACGATCACGGCGTCGGCTGTCTCGCCCGTGGGGCTTTGCAGTGTGGCCATGCGGCCGATCCAGGCCTTGGCGCCCGCGGTGCCGCACAGGGCGCAGGCCGGGCTGCTGCCGGTCATGGCCACGCCGCGCGCAAGGCGATGCACGGTGCTGGCGATCAGCAGAACTTCACCCCCGGGCGGCTTGGGCCGCACCCACACAATCATCTCGCCCAGCCTTGGGTGATGTTCGACTTCACGGCGCGAAAAGCCCAGCCGTTGCAGCATGTGCTGGCTGATGCTGTTGGCCGTCTGGGTGCGGGCGTAGACGGCCGTTACGCCGGGCTGCCCGAAGCACCAGGCGCACAGGGCTTCCACTGCCTCGCTGGCGTAGCCCTTGCGGCGGAAGGGCCCGGCAATCTCGTAACCGGTCTCGACCCGGCCGCGTGCATCCGGCGGGCCTTTAAGGTTGATGCCGCCGACCAGCGCCCGCGGCTGGGGCAGCAGAATCAGGCGCCCCAGCCAGGACAGGTCGGCCGGCTGTCGGTTCAGGTGCGCGATCTGTTCCGGCAACTGGTACTCGCGCACGCCTTCACTGGGCCAATCTGCCGGGATCACCGCATCAAGCATCGCGCCAACGCCGGCCCTGTCGCCGGCCTGCGCGGCCCGCAGCAGCGGCAAATCAAACGGCACCAGAATCAGTCGTGGCGTTTCGATGTTCACAAGTGCATTGTCACTTGCCCGCGGTGTGGCGCCACTTCCGCGTTTTGCGGAATCGGGTTGGCCCCGGGCCTGTTTGATTGCTTGAATCTCGACAACCAAGGAGACCCCATGCGTATCGCCCTCGTGCTTTCGGCACTAACCGTTGCCCTTGCCGCCACGGCGGCCTTTGGGCTTGCCCGCGCGGCTTCAACACCCGTAAAAGCCCAGGAAGAAGCCCAGGTTGTCGCCGCTATCAAAACCACCGAACTGACCTACAAGATCGGCGACGATGAATTTTCCGGCTTTGTGGCCGCACCCGATGCCGCCAACCCCGACAAGGCCAAATACCCCGGCGTGCTGATCGTCCACAACTGGATGGGCGAAAAAGAATTTGAGCGTGCCAAGGCCAAGTCTCTGGCCATGCGCGGTTTTGTGGCCTTTGCCTGCGACATGTACGGCAAGGGCGTGCGCCCCAAAAACACCGACGAGGCCCGGGCCGAAGCCGGCAAGCTGTACGGCAACCCCGAACTGCTGCGCCAGCGGATCACGGCGGCGCTCAAGGTTCTCAAGGAACAGCCCAACGTGGACGGCTCGCGCTGCGCGGCCATGGGCTACTGCTTTGGCGGCAGCGTGTGCCTGGAACTGGCCCGCAGCGGCGCCGAAGTCGCGGGCGTAATCAGCCTGCACGGCGGTCTGGGCACGCAGAAGCCCGCCACGGCGGAAACGCTCAAGGCCAAAATTCTGGTGCTGCACGGCGCCGACGACCCGTTTGTGCCCCAGAAGGACATTGACGCCTTCCACAAGGAAATGCGCGACGCCAAAGCCGACTGGCACATGGTGTACTTCGGCAACAGCGTGCACAGCTTCACCGAACCCGCCGCGGGCAACGACAACAGCAAGGGCGCGGCCTATAACGCCAAGGCCGACGCGCGAAGCTGGGAGATGCTGAAAGACTTCCTGTCCGAACTGGCCAGGTAACTTTACGGCTTTATCCGGGCCGGATCCCCGCCGGCCCGGATTCATTTTTTTCCGATGACTCGATCTCGCACGGTTGGCGCAAAAGTCCGACCGCGACCGAAACCAGCAGCACCACAAGCACAAACGTCGCGCACCCGAACCAATTGAGCGTCGCAAGCAATGACCGACCACTCGGATCCGTCAGCCAACCCAGATACATGGCGTACACACCGCCGTACAACGCTATGCCCAGGCCGTAGATTCGCGACCGTGTCGGCTTTGCCGCTTCCGGTGCGCAACAAAGCAGTATCGGGGCGACGTGATGGGCAAGAGTGCTGACGTTTCCCAGCACCGCCGCCATCAGGCATGCACCCCAGGCCGCCACAGCGGGCATGGGCGCGCGCCGGTGTCTCCAGGCTCCGGCTGCACCCAGACCGTACAAACTGGCCGCAAGGGCAAAACCGATCCAGCCAACATTCACCCCAACCGACCGGTTGCCGTTCATAAACACTGACACCAGGCGACGCGCTGTGTCCGGCAAGCTCCAGTTCGCGCCCCCGGCGACACCGACCACAGAAGAGTCCAGGCTGAGAAAATGCGGCAATACCAGCGACGTAAGGTAGTCCGCCATATGGATGATCGGCCACAATATCCCATTCAGCCCATTCGCGACCACGGCAAACGGCAGAACCAGAAGATTCCAGGCGAAAATGCCGACCGTGGCGTACAACGCCGCACCACACCATTGCCGACGCAGCAGCAGTAGCGGGATCAACACAACCGGCAGGAACTTGATGTTAACCGCCAGAGAAAGCCAGACACCCACGCGACGATAGCGTTTATACCGTAGAGCAGCCAATGCGTGGGCCACCAGCCCGGTTATCAGAACATTGGCCCCGTTACCTGTGATGTCCAGCAACCAGACCGGAGCGACCAGAGCAAGCGACAAACCCAGCGCCTGTAAGCGCCGCAACCCCGGGCCGCACAAAGCGCCGAACAGGCGCCATACGCCATGCACACCAATCACAGCCACTGCGGTTGCCCACAACAGAAACGCGGGCAGGGGTGGCAACTGGGACAGCGGCGCCCAGAAACAGGCAAACACGGGAGGATAAAGGTAGATGGACACGTCTTTCTGAGTCTTCAGAACCCAGTCGTACAATGGACGACCCTTCCACATTGCTTCGCCCGTGGCGCGGAACACTGCAATATCCGGACCTGTGGGACTGGCCGGTTGCATAAGCGCGCAAAACGCCACAAACACACAGCAGCCGATGAGAATCAGCCCGAACTGGGCCGCAGGGTCAAGACGGCCGGATGACGGCGCACTGGTCACAGACAAAGTCTTGCAATCAGGCCGGCGTCTCGCAAGCGTAGCACTCCATGAACCAGCCGCCCGGAAAACCGCCACGGCGCAAGCGTTATGCCGGCACACACCCGCGCAGGTTCCACGAACGCTACAAGGAACTTGACCCGGCCCGGTACCCTGAACAGGCAGCCAAGGTTCGCGCCCAGGGGCGCACGCCCGCCGGCGCCCATGTGCCGATCATGCTGGCGGAAATTCTGGCATCGCTGGCACCACGGTCCGGCGAAGTCGTGCTGGACTGCACGCTCGGCCACGGCGGACACGCCGAAGCCCTGGCGCGCGCCGCCGCCCCCGGCGGGCGCGTGATCGGCATTGATCTGGACGCCGAAGAACAGGCCCGCACCGTGCAGCGGCTGGCGCAACTCGGCCTGGCTGTGAGCGCGCACCACACGAACTTTGCCGGTTTGGGCAACGTGCTGAAGGCCGAAGGGCTGGCGGGTGTGGACTGCCTGCTGGCGGATCTGGGCGTGTCCAGCATGCAACTGGACCGGCCCGAGCGCGGCTTTGGCTTCAAGCACGACGGGCCCCTGGACATGCGCATGGATCGCTCGCGCGGCAAAACCGCCGCCGAACTGCTTGCCGGCGCGGATGCCCAAACCATCGCGGGCTGGCTGCGCGACTATGGCGACGAACCCCGCGCCGACGCGATTGCCGATGCCGTGGTCAGGGCCCGGCCCGAAGGCACGCGCGAACTGGCCGAAATCGTGCTGCGCGCCCACGGGCTGGACCCGCGCCGGTTTCGCAAAACAAACGCGCGGGCCAAACACCCCGCGGCACGGGTGTTTCAGGCGCTGCGCATGGTGGTGAACCGCGAGGCCGAAAACCTCGACGCGCTGCTGCGCGCGCTGCCCTATGTGCTGAACCCCGGCGGCCGCGCGGCGATTCTGACCTTTCACAGCGGCGAAGAAACCCGCGTGCGCCGCGCGCTGGAGGCCGCGCAGGCGGCGGGCCTGCTTGCACACACCGACCTTGCCGGCCTGGCACCGTCGCGAGCGGAAGTACACGACAACCCGCGGGCGCGCTCGGCACGGCTGTTTACCGCTACACGGTCGGCGGCAATGTGACCACAACGGCCGAGCAGTCGCGTATCCCCAGCCGTCGGTAGCCGTGCGGCACGGTGCTGTCGAAGTACACGGCGTCGCCGGCCTCCAGCACGTGTTTTTCCCCGTGCCAGGAAAGCTCCAGCCGGCCGGTCATCAGGTAAAAGAACTCGGCGCCGGGGTGGTGGTGCAGTTGCAGTCTGTTTTCATCCACATCCCGAAAGTGCGCCAGAAAGGCCTTCAGACGGGGCTCCAGCGCCATGTAATCAAGGCTTTCGAACATGTACGCGGCCTGGGCGTCATTCATGCCCGCGGGGAAACGCTTGCGATCGCCTTTGCGTGTGATGGCAAAGGTGCGGCGCTTGCGCTGGTCGCCAAAGAAATAGTCCAGCCCGACACTGAACACCAGCGCAATGCGCATCAGCGTGGGCAGCGTCGGCACCAGCTTGCCGCGCTCAATCTTGGACAACATGGCCGCCGACAGACCGGTATGCGCGCCCAGTTCGGCCAGTTTAAGGCCGCGCTGGGTGCGCAGGTCGTTGACCTTGGCGCCGATGTGGTAGCCGGCGAGTTCTTTCTGCAGGGTCGGCGAGAGCATGGGTTCTCCGGGTTTGCGTGGCATTGTCGCGTTGGCCAAGAACTTTCACAATCGGCAATTGATTTTTCTCTTTGATACCCTTGCTGCGGCCAGGCCTTTGAATGCCTGTCAATAATTTTCGCCCATACTTTCTCCGTGGTTCAACGCATGGCCGGAATGACAAGAAAATATGTTTTCTCCAGATGCAATGTTGTTTAACCAGCGCAGGACCAACCAAAGGAGACGACATGACCCGCGCATGGATGACGACACTGGCTTTCTCACTGGCACTGTCCGCCGTGAGCTTCAACGCAAGTGCAACCGCACAGGCCAAACCCGCCGCCAAGGACATCGTGGACACCGCCGCCGGCAACCCCTCGTTCAAGACCCTGGTCGCGGCCGTGCAGGCCGCGGGGCTGGTGGAGACGCTCAAGGGCAAGGGGCCGTTCACGGTGTTCGCGCCCACGGACGACGCGTTCGGCAAACTGCCCGCCGGCACAGTGGACGCGCTGCTGAAACCCGAAAACAAACACAAGCTGACGGCAATCCTGACCCATCACGTCGTCAGCGGCAGTGTCATGGCCGCCGACGTGGCCAAGCTCAAGGAAGCCACCAGCGTGTTCGGCCAGAAGCTTGCCCTTGATACCGCAAAGGGCGTCAAGGTCGGCTCCGCCACCGTCACGGCCACCGACATCGCCTGTACCAACGGCGTGATCCACGTAATTGACACCGTGCTGATCCCCCAGGACATCGTCGAAATCGCTGCGGGCGACGGCCGCTTCAAGACCCTGGTCGCCGCGCTCAAGGCCGGCGAACTGGTGGATGCCCTCAAGGGCACCGGCCCGCTGACGGTGTTTGCCCCCACCGACGACGCCTTTGCCAAACTGCCCAAGGAGACACTGGAAGCCCTGCTGAAGCCCGAAAACAAGGCCAAGTTGCAGGCGATTCTCAAGTTTCACGTGGTCAGCGGCAGCGTCAAGGCCGCCGACGCGGTCAAGCTCAAGGAGGCGGCCACGCTCAACGGCGCCGCCGCGCGCATTGAGGTCAAGGACAAGGAAGTCTTCATCGCCGGGGCCAAGGTGATCATCACCGACATCCCCGCGCTCAACGGCGTGATCCACGTGATTGACGCCGTGATGATTCCGCCGGAAACCAGGTAGCTCCAAACGCCCCCGGGGCTGCCTGAAGAGGCGCGGCGTGTGCCGCGCCTCTTTTCTGTCTGGCCCATACACCACACTGCACATCTTGGCTGCGAAGATTTGCGTCAACTTCGTATGCGGCCAATCCTTATCACTGCCTTATTGCCCAATTTGCATTGCGACCAAGCCAGATTGTGCGTATTTTGTCATCCAATCATTTTCCCTTGTTCCTACGTGAGGCCCGGCAAACAGGCTTGGGCGTCACAGCACAACTTTCCGCTACGGATAATGGAGAACACTATGGTGCGAACAAAGTTATGCGTGAGGCTGGCAGCTCTGCTGCTGGCCTGCGCCGCAGGCGGTCTTGGTGCGGCGCCGCTTGACCCGGCAGCGTTCACTTCGCTGGGAACACTCAACCTGGGCAGCGGCACGTACACGGTCAACACCACAGCCATGACGTTGACCGGCCCGAGCACAAGCTTTACCGGTGTCGCCTCGGGCAACATCTGCGTGTTCTGCTTTGCGTCAGTAAACATCCAGTCCGGCGCGGTACTGAACTGCACCGGAACCCGGACTCTGGCGTTTTTGTCCCAGGGCAGCATGACCATCGAAGGCACGATCAACTGCAACGGTGAAACCGCCCAGGGCACGTTCGTCGGCACCAACTACATTGGCGGTCCCGGCGGCGGAAATGGCGGCCTGGCAGGTTCGTCGGGCACAACCAGCGGCGCGGGTTCGGGCCCCGGCGGCGGCATGCCGGCCATCAACCACGGCGGTGCCGGCGGCGGCGGCTTTGGCACGGCCGGAGCCCGCGGCGGCGACGGCATCAGCCCCGCCGACCCCGGCCAGAACGGCGGGCCCGCCTACGGCGATCTTTCGGCCCTGCTGCAGGGCGGCAGCGGCGGTGGCGGCGGCTGGCTGAACGGCGGCGGTGGCGGCGGTGGCGGGCTGGAACTCGGCGCCAGCGGTGACATCACCATACTGCGTGCCGGTGTGCTCAGCGCGCGCGGCGGCGACGGCGAAGTGGCCAATCAGGGTGCCTCAGGCGGCGGCAGCGGCGGCGGAATCTTTGTCCACACGCCGGGAACGCTGACGTTCGGCGGCCTGATTGACGTGCGCGGCGGAGGTGGCGGCAAGGGTGGCTGATGTGGCGCCGCCGGCGGCGGCGCGGGGGGCCGTGTGCTCCTCACCTTCGGCACCTACATCAACACCGGCACAGGCACGATCGAAACCGCGGGCGGGCTCAGTGGTTCGGTCTCCAAGGGACTCTGCGGCGGCAGCTTCCCGTGAGCACCCGGCGGGACGGCAGGTATGCCGTCCAGCGGAGGTTCCGCATCCACCACGCCGGCCAACAACCCGCCTTCCTTCACCAAGGGGGCAGACCACACCTCGGCGGAAGACGCCGGGCCGCAGACTGTGGCGGCATGGGCCACTGCCATGAATTCCAACGACAGCGGCCAGGCACTGGACAAGTTCGTCATTGTCAGCAACTCCAACCCTTCGCTGTTTGCCTCGGGGCCGGCCGTTGACGTCACCAGCGGAAACCTGACCTACACCGCGGCCGCCAACGCCTTTGGCTCGGCAACCATTGAGATTTCACTGCTGGATGTGGGTGCCGGCGCCAATGCCAGCCCTGTCCAGTCCTTCGTCATTACGGTGACGCCGGTACCTGACCCGCCGGAACTTGTGCTGGCGACAGGCTCGGCCTTCACCGGGCCGACGGCAGCCACGTTTGACTACACCGCGCTGCTGGGAGTACCGCTGGCCAACGCGACTCTGGACCTGGTTGACCCGGACAGCAACATTGACATCACGGTGTTCAACCCGGGGTCGCCCACCAGCGGAATTTCGCACCCCGGAACGTCCACCGGTAATCCTTCGGGCACCACGATCACGTTCACGGGCACTCCCACTTCGGCGGGCACAATCACGTTCAACATCTCGCTGTTTGACGGCACCACAACCACCAACTGGGTCGTCAACTTCAATGTGACCAACGGTGTGGCACCGGCTATCACCAGTACCGCCGTCACCACGGCACAGGTCGGCGTGACGTACACGTACAACATCACGGCGACAGGAACGCCCACGCCCACAATCGCTGTGGCCGGCCTGCCGGCCTGGCTCACGCAAGTCGGCAACAGCATTACCGGCACGCCGACACCCACAGATGTCGGAATCACCGGGCTGATCACGGTCACCGCGTCCAACGGTGTCACGCCCAACGCCGTCCAGACGTTCACCATTACCGTCACGACGACAACCACCATCGGCGGGGGCGGCGGGGGCGGCGGTGGCGGGGGCGGCTGCGTTGCGTCACCGGTGGCAGCTCTGGCGCCGCTGGTTCTGCTGGCAGGCGTGTTCCTGCGACGCCGCCGCAAATAACCAGCCGTGCTCAGGCTTTTCTCCGGGGAACGGGCAACCGTTCCCCGGTTGCGTTTCACCTTGGTGCCCGCCCCGCGGGCGCTATTCTTGCGGCATGTTCGGATGGCTGCGCAAAACAGACACCGGCCCGGGACCCGAATTCGAGGCCGTGATGGCGTCCCTGCCGTGGGATGCCGTTCTGCCGCCGGATCACCGCACGCGCTGGCGCACGCACACCGCCGGGTTTCTGCGCACACGCAACATCGAGGGCTGCCGCGGCCTCTTAGTCACTCCCGAAATGAAGGTGGTGGTGGCGGCCCAGGCCTGTCTGCTGCTGGCCGGACGCGAGTGTGAACTGTTTCCGCGCATGCAGACGGTGCTGCTGTACCCCCACGCCTATGTCGCCCGCCATACCCACGTGCATGAAGGGGGCATCGAGGAAGAACGCCACGACGTGCACCTGGGTGAAAGCTGGGACCGCGGCAACGTCGTGCTGTCGTGGGAAGACGTTGACCTTGACGCCGCCAACCCCGACGACGGCTTCAACGTCACCCTGCACGAGTTTGCCCACCAGCTTGATTCCGAAAACGGCGCGCTGGATGGCGCGCCCGCGCTGCCCAAGGCCGACCGCGCGCGCTGGGCCGAAATCATGACCGCTGAATACGACGCGCTGTGCCGCTTTGCCGACAGCCTGCCGCCCGAAGAAGACGACGCGCCCGAACCCGACCCGGCCTTTGGCGAACGCCGCGAGCGCAACGACGGTGACTGGGTGCTTGACCCCTACGGCGCCGAGGACCCGGCCGAGTTCTTTGCCGTGGCCACCGAGGCGTTCTTTGAAGACGCCCGCGCGCTGAAAGCCCGTCACGCGAACCTGTACGACCTGCTGGCGCGGTTTTACGCCCAGGATCCGGCAACCTGGCCCGAATGGCCAATCGGCTAACGGCCGCGGCGGTCGCCCCGGCGGCGGCGGTCGCGCCCGTAGCGGTCATCGCGCCGGCGCGAGTGCGCGCCCAGCGGCGTCAGGCGCATGCTGCGGCTGCCCAGATCAATGTCGGCAATCTGTACCTCGATGCGATCGCCCAGCATGATCTTGCGCACCCCGCCGCCGGTTTCGTAGTGCGCCCAGAAACGGTGCGTCTCGACCCAGCCGTCGGTCAGGTCGTTGAAGTCCACCGTGCCCTCGGCCAGGTTTTCGTCCAGCCGCACCGTCACGCCACGGCCGCTGACGCCGATCACCGTGCCCAGCATTTCTTCGCCCACGCGCGAGCGCATGTGGCGCAGAATCTTGATCTGGTGGGCAGCCAGCGAACCCTGGTCGGCCTTGATGCTGCGGTCGGTGCAGTGCGCGGCAATCTGCGGCATGGAAAATTCCCGGGTTTCGTAGTTTTCGATCACGCGGCCGTCGCGCGTGGCTTTGCCGGCAGTGCCGGCAAAGCCGTCGGCCCAGGGCAGGCCCAGTTTGCGCGACTCCCAGCGCAACTTGCGGCCGGCGGCAAAATAGGCGCGGATGATCTGGTGCGTGATCGTGTCGGGGTAGCGCCGGATCGGTGAGGTAAAGTGCACATAGTGGCGCACGGCCAGCGCGTAATGCAGATCCGGCCCGGCGTGGTACACCGCGCGTGTCAGGCTGCGCAGCAGCGCGTAGTGGATGGCGTCAAAGCCTTCTCGGCGCTGGCGCACCATTTCAAGCCATTTCTGAAGTGCACCGGGCTTGTCGAAATCGGGTTTGGGCAGGCGCAACTCGTCGCAGAACTCGAGGAAGTCCTCGACGGAGTCCTCGGCCGGCGCGGGGTGGATGCGCCCGATGTACGGCAGGCCGCGCTCGATCAGAAAGTGCGCCACGGACTCGTTGGCAATCAGCATGAACTCTTCGATCAGATTGTGGGCAATGTCGTGGCGCTCGGGCTCTATCTTGTAGGCCAGCCCGGCCTTGTTGACGTACACGTGCGGGCGGGGGATTTCCAGAATCAGCGCACCGCGGGCCAGGCGCCGGGCCAGCAGGCGGTCGGCCAGTTCGCGGCATTGCAGCAGCATGGTGTCAAGAGCGGCGTCACCGCAGGTGCCCTTGCGCTCCAGCACGGGCAGGACTTCCTCGTAGGTCAGAAAGCGGCGAACACGGATCACGCTGTCCACAACCTCGCGCCGCAGCAGCTCGCCCGTGGCGTCAAAGTGCATGAACACGGATTTGGCCAGACGGTCCACGCTGTCGTGCAGGCTGCACAAACCCGCCGAAAGCTCGCGCGGCAGCATGGGAATCACGCGGCCGGGCAGGTACACACTGGTGGCGCGAAAACGCGCGTCTTCGTCCAGGGCACTGCCGGGGGTGACATAGTGGGCCACGTCGGCAATGTGAACGCCCAGGCGCGTGATGCCGCCCTCAAGCTGTTCCAGGCTGATTGCGTCGTCGTGGTCTTCGGCGTCCACGGGGTCAATCGTGATCACCGCCAGTTCGCGCAGGTCCACGCGGCCCGCAAACTCGCCTTGCGGCGGGTGCGCGGGCAGGGCGCGCGCCTGGGCCAGGGCGGCGTCGCTGAAGGTGCCGGGAAAGTCAAACAGCGCCACCAGGTTGTCAAAGTCATGCAGCGGGTCCTCGATCATGCCCACGGTGCCCAGCAGGCGGCCGCGCGTGCGGCCCTGTCCGTCGGGCCGGCGGTCTATGCGCACGCGCACGACGGCGCCGGGCTTCATGCGCCGCACGTCGTGGTGTTCCAGCCACACGTAACGCGGCAGGTTGGCGCCCTCCATGCGCACGCGCGGGTCGCCGCGCTGGCCGTATTCCAGCACACCCGCGGCCTCGACAGGCCGGGCCTCGATGATGCTCAGGACGCGGCCGGCCAGGCCGCGGGCGGCGTCGTCGCGGCGCCGCCCGCGGCGCATGCCCTCGTCGCGCACGGACACCAGCACGCGGTCGCCGTCCTGGGCGCCTTCTTCAAGGCCGTTGGGAATGTCAATGTTTTCGGCGCCGGGGGTGCCGGTGACCACATAGCCGCCGGATCTGCCAATCCCGCGCGAGCGCCGGTAGATGCCCACGGCGCTTTTGCCGCGCACGGCTTCAAAACGCTTGCCCTTGGCGCGCAGCAAACGGCCGGTAAAGACCAGCGCCTCCAGCCAGGCATGGAATGAGTCGTCGGCGGCAACACCCAGCAGATCGGCCAGTTCCTGAAGGCTTTTGGGCGCGGCGTGCGCGGCCTGCAACACGCGGTCGGCGGCGGCATCGGAAAAACGCGTGGGGTCGGTTGAGTCCGTCACACTGCCGACGCTACGGGCTGGCGCGGGGCGTGTCGAGACGGGGCGTCAGGCCGATTTGGGCTCTTCCATCAACGCAAAGAAGCTGAAAATGGCATTGTACCGGTCGCCGGGGCCGAAGAAGTCCTTGGCCACGCGGGTGATCTTGCGGCCCTTGCGGCGCAGGATGCTAACGCCCGGCCAGGGGTTGCCCTTGTCGTCGGCAAAGCCCAAGTCGCCAAACAACGTCGTGTCCTTGGCCGACAACATGCGAAAGCCCCACTTGCGTGAACGCGCGAACTTCTTCTGCGTGGCCGGGTCGTCGGGGCTGACGACCAGGAAAGCAGCCTTCTGCTTCATGCCCGGCACGCCGTTCTCGACATGCCGCCAGATGCTGTTGAATGAATCCGCCCACAGCGTGCAGTAAGGGCACGACTTGCCCATGTTGTGCACAAGCACCATGAACTCGTGCTTGCCAAAGGCCGCCGACAGCTTTGTGCGCTTTCCCGCCGGGCCGGCCAGCACGTAGTCGGTGACGTCCTTGGCGCCAAGCTGTCGCTTGAGGCGCGTTGCATCGCGCTCAAGGCCCAGCTGCTTGTCATAGACCTTGCGCAGCTTGCGCTCGACGGGATCAGCCTTGGCGGGCATTGGAATCTCCCTGACTATTCCTTGGCGAACTTGTCGCCGGGCAGGCCGGGTGCGTCGTCTTCGTTGGGCTTGGGCGGTGGCGGCTCGGCCTTGGTGGAAATGTCGTCGGCCTTGTCCGAGGCCGACTTGTCGGTCTCGTCGGGCTCGTCCTCTTCTTCGTCTTCGTCTTCGTCTTCCTGTCCGGTCTGGGCGGCGGTTTCGGATTTGTCAAGCTTGGCGGTCTCGCTGCGGATGCGCTCTTCGCGGTCCACAATGATGCGGGCCGTATCCTTGCCGTCTTCGGTCAGCGACACGTTGTAGATCTGGTTGGGCTTGCCCTTGCCGGCCATGATCGCGCCGGATCCGTACTTGACGCTGATCAGTCCCAGATCTTCCAGAATGTGAATTTCCTGGGTGAAGACCGTTTCAAAGCCCCAGTTGAACTTGCCGCCTTCGCCCGAACCCTCCAGCGTGCGCAGCAGTTCCATGCGCGCCTGGCGGTAGCTGGCCTGGTTGACGCCCATTTCCTGGGCGCGGCGGTGCAGGTACTTCAACAGTTCGCGCCCGATCTCGGTAATCGTCTTGTCGTCGTCCGGGGACCGGTCAGGTTTTTTGTTCTCGGGACTCACGGCTGCCCGTTCAAGCTGCGATCCAGAAACTGTTTGGCCCGGCGTGCCGTCTCTACGGCGTTGCGGCTGGCGTCGCTGAGCTCGACGCACGCCGGCCCTTCATATCCGATTTGCTTCAGGGCCGCAAACACGGCGGCAAAGTCAATGTCACCCTCGCCGAAAAACAGGTGCTGGTGCGCGCCCCGACGCATGTCATCGAGTTGAAGATTGTAAAGCACGTCACGGTATTTGCATGGGTAAACGGAAGGCGGCTCGTCTTCGACACATTGCAAGTGACCGATGTCGAGCGTGAGACCCGGCCGGTAACCCATCAGCGCCGCCAGCCGGTCGTAATCGGCCATGCTTTCCACCAGCATTCCCGGTTCAGGCTCCAGCGCCGCCAGCGTGCCGTGCCGCCGCGCCAGTTGTTCCAGCTTGTCGGCCTGAAAGGCCAGACGCCGGAACAGCTCGTCGTCGCCGTGGCCTCCCTGTTCGGGCCGGGCGCCGGACCAGTAACTGAGCGCCAGCGCGCCCAGGTCGCCGGCGATTTCGGCGGCGCGGTGCATGAAGTGCACGCGGGTGTCGGGCTCGTCGTCAATCAGGGTGGGCCGGTGCTTGCGCCGCGGATCCAGCAGAAAGCGCGCCCCGGTCTCAATCACGCACTCCAGTTTGTGGCGGTGCAGCAGCCGGGCGATTTCGTTGACCTCGGCGGCCGAGGCCTCAAACGGGTTCAGGTGGTGCACATCCAGTGTCAGGGCGACAACCGAATAGCCGGTTTCGGCGATGATCGCGATTGCGTCTTCCAGCCGGTGAAAGCCGAAACCGTTGGTGTTGTAGCCCAGTTTCATGGCAGGTCAGGTGTCCCGTGCCGGTTGTCGTGTGAAGGCGCCGTTGACACGGAAACGGAACTCCGCGCCCAGAAGCGGCAGAGCCTACACCCATTTGCGCCAGAATACGGTGACCAGGTCGTTGCCCAGAACAAACAGCATCAGGCCCACCACGGCGAAAAAGCTGATCGTGCTGACCCAGGTCATGGCGCGCTCGGGCAGGGGTTTGCCGCGGATGGCCTCAATCGTCACCACCAGCCACTGGCCGCCGTCCAGGACGGGCAGCGGAATCAGGTTCACAATCGCCAGGTTGATGCTGATAAACGCCAGAAAGAACACCAGCGTGCCCACGCCCCACTGGGCCAATGCATAGCTGCGTTTGGCGATCACCACCGGGCCGGCCATGTGGGTAAGCTTGACGCGGCCGGTGAACAGCGCCGCCAGGGTCATCAGGATTTTGTAGCCGACCTTCTTGCTGTGGTAGAAACCCTGGGTGATGGATTCGCCGATGCCGTAGGTGACGGGCTGGCTGCGCTGTTCGGCCGTGGCCAGGGCGATGAAGCCCGCCGAGTCAGGCCCGTTTTCGTCCACCTTGACCGTGAACTCGCGGGTGCCGGAACTGGTGTTCACGGCAAAGGCGATTTCGGCGCCGCCCAGCATCGCGGCCTGCAGCAGCCCGGCCTGCACGGCGTCGCGGTCGAACCTGCCGTTGGGCTGGGGCGTGTCCTTGCCGTTGATCTTCATGCCCACGATTTCGTCGCCGGGCTGCATGCCCTGTGCGCGCAGCGGGCTGCCGGGGCGAATGCCCCAGGCCACAACTCTGGACGTGAACTTTTCGGTCTCGGCTCGCAGCGTCTTTTCGTCCTTGCCGCGCGGGTCAAAGGGCGTCACGTTGATGCCCAGTGAATAGCGGCCGGGGCTGCTTTCGCGCGGGTCGGGCGTGACATCCAGCGTGATCTCGCGGCCGTCGCGCTCGACCAGCAGCCGCAGCGGCCGGCCACCCGAATTGTCCATGGTCAGGGTCAGGTCGCCAAAGCTGTCAAAGCGGCGCGTCCTGTCGCCCTCGTGCACGCCCACGATGCGATCACCCTGCTTCAGGCCGGCGCGGTCGGCCGCCGAGCCGCGCTGCACGCGGTCGGCGTACACCGGGGGCATGAACGACACGTCGGCAATGAACGCCGACGTGTCGCTGTAAAACTTGCGCCGCGGGGTATAGCGCACCTTCCATTCGCGGGCGTCGGCATCCAGCCCGCGCCGCAGCGTCAACTCAACCTCGCCCCGGCTGGCGGCCACAAGACCGACCGCGTCGTGAAAGTTCAGCACACGGCGCCCGTTGACAGCCACCAGTTCGTCGCCCTCGCGCGGGCGATCTTCGCCCAGCGATTCAGGAAACCGGGCGATTTCGTCCTCAAGCAGATTGGTGCGGTGTTTGGCCTTGATCGCCGGCAGCTTCAGCCCGAACACCGGGTCTTCGTCCAGCGAAAGGGTAACGTCCTTGATGACCGGCTGGCCGTCCACTTCACGGCGGATTTTCAGCCGCACGCTGTCGCCACCGTCGAAGATGCCGGCGTAGACCACGTCTTCAAAGTCCACTACCTCGCGGCCGTTGACCTCCAGCACGCGGTCGCCCACCCTGATTTCGTTGTCCACCCAGGCCTGGCTGCGCGAATCAATCATGCCCACCGTGGGCTCAATGAAAGTCACGCCCAGGCTGAAGGCCAGCACAAAGAAAATCAGCGCCGTGATCGCGTTCATGGTCACGCCGCCCAGCAGCACCTGGGTCTTCTGCCAGTAGGTCTTGTTGCGGTAGTCGCTGCTGTCGTCGGGTTTGGGGCCTTCCATCTGGCCGGGGTTGTCGCTCTGGCCGCGCATCTGCACATAGCCGCCAAAAGGAATCCAGCCCAGGCGGTATTCCGTGCCGCGCCACTTGTAGCGGAAGATGTTGAAGGCCTTCCAGCCTTTGGGGGTCCAGACCGGAAACGGAAAACCGATGCTGAAGGCCGGGCAGGTAATACCCACGCGCTTGGCGGCCAGAAAATGCCCCATCTCATGGATGAAAATGACAAAGCCGAAGCCGATCAGAACCTGAAGAATGTACAGAATCGTCATGGGGCCAATGGTATCGGGCGACGGCGCACGGGCATAGTGCCGGCCCGTATGTATAGTGGTAACGGGCCGCAAGCCACGGAGCTTCAACCATGTTTGTTCGCACCGCTAAAGCGCTGGCAGCAGGCGTGTTGATCGCGCTGTGCTTTTCATCGGCCTTCCACCCGGCGACGGCCCAGGCCGCCAAAACCGCCGCCCCCGACACCCAGATCATGGACTGGGTGTTTGCCATGCCCGAGGGCTGGCGCGTGGCCAACTCGCGCCTGACCACCCTTTCCACAAACCTGCTGGCGCTGGAGCACACCGAACGCGCCAGCAGTTGGCTGACCCAGGTGACGTTCGGCCGCCCCGAAGACACCCGCGGCACGTTCAAGGCCTGGTACGGCGTGCACTGGAAGAACCTCAAGGCCGACTACAACTTCACCAACGTTGACGAACCGGCCGAATCCGCCGGCGCCGACGGCTACAGGCTGATCACCGGCGGCGGACTGGCCGAACTCCGCCACGGCGCCAGGCGCGTCGTGCTGCTGGTCGGCGTCAACAAGGGCAAGCGCGCCGGCGTGCTGTGCTTCATCACTGAAGACATGGACCAGCTTGCCGCCAACAGCAAGCGGCTGGAATCCATGCTGGCCTCGATCCGTTTTGCCAGCCAGCGCCCCCGGGGCCAGGCCGCGCCGAAGCTGAAGACACGCATAGACCCGCTGACCACCCCGTCGTTCACCTGGGACAAGCCGCCGCAGTGGCCGCAGGGAGACTTCCCGCTGGAGGGCCTGTGGGGCCGACCGTCCTTTGAAGTAGAGACATTCACCCAGTGGGGCTTCACAACACGCAGTTCGTATGCCTATGTGCTGCTGACCAAAGACGGCCGCGCGATGACCATGATGCCGCCCGAGGGCCTGCTGCACTTTGACATCGAGTTTCTGGCCCGGTACCACACCGAAAAGTTCGGCAAGTACGCCGTCAACGGCGACACTGTCACGGTCTGGGATTACCGCGGCGAGGTCAAATACACCTTCACGCTCAAGGACGGCGACCTGCACCTGCCCAAGGTCGTGTTTCGCCGCATCAGGGACCAGAAGCCGGTTCTGAACGGCCGCTACATCAGTGTGGACCACGAACGCAAATCATGGCAGTTCCGCAAGGCCATCACCTTCTGGCCTGACGGCGTGTTCGAGGACGAGGGTTTTAACTCGACATTGAACGTGCGCTGGTGGTGCGGCGACTGGTACTGGCAGATGGACACGCCGGCCATGGCCGGGCGCGGCACCTGGAAGATCGAAAACCAGATGCTCGAGCTGATCTACCTGGACGGCCGCAAGCGGCGGTTCGGCTTCAACCTGCACGTCAAGGACGACGGCACCCGCGACATGGTCGGCGAGCACGAGCAATACCTGGTGCTGAACAGCCGCTACATGACGCGCCTGGGCGACGTTCCCGGCCCCGCGCCTGACATCAGCGTGCCGCCGCCCCTGCCGCCGGGCACACCCGACACACAACTGGGCGACTGGGTGTTCGCCCTGCCCGCCGACTGGACCATCACCCACAACGGCGCCGGCCGGCCCGTGCTGGTTTCGCGCAACACCAGCGACGGCTGCCACACCTGGGCCGAAACCCTGCCCACGGCCGAAACCAAAGACTTCAAGACCTGGTTTGACACCCAATGGAAGGCCCTGGCCAGACAGTTCGGCGTGGCCGAAGCCGACCCGGCCCAGGGCGGCCCCAATGCCGCCAGACATGACCTGCTGGCCCGCGCCGGGCTTGGCAAGTTTGACGGCAAGGACGCGCTGGTGATGCTGATGGCCCTGCACCGCGACGGCCGCGCCGGGGCGCTGGCATTTGTATCCAACGACGCCGCGCAGTTCGCGGCCGACATCGAGGCACTGGACGGACTTCTGCCCAAAGCCTCACTGGCCAGTTGCCGCAAGGCCGACGAAAAAGCGCCGCGCCTGAGCCTGCACGCCGATCCGTTGTGCACGCCCTCGTTTCTGTGGCCGGACGCGCCCGCCGGCACGCCCGGCAAACTGGACGGCGTGTACGCCATGTCCGGCCGGCGCCAGGTTTCGCCCGACGGCAGAACCGAACCCGTCATGTGGTACCTGACGTTTTTCCCGGACGGGCGCGTGATGCGCATGATGCCGCCCGAGGGCCTGCTGAACTGCCGCGTGGACCACTGGGAACGCTACTACGCGCGCGACTGCGGACGCTGGCAGGTCAACGGCGACAGCCTGGACATCCGCCTGGGCCCGCCGGGCACCGAGCCCGAGGTGATCTGGCTGACACTCAGGGGCGACACGCTGGAGGACCGCGGCATTCTGTACCGGCGCGTGCCCGCCGCGCCGCCCAGGCCCGAGGGCCGCTGGCTGCACCACGACTGGCAGGCCCGCGAAAAGAAACAGCAACTTGGCATCACCTTCAGCCGCGACGGCACATTCAAGGATGAGGGCTTCGGTGCCACGCTGCGCACCGGGTGGTGGCAGGGCGCCGAGTTTGTGCTGCAGGATGCGCTGATCGGCCCCAAAACCGGCGAAGGCAAGTGGCGCGTTGAAAAGAATACGCTCGAGCTGGTCTACACCGACGGCCGCAAGCGGCGCTATGGCTGCCATATGCACGAAGAAGACGGCGTTCGGTACCTGGTGCTGAACGGCGAATTTCTGGTGCAGGGCAAGTGAGAGGCGACAGGTGAAGACGGCGACGGATGCGGTTGATGGCGTGCTGTTCCCCGTGCCCTGTGTCAGAAACCTTGCAGATTTCCACATCTCAACTATCCGCCGACAGGCTTTGACAAGCGGTTTTCACGGGATATGGTTCGTGCAGTGCAGCGCGGTGTTGCAGCACCGGGCCAAGGGACGCGGCTCTGCAAGCCCGTCCCGGGGGTCGCGCCCCCACGCGGGATTCAAACCCCCGCGCACAGGCTCAGGGTCGCCTTCGGCAACGGGGGCGGCACTTGCGGGGCGAAAGTCCCGCCGCTGTACGAAGCAAGGCCGGGGCTCCGAACCCCGGCCCAGAGGCCCCCGAACGGCGGGGGCTTCGTGCTTTTTTTCAAGCAACCTCGTGTGTTGCCGGCCCCGCAGGGCCCCTGGAATGCAGCCCAGGGTAAAGCGAGCCCGCTTGCGGGCGGACGGAACCCGTAGAGTCCGGAACACAGAGGGGCGCGGGAAGCCCTCAAGCCCCCTTGCTACGCCCCCATCACCTTGATGATCAGCCGCTTGCGGCGCTGGCCGTCGAACTCGGCGTAATAGATCTGCTGCCAGGTACCCAGGTCCAGCCGGCCTTCCGTGATCGGAACAATCACCTGGTGGTGCACCAGAATGCTTTTCAAATGGCTGTCGCCGTTGTCTTCGCCGGTGCGGTGGTGCAGATATTCCGTCCGCACGGCGTTCACCGGGCCGGTTTCGCCGGGCCGGGGCCACTGAATCTGCGGATAGGCCCCGTAGGGTGTCAGGCTTTCCAACCAGTGGTCAATGTCGTCCAGCAGGCCTTCTTCTGCGTCGTTGACCCACACCCCGGCGGTGATGTGCATGGCGCTGACCAGTGCCATGCCGTCCTGCACACCGGACTTGCGCACGACTTCTTCCACCTTGTCGGTGATGCGCAGGTACTCGCGCTTGCGCCTGGTATGGAAATACAGGTACTCGGTGTAGGTTTTCATCACTTGGCCTTTCAACGGTTCACGGTTACTGCCCCTGTTTTGACCTGCCGTCAACTGGCGACACTTAACCCTCGCCCTCGCATTTACAACATCCTGTGATTGACACGCATCACGGGCGCAAGTGTAGTAATAGGCAGGAGACCGCCTTGATCTTCAGCCGCAAAACCGATTACGGCCTTCGGGCCCTGATGTACCTGGCCGACCGGCGCGGGCGCGGGCCCGTCACCCTGCACGAGATCGCCGAAAAGCTGATGATCCCCAAGGCGTTTCTCAGCAAAATTCTGCAACAGCTTGCCAAAAAGGGCGTCGTGCGCAGCCTCAAGGGCCCCAGCGGCGGCTTTGTTCTGGCCGCTGAACCCGCCGAACTGACCATGCAGGAAATTTTACTGGAAATTGACGGCCCGATGCGGGTCTTTGAGTGCTTCGCCACTGAATCCGACTGCAGCTACTACGGCGACTGCCTGATCCGCGACGTGTTCGGCGAAGTCGAGCAGAAAATCGGCCAGGTTCTGGCCCAGTACACGCTGGCCGATTTCCAGCGCCACCGTGAGAAAACTCCCGAATCCGCCGGCCCGGCCAAGGCCTGACCACCCCAAGCGGCAACCGCCTTTGCTGTCTGGCCCTTGGCAAGGGGGCAGGGTGCAAGGCATAGTCCCCACCGCAGCGCCCTGAAGCCGGCCCTCGGGGCACCGGCGCGGCGCAACTCATCGGGACAAGCGCATGTCCACTCGCACCACCGGACGTCACCTTTCTACCTCCCGTCGCTACAACGCGTTTGAAGCTGTCAACGCCATGTTCGACCGCGCGGCCGACCGGCTGAACATGCCGGACTGGCTGCGCGAGATTCTCAAGACGCCGTTTCGTGAAGTGACGGTTTCGGTGCCGGTGCGCATGGACAGCGGCAAGATCCAGGTCTACACGGGCTATCGCATCCAGCACAACGGCGCCCGCGGCCCGTGGAAGGGCGGCATCCGTTATCACCCCGAAGTGGACAAAGATGAAGTGCGCGCGCTGGCCAGCCTGATGACCTGGAAGACCGCGCTGGTGGATGTTCCGTTCGGCGGCGCCAAGGGCGGCGTGGCCTGCGACCCCATGAACATGAGCATGCTCGAGCTGGAAAGGCTCACGCGCAAGTTCACCGCGCGCATCGCCATTGTGCTGGGCCCCCAGCGCGACGTGCCCGCCCCCGACATGGGCACCGACGGCCAGGTCATGGCCTGGCTGATGGATGAATATTCAAGCCGCCGCGGTTACAGCCCCGGCGTGGTCACCGGCAAGCCCGTCAACGTGGGCGGCTCGCGCGGACGTGTCACGGCCACGGCTATGGGCGTGATTGCCACCACCGAGGCCTACTACACGGCGCACGGGCAGTCCATCAAGGGCAAGACCTGCGCGATTCAGGGCTTCGGCAACGTGGGCAGCTACACCGCCAAATTCTGGCACGAACACGGCGGCAAGGTCGTGGCAATCACCGACGTCAAGGGCGGCGTGTACAACCCCAAAGGCCTGGACATCCCGGCGCTGTGGCAGTACTTCCAGGAAAAACGCACCGTGGCGGGCTTTCCGGGCGGCGACGTGATGAACAACCAGGACATGTTCGCCCTGCCCGTGGACTGCCTGATTCCCGCCGCGCTGGGCGACGTGATCACCCCCGACAACGCCGGCAACATCAAGGCGCCGCTGATTGTCGAAGCCGCCAACCACCCCACCATGCCCTCGGCCGACGAGCTGCTGCACGAACGCGGCATCACGATTGTGCCCGACATTCTGGCCAATGCCGGCGGCGTGACGGTCAGCTACTTTGAGTGGAGCCAGAACCTGACCCAGTTCTACTGGGACGAAGACCAGGTGAACAAGGAACTGGATCGCAAGATGCGTAAGGGCTTCCACGACGTGTTCGAACTGTCGAAGAAGGAAAAGACCTCCATGCGCACGGCGGCCTTCATGCTGGCCCTTCAGCGCGTGGGCGACGCCGAAACCCAGCGCGGCAACTGATCGCCACCGAAAGCGTTGGCACGCAAGCGCCGGCGTCTGGCCGGCATGTGGCGCGGGCGCCACGCCCGCGTCAGACCCGCGCCGGACCCCCACGCCCGCGCCGGACCCCCACGCCCGCGCCGGACCCCATCCTGCCCGCGCCGGACCCCACGCCCGCGCGCCAAGCCCCGGAAATGTCGCATCCCCAATTACCCTGTTGGCGGACTCTTTTGAGGAAACCGCCATGATCGCCCGACACAACAAACCCTCCGTGCGCCAGGCCGCCGCCATGATGCCGCCCGGCCCCGACCGCGACGCCCTGTTCGAGCGCGCCGACCAGATCTACGCCGCCGGCCCCGGGCCGTTTCTGGAAAAGCGCATCGCCGCCGTCCAGCGCGCGCTGGAAATGATCTGGGCCACCCAGGAAGCCCAGTTCAAAACCAACCCCGCCCAGCCGCCGGCCATGGCCCGCGAACACCTGCGCTATGAAAACCAGCTTGACCGCATGACACGCGCCCACGCCGCGCTGTGGGAAGACGCCCTGCACACGGCCCGCGAAGCCATCTTCCGCGAGACCGGCAAACGCCTGGCCGTACAGGTCTACGAAATGGACGAAAACTGGCACGACCTGAAAAAGCGCCTGTACCACGACTCGTACTACGCCAAACACCGCCCGGAACTCGAGACATCCCACAGGGTCGAACCCAGGGCCGCGCTCAAGACCGCGCCCAGGGCCGAGACGACACCCAAACCCGCGCCCGTCACGGAACCCGCCACGGAAACCGCCCCCGCGGCCTCAACGGCACCGGCCACGGAATCCACCACGGCGCCCAAGGCCGAAACCGCGCGGCCCACCCAGCCGCCGCAACGGCCTGAAACCCCGCGCCAGACTCAGCCCCTGCCCGGGCTTGCCATTCCGCGCGGAGACTTCAGCGCCCTGTTCGAAGCCGTGCGCCAGAAGCTGGCCCGCACAACCCCGATCCAGCCGCCACTCCAGCCGCCGCCGGACGACCCGCACGTGGCGTGACCGCGGTTTGGAGGCGAAAGGCTGAGGCGAAAGGCGAAAAGCTAGAGGCTGAAGGTGAAAGGTTGGAACAGCCAGTTGCAAGCCGCTGGCTGTTCGCCCGTTCACTTAAGCTTTGCGCCCCCTGCACTCCATCCCCACCGCCCCGCCCCACGCCCCAAGGCATGACATATCCGTGACAGCAGATGGATACTGCCATGATAATGCAACAGGGCGGGCGCTTGCGCGCCTTGTTCCGCGCCGGGTGCCGCCCATAATGACACCGGCCCTGCCGGAGTTTTCCTATGTCCAGCTATCAGCCGGTGCGCGTGCCTGCCCGCGCCGTAGTTCTTTTGGCGTTCTGGATTGTCGCCTGCGCCTCGACCGAAGAAACCTACTATCCCAGTTACACCCCGCCGCCCAGCGACCCCCAGCCCAGCTACACCCCGCCGCCCAGCAGCCCGCAGACCGCCCGGCCGGAGCCTCCGCCCAGACCGACGTTGCCGGGGTACATTCCCGAACTCGACAAGAGCAAACCGCCCGAATACCCGGTAACCAGCACCGAAGTGCTTGCCGCACCGACGCCGCCGGCCAAGCCAACGGACGACCTGTGGCAGCGGCTGTCTGAAAAGTACGGCGTGCAGGCCGGCGAAAGCAACCCCAACCGCGGCAACCCGGGCGACCCGCTGATTCAGTTCAACTTCGAGTTGGGCTTTGACAACCACAAGGTCACGCTGGCCTGCGTGGCGGAGTCACGCATCGAGTACTCCGGCGGCGGCAGCACCAAGCTGGCCCACGGGCTTGGCTTCTGCACCTTTGACAACAGCCGCGCCACGATGAGCCCCAACACCTACTACAGCCTGGCCGACCCGTATTGCTATTGCATCGGCTACTTCCGCGACGGCCGCATGCACGGCCCCTGGGCCTTCAACCGCGAAGACGAAGCCCGCCAAGGCAAATCCGTACATCTGTACACCGCCGAGTACCTGAACAACCAGGTCAACGGCGAGGTGCGCTTCTATGACGACAAGGGCTACCTGACCGAACAATGCTGGGGCGTGGGCGGCGTCCGCCACGGCGCATCGTACCAGTGGACGGCCAACGGCTCCGTGACCACGTCGTTTGTGGGCGGCGTGCAAAGCGGAACCCGGGTCGAGTTCGACAGCCAGGGCCGCCTGAGCCGGCGCGGCCAGATCCACGAGGGCAGCTTCTGGGGCAGAACCGAGTTCTGGTTTCCCGGCGCGACGTACCCCTATCTGGTGCGGTACTTCGATTTCGGGGCCAACCGCGGCTGGGGCACCTATTACCGCGACACGGGCACAATCGGCTACCAGGCCTGGTTCGAAGACGGCAAGCGCAACGGGCCCTGGGTGTCCTACACCGAGGCCGGCAAGAAGCACTGGACCGGCAGCTACGTCAACGGCAGCGCGCACGGGCGGTTCCAGCGCTTTCACGAAGAAGGCTGGATGGACATGGATTGTGAATACGCCAACGGCCGCCAGACCGGACTGGCGCGCTGGTATTACAAGTCCGGCAAGGTGCTGGAAGAAGGCAACCTGGTGGACGGCAAGCGCCACGGCGAGTTCAAGGCCTGGCGCGAAGACGGCACCCTGCAATGGATCTGCCTGTGGGACAACGGCGTCGCGGGCAAGACCACCTTCTACGACGCCCAGGGCAACATCGAGCGCGTGACCGGCGACCCCGAGGCCATGCGCAACGCGCCGGGCTGGACATGGATAGACAACGGGGAGTTCGCCGGCCTCGACGCGGGCTATGCCGCGCTGGCCTTTGACGAAGCAACCGGGCACTGCGTGATGTTCGGCGGGGCGGACCTTGAGGAATCCAAGAATGACATGCGCGAGTTTGACGGCACCCGGTGGGCGCCCGTTCAGCCGCGCCGCGTGCCGCCCGCCTGCACGGAAGCCACGCTGTACTTCGACACCGGGCGCAAACGGCTGCGGCTGGTCGGGGGCACCACGTTTTATGACTTCGACATTGAGTCGCTGACACCCCAGCGCGGCATCTGGGAATGGGACGGCAAGCTGTGGACACAGATCAACGACGGCGCATCCGGGCCTGATCTCATCTACCCCCATGGCGCGGCCTTTGACCGCGAGCGCAACGTGCTGGTGGCGCTGGGGCAGCGCCGCGACGCCGACCCGATGGATCCCTGGCGCACCTGGCTGTTTGACGGCGAAAAGTGGACGGACCTGCCGGCACCCGAAAGCAGCTCGCACACCGACGCCCAGATGGTCTGGGACGCCGGCGCGGGCAAGGTTGCCCTGTGGCTGCCGTCAGAAGCCACCGGCGCGGCCACCCACCGCGCCTGGCACTTTGACGGCCAGGCCTGGCAGGCCGCCCCGGCGTCGCTGATTCCGCCGGACGGCAAGGTGTTGAGCCTGTGCCATGACACCGGCCGCAAGGGCATCTGGGCGATTCAGCCCGGCCGGGTTCTGTTCTATGACGGCGCCAACTGGACGGGCTATGAGACCCCGGCCCTGGTTGGCAAGAACAGCCAGATTCTGGTAGACCCGAAGTCAGGCCGGGTGTTCGTGCACGGCTGGAAAACGACACTGGATGAGTACCGCAACGACAGCTGGTGGTTTGACCCGAAACAAGGCAAAAGCAAATAGTTCGGCCGCCGGGGCGGCAAGGAATCAGGAGAGCGCAGTGAACGCAGGGGCAATCGCCACTCTGGACGCGCCGCCGGTCAACGCGGCGCCACAGGACATGGAACTGGTGCGGCACCAGGCCGTAGTGGCGGCCAAGGGCCATGAAGACCGGGTGGTCTCGCGTGACGACCGGCTGAAACAGGTGTACTGGCTGGATCTGGTCAAGGTGACGCGCTGGCAGGCGTTTGTCGAAACAACCCTGAGCACGCCCTGGGTGGTTCTGACACTGGTGTTCTTCTATCTGGTGCAATCCACCGGTTCGTGGTGGTGGCTGATCCCCGGACTGCTGTGCAGCTTTTACGTGTTTCTGACCGGCCTGCGCCAGGCGCACAACGCCTTTCATTATTCGGTGGGCATTCCGCGGCTGGGGTGCGATCTGCTGATGACCTGGCTGAGTCTGGTCATGACCGGCAGCATGCACGCCGTGCAGTTCAACCACCTGCACCATCACCGCACCAACGGCGGCGACGACGACGTGGAAGGGTTCACCGCCAAGCTGTCCTGGTGGCAGGCCCTGCTGGTGGGCCCGTACTTTCCGCTGAAGCTGCACTGGTTCGCGCTCAAGAACGCGCGGCCGGCCCAGAAACGCTGGATCCATGCCGAGCTGGCGCTTGGGGCGGTGTGGGGCGCGGTGGTGATCTGGCTGACCCTGGCGTTCAACCAGTGGTGGCTGGCGATCTATTGGGGCAGCATGCTGCTGGGCCAGTGCGGCACGGGCTTTTTCGCCGTCTGGACCGTCCACCACGGCTGCCACGGCACCCAGTTCATTGCCCGCACCCAGCGCGGCTGGCTGAAGAACCTGATCAGCTACCAGATGTTCCACCACGTGGAACATCACCTGTTTCCGGCGGTACCGACCTGCAACTGGGCCAAGCTGGGCAAGCGCCTGGATGAGGCGGCACCCGAGCTGCGCTCGATGCAGGTGTACTAGGAGTGTGTCAGTAACTTGAAGATTCCGCCCGGAATGCGTAAAAGCTAGTACCCGCTCACTGGAGACCTCAGTGACAGACCCGCAACGTGTCCGGGTGGCCGTCATCGGCGTAGGCCACCTTGGCAAGAATCACGCCCGCTGTCTCAAAGAACTGCCCAACGCGGAACTCGTTGCCGTCTGCGACAGCAACGAAAAAACCCGCAACACGATTGCCGAACGCTTTCACGTTGAGCCCTGCGACGACTTCAAAAAGCTCAAGGGCCGCATTGACGCCGCCACCGTGGTCGTGCCCACCCGGTACCACTATGAAGTCGCAAGCTGGCTGATTGAAAACGGCATCCATGTGCTGGTTGAAAAGCCCATGGCCTACACCGTCGAGGAGTGCCACAAACTGACGGAACTGGCCAAGAAGCACAAGCGCATCCTGCAGGTCGGGCACATCGAACGCTTCAACCCGGCCCTGACCAGCATCCGCAACGCCATCAATACCGCCGCGTTCATCGAGGCCGACCGGCTGTCACCCTATCCGTTCCGCAGCACCGACGTGGGCGTGGTGATGGACGTGATGATCCACGACCTGGACATCATCCTCAGCATCGTGCGCAGCGAAGTCGTGGACATCCAGGCCGTGGCCACGCCGGTGCTGAGCAAGAAGTTCGAAGACATCTGCAGCGTCCGGCTTACGTTCAAGAACGGCTGCGTGGCCAACATCACCGCCAGCCGCATCAGCGACAAAAGTGTGCGCAAGATGCGCATCTTCTGCGCCGACCGGTACCTGAACCTCGACTTTGCCGCCAAGCAGGCCTGGATCTACAGCAAGACCCCCAAGCTGGACGAAGCCAACTTCAACGTCGAAAACGTGGACATCAGCAAGATTGACGACCTGATGCAGTTCGTGTTCAACGACCTGATCCGCGTCGAGCAGGTGGTGATCGGCGAAGAAGAGCCGCTGAAGGCCGAACTCAAGCATTTCTTGCGAAGTGTCCAGACCGGCGAACGCCCCCAGGTCGGCGGCGAAGAAGGTTTGGCGGCGATCCAACTGGCCCACGACATTCTGAAGAAGGCCCGCGAGCATTACGCCCGGCACGTGCCTGAAGAACACCGTCGCTGGTAGCCGGCCAGCGAAAACGGCGCGCCTTGCGGCGCGCCATTTTGTCTTTACCGCCTGGTTGGACGCCTTGTTCAGACGATCCAGGGCAGACTTGGCACTCTTGACCCAGGTGTTGTCCGCGGGGCCGGCATCCACAATCGCCTGCAACTCGGACTTGGCAGCTTCCTTGTCGCCAGCCTCGGCCGCAAGCTGCGCGGCCCAGAACTTGATTTCGGTCAGACGGTCAGACTTGGGAAAGGCCTCCGCCAGAGCCTTGAGTTCCGTGCGGCCGTCAGCGGGCTTCTTCTGCACACCCTTGATACGCGCGTTCAGGATGCTGGGCGAAATCGCGCGCTCGTCCTTGGCCTTGACCATGTCGGGCAGAACCGTCGCGTGAATGCCCGCGATCTTTTCCAGAACGGCGTTCTGGTTGTCCTTGTTCATTGTGCCCAGCAGCAGGTTGGCGCGGGCCAGTTGCACGTCCACATAGCGCTTGTCGTCCTTGGCCAGCTTGGCGGCGAACGTTTCATACAGATCCAGCGCTTCCTTGGACTTGTCCAGCGTGTGGTACGCGCCGGCAAGCTTCAGCCCGGCGTCCACATCTTCGGGCTTTTCCTTGTGGGCGGCCTCATAGGCGGCCACGTTGGTCAGCGCGTCTTCGAGTTTGGGAAACCAGGCAATCGCTTCGGCAGGTGTGGAAAACGGCGAGCCGACCTTGCGGGCCTGTTCGACGCCCTCGGCGTCGGTGATGACGAATGTCGGGAAGGCGCGAATGTTGTACTTCTTGAGGATCGGCGCCGTCTTTTCCTTGTCTATGTCCTGGTACACCATGACCGGGACAAAGCTTTTGGCGATGACTTTGGCAAGTTCTTCACTGGGCCAGACATCCCGTGCCAGGCTCTTGCAGGGTCCTCACCACGTGGCGGTAAACTCAATGAACACGCGCTTCTTTTCGGCCTTGGCCGTCTCAAGCGCCTTTTCGTAGGTCTCGACCCACTTCACGCCAGCCTTGGCGTCTTCCGCAAATGCGGGAGCCGCCAACAGGGCCAACGCAAAGAAGCCGAGTGCAAACATGGGCTTCATCGTTTTCTCCTGGGTTTATAGTGAAGGGAAAGCAGGACAAGCCTAGTACGCCTGAGCACCCAAAACCAATCCATAGAACTGAAAATGGCAGTTGATTTGAGACTTGCAGCACCAAGGCGGGCTCGGAAGCGAAGCTGGGATGTTTCCAAGTGACGCCAGGATGTTCCCAAAGGGTACCAATCGGGAAATTCCGTACACCGACAGCGCGTTACAGCCAGCGCCAAAAAGGGTTACTGGTGCGTAACCATTACCGTAATCTGCTTATTTTCCATTACTTGCGGTGGTTACCCAAGCTGGCCAGGCAACGGACTCGGCCCGCCCGGCCCCGTGCCAAAGATTTGGCACGGGCACTGCTCCCGTTGGGCCAGTTCCGACGAAACTTTCCTAACCTGAGGAGTTGGAAAATGCGCAAGCTCGTTACATCGCTGGCTTGCTTCGCCTTTGTGGTGTGCGCTGGCGGTCTGTTCGCCCAGTCGTCCACCCAGCCGGAGCTTTCCAGCAAGGATGCCAACAAGGGCGCGGCCCATGACCGCCCGATCGGCGGCATCAGCCTGAAGCTGCCGGCGCCTGCCGGCAACCCGACCACGCCCCCCGAACCCGCGCCTCCGCCGCCCGCGCCGAACCCCGCGCCGCCCAGCGAAGGCGAAGACGTTCCGCCCAGCGAAACGCCCCCGCAGCCTCCCCCGCCGGAAGACCCCCCGACCTACTACGGCGAGCCGGTGCACGGTGAGTTCGCCTTCCTGCTGGACGCCAGCGGCTCCATGTACGGCACGCGCATCGCGACCGTCCGGGCCGAAACCACGCAGGTGATCGGCGCCCTGACCCAGGACGACAAGTTCGACTGCGTGGCCTATGGCGACCAGTTCGGCGTGTCGCAGAACTACAGCAAGTTCATGTGGGGCACGCTGCTGCCGGCCACTGACGGCAACAAGTCCAGCGCGATTGCCTGGGTCAACGGCCCCAGCACCAACCCCGGCGGCGGCACTCCGACCTACGCGTGCCTGAAGAAGAGCTGCGAGGTCTACCCCGCCACGCTGACCAAGATGTTCCTGCTGACCGACGGCAGCCCCAACACCAGCGGCAGCGCCAGCCAGATTCTGGCTGACTTCCCGACCTGGTGGAACAAGTTCCCCAACACCACGCTGGTGTGCATCTGCATCGGCGGCGTGGGCGCGGCCATGCAGTTCATGCAGCAACTGGCAGCTCTGGCCGGCGGCGTCTACATCTCGTCATAAACCAAAAACACGTCGGAACTGAGGAGAGGACCTGGGGGAGCGAAAGCTCCCCCAGAGGCATTAATGGCCACCCGCCGCCAACCCTGGTCTCCAACCTGAACCTTCCATACCCAAACCAAGCCGCCGGCCAGGCCGCGGCGGAATGCTTTTCCCCGGACTGGTTTTTCTTTATCCTTGCCCCTATGAGCCGCTCCGACCCCGCACGCCGTCGCTTTCTTGCCGCCTCGGGCGCGGCTTTGCTGGTCTCGGCCTGCGGCACCCGGGGCTCCAACGGTGGCAACGCGCCGGTTGCCACGACCAACGCACCGACCCAGCCCGCCACTGGCTATCCCACCAAACAAGGCACACTGATCGGCTTCGGCCAGGCCGCCGACTCCACCCGGTTCATCGGCACGGTTGACCTTGACGCCAACCGGACCGTGAAGATGGAAACCGACATTGATTTTCTGGGCCACGGCTTTGCGCCCAACCCGGCCCGGCCTCACCTGGCGGTGATCAGCCAGAAACACGGCAAGGGCTGCGTGGAATGGGACATGAAGGCGCGCCGGGTAACGCGCAAGCTTGCCACCGCGCCTGATCGGGAATTTTACGGCCACGGGGCGTTTACGCCCGACGGCAGGACACTGTTTCTGGCCGAAAGCATCGTGGGCGACCACAGCTATCGAGGCGTGATCACGATCCGCGACGGCGACAGCTACGAGATCAAGGGCGAGTTTCCAAGCCACGGCACCGCGCCGCACGACACGATTCTGGTTGACGACGGCGCCACGCTGGTCATCACCAACGGCGGCGGCCACATTGACACCGACGACCTGCCCTGCGTGACCTACGTGGACGTTCGCACGCGCGAGCTCAAGCGCAGGCTGACGTTTCCCACCCCGCGCATCAACGCCGGACATCTGGCGATTACCGCCAGGGGCGAACTGGTGGTCGTGTCGGCCCCGCGCGAAGGTCTGGACAAGACCGCCCCTGACTTCTGCGGCGGCATCAGTTTCTATACCCCCGGCGGTGAAATGCGCACGGCCAAAGACCCCATCGGCGCGCGCATGAAGTCAGAAACCCTCAGCGTGGCCATTCACGAACCGACCATGATTGTGGCCGCCACCAACCCCGCCGGCCATCTGGTCACGTTCTGGGATTTCAAGACCGGCAAGCTGGTCAAGCACCTGGACCAGTTCAAAGACCCGCGCGGCATCAGCGTCACGCTCAACCGCAAGTACTTCGCGCTGACCTATGACACCCAGACCCACGCGATTCTGATTGACGCCACGACACTGGAGCCGCTGGGCGACACTGTGGTGGAAACCACCTACATCAGCGGTTCACACAACTATGTGTACGACCTGGGCGTTTGATCCGGGCACCCTGCCGTTTCGTCCACGCCCGTGGTAGAACAACCCCATGGCCGCCAAACCGCCACCGCCACCCGACGAAGGCGCCGTCTTCCGCGAGGTCGCCACGCGCAAGCTTGAGGCCGAGCGCATCCGCGTGCAGCAGCTCGCCGCCGAAAACGCGCAACTGCGCGAAATGGCCGCCGACCTGCAGAAGAAGATCAGCATTGCCAACGCCCGCGCCGCCGAACTGGAACGCAAGATCAAGCTGTCGGCCAACGAGGCCCAGCGCGACGCCGAAGAAGAACTGGCGCGGCTGAAGGACCGCTTTGACCGGCAGATCGCGGACCTGAAGGAACAGCACCAGCGCGAGCTGCAGCGCGTGGCGGCCAAGGGCGAGCGCGTGGCCCAGAAACTTGAGGGCGTGCAGGATTCCGCCCAGAGCAAACTGGCTGATCTGCAGGACCAGCTCAACCAGGAACGCCAGGCCCGCACCGAAGCCGAAGCCCGTCTGCGCGCCATCGAGGCCGGCGTGCGCCGCGTGGCCTCGCGCGCCGGACAGGTCACGGGCTTTGAGGCCGACACGCCCGAGGAATTGATCCAGGTGCTGTCCGGGCTGGACCCGGAACGGCCGCTGAAGGTTCTGCGCACGGCCATGCGCGAGCTTCACACCGCCGCCGGCAACGTGGAGCGCGCCTTTGCCAAAGCCGTCAAGGACGACACCGGCAAGGCCGAACTGCACGAGGCCGCCCGTGCGTTTGGGGAGGCCCGGGCCCTGCCGGACATTGAAGACCTGCCGCCGGCGCCGGCGCAACTGGTCGAGGAAGCGTTCAAGGTGGTGGAAGAAGAAGTGGCCGAACGCATCAAGGGCAGCCACTATTCGGCCCTGATCGCCGCCATGGCCGCCGAACTGGTGCGCCTGCTGCGCAACGACCGCGAGCAGATGGACAAACTGGCGCGGCTGGTGGACATCGCCGAGGGCACCGAACTGGCCACAGCGGCCCGGCTGCTGCTCAAGGGCGCGACCAGCCACCAGCAGGAAATCGCCGCCGCCAGACTGGTGGCCGAAGAACTGCGCCAGGTCAAGGCCGAAGCCCGCGAACAGAAGGGCAAAGTCAAAAAGCTGTACGCCGTGGCCGAAACCGGCATGGCCGGCGAATGGGCCGTAGCCGCCATCCAGGCCATGGCCGCGCTCAAGCCCTTGCCGCCGCCCGACCCCGAGGCCGCCCGCCGTCCCGTGTATCACCACGTTCTGGAATGCGGCAAACTGGTGCAGGAACGCATTGACAGCGCCATGAACCTTGGCGCCTCGGCCGAAGCCGCCCTGCGCGAAGCCGACGAGGCGTTCTCCGGTCTTGAGGGTCTGCTGGGCGGCGTGGGCGAACTGGTGGCGGCGGCGCGCCGCGAACTGCTGAGCAAGATCGAGGGCGAATCCGACGTGCGCCTGAAGCTGGGGGCCGCGCGCACGGCCCTGGCGGCGCTGGGCAAGCGCGGCCAGAAAGCCGCGGCGCTGTTTGACGCCATGCTCAAGCACAGCGACCTGCTGCTGAACCAGTGGAAGGCCACGTACAAGCTGTATGCCGCGCTGGCGCGTGACCTGAATCGTCTTGAGGCCAGCATTGACGGCCAGATGCTGGACCTGAACCAGCCACTGGAAAGCGAAGAGGGCCGGCGGCTGTACCAGATCATCCACGACCTGAGCGAGCACCTGCCCGAGTTCCGGGCGCTGGCCATCATCCGCCAGCGGCTGTTCGTGCACCTTGAAAACCCCAAGCAGCGCCTGATGGAACTCAAGCACGTGCGCGAGGCCGCCCAGCGCATCTTTCGCGCGCTTGGCGAACCCGACCCGCGCGAGCTGCAGCGTTTTTACCAGTACGCGCTGGCGCGCCTGTACGACATCTGGGCCGCGCTGGAGGAAGTGCGCGGCGGCACCCACAGCCAGCTTGCCGTGTGCGCCGAACAGATCGAGCCCTATTACGAAGACGTGCTGACCTGGCTGAGTTCGGCCGACATCGCCCTGTTGACCGAGGGCGAACAGCGCGACCTGATGTGCACCGCGGCCTATGTGCGGCGGCTCAAGAAACTGATTCTGGGCTTTCACGACCGCGCGCGCAGCAGCCGCAACGCCACCGGCCCGCTTACCACCAACTTTGAACAGCGGCTGGACACGCTGCTGTTTGAACCCGACTGGGACGCGCCGCTGGCACGGCTGGACACACAGCCCGCCGAAGAAGAACCCAGCCCCCCCACCGAGCGCGAACGCCGCTAACGCAGCGTGAACGGGTTGCTGGTGTAGCCCCGCGTGTTGGGGTAACTGGCCGTGATCGTCACTTCCTTGCCCTTGAAGCTCAGGTTGTAGTCACTGGCCTTGTAGTACTGGCCCTTGAGCTGGTCCTCGGTGATGCCCAGCTTTTGCAGCTTCGATGCATTGAGCGGGCCGCTCATCTCGCGCGAAAAGCGGTTGATGTCGTTGCTGTAACTTTTGGTGTACAGCATCTGCAGTTGCCCGAAAATGGCGCGCTCGGCGCGCTGGCCCTCGGTTTGCAGCGCTTCGTCCAGCGCGCGCATCGGAACCAGGCCGTCCTTGCGCTCTTCCTTGTGAATCTCGCGCCGGTTGTCCTGCAACGTGGTCGGCTCGCAGCCCGCCGCCAGCACCAGCCCCAGCGCCGCCAGCATCAAGTTTGTTTTCACCTGTCACTCCGGATGATTTTGCCCGTTGCCACATTGCCCAGCAGCCAGCGCCGGCCGCCCGTCTTGGGCGAACCGACCGCAATCTCAACGTCACCCAGCGCCTGGCGCGTGATCGTGTATTCGCCGGCTGCAAACAGCTCAAACTTCAGGCCGGGGTCCAGCCCGGCCGCCCGTTCGGGCGTCAACGCGCCCAGCCAGGCATCCACAGAACCCTGGCCGACCTTGGCCTTGAGTGCCTTGAGCAGCCGTTCCATAGCGGCCGAAGCCTCGGCGCGGCGCCGGACGAACACTTCAGGGCCGCTTTCAGCGCCGACAACCCAGACCAGCGCGGTGCCCAGCTCGGCCTCGCGCAACTCGGCCGTTGCCTCTTTGCGTCCGGCGTAAGCGGAAGCGACAGCCGTGGCGTCAACCTCGGCGTGCAGAAAGAACGGGTGACCGTCATGAAACGCCGTCAGCTTGCAGATCCAGTGGTCGTCGGAATCCCGCACCTGCCAGGACATCTCAAGGCAATTGTTGTGAAAGCCAACGTCGGCGTTCCAGCGCTGTAGTTCGTTGGCCTCTATGGCGTTGAAGATGGCCCAGCCCCGGCCGCGCGGCATGTCTTCGATCGCCCTGCGCGGGTCGGCCACGTGCACGGCAACGGCGCGCGACAATATCCGTGTCATCCATTCGGCGCCGTCCTGCACCACCAGCTTGCCGCCGCGCATGGTTTCGGCGCGCGTGACGGGATAGGTGTTCATGCGGGCGCCGTCGCGGTCTACCCAGCGGGTTTCGTCCTGCCACGACGAACGCGTGATCTGAAGACCCACAAACCGCGGGCTGTAAGGCGACGGCTCGCTGCCGCGCCGGCCCATATAGGACCAGGGGTCGTCCAGCACCTCGGGTGACCAGTTGGGGCTGCCCGCCCAGAGCCGGTACGTCACGTTGAAACGCTCGTGCTCTTCCTCAAGGTGATAGTCCGCGGGCATGTAATGCACGCCGCGAGCGATTGCCACATTCAGGCCCAGCACGCGCAGTTGGGCCTCGAGCCCGGAATCCTGCGCAAACAGGGGCTCGGTGGGCCTGCCCCATTCCGGCTTGGGGTGCTGGGCAATCGCGCGGGCGATTTCCAGCAGCACGGCGCGGGCCTCGGCGCGCATGACGCGTTCCGAATCGTCCGGCGCCAGCACCACCCGGCGCGCGTTGCCGCCGACCCGCCGCAACTGAAAAGCCGCGGCAAGGCCATCGTCATTCAGTGTGGTGGTAACCGTCAGGCGCAGCACGTCGCCGGCGTAGCCGTCGGTGGTGACGGCCGAAATCCCCGGCAGGGCCGCAATGCGTTCCAGTGTCGTGACCAAAGGCCGCATGTAGCCGCGGCTCAGGGCGTGCAGGTGAATCTCCAGCGTGCGCTCCGGCGGCGCGGCATCCTGGGCCCGCGCGGTCACGGCCGCCAGAACAAGCAATAACAGGCAAATCGCACCGCGTTTCATGCCCACACTCCGCGGGAAACCCCCGCGCGTTAACCCGCTTGACCGGACTGCCCTTTGCCGCAAGTATACCCGGCCTGCCCCGGCCCGAACAGCAACCGGAGGCAGGCCGCACGAAGGCACCCATGGCCGTCATTGACACCGTTTTGCGCTTCTTCATCGGCACCCGCAACGAGCGCCTGGTGCGCTCCATGCAGCCGATTGTGGACAGCATTCTCGGGCAGTTTCCGGCCACCAACCGCTGGTCGGACGACGAACTGCGTTCCAAGACCGAAGAGTTCCGGCAACGCCTGCGCGACGGCGCCACGCTGGACGACCTGCTGGTGGACGCCTTTGCCGCCGTGCGCGAGGCAAGCTGGCGCGTGCTGGGCGGCAAGCGCATGGTCAAGGACCCCAACACCGGCGCGACCATACCCTACAAGGCCCACTTTCCTGTCCAGTTGATGGGCGGCATTGTTCTGCACCGCGGCATGATCGCCGAAATGGTGACCGGCGAAGGCAAGACATTTGTGGCCACACTGGCGGCGTATCTGAACGCCCTGGAAGGCCGCGGCGTCCACGTGGTCACCGTCAACGACTATCTGGCCCGCCGCGACGCCGAAGAACAGGGCCGCGTGCTGGCCATGCTGGGCATGCGCTGCGGGTATATCCAGTCCGACATGGACAACGACGAACGCCGGGCAATGTACGCCTGCGACGTTACCTACGGCACCAACAGCGAGTTTGGCTTTGATTACCTGCGCGACAACATGAAGGTGGACCCGCGCACACAGGTTCAGCGCGACCTGTTTTTTGCCGTGGTGGACGAAGTAGACAGCATCCTGATTGACGAGGCGCGCACCCCGCTGATCATCAGCGGCAGCCCCGAGGGCACCGCCGAAAAGTACGCCCTGGCCGACAAGATCGCCAAGACACTCAAGGGCGTGGACGCCACAGACCTTCAGGCCAAACTGGAACTCAAACACTCCAAGGCCGTGCTGCTGCAGGACCGCAGCATTTACCAGGAGGCACTCAACGAGTTTGACTTTGAAAAGAAGGAAAAAGAGTCCCAGTGCCTGCTGACCGAAACCGGCGTCAAGAAGGTCGAAAAGGCCCTGGGCATCAAAAACCTGTACGACGGCGCCCACATGGAATGGCCGCACCTGATGGAGCAGGCCCTGCGCGCCAACAACCTGTTTCATCTGGACAAGGAATACGTCATCTACGAGGGCGAAAACGGCCCCGAAATCGTGATCGTGGACGAGTTCACCGGCCGCATGCAGCACGGCCGGCGCTGGTCCGACGGCCTGCACCAGGCCGTCGAGGCCAAGCATGGCCTGACACCACGCGCCGAATCATTCACGCTGGCCACGATCACGCTGCAGAACTACTTCAAGCTGTACAACAAGATCAGCGGCATGACCGGCACGGCCATGACCGAAGCCGCCGAGTTCGACAAGATCTACAAGCTGGACGTGGTCGCCATACCCACCAACCGCCGCCTGGTGCGCAAGGACGAACAGGATCTGATCTACGGCACCGCCAACGAAAAATGGGAGGCAATTGCCAAGTTCGTCGAGGAAACCCACAAGTCCGGCCGCCCGATGCTGATCGGCACCACCAGCGTCGAACACTCCGAGCATCTGTCCAAGATCCTGGCCGCGCGCGGCCTGAAGCACAACACGCTGAACGCCAAGTACCACGAGCGCGAAGCAGAGATCGTGGCCCAGGCCGGCCGCAAGGGCCAGATCACCGTCAGCACGAACATGGCCGGCCGCGGCACGGACATTCTGCTGGGCGGCAACCCCAAATACATGGGCGCCCAGGATCTGAAGAAAGAGGGCATCAGCGTTGACTCGCTGCTGCCCGAAGAATTCCGCCAGATGCCGGGCTATCTGGTGCCGCGCGAGGTGCGGCTGCAGGCCGAAGTCGCGTGGGACAAGCTGGTGGACGAACGCGCCGAAAAATACCGCGCCGAATGCGACGCCGAACACGACGAAATTGTCAGGCTGGGCGGCCTGCAGGTCATCGGCACCGAACGCCACGAATCCCGCCGCATTGACAACCAGTTGCGGGGACGCTGCGGCCGCCAGGGCGACCCCGGCTCAAGCCAGTTCTTTCTGAGTCTCGAAGACGACCTGATGCGCATGTTCGCCGGCCCTCGCATCAAGGCAATCATGCAGACGCTGGGCCTCAAGGACGGCCAGCCGATCCAGGCCAAGATGGTCAGCAACAGCGTCGAGCGCGCCCAGAAGAAAGTCGAACAGCGCAACTTCGACATCCGCAAGAACCTGATCGAGTACGACGACGTCAACAACGGCCAGCGCAAGGCCGTGTACCGCATGCGCCAGGTGTTTCTGGCCGGCATGAGCCGCGGCGACTACCTGAAGCTTGAAGACGAAATCCGCCGCCACGTGCGCGCGCGGATCCGCGAGGTCGAAAAGGTTGACAAGGTCACCGACAAGACCCGCTTTTCGGCCCGGCTGGCCAAAGAGTTTTCCCAGTGGGCCGACGAAAAGCACCAGGCCGAAATCCCCGAAGACGCGCTGCGCGACATCACCTGCGAAGAAGCCGTGAACCGGCTGGCCATGACCGTGCGCGGCCGCATCCACGGCGAAAAACTGCGCGAGGCCGTGAAAGACCGCATCGAAAACGTGATCCAGGCCAGTCTGGAACGTCACGTGCTGAAGAACGTCGAGCGCACGGAACTGTGGCAACTGGGCGAGGTCGCGGCGGACTTCAAGAAGGTGTTCAACGCCGACCTTGATCCCAAGACGTTTCCCAAAGGCAGCGGCGGAGAAGAACACGCCCGCGTGCTCAAGCAGTTCATCGTGGACGAAGCCGTCAAGCTGTACGAAGCCCGCGAAAAAACGATCTGCAGCGACCAGGACGGCAAGCTGATGCTCACGCCCGCCGGACGGCCCAACTACGGCCGCATGCGGCAGCTTGAGCGCTATCTGCTGCTGCAGGCGATTGACGAACACTGGAAGCTGCACCTGCGCAACCTGGACGTGATCAAGGGCAGCATCCACTGGGAGGGCTACGCCCAGAAAGATCCCAAGGACGCCTACAAGAAAAAGGGCCATGCCGCCTTTGAGGCCATGCTGGACACCGTGGACACCGAAGTGATCAGCACGCTGTTCCGCATTGAGGTTCAGTTCGAGCAGCCGCGCCCCGCGCCCCAGCCCATGGCCATGACCACCACCAGCGGCACCGCCGCGCCGCCGGCCGAAGCACCCAGACCGACCGAGCGCCAGCAGGAAACCCGCCGCCAGATGGAACAGGCCTCGCGCCCGGCGGCCTCGGGCAACACGGGCTACATGGCGCGGGAAAAGAACAAGCAGCCCGGCCCCAACGACCCGTGCTGGTGCGGCAGCGGCAAGAAATACAAGAAGTGCCACATGGCCGAAGACCAGGCCAAAGCCGGCCGCTGAAGCGGTACCCGGCACCAGGAGGCACGCCGGCGCGTCGCGGCCTACTTGCCGTCCTTGTTTTCCCTGCTTTCTGCCGGTTTGTCTTTCTTTTCGCCGGTGATCGGGCGCGAAGGCGGCGCGTCGGCGGGGTCGTCGTCGTCACGGGGTTTGGAACGGTCAAACTTGCGGTGATCGGTGAACACCGGCACCGCCGCGCGCTTGAGAAACAGCACCGCCATGCAGATGTTCGCCATCTGCGGGATCAGGCGCTGGGTCGCCGGCTTGCCGTCAGCGGAAGGCACGGTTTCCGTGCGCTCGGGCAGGTTGTCGGTACGCCAGCTTCCGTCCACGTTCTGCGTGTAACACAACAGGTCGGCGCCAACGCGGTACCAGTCAAGCTGGCCCGGCAGCTCGCGGACCTTCAGGAGTTCGCAGCAGCGTTCTGTGGAATAAAGGTCGTAAAAGAACCCGCACCCGTCCCACAGCGGCGAGCCGCCCGTGGCCGCGTGCACGGCACGGCAGGCGTCGTCGGTGAAGTACTCGTGGCGGATATACATCAGCGCACCGGCAACCCGCCGGTTGATTTCGCGCTCAAGCTTGTCGTCCAGTTCGCCGCGCAGGCGCAGTTCGTCCATGCAGATCGAAAGCGACCCGGCGCCGGCGGCCGTCATGGCAAAATCCGGCGGACCGCCCAGACAGCCGTATCCCCAGCCTCCGGGCTGGGGGCTGAGGTCCTTGAACTCCTCGGGCAGCGGCACCTTGGGTGGCGTGCTGCGATCCGGACTGTGGGGCGCACCACGCCGGTGGTATGACGCCGCGATGTTGGCCAGATCCACCACAAAGAAGTGCTTCACCAGACGCTCAGCCTCGTGGCGAAACACGCTGGTCTTGACATCGCAACCCAGCAGACAGGCCGAACGATAACCCAGCATCGCGTACTGCGAGTTGGAACTGTCGCCGGTGCCGCGGTAGCCCTCGGCCGCGGTCTGGGGCACGCGGGTGTAACCCCAGCCGCCCTCACCCTTGGTGAACGCGGCGTCAAGGTCCGAAACCATGCGCGCGAACAGGGCCGCGCGCGTCGGGGGCAACGCCGCCTGAAGCTTCTTGCGCGCGGCCTGCCAGTCTTTGGTGTTTTTGGCGCCCAGCATGCCGGCGGCCTTGATTTCAGGCTCGTGGTACTTCTGGTAGAACATCAGCATGACCGCCGCGTCGTAGGTACAGGAACTGACCTTGTGTTCCTGTTTTTCCAGCCAGTCCAGGCCTTTGCGAATGACAGCGTTGTCGCGGTCCACGCCGCCGTGCAGCAGCGTCAACAGCACCAGCGCGTGATGCCCCGTCAGGTGCGCGTGATAACCCGGAAACGAACCGTCATCACGCTGGGTATCGGCCAGAAAGGCGCAACCGTCCGTGATGGCGGTAATCACCCGCTGGCGGAACACGGGGGATACAACCCGCGCCGCGGCGGCCTCAACCAGCGCCAGTGACCGCATGGCCTTGTTCAGTTCGTCGGGTTTTACACCCTTGAGCACGCGCCGCGCGGGAAACGGCCCGCCCGCCAGAACGTTCAGCAGCACCGCGGTGTCCAGTGCCGCCCCGCCCTCTTCGACCACGCCGGGGCAGACCCATCCGATGGCCGCCGCACGGTTGGAACGCGGCGGAAAAGAGCCGTTGGGCCGCTGGGCCTCGATCAGTTTCAACACCAGTTGCGTGCGCCACTGGGCGGGGTCTTTTTCGCCCTCGGGCGCCAGATCATCCCGCAGTGCCGTACGCAGCAGCGCCAGCACCGGGTCGGCGCTGGATTCAAGCTGGGTGTTGTACTTCTTGAGCATCGCCGGCGCAGCCTCAAGGTGTTTCTGCAGCACCGCCCTGCGCGCGCGCGGCAGCAGTTTGTCGGGCGCCGCCAGCGCCAGCGACAACGTGGCAAAAGCAATCGCGTTGGGCTCGGCGTCGTAGTACTGGCTGAAGCGCTCTTCGCCGCCGCCCTTGAAGCCGCGGTCTTTGTCCCACACCGCCAGCAGCGCGTCGAGATCACCGGACACCTTCGCGACGTTGCACTCCAGGCCCATTTCCAGCGCGACGCGCGCGATCGCCACGCGCCAGAAGTGGTTGAAAAACCAGCGCGCGGGGGTGAACGCCGTCGCCTGATTCGGCGAATCACCGGCCAGGAAATCCGCCTGCTCGGAGACGCGCAGCACTTCACGCGCGCGCTGCACCAGACGTTCGCGGTACATCACAGGCGCCGCCGCGGAAAGGTCGCGCGCGATCAGCATCTCCAGCCCGCACAGTCCCAGCGAGGTGCGAGGCCGCGGCTGCGGCTGCGGCAGCGGCGACCCCAGCAGACGGTCCACCGTCGGCTGCCAGGCCGGCGCGTAGGCGACACCGACAGACAACATGCCGTGAAGGCGCAGCTTTTCGTCCACCGAAAGCTCGGCCTTGGTGTCGGCATCCAGCGCCGGCAGGGGACAGGCATGGCGCGCACGGCCACGGAACAGTTCGTCCTGAAACGCGGGCTTGAGCAGATAGCGCAGCGCGTCATACATCGCGCGCTCGTGCTCTTTCATACCCGCCACATGCCGGCGCGCGGCCTGAAGTTCCTTGGCGTCAAGGTCCTGGGCAACCGGCCCGTCGGGGTCTTTGGCCTTGTCGTCTTTCTTGCGCTGGGCGTCGCCGGCGCCGGGCACCAGCAGGCAGGAAAGAACCAGCACGCACAGCAATCGGGTCATGCGCATCGGGCATCCGCGGTTGGGTGCTCGCATGATAGGGCACCCGTGGCGGCATTACCATCAAACCCGCCGGGCCGTTTCCTGAATCCGCAACGACCCGCGACCCCGTCACAAATGCAAAGCGACCCGGCCTTGCGGGCCGGGTCGCCACAGGGTGCTGCTATTCTTCGTCGCTGCCGCCCTCGACATCCGAGGCCGGCGCGGAATCCCACTGCTGGGCCGGGGCCGGCGCGGGCTCTGCGGCCGGGGCCGGCGCGGCCTTGGCAGGTGCCTCTTTGGCGGGTTTGCGGGCGGCCTTGCGCGCGGGTTTCTTTGCGGCCTTTCTGGCCGGCTTCCTGGCAGCCTTTTTGGCGGCCTTCTTCGCGGGCTTGCGGGCAGCCTTTTTGGTTTTCTTCGCGGCTTTCTTTGCGGCTTTCTTGGCCGGCTTTTTGGCCTTTCTGGCAGGCTTCTTGGCGGCCTTCTTCTTCTTCGCCATTTCGTCCCCTTTGGTTTAGAGCTGCGGATCGGTGGGTTACTATTACATCAGCCCGCACCAAACACCAGACGCGCAACGGATTTAGGGTGCCATCCGCCACGCGTCGCGTAAAAGTTGTAAGTATTTATTTTGACTATAGTTGCGCCAGAAGCTCCGCCAGGCGCCGGGCGTAACCCCATTCGTTGTCGTACCAGGCCACCATCCGAACCAGCGTGCCCTGGGGCAATGGCATGGCGTGGGTCAGCGCGCTGTCAAACACACAGGAATGGGAGTTGCCCACAATGTCGCTGCTGACCAGCGGGTCGCGGCTGAACTCCACCACACCACGCAAGCTTCCGCCGGCGGCGTCGGCAACCTCGGCGTTCACGGCCTCGGCCGTGGTCCGGCCGGCAAGTTGCAGCACAAGCTCAATGTTGCTGCCGTTGACCACGGGCACGCGCTGGGCCATGCCGACAATCCGGCCGGCAAGTTCGGGCACGGCCTGGTCAAACGCCAGCAGCGCCTCTGTCGTGGTGGGCACAATGTTGCCGGCGGCCGCGCGGCCGCGACGCGGGTCGGTAGCGTGCCCGCCATCCACCAGGTTCTGGGCGCTGGTGTAGGCATGAACGGTCATCATATAACCGGCCTCGATCGGCCAGCGCCGGTGGATCAGCCGCGCCAGCGCGGCAAAGCAGTGGGCGGTGCACGACCCGGCGCTGAGGATACGGTCGCTGTCGCGCAGGTCGCCGTCGTTCACGCCGCGCAGCACGGTGCGGTCGCACACGCCCGGCGGCAGAGGCTTGCTGACCACAACGCGCCGGACACCCAGCCCGAGAATGCCCGTCAACTGCTCGCGGGTGTTGTTGCGCCCGCTGCTGTTGACTACCAGGTCGCAGCCCGCGACCTCGCGCGGGCCCAGCACGTCGGCGTGGCTCAGTTCCACCCGCGTGTCGCCAACCACCAGGTGCGCGCCATCAACGGCCACCGGCGCGTCCAGGCGGCCCATCACGGTGTCGAACTTCAACAGATAGGCCAACTGTTGCGCCGCCAGCGGGTCGTTGATGCGAACCACATTCACATCCGGCCGCGCCAGCAGAATGCGAAACAGCGCCCGCCCCACCCGGCCAAAACCGTTGATCAGCACTGTCTTCATGCCGGCGTATTAGCGATTGAAAACCGGTTTGTGAAAGGGGACGGCGCAACAGCGTTCAGGCCAGATCGGCCAGTTTTTCCTGCACGGCCTCAACGCCGGCCTCGTCCAATTCGGGGTTGCGCACTTCGTACTCGGCGCGGTCTTTGGCCTTGCCGGGCGTTTCGAAGATCAAGAACTCCTGGCGTCCCTGGCGGCGGGTGCCCTTGAGCTTGAGCTTTTTCAGGCGCATCAGGCCCAGCGCCGCCACATAGGCAAAGCGGTTGAGTTCGTCGGGCGTGTACTTCGGTTCACGGGTCTGTTCGGCGCGGGCGTTGTGAAAGATCTGCCACAGCAGGTCCGGGTCCAGCAGCACGGGTTTGCGCGCGGCGCTGTGCTGGCTGGGCCACCAGGCGGTGAACGCGCCCGGCGGCTGGCGCTCCCAGGCCTCCTGGCAGATGTCGCGGCGCACGAACGCGCCCTCGCTGGCCGGGTCGGCGCTCAGGGCGACAATGAACCGTTCACCGTCTTCGAACTTGCGGCCGGTGATGCTGCACTTGCCCTGGCCGCGCGCGATCTTGAACTCCATGCTTCAACCTTCCTTGTCAACGCCGTACCGCCGGGCCAGCGCGCGGGCGCCGTCCAGCGTGGTCACGATATCGCCGGTGATGCGCTGGATCGCCCTGGCGGCGCCGTCGGCGTGGTCGCTGTCCATCTGCCAGATACGGATCACCGGCCGCAACGCCTCGGGTGTGCGGAACCCCGACAACGCCAGCAGCAATTGCTCCCGGAACACAAACGCCGCCGTGTCGGTTGCTTCCTGGTCCACCACCCGCTGGCCGCGGCGCAGCGCGGCCTCGTCGTATTCGATCACCTTGACCCGGTCAAGTTCGGCCTCCAGCGTGCGCAACGTTGTGGCCAGACCAAAACGGCCCAGCAGGTCAATGAAATGCTTGCGGAAGCGCCAGGCCGTACCCTTGGCCTGGCCGTCATCATCCAGCGAGTTCTCAAGTTCAAACACGGCCTGTGACGCCGCGCGCGGGCCGATGCGGTACAGCGCCTCGACCACGTACTTGTTGAAGTTGGCGTTGGGCTGGACGGTAAACGTGCCGTCGTCCAGCACCGCCGCCTGGCGAAACCCGACCCACAGCGCCGCGCACAGCGGCTCGATCGCGCCCTCGCCCACATTGACCAGCACACTCTGGGCGTTGCGGACCACGTCTTCCGACGGGTTGGTAAGCGCCAGAATCATGTTGCTGACCAGCATGGATTCGCCGTCGGCGCCATAGGCCAGCATCGTTTCGGCGTAGGTTCGCCAGTGTTCGGATTCGCGCGTGGCCGAGCTGTACAGGCGCGCGGTCTGGAACTTCCAGGTCAGTTCGTACATGCGCCCGAAGTTGGCCAGCCGCGCGCGCACCGCCGGGGTGTTCCAGTCATCGCCGTGCAGCAGCCCGGCGATGAACTCGGGCCACAGCCGGTAGCTGCGCCAGGCGCGCTGGGCCTCGCCGGGCTTTGCCGGATCCTGGGGCGGCCACTTGTAGTTTTCGCGCACCAGGCGGCCCTGGGCGTCGTATTCGCGAGGCGGCAGAGGCCGCGGGTGCACATGGCGCCGCACGTGGGCCCACTTGGCCGGGTCGTTGCTGTCCAGCGATTGCAGCAACTGGGCCATGCGCGTGCCGCGAAACTCGGCCACGTCGTTGGCTTCGACCACCACGCGCACGCCGGGCGGGTCCTCTGGGCCGCGCGGCGTGTTGTTGGCCGGCGGCGTGCTGTCGCGGTTGTCCGGCGGCGGGTTGGCGCACCCGGCAATCAGGGCCAGGGCCAGGATCCAGGCATGCTTCTTCAACGTCGCGCTCCGCGGGGTGGGACGGGGCAGCTATCCAAACACATCCGCGCGCCGGCGGCAATGCGATGGTGCACCCCCGCCGCAAACTCCAGACGGGCCTGCCTTACCGGCCCGGCCATTCGTAGTATGTACGGCCGGCCCGCACACCGGAGGGCACCCATGCACAGGTTCCTTGCCGCCGTATTGCTGCTTTTCGTGGCGCCGCTGGCGGCCCAGGACAAGCCGCAGGTTGACCTGGCCGTGGGCTACCCCAGCACCACGCTGGTTTACGCCTCGGGCCAGGTGGACCAGTTGGGCGACCTGTCGGACCTCGAGGCCGCCCTGCGCGGACTCAGCAGTGACGCCCGCCTGCCCGATCTGGGCACACTGCTTGCCGAAAACCTTGACCTTGAACTGACGCGCCAGGAACTGCGCGAGCTGGCCTCGGGCACCCGCCGCGCCTCGGGCGGCATTCTGGACATCACGATCAAGGGCCCCAAGCTGCAGTTCATTGTGGAACACAAAAATCTGGCACCGCTGCACGGCGCGCTGGCCAAGGCGGCCAAGACCGGCTCCAAAGCTGTCGAGCGCCTGGAGGACTACGACGGCTGCCCGATCTACCGGCTGGAAGTTGCCGCCGACACCGGAACCGGCAGCGGGCTGCTGGACGAGATCAACCCGTTTCGCGGCTGGCTGGCATCGCTGGACATCCATGCCGCGATTCTTGACGCGCGTTTTCTGGTGCTGGCCGGCAGCATGTCGGGCTGCAAGGACGCGATTGACGGCCTGCTGTACCCCGAAGACCCGGCCGACACGCTGCTGGGCAACAGGCGCTACCAGGAAGCGCTGAAGGACTTTGACAAGCCCGCGGCCCTGCTGTTTGTGAACATCCAGGCGCTGATCAACACCACGGAAAGACTTTCGGGCGACCGGGGCTCCAGCCCGATTCTGGATCTTCTGCTGCGTGAGATCATGCCCGCAGGCACGGACGCCGCGTTCTGGGCCGGCATCACCCAGTACGAACAGCTCAAGAGTTTTGCCGCCGCGCTGTGGCTGAACCGGGGCCCGGCGGTCCAGGCCCGGGTCGAGGCGCGCCTGAATTTCCACAACGCGCCGGGGTGGCTTGACGCCCTGCGTGTGCCGGCGCGGCCGATGCCGCTGCTGGACCTGATGCCCGAAGACACCGTGTTCGCCATGACCACCTGTGTGGACGACTTCAACCGGCTGTATGACCAGTGCAAAGCCTTCTTTGTCGGCCGCGCCAACGAGGCCGGAAAAACCGAAATCGTCGAGGAATGGAACCGGTGGGAAAAGCAGCTTGCCGACGAGGGCCACAACCACCGCGAGTTCCTGCGTCACCTGGCCGACGGCCAGGCGCTGGTGGTGCTGCCGGTACAGGAAGACACCGAAGGCCCCCGCCATGACCGGCCGGGCACGCTGGTGATGCTGGGTCTGCGCGACTGCAAGGCCGCCCAGGAATACTTTTTTGAAAAGGTTCTGCCGGGCATGCTGGGCACCGGCGCCCGCGAAATGGAAGGCGAACTGAGCCCCGTGGAAGTCATCGGCGGTATCGAGATTCACGCCGCCACCCACAACCGCGCCGCGTTTGCCTTTGTGCCGGCACGCCAGGGTCTGCAGGGTGTATTCGTGTTCGGCGACGCCCCGGCCGTGCGGCGTATGGCCCAGATGCGCCAAAAGGGCCGCAGCCTGGCCGCCAGCGCGTCGTTCGCGCGCGCCCGCGCCGACATGTGGCAGGCCCAGAACGTGGGCCTGTACCTGAACCTGGGCGCGCTGCTGCAGTTGATTGCCGAAGCCTACAACAGCATGTCGCGCTGGGACTGGGACGGCTGGGACGACGAACCCCAGGTCGTGGACCGCGACGATACCACCAAAGACCGCAACCCGGTGCCGCAACTGGCGCGCTTCTTTTCCAGCGCCGTGCTGGTCGGCGGCACCCGCAGCGCCGAAACACTGGTCGAGATGCGCCTGTCCGCCGCGGGTATTCCCGAAACTGCGCGGTTCAAGGAACTGGGCAACCACTACCGCGATGTCACCCGCAACTTCGAGGTTCGCGATGACCTGCTGCGCATCCGCGCGGCGGCCGTGGCGCACCTGGCATTGAAGGGCGCGCCGGCCAATGACACCACGGCGCTGCTGGACAACGGCTATCTGGCCAGACCCGAATGGGCGATTGACCCCTACGGCGCCACCGACGACGCCGAAAGCAGTCTGCGTTACACCCTGGCCGCTGTTCCCCGTGACGTGGATATCCGCCAGGCGGTGCTGCTGGCCTACCAGCCCAGGCCCGGGTTACGCAACCTTCACCTGTGCGTGTTGTGGAACAATCACATCGTGGCGCTGCCCCCGGCGCAGTTGAAAGACGCCATCGAGCGCGCCGCACGCGGCGAACGCGTGGACGATGCGGCCTATGCCACGCCGCTGCGCCCGTTGTTCGAGACAAAGCCGGCCTCGGACGACCAGGACGGGCCTGCCGTCGAGGACACCAGCGTGGAAGTTGTAATCATTGACGACGACGGCAACGAACGAACGGTTCGGGTGCCGGCTGACCAGCCGACCAAAGAAGTTGAAGCGATTCTGGACACGCCCGACGGGGCCGGCAAACCCGAAGACGAAGATGACGAGGAGAACGACAAATGATGCCCTCAGCACATGACCCCGCACCCAGCAAACCCAAATGGCTGGTGCTGGCCGCATTTCTGGCCACCGCGGTGGCCTGCTGCACGCCGCTTTGGGCCCAGCAACCCGCCAAGCAGCCCCCCGCCGAGGGCGACCTGATCCCGCGTGCCGGCACCCTGATGTACATGGTCAGCGACCGGCCCGACGTGCTGTACCGCCTGTTCGGCACCGACAAAAAGGGCGGCTGGCGCCTGCGCAACCTGACCCAGCAGAGCCTGAACGACGAGTTCAAGAACAACCCCGACAGCGACGAAGCCCGCCGCGCCCAGGCAATTCTGGACTACATCTTCGGCTCCTACGAGGCCATGGAACAGGTCGAAATCGGCCTGGTGGATGTCACGCTGGACGGCCCCAAGTATCTGGTGCATGTGCGGCTCAAGCCCGGCAAAAAGGTGGACCTCAAGCCCGCGTTTCTTTCCGAATACCTTTCGCGCACTTTCGAGTACCGTAACACGCGCTGCCTGCTGTACCGCGTGGACACCAACGGGCCTGTAAATCCCGAAGAAACGCCCAAAGACCCCGGCGAACCCAACCCGGGCGAGAAAGGCCCCGGCCCGCGCCCCACAAACTATTTCGGCATGAACCGCTACTACGTAGCCGAGGCCGGATCCAGCATTCTGATTTCGAACTTCGAAAGCACGATGCGCGAGGCGATTGACCGGTGGCACGAACCCGACCCCGGCGAAAGCCTTTCCGGCCGCCCCGAGTTTCTGGAATGGCGCACGGCGCGCAAAAAGCACGACCTGAGCGTGTTTGTCGTCGGCCGCGAAATCCAGAACCTGATTGAGCGTCTGTTGCCCAGCAAGGAACAGGCCGGCGTGGACGCGCCCAAGATCTACAGCCAGATTGACTCGTGGCTGCAGTTCCGCGAATACCGTTACGTCGTTTTTGACATGGACTACGAAGAGTCCGTACGCGGGGTAACTCTGGCCGCGACGCTCAAAACGCGCCGGCCCACCAGGCTGCTGGAAAAATTCGCCATTGAAAGCAGGAAGTTCACCGCGCTGCGCTATGTGCCGGCGGGCGCGGTGGTGACCCTGGGCGCCCAGCTTGGTGACGCGCGCCAGACCTGGGGCAACCTGCTGGAACTCGCGCGTGACCTCGAAAAGGTCGGCACCGAACTGGAATCTTCGGGCTTCATGCCCTGGGGCCGCCGCGACCGCGAGCCCGACAGCATCGAGCCGCGCAAACCCGACACACCCGAAAAACCGCGCAGCCCCGACGACGACAACCCCTGGCTGCCCAAAAACGTCGGCCCCCTGCGCATGCTGGGCGACCTGGGCGAACTGCTCAACGGCCAGGCCCGCGAACCCGAGGCCAAACAGACCGAACTCGACAAGGCCCTGGCCGAACTGGACAAGGCTTTGGCCGAGTTCGGCACCAGCACCGACGAGCTGCTGTCCGTGCTGGGCGAGCAGGTGATTGCCTTTGCCGCGATTGACCCCGAAGCCGCCAAGGCCCGCTACCGCCGCGGCATGCTTGACCTGGTGCGCGCCGGCAGTGTCGGCGTTGTGATCCATCTGCGTGACCCCAAAAAGGCCGCCGAAATCATCCAGCGCGCGCGCGAAAAGGACCCCCAGGGCGTGTTTCGCGGCATGGAGGCCGTGGGTTACCAGGGTGTCACGTTCCACGTGAGCCCTGAGCGCCCCTACGGCTATGCCATCACAAAAGATGCTTTGCTGATCAGCGTGACCATGGCCGACAGCGCCGAAGAAGGCACCGCGCCGCTGGTCGCGTCGCTCAAATCCATGGTGGACGCCTCGCTCAAGGGCGAGCGCGCCGGCTTCACCGCCGAGGGCAGCAAGTTTCTGGAAATTGACTGGGGCGCGATTGCCCGCATCGAACGCGAAAGCATCGAGGCCAACATGCGCCGCCTTGACCGCTTTGCCCGCCCGCCGCTGGATGCCAACGTCAACGCCCACATGACCGACTTCACCTTCGCCCTGCGCACCCGCGAAGCCAAAGACGGCATTGAACTGGCCATGCGTATTACCGGCCTGCCGGATTTCGGCGCCATGTTTGAGGACACCAAGGCGCTGGTGTTTGAAGGCGGCGGCGCCGACCGCGAAGCCTTCAGCTACACCGAAGAAAACCTGCGCGCGGTGAACAACGTGCTGCGTCGCAAGGCCGAAGACGGCGCCGAATCGTTTGACCTGGCCGAACTGGTCAAGTCCGGCGCGCTGCGCGCGGGCCACCTGCAAACGCCTTTTGATGCGCGCTGGACTGGCGGGCGCGGGAACCTGGGCTGGACCACACTGGACCAGATCAAGCGCGACGAAGACGGCAAGCTGCCCTCCTGGGTCAACGCCGAAACCGCCGCGACGATCGAGGCCAATGAAAAGGCCGGGTGGTGCGCGTTCAGGCTGGCGCCGGGCAACGTGGCCGCGCACGTGCGTGATTACACATCGGGCATGATCGTGCTGTACCAGGAAAAAGCCGACACGCTGGGCGGTCACTTTGTGCTGTACGCTGACGGCCAATTCGGCTGGCTGCACGGCAGTGTGCTGGCACAGGCCCTGAAGCTCAACGCCGAGGGCAAGCCCGTGCCGGCCATGGATGAAGTTGAGGATGGCGGACACGGACAAAGCAGCGGCAAGGGCGCCAAGGAAGCCAACCCCTGGCTGCCCGGTTCGGGCGATAACAAGGAAAGCGCCAAGCCGCCCCCGCCGCCGCGACGCCCCGACGGCGACGGCATTGACCGGCCCACCGACTGACGCACAAAAAAGACCCGCCCGACGGCGGGTCTTTTTCCGGGCGGCGGCTCAGGCCGCCAGCGCCGGATCCAGCTCGTTGCGCCGGAACCAGCCGATCTGGTCGGCCTTGATGCCCTCGCGCAGAAGCTGGCGCACCAGTTCTTCGGCGCGGCGGCGCGAATCAAACTGCTGCGAGTTCAGAAACCCGTCCGGCGTGCGGTACACCACCAGATGCCCGCGCATGCCGGCCAGACTGATCTTGTCCTTGTCCACGCGGCGGCGTCCGCGCACCTTCAGCTTCTTGCGCCGGTCGCCGCGCTCCTTGGCGCCGGCGGCGCTGGCCTGCCAGGTGGGCTCGTCACGGAAAATCTCGTCCCACACGCGGTCAAAGGTGCCGCCCAGCCAGGCCTCGCGCAGGCGTTTGATCTCGACAAACCCCACGCCCTTGCCGAAAGCCTGGCGCAATTGGCGCGAAAGCTCGCCAATGGTGACATCAATGTTGTGTTCAAAGACCGAAGCGACAAACTTTTTCTTGTCGTCCATGGGTTCTCCCTGTTTGAGTTGCCAACCCGGCGCGCCGCTGGTGTGCGGCCGGGGCCCTGTTGTTCGGCAAGTCGCGCCACTGGCTTTAGGCCGGGCACCGTCCGATAATCAAAGCGGCGTGCAAACAGGGCAATGCAACCGGCGCCAAAGGCTGACGTTGCAACCACGGTGTCGGGCTTATCACAGAATTATCCGCCCGCTGGAGCCCCAGCGGCGCTATAGTGCCGCGTTGCAGCATGATTCGATTCCGGAGACGAAGATGAGCGCGGACAACACACCACGCAAGAAGAAGGTGTTGATGGTGTACCCGAAGTTTCCGCCGTCGTTCTGGAGCTTCGGCTTCATCAAGGACATCGGCGGATTCAAGACCATCATGCCGCCTATCGGCCTGGCCACGATCGCGGCACTGTCACCGCCCGAGTTTGAACACAAGATCGTGGACGAAAACATCGAAGAAATTGACTTCGACGAAGAATGCGACCTGGTGGCGCTGTCGGCCATGGCGATCCAGGAAAAACGGCTGTTCGAAATCGCCGACGAGTTCCGCCGCCGCGGCAAGCTGGTGTGCATGGGCGGCCCGATCTGCAACGTTCTGCCCGAACGCTGCCGCCCCCACTGTGACGTGCTGTTTGAGGGCGAGGGCGAATACACCTGGCCCCAATTTCTGCGCGAATGGCTGGCCGGCAACCACAAGAACCACTACATCCAGGAAGAGAAAATTGACATGCGCGACAGCCCCGGCTCGCGCGTGGACCTGTTCAAGACCAAGGCCTACCGCCTGGGCTGCATCCAGACCACCCGCGGCTGCCCGTTCTCGTGCGAGTTCTGCGACATCATCGTGACCTACGGACGCAAGGTGCGCAGCAAGCCGGTCGAGAACGTGGTTCGGGAACTCCAGCAGTGGGCCGACGCCGGCGTTGATTTCATCACCATTGCCGACGACAACCTTGTGGGCGACCGCATCTACGCCAAGAAAATGCTCAAGGCCGTGGGCGACTGGAATCGTGCGCGCAAGCACCCGGTGAGTTTCTATATCGAGATGTCCGTGGACGCCTGCCGTGACAAGGAACTGCTGGAGCTGTTGCGTTATGCCAACGTGACGGAAGCGTTTCTGGGCATTGAAACGCCCCGCGCCAGTTCGCTGAAGGAAACCAAGAAGTTCCAGAACGCCGCCACGCCTCTGGCCGACGCGATCAAGATCATCCAGGCCTACGGCATGGTCACCGTTGCGGGCATGATTGTCGGCTTTGACAACGACGACAAGGGCATCTTCGAAGACCAGTACAAGTTCCTGCAGGAAGCGGGCATCCCGATTGTGATGCTGGGTATTCTGCAGGCGATTCCGCGCACGCCGCTGTATGAACGGCTGGAAAAGGCCGGGCGCCTGCGCAGCGCGGCCCAGGGCAACAACACCCTGAGCTTCACCAACGTTGAACCGTTGAACATCAGCTACGAAGACCTGATCAACGGTTACCGCGAACTGTTTGCGCGCATCTACACCTGGGATGCCGTGGGTGACCGCTGGCTTTCCAACGTGCGCCAGTGGGGCAAGCACCGCGTGGTGCCCAAAAACCCCGCCGGCCGCGAGGGCGAACACAACCATGTGGACGACCCCGACCGCAAGTGGCTGCAGAAGCCTCTGGGGCGCCCCAAACCGCACCTGCTGGCCGCCACGTTCAAGATCGCCCGGTATTACCTGCTGGGCGGGGCCGAAAAACGCCGCTTTGCCTGGCGCATGCTGTGGAACACCTTCAAGCTGGCGCCGGCTGCGCTGCTGCAGACGGTCAGCTACATGGCCTATTTCATTCACCTGCGCGAATACGCCGACAAGGTCGTGGCCAGGGAATACAAGTTTGACTACGCCCTCAACGAGGTAAACACCTCGGCCAACAAGTTCGGCGAAGGCGGCCACATCAACATGGTCAAAAAGGAAAAGGCCACCGCCGTCAAGATCAACGTCCACGATGCCTACGAGGGCGCGCCGGTCACGGCCGACGTGGCAGAAACCCTGGTTGGCGCCGGCCACGGCAAGTAAAGCCTGATTTTCTGGCAACAGGGTCGTTAACAGTCATACTGTTAGCGGCCCTGTTTCTGTTTCCGCATGAACCAACGGCGCGTTCTTCTGATTCTTGTTCTGGCCGTCCTGCTGGGCGGTCTTGCGGCGTGGCTGATTCTGGACCCGGCCGCAGGCCTGAACCCCAGGGGTGCATCCGGCGCGACCCAGGACCGGCCGCGTCCGGGCAACGCGGGCGCACACGCCAATGATCTGGCCGCGACCGATCCGGGCCAGGACACGCCCGGCCGGGCAAGCCCGGGGGCCGCCAGGGAATCCGCCGACCCCGAAATCGTGCGCCCCGATCCGGCGCGGCCGCCAGGAACCCAGGGCGACCAGCCACAAGGCAGCCCGACCGGTCAGTCCACATCGCCCGGCCCCGGCGGCACGAACCCGCCCGCGGCACAGGGCAACCCCGACCGGCCGTTGACCGCGCGTGAACAGGCCGAACTGGCCCGGCGCAACGGCGGTCGCGCGGCCCACAACACCCGTGTCACCAGCACACCCGAAAACGGAACCTCGAACACCCGTGGGCTTGTGCGTTCACTGGACCCGCAACAATGGCAGCAGAGCTTCGCCGAAGAAGGCCTTGAGCCGCCCGAAATGGTGGCAACGCCGGTTGCCGGCAAGGTGATGTCACCGCTGTCGAACGAGGGCATCGCCAACGCCAAAATCTCGATGCTTTCGTTTCTGCCGTGGTCGGGCCGGCACGCCGGGCCGCTGTATGTGGTGGCCACGGAACTGGTGGCCAACGCCAAGGGCGAGTTCACGGGCACGATTCCCGTCGCGCCCAGGGGGCCGCTGTATCACCCGCCCGTGGGCATGATCGTGGAAGCCGCGGGCGAAATCGGCGGTGACTTGCGCGTGTTCCAGGTTGTGGCCGGCATGCCGATTGAGACGCTGCGCCCCGGCGAGTTCAACCAGTTGGGCATCTTCTGGGCGCCCGAGGAACCCTTTGACGTGAACTGTGACGCCACCCAGTTCAGCGAAAACGGCCTGAAGGTGGTGTGCACCGGCGAACTTGACCCCCAGCGCTGGCACGAATCGCGGCGTTCCCAGGCGCTGGCCCTGTTCGCCGCCACGCCGGTGAAGCCCCGCAACGGCGAAACGCCGGAACCTCTGGCCGGCTGCTGCACCCTGCGCGGCACCTGGGACACCCGCGACGCGCCGTGGCTGACACTGTGCAAGGGAACCGAACCGCTGGTCACGCGCCGCTGTGTCCGGCGAAAGCAGCAAAGCAACAAATCCGGCGACGCGACACAGATCGCCCAGCCGTTTGAAGACGTGGTGTTTGAAAACACCGGCTATGTGCGCATCACCGGCCAGGTTGTTGACCCCGACGGCGCGGGCGTGGCCGGCGCGGCGGTGCTGGCGCTGGGTGATCCGACACTGACCAGCAGCCTGACCGACGCCGCGGGCTGGTTCGAAATCGCCAACCCCGGCCCAAAGACCAGCTTTCTGGTCGCCACCCACGACGACTTTGTCAGTGCCGTACAATGGGGCGTAAAGCCCGGAGATTCCGGCGTGCAGGTCAGGTTTTCCGACCGCAAGCCTGTGTTATGGCTGCGGCTGCGCGACCGGTACACCCAGGCGCCGATCAGCCAGGTCAGCCTCAAGGCGATTGAAAAAGTGCTGCCGCCCCAGGACGGCGGCAAGCCGCCCGCGCCGCGCACCCAGACATTTGAGCTTTCGTCGGCCGGAGGCGAGTACGTGCAGAAGATCGAGTGGCTGGTGAATTCCATCGTGCTGGAAAAGGTCGGCTACTTTCCGCGCACGATCAATGACCCCATGACCGCCCAGGCCGCGGCCTCGGGCCCGCTGGATATAGACCTTTATCCCGGCCGCGAACTCAACATCCGGCCGCGCGACTACACGGCGGTTCAGGACGCGGAGCGCTGGTTTCCCGACAGCAAGCCTGAGGACCCCGGCATTTACACGGCCTGGTCCAACCACTGGATTGAATGGTCGGTGGATTTCGGCCCGGCACCCGAACCCGGCGTTGAGGGCGGCAGCTTTGACATTCTTCTGGGCTGCACCAACCAGGGCCTGGTGGACAACCAGTACCGGTTTGATGTCGAGGTGTGGGTGGACGGCACAAAGAAAGGCAATCTCAGCATTCTGGCCAACAGCACGGCGGTGCAGACCGGCCGCATGAAACTGGGCAAGCTGTCCGGAACCCACACCGTGCGCCTGGTGTGGCTCAACGACAAGTGGATCCCGGACCAGCTTGACGCCAACATCCGCTACGCCAGTTTGCAGTTCCTGGAACAGCCGTAGCTACTTCAACGCGCTCAGGTCCGCGCCATGATTGATGTGAAAGGCCTGTCCGGCAATCACCAGCGCGGGCACGGACTTCACGCCGGCCCGTTCGGCCTCGGGCAGGCGCTGTTTGGCCTGGCCCAGGTGGACGACTTCAAGGTCATAGCGGGCCGGATCAAGCCCGGCGGCCACGATCTTTTCGGCGGCTACGCAGACCTTGCAACCGGCGTGGTAGAATACGGCTTTCGTTTTCATGTGAATTCTCCTTGATTGGCTGCGCGATGCGGCAAGCATAGGCGACCGCAAACCCGCGCCAAGCAGGCACTTTCCGGTGCGGTGGTTACTTTCCGGTGTGGAATGGGTCCGCAGGCCGAATGAAAACCCGCGTAAAACCGAACCACAGTGTCCACGCAATGGTTGAAAGCATCGTCGGGTGCAAATGGTCGCTGCACGTGCTGGCCCGGATCCGGCAGGGCATCCACCGGCCCGGTGCGCTGCGGCGCAGCACGCGCGGGCTGACCACCAAGGTGCTCAACGAACGCCTGAACAAGTTTTTGCGTTTCGGCATCGTGGAAAGGCGCGTTTTCGCTCAGGTGCCGCCGCGCGTGGAGTATCACTTCACGGCGTTCGGGCGAAAGTTCATCCGCCTGCTGGACGAAATTGAAAAGCTCCAGCGCGATGTCCGGCGGGGTTGATCCGCGTTGCGCGGAATCCGCCACCCGTTATTCTTGTGCCAGCGGAGGAGTGGCAGAGTGGTTGATTGCGCCGGTTTTGAAAACCGGAGTGGCCGCAAGGTCATCGGGGGTTCGAATCCCTCCTCCTCCGCCAGAAAACACACGGCCCGCCGCACGCGCGGCGGGCCTGAGGTTTTATGGCAGCATTCTATCGCCAGCCGTAACTGCCGAACTCGGCGGGGGCGATGCGGTCAATCGGCTTGTCGCCGGCCATTGTAAACACAAAACCGATACCCGCCGCGGCGGTGTCGTCTTCGCGGGCGTTGTACTGGGTGCGACCTGTGCGCGTGCCGGAGATGACAATGTCGAACTGCTCAAACTTGGAAGTGGCCACGTTCCAGGCGCCCTTGCCGCGGATTTTGCCCTCAATGCCGCGGCCCTCGGCGGCAAGCTTCACTTCGCCTTCCATGTCGAAGTAGACCACGCCTTTTTTGATCTTGTCCACCTTGCACTTGATGAAGGCCTTTTCGACCTGTTCGTTGCTGAACGGCGGCGTCTGGCCGCGCACGTTGTCCTTGACGCTCAGGCGCAGCGAACGCCGCACCAGGTCGTCCGGCAGATCCCACCGTGTGTCCCTGGTGAATGTGTCCCTGGGGACAAGACGCTGCATTTCTTCCTTGCGGAACCAGCAGAAGTCCAGGTTCAGCGCGTGGGTGCGCCAGTCAGCCGGGTTGAGTCCGGTGCGGTTCAGGTCGCGGCTGTGCACCTTCAGCACCAGGCCGTCGGCGGGGTAATGCTTTTCGGCGCGGTTGATGTCCTTTACGCGGTCGGCCGGGTCGTAGTCCAGCAGCCGGGACTTCTTGTCAAGGTCCTTCCAGCGCGCCAGCGCCGTGCGCAGCATGGCGGCCATGACTTCGGGGCTGCGCGAGTTGCACGAACCCAGAAAGCGTCCGCTGGGGCTGACGCAATAGGTTCCCTGGCGTGTGGTCTGGGCGCCGTCGCCGTTAAGCTGTCCGCCCAGGTCGCACCACTGGCGGAAATACACGCAATCGGGATCACCAAGATTCTGCAGCCGCCAGACTTCATCGGCGCAGCAGACAAAATCTTTGGCCAGAGCCACCACCTGCTTGTCCGTCCAGACAGACCGTCTGGCAATCACGCCGTTGTTTCACGTGCAGCCAAACGGGTGGCCGTTCATGGCAAAGAACATTATTGGCTTGTCGTCTTTCTGGGCCTTGATCACGCCGTCCCAGAGGGTGGGGTGCCACTCGATCTTGCGCCATTCTTCTTCTGCCGCCGTGGGCATGATCTGGCGCCGGATCTCTTCGTAGTTTTTGTCGGTCAATTCCTGGCCACTGGCCACCGCACCGAGGGCCAGCAGCAACCCAAGAGCAACCGCAGTTCTACGCAGCATGACTCCCCCACCTGTCTGGTTACTTGCCCGGCAGTTCGTCGCCGATTTCAACCCAGTCTATCTCGATCTGCGTGCCTTTGACCTTGGTAAGAACCTGAAACTTTACCAGCAGGCCGTTGCCTTCGGACTTTTCGGCGTTGCCACGGGCATCCTTTTCTCTGGCGTCTTTGGCGTCCTTTTCCCTGGCATCCTTGGCGCCGGGTTCGGGCTTTTCGGGCGGCTTCTGCACGCCGCGCATGCCGTTGTCGCCCTCGCGGTTGGCCAGCACCGGAAACTTCAGCGTCACCCACTGCCCGGCCGGAACCAGAAATTCCTTGCCGTAGCGCGCCTTGCCGTCGTCGCCGATCACCTGAACGTACAGGCCGGTGTGCGCCGTCACCCGCATGCGCACACGCACATAGGTTCGCTCGCCGGCTTCGCGCGGCTGGGGCAGGTAGCAGCCCACACTGACCTCGCGGCCACCGGGCCCGATGACCACGCCGTTCTCGATCTCGCCGGCGTACAGGCGTTCGCCCATGCGGCCGTCAAAATCTTCGCGCACCAGGTTCTGGGCCCGGGCCCAGTCCTTGAACAGCGTCTTTTCACGCAGGCGCGCACCCTCGGCCTTGGTGCGCTTGAAGCCGCGGCCGGAAATCGTGGCGCCCTGGCCGGCGTTGAGCCGGCTTTCGCCCCAGACCACCTCGCCGTCAAGGCACGAAATCTCAAGACCGTCCTTGACCGTGGACATGCGCTCGGCCAGCACGGCGGCGTCGCTGACCTCAATCGAGGTTCCCTCGCGGCGGATGGTAATCGCGCCCTTGGCGCCCAGCGCATCCACAAAGACGCCTTCCTTGATGACCTCAAGTACCGGGTTGCCCTCAACCACATCAAGGCCCAGTTCACCCTCAAACCAGGCCCGCTTGCCCTGGCCAAGATCAAGCAGCACCGGGTGGCGGGCTGACAGCGTCCAGCCCGACATGAGCTCCAGATCGCCCTTGACCTCGGTAAAGCGCGCAGCGCCGGCCTCTTTGTAGGAAAGGCGCGCGTTGGCGCTCTGGTACATCACCAGCGCGACGCGCACGGGACCGGTTCTGGGCGCCTCGGTGGGCGGACGTTCCGGCACCGGTTGGGGCGCCGGGCCCTTGGGCGTGTCGTCCACCACCGGGCCGGGGGCGGGCTTGGGTTCCTCGGGCGTGGGGCCGGGTTTGGGGGCCTCGGGCTCGGGTGCCGGGCGCTCGACTTCTTCGGGCGGCCTGGGGGCAGGTTGAGGTTCCGGTTCCGGTTCGGGCTGCGGCTGCGGAACCGGCCGCGGCTCGGGTTGTGGCGTTTCCGGTTCGGGCTGGGGCCGGGGTTGAACGCGAGGTTCAGGCTGCGGCGCCGGCTCGGGGCGCGGCGCGGGCTTGGGGGCAGGGGCAGGCGCCGGCTGCACCGGAACATTGGTGCCCGGTGTGGCAATTTCAGGCTGCGGGGCGGGGGTATCCTTGCCGCTGAAGACAAGCGCCAGGCCGGCACCCAGCAGCACAGCGGCGGCCGCGGCGGCGGCAAACCAGTGCCACGGAAACGCCGGCCGCAGAACCGCGCCGCGGGGCTGCACCGCTTCAGCCACCGGCGACGAGGCCGGCACCGGCTGATCCAGCGAGCGCATGATGCGGCGCGACAGATCCGGGGGCGGATTGCCGTGGGCTTCCTCGAGCATCAGCTCGATCAGGCGTTCTCTTGAGCGGGCCACTTGAGTTTCGCCTCCATACACTGGCGCAGCTTTTCAATCACACGTCGCAACAGCGTTTTGACGCCTTCGGGCTTCATTTCCAGCCGGTCCGCGATTTCCGCCTGCGTCAAACCCAGCCGATAGCACAGATCCAGCGCCTCGCGGGCCTTGCCCGTCACCGGCTGCATGCACTTCTGCAGCACGTCCATCCGTTCGTCCCAGGCCTCGCCTTCCTGCGTCATTGCCAGCCAGTCGGCGTCAATCTCGGCCAGGTCGCTTTCCTTGGGCCGGCGCCCGCGGGCGCGCAGCATCATCAGAAAGCGCGAGCGCGCCGTGGTGCGCAGATAGGCCGCCGTGGCCGCGTCGCTGTATTGTTCAAAGCCGCTTTTCCAGACGGCCAGAAACGTCTCCTGTGTCAGGTCTTCGGCCTCGGACCGCGAACAGCCAAGAAACCGCAGATAGCGCCACACACCCGCCTGATGCGTGTGGACCAAAGCCTCAAAGTCAACACGTTTGTCAAGCGCAGCCACAGTCATCACCTGTCTGGAATGCGCCACGGGGCATCCACGGGTCAAAAAAACGACTTGGGCGCACACAGCTTACCACCGCGTGCGGTGGGGACGATTGGCGAACCTGCTATCCTGAACAGCGCATTCAGGGGGTTACCGGGCCCGGAGGACACCATGAAAGTTGCGCTGCTGACGGTGATGCTGGCTTCGGCCTGTGCCGCCCAGGTCACGATCACGGACCCGAACTTCACCATAGACACAATTGCCAACCCGGGCGCGGGCACCATCTGCATGGAGTTCGGGCCCGGCGGGCGCTTTTATTTTGCCGAAAAGCGCGGGCGCATCCACGTAATGCAGCCCAACGGCAGCGGCGGGTACCAGGCCGCGACTCTGTTTGCCAACCTGCAATCGCAGGTGGACTACGCCCAGGAAGCCGGGCTTCTGGGCATGGCACTGGATCCCGATTTTGCCTCCAACCGGTACATGTACCTGCAATACACGACCGGCACGGACCAGCGCATCACGCGCGTCACGGCCGAGGCCGGCTACAACACGATGGCCGCCGGCAGCGAGGTTGTGCTGTTGTCGGGCCTGCCGCGCGCCGCAGCGTTTCACCGCGCGGGAGACATCGGGTTCCGGCCCGGCGAAAACGACCACCTGTACGTGGCGCTGGGCGATGACGGCAACATTGGTCTGGCCCCGAATCTTGACTATTACCACGGCAAGATTCTGCGCATTCACAAAAGCACCGGCGAAGGGTTGACCACCAACCCGTTTTACGCCGCAGCCACAGGCACGACCTCGGTGCGGTCGCGCATATGGGCCACGGGCTTCCGCAACCCGTTCCGGTTTGCGTTTCACCCGCAGAATCCGGTAACCGACGCCCTGTACGCCAGCGAAAACGGCGGGCCCAGCAACATGACAACGACACTGCAGGATCGCGTAACATGGATCCAGCGCGGCGCCGACGGGGCCTGGAACTCGACCAGCGCGACCCAGGGTGATTCCAGCCCGTTTTTCAACCCGCCCCCGGTGGGCAGCCAGGAATGTGTTGTGCTGCACCGTTCGCCAGCGTCCAAGATAGGCATAGATATCGCCGCGGGCGGGGTGTTCGCCGATCCGGCCAACCCAACCAGCGCCACGCTGCTGCACAGCAACTGGCTTGGCGGGGGCAACATCCAGCGCTGGCGCATCTCAGGCACGCAGCACAACGTGCTCAACGCCATTGCCGCCGACGGCGGCCAGCCGTTCATTCAGGGGCTGTACGCCACGGATCTGAAAATCGGGCCTGACGGCTGGGCCTATTTCACGCAAAGCGGCAACGGTGAAAGTGTGGGCGGCTGGTACACCGTCGGGCGTATCCGTCGCGTGGGCGGAACCCCGCCCGTGGCGGGCTTCACAACCAGCCCCAGCCCGGCCAGCGGGCCGGCCCCCCTGAACGTGCAATTCACCGACACCAGCAACGACCCCGACGGCACGATCGTGTCGCGCCACTGGAACTTCGGCAACGGGCAGACCAGCACCGCCACCAATCCTTTGACCACCTACGGCACCCCCGGCGTCTACACCGTCACGCTGACCGTGCAGGACAATTCGGGCCTGCAGGATGTAGAAACCGCGCAGGTCACGGTGTACCAGTCCACGGCGCTGACCCTGACCGGCCAGATCTTCAACGCCGAGGCGCTGCCGGCCACGCTGCTGTCGGCGGCCACCGAACTGCGGCTGTACCAGATGGACGGGACCACGCCGCTGCCTTTTCCGGGCGGGCTGGGCGCCGGCAGCAACGCGATTGCCGTAACCGGCGGGTCGTTCAACGTCACGGTCAACGTGCAGCTTACGGCCAACGGCGTCGTGGTCAGCGCCGGCGAGCCCGCCGCCGACGGCATGGAACCCGGCCGCATCGGTTTTGCGGTCAGCCAGAGCGCCTCGTCGCACAGCCAGAGCCTGACGTTTTTTCTCAGCAGCCTGGCCCTGGCCGGCCGGGTAACCACCACCACCGGCCAGCCGGCGGTACTGGACATGGGCGCGGCACGCGCGACACCGACGGCGCTGTACGCGTTCGGCGGCGGGCGTGATTATCTGGCCGGCAGCGGCATTCCGCCCACGGGCATCAACCACCGCACGGAAACAGACGCCCTGGGTTACTACTACGTTCCGGTTGCCGCCGGCGACGGCGGGGCAACGTTTCACTTTGACGTGGTCGGCGACACCGGAACCGCAAGCTACATCGCCACAATTTTCAGCCAGGCCATGCCCATAACCGGCCTGGTCACACGCAATGTAACTGTGGGCGTGCTGACCACCCCCGGCGGCTTTGATGACCTCAGCGGCACCGGCGTGACACCGAATGTTGACTATGAAACGCAGATCCAGCCCATCTGGAACAACGCCTGCACCGGCTGCCACACGGCGCTGGGCGGCAGTGCCGGCCTGGCGCTCGGGCCGGGTGTCAGCTACGCCGCGCTGGTCGGCGTGCCCAGCACGCAGGTGCCGGGCCTGAATCTGGTTCAGCCGGGCAACCACGCCTTGAGCTACCTGTTTGAAAAGGTCAACGCGCACCAGCCCCAGGTGGGTGTGCGCATGAGGCCCGGCACTCCGATGAGCCTGGCCGAGCAGGCGTTGATCCGCGACTGGATCAACCAGGGCGCTTTGGCTTCGGCGCCACGCAACAACGGCGGCAAGAAAAGCGACTCGGGCGGCTGCGCGGTTGCCGGCGCGGCTCCGCCTGTGGCGGCGCTGGCTGTCCTTGCGCTGTGGGGCGCGGCGCGGCGGCGCCGGATCAGGTCGAGGCCGGACGGCGGCCGCTGAGCCGTGAACCCGCCGGCGCGGGCAGTTCGTAGTATTCGTGTTCCATCGCCACGGCCTCAAAGGCCAGAATGCGGTCATACAGGGTGTTGTCCACGGGCGTAACGCCGGCAATGCCAAGCGCCCGGCAGACCGCGCTGTGTGCCGGATCCGCCAGGGCGCGCTGAAGCGCGCCGCACAGTTTGCGGGCAAACACCCTGCCGTAACGCATGCTGGTCACATAGGGCGGCACGGGTGCCAGCGGCGTCTGGGCAATCTTGCGCACGCCCCGGATCGCCGCGGGCCGGTGCATTTCCAGCAGGCCCCAGGTCACGCAATCCACACAGGCGACGTCCACCTGGTTGTCATGCAGCATCTGAAGGCTGGCCACGTGGGCCCCCGACAGACGCACCTCGCTGAAGAAGCGGCCGTTGCGCGCAAACGGAGCGATCACGGCACGCAGGGCGTTGGCACCGCTGTGCGACGAAACATTGTTCAGCGCCGCGCGCCGCCCGCGCAGGTCGGCCACACCCCAGGCCGGGTCGTCGTCGCGCACGACGATATAGCTGCTGTGAAAATGGTCGGTGCAGCCGGGAAAGGCAAACCGCGGGGCGGCAACGGCGCGCAGCGACCTGCCGGCATCCACGGCCACGTCGTAGCCGCAGCATTGCGTGAACATCAGGTTCGGGTGCCCCCATTGTTCGCGGTAATCCAGCTCGCGTTCGAGGTTGTCGGGCGCGAACTCAATACCCGCGTCACGGCAGGCGGCACAGACCGCGCGCCACAGTTGATCCGTGGCGTCGCGGATTTCCGGCAGGTCGTACCAGGGCAAACTGGCAATGGCCATGAGCGCGCAGGATAGCACAGCAACGCCCGGCATGCGCTCCCGCGGCATACACAGGCAAGCCCGTACACACAAACAGAAGCCCGGCCTTGCGGCCGGGCTTTGGACTGTCCGCAGGCAAAGCACCCGCATCACGTTACATGCCCATATCCATGCCGCCCATGCCACCCATGCCGCCCATGCCACCCATGCCGCCGCCGGCGGGCATGGCGGGCTTCTTTTCGGGAATCTCGCTGATGGCGACGTTGGTGGTCAGCAGCAGCGTGGCCACGCTGGCCGCGTTCTGCAGGGCCGAGGTGGTGACCTTGGCCGGGTCAATCACGCCGGACTTGACCAGGTCTTCGTACTTTTCGGTCTGGGCGTTGAAACCGTGGTTGAAGTCCTTGTTTTCCAGCACGCGCATGGCAACCACGCCGCCGTCCAGGCCGGCGTTGGCGACAATCTGCTTCAGCGGCGCGCCCAGCGCGCGACGAACGATGTCAATGCCGATCTGCTCGTCGGCGTTGCCCTTGACCTTGTCCAGTGTCTCGGCCAGGCGCAGCAGAGCCACGCCGCCACCGGGCAGAATGCCGCTTTCCACGGCCGCGCGCGTGGCGTGCAGGGCGTCTTCGACGCGGGCCTTCTTTTCCTTCATTTCCACTTCCGTGGCCGCGCCCACCTTCAGCTTGGCCACGCCGCCGGCCAGCTTGGCCACGCGCTCCTGCAGTTTTTCGCGGTCGTAGTCGCTGGTGGTCTTTTCAATCTCGCGGTTGAGCTGGTCAATGCGGGCCTTGATGTCCTTGTTGCTGCCGGCGCCCTCGATGATCGTGGTCAGTTCCTTTTCAATCACGATACGCTTGGCGCGGCCCAGCATCTTGATGTCCACGGTTTCCAGGCTCATGCCGGTTTCTTCACTGATCACCTTGCCGGCAGTCAGCACGCCGATGTCCTCCAGCATGGCCTTGCGGCGGTCGCCAAAGCCGGGGGCCTTGACGGCGCAGCACTTCAGAACACCGCGCAGGTGGTTGACCACCAGCGTGGCCAGGGCTTCGCCCTCGATTTCTTCGGCAATGAACACCACGGGTTTGCCGCTGCGGGCAAGCTGTTCCAGCACCGGCATCAGTTCCTTGATGCTGGTCAGTTTCTTGTCGTACAGAAAGATGAAGGCGTCATCGAACTCGGTCTTCATGCCGGCCTTGTCGGTCACGAAGTGCGGGCTGACAAAGCCCTTGTCGAACTGCATGCCCTCGACCCACTCGACTTCGGTTTCGCGGCCCTTGCCCTCTTCCACCGTGATCACGCCGTCCTTGCCCACTTTGTCCATGGCCTGGGCCAGCATCTTGCCGATCTCGGCGTCGTTGTTGGCGGCAATCGTGCCGACCTGGGCGATTTCGGCGCTGGTCGTCACGTTCTTGGCGCGCTTTTTGATCTCTTCGGTGATGTGGCTGACGGCCTTGTTGATGCCGTCGCGCACGCCGATCGGGTTGGCGCCGGCGGCCACGTTCTTGAGGCCTTCGTCCAGGATCGCCTCGGCCAGCACAGTGGCGGTGGTGGTGCCGTCGCCGGCGTTGTCGCTGGTGCGGCTGGCGACTTCCTTGACGATCTGGGCGCCCATGTTTTCCCAGGCGTCCTTGAACTCGATTTCCTTGGCGACGGTCACGCCGTCCTTGGTGACGGTGGGCCCGCCGTAGGACTTCTGGATCACCACGTTGCGGCCGCGGGGGCCCAGTGTGGCCTTGACGGCGCGGGCAAGCTGGCGCACGCCGTTGCGGATGCGTTCACGGGCGTCCTGGTCGAATACGATCTGTTTGGCTGCCATGGGTCGTTCCTCGTTGGGCCGGGATACTGCCCGGCGCATGGATTCGTTCTGTTCGCGTCAATGGCCCGGCCCCGCGGGGCGGGCCGCCGGCGCCTGGTTACTCGATCACGGCGAGGATCTCTTCCTCGCTCATCAAAATGTATTCCTTGCCGTCCAGCTTGACGTCGGTGCCGGCGTAGCTCTTGAACAGCACGCGGTCGCCGGCCTTGACCTGAAACGGGATGCGCTCGCCGGTGTCGCTCAGGCGGCCCTGGCCCACGGCCACGATCTTGCCTTCCTTGGGTTTTTCCTTGCTGGCATCGGGCAGAATGATGCCGCCCTTGGTCTTTTCATCGGCCTTGGCGCGTTCAATCAGGACTTTGTCATTCAGCGGGCGAACTTTCGTGGGCATTGCTTTGTCTCCGTGCGTTGGCGGCATTGCCGCGGATCAGTTCAGGTTTTCGGGCAGGTCCAGCCGGTTCAGTGTTCCCAAAGACGGCACCGGCGGCCGGGGCGTCGTCATGCCCTCGGACATGACGCGGTTCATCAGTTCCAGGGCCGCGGCCAGGGGCGCCTCGTCGCCTTCGGCGGCCATCTGCTGAAGACGCGAGAGCGTCTCGGCCAGAGGATCCAGAACGCCCTTGTCCACGGCGTTCTCAAAAATCCGCAGCGCGCGCGCCATCGGCTCGGGCAGGTCAGCCACGGCGCCAAGGTTGATCTTCAGCACGCCCTGCGGCGTCTGGATCATCAGCACCTTCAGCGGTTGTGCCCTGCGGTCGCTCATGCAATCGCGCGCCTCACCAGATCGCGAAACAGGTTCACCTCAAACGGCTTGCGCAGCAGGCGCAGCGGGTTGAGCCGCAGCGCGTCTTCCACCAGGTCGTCCCCGGCCTCGGCCGTCATGAAGATGCACGCCAGATCAGCCATGGCGCGGGTAATCTCCCGGTACACCTTCACGCCGGTCATGTCCGGCAGGTTGAGGTCCAGCACCAGCAGGTTACAGGGCGCAGCATGGGCCAGTTGGATCGCCTCGTCGCCGCGCCCGGCCTGCAGGGTTTCAATGCCCTCGTCCTCCAGCACCAGCGCCAGCCCCTGGCGCAAGCTGACGTTATCGTCAACGAGCAAGACTGTGCGCTGCAAGGCCGGCATGAAGCACCGGCGCGCGAAAAGCAAACCTGATGCCATAGAGTGAGAGCCGGTAATACCGGCACAACTTGTTTGCGCCAAACATTTTACGCATGCGCACTTGGTCACTGCGGCAGCACGCCCTCTGCCGGACTGGCAGTGGGGCCAGTCGTGGCAAGGGATGATGCCAGCTTGGCAGTCTGTGGTGGCGCCCGGTGCGCCACTGCTGCTACCTTGGAAACACCATGAAGCTGGTTGTGGCCGTGATCAAGCCCTTCAAGTTCGAGGCCTGCCTGCGGGCCCTTGCCGCCTTGCCGGTGCACGAACTGATTCACAGCGAGGCCCGTGGCTACGGCCGCCAGAAAGATCACCTTCAGGAATATCACAACGACCGGTTTGCGGTGGCCTTTCTGCCCAAGGTGCGTCTGGAGTTCCACGTGGAGCAGGAGCACCTGGCAGCGGCGATTGAGGCCCTGTGCGGCGCGTGCCGCACGGGGCGCCAGGGCGACGGCAAGATCTGGGTGCTTGATGCGCGCGTGGGCCAGGCGCAAGCTGTGGGCGCATGAGCGGCACGCCCACATTCTGGACCCTGGCCAATATCTTCACGTTCGCGCGCTTTGTATTTGCGCCGGTCTGCGCGGGTTTGTTTCTCACTGGCACGCACTGGGGTCTGTGGGTCGGCGGCTGGCTGGCGGGGCTGGCGATGTTCACGGACTTCTGCGACGGCTACTTCGCGCGGCGCCAGAAACAGGTCAGTGACATCGGCAAGATCTTTGACCCGCTGGCCGACGCGGTGTTTTTCGTGATTGTCTGGACGGCGCTGGGCATCGCCGGGGCCTACCCGGTCTGGCTGGCGCTGCCGTTTCTGGCGCGCGAACTGGTGCAGCACGTGTACCTGCGGCCCATGGCGGCGCGCCACGGTCTGATGCTGGCGGCCAACGTCTGGGGCAAGCTCAAGACACTGGTGCAGACGCTGGTTCTGATCACCCTGTGCTGGTTCGAGTTCTTTGTGATGTACTGGCCGCACTGGGCGGCATGGATCAAGCCCGCCAATGTTGCGATGATCAGCCTGACGGCCGCCGTCAGCGTGCTTTCGATTCTGCCCTACTTCAAAACCGTGCGCGCCGCCACCGCGCAGCCGGCCGTTGCGTGAACCATGAACCGTTACTCGCGCCAGGAGCTGTTCGCGCCCGTCGGCCCGCAGGGCCAGGCAAAGCTGCGCGCCTCGCGCGTGCTGCTGGTGGGTTGCGGCGCGCTGGGATCTCACCTGGCCGAGTTCTGCGTGCGCGCCGGTGTGGGCGCTCTGACCATCGTGGACCGCGACTTCGTCGAACCCAGCAACCTGCAACGCCAGGGCCTGTTCACCGAAGACGACGCGCGGCAGGCCCTGCCCAAGGCCGTTGCCGCGCAGGCGCACCTGCGCGCAATTAATACCGACGTGCAGGTGACCGGCCTGGTCGAAGACTTCACCTTTCGCAACGCCGAACGCCTGGCCAAAGACGCCAGCATCATCCTGGACGGCACCGACAACTTCGAAACGCGCTTTCTGATCAACGATCTGGCCGTGAAGACGGAAACAGCCTGGGTCTATGCGGGCTGCGTGGCCTCGCGGGCGACGTGCATGCCGGTGATTCCGGGGCGCGGGGCCTGCCTGCGCTGTCTGCTGGAAGACCAGCCCGCGGCCGGCGGCGAGAACTGCGACACCGTGGGCGTGATCATGCCCGCCGTGCTGCAGGCCGTGGCCTGGGCCAGCGTGGTTGCGTTGAAAATCCTCACGGGCAACGAAAACGCGCTGTTCAAGAAGATGTACGTCAGCGACCTGTGGACGGGCGAACGTCAGATACTCGAGGCCGCAACGCCCCGTACCAACTGCCCCTGCTGCGGCAGGCGCGAGTTTCCGTGGCTGGAGGGCAGGCGCGCCAGCCGCGCCGCGGTGCTGTGCGGCCGCGACAGCGTACAGATCACGCCTGAGGGGGCCTTCGACTACGACGCCGCGCGCCAGAACATCCGCAAGGCCGCAAAGATCACCACCGAGAACGATTATTTGATCCGCGCGGAGTACGAAGGTCTGACGTTGACGCTCTATCGCACAGGCCGTGCGCTGGTTCACGGGACAAGTGACGAGACCCGCGCGCGGGCCTTGCTGGCGCGGCTGACGTAGCCGCTACCCCACACCGGCCTGCGCCGCGCGGCCGGTCAACCGCCACCCGGACTTCGAGGCAGCGGCCGTTGCCGAATCCTGGCCGGCTCGACAACAGTAAACTGCCCTTCCAGCGTGATATCGCCGTTCAAGGCCTGCAGCACCCGTTCCGCGCGCTTGTCGTAAGCCATTCCTTCGAGTCTGAGCAACACCACGCCAACAACCGCGACCTGACGTGCAAACACCAACTCCCCGAAATCTTTGTCGCAGCTGACAAGAATTCGAACCTCGGTTTCAGCTTGCGCCGCCACCCCTGTGTCATCAGCGCCGGCAACCTGCTCCTGCATAAACACCACGTCATGCCCTTCGGCCCTGAGGCGTTTGACCAGAGGTTCAGGCAGGTTCTCGTCCGCGAGTAGGCGCATGACCGAAAAGTACCCGCGCTAATCCGACAGGCGAGAATCTCTCGATCTCAAGCCGAAACCGGATAGGTGCGCTCGCTGCGAATCGTGGCCGCCGCAAAGGCGACACAGGCAAGCACGTCGTCGCGAGTAATGTGGGGATAGTCGCGCACCACGTCATCCACCGTGGCGCCGCTTGAAAGCAGATCGAGAACCAGCTCGACCGAAATGCGCGTGCCCTTGATGACGGGCTTGCCCACCAGGATCCTGGGGTTTACTTCGATTCTTTCCTGCCAGCCCATGCGACTCTCCTCCGGCAGTATAGCGGGTATTTCCGCCGGAGCACAGACAAGAGCACCTTCAGACGGGGCTACCCCACACCGGCCTGCGCCGCGCGGCCGTTGGCGAACTGCAACTGGTACAGTTTGGTATAGCGGCCGTTGCGGGCCAGCAGTTGCGCGTGGCTGCCCTGTTCGACCACTTCGCCCTTGTGCAGCACCAGAATGTTGTCGCTGTCGGTGATGGTGCTCAGCCGGTGCGCCACGACCACCGCGGTGCGGCCCTGCATCAACCGGTGCAGCGCATCCTGGATCAACCTCTCGGTCTCGCTGTCAATGTTGCTGGTGGCTTCGTCCAGCACCAGCACCCTGGGGTCAAAGGCCAGTGCGCGCGCGAACGCGATCAATTGCCGCTGGCCGGCGCTGAAAGTCGCCCCACGCTCGGCCACCATGCCGTCGTAGCCGCCGGCCAGTCCGCGAATGAAGGTGTCGGCGTGCACCACCCTGCAGGCCTGCTCGACCTGTTCGCGGCTGATGCTCTGGTCGCCCAGGCGCACGTTGTCCAGCACACTGCCCGCGAACAGAAACACATCCTGCAGCACCAGGCTGAAGGCACGGCGCAGATGCGCGCGCGTCATCTCACGAATGTCCACGCCGTCCACCAGAATGCTGCCCTTCTGCACGTCGTAAAAGCGCATCAGCAGGCTGATGATCGTGGTCTTGCCGCTGCCAGTGGCCCCCACCAGCGCCAGCGAGCTGCCCGCCGGAACCCTGAAGCTGACGCCCTTGAGAACCCAATCCGGCTCAGGCTTGCTGGCGTCGTAAGTGAACCACACGTCGCGGAACTCGATCTCGCCGGTGATGACCGGCGACCTGGGGCTGGCGGGGTCCGCGACATCGTTGCGCGTGTCCATGACCTTGAAGATGCGTTCCGCCGCGGCCATGGCCGATTGCAGCACGTTGTACTTTTCGCTCATCTCACGGATCGGCCGAAACAGCATCGGCGTGTACAGAAAGAACGCAAAGAACGTCCCGAAGTCCAGCGTGCCCGCGAAAATGCTGCTGGTCCCCCACCACACCACCACCGCCACCGTGGCCGTGCCCGCCAGTTCCACCACCGGAAAGAAGATCGAAAAGTTGAACACCGTGCGGTACGTGGCCTCGCGGTAGTCGCTGCTGAGGTCATCAAAACGCTTCTCCATGCGCTTTTCGGTGCCGAAGATGCGCGTGACACGCCAGCCCTGGATTGTCTCGTTCAGAAACGAATTGACGCCGGCCAGCTTCACGCGCATGTCGCGAAAGGCACTGCGTGCCCGGCCACGGAACAGCCAGGTCAGAAAGCCCATCACCGGAATCGCCAGCACCACAATCAGCGCCAGTTGCCAGCTCAGCAGAAACATCAGTGTCAGCGCGCCCACGATGATGATCGCGTCGCCCGCAAGCTGCACAAACCCCGAGGCAAACACTTCGCCGATGGCCTCGACATCACTGGTCACGCGCGTGACCAGGCGCCCCACCGGGTTGCGGTCAAAAAACCGCAACGGCTGCTGCTGGATATGGGCGTAGGTCTTCTGGCGCAGGTCCAGCACGGCCTTGTTGCCCAGAATCTGGAACAGATAGCCGTCACCGAACCGGGCGGCGACCTGCACCGCCACCAGCGCCAGAAACGCAAAGGCGTACCAGCCCAGTTGCCCCCACGCCGCCTCGCGCTGGGCCGTGGTCGCGCCGGAATCACCCAGAACCGTGAAAGGGCCGTTGATCGAATCGCGAACAATCAGCGGCGTGACCAGTTCACATGCCGCCGCCAGCAGCATGAAGAACGCGCCCCCGAACACCAGCCCGAGATAGGGCCGGGCATACGGGACAAGACGCTTGATCAGCCGGGCGTCGTAGGCCTTGCCCAGAACCTGGTCGTCATCATGGTAGGAATCGCTCAAACCGTTGCCTCACGCACTGCCGCAAGTATCGGCCCCTGCACGGGTTTGGGGATAAGCTATACTCTAGGCCGGGCGCCGTGCCATAAGGGAAACATGCCGCAGCCAGCCAATGAACCTAACGCCAGGGCCACGGCACTTTCGGCCATGCAAAGTCTTTTTTCCGGTCTGGAAAGCCGCATGGTGCGCCAGCGCATGCTGCCACACCCCGGCGAAGGTTCACTGTACGACCTTGACCCCAACCGGCTGTCCCGCCGCAGCTACCGCAGCGGCGACCTTTCGCCCGGCGGCGAGGGCCCGTTTGCCCGGCGCGAAGCCGTGGGACTTCTGCACAAGCCGATGCTGGGACTGGCCCAGGTCAAGGTGTGCGTGGTGCTGGATTTCGCCTGGGGTCCCGACCGTTTCACGCCCGAGGCCGTCAACCGCGCCGCGCAGTGGGCGCTGGCGCCGCAGCGGCCGGATATTTACTTCGTGATCGGCGTGGCCGGCGTGGCCGGCGGCGCGGGCCACAGCGACGACCTGATTCACGCGCTTTCCGGCGGCGCCAACTGGCGCGCGGCGCTGGTTGAACTGGTCAACCCGGGCTGGGTGGTGACAGCGCCGCGCGACGGCGTGATTCTGCCGGCGCTGTTTGAGAACCTGTTCGACCCCGAACCGATGGACCAGAAAGTCGCGCGCGTGGATTCGGCGCTGGCCGCCGCGGGCGAACTCAAGGAACCCGGCGGCTTTCTGCTGCTGGACGAACTGGCCGGGCGCTGCGCCGTCAGCCGCGACATTGTCACCGACCGCGCCATCCTGTTTGCCGAGCGCACGCCGGGGCTGGACGTGAAAGATGTCGGAGGCAGCCTGATTCTCCAGCGCAACCGTTTTGAATCCCTCAGGGCCTGACATGAGCCTACTGGATCGCATCAAACTGATGATCAAGGGCCAGGCCGGCGAGGCCGAGCAGGTGATCAAGGACGCCCGCAGCACCGGCGAGATGCTGGGGCATCTGGACGAACTGATCACACGCAACGAGGTTGAACTGCGCAAGACGCGCCAGGAACTTGCGCGTCTGGAACTGTCCGAACGCGCCAGCATTGAAAACATCAAGTCCGGCCGCGTGGGCGAGCGCGAGAAGGAATTTGTCCTGCTTCAGATCAAACGCACCCGCGGCCAGATGGAAAACCTGAAGCTGCGCGCCGATATTCTGAACAAGAACATCGAACTGCACCTGAACCTGGTGGGCAAGATCCAGGCCATGGAGGCCATGGACCTGCGCGGCATTGAGCAAAGCGTGGTCGAGCGCGTGATGCTGGACTTTGAAGAAGGCATGGAAAAGTTCCGCGAAAACGTGACCACCGGCGAAGGCGTAACCAGGGCGCGCAACGAAGTTCTGACCGCCAAAGACAAAGACGACCTGCGCAAGCTGGAAAAGGAAATCCTGGGCGAGGTCCGGCAGCCGGCCAACCACAACGCCGACATAGACGCTGAAATCGCCAAACTGGAACGGGAACTCTCGCGCCACGAAGAAAAGGCGGCCAGAGAGGCCCCGCCGACCGAAAAACCGGATCAGGATGTCGAGTAGCGGCGGTTACACAATGCCCGTGCGTGTGTAGTGGCAGCGCGCGGGCCGGCGGCTGAAATACAGTCCGGAATGACAACGGAGCAGGCATGGCCAACTTCTTTCAGATGCTGTTCGGCGGCGGGCTGGACCTGCGCAAGCTGAAGGTCAAGCTGCGTGAAGTAGAACGCGAACGCCGCAAATACTTTCTTGACCTGCGCAAGCTCTCGGCCTCCCAGACCGACCTGATCGAAAAGATCAAGGGCGCCCGGCGCGAGGGCAACCAGTTCGAGGTTGACTACCTGTGGGAAGAACTGAAGTCCATGAAGCACGACTTCGCCTTCAACAAGCGCGCCGCCAAGGTCGCCAACCTGGAAGGCATCGCGCTGAAAAAATACATCCGCGGCCTGGAACGCCTGGAAAAACGCAAGGACAAGGACGGCGTCAACAAACTGCTCCAGCGCATCCGCAACAGCGGCCTGGACGCCAAGCTGGCGCTGCAGAGCATTGACGAAGAGGCCTATCTGGACGAACTCAATGCCACGCTGGACGACCTCGGCCTTGAAGTGGACGCCGAAATGTCCGACGACGACCCCGAAAAGGAAAAGTTCCTGGCCGAGATTGACACAATCAACGAGGCCGAGGGCAGCGGCAACTTTGAGGAGGCGCTGAAAACCGAGGCGCAGCTCAAACAGAAGCTGGAAAGCGAAGAAGCGGACAGGGCATAGCCGATGGATCTCGGCCCGAAACTGAAACGCGCCTGCGACGACAGCCTGCACAAGGCCAAAATGGCCTGGAAAGCCGGCGATGCCGAAGCCGCCGCCGCGCACTTTGAATCCGCCTCAAAGGCGATGTTCAAGTACGCCGAATATGCCGGCTCGCGCGCCCAGGAATACGCGCGCAAAAAGAAGGCCATTGAATACCGCGATTTCGCCAAACGCCTGCGCGAGGTAGGCACCGAAAACGCCGCCGGCGCGGCCAAAAAACTCACGCCCCCCAGCGGCGACCCCGACGACAACAGCCAGCGCGAAAGCACACCCGAAGAAGGCGACACCTCGATTTCCAGCGCCGTCAGCGCCATGGTTCACACCAGCGGCATCACCTGGCACGACATCGGCGGCCTGGATGAAACCAAGCGCGACATCAAATACGCCCTGGGGCTTTCCCTGGCCCGGCCGCCCGAAGGCGTCAAGATCACCACCTTCCGCAACATTCTGTTCTACGGCCCGCCCGGCACGGGCAAGACACTGCTGGCCGCGGCCACCAGCAACAGCCTGAAAGTCACCACCGAGGGCCAGGCGCTGTTTTTCAACGTCAAGGTCAGCGGCATCCTCAGCAAATACTTCGGCGAAAGCAGCAAAATCATCAGCGAACTCTACGGCGCCGCGCGCGACAACAGCCCCAGTGTGGTGTTTCTGGACGAGTTCGAAAGCCTGACCACCGACCGCGACAGCGGCGAACAAAGCGGCGCCGAACGCCGTATCCTCAGCACCATTCTGGCCGAGCTCGACGGCCTGAGTGAAAAGGGCCGCGGCGACATCTTCGTTCTGACCATCGCCGCCACCAACCGGCCCTGGGACATTGACGCCGCCGTGCTGTCGCGTTTTGAAAAGCAGATCCTGATCCCGCTGCCCGACGCGGTCTCGCGCCGCGCGATTCTGGACATTCATCTGGGGCGCCGCGGTTACCAGATTGACTGTGAACTCGATGAACTCGTCGCCATCACCAGCGGTTATTCCGGCCGCGAAATCGAACGCCTGTGCAAGGAAGCCACCGGCGAAATGATCGAAGAACTCAACGCCGATCTGCCCGACGTGATTGACCGCGGGCTTGCCGGCACCCGCGCCTACCAGGTCAAGGTGCGGCCCCTGGGCAAAGAAGACTTCTTGCGCGCGGCCGAACACATCAAGCCCCAGACCAGCCCCGAAACCATGCAGCGCTACCTGGACTGGGGCAAAGAACAGGATTAGCACCCGCCGGCGGCAACCCGCATTCCGCCCCGCGCAAACAGCACGGGGGCGCAGGGCACGCAAAGAACACCCATGCCTGACCCCCGCAATGTCGAAATCACCGCCGACCCGGCCTTTGAGGCGCAACTGCGCGAGGCCGGCCTGCTGGACCTGGGCGCGCTGTTCACGCGCGCCGACCTTGTGCCCGTCAAGACAAAGCTGGCCGAACGCCAGACGCTGAAACTTGCCCTGCCCGGCGGCATGCCGGTTTACATCAAGCGTTACCCGAAACTGCGCAAGCCGGGCCTGCTGGGCCGGGCTTCGGCGCCGTCGCCGGCCCGGCGCGAATGGATGGCGCTGACAGTTCTGGGCGGCGCGGGCGTGCCCACGATCAGGCCGCTGGCGCTGCTGGAGGAATGCCAGGGCCGGCACACCGTGCGCGCGGCGCTGATCACACTGGGCCTGGACGCGCCGCACACGCTGGAAGACATCGCACGGACCGCGGCCGTCACGGCCGCGCGCAAGCACGCAATCACGCGCGAGCTGGCCCGCATCACGCGGCGCATGCACGACGCCGGCATCAACCACCGCGACTACTACCTGGTGCACATCCGCGTCGGCGCCGGCGACACGCTGCATGTGACCGACCTGAACCGCGCCGACCTGCGCAAGGTTGTGCCCGAACGCTGGGTTGTCAAAGACCTGGCGGCTTTGCACTTTTCCGCCCCGAACCCGCCCGTCAGCCGCACCGACCGCGCCCGGTTTCTCAGGGCCTACACGGGCAAACGGCTGCGCCATTGCCGGTCACTGGTCCGGGCGATTACCCGCAAGGCTGAAAGAATGCGGCGCCATACCGGTAAAAAGGTTGCGGCCGGCGCGGCGAACTATCACCTGCCTGAAGCGGGCCCGCGGATGAACCCGGATGACCGCAGATAAGAGCCATTCCGCCCCCTGTGTTTATCTGTGTTCATCTGTGGACCAAAGCGGTTAGACTCAGGCCAAGAGGAACGCATGGGAATCTTTAAATCAAAAGAAGAACGCCGGATCGCCCGCGACATGGAGATCAAAAAGGGCATCCAGCGCATGAAACGCCAGATCAAGGAACTCACCACCAGCGAAGAAGAATGGCTGGAAAAGGCACGCCGTGCCTCGCGCATGAGCGCCAACGACCAGCTGGCGTTCATCCGCAAATCACTCAAGGCCACAACGGCCCAGCGCCGGATGCTCGAACGCCAGTTGCTGACGATTGAGGCGGCCTACCAGATGAAAAACCAGGCCGAAAGCTTTGCCGTGTTCGCCGAAAGCATGGGCGTGGTCAGCAAGAGCATCAACGAGGTGTACAAGACCACCGACCTGGAACAGACACAGAAGAACTTTGAGCACGCCATGATGCAGGCCGAAACCATGAGCCAGCGCATGGATCTGTTTCTGGACATGACCAAGGAAAGCCTGTTTGAACAGGACAGCCGCGCCGGCGAGGCCCTGGTCACAGACGAAGAGATTGACCAGATGATCGGCGTGGACTCGGGCACGCGCAAAAAATTGACGCGCGAGGAACTGGACCGCGAAATCGCCCGGACCCTGGGCGAAGACCACGAAGAAGAAAAATCAAAGTAGCCTTCCACGGGTTCCGCTTCGTTTCACCCGTGGCTACAGCCCACGGCGGCCGGTTTCCCTGGCCCAACCTACGGCCTTGCCGCCACTTGTAACAATTCGTCCGCGCGGGGTGTCACGTTTCGTGCCATCTGTTGATGACGCGCGACGCTGACGAGCCTCTGATTCCCAACTCCGAACAGGAGTACTACGACGGCGTTGCCGCCGACGGCCGGCCCTTGAACATCCTCTCGCGCCACCTGATCCCGCCCCGCAACGAACTCGAGGTCTACCCGCCCATCGGCCCCCACGCCCAAACCGCGGCCTCCGCCGCGCCCAACAGCCGCTTTCACCTCGAGGCCGACGCCCGCATCCTTGACGCCGAGCGCGCCCACCTGGAGCGCGTGCGCAAGTGCGTGAAGTTGCTTGAGGGCACGGTCGAGCTGGGCGAGATCGGCCGCGCGATCCTGGCCACACAGGCCGAAATTGAACTCGAACTCAAGCGCCGCCGTCTGGCCCGGCTCAAGGCCGCGCCACTGGATGAGCTGGTCGAAGGCGAAGAGAGCGCGCCGGCTTCTTCGGCAGCGCCGGCCACGGGCCGGCCTGAACAAGATTTTGGCGCGGCCCAGGAAGGCCCTGACGCGGACGAAGAACGCCCTGACGCGGACGAGACACCCGCGCCACGGGCCGCCGGGGCGGCGGCGTCCCCAAAGACACCCGCGCCACGGGAACCACAGGAACCACGGGAGCCCCGGGCGCCACGCGCGCCACGGTTCTCGGCGGCCTTGCTGATCACGCTGGCGTTGCGCGCGGCCAAGGACCTGCCCGCGCTGTCGGCCGAGCTGCGCGATCTGGAATCCAGACTGCGCCCGGCCGAGGCCGAGCTCAAGCTCAAGCAGGAGTTCTATCTCGACAAGGCCGTGGCGGTGATCACCGACACGTTGAGCTGCATGGACGAAAAGTTCGGCAAGCTGGGCTTTGGCAACTGGATGCCGTTTCGGTTTCTGGACCAGTGGCTGATGTTCTGCGGCGTGCTGAACCGGGTGCTGGCGGCGCACGGGCTGGTGCCCAGCGGCCACGCGGCGCTGTACCGCAAGCTGCTGGAAGAAACGCCCAGCATCTCGCCCGCGGCCGCTGACGCCGGGCCGCCGAAATCCTGGGGGCTGGGCTATCGCGTGCGCGAACACCGGCACTTTCAGACCATGATTGACCGGATTCTGGAAAACCGCGCCGGCCGCGGCCCGCCGCTGTAGCGCGCGGCGCGGGCTTTGGGCCGGCATGAACCGAAGGCGGAACGCCCCCGGCGGTAGCGGAGTTTTGCGCGGGCAACGCATTGGCGCGGGCGGAACGCCGCGTCACATGCCGCCGGGGCGGCGGCGCTCCGGCTGCGGCTCTAAAACGCCGGCAGCACGGCCATAGTCGCCGGGATACGCTGCTCGCACCAGTTGCGCAGGCGCTCCAGGCGCGCCTTCACTTCAGACTTGTGGTAGCCGAAAATGCGCGTGGCATCGTTGCCAAAACTGGTAAAGCCCGTCTGTTCCACGTTGACGCGCACGCGGCCGCCAACTTCGGTAAGGCTGATCATTTCGTCCGCCGCGCCGTCCAGCCAGTTGTAGGTCCACTGGCCGCCCACACGCCAGTCAGGGTCCCAGGTGGTATAGGCAAAGCGGTCCACGCGGTCGTGGCCCGGATAGCGCAGTTCAAAACCGCCGCCGACGTCGGCCTTCAGCCCCACCACGGGCTGACCCCACCAGGCGCGCAGTTCATGCAGATCCGTCAGGGCACGCCACACCGCAGCCAGGCCGGCGGCGATCTCGAGCTCCAGGCACAGATAGTGCGGCGCAAGAATCTTGGTCGTCATGCCTTGACTTCGGACCCCACGGAAGGATGTGCTTTTACTAACGCCTTAAAGTGGCGTCCACGGTCTTCGAAGTTTGTGAACTTCTTTCCCGGCGCATGTTCATAGAAGCTGGTGCTGGCGGGCGACATCAGCACCACCTGGCCCGGACGCGCCGCGGCAAAAGCAGCCCGGCAGGCGCTGTCGAAGTCCGCAAAGTCCGGGGCCGCTTTCACGCCCGCGGCGTTCAGTGCCGCGCGCAGCCTGCCGGCTGTCGGCCCCTGCAGGTACAGACCGGCAATGCCGGGGTGCGCGGCGATGGCGGCGGCCAGTTTCTCGTAGCCCGCGCCCTTGTCGCTGGCGCCGCCAAGAATCAGGTGCACGCCGGCTCGAAACACGCCAAGGGCCGCCAGTGTGGCCGCGGGGTCGGTGGCAATGCTGTCGTTGTAACAGCGCGCGCCGTTGACCGTGCCGCAGAACTCCAGGCGGTGCTCGACACCGCGAAAACGGCGCAACGCCTGCTTGATGTGGCCAATGCTTCCGCCGCAATCCACGTGGACAAACGCCCCCACCGCCGCCAGGGCGTTGGCCCAGTTGAACAGGCCGGACAAGGCCAGATCCTCGCGGCGCACAAAGTCGGTGTCCTGTGCCGGCGGAACCAGCTTGCGGCGCGGGGCGCCCATAAACAGAAGCATGTCGTTCATCGAGACCAGGTCAGGTCTTTCGCGCAGCGTTGTTTGCCCGGGATCAACCGCAAAGGTAACCGCGCGATCGGGTTCGTATTCGGCCAACTGGCGGCAGACGTCGTTGTTGAGGTTCAGGACAATCACACCCCGCGGCGGCTGATAGTCAAAGATCGCGCACTTGGCCCGCACGTATTCGTCAAAACCCGTGTGCCAGTCCAGATGATTGGGCGTGATGTTCGTGACCACCGCGATGTCGCAGGATTTTTTGATCCGGTGCCAGTCCATCAACTGAAAGCTCGACAGTTCCAGCACCGCGACGTCGTCCTTTGTCATTTCGCCCAGGCGGTTCAGCAGCGGCGTGCCGATGTTGCCGCCCAGCCAGACGCGCCGCCCGGGGCCGGGTTTCACCGCGACGGGATCCGCCCATTGGCCCTCAAGCTCCGGCTGCGCGCGCTCGAGTACCTCGCACAGCATCTCGTAGCAGAGCGCCGTGGTGGTTGTCTTGCCGTTGCTGCCGGTGATGCCGATGGTTGTCGCCGGGCAGGCCTCAATGAACAGGCTCATCTCCTGCGTCACTTCGGCGCCGCTGTCGCGGGCCAGTTGCAGCAGCTTGTGGTCGGGCCGCACGGCTGGGCTGTGGATCACCACCTGGGCGTCGCGAAAGTCCTGCTCGCGGTGCTCGCCCAGCCGGTACTCAATCGGCAGGCCCTTCAGTTCGTCCATGCTCTCGCGCAGCACACCCGCGTCGCGCAGATCCGTGACCACGACGTGCGGGCAATAGCCACAGAGAAATTTCGCGGCCTCAACGCCGCCCCCGAACAGGCCCAGGCCCATCACCAGGCCGCGCCTGCCACGGAAACGCTCAAAGGGTTGCAGGTGCTCCGGGGTCATTTCTGCGGGCTGGCAGGTAGCGGCGGGCGAGGCTTGAGGATCACAAAGCGCGCCTGGGCGAACTCATAGCGGTCCTGGGGCCGGCTGGTGGCGCGATAGTGCCGGGCGGCCTGGTACAGTGCCTCGACATCGGCGGGTCTGGCGCGTTCGAGTTTCACCTCGACAAAGTGTTCGTCCACGATTGTCCAGGGCGCCAGCACTTCGGCAAAGAAATCAACCGGCGGGTATTCGTACCAGGGAGTTTCCAGCTTCACCGTGCCGCTTTGCGTGGCATAGCCCGGCTTGCGGAAGGTGTATTCGCGCTGGCCGTAGTAAATGAAGTTGGCGTACAGCGGGCCCTGCGGGTGATCTTTGGGCCGCGTCTGCCCCACGTACTCGCCGTCAATGTACACGTCGGCGCCCGGCGGATCCGAAATCAGGTAGATCCGCCTTTCGACACAGCCCGTGCAGACCAGCGCCGCAAAAAACAGGACCGGCAGCATCCACTTCATGCCGCGATGCTAGCACCCCCCGGCCTGACAGGAAGGTTGTACGGCCGGCCGGCGCTGCTATCGTTCGCGCTTCAAGCGAGGGCCACCATGCAGAGCAAGTTCAGCCGCATTGTCGTTCCCACCGACTTCAGTGAAACCGCCGAAAGCGCCGTCGGCACCGCCTGCGAACTGGCGGCGTGGTACAAGTCGGAACTCGACATCGTCAACGTTGTGGACGCCGCCGTGTACGCCTATGCCGGGTATCCGTTTGCGGCCCTCAGCAACGAGTTGACCACCGGCGCCGAAGAAGCCCTGCGCAAGCTCAAACTGCCGCCTGTGGCCAAAGGCGGCACGATCAACCGCTATGTGCTGTCGGGCACGCCGGCCACCGAAATCTGCGCCCACGCCAACCGGCACAAGGCCGACCTGATCGTGATGGGCACCCGCGGCTACGGCTCGGTGGCGCGGTTCTTTCTGGGTTCGGTAGCCGACAAGGTGCTGCATTCGGCGGAAGTGCCGGTGATGATCACCAAGGCGCCCAAAGGCAAGGTCAAGCACCCCAAGAAAAAACAGAAGGCGTTCACGCGCGTGCTGTTCCCCACCGACTTCAGCGCCACGGCCAACCTGGCGCTGCAGCGCGCGATTGCCCTGACCGAAGACTTCGACGCCGAGCTTTTTGTGCTGCATGTGGTGGACGACACGCTGATTTCCACCCATGTACCCAAAGAGCGCGAACTGATTCTCAAGGAACTGCGCCGGGTCGCGCTGGACGAAATGAAAAAATCGCTGCCCGCGCACCTGCTGCAGAACTTTGCCACCACCGGCGCCGTCAAGCGCGGCGAACCGGGCAAGGCCATTGCCGCCTACGCCGAAACCCACGGCTGCGACCTGATCGTGATGGGCAGCCACGGCCGCACGGGCATCAAGCGCGCGCTGCTGGGCAGCGTGGCCGACAAGGTGGTGCGTCTGGCCAAGTGCGCCGTGTTCATCGAACGCGCAAAGTAGCGCGCAGGAACAAGAACGGGCACGCCGGCCGGCGCGCCCGTTGCGTTGCACGGTTCTGGTTCAGCCTTCGTCGGGGGTGTCGCCGGGGTCACCGGGGTTTTCCCACTGCTTCAGGATGTCCGCGGCGATTTTCGACCACTTGCCGTCCTTGGCGTCCACCACCGCCTTCATCTCTTTCTTGGCCACGTCGTGCTCGTTGGCGCCCCAGGCAAAATACGCGGCATAGAACGCGAGTTCCGTCTTGCGCTTGGTGTCCTTGAGCGCCTTGGCCGTCTCGTGGCACAGGGCGCGAACTTTCTTGTTGCCCTGGACCTGCGCAGCTTCGTCTTCCACAAGCCAGACCACCAGATTCGCCAGCTTCGGAATCACGTCAATCGCACGGTCGTCCCCGGCCTTGATCAGGTCGGCGTACAGCGATTCAAGCTCTTTCTCCAGGCCGTCGTGCTCGTCGGCGTACAGACGGCAGTCGGCCATCTTGAGCCGCACGTCAAGCATGCGCTTGTCGCCCTTGTCCATGGCCTCGGCGGCAAGTTTGAGCTGGGCCATCGCGTCTTCCAACTCAATCTCGTCCATCAGCATGTCGGCGTACTTCAGCCGCAGGTCAATCACCGCCTTGTCTTTGGGGTCGCGGCCTTCCAGCAGCGACTGACAGATCTTGAAGGCCTTGGCGGTCAGTCCGACCTTGACGTAACCATCCACAAGCTTGGTGGCCGCGGCAACATCGGCGTTCTTGGATTCGTTGAACGCCTTTTCCAGCGCCGGCAGTTCCTTCAGCGCCGCCACCACATCGTCAAACCACTTGATCGCGTCCTTGGGGTTGTCAAAGGCCGCGCCCACGGTGCGGGCCAGAACTTCGCCCGCGGCGTCGGCAATCACCAGCGTGGGCATGGCCTGGATTTCGTACCGGGCCGAAACATCGGGCTGTTCGTCCACGTCAATCTTGACCGGCACGTAGTCGCGCGTGACGCGCGCGGCCACGGATTCGTCGGACCAGACCTGGGCATCCAGCATCTTGCACGGCCCGCACCATTCGGCCATGAAATCAATGAAGATGCCCTTCTTCTGCTCGGCGGCCAGTTTCTTGGCGGCCTCAAGGTCCTTGCCGAACTTCAGCCCCTTTTCGGCGGCTTTGGATTCTTTGGACTCCTTGGGGTCAGGCTTGTCCTGGGCCGGCAGCACCGGCAAACAGCACAGACCCGCGGCCGCAAGGCCGGCCAGCATCAGTCGCTTCATGCACTCTCCCGGTAATGGATGCAAGCAACGCGAACCCGCACTGTACGGCTGGCCAACGCGCAAGCCGAAACAAATCCTGCTTTGTGTCACCCGTCCAGCATTTTGAACAGCAGGGCCTTCTGGGCATGCAGGCGGTTTTCGGCCTGCTGGTAGACCACGCAATCTTCGTCGTCCAGCACGCCGTCGGTGGCCACCACATTGCGCCGGATCGGCAGACAGTGCATGAACTTTGCGCGGCTGGTTCTGGCCATTTTCTGTTCGGTCACGGTCCAGCTTGGCAGCTTGGCGCGGTACTCGAACTCGGCCTTGGGGTTGCCGTAAAAGTGGCGCGAGCACCAGCTTTTGGCGTAGATCACCTCGGCGCCGGCAAAGGCTTTGTCCTGGTCGCGTTCGACCCTGACGTTGCCGCCGCCTTTTTTCGCGATGGCTTCGGCCTGGGCCATGACTTCGGGGGCAAGGTCAAAGTGCTCGGGACAGGCAATCGTCAGGTCGCAGCCGCCCAGCGCCGCAGCCAGGGCGAAACTGTGCGGAACAGCCAGCGGCAAAGGCTTGACGTGCGGAGCCCAACTGAGGACCACCTTTTTGCGGCGCGTGGTGTGGTTGAACACTTCGCGCAGGGTCATCAGGTCGGCCAGACCCTGGCAGGGGTGCTCCACGGCGCTTTCCAGGTTGATGATCGGCGCCGTGGCGTACCTGACAAAGCTGGACAGGATCGGGTCTTCGCTGTCTTCCTTGTAATCTTTCAGCTTGGGAAAGCTGCGCACGGCAATGATGTCGCCGTAACGGCTCAGAACCTTGGCCGCGTCCTTGATGTGTTCGGGGCTGTCGCCGTCCATCACCACGCCTTCGCGCCATTCCAGGTTCCAGGCGTCCTGGCCCACGTTGAGCACCACGGCGTTGGCGTCCAGTTGCGCCACGCCGATTTCCATGCTGGTGCGGGTGCGCAGACTGCTGTTGAAGAACAGCAGGATCACGGTCTTGCCCTTGAGGCTCCACTGGCGCTGTTCGCGTTTCATCTCAAAGGCCAGGTTCAGAATCGAGTCAATCTCTTCGGCCGAAAAGTCGCTCAGGCGCACAAAGTCGCGCCCCTTGAGGTCAATCGCTGGCATGGTCGGAATCCGGCAGTCGCCCGAGGTCAGGCCCCGCTTCCAACGCCTGGGCCCGCATCGTCGCGGGAATCATGCAGTGCGCGGCCGTGAAGTAAAGGGAGCACCGACAAGAACGCGGTTTGGCGTCGGCAACTTCAGTTCCGGGTTCGTGTCCGGATTCCGACGTTCGCCGCGACACCCAAAATCGGCCCTGGTGCCCTTCTCGCACTTGCAAACCAAACCTTTGCACACCGTGGCACCGCCCCTGACGGTTCCTACACTGGCACCCCGCGACAGGGGGCAGCACAACGTCGCGCGGGAGCCCGATGGGACTGTTCAAAGCCTACGACGTGCGCGGCGTTGTTCCGGACCAGCTCAACCCGGACGTGGCCTTTCGCATCGGCTGGGCCTTTGCCCGCCTGCTGGGCGAAGACACGCAACAACCCCGTGTATGCGTGGGCATGGACGCCCGCCCCAGCAGCCCGGCAATCGCCCAGGCGTTCTGCGACGGTCTGCAGGCGGGTGACGCCCGGCCCGGGTTCATCGGCCCGTGCAGCACACCCATGCTTTACTTCGCCGTGGCCGGCCGCCAGGAAAGCGCGGCCGGCGGCGCCATGATCACCGCCAGCCACAACCCCGCGCGCTACAACGGCATCAAGTTCTGCCGTGAGGACGCGATCCCGATTGCCAGCAACACCGGCCTTGCCGACATTGAAGCACTAAGCGCCAGCGCGCCCGAGCCGCCGCGGCCGTTTGCGGCCGAACTGCGCGTGACACTGTCGGGCAATGACAGCGACGTGCCCGCGCCGCTGGGTTTTGACGCCCCGCTGTGGGCCGCCTATGTCAGCCACCTGCGCAAGTTCATCAAACGCACGCCCGAGGGCCTGAGCGTGGCCGTAGACAGCGCCAACGGCATGGGCGGCGCGTACCTTGGACTGCTGCGGTCACTGGGCCTGAACCTGCATGTGATTCACGGCGAGTTTGACGGCACGTTTCCCAACCACGAGGCCAACCCCAGCAAACTGGACAACCTCAAGCCGCTGATTGCCGTGGTGCGCGACAAGGGCTGCGCGCTGGGCATCGCGCTGGACGGTGACGCCGATCGCGCGGTGTTTGTTGACCACACCGGCACGCCCGTGGGCCAGGACATGGTGACGGCGCTGCTGGGGCTTGAGGCCCTGCGGCGGCAGAAAGGCGGGTCGGTGCTGTATGACCTGCGGTCAAGCCGCGCCGTGGCCGAGGCAATTGAGGCCGCGGGCGGCCGCCCCGTGCGCGAGCGCGTGGGCCACAGTTTCATGAAGCAGACCATGCGCAAGGTGGGCTGCGTGGTCGGCGGCGAACTGGCGGGTCACTATTACTTCAAGGACAACTTTTACGCCGACAGCGCGATCATTGCCGTGATCGAAGTTCTCAACGCGATGGGCCGCAGCGGTGAACCGCTGGCCGAACTGATCCGGCCGTTGCGCAAGTACGTGCAGACCGGCGAGGTCAACTTCAAGGTGGACGACGCCGGCGCACTGTTTGAACGGGTCAAGGAACAGTTCAAGGACGCCCGGATTGACACCCTGGACGGCATCACCGTGCAGTACCCGGACTGGTGGTTCAACCTGCGCGCCAGCAACACCGAGCCCTATGTGCGCCTGAACCTCGAGGCCGCCACACGCGAACAATTGAAAGAAAAGTTCGAGCAACTGGCGGCCGTGCTGGGCCACGCCGAAGAGTAGTGCCGCGAACCCCAAGCCCGCGCGACAGCGGACTGGAAGTCTGCAACACCTTCCGCGCCACGAGCTACACCCGCGGGCTGCGCAGCAGCGCCGCCGCACCGCCCAGTTTGGCGCGGAACTGGTGGTTCTTCACGTATTCCAGCCGCGTGCCGAACTTCAGCGCCGTGCGCGTGATGGCTTCCTTGATGTCCACCCCCACCACCTTGCTGCTTTCGCAGGCGTGGCAGACTTTGGTCGGGTTTGCAAACAACATGCCGCAGTCATCACAGGCCGCGCCCGCCTGGTTCAGGTCATTGGCAACCAGTACCTCATAGGCCATGCCGCGCGCCAGATAGGTCAGTGTGTCTTCCAGCCCGCTGACGCCCATGCTGCTGCTGTGGATTTCGCGGATCACGCGTTCCATCTTGGCCGATTCTTCTTCGTCTTCGGCCTTGCGGAAGTAATCCACCGCGGTCTGCAGCAGTTCGTGATCGGCGCTGCGTGAATCCACGCGCTCGCCGTCAATCACGCGGCGGGCGACATCGGCGGTCATGCTGCTCTTGAGAATCGAACGCGGCTTGTCCGGGCCGATCACAATGATGCGCTTGTAGCGGTGCTGGGCCACCAGACCGGCCAGGGCGTCGGCGACTTCCTGGATGTGGGCCTTCTTTTCGCCCTCTATACCGCGCTGGAAGCGCATCTGGCTCCAGCCGCCGCGGTGGATGCGGCGGTGCACCTCGCTTTTGATGCCGCTGGCGTCCACCAGCTCGCCCAGCGCGACTTCAAAGATCTTGGCGCTGCGGCTGTCCAGGTACACCACGGCGTAGGGCTCAAACTCTTCGCCGATGAAGGCCAACTGGCTGACCCACGGAAAGCGCCGGTAGGCGGCCTGGTCCTCAAACGGAATCGAGGTCTCAAAACGTTCAATCACCTCGCCGCCCTTGAGAAACAGCGCCAGTCCGATCACGCTGGGGCTGAGGTCCTGTTCGCGGATCAGTTGCACCTGTTTGATGCCCTGGCGCAGAAACTCGATGCCCTTCTTGTCGTCGCCCAGCACACGTTCCAGTTCGGCGGCGCGGTTCTTGATGAAAATCAGGTTTTCCTTGCGCCGGTCGCGGCCGCCTTCACGGCACCGCAGATACACCGACAGAATGTGCGGGTAGGTTGATTCCAGCGTGGCCAGTGCCTGCATGCGCTGCTTGAGTTCCATGGTTTCTCCAACGGGCGCGCAGAGGATAGCGGGGGCCGCCGCCGGGGCAACCGGGCGCGCGGCGGGCTGGCGACAGCGGCCGGGCGGCGGGTATAGTCCGGATATGCAGACCCAACGCCGCCTGCCGCCGTGGCTCAAGCGCCCCCTGCCCCGCAGCGTGGGCCAGAAGCCCGTGGACAACCTGCTGGATCAACAACGCCTGGTCACCGTCTGTGAAGAGGCCAACTGCCCCAACAAGGCCCAGTGCTTCACCCACGGCACGGCCACCTTCATGATTCTGGGGGACACCTGCACCCGCGCCTGCCGCTTTTGCAGTGTGAAGTTCGGCCGCCCGCCCGCGCCGCCTGACCCCCAGGAACCGGCACGGCTGGTGCATGCCGCCCTTGCCATGCGGCTGGAGCATGTCGTCATCACCAGTGTGGACCGCGACGATCTGCCCGACGGCGGCAGCGGCCACTGGGCGGCCGTGATCCGCGCCGTTCGCCAGGCCATGCCCCAGGCCGTGGTTGAGGTGCTTGTGCCGGATTTTCAGGGCCGGCCTGACCAGATGGACACGGTGCTGGACGCCGGGCCCCATGTGTTCAACCACAACCTCGAGGTCGTCGCGTCGCTGTACCGCGCCATCCAGCCCCAGAAAAACTACGCCCGCAGCCTGGACGTTCTGCGTTTCGCCAAACAGCGCAACCCGCAACTCACAACCAAAAGCGGCCTGATGGTCGGCCTGGGCGAAACGCGCCAGGAACTGACGGGCGCCATGCGCGACCTGCGCCAGGCGGGCGTGGACATGCTGACCGTGGGCCAGTATCTGCGGCCCGAGCCCGGCCTGGCGGAAGTCGTGCGCTATTACCGGCCCGGGGAATTTGCCGAAATCAAGGCCGAGGCGCTGGCTTTGGGCTTTGGCAAGGTCGCCGCCGGGCCGTTTGTGCGCTCCAGCTACAACGCCAAAGAACAGTTCATCGGCACGGCGTGAACGGAAGTCGAGGGGTTGGCCCGTGCAAAACCGCTGAACATCTGGCTATTCTGTTGCTCATGAACTCCGCCAACGCTTCCGACCGTCCGATCCGTGTGCTGGTCGCCAAGGCCGGTCTGGACGGCCACGACCGCGGCGCCAAGGTGGTGGCGGCGTGCCTGCGCGACGCGGGCATGGAGGTGATCTACACCGGTCTGCGCAACACGCCGGAAATGATCGTGGCCGCGGCGATCCAGGAAGACGTGGACGCGATCGGCCTGAGTTCGCTGTCGGGTGCCCACAACACGCTGTTTCCACGGGTTCTGGAACTGCTGCGCCAGCGCGGGGCGGAATCCATTCTGGTGTTCGGCGGCGGTGTAATCCCCGAAGCCGAAGCGAAAAACCTGAACGACCTGGGGGTCGGCCGGTTGTTTGGACCGGGAACCGACACCAATGAAATCGTAAATTACCTGCGCCAGGAGATTCCCAAACGCCGCACGACCTCGGAGGTCTGACCCATGCACGACACACCGATCCCGCACAACCCGCCCCAGCCGCCGATTCCGCCGGGGCAGTACGGCATGCTGCCGCCGCCGGCTCCCGGCGTTCCCGGTCCGCGGCCGCACATGCCCAGCCAGTTCCAGCGCGCGAGGCCCCGCACCGGCCTGTGGCGTTCGCTGGGTCTGGTGCTGTTTGTGGGCGTGATCGGCTTCAACCTGCTGCTGTTTCTGGGCATGTTCGGCGCCGTGGGCATGCTGGGGGGCGGCCAGCGCGACCCCCACGGCGTGCACGAAACCACGCGCGAATCCGGCACCAGCAGCAAGATCGCCGTTATTCCCGTAGACGGCGTGATCATGGAAGGCGGCCAGGGCGGCCTGTTCGGCGGCGCCGGGGTTGACCCGGTCTCGCTCGTCGAAGACGGCCTGCGCCGCGCCAGAAACGACGACAAGGTCGTGGCCGTGATCCTGCAGGTCAACAGCCCCGGCGGCGGTGTCACCGCCAGCGACTACATCCACGACGCGATCAAGCGGTTCCGCGCCGACACCGGCAAACCGGTGGTCGTGTTCATGAAAGACCTGGCCGCCAGCGGCGGCTATTACGTGGCCGCGCCGGCCGACTACATCGTGGCCAGCCCCACCACCCTGACCGGCAGCATCGGCGTGATCATCCAGGGCTTCAACTTCCACGGCACCCTGACCGAAATCGTCAAGGGCCAGGACGCCACCGTCAAGGCCGGCGGCAACAAGGCCATGGGCAGCATGTTTGCCGACCCGGCAAGCGAAGACTACCGCGAAGGCCGCCAGCTCTTGCAGCAACTGGCCGACGAAATGCACGGGCGGTTCAAGGACATTGTGCGCCAGGGGCGCAAGTCGCAGCTCAAGCCCGACTGGGAAACCTACGCCGACGGGCGCATTCTCAGCGCCAGCCAGGCCAAAAACATCGGCCTGGTGGACGAGATCGGGTACTTCGCCGACGCCCGCAAAAAGGCCGAATCGCTGGCCGGCGTGGACGGCGCCTCGGTGGTGCAGTACGGCCGCCTGTCGGGTCTGGCGGCGCTGTTCGGGGTGGCCGAAAACGACCCCAGGCTGGCCGCCGAAGTTGCCGAAAAGGCCGCGCCGGGCATTGCCGCCGCCGGCCTGACGGCCAGGGTGGAAGAAGCCCTGCGCCTGTACCCCGGCCGCCCGATGGCAATCTGGGTGCCGTAGACCAGACGCGACGGGCCGCGCACGCAACCGGCGCGCGCGGCCCGTATGTTTTACCTTCAGCTACTCCCGGCGCAGGCGACGCCGGGCCGCCAGCGCCGCAAGCATCACCAGCGCGCCACCGCGGAACCCGGCCCTGCTGGAGCCGATTCCGGCTATTCCTTGAACACGTTGACCACTTCGGCGGGGGTGTTGGCCGCAAGAATCGCCTTGCGCTTGTCCTCCACGCGCAGCACGCTCATTACCGCCGCCAGCACGCGCAGGTACGTGTTCTGGTCGTTGTCCGGCGCCGCAATCGCCACAATGATGCGCACCGGCTGGCCGTCCAGGCTGTCGTAATCAATGCCGCGGGCGCTGCGCGCCAGACCCAGCGTGAACGCCTTGACACTGGCCAGCTTGGCGTGCGGCACGGCAATCGTCAGACCCACGCCCGTGGACATGATTTCTTCGCGGTCCAGAATCGCCTTCTTCAACGCCTCTACGTCGGTCACGCCCGGCGCCTTGCCCAGGTCCTCTACCATTTCCACCAGCGCCTCGCGCTTGGTCGTGGCCTTGAGGTTCATGATCACCCGTTCCGGGCGCAACATGCCGTGAATGTCCATGGGACTCTCCCTGCGGGCCGGACTTTAGCGCCCCCCGGCGGCGGGGCTAGGGGCCACCGCGGCGCCCGGCAACAGGCCATGCCGTGCTTGCAAACCGCCGCTTGGGGCGTAAGATTACGGGCACAGGGTTGTTTGAATCCCTCCCCTACTCCCCCCGGGGGCCGCGCGCGTTGCGGAAACGCGGTATTTGTCCTCCGTCAGGAGCACCGGCCGTATGCCGATCTTTGCCTACGAAGCGATTAACGCCCAGGGCCAGAAGGAAACCGGCGAGCTTGAGGCCCCCAACCGCAACCAGGCGATCCTGGAGATCCGCAACGGCGGGCTCAAACCCACCAAGGTCGCCCAGCGCGCCGAAACCGCGGCCAACAAGGCCAACGCCAAGGCCACCAAGGAAGCCGCCGCCGGCAAGACGCCCAAGAAGGGCAAAAAAGGCGGCCGCGTCAGCAGCCAGGCTCTGACAGACTTTACCGCCCAGATGGCGGTGCTGATTGACGCCGGCCTGCCCGTGGTGCGCAGCCTCAAGGTGCTGTCCAAGCAGCAGAAACCCGGCCCGCTCAAGTTCGTGCTGGAAGACGTGGCCGACAGCGTGGAGACCGGATCAAGCCTGTCCGAGGCCTTTGCCGCGCACCCCAGGGTGTTTGACCGCCTGTACGTCAACATGATCAAGGCCGGCGAGGCCGGCGGTATTCTGGACACGATTCTGCAGCGCCTGGCCGACTTCATGGAAAAGGCCCAGCGCCTGAAGAAGAAAGTGATCGGCGCGATGATCTACCCGATCATCGTGATGTCCGTGGCGGTGATGATTCTGACCGGCATCATGATCTTCGTGGTGCCTGCCTTTGAACAGATGTTCAAGGAACAGGGTTTTGAACTGCCGCTGATGACCCAGATTCTGGTCGGCGTCAGCAACGGCATCGCAAGCTGGAAGGGCGCCGTGTTCGTGGGCGTGGTGGTGGCCGCCGGTTTCGGCCTGATGGCCTGGGGCCGCACCCCCAAGGGCGAGCGCGTGATTGACAAGATGAAGCTCAAGCTGCCGATTTTCGGCAACATCATCAAGAAAGCCGTGACCGCGCGCTTTACCCGCACGCTGGGCACACTGGTAACCGCCGGCGTGCCGATTCTCGAGGCGCTGAACATCTGCAAGAACGCGATCGGCAACGTGGTGCTGGGCGAGGCGATTGACAAGGTCGCCAGCAGCATCAAGGAAGGCGAAACCATCGCCGGGCCGCTGGGCGAAACCGGCCTGTTTGACGACCTGGTGGTCAACATGATTGACGTCGGCGAGGAAACCGGCGAACTGGACAAAATGCTGATCAAGGTGGCCGACACGTTCGACACCTACGTGGACATCGCCGTCGAGTCGCTGGTCAGCATCCTGGAGCCGATTCTGATCGTGTTCATGGGCGGCGCCATCGGCTTCATCGTGATCGCGCTGTTCATGCCGCTGGTCGGCCTGATTGACGCCATCGGCAAGTAACTTTGGTTCCACGCGCTCAAAGGGCGGGGTGCGCGCACCCCGCCCTTTCGTATACTGGAGCCGGAGAGAGGACACCCAGGCATGAGCGGCAACTCGGGCGGTGTGGGAAAACTGCTGTCGCTGGCGGTGCTGTTTCTGGTCGCCGTCGGCGCCCTTGCCGTGCTCAACATGGACCTGTTCGGCCTGCGCACGCGCCTGCTGGGTGACCCGTCCCGCGACCACACCGGCGTGGCCAACCTGCCGCCGCCGCGTCTGCCCGACAACACGCCGCGTCTGCCCGACAACACGCCAAAGTTCGACCCCACACCGCCGGACGATGCCCGCTGGATTGTCCGGCCTGACAGACCGCTGCCGCCCACGTTGACGCTCAGCCGCAAGGTCGGAGCCTACAAGGTGGAAATGGAACTCGTGCTTGTGCCCGCGGGCTCGTTCATCATGGGCGAGGACGACGGCGTGTTCAGCAACATGCCCAAGCGCTGGGTGCGTTGCAGCGATTTCTATATCGCCCGCACCGAGATGACCAACGAACAGTACTACGCGTTCATTCTCGACAACGGCTACAACCGCAGCCAGTTCTGGACCAAGGCCGGCTTTGATTTCGTGCGCGGCAACAACATGGCCGGCACGGAACTGATCGGCTGGAACGCCCTGGACGAAAACGCCCGGCTGTGGGCGCTGCTGGCGCCCCAGGGCGACGTCACCGTTGAACTGCGCGGCAAGGACGGCACCCCCGGCCGCGCCAACGCCCCGGTTCTGGTGCTGCCCGTGGGCGGCGCCTGGACGGATTATTTCCAGTTTGACCCGATCTCGCGCATGGCCAGCCTCAAGGGCCACAACGACCAGTGGGTTCCGGCCAGCGGCGAAGACGTGCTCAAGCACCCCGCCTTCACCCGCGACAAGCTGCTGCACATGACTGACTACGCAGGCCGCGTCTATCTGCCTGACCTGGCCGCCGGGCGCCGTTATGTGCTGCTGGCCTGGCCGGACGGCAATCTTGAACCGCCGCTGGGCGGCAACCTGGCGCGCGGCGAAGCCTCGCGTCTGCGCGAGCCCAAAATGCCGGTGGTCTCAACCACCTGGTTCGAGGCCGATGCCTGCTGCCGGTGGTGGGGCGGCCAGTTGCCGCTGGAATGCTGGTGGGAAAAGGCCGCCCGCGGCACGGACGGGCGGCTGTTTCCGTGGGGCAACGATCTGGAACTGACGCTGCGGCTGTTTGAGGGCGGGCCCCCCACCACGCCGCGGGCCAACTTCCGGCGCAACCAGGTGATGCCCGTGGGTTCGTTTCCGACCGGCGCGTCGCCCTATGGCGTGCTTGACATGGTCGGCAACGTGGCGGAATGGGTGTTTGACAGCTACACGCTGCAGCCCCTGAAGGACGAACGCTTTGACGCCGTGGACCCGAACATCGCCGGCGGGCCGCGCGAAAGTCGCTGTGAGCGCGGCTCCAGCACCACCGACGACGACACCCAGACCGCCAAGCTGCACAACCGCCGCCGTTCCGACCCGTTCGGGTTCAACCGCGACCGCGGCTTCCGCGTGGCCTTTACCGCTGAAGCCGCCCTGCGCGCGGCATCCGGCGGCTGATTTTGGTGCAGTTTTTCCCCGCAAAACGCCGATTCTCGGGCGGAGACCGACATGGACCGGTCACGCCCGGCACGTATCAGCGCTTCGGATTTCCGCGCCCTGCTGGCCGGCCGCAAGGCCGTGCCGCGCGCCAGGGCCGCCCACCGCGCGTTCAAGGCATCGCCGCGCGGCGCCGGCGCGGCGCCGCTGTGTTTTGTGCTGCCGTTTCTGCCGCCGAGTGTGAACCGGCTGTTTGCCACCGTGCGCGACCGCGCCACCGGGGCGTTGCGCCGGGTGCTGACAGCCGAAGCCCGGCGCATCCGCCGCCTGATTCTGGCGCTGGTGCAGGGCAACGCCGACCCTGACCGGCTGTACGAACTGCGCATTGATGTGCACCTGCGCGCGTTCTGTGCCGACGGGTCCGTGCGCCGCGTGGACCTGACCAACCGCGTCAAGTTTCTGGAAGACTGCCTGTGCGGCGCGCTGGGCATTGACGACAGCCGCATCTTCCGCGTTGTGCTGAACAAGGTGCACGCCGACGAAGAACAGACCCGGATTGAACTGCACACCCTGGCCGAGCCCAGCGGCCCCACCAGACCGGAGGCGCCATGAACCCTGCCCAGGCCACCCTTGCCCAGCGTCAGCTTCTGGTCGCGCCATTTCTGGGCGCCCTGGCCGGGCTGCTGTTCCACCGTGTTCACGCCGGCGCCGGGGGCTGGGCTTTGGCGGGCGAAATTCTGGCCGGCGCCGTGCTGGCAACCATCGGCGCGGCAATCATGGCCCAGCTTGACGCGCTGGCCCGCGAACGGGCCCGCCGCGCCGCGCTTCTGGCCGCCCAAAATGCGGCGCAAAGCGCCGCGCGCCGGGCCGAACTGGTCCGCGCCGAGCAACAGCGTTATCTGGAACAGCGCCTGGAACTCGAACGCCGCCTGGAATCCGACCGCCGCGCCCAGGATCTGGAACTTGAACTGAGCCGCACCCGCCGCGACACCGTGCAGCTTGCCAATGTGGTGGCCGGCCTGGTCCAGCGCATGCGCCACGACGGCAGCGCCGCCGAAGCCGTGGCCCTGGCCGAAGAAGCGCGCCGGCGCATGGCCGCCGTCGAGGCTGCCCAGCAGGAACTGGCGCTGCGCCAGGTTGAACTGGACCGCAAAACCGCCGGCGAAGCCGAAGAGGTCAAGGCCCGGCTGCTGCAGCTTTCTGTCACCGACAGCCAGCGCCGCCGCAACATCGAAGCGCCCGATTCCGACGCCTCGGGCCGCATCATCGAACTTGAGGCCCGCATCCGCAAACTCGCCCGCGAAATTGAACGCCTCAGCGCCCGCCAGCCCGTGGCCGCCGAACAGGGCGAGGCCGGCACGGTTGCGCCCGGCGGCACCCGTGACGGGGCACGGCTGGGCTTTTTGCGCGCGATGCTGGAGGCCAACCAGACCCTGCGCCGGCAGATCAAGGCGGCCTGAACAGCAACAGAGAAGGCCGCCGCGCCCGGTCGCTTACTGGGCCAGGGGACGGATTTCCTCGATGTGTTTTTCCATGCGCGCCAGTTCGGCCACCAGGTCGCTCAGGCGTTCGCGGTCACGGGTTACGACTTCCCTGGGCGCGCGCTCGACATAACTGAGATTATCCAGCTTGGTCTTGAGCTTGCCCACGCCCTCGGCCAGTTTGGCGCGCCCGGCCTCCAGGCGCAGCAGTTCCATCTTGAAGTCAATCAGCCCGGCCAGGTCCACGTACAGTTCGCTGCCGCCCCCCAGCACCACCGTGGCCGCGGCCCGGGGCTTGGCCGCGCCCACGCCGGCCTCCAGCGACGCCAGCCCGCACATCTTGCGGATGGTTTCCTGTTCGCTGCGGCCGAGTTTTTCCAGCGTGGCCAGATCCGCCGCGCGCAGCACGGCGCGAAGCTGGGCCTTGGGCTCAAGCTGATGCTCGGCGCGTATGTTGCGCACGCCGCGCATCACCTGCTGCATGAACTGAAAGCGCGCCGTGGCGGCGGGAAACAGGCGGTCCTTGACGGCCTTGGGCCAAGGCGCGATCGCCAGCGCGATCGGCGGCGTGTCGCCCTGCAGCGCGGCAATCAGCGGGCGCAGGTTCTGCCAGATTTCTTCGGTGACAAACGGCGTGTACGGGTGCAGCAGGCGCAGAATACCGTCCAGCACACGCACCAGCGTGGCCTGGGCCGTCAGCCTGGAGGCCGGGCCGCCCTTGCCGTCGTACAGGCGCGGCTTGACCACCTCGAGGTACCAGTCACAGAACTCGTCCCACACAAAGTGGTACATCGTCTGGCCGCCCTCGTTGAACTTGTAGCGGTCCAGCGCGTCGGTCACGTCCACAATCGCCGCGGTCAGACGGCCTTCAATGAAACAGTCCTCAAGTTCGGTCACCTGGCCGTCGGCCAGGGCCTCGCGCTCGGGCTTTGAAAGCTTGCCCACGGCGGCCTCAAAGTCTCCAAGGTTGCTCAGGACAAAGCGGCTGGCGTTCCACAGCTTGTTGCAAAAGTTGCGGCCCATCTCGAACTTGGATTCGGACAGCTTGATGTCCTGGCCTTCGCTGGTCAGAAGCGGCAGCGTCAGGCGCACCGCGTCAACGCCCCACTTGTCGAACATGTCAATCGGGTCAATGCCGTTGCCCAGGCTCTTGGACATGCGGCGGCCCTGTTCATCCAGCACGGTGGCGTGAAAATACACGGTCGAAAACGGCTGCTCGCCCATGAACTCGTAACTGGCCATCACCATGCGCGCCACCCACAGGTAAATGATGCCGCGGTCGGTGCTGAGGAAATGGGTGGGAAAGAAATAGTCCAGGTCGGCAGTCTTGTCCGGCCAGCCCAGCGTTGAAAACGGCCACAACCACGAGCTGGCCCAGGTGTCCAGCACGTCTTCGTCCTGCCGGATCAGCGGCTTGCCGGATTTGGGGTGGGTCGCGCCGGGTGTTGGGTCCTCGCGCAAAGCCACGGCGTTGCCGTCCATGTCGTACCACACCGGAATACGGTGCCCCCACCACAACTGGCGCGAGATACACCAGTCGCGCACGTTTTCCAGCCACGCCAGATAGGTCTTCTCCCAGCGTTCGGGCATCAGCGTGACGGCGCGGGCGCCGTCTTGGCCCGCCTTCACGGCGGCGATCGCCGGCGCCGCCAGCGGCTTCATGGAAACGAACCATTGCTCGCTCAGGTACGGCTCGACCGGTGTCTTGCTGCGGTCGCTGTGCGGCACGGCGTGGGTGTAATCCTCGGTGCGGTCCACAAGACCCAGGGCGTCCAGTTCCTCGACCACCTGTTTGCGGGCCTTGACGCGGTCAATGCCGCGGAACTTTCCGGCCTGTTCGTTCAGCGTGCCGTCGCGGTTCAGCACATTGATCATGGGCAGGTTGAAGCGCTGGCCGCGCTCGTAATCGGCAAAATCGTGGGCCGGCGTCACCTTGACGGCGCCGGTGCCGAAGTCCTTGGCCACCGTGTCATCGCCGATGATCGGGATCTCGCGGCCGGCCAACGGCAGCACCAGCGACTGGCCGATCAGGTTGGAATAGCGTTCGTCGGCGGGGTTCACGGCCACGGCGGTGTCGCCGAACATGGTTTCCGGCCGCGTGGTCGCCACCACCACGAATTTTTCGGGGGCGTCCTTCAGCGGGTACTTCAAAAACACCAGTTGGCCGCGCACTTCGGTGGTTTCAATTTCGTCGTCGCTGATGGCGGTTTCCAGCTTGCAGTCCCAGTTGATCAGGCGCGTGCCGCGGTAGATCAGGCCCTTTTCCCACAGGCGCACAAAGCTTTCGCGCACGGCCCGGGTCAGGCCCTCGTCCATGGTAAAGCGCGTGCGCGACCAGTCGCAGGACGCGCCCAGGCGGCGCAACTGGTTGAGAATGCGGTTGCCGTATTCCTCTTTCCAGGCCCACACTTCCTTCAGAAACGCCTCGCGGCCCAGTTCGTTGCGCGTGACGTTGCGTTCTTTCAGCAGCTTTTTCTCCACCACCGCCTGCGTGGCGATGCCGGCGTGGTCGGTGCCCGGCAGCCACAACGTGCAATAACCCTGCATGCGGCGAAAACGCGCCACGATGTCCTGGATCGTGTTGTTCAGGGCATGGCCCATGTGCAGCGCGCCCGTGACGTTGGGCGGCGGGATCATGATCGTGAACGGCTTTTTGCGGATGTCGCGCACGGCCTTGAACAGGTCGTGCTCGTTCCAGAACGTGTACCACCTGGATTCAATCGTGCCCGGCGTAAAGCGGGGCGGCATTTCTGCCGGCATGGTTCGCTCCTGTTTCAGCCCCATGTCGTGAGGCGGCGGCCTGCCGTTTCGTGGGGCGCCAACGTGCGCTGGCCGCCCGGCAGGCGTGCGGACTATAACGACCCGCGGTTGCGGGTACAGACCCCTCACCACCGCCAGTCCGGGTTGTCGGGGGCAAATCCGCTGCTAGTGTGCGGCCTGCTTGTGAACCCGAGACCGCGCCATGCAGAACTTTGAAAGCCCGGATTTCTTCAACCTTGACGACCTGCTGTCCGAAGACGACCGCAACGTGCGCGACACCGTGCGCGACTTTGTGGATTCCCACGTCATGCCCGTGATTCTGGACCACTACGAGGCCGGAACCTTCCCCACCGCGATCATCCCCAAGCTGGGCGAACTGGGCGTGCTGGGCGCGACACTGCCCGAGGAATACGGCTGCGCGGGCATGAACAACATCGCCTACGGGCTGATCAACCAGGAACTGGAACGCGGCGATTCCGGCGTGCGCAGCTTTGCCAGCGTGCAGTCGGCGCTGGTGATGTACCCCATCTATGCCTACGGCAGCGAGGAACAGAAGAAAAAGTGGCTGCCCGAAATGGCCGCCGCCCGCGCCATTGGCTGCTTCGGCCTGACCGAGCCCGATTTCGGCAGCAACCCCGCGGGCATGATCACCCGCGCCGTCAAGGACGGCAAAGAATGGGTTCTCAACGGCGCCAAAATGTGGATCACTAACGGCAACATGGCCGACGTGGCGGTAGTCTGGGCCAAGACCGGCGGCTCAGACGACCCCAAGAGCATCCGCGGCTTTCTGGTCGAAAAGGGCATGCCCGGCTTTGACGTGCGCGAACAGAAGAAAAAGGCCAGCCTGCGGGCCAGCAACACCAGCGAGCTGTTCTTCAGCGACGTGCGCGTGCCCGAAGACAACATGTTCCCCAAGGCCGAAGGGCTCAAGGGCCCGCTGGGCTGCCTGACCCAGGCGCGCTACGGTATCGCCTGGGGCGCCTTGGGCGCGGCCATGGCCTGTTATGACATCGCGCGCAAGTACGCCGCCGAGCGCATCGTGTTCGGCAAGCCGCTGGCCGCCCACCAGACCACACAGCACAAGCTGGCAAGGATGCTGACCGAAATCACCAAGGGCCAGTTGCTGGCCTGGCGCCTGGGCGTGCTGAAGGACCAGGGCAAGATGAACCACTTCCAGGTCAGCATGGCCAAGATGAACAACGTGGGCATTGCCCTGGACGTGGCCCGCGTGGCGCGCGAGATGCTGGGGGCCAACGGCATCATGCTGGAGTACCATGTGATCCGCCACATGTGCAACCTGGAGAGCGTCAAGACCTACGAGGGCACCAACGACGTGCATTCGCTGGCAATCGGACAGGCCATCACCGGCGTCAGTGCGTTTGGCTAACCGGGCCGACGGCGCCGGGCTATACTGGCGCCATGCGTGCAAACCGTATGGGCAGGCTCAACACCCCCGCCGTGGCGGCCTTACTGCTGGCCGGCGTGGCGGGGCTGGGCTTCTGGCTGTGGCACAGCGGCCTGCCGCCGTTTCGGCTGCGCCAGGACGGCATTTACGCCACCGGCAACGGCGCGCGCGGTCCCGCCCCGTCGCCCGCGCTGGTTGACCGGCCGCGTCTGGAGCTGCCCGCCCCGGCCAGGGTCATGCCCGGTTATGTGCGCGTCACGCGCGTCGTGGACGGCGACACCATCATTGTCGGCGACAAAGAACGCGTGCGCCTGATCGGCATTGACACCGACGAAGTGCCCGAAGACCGCGTGGACCCTAACAGCCCCGGCTGGCGCGCGGCCCTGTTCGTGCAGGACATTCTTCGCCCCGACCCGCAGGTGAAGCTGCAGTACGACAAGGAACGCAAAGACAAATACGAACGCACCCTGGCCTACGTGATGCTGACCGACGGCCGCATGCTGAATGAAATCATCATCAAAGAGGGTTGGGCCAGGACCATAAAGATCGAGCCCAACACCCGCTACGCCGGCCGCTTTGCCGAACTCGAACTGGAAGCCCGCGACGCCGGCCTGGGCCGCTGGGCACGGTAAGGATGCACGCCGAGACGGCCTATCTGTTTCGCCACGTGCTGATGCGCGATGCCGCGTACCAGCTTCAGCCGCCGGCGGACCGCGCGGCCCTGCATAAACTGGCTCTGCAGTTGTTCGAAGAGATTCTCCCCGCGGCGGTACTGCGCGAACTGGCCGAGGAACTGGCCGACCACGCCCGCGAGGCCATGCCGGCCGCGGCCGATCACCGCGAGCGCAAAGAACTCGGGCAACGCGAAGTCAGCTATTTGACAGCCGCCGGAGAGCTGGCGGCGGGGCTGTACGCGGCCGACCGCGCCGTACAGTTGCTGTCTCGCGCGGCGGATCATCCGGCCTGCGACGCGGCCGCGCGATACCGGGCACTGGTCACGGCCGGCAACGCGCGGATCGTCGAGGGAATGTTTGAGGCGGCGCGTGGATTGCTGCAACGGATTGACACGGCCGGCCTGACGCCCGCGCAGCATTGCGAGTGGCGACTGCGGCTGGCCGAAGTCGAACTTCGCACCGGCCAAAACGCGCGGGTTCTTGAACTTGCCTCTCAAACCGTCGAACTGGCCGAAAGTGCCAAACTGCCGCAGTTCGTGGCGCGGGCCTCGGCTCTGCGGGCTTCAGCCCTGATGCTGTGGGGCAAACTGGACGAAGCACTGGCCCAGTACGCTCATGCAACCGAAATCGCCCGGCAAACCGGCGACGAAATCGCGCTGATCCAGGCCGAAGTCAACACCGCCAGTATTCTGCGCCGCCGCGGATGCTTTGCCGAAGCCGAACCCCTGCTTCGTCGCTGCATCGCCGCGCTGAGCCAGCCCGGCCGCGAGCGCAGCCTGGCCATCGCGCAGCAGAACCTGAGCAACCTGCTGCTGGAGCTGCGGCGCTACGACGAGGCCCGGCAGTGGCTGAGCGCCGCCGAACGCACTTACCGCCAGGTCGGAGACCGCAACGGCATGGCCAATGTCATCGGCGCCAGAGGCATCCAGTATCACTATGAGCGCCGGTTTGACCGCGCCGCCGAAGCATACCGCGAGGCCGCCGAGCGCTTTCATGAACTTGGCGCGCCGCGCGGTGAAATGCGCAACTGGGCCAATCTGGGAACCGCGCTTGCACAACTGGGCCGACACGACGAAGCGATGGACATGGCCCAGCGGGCCCTGGCCCTGGCACGGCGTCTGGGCGACCGCGAGAACGAAGGCGTATACCTGGGCCAGCGGGCCGTGGCGCACAAGCTGGCGGGCCGGTTGCAGGAAGCCCTGACCGACTTTCGGGCCTCGCTGGCCATCACGGACAACGAAACGGGATTGCGCAACAGCCAGGTGCTGGTCAATCACTGCCACGCGTGTGAACTTCACGACCGTCTGGGCAATGTGGAAGAAGCACAGCGTGCCGCGGATCGGGCACGTGTCATCCGGGACCGCATGCCGCCGGAACACTGGCAGCAGGACCCCGATACCGTTGCCGTGATGGGCATCCTGGACCGCTACCCGCCGCGTGCAAGAACCACGTGAACACGGACCTGCAAGGCCGCCCCGCGTGTTCGCGGCCGGCATGCGGATTTTCCGCAAATTCGCGTGAATCCCTGGCCCGGCGCGCGTGAACAGCATGACCCCTGACCCTCCCCGGGCAGTGACCATGCGAAAACTCCCCGCCCTGTGCCTGGCCTTGAGCCTGACCTGCGCCCTGCTGGCTGTGGCCTGTGACGGCAGCAACTCTTCCTCGGGTGCCGGGCCCTCCATGCTGGTGCTTGCACCGGACACTCTGCCCGACGGTGAGGCCGGCACGCCCTACGCCCAAACACTGGTTGTCGCCGGCGGCAGCGGGTCGTTCGTGTGGTCCGTGGCCGCGGGCGGCCTGCCGCCGGGCCTGACGCTGGATACCGCCAGCACGGCATCCACCAGCACGATCACCGGCACGCCCACCACGGTGGGCTCTTTCAGCTTCACGGTGCTGGTTACCGACGGCACGCTGGCTGATGCCGCCAGCTACAACGTGAACATCCAGGCGGCCACGGGCGGTACCGGGCTGGTGATCACCACCACCGTGCTGCCCGCGGCCACGGTCAACGGAACCTACAACTTTGCGCTGCAGGCCACGGGCGGAACCGGGCCGCTGACCTGGAGCATCACCTCGGGCGTGTTCTCGCCGGGGCTGAGCCTGTCGGGTACGGGCGTCATCAGCGGCACGCCCACGGTGACCGGTGCCTGGGGTTTCACGGCGCTGGTGGATGACGGCAGCGCCACGGCACAGCGCGCGTTCACACTGAACGTGAACGGCGTGGCTGGCAACGCGACACTGGAACAGCAACTGCGCCAGATGATCCAGCAGCAGGGCATTGTCGGACTGAACACGAACAACCTGCCGAACCTGAACGCGGCGCAGGTGGAACTGGGCCGGCTGCTGTTCTTTGACAAGATTCTAAGCGGGACGCAGGACGTGGCCTGCGCCACCTGCCACCACCCGTCGCTGAACACCGGCGACAGGCTGAACCTGAGCATCGGCGTGGGCGCCACCGGCGGCATCGGCCCCGGCCGTGACCATCCGTCCAAGGTCTTTATCCCGCGCAACGCCCAGCCGATCTACAACATCGGCCTGTTTCCGGAACTGTTCTGGGACAAGCGCGTGGGGCGCCCGCCCCAGAACCCGCCGCCTCCGCCGGGTTCGCCCCCGCCCCCGACGCAGACGCCCGAGGGCCAGACCAACCTGGCGCCGGACGAAGCCCAGGCGCTGTTTCCGCTGACCAGCCTGACCGAAATGCGCGGCACCGGCCACAGTCTGGACGGCCTGGGCAATGCCGCGTACCGCGACGCGCTGGTGGCGCGCCTGGCCACGCACAGCGAATACGTCACGCGCTTCAACGCGGCCTTTGGCGCGGGCCAGATGAACGTAAACAACATGGTGCGGGCGATTGCGCAGTATGAACGCAGCCAGACGTTCATCAACGCGCCCTGGGACCGCTATCTGCGCGGCGACGCCAACGCCCTGACCGACGCGCAGAAGCGCGGGGCGCAACTGTTCTTCGGCCCGGCGCGCTGCAACACATGCCACAGCGGGCCGCTGTTGACCAATTTCAGCACGCACAACCTGGGCATTCCGCAGTTCGGCCCGGGCCAGGGCAACGGCACCGGCACCGAAGACTTCGGCTTTGAAAACACCACCGGCAACCCCGCGCACCGGTACCAGTTTCGTGTGCCCAGCCTGCGCAACGTGGCGTTCACGGCACCGTACATGCACAACGGCGCGTTCATGAGCCTGTCCGAGGTTCTGCTGCACTACCGCGACAAGGCCGCCAGCACCAACGCCTTTACAGGCACCAGCATGACCCAGGGGGCCGATCTGGCGCCCACGCTGCTGCCCACGGCCAACGTGCTGGCCAACCCCAGCAACCTGTTCACGCAGGTTCCGGGCAACCTGACGGCCCAGCAACTGGCGGATCTGGAGGCCTTTCTGCACGCCCTGACCGACCCGGCAGCGATCAACCGCACCCAGGAGATTCCGGCCTCAGTGCCCAGCGGCCTGCCCGTGGACCGGTAGCCCACACCGGTTACGGGAAAGTCCCCCGCAAGCGCTTGCAGGAGCCTTGCGGGGGACCTGCGGTTCAGGTGGTAATGAATCAGGTGGTAATGAACTTGAAGGCGTGGTTCCAGGTACCGGCACGCATGCCGTGCAGCACCCAGGTCAGGCACATGGGCTCCAGATAACGCGAGCCCTCAATGCCGCCGATGTCCACGGCGTTCCAGCCAAAGTCAGCCAGCAGGGCCGCTGTGCGCTTGCGCGCGCCCTCGTGGTTGCCGCAGATGAACATGTCGCCTGGGCCGCCCTTGAGTTTGGGCCTGAACATCAGCGCGTTGCCCACGGTGTTGAAACACTTGACCACGTGGGCTCCGGGCGCCGCGCGCTGGATGCGTTCGCCCAGGCTGTCGGTTGTGCCCACAAACAGAGACGGCGGCATGCCCTTGCTGAAGTCCAGCGGGTTGGTGGTGTCCAGCACCAGTTTACCGTTCAGGTTTTCCGGCCCGGCCATCCGGATGGCCGACTCTGTCCCTGAACCCAGTGTGGCCAGCACAATCACTTCGCCAAATTTCGCCGCATCGGAAAATGTGCCGGCGCCGGCCTTGGCGCCGGCCTCTTTGGCCCATTGCGCGGCTTTGACGTTTGCGGCCTCGCGGGCGCCCATTTTCACTTCATGGCCAAGCGACAGAAAAGCGTTGGCCAATGTCCTGCCGACATCACCCGTGCCGAAGATTCCGACTTTCATGATTGCCTCCGATGTTCGTGATAACAACCACGAGAAACTTGTTCTTCCCGTTGCGCAGACGCTGGAACTTGTATCCGGGCAATGGCGGAATACCCAGTGGCATCAACTGGTTACACCGTTACCCGGGGACAGACCCCACCATCGCTACTGCACAGGATTTCATGAACAAACCGGTTCTGTTGGTCTGTTTGGCGGCCACACTTGCCTTTCTTGCGGGCTGTCCCGGCGGCGGCAACAGTGCCGCCAAGGGCCCTCGCAAGGTCGCCTACCCCGTGGAAACCGAGGTCGTGGCCGGCCGCACCATTGACTACACCATCAGCGCCACCGGCAGCGTGGAAGCCTTTGAAGTCGTCCAGGTGGTGGCGCGCGTGGCCGGCACCGTCGAACAGGTGCTGTTCCGCGAAGGCCAGGCCGTGGCCGAAAAACAGGTTCTGGCCCGGATTGAGCCCGCGCGCTACCAGCTTGAGGTCGAGGCCGCCCAGGCCGTCGAACGCCGCGCAATGACCGCGTACAAGGATGTTGAACTTGGCCTGACACGCCGCAAGGAGGCCCAGGCCAAGTCCCCCACCACGTTTTCCGAAGAGGAAATCAAAACCTGGGAGGCACGGGCGGCCGTGGCGCTGGCGGCCTGGGAAGAGGAAAAGGTCAATCTCAAGCGCGCCGAACTGAACCGGCTGTATTCCGAGCCCGCATCGCCGGTGGCGGGCGTGATCGAAACCCGCCGCGTCAGCACCGGCCAGTACGTGCAGGCGGGGGCGGTGATCGCGACGCTGATCCGGCGCGAGCCGATGCTGTTGCGCTTTTCGGTGCCGGAGCGTGATGCGGCCGTGCTGACCACCGGACAGGACGTGAAATTCACCGTGGCCTCGGCCACGGGCGAACTCGGCGCGCGCATCATTCACATCGCCGGCAGCGCCGAGGGCGCGGCGCGGCTGGTGGCCGTCACCGCCGAAGTAACCGGCACGGACGCCGCCCGCGCGCGACCGGGCAGCTTTGCCAACGTTTCGGTCACCGTTGCCAGCCGCGGCAACGCCCCCACCGTGCCGGAAACGGCCGTGCGCCCCAGCGCCGAGGGGTTTCTGGCGTTCGTGGTGGAAGAGGGCGTGGCGAAAAAGCGCGTGCTGCAGATCGGCCTGCGCACCGCCGACGGCCGCGTCGAGGTGCTGGAAGGCATCAAGCCCGGAGAAACCCTGGTCACCCGCGGCGGAGAGGCGCTGAGTGACGGCGTAAACGTGCAGGTCGGCGGCGGCAAACCCGTGACCGGGGGCGCCAAATGAAGATCACCGAAGTCTGCATCAACAAGCCGGTGCTGGCCTGGATGATCATGATCGCCACGGTCGTGTTCGGAATCGTGGCCGCCACGCGCATCGGCGTCAGCCAGTTTCCGGATGTGGACTTTCCGACCATCACCATCAGCGTGGACTGGCCCGGCGCCACGCCCGAGGCCGTCGAGCAGGACGTGGTCGAAATCATCGAAGAAGCGGTCATGCAGGTTGAGGGCGTCAAGGCCGTCAACAGCAGCTCGCGCATGGGCAGCGGCCGCGTGACGCTGGAACTTGACCTGTCGCGCAACGTGGACGTGGCGCTTCAGGACGTGCAGACCAAGGTGGCGGGCGTGCAGCGCCGGCTGCCGCGCGACATTGACCCGCCCACGGTCAGTAAAACCAACCCCGAAGACCAGCCGATCATGTGGATCGGCCTGTCGGGCCCGTTCTCACGCCAGATGCTGGGCGACACCGCGCGTTACCGCATCAAGGAGGCGTTGCAGACCGTGCCCGGCGTGGGCGAAGTGATCATGGGCGGGTATCTGGACCGCAACGTGCGCATCTGGGTCAACGCCGACGCGCTGGATGCCAAAGACCTGACGGTTACCGACGTGATCCGGGCCCTGCAGCGCGAACACGTGGAGATGCCCGCGGGCCAGCTTGAAACCGGCGGGCGCGAGGTCAACGTGCGCGTGCTGGGCGAGGCGCTGGACCTGGATGCCCTGCGCCGCATCGTGGTGCGCGACAGCGGCGGCCAGCCCGTTTACCTGCAGGATGTGGCGCTGGTCGAGGACGGCTTTGAAGACATCCGCCGCTTTGCCCGCGTCGAGGGTGAACCCGCCCAGGGCATGGGCATCAAGAAACAGCGCGGCAGCAACGCCGTGGCCGTGGCCAGGGGCGTACGCGCCAAAATGGATGAGCTGCGCCCCACACTGCCCGAGGGCATGCAGCTTGGCATCAACTTTGATTCCTCGCGCTTCATCGAAGAAAGCGTCACCCACATAGAACTCGAACTGATCCTGGCCGTGATTCTTACCGCCCTGGTGTGCTGGGTGTTTCTGGGCAGCCTGTCCAGCACACTGAACGTCGTGCTGGCGATTCCCATGTCACTGCTGGGCACGATTGCGATCATCTACTTTCTGGGCTTCACCCTGAACACCTTCACCCTGCTGGCGCTCAGTCTGTGCGTGGGCATCGTCGTAGACGACGCGATCATGGTGATGGAAAACATCTTCCGTCACGCCGAAGAAGGCCGCCCGATGCGCGAGGCCGCCTATACCGGCACACGCGAAATCGCCTTTGCCGCGCTGGCCGCCACAGTGGCGGTGATCGCCATTTTCGTGCCCGTGGTGTTCATGGAGGGCATCATCGGGCGGTTTTTCCTGCAGTTCGGCGTCACACTCAGCATCGCCGTGGCCCTGAGTTACGTCGAGGCCGTGACGCTGGCCCCGGCGCGCTGCGCGCGTCTGCTGTCGGCCAACGGCGGCAACGGCCGCAACTGGCTGGGCCGTGTCATGGATTGCGGGTTTGACCGGCTCAAGACGGCTTACACCTGGGTGCTGTCGCGGGCATTGAAACGGCCGGCACTGGTTCTGGTCGCGGCGGCGGCGGTGTTCGCCGGTTCGGTCTACCTGCTGATGAACCTGCCCGGCGAGTTCGTGCCCAGCCAGGACCAGAGCCGCCTGATGATCCGCGTGACCACGGCCGTGGGCAGCGACATCCATGAAACCGACAAATTGTTCCGCAAGGTCGAACAGGTGCTGCACAGCAAGCCCGAAATCCAGCGCGCCTTTGTCAACGTGGGCGGCTTCGGCGGCAGCGGCGCCAACTCGGGCGTGGTGTTCGTGACGCTGGTTCCCCGCGACCAGCGCGCCATGAGCCAGAACGAATTTGCCGCCGGTCTGCGCCGCGAACTGAACGCGATTGCCGGCGTCAAGGCCGTGGTGCAGGACCTCAGCCAGCAGGGCTTTACCGCCCAGCGCGGCTTTCCGGTCGAATTTTCGGTGCGCGGGCCGGACTGGGACACACTGGTGGACCTGAGCCATAAACTGGAAGACAGGCTGCGCCAGACCGGCAAGGTGGTGGACCTGGACAGCGATTACGACATCGGCCAGCCCGAACTGCGCATCGAGCCTGACCGCGGCCGCGCCGCCGACCAGAACGTGTCCATGGATGACATCGGCGCCACGTTGAACGCCCTGGTGGGCGGCGTGCGCGTGGGCAAGTTCAGCCAGAACGGCCGCCGGCTGGACGTGCGGCTGAGGCTGGTGGCCAGCCAGCGCAGCAAACCCGAAGACATCCGCCGCCTGCGCGTGCGCGCGGCCGACGGCACGCTGCTGCCGCTTTCGGCGCTGGTGGCCCAGAGCGAACAGCCCGCGCTGCAAAGCATCATCCGCAAGGACCGCGAGCGCGCGATCAGCCTGTTTGCCAACGTGGCCGCGGGCGAAAACCAGGCCGGCGTGCTGCAGTACGTCGAACGTGAACTGGCCCGTGACCTGCCGCCGGGCTATCGCGTCGTGCTGGGTGGCGCCAGCACCGCCTACCGCGAGAGCTTTTCGAGCCTCTTGTTCGCGCTGATTCTGGGCGTGATCGTGGCCTACATGGTTCTGGCCAGCCAGTTCAACAGTTTCCTGCACCCGGTCACGGTGCTGACGATTCTGCCGCTGAGTGTCGCCGGCGCGGCCCTTGCCCTGTGGCTGAGCGGCAACACGCTGAACATCTTCAGCATGATCGGGCTGCTGCTGCTGATGGGCATTGTCAAAAAGAACTCAATCATCCTGATTGACTACACGCTGCAATTGCGCCAGACCGGCCTGAGCCCGCTGCAGGCCGTCAGCCGCGCCGGCCCGGTGCGCCTGCGGCCGATTCTGATGACCAGCACCGCGACATTGATGGCGGCGGTGCCCGCGGCGGTCGGACTCGGCCTGGGCAGTGAAGTGCGCACGCCCATGGCGATTGCGGTAATCGGCGGCGTTGTGCTTTCGACACTGCTGAGCCTGCTGGTGGTGCCGTGCTTCTACATCTTCACCGACGGCATCCAGCAGCGTTTGCGGCGGCGCCGGCCCGCGCCCACGCCGCCGGCCGACCCAAGCCCCCACGACAGCGACCCCGGCCGCGCCACACCGGTGCCGTAACAGGCGCGGCTACCCGGCCTGGGGCAGAATGATGCTGGCGGCGCGGCGCGCCGGGTCGAACATTTCCTGAATGCGCGCATTCACCTGTTCGGCGGTGATGCTGTCGGCCAGCGCCGGCACGTCAAACAGTTCATGCCGCTGGCCCAGCGCGCCAAGGTAGGCATAAGCCGTGCTTTCGGGGTCATTGAACGCGCGCAGATACCCGCCCAGAAACTTGCGGCGCTTGCGCTCGATCAGGCCGGCGTCCACGCCGCGGGCACGCGCGTCGTCAAGCACCATCAGCAACTCACGGTACAGCGCGTCGGGGTCGCTGGTTTCGCCGCCGATCACGGCATAACCGAACCCTTTTTCGGCCTGGTACCCGGCGCCGAAGTCGCCGCCGATCAGTCCCGCGGCGTACAGCCGTTCGTAGGCCTCGCTTTCGCGGCTGAACAGCGCGTCCAGGGCCACGCCGCTGACCAGGTCCAGGCGCGCCAGTTCTCGGCCCTCGGGCGCGCCGGGATCCTTGAACCCCAGCAGCAGCCGCGGCCTGGCCACAAACATGCGGCGCTCGGCGCGCGGGGCGGCCACCGCGCCGGGTTCGGGCGGCAACTGCGGGCTGATGCGCGGCGCGGGGGTATCGGGTGCATAACGTGACGCCGCGGCATCGGCCATGCGCAACACGTCGGCGGGCTTCATGTCGCCGCACACGATCAGTGTCAGGTTCGTGGGGTGGTACCAGGCGGCGTGGCAGCGCTGCAGTTGTTCAGGCCCGATTTCGCGCACCATGGCCTCGGTGCCGGCGATGTCCACGCGCAGCGGGTGGTTCACGTACAACGACTGAAGCAATTGCTGGTAGCCCTGCCAGTGCGGGTGGTCCAGATACTGGTTGATCTCCTGGATGATGATGTCGCGTTCAATATCCACCAGTCTGCGGTCAAAGAACGGCGTCAGGGCCAGTTCCATCAGCGTGTCGAGGTTTTCCTCAAAGTACCGCACACATTCAAAGTAATAGGCCGTCTGGGTGTGGCTGGTGTGCGCGTTGCAATAGGCGCCCCGGCCGGAAAAACGGTCGGTCAGGTCGCCGGATTTTTTCTTGAACAACTGGTGTTCCAGAAAATGCGCGATCCCGCCCGGCACGCTGTATTCGCGGCCGTCCTGAAGCCAGTGCGTGTTGATGCTGCCGAAATCGGCCACCACATAGGCAATGCGTTTTTCAAACCCGGGGCGCGGGGCAAAGATCAGCTTCATGCCGCAGGACAGCACGGCCTCGTGGCGCGTTTCGTCCAGACGCCTGGATTTGACGGCGGAGAGTTTGGGTTTGCGGGCGATCATGGATACTCCGGCGGCAACCGGCGGCGTTACCCGCCCGGCCGGCCCAGACACGTAATGTACACGCAGAGTTCCTTGGGCGGGATGCCCAGCAACTCGTTCACTTCATCGTCAAAAAACCCGCCAATGCCGGAAACACCAAGCCCCAGCCGGATCGCCCCCACGTTCATGCGCTCGCCGATGTGCCCGGCGTCAAGGTGCAGATACCGGTAGGCCCGCGAACCAAAGCGCCGGGCGGCCTGATCCATGTCACTGGTGTGGATCACCACCACCGAGGCGTCGCGGGCAAGCTCCTGGCCCAGACTCAGGTGGTAAATCTCGCGCCGCACTTCGGCCTGCTTGACCACCAGCAGTTCCATGAACCCCGGCGCGAAGTGATACACGCCGGGCTTGACGCCCTCCAGCGTGTTCACCACTACAAATGTTTCCAGCAGAGACGGCGCAAACAGCCGCGGCTGGGCATCGGGCGCCAGGGTCAGGTCCGGCCGGTACGCAAAGGCCAGCAGATCCGCCAGTTCGTGCAGCTTCAGCGGCGCGCCCGAAAGCACGCGCGTGCTGCGCCGCCGCAGAATCGCGTTTTCAATCTGGTCGTTCATGTCGGTGGTGCCGGGCTTCAGCTTGATGCCTGGCGCGAACTCGTACTTCGGGTTCACCGGGTAATCAAAGCCTTCGCCCGCCACGGCCTCGGCGGGAAACCCCGGCGGAATCGAGCCCGCGGCGTGCATGGCACGGATCGCGTCGGCATCGGGCTCGGGTTCGGGTTCCGGGCTGGGCCGCGCCGTCGGGCCGGGCCGGTACTGTGGAAACTCGGACTGCTCATGGATCGGGCATACAGCCAGCACGCCTTCCTTGCCCGCGGGTATGGCCAGCAGGTCGGCCACCTCGCCGTCCACAAACCCCCCGATCAGGCCCGCGCACAGCCCGAGCTTGGGCGCCACAATCGCAAGGTTGCCCAGCACGTGCCCGGTATCCAGCAGACAGCGGCGGTACGCGCGCTCGCCATAGCGCCAGGCGCTGCGCCAGTACACCGCCGTGGCCACCAAAGCCACGCGGCAGTCCGCCAGGGCTCCGTCGCCGAAACAGGCGTTGCGCAGCCGGGCAAATATCTCGTCGCCCGAAGGCGCCAGCCCGCGCGGGTAGACCTCGACCAGGCTGTGGTCGCGCACATGGTAGTAGTAAATGCCGTCAGGCAGGTCGGCATGCCCGCGCACGGCAAGGTACAGGTCGGTCGGGTATAACGCCCCGGCACTGGGCGCGGCCCGGAAGAAATGCTGCTGGTCGCCGGCAAAGGCCACGCCTGTCACGCCGTTGGTGCCGAACAGCAGCATCGAAAGCCGCGGCAGGGAAAACGGGCCCTCGGTGTCGTTCAGGCCGCGTTCGGGGCTGTAGCTTTCGGGCTGGTTGGTCGGCAGATACGGCCGCATGTCATAGACCGGCGCGCCGCGGTAATCCTTGAACTGCTCGGGCGGGTTGTTCCAGTCAATGCTGTGGCCCTGACCCAGCGTGCTGGGGCTGTATTTGGTGCGCCGGTGGTACTCAAAGGCGTAGGCCATGGGCTTTGTAGACTTGCCGACTCTGCTTTTGGCAAGCCCCGGCGCCAGAATTCGCGTTACGCGCGCGTATCATGGCGCGTATCCATGTTAACCCTTTTTCCGGCGGCGTGTCCGCCACTGCACAGGAGCCTGCATGTATAAAGTGATCGCGGCCGCTGCCGCCGTGCTGTTGTCGGGCGTCATCGGGTCCATGACCCTGCCCGTTTCCGATGCCCAGTCCAGGCTGGTACCCCAGCCGGCACCCATGCCGGGCCCGATGCCGCCGATGGTGGTCGAGCTTGAGCCCGAAGAAGACACGATCGTGATGTTCGAGGGCCCCGATCTTCGCGGCCAGTTCGCGCGCCCCGGACAACCGGGCACCTGGCAGATCGCCACCAGCCGCGACATGACGATTCTGCTGAACACCGCCACCGGCGAGAGCTATCACCTGGTCGGGCGCGAGGGCAACTTTCACTGGAAGCCGATTGAACGCCCCGCCCCGCGCCCTGAAACCCAGTGGCCCGGCCTGCGCGAACTGCCCGCCTTCCCGCCCATGCCGCCGGCCGAACGCCCCGGCGCCGACCGCATGCGCAGGGCCCTTGATGAAGCCCGCCGTGATCTCAAGGATGCCGAAGGCAAGGAACGCGAAGCCCTCAAGCGCAAGATCGAGGAACTCGAACGTGCGTTGGAGAAACAACCCGCGCCCGAAAGCCAGCCCAAACGCGCCCCGGACCGCGTCGAAGAGCTGGAAACACTGCTGACACGTCTGAACGACAAGGTCGCTACGCTGGAAAAACGCATCAAGGAAACAGACAGCAAAAAGGAAAGCCGCGAACTGGAAAGCATGGCCAACGAGCTGCGCGCCGAAATCAAGCGCGTCAAGCAGGAACTCGAGGCCGCGCGCAAGGGACGTTAGAGCATTTTCATGGTTCGTCTTCAGGCTTCCGCTTGCGGCGGGCGTCGCATCCCTGCGTCGCGCTCGCTCCATGTGGCCTCCAGCCACACCTGCGCTCGCGCTCCTTGGTCTGCTTGCCCGGCGCGGCGCGGAACCTCTGCATACAAACCATGAAAAAGCTCTAGCGCAAAATTCAGCGGACAGGCCCCGGCCCCTTGCTAGGCTTGGGCCTGTCCCTGTCCCTGACTTTGCCGCCCCGTCGCGCGCCCGTGAAATACACGCTCTTGTGCCTTGTCCTGCTGGCCGCCGGCTGCGCGGCCACGGACCCCGACCTGACAGACCGGCCCGCGGCCGACGCACCCGACGACCTTGCGCCGGGTGCTGCCCACCAGCGCGCGCTGGAACTGCGCGACAGCAACGAACTTGACCGGGCCCTGACCTGGCTTTACAGCGCCGCGGCCCGTGGCCATGCGCCCTCACAGTTTGAACTGGGGCTTTGGTACCTGACCGGCCGTGGCGTGGCCGTGGACGAAGCCAAAGCCGCCGACTGGATGCACCGGGCCGCCCAGCAGCGCGACCGCGACGCCCTGCGTTATGTGTGGCAACTGCACCTGTTCGGGCGCGGCGTGCCGCGCGACCTGGCGCTGGCCCGCCGGTGGCTTGAAACCGGCGCGCAGAACGGCGATGCCGCGCTGCAATACCGGCTGGGGGTCTGGCTGGCCGAAGGCGTGGACAGCCCGCCCGACAAACCCGCCGCCTGGCACTGGCTGGCACGGGCCGCCGACGGCGGGGTGGTCGAGGCCTGCTACCGCGCGGGACGGATGCTGCTGGAGGGCGACGGCATTGACGCCAACGAATCCGCCGCCGTCCAAATGCTGCGCCGCGGCGCGATCGAGGGCCACCCGCCCTGCATGCTGCTGCTGGCCGATTGCCTGCGCGACGGCCGGGGGGTGGCGACCGGCCTTGCCGAGGCACTGGACTGGTACCGCCAGGCTGCCCGGCAGCGCGAGAACCCCGACGTGGCGGCCGCGGCCAAACGGCGACTGGCCGAACTGGGCGGGTAATCCGGCCCCGAAACTGGCCCCGGCGGCATTTGCTGCATAGAATCCGTGCCGGGAGGCGGCCGTGACGCGATTGCTGGTCGTTGTGCTGCTGTTGTTTGCGGCGGGGCCGCTGCTGGCCCAGAAGCCGATCAAGGTCGAATGGCGCGAGGTCAAATACCCCTCGGGCAAGCTCAAGGAAAAATACGCCGTCCAGGTTGACAAGAACGGCCGCGAGACACGTTTTGGCGACGCCTGGGAATACCACGAAAATGGCGCCAAGGCCGCCGAAGGCAAATACCACGACGGCAAGAAAGAGGGCCGCTGGCGCTGGTACTACGAAACCGGCCAATTGCGCGAGGAAGGCCTGCTGGCCCAGGACGTGCGCTGGAAAACCTGGACTTCGTACCACCCCAACGGCAAGAAACGCCAGGAGGGCGATTACGACGCCGGCAAGCGCACCGGCAAGTGGACCTGGTGGTACGCCAACACCAAAAAGCGCGAAGAAAGCGGCTACAAGGACGACAAGCGCGACGGCCGCTTTCAGCAGTGGCACGAAACCGGCCAGAAATCCGTGGACGGCAAGCACGTCGCCGACCAGCGCGACGGCACCTGGCAGTGGTGGCACGAAAACGGCCAGCTTGCGCGCTCAGGCCGCTACGACAAGGGCCGCATGTTCGACAAGTGGGAAGCCTGGCACCCCAACGGCAAGCCGGCCGAACTGCACGAGTACAAGGAACGCCCGACCAGATGGACGTTCTGGTACGACAACGGCAACCTTCAGGCCGAGGGCGAAGGCACCGGGCCCGAACGCCTGGGGCGCTGGACCTGGTACTACCGCAGCGGCACGCGCGAATCCACCGGCGAATACGTGGCGGGCAAGCGCGTGGGCCAGTGGACGTTCTTTCACGAGAACACGACCAAAAGCGAAGAGGGCAGCTACGTTGAGGGCCGCCGCTCGGGCCGCTGGACGGCCTGGCACGACAACGGCGCCAAGGCCAGCGAGGGCGAACTGGTCAGCGGCCAGCGCCGCGGCCTGTGGCTGACCTGGTACGCCAACGGCAACAAGGAACTGGAGGCCACCTACCGCGACGGTTACCCCGAAGAACAGTGGACCTGCTGGCACCCCAACGGCAAGAAGGCCAGCGAAGGCCGCTGCCTGGACGGCCGGCGCACCGGCCGCTGGGTAATGTGGCACGACAACGGCCAGCGCGCCTCCGAGGGCGAGTTCTCGCGCGGCGAACGCACCGGCCGCTGGAGCACCTGGTACCGCAACGGTTCGCTGGAAAGCCACGGCGAATACACGCGCGACAAGCGCACCGGCCGCTGGGAGTTCTGGCACGACAACGGGCACTTCGCGCGGCGCTGCAACTTCGCAGGCGATCGCCTGGACGGGGTGCTGGAAGTTTACGACACGGCGGGCCGTCTGCGGCTGCGGGCCGAATACCTGGCCGGGCTTGCGCACGGCTGGTGGCGCGAATACGACACCGAGGGCAAGATCGCCCGCCAGCAGTACTTTCAGGACGGCGAGACCGCCGAGCCACCCAAAGAAGAACCCAAGCAAGAACCTGAAAAAGACTCGAAGGAAACCCCGCCCGACAGCAAGTAGACCCTAACCGGGAGCCTGCCCGGCACCGCCGCGCAGCATGTGGTACAGCTTCCACAGCAGGTCCTGCACACCCTGGCCGGTCACGCCGCTGATCAGTTCCACCGGCCGCCCGATCCGCCGCGAAAGCTCGGCGGCCTTTTCCGGCGCGCCCGGCACGTCGGCCTTGTTGGCCGCCACCACACGCGGCTTGGCCGCCAGTTCCGGGCTGAAGGCAGCCAGTTCACCCACGATCACATCGTGGTCACGCGCCAGTTGGTCGGGCTCGTGCTCGCTTACGTCAATCAGATGCAGCAGCACGCGGGTGCGCTCGACATGCCGCAGGAACTGGTGGCCCAGCCCCTTGCCCTGGCTGGCGCCCTCGATCAGCCCCGGGATGTCCGCGATCACAAACCGGCTTTCGCCCTGCATGTCCACAATGCCCAGGTACGGCGACAGCGTCGTAAACGGGTAGGCCGCGATCTTGGGCCGCGCCCGCGTGGTGCGGGCCAGAAACGTGCTTTTGCCCGCGTTGGGCAGCCCGACCAGCCCCACATCGGCAATCAGCTTGACCTCAAGCCGGAGGCGCCGCACCTCGCCGGGACGGCCGGGGTTGGCCTTGCGCGGCGCCTGGTGGGTGGCGGTGGCAAAGTGCTTATTGCCGAAGCCGCCGTTGCCGCCGCGGGCCACAACAAAGCGCATTCCGGGCTGGTCAAGGTCGGCCAGCACGCGCGACCGGAACACCGGGGCGGGTTCAACGTAATCTTCGCCGCTGGCGCCTTCGGCGGTGAAGGCCTGGGGCGGGGCGTGCACGTCTTCGTCCGGCGGCGCGGGCGTTGCCGCGGGTTCTTCGACATACAGTTCGTGAACGACCGTGCCCACGGGAACCTCGACCTCGGTGTCGGGCGCGTTCTTGCCGGCCTTGTCGTTGCCCATGCCCTTGCCGCCGTCTTTGGCGCGGATCTCGCGGATGTTCTGCAGGTGACCCAGCCCGTTGAGGTGATGGCTGGCCACCAGAATCACGTCGCCGCCGTCACCGCCGTCGCCGCCGTCTGGGCCGCCCTTGGGCATCTGCGACTCATGGCGGAACGAGACCAGCCCGTCGCCGCCCTTGCCCGCGCGCACCACCAGTTCGTGTTCGTCCACAAACATGGGCCGAGGTTATAGGCCGCCCGCGCAGGGGCGCGAGTAGGCGCGCGCCGCGCGGCTTGCCTTTTGCGCGCGCCGGCCGCACACTTGGGCCAACCGGAGACAGCCATGAGCGACGCGCCGCTGAAACTGCTGATTCTTGGCACCGGGCCGCTGGCCCTGGCGGCCTTTGACGCCATTGCCGGCGGCGCCGTGGCCGACGGCGCGACCGGCGGCATGAAGGTGCTGATGTTCATTGACACCGGCGACGGCGCGATGATCGGCGAAGAACTGGCGGGGCTGCGCGTGCAGGGCGGGCTGGGCGATCTGCCGCGGCTGAAGATCCAGGGCGCCAACGCCGTGTTTGTGGCGTGCGAAGACGCCGCCCAAAGGGCCAAAGCCATCGAAGCCGCGGGCAAGGTCAAGTACCGCATGGTCAGCCTGCGGCACCCCGGCGCCGTGGTCAGCGCAGGCGCGACCGTGGGCGACGGCGGGTTTCTGGGGCCGTTGTGCGTGATCGGGGCCGGGGCCAAGGTGGGCCGCGGCGTGCATATCGGCGCCGGCGCGATCATTGAACCCGGCGCGACCGTGGGCGAAGGTGCCAGCATCGGCGCGGGTGCGATCGTGGGGCCCGGGGCCAAAGTCGCGCCCGGCACGGCCGTGGGGCTGGGCGAGATTGTGCGCTGACCATGCCCGACATCGTCGCGTTTGTGCCTGAACTTCTGCCGGCCTGGGCCGGGCTTCACAACGCGTGCTTTGCCACGGCGCACAACTTCTGGCGCGTGGACAGCCGCCATCTTCGCGCCCGCGTGGTCAACGCCCCGGGCTTTGACCCTGACCTGCTGCTGTTTGCGCGCGACGGCACCGAGCTGCTGGGCGTGGCGCACGGCGGCCTGTCGCCGCGCGGCCCGGAACTGTTTTACATCGGCGTGCATCCGACGGCCCGGCGCGGCGGCCTGGCCCGCGCGCTGGTGTCGGAACTGGCCCGCCGCGTCGGCGCGCCCCGCCCCGATTGCCGCGGCATGAACCCGTTCTGGGGCACGGCGCGCGGCCCCGAAACCAGTTTCTTCGGCATGGTTGAGGGCATCGGCGCGGCCGCTGACGACGCCGCGGCACGGGGCTTTTTTGCCGCCTGCGGTTTCACGCCCGGCCCGTCGGCGCACAACCTGCGCGTCACGCCCGCCACGCTGGATCTTGAACCCGGCCGCGACGCCCGCCGCCGCGCCGAAATGCTGGGCTATGAGTTCGGCCTGATGCGCGGCCGCTGCCCCGTGGTCGGCGCGGGGCCTGAGCAAATGCGGCCGCTGGCCGGGCGCGACTGGTTTTCCACCGTGGCCCTGCACGGCGGCACCGTGGCCGGCGTGGCCGTGGGCTTTGCGACGCCCGAACTGGGGCCCGGGCGGTTTGGCGTGTTCGCGCTTGAGGTTGACCCGGCGCACCGGCGCCGCGGCCTGGGCAGCGCGCTGGTCAACCAGTTGCTGCTGGACATGCAAGGCGGCCCCTTTGCCGCCTGCGAGGTCACAACCGTGCCGGATGAAAGCCCCGGTGCGCTGGAGCTGTACGAACGTCTGGGCTTTGCCGCCTGCGCGCGCTTTACCCTGTGGGCCTGACCTTGCCCCCGCCGGCCGCTACACTGGCCCCATGTTTGATGTTCTGCCCGAAATCCTGCGCAAGTCGCGGCGCGGCATGTGCCCCACCTGCGGCGCGCCGCTGAAACTGATCGAGGCCGGCCGTGACGCGCGCTGTGATTTCTGCGGCGGCCAGTGCCGGCTGGAGCACCGGCTGCGCAAACTCGAACCCGAGGTCGGGTTTGACGAAACCCCGCGCCGCGACAAGGTCAGGGGCGTCACGCGCTGGCTGTCACCCAAAGGCAAGCGCGAACAGTGCGAGTGCCCCGGCTGCGGCAACTCGTTTGCGCCCGAAACCGGCCACAGCCACCAGAAGTGCCCCTATTGCGGCAGCGAAAGCAAGCTGGAAGCCCGGCTGGCCGCCGTGACACCCCACAGCACCCAGGGCCCGCAACGCCGCACTGAAACCGACCTTCAGAACCAGCGCCGCGACCGGATTGACTACCCCTGGGATGTCTGGACCGAACAACTGTGCTGGCGCGTGCTGAACGAGCCGGACCTGCTCAAACGCGTCAATCTGGCGCAGAACTTTTCCAGTTGGGGCACGATCAACCCCACCACAGCACACTTTCTGCCCCACCTGCTGGCGCACATCCAGCGCGACCACGACGCCGTGGCACGCGAAGTCGGCGACGCCGTGGGCAAACTGCTGTGCAGCGACGACGCGAACTATGCCGTGCCGGTGCTGCAGGCGTGCGCGGGCGTCGTGTTCGACATCCACGGCAAACGCACGATCCTGAGCGAACTTGCCCTGGGCCGCGGCGTGTGCGTCAAGCTGCTGCTGGACGTCGCCGAGGTCGCCAACGCTCTGGGCGCGCGCGATTACGCCTGCCACGCCTGCTGGGGCGTAAACACGATCTTTGGCCGCAACTTCGACCAGCATGAAACGATGGCCGAAATTGTTCTTTACCGCATGTTCTATCTGACCGGAACGGTGCTGGGCTGGGCGGTGTACATCTTCAAGGGCGGCTTTCACTGCGGCTATCGCCTGCCCTGGAAAAAGCTGGTCACGGCCCTGGACGACTTCGCCCACGAACGCCCGGAACTGCTGGGCGAACTGCGCCAGTGTTTTTACCTGGGCCACGCCGAAACCGCCGCCGACTACACCGAACGCCTGGCCGTGCTGCGCGCCCTTGCGCACCCCCACGCTCGCGCCGCCGCCGGCACGATTCTTGGCCCGCCGCCGGGGCATGACGAACAGCTCGGGCTTGAAGCCGTGGAATTGTTTCATCCGCTGCTGGCCGACCAGGCCACGCGCACCTGGGCCGTCATGGCACTGCGCAAGGTGATCGGCGGCTGCGAAAAAGGACAGGTGCCGCAGAGCATCCGCAACTGGGTAAAGCAGCATCTCGACACGCTGCCGCCCGAGATCAAACGCGAGCTGCGCTGGCGCGAAAGCGACAAAGGCGTGCTGCCCGAAAGTGAAGTGTATTACTGGACCAGTGACCCCAAAGACGAACCGACGCCGGAACTGAAGCAACTGCTGGCCGACTGGGACGCCGGCATCCGCAGCGCCGTGGACACGCGCTATCGCCAGGACGAAGAACTCAAGCCTATCCGCGAACAGGCCCGCGCGCTGGATGTACCGGTGTTTCTTGACCAGGGCCCCGCCACGATTCCCCTGAAAACCCCGCCAGAACCGGAACCCGCGCCCCGTCCTGCCCCCGGCGACGAAACCGCGCCGCAAGACGCCGGCCCGGCGGCGCCCGCCAAAGGCAGGCTGAGCACCGAACAGATGATGGCTGAAATCACGCGCCTTCAGTCCGAGTACGCGCAGGCCGTTCAGCAGATGGCCGCCGAACTTCAGAAGCCCGGCGTCGCCGAGCGCGACTACGCCCGCTATGCACAGCAGATGCTGGAAATGGGCCAGAAGCTGCAACAGCAGATCGAGGCCCTGACCTCACGCCACGACCCCAACGCGCCCTGAAACAGGGCCGCAAGCCCGCGCGACAAACCGGCACGACCGGGCTATCCTGACGCGATGCCCGAGTTCGACGGCATCCTGTTTTCCGACCTGCACCTGAGCCCCGACACCACACGGCTCAATGAAATGTTCGAGGCCTTTGTGCGCCGGGTGGAGGGCACGCCGCATGTGGCCTGTCTGGGCGATCTGTTTGAGTACTGGATCGGCTACATGCAGTTGCGCCAGGATCACGGCCGCTGGGCCTTTGATCTGATGCAGCGCCTGGCCAAGCCGGCGCGCCTGGCGGTGTGGGTCAACGGCAACCGCGATTTCATGTTCAAACAGGAAGCGGCCAAAGCCGGGTTTGACGCCCGGCGCAATCTGTGGCGCGGCGACTTCTGCGGCGTGCCGACGGCGCTGGAGCACGGCGACCGGTTCTGCACGCTGGATCACGAATACCAGCGTTTTCGCTGGTGGTTCCGCCGCATCCCGTGGCGCGCCCTGCAGTGGTTCATCAGCGAAAAGCGCGGCCACGAAATCGCCCGCGGCCTGCGCCGCCGCAGCAAGGGCCAGATTGTGCGCCGCAACCCCAGCCAGTTCGGCATCCAGCGCGAACCGGTGGAACGATTGATGGCGCGGGGGGCGCGCGTGGTGGTGTGCGGGCACGTGCATTCGCCGTTTGCGCGTTCGTTCGCGCCGCACAAGGACCCGTGCAGGCTTCTGGTCATGGGCGACTGGCGTGCCGACGGCGCCGTGGTCTGCACGGTCAAGGACGGCGTGTTCCGGCTGGCGCGGTTCAACGGCAGCGATTTTGAGCCGTTTGAGGCTCCGACCGAACAGCAGGTGTTCGCGCCCGGCATGTAGCCGGGTGTTGCGCGGCTTCATGCCGTGAGGGGGCTGCTGCCTTTCCACCGTTTGCTTTCCTGGCGCGGCAATCCACAATCGCGGCCCATGAGCACCACCGACCTGATCCACACCATTGACACCCTGGCCAGCCCCAGGGTCGCCGTAATCGGTGACCTGATCCTTGACCACTACGTGTTCGGCAACGTCAGCCGCATCAGCCCCGAGGCGCCGATTCCCGTGCTGCATGTCCAGCGCGAGGAAGACCGCCTGGGCGGCGCCGCCAACGTGGCCGCCAACATCCTGGGCATGGGCGGCCGCGCCGAACTGGTGGGTGTGATCGCCGACGACGAACCCGGCACGCGCTTTCGCGCCCTGTGCCGCGACGCCAAAGGCCTTACCCTGCGCCATGTCAACAGCCTCAGCCGCCCAACCGTGCTGAAGACCCGCATGGTCAGCCAGAACCAGCAGATGCTGCGCGTGGACCGCGAATCCGCCGCTGCGCTGGGGCACGACGAACTGGCGCGCGTAACCGCACTGGCCACCCGCGCCGTGCGCGGCGCCGGTGCCGTCGTTTTGTCCGATTACGCCAAGGGCGTGATCACACCCCAGAGCGCCCAGGCCGTGATCAGGGCCGCGCGCGCCGCCAAAGTGCCGGTCATTGTGGACCCCAAGGGGCGCGACTATTCGCGCTACCGCGGCGCCACGGCAATCACCCCCAACCGCGCCGAGGCCGAGGCCGCCACCGGCCTTGACTGTACCGGGCTTGACGGCGTTGAACGGGCCGGCCGCAAACTGGCCCGGGAACTCGGGCTTGAGGCCGCGGTCATCACGCTCAGCGCCCAGGGCGTGGCGGTGGTGCCGCGCAAGGGCGCCATGACGCACTTTGGCGCCCAGGCGCGCGGCGTGTACGACGTGACCGGCGCCGGCGACACGTTCATTGCCACGTTTGCCATGGCCGTGGCCGGCGGGGCTGATTTCGCCACCGCCGCGCGCCTGGCCAACTACGCCGGCGGCCTGAAAGTCGGACGTTTCGGCGCCGTGGCGATCACCCGCCAGGAACTGCGCCAGGCCGTGATCGGCGCCCACGAAGGTTACGACCACGCGGGCAAGGTGCTGGATGTGCCGCATCTGGTCAACGCGCTGGCCCGGCATCGCAAGCGCGGCGAACGCATTGTCTTCACCAACGGCTGCTTTGATCTGCTGCACCAGGGCCACGTGACATACCTGAACTTTTGCCGCGGCCAGGGCGACATTGTCGTGATCGGCTTGAACAGTGACGCCAGCGTGCGGCGGCTCAAGGGCCCGACCCGGCCGCTCAATGACGCCGAGGCCCGGGCGCGGGTGCTGGCGGCGCTGGCCGATGTGCACTATGTGACCGTGTTCGACGACGACACGCCCGAGCAACTGATCCGCGCCGTGGCGCCCGACGTTCTGGTCAAGGGTGAAGACTGGGCCGGCAAAACCGTGGCCGGGGCCGGGTTTGTGCAGTCACGCGGCGGCAAGGTGGTGTTTGCCCCGTTTGTTCAGGGCAAAAGTACCACCGGCCTGATCGCCAAAGCGCAATCCGGCGCCAGGCGCGCCGCGGCCAAAGCACGCTAGGAGCCAGCCATGCCCAAGCAGGACATTGTCGCCGAGTTCCAGAAACAGTTGCGCGAATCCGCCGACCTCAAGCTCAGGCTTGCCCAGCAGCACGCCGAAGTCATGGCCGGCATCGCCGTGGCCGTGGTGGACGCCTTCCGCAACGGCCATTCCGTGTGGTTCTGCGGCAACGGCGGCAGCTTCACCGACGCCCACCACATCGTGGGCGAACTGGTCGGCCGCTACGGCTACGACCGGCCGGCCCTGCCCGCGTTCGTGCTGGGCGCCGGCGTGGCCAGCATGACGGCGATTGCCAACGACTACGGCTATGACCAGGTCTTTTCGCGCGAAGTGCGCGGCAGCGTCAAGGCCGGTGATCTGGTGATCGGCCTGACCACCAGCGGCAACAGCCGCAACGTGTGCGAGGCGCTGGCGGCGGCGGCGGAAATCGGGGCGTTCACGGTGGCCCTGACGGGCGAAAAGCAGGCCAAAGTGGACGAGATCGCCGATCTGGTACTGCATGTGCCCAGCACGCTGACGCCGCGCATCCAGGAATGCCACATTGCCGTGGGTCACGTGCTGTGTGACCTGGTGGAAAAGGCGCTGTTCCCGCGGGCATAGCGGGGCGGGCCGTTGCTTTGCGTTGGATCAGACGCCACGGGCAACTTCTTCAACGTCATGATAGCGGGGCAACAACGTTGGCCCCGACACGGGTTTCGACTATCCTTGCGCCGTGCAACGCCCGATGCCGACCTCGCGCCAGGAACTGATCGCGATCCAGAAGCGGCTCGTCGAGGAGCTCAAGGAAACCATCTACCAGCACGTGGGCCGCAACGACCCGGTGCTGGACCGCTACTACCGCGACTACCAGGCCGAGTTCAAGCCGGGTTTCGAGCGCCCGGCCAGCCGCGGCGAGGTGGTGCTTCAGCTTTCGCGCGCCAACCTGGCGTACTTTGGCGACTACCACACGCTGCGCTCAAGCCAGACCGCGGTGCTGGAACTGCTTGAGGAAACGCTGGTCGTGCACGGCAAGCCGCTGGTGCTGTGCGTCGAAATGCTGCGGGCGCGCGACAACGCCGTTGCACATGACTATGTGGCCGGCAGGTTCGATGCCCCCGAGTTCCGCAAGCGCGTGCGCTGGACCCGAAGCTGGAACTTCCCGTGGCAGAGCTGGGGCCGGTTCTTTGATTTTGCCAAGGTCACCGGCACGCCGCTGTTCGGCGTGAACATTGACGCCGACGACCGGCCCGACGGCCTTCACTGGCGCGACGAATACGCCGCGTCGCTGGTGGCGGCGCTGACCCAGCTTTACCCCCAGCGGCTGGTGGCCGTGGTGTACGGCGACCTGCACATGGCGCGCGGGCACCTGCCCGGCGCGGTGGACCGCCGGCTGTCCGAGTTCGGGCTGCGGCGCCGGGCCGTGCGCGTGTACCAGAACAGCGAAACCGTGCACTGGCTGCTGGTCGAGCGCGGCCAGGAAACGGTGGTGGACTTCGTCAAGCTGCAGCGCGACGTGTACTGCATGATGAATGCCACGCCGCTGGTGAAGTTCCAGAGCTTTCTGAACTGGCAGCACCGCGCCAGTGAACTGGTGTTTGAGGGCGGCGCCGCCACCGACGCCGACCTGATGGAGGAACTGCTGCTCGATCAGGTGCGCGGGTTTGTCCGCACGATCTGCGAGTTTCTGGGCATCACGCTGGAAGACCCGGACAACTTCGAACTCTACACCACCCAGGACCTGGATTTTCTGGACGACCTGGTCGCCCGCGGCCACTACACCCAGCCCGAAATCAAGGCGCTGAAGGAATACATCGCCATGGCCGAAAGCGCGTACTTTGCCCGCGCGCGCGTTCTTTACCTGGGCAACTTCAGCGTGGCCGACGCCGCCGAGGCCGCCGCCCGCTTTATTCTGGCCGAAATGCGCCCGCCCTCGGCCGACCCCGTGGCCGCGCGCGACGATTTTTACGCCCGCTGCATGGTCGAGGCGCTGGCGTTTTTCTGCAGCAAGATCGTGGACCACCGCCGCGTCGCGCGCGACGCCGGCGACTGGCGCCAGGTCGTGCGCGCCTTTGGCAAGCGCAAGACGCTTGGCGCCGTGCAGAAGAAGGATCTGGCCGTGGCCCGCGCGTTTCTGCGCCACAAAAACTATGAACGCCGCGTGCTCAAGACCGGCGACTACGCCGGCGCGCCGCCCCTGTTCGGGCTCGAAGACCGCCTGCACGTGGCCGTCACCCGCGCTTTGGGCCGCGCCTTGGGCGAACACATGTACGAGGCCGTCAGCAACGAAAAAATCAGTCGCGAACTGGTGCGCGAGGCCATGAAGGACGACGTGCGCAAACCCGACCAGTGCCGCAACCGGTACTTCCAATTCCTGCGCCTGTGCGCCGGCGTTCCCGCCGCCGCCGGCGAAGAAGAATAGCCGCGTCATTCATGGACCGGGTCGCGCCAGTCCGGCACCGGCAGGTCCTGCGTGTCCTGGAGCATCGCCGCGACCAGCGCCGGTTGTGTCGCCTCAAGCTGTCGGGCCTGGTCGGGGTGCAGCGTCTCCAGGCGACGCCACAGCGCCAGGCGTTCCAGGGACGACATGAACTGGGGCGAAAACCCGAAAAACAGCGGCCACTGGCCGGGGTGGGCCTTCAGGCCGGCCTCGCAATACGCGATTGTACGGCGCAGACCGTTGGTCTCGGCGCCGGCCTCGGAGGTTTCGTTTGCGCCGGCCTGGCGCAGGGTGACTTCGGCCTGTTCCAGAATGTTTCGGGCAAGCGCCAGGTCGCGCCGGGGTTCGGCCAGGGCCAGCAGGCCGTTCAGGCGCACCGTGGCGCGCACGCGAAACACGGGGTCAAAATCGCGCACGTCGGTCTCAATAGAAGCAGCAACCGACTCGGCGCGGTCGCGCATGCCCAGCGAAAGCCAGGCCAGCGCCAGGTTGCGGCGCAGGACAAGTTCGGCGTTGCGCATGCCGCTTTCGCGCAGGCGTTCGCCGCCGTGCACTGTGGCGGCCAGGGCGGCCTCCAGCCGGCCCTGCTTGCGGTGCAGGTCGGCCAGGTTGCCCAGCATGTAGCCTTCCGTCGCGCGGTCGCCAATGCGCCGGATGCACGCCAGCGCGCGGCACTGCCATGTCAGGGCCGCGGCCGGGTCGCCGCGGATTTCCTTCACCAGCGACATGTTGCCCGACACAATGCCCTCAAACCGCAGATGCCCGGAGGCCCGGTGCCCGGCGATTGCCCGGTTCATGCAGTCTTCGGCCTCGTCCAGCCGGCCCAGACGCGCCAGCAGCGCGGCCAGGTTGCCCGTGTCGCGGTTGACTTCGGCGGTGGCGCCCTGGGCCCGGGCCACCTCGATTGCCTCCGTTGCAACAGCCAGCGCCTCGTCCAGCCGGCCCAGATGATCCAGGGCCGACGCCAGGCTGCTCATCGCTTCGCGCCGCAAGGCTGCATCGCCGGCGCGTTCGGCGCTCTGTACGGCATCACGCAGCAGTTCCAGGGCCTGTTCATGCCGGCCGGACACAAAGGCCATCCGCCCGCGGCTCAGCCTGGCACGGGTGGCAAACAGCGGGTCACCCAACACGGGCCCCAGGACCTCGGCACTGTCCAGCAGTTCCTGGGCCTGCTGGGGTTGCCCCAGATCGGTCAGCAATCCGGCCGCCCGGTACAGGCAATGGTACTTGCGTTGCGGCGGGCTGGCCGGGTGCCTGCCCGCGCGCCGGTACAGCTCGATTGCCGAGTGCAGCCGCCAGGTGCGCTCGTCTTCGCGCGCGGCCAGCGCCAGATATTCGGATTCTTTCAGGGCAAAACAATCGTCCACGACAGAAGCCGCGCGGGCATGATCCGCAAGCTCCAGTGCAAAGCGCGCGCGGTCCTGCGGCGGCACCAGCGACTCGATGATGTCCAGAGCCATGCCGTGCAGCCGGCCGCGCCCGGTGGGCAGATGCAACTGATAGGCCGCCTCGCGCGTCACCGCGTGCCGGAACAGATACGCGTTTTCGCCCGACAGCGCGTCCATGTTCACACCATGGCCAGAAACTCGTCTTCGCTCAGAACCTTGACGCCAAGTTCGTTGGCCTTCTGCAGTTTGCTGCCCGCGCCCGGCCCGGCCACCACGTAGGTGGTCTTTTTGCTGACACTGCCGCTGGCCTTGCCGCCGCGTTCGCGCACCATTTCTTCGGCTGCTTCGCGTGTGAATTTCTCCAGCGCGCCGGTGAACACAAAGGTCATGCCGGCAAACTTGCCCTCGCCGGGCTTGCGGGCCGCCTGTTCTCTGGGCTGCACGTGTTTGAGCAGCCGCCGTACCAGTTCAATGTTGCGCCGGTCAGACAGAAACTCGGTCACGCTGCGGGCAATCACGGGGCCGATGCCGTCGGTCTGCTGCAACTGTTCTTCCGTCAGCCTCAGAAAGCCCTCGGCCGTGCCGCACAGGTCGGCAATCAGTCCGGCCGTGCTCTCGCCCACGTTGCGTATGCCCAGCGCGAAAATGAACCGGCCCAGTTTGGGGGTTCTGCTGGCCTCGATGTTGGCCACCAGCGTGCGGGCGCTCTTTTCGCCCATGCGGTCGAGTTCGGCCAGGTTGGCGACATTGAGCTTTTCGTAGATGTCGGCGGCGTCGTGGATCAGCCCGGCCTTGAGCGCAAGCTCGATGCGCTTTTCGCCAAAACCTTCAATGTTCATGGCCAGGCGCGAGGTGAAGTGGGTCAGCGAATACTTCACCTGGGCCGGGCATGAAAGAGCGTTCGGGCAGCGTATGACCACTTCGCCCCCGGAGCGTACCAGCGCATGGCCGCATGCGGGGCAGTTTTCGGGCATGACAAAGGGTTTGGCGAACACCGGCCGCTTGTCCGTGATAACGCGCAGAACCTGCGGAATCACGTCGCCGGCGCGCTGCACCACCACGGTGTCGCCTTCCCGGATACCCAGGCGTTCGATCTCGTCGCGGTTGTGCAGGCTGGCGTGGGTCACCGTCACGCCGCCGACCTTGACGGGCTTGAGCACCGCCACGGGCGTAACCGCGCCGGTGCGCCCGACCTGGACCTCAATTTTCTCGCAGACGGTTTCCTTTTCTTCGGGCGGAAACTTGCAGGCCAGCATGAAGCGCGGGCTGCGCGAACGCATGCCCAGCCTGGCCTGCCGGGCCAGGTCGTTCACCTTCACGACCATGCCGTCTATTTCAAAGGGCAGGTCGTGGCGGTGCTTTTTGTAGCGTTCATAGACCGCCACCAGCTCGTCGGCGCCAACAACAACCTCGACCTTCAGCCTGGTCTTTTTCAGCAGGTCGGCGCTGGTGACAAAGCCCCAGTCCTTCAATGCCTGTGCAACTTCGGCCTGGGTCTTCAGGCCAAGACGGTCGGCCTCGACAATGGCGTACCACACGGCGGCAAGCGGGCGCCGGGCGGTGACAGCCGGATCAAGCTGGCGCAGGGCGCCGCTGGCGGTGTTGCGCGGGTTGACGTAGGTTTTCTGGCCCTGTTCCTCAAGTTCAGCGTTCATGGCGGCAAAGGCCTGCTTTTCGATGTAGACCTCGCCGCGCACTTCCAGCAGTTTGGGCGCCTTGCCTTTCAGCGATTGCGGAACCGTGGCAATGGTGCGGATGTTGGGCGTGACGTCTTCGCCCACGGTGCCGTCGCCGCGGGTGCTTGCAACCCTGAGCCTGCCGTTTTCGTAGACCAGCTCGCAGGACAGGCCGTCAAACTTGGGCTCGCAGAACAGCTCGAAATCGGCATGGCCCAGGTCGTCCTGGACAAACCTGTGCCAGGCGCGGGTTTCGTCGGGGTTCATGCTGTTGGCAATGCTGACCATCGGCACGCGGTGCTCGATCTTGGCCAGGTCGGACCGGGGCGCGCCGCCGACGCGGCGCGTGGGAGAATCGGGCGTGGCCAGGTTCGGGTGTTCGCGCTCCAGCGCCTCCAGTTCGCGCATCAAGGTGTCGTATTCGGCGTCGGAAATCTCGGGCGCGCTCTGGACGTAATACAGGTGGTCGTGGCGGCGGATGGTCTGGCACAGCCAGGCGTGCAGCCGGGCGGGGTCTGCGGTTTTCGGCCGTGGGCCGGGGTTGGGGGGCTGGGTCATGGTGTCGGCTCAGTCACGTGGGGAAGCAGTCTATTGCGCGCGGGGCAAAGCACCAAGTCCGCCTCAAGTTCGGCCGGGCCGCGCGCCGATTCATGGCCGTGGCGGGTCGCATGGTGCGGCTGCCGCAACTGCCATTGGGAGAGCTCCATGTCGGCCAAAACGATGGAACGCAGGCTGGAAGAACGCCGCGGGCCGGTCCGCCGCAAGACGGACGTCCAGCGCGCGCTGCTGGAAGAAAGCCTGCGCGAACTGCCCCGCTATTTCGTCAGCTATGTTGACGCCAAGCGCGGGGTGTACACCTTCTACTACAACAACCTGTTCGATGCCCAGGACATGGTGGGTGAACTCAAGCGCCAGGGCCTGGATCCCGAAAACATCGCCCTGTACTCGCGCTTTGAAGAAGAATAACCGCCTTGCCGCCGACGCCGGGGCCGCGCGCCCCGGCGTTGTCGTTTAGGCGCGTATTTGCCGTGCCGGGCCTTGCCCCGGCGCGCCCCGTTGCTTTCATCGGCGCCCGCAAAACGCAGCCGGAGCCGCCGTTGACCGCCATACCCGATTCAGACCAGGACGACACCCCGCGCCAGGCGGGCGCCACCCACACCCACGCGGGCGTGGAAGTCGCCGGCCTGTGGCGGCGCTTTCGTGACACCGGCGACACCCAGGCCCGCAACGCGCTGACCGAGTTCTATTTCGACATCGTCCGCGCCAACGCCGAAAACATCGCCGACATCCTGCTGGAATCCATTGAACAGAATGACCTGTCCCAGACCGGCGCCGTGGCGTTTTTTGAGGCCATGAACGAATACGACCCCGCCGAACACGGCAGCTTTGAGGAATTCGGCAGCATGGCAATCCGCCGCGCGATCATGGAAGAAATCCGCGGGCTGATCGGCATTGACTGGACGCCCCCCACCGGCGACGAGTCCTGAACAGCTACTGGTAAAGGTCCGGGTACAGTTGCTGAAGCTGCTGCTTCAGCGCGGCGTGCATCTCGAACAGAAACACCTCGGCGTACTGCGGGTCCACGGGCTTGCTGTAGTTCATGCGCGTGGCCAAAGCGGCCGCCGCGGCCATGGCGGCCTGCTGGCGCGCGTGGCTGTTGATGGTGCTCAGGCGCGATCCGAACTCTTCCAGCCGCACGTAATCCTCGGGCGTCAATCGGCTCATCTCGGCGTGGTTCAGCGGAAAGTAGTGGTGCGGAAGCTGAAAATACAGCGGCACATAGGGCCGGTTGGCCGCGTGCAGGGGTATGCTCTGGCTGACCACCAGCGTGCCGGCCACAAGGTCGCTCAGTGACCGGCCCTTGCGGTCCACCAGCGGCAGCAGCGCCAGCACCGAAAACGGCGCCACGGCCATCAGAATGGCGGCATCAAAAATGCCCACCGCCAGCAGCGCCGGCAGCGGCCCGAGCACGGCCAGCCGCATGAACGCGCGGGTGATACCCTCACGCGGGCCGATCTCCTGGCCGTCCAGCCGGATCACGCGCAGGCGCGTCAGCGCCTTGCCCGGCGTCTGGCCCGAAAACACGCCCTCAAACACAAAGAAGTAACCCACGTTCAGAAACATGATCAGCAGCAGCAGCACCGTCATGGCCAGCAGCGGGTCGGCGCCGGTAAACAGGCTGGTGATCGCCAGCATCACCGCCAGCATCACGGCGACAAACGCGCCCAGGGCAATGAACAGCAGGTCCAGAATCAGCGCCCAGGCGCGGCTGACGGGGCTGGCCACTTCAAAGGCCGCCTCGACATCTTCGGGCAGGGGCACACGGTGCAGGTGCAGCATCGTGCCGGCGCGGTCGGCCTGGGGCACGGGCCGTGTGGCGTCGGTAAACTGGGCCGAGTACGATACGTCCATGGCGGGTCTGCCCCATCACACGGCAAGCTGGGCTTCGCGGGCCATGGAGCGCTGGCGCTTTCTGGCCCTGGAAGGCGTGCGCTGGTCGCGCACGCTGGCGCGGCCCAGGTCGCTGCAACAGGTGGAACAGTTTACCAGCGCCTACCGCCAGGCCGCCACAGAACTGGCGCGCGTGCGTGCGTTTTCACCGGACAAGCGGCTGGCCGAGTTCATCGAACAGGCCGTGGCCACGGCGCACTTTGCAGTGTACCGGCGCAACCGCACCAGCGCCGCGGCGATTCTGGCCGGCGCGGTGTTCGGCTTTCCGGCCGTGGTGCGGCGGCACTGGCGCTATCACCTGCTGGCGCTGGTGCTGCTGCTGGTGCCGGCAGTGATTGCGTATCTGGCCGTGGTGTATTACCCCGACACGTACTACCTGTTCGTGGACAAGGGCCTGGCCGCCGGACGCGACCCGTCGGCCAGCGCCGAATTTCTGGCCGACGGACTGGGGCCCCAGGACACGTCCGCGAGCACGGACATTTTCTTTTCCCAGTTTTTGTTCACGCACAACACGCGCGTGGCGTTCATCTGTTTTGCCTGGGGGATTCTGCTGGGTCTGCCCACCATCTACATCCTTGTCAAAACCGGGCTGATGCTGGGCGGCTTCACGGGCCTGTTCGTCAGCAAGGGTCTGGGCATTCCGTACTTTGCCTGGATTCTTCCGCACGGCGTGCCGGAAATCGGCGCGATTGTTCTGTGCGCCGGCGCGGGCATGCTGATGGGGCACCGCGTGCTGAACCCCGGCGACAAGAGCCGCGCCGATGCCCTGCGCCAGGCCGCGGCCGACGCCAGCGTCACCGCGCTGGGCTGTGTGCCCCTGCTGCTGGTGGCCGGGCTGATTGAGGGCATCTTCCGCCAGAGCCACGCCGATACCGGCCTGCGTTACGCGCTGTTCCTGTTCATGCTGGCCACTATCAGCCTGTGGCTGCTGCTGGCCCGCGCCAAGGCCCGGCGCGACTGGGTGACGGAATAGCCCCCCACGCCCGAAAAATGTCGCACCCGCCCGTATACTTTCTGTATCGGGCGCGGAAGGTCCGTGCCGGTCACAACCAGAGCACTGTCATGGCTCGCTATCACCGTGTCAGGCCCAAACCCCAACACCATTCGGTCCCGACGCCGGCGGCTCCGGCGCAACCCAAAGGCGGCAACAAGCCCAGCCTGGCCGAGGCCAAAGAAATGCACGCGCGCCTTCAGGCCGCGGCCGAAAGCCTGTACGCCGAACGCAGCGGCACCGAACTGGACGCCAGCATCGAACGCTGCAAGAAGCTGCTGGCGATCCACGACCGCGAACTGGCGATTGTGGGCGACAGCGACTTCACCAAGCCTCACCGCTGGACGGTCAGCCCCAGCATCGCCTACCGCGTGGACCGCATGCTGCACGACCTGCTGGAGCGCCGGGAACGCCTCAAGGCCGAATGTCTGGCGATGGTGAAGCACGCGCTGGCCGAAATGTCGGCCGCCGAGGCCTCACTTTGTCCGCCAAAGTCGCCACAAGCGGCCAGCCAGGCGGGTTCTGAGCCCACCCCCCAGCCGCCCCAGGCGGCAAAGGAGCCGGCCGACGCCGCCGAAACTGTCGCCACGGCATGACGCGGGCGGACAGTGGCGCGCATTCCAAAAGGCTCAGGCCGCGTTCAGGGTCGTTTCGCCGGCCGCGTACAGGTACAGCACGCCCCACAGGTCACCGGGCTGCAGTACCTCGGCCATGCGCTTGGCGTACTTTTCAGCACCCTTGCGGTCACCTTCGCGTTTGGCCCGCAGATGCCGCGCGAAATGCACCGGCATGGCCTCGCTGACGTTCTTGGGCATGGCCAAAAGCTGTGTCAGGCCGGGCTTGGCAAAGTACATGCTCAGGGGGCTCTTGAGTTCCTTGACCGGGGCCAGACGCTTGAGCCAGGCCTCGGCGTCGCTGACCTTGTACAGGTGCTCATAGCACGTGGCCGGCAGCAGCCACAGCGTGGTGGACGGGCATTTCTGGCGGATCAGTTCCTCGATCGCGGCCTTGCATTTTTCGGCCTCGGGCTTGGCGCCGTAGATGGTGCGAATGGCGTGGGCGACGGCGCGAAGCTCGGTGACTTCGTTGCGCTGGTCCTGGGTGCCGTATTCGCGGTTGGCCCAGTCGGCGGCGTCAAGGTCAACCATGGCCTGGGCGGCATCGCCGGCCATGAGAAACACGCGGGCGTGCACCACATAGGCGGGGCCGAAGTCGCGGTAGCTTTCAATCAAGGGATCCAGCAGGTCAATCGCAGCCTGCAGGTCGCCCTGGTTGGCCAGGTAGCCGGCCTTGTGGCAGACTTCCAGAGGTTCCAAGCGTCCATCCTTGCGGGGGGAGTTCCCGTGGCCGAAGTATAACCAGCCCGGCCACGGGTGAAAGTGTTTCAGGCCTTGTCCCGCGACGGGCAGAGTTTGCGCAACACGCAGTTGCCGCAGGCCGGCGCCCGGGCGGTGCAGACCGTGCGGCCGAACGTCAGCAGGTTGTGGTGCAGGGCGTAGGCCCGGCCAGCGGGGATCATCGGCTTGAGCAACGCAAACGTCCGATCGCGGTTGGCGCCGGTGTCCACGATGCCAAGGCGATTGACAATGCGGTGCACATGCGTGTCCACGGGGCACAGATCGGCGCCCAGGGCCTCGATCAGCGTGACGCTGATGGTCTTGACGCCGATGCCCTTGAGCGCCGTAAGCGCCGCCAGGGCGGCCTCAAGCCCGAGCTTTTCAATCGCGGTCTCCAGCCGGTAATGGCCGGTCAGCCCGTACAGCCAGTGCAGCGCGGCCAGGATCGAGCCGGCCTTGGATTGCGGCAGCCCGGCGGCGCGGATCAGCCCGGCCAGTTCGTCCGGGCCCAGGCCGGCCACGCGGGCCCAGTCCGGGGCCTCCACGGCGCGGGCGGCGTCACTCAGGCGCAGGCGGACCTTGTCAAGGTTGCCGTCGGCGTCGCGGGGCAGGGCGGCACTCTTGCCTGTCGGCGGCGCGGGCAGGGCCGAAACCAGGTTCTGGTAGGCACGCAGGGCGTTGGGGTCGGTGGTGTTCTGGCTCAGGATTGTCAGCACCAGAACCTCAAGCGCGTCCTTGGGCCCGTCCCAGACCGGCGTGCCCAGGTTGGCCTCCAGCAGCGCGATCACACGCAGCAGACGCTTGCGCGGGTCGGCCACGGCCGCTCGTGCCGCGACCTTGCGCGGTGTGCCGGTACGTTTGAGCTTTGTCAGCCGGGCGGGCATGGGTTCGATGCAAGATATTGGACTAAAGATTCAAGATGAATCTGCGGTCGCGGAACAATCTGGAATCCTGGAGCGCCGTCTATTTGTTTTCGCGCTCGCGCACCACGCCGCGTTCGCTTTCGCGGAAGAACTTCACCCAGTGCCGCGCCTGGGGACAATCGGCAAACCCGGTTTCCAGTTGCTTCAGCGCCTGTTCGTAGGGCACGGCGCTGCGGAACAGCACCTTGTAGGCCTCACGGATGCGCTTGATCGCGGTCTTGTCCAGGCCGCTGCGTTCAAGACCCACCAGGTTGAGCCCGAACACGGCACAGCCCCAGCCGCCGACGCGACAGTAGGGCGGGATGTCCAGACTGGTGACGCTGCCGCCGGCGACCATGGCCATGGTCCCTACGCGGCAGAACTGGTGAATCGCGACCAGCCCGCCGAACACGGCGCGGTCTTCTACAATTACATGGCCGGCCAGTTGCAGGGCGTTGCCGGCGATCACGCGGTTGCCCACCTGGCAGTCATGGCCGACGTGGCAATAGGCCATAAGGAAGTTGTCGTTGCCGATGGTGGTGGTCTGGTGTTTGGTCTTGGTGGTGCCGCGCGAGACCTGGACAAAGTCGCCCAGAAAGTTGCCGTTGCCGATCACCAGCCGCGTGGGTTCGCCCTTGTAACCCAGGTCCTGCGGCGGCGCGCCCAGCGAGCAATGATGCCCGATACGGTTGCCGCTGCCGATCACGACCGGGCCCTCGATCACGGTGTGGCTGCCGATGCGGTTGTCGGGGCCGATTTCGACGCCGGCGCCGACGATGCTGTAGGGGCCGATGGCCGTGCCGGCGCCGACCTTGGCTGCGGGATCAACGATTGCCGTGGGGTGAATCATGGCCTTGCGTTTACGTTACCACCGGCGGCCTGACTTGGCGCCGTTGCAGAGTTTGTGGAAGGTTCGGGCCAAAGAAAAGGCCGCGGGCGAACCCGCGGCCCCGGTATCCCGGCAAGCCGGTCACCCGCCCCGGCGCTGCATGATGGAGAGAATCGCCGTAAGCTGGGTCTGCTGCATCTCCAGGGCTTCCTTGATCGTGGTCAGGTCGCCGGCCAGGGCCGAGCTTCCGCCGCCGCCCCCGCCGCCTCCGCCGGCCACCAGCGATTCGCCGACTTCGCGCCCCAGATTCAGCACGTCGCCGTACCAGCGCGATTCCGGCAGACTGGTCACCATCTTTTCGGCCAGTTCGCGGCCGGCCTTGCTGACGGCAGACAGGTGCTTGAGCGCCTGGTCCATCTGTTCGGCGGCGGTGTCGCCAAAGTCAATCTTGATGCCCTTTTCGCGGGTCTTGACCAGTTCGTCCTTGAGGTTGCGGATTTCGTCGCGCACCCGCCCCAGAATGTCCTGCAGCGGCCCCAGATCCACCTTGACCTGCACGTTGGTCGGGCCCGCCGGCGCCGAGGGCGAGTACGAAGACGAAACCGGGGCACTGGCCGGGCGCGAAGGCGCGCTGGGAGCCTCGGCCACGGCGGTGGACGATTCGTGGCTGCCGCTGTCGTCGGAGCCGCCCAGGGGCTTGGTCAGGGCCGACTGGTCCTCGTGCGTCTTGGGTTCGGCAGCCTTGACGCGTTTGGAAAGGTTGGCGAGTTTGGCAAGATCGGCCATGTCTGCCTCGTGTTGGTCCGCAAAACAACGCGCCCGGCATGGACCGGGCGCGTTTTGAGGGCTTCAGTCCAGCCCCGGATTCTAGTCTTCGTGGCTCAGTGCCGCAAGCAAGCAGCCCTTGGCCGTGGCGTTGAGCTGGTCTTCGGCACGGCGGATGTCGCTGATCTTGATCGGGAACTTGGTGGCCATCTTGCTGAACTCGTCCTTGAACACATCCACAAAGCCGCCGACCTTGCTGGTGCCGCCGGAAATGGCAATCGGCACCGGCTTGGGGAAGTTCGGGATGTCCTTGGTGACGGCGAACTTCTTGACGATGTTTTCCAGCGAGTACTTGATCAGGTGGCGGTAGTAGATGACGATCGCCTCTTCTTCGGGCGTCTTGGGCGCGTTGATGTCCACACCGCGCTCCTTGATCGCCGTGATCTTGCTGGCGGCACAGCCCATCACCTGCGCGGCCTGCTGGTCAATCCAGTCGCCGCCCTTGGCCGAGCTGAAGATGATCACGTTCATGCTGCGGAAGGCCACGCACACGTTCACCATGCCGCCGCCGCAGGAAATGCCGATGCCGGTAAAGTCGTCGTCGCCCAGTTCCGAGAAGACGATCGCCTGGCCTTCGTTGAAGGGCGTGCCGCGGTAGCCCAGACGTTCAAGCAGACCGTTGGCGATGTTGGTGTGGTAAACGATGTTGAGGGTGCTGTCCACCGGGTCGGCCGGGATCGAGTAGTAGACCATCTCGCCTTCGGCGCGCGGCGGGCCCAGAATCTTCTTGAACAGTTCGACTTCCATGGGCATGGCGTCCACGTCGGTCGGGCTGATCAGGCCGTTCTTCATCGGGCGGCGCATTTCACGGTTGAAGATGTTGGCCAGTTCAAACGCGTCTTCGCCGATCACGTACAGGCGGTTCTCGCGCTTGATGTACGGCACGCCCTGGCCCTTGAGCATCTTCAGGGTGTACGGGTCTTCCGGCACGTCAAGGAACGCGTTGCGGGCAGGGAAGAACTCAATGCCGCCTTCTTCATCCATGCGGGCCGCAACAAGGTTCGCGGTACCCACGTCCAAGCCGCGCCCCAGCGGCGCCCCTGAGTCATCAGCCACGGTGAAACCCTCCGGTCGTTGAGAATGAACTTCGCTTGGCTCCGCGTGCGGGCGCTGGGGCGGGACCGTCCCGCCGTCGTCTCCGCGCGCGGCTGTGTTCTTCTCTGCCTCGTTGTTTTCCACGGCGCCAAGACCCGTGGATAATGTGCCGGCCGGTTCTGTCGGCTCGGCGGATTCCTTTTGCCGCGCGTTCGTTGCGCCGTCGCGCGCGCCCTGACCTTCAGGATGCGCTGCCTGGTTATCCACGGCCCGGGGTGCAGAAAAATCGTCCTCGTCTTGGGTGCTGCCCTCAAGACGGGTTTCGCCTGCTTCCTCACGAACGGTTGCCGAATTATCTACCAGCACCGGGCCGGTTGCGCCAGATGGTATTTGCGCAAGGTCTTGGGGCGTGTCGCTTTCGGCGCCGGACTCTTGCGCCGTGTCAGATTCCGGCCCCTCTTCCACGTCACTGCCATCACTTTGCGGCACCGCCGGTGACCTTTCTGTATCACGCACCTTGGGCGGCGGGGGCAACGGTGTTTCGTCCCGCGGCGCCACCTCGGTGTCATCGCGGGCTTCTTCGCCGGCTTCCGTTTCCGCCTGCCCGAACCGCGAACGCGGAATGCCGCGCTCGGTGTCGCGGCCGGGGCCACGCGCGCCAAAGTGTTCCAGCCGCGTTTCCGCCACCGTGGCCGTGCCCTCGACCATCGTTTCCGTCTCGGGCCGGCCGGGCTCAAACTCGGATTCCTCGACCAGTTCCTCGCGCGAGGCCGCCACCAGACTGGACTCGTCCAGATCGTCGGCGTCGCCGATTCCCACGCCCGCCACATCCACCGAATCGTCGTCTTCTTCCACAACCTCGTGCCGGCCGCTGGGCGTCACGCGCGGCGCAATTTCGTCCACCACGGCATCGGCTTCGTCCAGATCAAGGTCTTCGTCCACGACTTCGTGGCGGCCGCTTGGCGTCACGGCCTGCGCGGCCTGGCCGTGCACGAGTTCGTCCTCGTCGGTCAGGTCCTGTTCTTCCTCTATGATTTCGTGGCGGCCGCTGGGCGTGACATTCACCGGCGTGTCGCGCCAGTTGACGCCCTGGTTGCGGGCGCTGCCGCGCTGGGCCGCGCGCTGCAGGCGCTCCAGCACGGTCTCGCTTTTGGGGCCGGCCAGGTCGCCAAGGTCAAGGTCAACGTCTTCTTCCTCGACGATCTCGTCGTCACCGGGGGCGTCTGGTTCTGGCTGGTCAGGGTACAAGGGGCGGTGCCCGGCTCGGACAGGGGAGCGGAATTCTAGCCGGGCCGCCACGCCGCGCAAGCCGCGCCGCCAACTGGCATTGTCGCGCGCTGCTCGCTAGCATCCGCGCCGTCGGAGAACACCCATGCGCCGGTTTCTGCCTTTGTTTGCTTTTGTCCTCGGTCTGGCCGGCTGCGGCGGTTCGGGCACCAACCAGGCCGGTACGGCCAATACACCCGCCAACGCGCCATCGGGCACCAACGCGCCGCGCAACGACGCGCCGGCCAACACGCCCGCCGACCCCGGCGCCTTTCGCAAGCTGACCACCCAGCCGCCGCAAGGCTGGGCCACACTCAGCAAGGACGGCCGCACCGAACTGGAACGCCACCTGAAGAAACTGCCCTCCGGCTTTGACTACATTGCCGCCGTGACGAACAAGAAAGCCCCCGGCGGAACCGAGGGCCCCGAGCACTGGGCCGAATGGACGCGCCACGCCGCGGGCGCCATGCTCTACCGCGTCTCGGACCGCTCCGGTGACCCGGCGGCGGCGGTCAAGGAATACGCGCCGCAGGTCGCCGCCGGCGTGCCCGAAATCAAGACGGAATCCGGCGTGGCCTGGACGCCGCTGCAGGGCGGCGAGGTCATGCTGGCCGCGTTCAGCAACAAGCACGGCACCTATCTTGTGGTGGCCGTGATCATGGACAACGACAACCTGGCGGCCCACCAGCAGAAGATTCTGCAATGGGCCCAGGGCATCAAGCCCGAATAAGGAAAGCGAAATCATGGGTTACAACAGCAGCAAGAAGAACCACCTCAAGAACAAGCGCGCCAAGCTTCGCCGTTCCCGCGCCAAGAAGCGCGCCGAATCCCTGGCCAAGAAGAAGGGCTAAGCCCGGCCATGTCCACCGGCAACCACCGCGTCTGGGCCGAAATCAGCACCGGCGCGGTCAGGCACAACCTTGCCCGCGTGCGCAAGGCCGCGCTGAAACGGCCCGTGATGGCGGTTCTCAAAGCCAACGCCTACGGCCACGGGGCCGTGCCCATGGCCGAGTTGCTGGTGCGCCACGGCGTTGAATACCTGGGCGTGGGCGATTCCGGCGAGGCGCTTGAACTGCGCCAGTCCGGCATCAGGGCCCCGGTTCTGATTGTGGGCGGCGTCATCCCCGGCGAAATGCCGCGCGTGGTCGAGGCCGGCATCGAAGTCAACCTGCACACCGTGCCGATGGCCGAAGAGCTCAACGCCGAGGCCGAACGCCAGGGCCGCGTCGTGCGCGTGCACCTGAAGGTGGACACCGGCATGGGCCGGCTGGGCATGCAGCCGTTTGAGGCGGTGCCGTTTCTGCACAATCTGCGCCGGCTGCCCAACCTGAAGCTGGTGGGCCTGTGCACGCACTTCAGCACGCCCAACGAGCCGGACCCGGCCTTCACCACGCGGCAACTGGAACATTTCAACCTGGCCGTCGAAGTAGCCCGGCGTCTGGGCTATGACGACCTGATGCTGCACGCCAGTTCCAGCCTGGCGTTTTTCGGCCGTAAAGACGCGCTGTTCAACATGGTGCGCACCGGCATTGCCCTGTGGGGCCATCTGCCGGGCGACCTGAGCGGCAGCGCAGGCGACCTGAAGCCCGCGCTGCAGCTCAAGACGCGCATTTTGTTTCTCAAGGACGTGCCCGAGGGCACGCCAATCGGCTACAACCGCACCTGGTACAGCAGCGGACCCACGCGCATTGCCACGCTGCCTGTGGGTTACGACGACGGCTATCGCACGGCCATGAGCAACCGGGCCTTTGTGCTGGTGCGCGGCGTGCGCTGCCCGGTGGTCGGACGGGTCAGCATGGACTACACCACCGTGGATGTCGGCCGCGTGCCGGACGCCGCCGTGGGCGACGAAGTCACGCTGCTGGGCGGCGCGGGCCGCGACGCGATTACACTGGCCGAGTGCGCCGCCTGGGCCGGCTGTATACCCTATGAGTTCCTGTGCGGTCTGGGCCGCCGCGTGGTGCGCGTGTACCAGTGACGGAGTCAGCCATGAGCGACAAACCCGCCGACATTCAGGCCCTGGGCCGCGTGCCCACCGGCCTGTACATCGTGACCGCCGAAAACAGCGGCCAGCGCGCCGGCTTTCTGGCCAGTTGGGTCTGCCAGGCCGGGTTCTCGCCGCCGGCCGTCAGCGTGGCCATCAAGCAGGACCGCCCGATCATGCGCCAGATGAACCGCGGCGCGCACCTGGCGGTCAACATTCTGGGCAAGGACGACAAGGCGCTGATGGGCCGGTTCGCGCGCGGCTTTGAAATCGGCGAAGACCCCTTTGTGAACAGCAGAATCGAGCGCACCGACAACGGCACGCCGTATCTGCCCGACGCGCTGGGGTTCCTGGAACTGCGCGTGCTGCGGGTGCTGGAGCCCAGCACCGAACACAACCTGATTGTGGGCGAGGTCATCGGCGGCCGCATGCTCAGGGAAGGCGAACCCTGGGTTCATGTGCGCAAGAGCGGCGACCATTACTAACCCGTAACCGGGCATCCCGTGGACACCGCCTGCGAAATCCTCAAGACCGCCCGTCGCGTTGCCGTGCTGGGCATGTCGCCCAAGACCTGGCGCACCAGCCATGAAATCGCGCTGTACCTGCAACACGCGGGGTACGAAATCGTGCCCGTGAACCCGGGCCATGACGAAATCGCCGGTTTGCGCTGTTTCCCGAATCTGGCGGCCCTGCCTGACCCCGTGGAAATCGTGGACGTGTTCCGCGCCGCCGAGCATGAACATGAGGTAGCGGCCGACATTCTGGCCATGCGGCACAAACCCCGGGCGGTGTGGTTTCAGCTTAATGCCGGCGGCGACGGCGTGGCGCGGCAGCTTGCAGACGCCGGCATCGAGGTGTTTGTGAACAGTTGCATCAAGGTCGTCCACAGCCTGTGCCGGGGCCGCTGAACGGCCATTGCGGGCTGTTCAAGTCGCGTTTGGCAATCCACAATCCGCTGGCCCGCATGAACCGCTACTTCGACGAGGTCCACGCGTTCTGCCGCACCTACGATCTGTTTGATCGCGGCGAACACATCCTGATCGGGTTTTCCGGCGGGCCGGACAGCATGTTTCTGACCGAGTGCCTGCAACAGATCAGCGCCACTTACCGCTACGGCTGGAACATCACGCTGGCGCACCTGAACCACGGCATTACCGAGGCCGCCGACGACAACGAGCGGTTCGCGCGCCAGATGGCCGAGACACGCTTCAAGCTGCCGCTGGTGACGCGCAAGGTCAGCATCCCCGACATGCGCGCCAGCGGGCGCTTTCGCGGCATGAGCGTTGAACAACTGGGACGCCGCGAACGCTACCGCCTGTTCACCGACGTGTGCCGCCAGAAGGGCATCACCAAACTGGCCACCGGCCACCAGCTTGACGACCAGTCTGAAACCGTGCTGATGCGCGCGATTGCCGGAAGCTGGCTTACCGGCATTGCCGGCATTCCCGTGCGCCGGCCGCTGTCACGCGAGCTCAAGACCGAAATCGTCCGCCCGCTGCTGCGCACCGGCCGCGAACAGGTCGAGGAATGGATCCAGGCCGAAAACGTGCCGTTCTTTGACGACCCCAGCAACACCGACACGCGCTACAACCGCAACAAGGTCCGCCACATGCTGATGCCGCTGCTGGCCAAGGAGTTCAACCCCGGCGTGCGGCGGCACCTGGCGGCGCTGGGCTTTCAGGCCCAGGAACTGGAATCCGAACTGCAGACCCTGGCCGCGGCCTTTCTGGACAAGCCCCAGGAACGCGGCGGCCAGACCATCCAGCGCGTGGACCTGTCCAAACTGCGCGTGCAGGGGCCGCTGGCCCAGCGTTACATCCTGCGCGAGGCGCTGGTGTCGGCCGGGTTGCCCGCGCGCGAAGTGACCCACCGCCGCGTGGAATCCGTGCGCGACCTGCTGGGCAGCGAACGCCGCGGCATCGTCGTCAAGCTGAATGAAAAGACCGGCGTGATGCTGGACGACATGCACCTGGTCATCACCGTCACCCACACCACCGTTCTGCCCGAGTTCATCACCCCCGCCGAGTTCCAGATCACCCGTGACGGCACCTGGGTCGCCGATGTCAACCGCGGCCCCTATGCCCGTATCAGCGCCGAAATGATGGCCATGCCCGAGGGCGGCCTGGCCCAGTTGCTGCGCGACAAGCCCCCCGAAGTCGAATACCTGGACGCCGAAAAGGTGCTGTTTCCGCTGCTGGTGCGCGGCCGCAAGGAAGGCGACCGTATCCAGCCGCTGGGCCTGGACGGCGAGAAAAAGATCCAGGACCTGCTGACCGACAACAAGGTTCCGCGCGAAGAACGCGACCTGGTGCCCCTGGTCTGTGACGCCACCGGCGTGGTCTGCGTGTGCGGACACACCATTGCCCACCGCGCCCGCGTCATTCCCACCACCACCCAACTGCTGTGCCTTAGCATGATGGCCCGCACCGGCAGCAGCGAGGCCAGCGGCTTTCTGCCGCCGGTTACGGGATAGAGATGGGTTGACGAACCAGCCGGTGCGCCGGCGCCGGGCACTGCATGCGGGCCACAGGCCCGCGATCCCCCGGTGCTAGGAGATATCGCGCAGGATCGCCCGCGTGTGCGGGCCGTAAAACGGGTCGTCGCGCAGATCCGTGGCGCGCTGTTTGGCGTCAAAGATCGCGCTGGAGCTTTCCAGCCACGCCACGGCCTTCTCGGGCTCCAGGTCAAAGCCCGACAGATAGGTGGGAATGTCGTCGCAGGTGATCAGGTATTCGCCCAGGCCGCGCAGACGCTCAATCAGCGCCACGGCATAGGCGTCGGCGCCCTTGGTGCTGGTGGCCCGGGCCCAGTTCTGCACACCCTGGGCGGTCAGGCGGCCGGCGTTCCAGTCGTCAAACACGCGGCGGATCTCGGCGCGGATATCCTTGGACATGCGGGCAAGTATATGGTGTCTGGTGCGTTGTGTCTTGTGTCTGGCACAATCGTGTCGCAGGCCGCCGGATGACACGGCAAGGATGACACCGCGATGCTGGATTTTCTGGAACGCCTTGAACCCTACACCAGCTACCGCTACGTGCTGGGGCTGGTGCTGGGCGGCCTGACACTGTACTTCGTGGTCACGTCGCTGGCGTCGTTGCGCCAGCTTGGGGCCTTGCTGCGCGACCTGAACAGTCTGGCCTCGCAGGGGCGGATTCTTGACGAGGCGCGGCTGGCGGTTGACCCGAACTGTGACCTGAAGGCGTTGCCCACGCTGAAGTCAAAGCCCGGCCGGGCGGTGCGGCTGCTGTTGCTGCTGGCGGTGCTGCGGGTGCTGAGCCCGCGCAGTCTGGCGCGCCTGTGGCCGGAGCTGCTGGCGGTGGCGGTGCTGGCGGCGCTGTCGCTGTGGGCCTACGTGTACGTGTTTACGCTGGGCGTTTGAGCCGGCGGCAACCCCGCGCCCTTGCATTTCGTTTGTGTGCTGGTAGCAAGTCCGCGCCGTTTACGGCAACGGCGGCTGGTTCACAGATGGACACGGATAAACACGGATCGTGTCGCCGGTCTGTAGCCATCCATGTTCCCTGGCGGCCTTGGCAGTCCGCAGTTCGACCGACACGCGACACCGGAGTCATCCATGCCCGCAAGAAGCATTGAGCAGATCCGCAACCTGTGCAAGCGCCGTGGGTTTATCTTCCCGGGCAGCGCCGCATACGGTGGGCTGGGCAGCTTCTGGGACTACGGGCCGCTGGGTGTCGAGATGCTGAACCACATCAAGCGGGCCTGGTGGCGCAGCACGGTCTATGAGCGCGATGACATGGAAGGGCTGGACAGCGCCATCATCACCAGCCGCAAAGTCTGGCAGCACAGCGGGCATGAGGCGACATTCAGCGATCCGCTGGTGGACTGCAAGAAGTGTCGGACACGGCACAGGGCTGATCACTTGACGAGCAATGTCTGTCCGAAGTGCGGAGCAGCGGACCTGACAGAACCCCGCCGCTTCAACCTGATGTTCCAGTCGCACGTTGGCCCCGTTGAAGCCTCCCCCGGCACCGAAGAAGAACTTGCCTCGCGCGTGTACCTGCGCCCCGAAACCGCGCAGGGCATTTTCATGAACTTCAAGCACGTGCAGAACTCGCTGCGGCGCAAAGTCCCGTTCGGCGTGGCCCAGATCGGCAAGGCCTTCCGCAACGAAATCACGCCCGGCAACTTCATCTTCCGCACGCGCGAGTTCGAGCAGATGGAAATCGAGTTTTTCATCAAGCCGCCCCAGTTCGTAAAAGACGGCGACAAAACCGACGAACAGTGGCACGAAGAATGGATCAGCCAGCGCTATAACTGGTGGCTCAGTCTTGGCATTGACCCGTCAAGACTGCGCAAGCGCGCCCAGGACAAGGCCGAACTGGCGCACTACGCCAAGGCCACAACGGACCTCGAGTACTTGTTCCCGGATTTCGGCTGGGGAGAGGTTGAGGGCATCGCCAACCGCACGGACTTTGACCTCAGCGCGCACTCCCGCGACGTGCCTGAGGCCGACCTGGCCCGCTTAAAACTCGAAAAGAACAGCGACAGCACCGAAACCTTCGACTACTTCGACCCCGACGCCAAGGCCCGTTACATCCCTTGGGTAATCGAGCCCAGCGCCGGCGTCACCCGCGCCATGCTGGCGTTTCTGTGCGAGGCCTACCACGAGGAACTGGTCAAGGAACCGACGCCGGCCGAGGTGGACCCCCTCAAGGCCGAAATAGACGCCGTGGTCAAGAACGCGGAAAAAAAGAAGAAAGAGGCCGAGAAAGAGCCGGACCAGACCAAACGCAAGCACGACCCGGCAGCTATCGCAGCCTTCACAGCGGCGCTGGCTGAAATGGCCGGTCGCCTGCCGCAAAGCCTGCTGGAAATAGACAACCTGCTGGAAGACCACGCGGGCGCGCAGAACCTGGAACCGGCCAAGAAGCTCAAGCCCAAGATTGCCAGGCTGGCCGAAGACTGCGTGCGTGTGGTGCTGCGCCTGCACCCGGCCCTGGCGCCGGTGAAGGTCGCGATCTTCCCGCTGAAGAAGAACGAGCCGGCAATCGTGGACATCGGCCAGCGCATTACACGGCAGCTTGCGCCGTTCATGCGCGTGCAGTACGACGACAGCGCCGGCATCGGGCGGCTTTACCGCCGTCAGGACGAAATCGGCACGCCGTTCTGCATCACCGTGGATTTCCAGACACTGGAGGACAACACGGTGACACTGCGCGAGCGCGACAGCATGCAGCAGACCCGCGTCAACATTGCCGACCTGAAGCACCTGCTGATGCAGCGGCTGCACCTGGCATAATCGCGGGCGAACCGGGCAGGAACGGGCAGCAGGACCGGCCATGACAACCGAAAGTTCCAAGACCCGCCGCCGGGTTGTGGCGCTGCTTCTGGCCGTGGCGCTGGTTGCCGCGGTTTCCGTGATCACCGCGCGGTTTGTTCTGCCCGCGCTGGATCAGCATCTTGAAACCATAATCAGTTGGGGCAGCCCGGCCGAGGACACGGCATCCGGGGTTTACTGGTATGCCCTGGTGCGCGAGACCCGCACCCGCACCATCTTCGGGCACCACAGCCCGCCCCGGTACGAGGTCCTCTATGTGGTAGCCGCGGTGAAGCCCGCGGGCGAAGTTGAGGGACAACACGGCCACCTTACCGGCTCCGGCCCGGATCTGTGCGAGGTCAACCTCTACGTTGCAACCGACCGCGCCGAGGTCTCGGTCAGGTTCCGCGCCGAAAACGGCTCGGCCACACTGGGAGGCAAGCCGGTAGACCTGACCCAAGGCAATGTGTTCTTTGTGGGGGCGGACGGGCGCTGGGTTCAGGGACGGCTTGCCGGTGAACACGAGTCGGAAGAAGCCTTACACCGAGTCATCGAGCAACGGGCCGCCGCACTGGAAAAGTCGGATTGGCAGGTTCGGTAGCCGCGCCCTGCACACCCGGCAGCAAGCCCTCATTTTTTATGTTATGTCATTGAGCACACACGAGTTGCGAATAACTTGCACCACAAACCTGATACTTTACATTGCTAATCATTTTGGTCTCTTCCGACCAGCTTTCTGCACTGTTCCGAAGTCATAAAATGCAAAGAAACAAAGACTTGCGTTGTAAACGCAACGAGTGTGCGTGTTGTTCGTTTTTACTGGCACCGAAGAACAGATTACGTATAATCGCGTATCATTTCAGTATTCATGGGCCTCAATTCACGGCGGATCATTCTATCATTATCCTTGGTAATCATGGGCGGGGTTTCAATCACAATGAATGCGTGCCGACCAGTTCTTGCCCGTGCTGGACCTCTGGCTTTGGCGCCGGCAAACGCGCCACTGAGGGTCTGCCCGTGAAGTCTCAAAAGCACGCAGTCTGGAGCCAGAACCGTGGGCATTGGCACCATCAGCAAATGGTTGGGGGGCGGCGCGCTGACTGTGGCGGCCGTCGTGCTGGTTGCCTGGCTGGCGCGCGTCGGCGCGTTGGTCGAACCCTGGCGTTCTGAACCTTTGGATTACAGCACTGCCTTTGCCGCCGCCTGGGTGGCGCTTGGGGTAGTGCTTGCCTCATTCGGCCGTCGCTGGGCCGGCTCGGTGGCAGCCCTTGTGGGCGGCGCCGTGGCGGCGCTGTCGCTGGTGCAGAACCTTGCCGGCACAACCCTGATCCCGGCGGGCCTTCTGGACACGGATTTTCTGGACGCGACACGGGTGTCGCCGGGCCGGATGTCCTCGGCCACGGCGCTGGCATTGCTGTGCCTGTCGCAGTCGGTGCCGCTGGTGCAGCTCGGCGCGCGCTCACGCTGGCTGCTGGTGTCCGGGGGCTGCTGCGCGGCACTGGGCTTTGCGGTTGGTGTCACGGGAGGCGTCGGGTTTCTGACCCACGTTGCCCTGGACAGTTCATGGGATGCCTTTCACCGCGTCAGCCCTACCGGGTCGCTGATACTGACACTGATCGGCGCGTCTTCCCTGCTGCAGGGCTGGGCCGGGGCGGCACCCGGCCGGCATGAGCCATCGCCGGTGTACGCCCTGCCGGTGCTGGCCGGGGCGCTGACGGTCACCGGCATGATGTATGCCTCGTTTGAGTACCAGGAACGCGCCCGCCTGGCCGAGTTTGCCAACCTGCGCGCCGTAGAAGCCGTGGACGCGCTCAACCGCCGCAGTGACGCCGTCGAAGACGCCGTGCTGCGCATCGCGCTGCTGATGTCCGAGCAACGCGAAGTTGAGCCCCACGAGTGGACATCCACCGTGGCGCGCAACAGCAAGGACCTGCCCGGTCTGGTGCTGTTTGACATTGAAAGCCACGGCGTGCGTTCGGTTTCGCCGCCCGTGGGGCCCGAGCGACGGCACGCCGAGGCCGTATGGCGCGCCGCCTTTGAGGGGCAACACGCGCCCGTGGGCTCGGGCGTGCTGGAATCGGGCGGGATGCAATACCTGTGGTTTGCTGCAGCGGTCACCGGCTCGACGGGCCACCGCGTACGCGCCGTGGCGCTGTTTGAGCCGCGGCCGCTGGTGGAATCGGCCCTGCCCCACACGATCGAGACCGAATACACCAGCCTGCTGTGGCACGGCCCGACGCTGCTTTATGAATCGCCCGACCGGGGCGGGTCTTCGGACTGGGCCGAATACCCCGTCGGCCCCGACGCTGGCTGGCGGTTGCGGCTGAAGCCATCGGATACGTTTCTGCGTTCGCGCCGGGGCGAGGCCCCGGTCACGGCCTTGCTGGCAGGCACGATCTGCAGCGCGCTGCTGGCAGCGGCGGCGCACCTGACCCTGGTGGCGCGCGGCCGCGCCGCCGAATCACGCCGCGCCAACCAGGAACTGGCCGAAAGCCGCGAGTTTCTGGCCCAGCTCGTGGCGTCCTTGCCCGAGGCCGTGCTGACCGTGGCCGCCGACGGCCGGATTGAAAAAGTGGACGGCGCCGCGCCCCAGGTTCTGGCGCGCAGCGGCGCATCCATTGTGGGCCGCAACGTGGACGAGTTCATTGGTCTGGATCCCGGCGGCACAAAACTGCGCCAGACCAAAAAGCAAAGCGGCATGGAAAGCCTGGTCGGAACCGTCGTGGACGCCGAGGTCTTCGGCCAGGACGGCCAATGCATCTACGCGGTCATACGCATCACAGCCTTCAACACCGCCGCCGGGCGCAAATACCTGTGGACGGTCACTGACATCCAGTGGCGCCGCCAGGCCGAACAGGAAAACCGCCGGCTGGTCGAGGCCCTGCGCCGCAAGAACGACGACCTTCAGACCGCGCTTGACGAGGCCCGCGACAACGCCCAGCGCTTTGAGGCGCTGCTGGAATCCTCGCCCGAGGCCACGCTTCTGGTGGACGAGGCCGGGCGGATTCTGGAGTTCAACCGGCGCGCCCGCGAACTGCTGGGCTACACGCGCGACGAAGCCCTGGCCGGCAGTGTCGAAATGCTGGTGCCCCCCGAAATCCGCCCCCGTCACGCCGGCATCCGCGAAAACTACATGCGCGCGCCCGACAACCGCATGATGGCGCGCGGGCGCGACCTGGTCGCGATTGCCAAAGACGGCACGCGCATTCCTGTCGAGATCAACCTCAGTCCGCTGCGTTTCCGCGGCCGGGTGCTGGTGGCGGCGTCGCTGATTGACCTGCGCGAGCGTCTGCGCGTGGCCGACGAGTTGCGCACCAGCGAACGCCGCCTGCGCGCCGCCAACAAGGAACTGGAAAGCATCGTATATGTGGCGTCGCACGACATGCGTTCGCCGCTGGTGAACCTGCAGGGTTTCAGCCGCCAGCTTGCCGGCGCCGTAAAGAAGCTTGAACCGCTGCTGGCCCAGTTGCCGCCCGAGGCCCGCGCCGAGGCCGAAGCCGTCATGGCCCAGGAAGTGCCCGAGGCGCTGACCTTCATTTCGTCCAGCACGCGCAAGATGGACGGTTTGATCAAGGGCCTGCTGCGGCTGTCGCGCCTGGGCCGCGCGCCGCTGCAGATGGCCGAAGTAGACATGAACCACCTGGTCGCCGAAACCGTGCGCAACACCCAGTTCGTGATCAACGAGCGCGGCATCCAGGTCGAGGTCGCCGATCTGCCCCGCTGCTGGGGCGACGAAATCCAGCTCGGGCAGGTGTTCAGCAACATCGTGGACAACGCCATCAAATACCTGGACCCCGCCAGATCGGGGCGGGTGCGCGTGACCGGCCGGGTGGCCGGAGACTACGCCGTCTACGAAGTCGAAGACAACGGCATCGGGATCGCCCCGGACCACCAGGCCCAGGTGTTCGAGATTTTTCACCGCCTGGCACCGGACGGCGACGTGCCGGGCGAGGGTCTGGGCCTTGCCGTGGTGCGGCGCATTCTGGACCGCCACGACGGCGACGTGCGCCTTGTATCCACGCCCGGTCAGGGCAGCCGTTTCATCGTGATTCTGCCGCGCCGTGCGGGCGCGCGCGCAGCCTCGGAGGTGCAACTTGACGAAAACTCCTGAACAGCCCCTGGGCAACCTGAACCCCGGCCTGGAAATCCTGATGGCCGAGGACGACGCGGGGCACGCCACGCTGATCCGCAACAACCTGCGCAGCACGGGCATCATCAACCCGATCCGGCACTTTGCCGACGGCCAGCAGATTCTGGATGTGCTGCTGGGCGAAGTCGTCAACAACAGCACCGGGCACATCGCCAACCGCTATCTGCTGCTGCTGGATATCCGCATGCCCAAGGTCAGCGGCGAAGAAGTGCTGCGCCGTATCCGCGAGCACCCGCGACTGCGGGTTATTCCGGTGATCATACTGACCACCACCGATGACCCGCGCGAGATCCGCCGCTGTCACGAACTGGGCTGCAACGAATACATCACCAAGCCCGTCGAATACGACCAGTTCGTGGCCGTGATCCAGCGCCTGGGGTTCTTTCTTCAGATTGTGCGTGTGCCGCCCGTGTAACCGAGAATGCCGTGAAAAACCGCACGATCCTGATTCTTGACGACGACCCGGGCGTTTCGCGCCTGATGGGCAACGCCGTGCGCGAAGCCGGCCGCGAGCCGGTGTGCTTTGCGCGCGCCGCCGACGCCCTGCATTGGCTGCGCGAGAACCGGCCCGAACTGATGCTGCTGGACAACGTTCTGGCCGACATGAACGCCGTGGCGTTTCTGGACCAGCTTGAGCAGGCGGCCATTTCGGTGCCGTTCGTGATCACGACCGGCCAGGGCAACGAATTGCTGGCCGTGGAACTGATGAAACGCGGCGCGCTGGATTATCTGGTCAAGGACGCCGACTTTCTGGACCAGCTTCCGGCCGCGCTCCAGCGCACGTTGCGCGTGGTCGAAACCCAGCACCGCCTGGCCGATGTCGAGCAGGCGCTGCGCCAGTTCCGCACCGAAACCCGCGCCATTCTGGAGGCCGCCGCCGACGGCATTGTCACCTTTGACGCCGCCGGCACGATTGTAACCGCCAACAGCGCGCTGCGCGAAATGTACGGGTTTACCGAAGCCGAACTGGCAAACCTGAACATCACGCGGCTGCTTACCCCCGCCGACGGCGGCGCCCTGCCGCAGTACCCCACCCGTGCCTCGACCAACGAGGCCAAGCGCCAGTTGCGCACCCCGCGCGAGTTTGTCGCCCTGCGCGCCGACGGCCTGACGTTTGACGCCGAGGTCACCTTCAGTGAGATTGAGGGCAGCAGCCAGCGCCTGTACCTGGCCATCATCCGCGACATATCGGAAAAGCGGCGCGTGCAGCGCCAGTTGATGCACGACGCCCTGCACGACAAGCTGACGGGCCTGCCCAACCGCGCCCAGGCCGCCCACCGCATCCAGCACCTGATGGGTCTGTACGCCGACCGGCCCGGTTCTCACTGCGCCGTGGTGTTTGTGGATCTGGATCGCTTCAAGCTGGTCAACGACAGCATGGGCCATGCCGCAGGAGACCTGATGCTGGTCGAGGTCTCGCGGCGGCTGGGTCATCTGCTGCGGCCGGTGGATCTGCTGGCCCGTATCGCCAGCGACGAGTTCGTGATCATTCTGGACGACGTGCGCGAGCTGTCCTCGGCCGTGGATGTCGGCCGCCGGGTTCTGGCTGCCCTGGAGCCCGAAATTCCGGTGCGTGGCGCGCGCATCAAGACCAACGCCAGCATCGGCATCGCCATGAGCCAGGCCGCCGAAACCGACGCCGAAGAACTGCTGCGCCGGGCCGATCTGGCCATGAACCGCGCCAAGGAAAACGGCCGCGGCCGGATCGAGGTCTTCGACAAGGACATGCACGCCCGCACCGCCATGCTGATGCGGCTGGAAATCGAGCTGCGCCACGCCATCGGCACGGACCAGATCCTCAACTACTACCAGCCCGTGGTGAACGTGGACAAAGGGCGGGTGGCCGGTTTTGAAGCCCTGGTGCGCTGGCAACAGAACGGCAAGGGCATGGTCTCGCCCGCCGAGTTCATACCCTTGGCCGAGGAAACCGGTCTGATCTGCGCGCTGGGCAGCCAGGTTCTGCGCAACGCCTGCCGCCAGAACCGGCTGTGGCACGACCGTTTCGGCCAGCCCACGGTGGTTTCCGTCAACCTTTCGGCGCGCCAGCTTGTCAGCGACAACGTGGTACAACTTGTGCGAGAAGTGCTGGCCGACACCGGCCTGCCGGCCTCCAGCCTGAAGCTGGAACTGACGGAAAGCGCCTTCATTGACTACCAGAAGGGCGACCTGGGCGCCCTGGACGAACTGCGCGCCATGGGCGTGGGTCTGGCGATTGACGACTTCGGCACCGGCTACAGTTCGTTCGGGTACCTGGGCAAGCTGCCGATCGAAACGATCAAGGTAGACCGCACCTTTGTGCAGGGTCTTCCGGACAAACCCGACAACGTCGCGATCACCAGCGCGATTCTGGCCCTGGCCAGAGCCATGAACATCAACACCGTGGTCGAGGGCGTCGAAAATGCGGCCCAGTTGCGGTTTCTGCGCGAACGCGGCTGTCGCTGGGTTCAGGGCTATCTGTTCAGCAAGCCGCTGCCCGCCGACGCCGCCACGGAGTTTCTGGCCCGCCCGGTCGCTGTTCCGGACTGACTTGCGTTGTCCACATTCCGTAAACGCCGCAAAACCGGCCCCGCAGGCCGGTTTCAGGCCGTGCTGTCACAGGCTGCGCGCTTGCCCTTGGGCCGCGCGGCGGCTAGATTCCGCCGGTTCACGGAAAGGACCCCATGGCAAAGAAGGACCAGCCCGCCGCGCCCGCGCCCAACGAGGGCAAGATCGAGCCGCTGAACATCGCCGACGAAATGCGCGAGTCGTACCTGACCTACGCCATGTCGGTGATTGTGTCGCGCGCGTTGCCCGATGTACGCGACGGCCTCAAGCCCAGCCAGCGCCGCGTGCTGGTGGCCATGAACGACCTGAACCTCGGCCCCACGGCCAAGCACCGCAAGTGCGCCAAGATCTGCGGCGACACCAGCGGCAACTATCACCCCCACGGCGAAAGTGTTGTCTACCCCACGCTGGTGCGCATGGGCCAGGACTTCAACACCCGCTACATGCTGGTGGACCCCCAGGGCAACTTCGGCACGATTGACGGCGACCCCCCGGCGGCCATGCGCTACACCGAGGCGCGCATGACCCGGGCCGCCACGGACATGCTGGAGGACCTCGACAAGGACACCGTTGACTTCGTTGACAACTTCGAGGGCACGCGCCAGGAACCCACGGTTCTGCCCGGCAAGTTTCCCAACCTTCTGTGCAACGGCACCGGCGGCATCGCCGTGGGCATGGCCACATCCATGCCGCCGCACAACGTGAACGAAATCTGCGACGGCATCACCCACGTGATTGACCACCCGGACTGCTCCGTGGACGACCTGATCAAGATCGTCAAGGGGCCTGACTTTCCCACCGGCGGCATCATCTGCGGCCGCGCGCCGATCATTGACGCCTACAAAACCGGTCGCGGCATCATCACCGTGCGCGGGCGCGTCGAAATCGAAACCGGCGAGCGCGACAAGACCAGCATCGTGATCACCGAGATCCCCTACCAGGTCAACAAGCTGGCCTTGATCGAGCGCATGGCCGAACTGGTCAAGACCGAGGCCATCACCGGTGTCAGCGAAATCAAGGACTACAGCAAGAAAGACATCCGCCTGGTGGTCGAGGTCAAACGCGGCGACGACCCTAACATCGTGCTCAACCAGCTTTACAAGCACACACAGCTTCAGCAGAGCTTCAGCATCATCAACATCGCCATTGTCGAGGGCAAACCCCAGACACTCAACCTCAAACAGCTCTGCGAGGCCTACCGCGACCACCGCAAGGCCGTGATCATCCGCCGCACGCGCTGGCTGCTGAACAAGGCCCGCCAGCGCCAGCACGTGGTGATCGGCCTGCTGCTGGCATTGAGCAAGCTGGACGAAATCATCAAGCTGATCCGCGCCAGCAAGGACGTGCCCGAGGCGCGCGAAAAGCTGATGGCGCTGAAGTTCGCAAAAAAGGTCAAGACCGAAGGCGGCCTGGTCATTGAAGACAACGAGACCCTGACGCGCATCCAGGCCGACGCCATTCTGGCCATGACCCTTTCGCGCCTGACCGGTCTGGAGCGCGACAAACTCGAGGAAGAGTACAAGGCTCTGGCCGCCGAGATCGCCGACCTGACGGACATTCTGGCCCGCGACCGGCGCGTGCTGGACCTGATCAAGGCCGACCTCAAGGAGATGAAGGAAAAGCACGGCGACGAGCGCCGCACGGAAATCCAGGCCGCCGGCGTCGAAGAATTCGACATCACGCAACTGATCCCCGACGAACAGATGGTGGTGACGCTGAGCGCCGAGGGCTACATCAAGCGCGTGCCGCTGGAGGCCTACCGCCGCCAGAACCGCGGCGGCACCGGCAGCGTCGGCAGCGGCGCCAAGGAAGGCGACTTTGTCGAGCACTTCTTTATCGCCAGCACCCACGACTATCTGCTGGTGTTCACCAGCCTGGGCAAACTGCTGTGGCTGAAGGTCTACGACATTCCCGAGTTCAGCAAACAGGCCAAGGGCCGCGCGCTGATCAACCTGTTGAACATCAGCAGCGTCGAAAAGGTCAGCGCCTGCATCAAGGTGCGAAAGTTTGACACCGGCCAGAACCTGCTGTTTGTAACCAGCGAGGGCACGGTCAAAAAAACCGCGCTTGAGGAATACAGCAACGTCACGCGCAAGGGTATCCGCGCCATCAACCTGCGCGAGGGCCACCGCCTGATTGACGTGCTGCTGACCAACGGCGGCGACGAAATCGTGATTGTCACCCGCGACGGCTACAGCATCCGCTTTCACGAAACCGACGCCCGCACTATGGGTCGCGTGGCGGCGGGCGTGCGCGGCATTGACCTGCGCGAGGGCGACCAGGTCGTGGGCGCGGCCGTGGTCAACCGCAACGCCAGTTTTCTCAGCGTCTGCGCCAAGGGCTACGGCAAGCGCAGCAGTTTTGAGGAATACCGCATCCAGAGTCGCGGCGGCAAGGGCATCATCAACTACAAGATCACCGACAAGACCGGCCATGTGGTCGCCGCCAAGAGCATCTTTGAAGGCGACGAGGTCATGCTCATGACCCGCCAGGGAGTCGTGCTGCGCACCCGCATCACCGAAGAATCCATGCGCGAAATCGGCCGCGCCACCCAGGGCGTGCGCATGATGAAGGTCGCCGACGACGACGAAGTCACCAGCGTCATCAAGATCATGAACGATGACGAGGCCTTTGAAAAAGCCGAAGCCGAAGAGGGCGAAAAGCACGTTGACGAAGTGCTCAAGCGGATCGAGGCCGGCCAGGGCATCATTGAACACCCTGCCGACAGCGCACGCCGCAGGGCAATTGACGCCGACAAGCCCGAACCGCCGGCCAAGCCCAGCGCCGACGACAAGAAGGACGACAAGAAAAAGGGCAAGGACAAGCCATAACTGGCGGTTTGCAGGCGGCGACGGGGGCCGGTAAAAGCACGGGCCCGGAGACCTGATCATGCCCGCGCGCAACACACCCCGGACCATCACGCCGCCGGTTCTGGTCGGCACCGACCGCCAGGACGAAAACCGCCCCAGCCTGGTTCTCAAGCCCGGCAGCCTGCTGCGCCACATGATGGCGCTGGGCTCCAGCGGCTCGGGCAAGACCGTGGTGTGCAAGGTCGTGGTGGAAGAACTGGTGCGCCACGGCCTGCCCGCCATCTGCGTGGACCCCCAGGGCGACCTGTGCAGCCTGGCCTTGAACGCCGACCCGAAGCTTCTGGCCGAAAAAGGCATTGACCCCGCGATTGCCGCCGAGTTTGCCCAAAAGGCCGACGTCGTGGTCTTCACTCCCGCGGCACGCAAGGGCGTTGCCCTCAGCGCCGACCCTATCAGCGACGTCACGGGGCTGCCCAAAAGCGAACGCGTGTACGCCGTGACCGGCGTGGCCGGCATGATCGTCAGCCTGCTGGGCTATGACCTGGACAGCGACGACGGCTCGGGGCTGGTGGCGGTGTTCGACCGCGCCCTGACAAAGCTGGCCGATGCCGGCAAGTATCCGGCCAACCTGGAACAGTTCACCACCTGGATGCTGCGGGTGGACGGCGCGGAAAAACAGGACCTGGCGCGTTATCTGGACGCCAAAAAGATTGACCACGCCTGCCAGAAACTGGCGCGGCTTGATGTCGGCGCGCGCCGGCTGCTGTTTCACGAAGGCCTGGCGCTGGACATTGACCTGTTGCTGGGGCGCGGTCCGCACAGCGCGGCACAGCCCGGCAAGGCCCGCGTCAGCGTGATCTACCTGAACACGCTGAATTCTCAGGAAGACAAGGAGTTTTTTGTCGCGGCGCTGGTGGAACGCCTGTACGCCTGGATGCTGAAGAACCCCAGCGAAGACCCGCAGGCGCTGTTCTACATTGACGAAGTCGCGCCGTTCATTCCGCCGGTCCGCAAACCCGCCTGCAAGCCGGCCCTGAGCCTTCTGTTCAAACAGGCGCGCAAGTACGGCGTGTGCTGTCTGATGGCAACGCAGAACCCGGCCGATGTGGACTACAAGGCCATGGCCCAGTTCGGCACCTGGGCCATCGGCCGGCTCACGACACGCCAGGACATGGCCAAGGTGCAGCCCACGGTCAAATCGCTGGATCCGGTGCATGTGGACAAGATTATGGAAGAGCTGCCGGCCCAGAAGCCCGGCCAGTTCATCCTGATCAGCCCCGACAACTTCAAGCACACGCATCGGCTGCAGACGCGCTGGCTGCTGACCGAGCACCGCACGCTCAACGACGAAGACATCGAGCAACTGGCGATCGAACGCTGGCATGATCGCTTTGCGGAACTGGAGTCCGCCCAGGACGTGTCAGGCGAAGAAGCGGAAGCAGCAGACGAAGACCCGCCACAGCCGCAGACCCGCGAAAAAGCCACGCCGGAACAACCCTCACGCCGGCCGGTTCAACCTGTTGCCGATGAAGCATCGGATGACGCCCCCGAAGATGAACCCGACGAAGAAACCGCCGAAGACGCGCCCAACGAAGAACTGATCGCCTTTGACAACCGCCTGGCGCGCAAACCCAGTGTCAGCGCCGCGGAGTTTGCCCTGCTGGCGCGCGTGTCCGAGGGCCAGGCGCGCTCGATTCTGCGCAAGCTGTGCAACGCCGGTCTGGCGCGCCAGTACAAGGCCGGCCGCGTGCAGCGCTACTGGTCCATCAGCAACGGGCTGCGCCCCGACCTGGGGCTGGACGAACCCGTCAGCGTGTTCACCTCGCGCCTGACCATGCAGGATGCGGAACGCATCGGCCGCGAGCTGCGCGCCACAAAGACGCTTGGCGTGTTCGGCGACAACGAAGAGCTGGACCACATTGAGATGGAGTACCGGCTGGTGCTTCAGGTCGGCTTCAGCGAAAAGGTCACCCGCAGTTTCTGGAAGAAGATCTCGACCTTTGACTTCAAGGCGCTGGAGGAACTGGCCGACCACGTCTACCTGCACCCGACGAACCTGAAGTTCGTGGTCTACACCCCCGCCGGCGGCATCCGCCTGGAAGACAAGCCTGCCGATTACGCCAGCCGCGTCCAGGATTTTGACGGCGTCACCACGGTCGAGAAAACCGCGCCCGCGCCGCTGCGGTTCAATCCCGCCGAGCTGCACAACCGCAAGGGCGACGACATCGTGCGCCAGGTCTTCCGCCAGCGCTTCCATGCCGCGCCCAAATACGTGCGCCAGATGTTTCTGCCGGTGTTCCAGCTTCACATGTCCAGTCGCGGCCGCACCGGCACCCGCGTGGCGCTGATTGACGGTCTCAGCGGCAAGCCCCTGGTCTGGTAATCCGCGGGCAATACCGGGCCGCGCCAACTACATGGAATACACACCGGAGCAACATGTGGTTCGCAAACCACTGGATGCCGGTGGTGTGTCCGGCATGCGACGGTCTGCCGCTGTGGCGCGGGTAGCGGCTACTCTTCTTCGCAGCGCGGAATCGTGCCGTTTTCCAGGTTGATGCCCAGAAAGCCGCGCCGGGCGGCGATCCTGACCTCGGTGTAGTCCCACTGGCACAGGCCGCGGGCGTCGCGCGCGACGCTGCCGTCGGGGTTGCGGCGCGGCGCGGGCTGGCCGTTGACAAGCACATAGCGGCGGATGGTGAATTCCAGGTCGCCGCCCTCGGGCACGCGCGTCATGGCGGCCTGCATTTCCTGGGTGGTGCGCACGCGCGTGCCGTTGACGTGTGTGATGACGTCAAACGGCTTCAGGCCAAAACGCGAGGCCGGCGAGTATTCAATGACGTTGGTGATTACGGCCACGCGGCGGTCCTCGGATTCGGCCTGTTGCGGGCCGTGGCGCACACCCGCGGCATCCATGCGCTGCAGAAGTTCGACGAATTCGCGGTTGCCGGCCAGCGGCGCAAACCGCGTGTCGCGCCGGATTGCCCCGGCGTCAGACCAGCCCTCGTCAAAGGCCGTGTGCAGGTCGGCCAGCACGGCGTCCAGCAGCTCGCTGCCCCGGCGCAGCACCTGTTCGTCGCTGAGTCCGGCATACTCGGCCTGGCGTGTCGCCAGAGCAGTCTCGTCCGCGCCCAGCAGCTTCAGCGATCTGGTGAGGATCGCCTGGCGCAGGTTCAGGCGCGCCCCGGCCCGCAGGAACACTTCAGCCCCGCTCAGGCCGCGGCGGGCCTCAAGGTCGTCCAGTTCGTCCACGTATTCTTCCCACAGGCTGTGGCCGGCCAGCGTGGTGAAAAACAGATTTTCCACCTGCTCATAACGATACTGTTGCTTGACCCCCAGTTCGCCGCGCGCGGCCGCGGCGCGCAGCACGCGCAGTTCCGCGCGCGCCTGGCGCAGGTCGGCGTTGCGGTGCCCGGCGTGGCGCACCTGGCGCCCCAGATGCGCCCTTGCCTTGAGAATGCGCTCGTCAGTGCTGGCCGCAGCGCGCGCCAGCAGCGGCTGGCCCTCAATCTCAAGCAATCCGGCCTTGACGAACTCGTTGCCCATCTGAAGCGTTCCCGCGCCAAAGGGCGAAAGCGCCAGCGCGCGCATGTAGGCTTCGCGGGCATCTTCAAACCGTTCCAGTCGCAGCAGCGTCTGCCCCTGCAGCGCTGCCGAACGAAAGTCGCGCGGGTTGATGCGCGAGGCCGCCCCGAAATCATCGGCCGCGCGCGTCAGCATGTTGTCGCGGGCGATGGCGGCGTTGCCGTCGCGGGGCGCCTGGCCCAAACGGGCGTCTTCGGCGTCCTGAAGCTGCAGATATGTGATCCCGCGATAGTAATAGGCCAGCCATTCGTCGGGATTGATTTCCACGGCGCGCGTGGCGGCGCGGATTCCGTCCAGAAACTGGCTCATGCCGAAATAACTCTGCGACATCCAGTTGTAGCCTTTGGCGTCGTTGGGGTTGAGTTCAGTCGAGCGCGTCAGGTCCTGGATAGACCCGGGAAAGTTGAACTCGCGGCGCACCACGCCACGATGGTGCCAGCCAAGCCAGTTGTCCGGTTCAAGCTCGATCGCGGCGGTAAACTGTTTTTCAGCTTCGGGCCAGCGCCCGCGCCGGAACAGCAGCTCGCCGTATTCAATGAAACTTTCAATGCGGCGCGGATCCAGACGCAGCGCGTTTTCGTAGTCCCCAAACGCCTGATCAAACGCATAGCGCCGGCCATAGGCTGCGCCGCGCCGCAGATAGCCGCGCGCGTCGGTGGGCCGCAGATTGATCGCCGCGGTGTAGTCTTCTATCGCCTTGTCGCCGTCGGCAAGAAAATCGCGGGCATCGCCGCGCGCCAGCCAGGCGTCAAAGTTGCGCGGCTCGCGCGTCAGCACGGCGTCAAAATCAGCCATGGCGCCGGCCTGGTCGCCCTTGCGGTGGCGGGCCATCGCCCGCGCCAGAAGCGGCGCAATGCTTGCGGCGTCCAGCACGGCCGCGCGCCCGGCGGCCTCGATCGCGCCGTCGGTATCGCCGCGGGCCAGCAGCAGAATGCTGCGATCCACCCAGTCTTCGACACCCTGGGGGTGGCGCAGCCGTTCGCTCAGCGGCAGGCGACCGGCACCGGACTCCACCTGTTTCCAGAAATCCAGCCCGCGGCGGCGCGCCTGGGCCAGCAGCGGGTCAATCGCCTCGGCGCTTTTTGTGGCGCACAGGGCACCGGCAGCCTCGCGCACGATTACGGGGTGACCGGCGGCATCCAGAAGCTGCGCCAGCAGCGGCACAGTTTCCTTGGGTTGTTCCATCGCGCCCAGCACGCGACACACCAGGCGCGCAACATCCAGATCCGCGGCCTGCCAAACGAACAGCGGGTTCAGGCAGCGCAGCCGCAACTCTCGCGCGGGTTCGGCCAGACGCGCCACGGTTTCGCGCTCGCGGTAACTCGACAACAGGCGCACATAATCGTCCAGGCGCGGCGCGCCGGCAGGGCGGCCCTCGCGGCGCAGGTCGGCGCGCACGTCGTACAGTGCCTCGTCAATCCGCCGCCCGTGCAGGGCCAGAAGTCCCGCCCGGGCCGATTCAACCGACGCCCGCGCCTGGCGTGCCGCCGCGTCTTCGACACCGGAAAGCATCAGTTCGGCCAGCGGAAAGTCTCCGTTGAATGTGGCCAGCCGCGCCGCCGCCAGCCGCACGGTCTGCAGTTCGAGACGCCCGGCCACCAGGTCAATGTGGCGCAGTTCTTCGGGCAAGGCCGCCCCGGCCGGGCCGCTGAGCAGGTCCATCAGGTTCTGCTGCGAAGAAACATACCCCATGATGGACGACAGCAGCACGCCGTTGCCGGTGCGCTCTTCCAGTCCCAGTTCCAGAAACGGCTGTCCGCTTTCGGCTGCCTGCGCCTCGTACTGGCCATTGCGCGCCGCCAGATCGGCCAGAATCTGGTCCACGCGCATGCCCTCAATCGTCGCGCGCAGCCGCCGCACGTCGCCAAGCCGTCCCTTGAGTTCTTCCTCGGCGCGTCGGATGGCCTCTTTTTCCAGGCGCTCGCGCTCGGTCTTTTCGCGCTCGGCGCGGTCCAGGTTGGCCTGGGCCAGCAGGCGCTGGGTTTCCGCCGCCTGGTGCGCCGCGCGCGCGTCGTCGCGCTCGCGCGTCACCTGCTGCCAGGCCACAATCGCGCCGGCGGCCAGAATCAGGGCCGCCAGCACGCCGATGCTCACGGCCGTGCGGTGCTGGCGCACAAAGCGCGCGATCATCTCGCGCGCGCTGTAACTGTACACGCCCAGGGTGCGGCCGTCGCGGAACGCCTTGATCTCGGTGGCCAGTTCGCGCACCGTGCGCATGCGGTCGGCCTTTTCGCGGGCCATGGCCTTTTCCACCAGCGCCCCCAGTTCGGGCGGCACGTCGGGTTCGCGCGCGGTAAGGCGCAGCGGCGGACCGGCCAGCACCTGCTGCACGATCAGGCCGGCCATCGGACCCTCATAGGGCGGGCTTCCGCACAGCAACTGGTACAGCACGGCGCCCAGGGCGTACACGTCGCTTTGTTCGTCCACCTGTTCCAGTTCGCCGCGCGCCTGTTCGGGCGGCATGTAGGCCGGGGTGCCCACGATGCTGCCGTCCTGGGTCAGGTTCTGGCTGTCGCTTTCGACCAGCGAACGCGACAGCGCCATGGAACCTTTCTGGAGTTCGCGCAGGGCCTTGTCTTCCTGGCCTTTGACGCGCGCCAGGCCCCAGTCCAGCACCAGCGTTTCGCCGTACTCGCCCAGCATGATGTTTTCCGGCTTCAGATCACGGTGGATCACGCCCTTGCTGTGGGCGTAGCTGATCGCGTCGCAGATATCCAGAAACCGGTCCAGCAGCGTAATGCGGGCCGCCAGCCTCTGCTTGCGGTCCAGGGATTCGTCCTTGCGGATCTCGCGCAGCTTTTCGGCCAGCGTCATGCCGCGCACAAAGCGCATCGTGTAGTAAACACTGTTGTCGGAATGCTTGCCGATTTCGTACACCGGCACGATGTTCGGGTGCTCAAGCTGGCCGGTGATCTTGGCCTCGCGCAGAAAGCGCTCAATCACGCCGCCCGAGCCCGAGCCACCGGCGGGAATGCTGTGGCTTGAGCCGACACCGGGCAACAGCTCTTTCATGGCAATATCGCGGCCGATCGCCTTGTCGCGCACCAGCAGCACGCGCCCCATGCCGCCGCGGGCGTGCTCCTTGCGCACGTCGTAGCGCTCGGCGCTTACGCCAAAGTTCGGCAGAAAACGGTCTGTGGTCAGGCGCAGCGCGCGGGTGTCTTCCTTGGGCGGCTGGGTCGGGTTTTCACTGCCGGGGCGCGGCTCGCTGCCGGCCTTCATGTCGCTTTGGGTCAGGCGCGCGCCACTGCCGGCCACGGCCGTCAACGCGTCGCGCAGCACCGTCATGCCCTGGGTGCCGCCCTGGGCCCCGAAGCTGAACAGCGTGTCCTGGGCGCGTTCTTCGATTCCGATTTCGGCCAGAGCCCGGCGCGACTTTTCTTCGTCTTCCACAACCGCCAGCAGGTCGTACTGGCCGGCTTCGCCGTTGCCACCGGAAAGAGTAATCACCGGAACACCGCCATCCAGGCCACGCAGCGATTCCTGGACCTTGCCTGGGTCTTCCAGAAACCGGGCGGCCTGGTCGGGCGAGATACGCCCGCTGTGCACGGCCAGCAGCGCCGCGACAATGGATTTGCGCCTTTCGGCTTCCATGAAATCGCCCAAATCCGCTACGCCCGAAGCGGACAAAGATTATCGCTTGATGCGTCACCCGCGCCAGCCTGTGCCGCCGTCACAGCACCGGTTATCAGACCAGCTCAAAATCCACCACCAGCGGCAGGTGGTCCGAGGCGACGCGCGCCAGGCGCGAACCCACCACGTGGGCGCGCTCGACCCGTATGCGGGCACAACCAAAGGCCTTGTCGAGCGAACCCAGTGGCAGCCAGGCCGGAAAGGTGCGAAAACGCGATGGCGGCGTGGCGATCGGGCGCAGGCCGAAGTGGTCGGCCAGCATCGGGGCCAGCCGGTTGCGCCAGTCGTTGAAGTCGCCGGCCAGCAGCGTGGCGGTGCCGGCGCAATCACGGAAGCCGGCGTGCTGCAGGGTATGGCGAACCTGCCAGTGGCGCTCGGCGTCAGCCAGACCCAGATGCCAGTGCACAAGGCGCAGATCGCCGCCGGGGGTGGCGATGGTGCAGACCTGGGCGCCACGGTTTTTTTTGCGGCCCAGTCGAACACTGAACTGGTGGTGTCTGGTGACAGGCCAGCGCGACAGGATCAGGTTGCCGTACCCGCCGACCTTCAGGCGATGGTTCAACTGGAACAGGCGGTGAGCAAAACCGAAATGTTCCGCCAGCAGCGCCGGCTGGTCATCGTGGCGCGACCGCGCGGCACCCTGGTCTACTTCCTGCAGACAGATGATGTCGGGCTGTTCGTGTTCAATCACGCGCACCACGCGCTCCAGCCGGTACAGGCGATCGCGCCCGCCAATGCCTTTGTGGATGTTGTAGCTGATCAGCCGCATCGGCCGCACAGTGTGCAAACTGGAACAGGCGCGAGTAGGGAGTGGGGCCCGGGGTTAATCCGCCCTGACCCCTGCCGCGTGCTTGCGCCTGCGGCTCTTGACTCGCCTGAAACCGATTCCGGATTCCCGAAACCATCCCCCAGCGTCACAATCCGGTCGTGGAAGCGATCCTTACAGCCGCCGGCGTCGCCCTGTACTACACCGTGATGGTGCTGTCGGTGATCTGGGTGTTCGCGCGCAAACGCGATCCCGCCAGCGCCGTAAGCTGGTCGCTGGCGATCCTGTTTGTGCCTGTGGCGGGGCTTGCGGTGTTTCTGCTGCTGGGGCGCGACCGCCTGCCCTGGCGGCTCAAGCGCAAGCTGCGCCACCGGCCCGAGTTCGCCCGGCGCATGGCGCGGTTTATTCCGGCACGCGGCGAAGGCTCGCGCGAGGGCTTTCAGGGCATCGGCCGCCTGGCCGAACAGACCGGCAACTCGCCGATCCGCGAGGGCAACAAACTGACCGGCCTGCTGGAAGGCCCCGAAGCCTTTGAGGCCATCCACGAGGCCATCGCGGGCGCGCGCCACCATGTGCATGTCGAGGAATACATCTTTCGTGACGACAGCCTGGGCCGGAAACTGCTGGAACTGCTTTGCAAGCGTGCCCGCGAAGGCGTGCAGGTGCGTCTGCTGGTGGACGCCGTGGGCACAGGTGCGGCGCGGCGGCTGATTCGTGACCTGCGGCGCGCCGGCGGCCGGGGTGCCGTGTTTCTGCCCATGTTTCCGCTGGGCAAGACGCTGACGCCGAACCTGCGCAACCACCGCAAGATCATCGTGTGCGACGGCCGCGTGGGGTTTCTGGGCGGCATGAACGTGGGTGATGAATACTTCGGCCTGAAGCTGCGCAATCGTTACTGGTGTGACTGGCACCTGCGGATTGAAGGCCCGGCCGTCAGCGACCTGCAGCGCGTGTTTGTCGAAGACTGGGATTTCGCCACGGGCAGAGAGCTGGCGGCACCCGAGTATTTTCCGAACCCCGAACCCTGCGGCGAGTCACGGGTTCAGATCGTGCATTCGGGCCCCGACGAAGAAGTCAACAGCACGCGCCAGGTGTTTTTTGCCGCCATCACGCGCGCCCAGCACCGCGTGAGCATTTCCAGCCCGTACTTTGTGCCCGATCCCGCGATTCGCGAGGCTCTGCGCAACGCCGCACTGCGCGGCGTGCGCGTGGAAGTGCTGACCCAGGGCTGGCCGCCTGAAATGTACACCACCTACTTTGCCAGCCGGTATTACTGGGAAGAATTCCTGCACTGCGGCGTGCGCATCTTTGAGTACCGGCACAAGGTGCTGCACGGCAAGGGCATGATCGTGGACAGCGAATGGGCGGCCGTCGGCAGCAGCAATCTTGACCCGCGCAGCATGCAGCTAAACTTCGAGGTTCTGGGCCTGCTGGACTCGCCCCAGGACGCCGCGTTCTGCCAGGAACATCTGGACCGCATGATCGCGCAGTCCGTGGCCGTCACGCCCGAAATGCTGGCGCGGCGCGGACTGGTTGCCCGCGCCGCGGAAAGCACCGCCCGGCTGTTCGGGCCGCTGCTGTGAGGGCCTAACCGCCCGCGGCCTTGTAGCCGAACGCGCGTTTTTCCGGCGGCGGCTTGAGCCCGAACTGGCCGATGATCCGGCGCGAGTAGTTGTAATAGGCTGAATCCATCAGGATCGAGTACACGCTCCATTCCGGCGCGCCCGGCGTGTCAATCAGGGAAATGTTCTTGGCCGGCTCGGAGACGGTCTGGCTGGCGTACAGTTCCTTGCCCTGGCGGTCAAACACCTTGAAGGTCCAGGTCACGTTGATGCCAAACAGCAGGCCCTTGGAATACTCAAGCTGGTCTTTGGGGTTGGTCTCGTAATAGTTGAAGTACGTGGGCGTGCGGCGGATCAACGACGCGACCTCAAGCACCAGCAGGTTCCTGCGTCCCGATTCGGGCAGCGCCTTGAGGCTCAACAGGTTGGCGTCAAACACCTGGCGGAACGCGTCGCTGGAAGCCTTCAGAAACGTGTTGCGCCGCGCGTTGTCGTACTTGGGTGAAAACGCCGCGCCCTCGCGGATGATCTTGACCTTGCCGTCAGGAAACCCGCGCTTGACGCTTTCTTCCTGTTTCATCAGGTTCAGGCGCGCCTCGTGGCCCTGGGGCTCGGCAAGTTCCGCGGCGTTACTGAAAGCCACGTACACGTCGGCGCTTTCGGACGTGCTCAACTCCTTCAACAGCACCGCAAAAGCCCGCCGCAATTCTTCGTCCACGGCGAACTCGGCGTCCTCGTCGGCCTCGCCGGGCTTGTTCAGCTTCTGCAGTGCTTCTTCGTAAGCCTGGTTCAGGCCGCGCGAGGCCTCAGCCAGCACCATGTCAAAGTTCGCGTCACCGGCGTGCTCGCGCCGCACCGTACCCATGTGGAGGCGCACTTGGCCGTAGTCCTTGTCGCGCAGGGCATCCTGCACGGCAGCTTTCAGACAATGGGCTTTGGCCTCGGGGCGCTGGAACTGCTCAGGAATGTCGTACAGGTAATCAAACTCCCAGGTCCAGCGGTTGCCTGACGCCAGACAGCGATCAAAAATCACGGACTCCTGACCGCGCCAGTAAACGCCGCTGAGCGCGGGCCCGGCCGCGGCACCAATCACGGCGCCGATCACCGGCACCGCCAGCGACGGCACCAGCGGGATGCGTTTGCCGGCCACGTTGGCCGCGCCGGTACCGATCCAGCGCAGACCCACGCCCATGACCAGACCCATCAGCAGCGAAGGCCCCACACCCTCGTGCCCTTCCACCAGCAGCGCCACGAACAGCCCGCCGGCAAGCGCCAGACCGATCAGCAGCTTGAACACGCCCAGCCCGCGGCTGGGGCCGCGCGGCGGACGGGGGCCCCAGGCCATGCCCGGCTGCGGCGGATAGGGCGGATAAGACGGATACCCCTGGCCGGGCACCGCGCCGGCATGGGGCGGCATGCCGGCGGGCGGATGCGGATACGGGTAGGGTTGGGCCGGCTGCGGGCCACCGGAAGGAGGCTGGTTCATGGAAGTTCCGTGGTTCAGGAGCGCGGCGCAAGTATAGCGCCGGGATGTTTGAGGCTTGCAGAATTTTCTGCGCCCAAACTTTACCCACGCCCGTGCCCCCCGGTGCGGCGAAGCTATTTTGTCGCCCATGACCGCAACCAAGCGCATCTACGCCTTCGGCGACGGCAAAGCCGAGGGCAACGCCGGCATGAAAGCCCTGCTGGGCGGCAAAGGCGCCAACCTGGCTGAAATGGCGGGCATGGGCCTGCCCGTGCCACCGGGGTTCACCATCACCACTCAAACCTGCGCCGACTGGTACGCCGGCGGCAACCGCATGCCCGAAGGCCTGATGCGCGACGTGCGCGCGGCCGTCGGCGTCGTGGAAAAACAGCTTGGCCGGCAGTTCGGGGGAGCAAAGCCGCTGCTGTTCAGCGTGCGCAGCGGCGCCGCCGCCAGCATGCCCGGCATGATGGACACGGTGCTGAATCTGGGGCTGAACGAAACCACCGTCAGCGCGCTGGCCGCCGAAACCGGCAACGCGCGCTTTGCCTGGGACAGCTTCCGCCGCTTTATCACCATGTACGGCGACGTGGTGGCGGGCGTGGAACGCAAGCTGTTCGAGCACGAGTTTGAAGCCGCCAAGAAACGTGCCGGCGTAACACGCGACAGCGAACTGTCGGCCGACCACCTGAAGTACGCCGCCGCGGCGATGCTTGAAGTTTACCGCCGCCTCGCGCACGAAGATTTCCCGCACGACCCGTGGGTGCAGCTTGAACGCGCGATTGAGGCCGTGTTCCGGTCCTGGAACAACATGCGTGCGATTGAATACCGCAGATTGAACCGCATTCATGGCCTGCTGGGCACGGCGGTCAACGTGCAGGCCATGGTGTTCGGCAACCTGAACGAAGACAGCGGCACCGGCGTGGGTTTCACGCGCGATCCCGGTACCGGCGAAAACGAGTTTTTCTGCGACGTTCTGTTCAACGCCCAGGGCGAAGACGTGGTGGCCGGCCTGCGCACGCCCGAGCATCTGGATGCGCTGAAGACCCGCATGCCCGAAGTGCACGCCCAGTTGCTGCAGGCGCGCCAGACGCTTGAGCGCCACTACCGCGACATGCAGGACATTGAGTTCACGATCCAGGACCGCAGGCTGTACCTGCTTCAGACCCGCAACGGCAAACGCACCGCCCGCGCGGCGTTGCGCATCGCGCTGGCGCTGGTCGAGGAAGGCCTGCTTTCCCGTGACGAAGCCCTGCTCAAGATTGACGCCGGCTCGCTCAACCAGTTGCTGCACCCGGCATTTGACCCCAAGGCCAAGAAACAGGTCATCGCCACCGGCATTCCCGCCAGCCCCGGCGCGGCGCGCGGCGTGGCCGTGTTCACGCCCGACGAGGCCGAACGCCGGGCGGCGCGCGGCCAGAGCGTGATTCTGGTGCGAGAAGAAACCAGCCCTGAGGACATCAAGGGCATGGCCGCGGCGGCGGGCATTTTGACCGCCCGCGGCGGGCGTACCAGCCACGCCGCCGTGGTGGCGCGCCAGATGGGCAAGACCTGTGTTGCCGGCTGCGGCAGCATCCAGATTGACGAACACGCGCGGCTGTTTCACGCCGGCAGCGTGACCGTGCGCGAAGGCGAGCCGATCAGCCTCAACGGCGCCACGGGCGAGGTGATGCTGGGTGAGGTTCCCACCGTGCCGCCCGAACTCAGCGACGACTTCCGCACCGTGATGCAGTGGTCCGACCAGCGCCGCAGACTGGGTGTGCGCGCCAACGCCGACGTCCCGCGCGACGCGCTGAAAGCCCGCGAGTTCGGCGCCGAGGGCATCGGACTGTGCCGCACCGAGCACATGTTTTTCGACAGCGACCGCATCAACAAGATGCGCGAAATGATCCTGGCCAAGACACTCGAACAGAAACAGCACGCACTGGCCAAGCTCTTGCCCATGCAGCGCGCGGACTTTCTGGGCCTGTTTTCCGCCATGGACGGACTGCCGGTCACGATCCGTCTGCTGGATCCGCCGCTGCACGAGTTTCTGCCCCAGGACCCGGCCACACAGCAGATCATTGCCGATGAACTGGACGTCAGCCTCAAGACTGTGCAGGACACCGTGGCCAACCTGCACGAAATGAACCCGATGCTGGGCCTGCGCGGCTGCCGACTGGGCATCGAACAACCCCTGATCTACGACATGCAGGTGCAGGCGATCATCGAGGCCGCGCTGGAGGCCGAAACCCAGGGCATCAAGGTGCTGGCTGAAATCATGATCCCGCTGGTGGGCACACTTGAAGAACTGCGCTGGCTGCGCCGCCGCATCGAGGACCAGATCACCCGGTTCAACCTGCACCACGGCTGCAAACTGGCGCCGAAAATCGGCACCATGATCGAGGTGCCCCGCGCGGCGCTTACGGCCGACAAGATCGCCACCGAGGCCGACTTCTTCAGCTTCGGCACCAACGACCTGACGCAGATGACCTTGGGGGTCTCACGCGACGACGCGGAAAAGGGCTTTCTGATTGATTACGTTGTACGCGGGATCTTCCCCACTGACCCCTTTGCCACGATTGACCGCGATGGCGTGGGCAAGCTCGTGGACATGGGCGTCAGGCTCGGGCGCGGCGTGAAGCCCGGCCTGAAAGTGGGCATCTGCGGCGAACACGGCGGCGACCCGGAAAGCATCGAGTTCTGCCACGAGGTCGGCATGGATTACGTAAGCTGCAGCCCGTTTCGGGTGCCGATTGCAAGGCTCGCGGCGGCACAGGCGGCGATCAGACACAGGTAAAGGACCGCGGGCTGAGTCATGCGGACGCGGCGTCGAAACTACACATACCCCGCCGGGTGATTCAGGCCGGCGGTTTCCTCAATGCCAAGAACCAGATTCAGGTTCTGGACCGCCTGGCCGGCGCCGCCCTTGACAAGGTTGTCAATCGCGCACAGGCCGACCATCATGTCGCCCTGGGCCCGGAAACTCAGGTGCGCGTTGTTCGTGCCCTGCACCAGCCGCATTTCGGGCGTGTCCTTGACAACCTGCACAAACGGTTCGTTTGCGTAGGCCTCGCGCACGATCTCGTTGAACGTGGCCATGCTTTTCTGGTTGTTCAGCGGAAAAAACGCGGTGGTAAAGATGCCGCGCACGAACGGACCCGATTGCGGCACAAAGAACAGGTCAAAATCGTTGTCCCTGTTCAGGCCTTCCAGAAACGGCACGACTTCGACCAGGTGCTGGTGTTCCAGAACCTTGTAGGCACGCACATTCTGGCCGCGTTCGGGGTGGTGTGTGGTCTGCACGGGCTTGTTGCCCGAGCCTGAGCTGCCGGTGATGCCGGTGACGCAGACTTCGCCCACCAGTTCGCCGTGTCTGGCAAAGGGCGCCAGCAGCAGGTTGATGCTGGTGGCAAAACAACCGGGGCTGGCAATGTATTGCGCGGCCTTGATCGCGTCGCGGTTGAACTCGGGCACGCCGTAGACAAAGCGCTTTTGCAGTTCAGGCGCGGTGTGTCTGGTCTTGTAGTACTGTTCCCACTTTTCAATGTTCGGGCTGCGGAAGTCGCCGCTGGCGTCCACGATCTTGAGCTTCGGAAAACGCGCGCTGATTTCCGTGGCCGCGGCCATGGCCCCGCCGTGAGGCAGGCACAGGCACACGACGTCCACGTCGGCGCACAGGCTGATGTCCCAGGCGGCGAATTCTTCGCGCACGTGGCCCAGCAGGTTGGGAAACAGCTCGTGCACTCGCTTGCCGGCGTGGGTTTCGCTGGTGACCCAGGCAATTTCCACCTTGGGGTGCGTGCAGAGAATGCGCATCAGTTCCGAGCCGATGTAACCCGACGCGCCGGCAATGCCGATCTTGAATTTGCGTTCCATCGTTCCTGTTCCGCCGTAATTGCGTCCCGTGCGCGGTGTCCGGGATTCCGGAACACCGTCACACCCTACAAACCATACTCCTTGATTTTGCGGTACAGCGTGCGTTCGCCAATCGCCAGCATCCTGGCCGTGCGTTCGCGGTTACCCTCGTTGGCCTTGAGTGTCTGGCGGATCACTTCACGCTCGATCTGCTCCATGGTCATGCCGACCAGACCGGAAAGACCCGCTGCGCCCGCGGCCGCCGGTGCCGCAACGGGCGCGCCGTCGCGGCGCAGGGAGGCCGGCAGATCAGCGGCGGTCAGCAGCTTGCCCTGGGCCAGCACCACCATTTCCTCGATCGTGTTGCGCAGTTCGCGCACGTTGCCCGGCCACGGATGCGCAATCAGCGCGCCGAGCGCCGACTGGTCAATGCCCGTGACTTCCTTGCCGTACTGGCGCGCGAACTCACCGACGAAACTCTGGGCCAGCAGCGGAATATCCCCCTGACGCTCGCGCAGCGGCGGCAGGTGCACCTGTACCACCTTGAGCCGGAAATACAGGTCTTCACGGAACTGGCCCTTGCGCACCTGTTCTTCAAGATTCTTGTTTGTGGCGCTGATCAGCCGCACATCAATGCGGCGCGCGGTGTTGCTGCCCACGGGCGTTACTTCCTTGTTCTCAATCACGCGCAGCAGCTTGACCTGCGTTTCCAGCGGCATCTCGCCCACTTCGTCCAGAAACAGCGTGCCGTTGTCGGCGGCCTCGAACTTGCCCACATGATCTTTCAGCGCGCCCGTAAACGCGCCCTTCATGTGGCCAAAGAGTTCGCTGTCCAGCACGCCGCCGGTCAGCGCGCCGCAGTTCACGGCCACCAGCGGCCCCTGGCGCCGCTTGCTGTTGAAGTGCAGCGCGCGGGCCACCAGCTCCTTGCCGGTGCCGTTTTCGCCCGTAACCAGAACACGCGCGTCCGTGGGCGCCACCTGCTTCAGGCGCGCAAATACCTGCTGCATGGCCGGGCTGGAACCGACAATGCCCTCATAGCCGAACTTTTCGTCCACCAGCGCGCGCAGATCCTTGTTGGCAAGGCTCAGCTTGCGGCGCTCAACCGCCTTGGCCACCGTGTTGCGCAGCGCGTCGCGGTTCAGCGGCTTTTCCAGAAAGCTGTACGCGCCCAGTTGCAGCGCCTGCACCGCCTTTTCGACACTGCCGAAACCGGTGATGATGATGACCTCCACATCGGCATCACCGGCCTTGAGTTTGCGCAATACTTCCATGCCGTCGGTGTCAGGCAGACGCAGATCCGTCAGCACGCAATCGAACTCGTTTTCGCCGAACTTGCGCAAACCCTCGGCGCCGTTGTGGGCCAGTGTCACGTCGTACCCCGCGCGCGACAGGGCTTCGCCCGCGATTTCGGCGTGGGTCACGTCGTCATCAATCAACAGCACTTTGGGGTTCGGCACTTTCGTTCGACCTTGGCAACGGCCTGCAAGGCCGATGGATTAGCGGGTTCAGTACACCTGTCAAGATGGCAGACGCCTACTTGCTGGTGGCCGCAGTCACTGGCTGCCAGTCCTTGCCCGGCGGGTGCGCCAAAAGTTCCTGACATACCCCGGTCAGCCAACGCGCCGGGCCGTCCTGCGGCTGCAGGCGCGAAAGATCGGCCAACAGGTTCAACGCGGCCTTGAAGTCGCGCTGGCGGTAGGCCGCCAGCGCCTGTTCGTACAGCGCCAGGTTGGCGCGGATCGGCCCGGTGCCCTGGCCCAGAATCGCCAGCGGCTCGTAAATGCGCACCGGCTCTGTCTTGCCCACCACCACAATCTGGTCTACCTCGCGGAACAGCACACTGCCGCGCGCCAGTTCGGCCGTGCGCGCGTCGGCCAGCACTTCGGTTCCGTACAGCTTGTTGGCGCCCTCCAGCCGCGAGGCCAGGTTCACGCTGTCGCCAATCACGGTGAAGTTTTTCTTGGTGTCGGTGCCGATGTTGCCCACGACCACATGGCCGGTGGCAATGCCAATGCGCTGGTAAAACAGCGGCTTGCCTTCGGCGCTCCACTTTGCGCGCAGTTCGGCCGCGGCCTTGAGGCATTCCATGGCCGCCGCGCAGGCGCGGGTAGCGTAGTCATCCGTGGTAACAAAGGGTTTGCCCCAGAATGCCATGATTCCGTCGCCGATGAACTTGTCCACATAGCCGCGCTGGTCGCGCAGTTTCAGACCAAGGGCCGCAAAATATTCGTTGAGCTGGCCGGTCAATTCCTCGGCGCCGAGTTTTTCGCTGATGCTGGTAAAGCCCTTCACGTCGCTGAAAAAGATGCTGCCTTCTTCGCGCGAACTGGCCTTGCCCAGCAGTTCCGGTTTGTCCAGAACGCTGCGGGCCAGAGTATCGTGGGTGTACAGGCCCAGCGCCTTAAGCCCGGTGGTCATGTCGTTGAAGGCCTTGCCCAGCGCGCCCAGTTCGTCGCCGGAACGGTCCTCAACGCGGGTGTCGAACTTGCCCTCGCGCACCAGCGCCGTGGCGGCCTGAAGGCGGCGGATGCGCCGGATCACGCTGTAGGCCGTAAGGTACGCCAGCAGACTGGCCAGCACACCCAGCGACATACCCAGCCACGAAATGTCCTGACGCAGTCGCGCCAGGGGCTCCAGTTCACGATCCAGACTTTTGTAGGGAACAAAGCCTGGCCGGTCGGCAAGGCCGGCGGGCGCCAGATCAAAGGGAACGCGCAGACCCAGATAGCGTTCGCCGGACTGGCCCAGTCCGAACTCGAACAGGTCGTCACCCGCGTCGCGCGACCGGGCAAAGGCGGCCTCGGCGTCCGCAGGGTTTGTGCTGGTCCAAGCGGTGGGCCGGCCCGATGCGTAGACCAGCTTGAAAATGGTCGCGCCGCCGGCACCGCCCGAAACAGTGAAGTTCTGGGCCAGCCACTGCGAGTTGAGTTCCACCAGCGCCGCCGCAACGCCGATCACGGTGAACTCCTGAAGGCTTTCGTACAGCGGCGCGAACACAACCAGATACACCCGGCCCGAAACCGCCATCACCAGTGACGACACGGCGGCCGGCGCCGGATGTCCGGCTTTGCGCGCGGCGGCGGACTCCTTTTCAGCGGCGGAAAAGGCCGCGCCGGCACGGCGGTTGAACTCGGCGTCGGACAACAGTGCCCGGCGCCCCGCAGCATCCAGCGCGAACCCCTCGCGCACGTGCACACCCACCAGGGAAACATCGTCGGTACGGTGCAGAATGTCGGCGCTGCGGTCTTCAGCCGTAACGGTGTCAATGCCGGCCACGGTGACGTCAGCCCCGGCGGCCTCGGCCCATTCGCGCGTGAAGGTGCTGAAGTTGTCCGCCAGCACCACGCCCTCGCCGCGGATCAGGCGCACCAGTTCGCTGCTCTGCACGGCAAACTTGAGCGTCGCCCCGACCACGCGCACGCGCGCGTCCAGCACGTCATTGAGGTTGCGGGCGTCAGCGCGAAGCTGGCCGTTGATGCGGGCACGCTCGGCCTGTTCGTAGCCCTGGCCGGCGCGAAACACCAGCACGCCGGTCACCAGCGAAACCAGCACAATCGCCGCAATCAGGGCTTTGTAACGAAGGGACATTGGGGCGTATTAGGCGGCCTTGTGGCCTGCTGTGTCAACGACAGGCCGCCGCTAATGACCGCACTTGTGCAGGCGGTTGACCGTCAGTTCGGCCTCTGTCTGTTCGCGCACGCCAGCGGCAACCCTGACTGTCCTGCGCACGACCGGCAGGCGAGGGCCGTATACAATCACGTCGTGTTCGCCGGGCGCCAGCCCGTCAAAAAACGCCTTCTGCTTTGTGGTGCCGATCCAGGCTCCGGCACTCGTCACGTACACCACGCAGGTCAGGTTCTCGTCTTCCTCGCAGGTCAGGTCGTAGATCGCCGCCGATGCAAGGTTCAGCACCACGGTCTGGCCCGGAGCAACCGCAACATCAGAAATCCTGGCGGCACCCGTGGTCGTGGCGCCGACCACTTCGGCATCGCGCGGCACGGCCACAAATGTAAGCGCCTTGTCACGCCGGTTGGTGACGTTCACGCGAACCGGGCCCTGTCCACCCGCCAGCGACAGCGCCAGTTGTGAGTGATCCAGCCCGTCTTTGGCCGCAACCAGTTGCGCCGCGGCCGGGCCGGTGCCGCCGCTGCACAGCACCACCACATCGGGAATCTCGTCATACTTCACGCGCTGGTACTGCCGCCCCGATTCGATGCTTTCGTGGCTGGTGGCGTAATCGTCCACCACCCGTTCCTTGCGCGGGCCGCGCACGCCTTCTTTGGGGGTGGCCTTGAGGCTGACCACAATCTGGCCCTTGCCGGGCTGGGGGTCCGGCAGTGCCGGTGCCGAGGCACAGGCGGCCAGCAGCATCGCCGCCAGGCCGGGAAATAACGTAATTGCTGCGCGGCGATGCTGCGTCACGGCCTGCCTCCTAGCGTGTCATCTCAACGGCGACAGTGGCGTCCTTGTCGGCTTCAACGGTGATGTCCAGTTCGACATCCTTGAATCGTTTCTGGCGCTGCCAGGTCCTGAGTTTGTACTTGCCCGCCGGAACGCCGCTGATGCGGAAACTTTCAGCGTCAGACTCCACCAGCGCAAAGGCCGGGCTGGGCGCGATGAAAAACTTGCCGTCCATGTTCTTGTGGATGCTGCAGTGCAGGCTGACTTCGCCGGCGGCGGTGAACTCGTGCTGCACGGACTGGCCGCGGTCAAAGATGCCCAGGTCGCCCTCAGTCGCGCCCAGAAAATACACGTTGTGGGCGATATCTTTTTTCTCGTCGTTGAGGAACCTGGCGGTCTGGCCCTTGACCAGCACAGCAAAGCCGGGGGCAAAGCGTGCACCCTCCTGGCGCACTTCCAGGGCATCAGGCACGGCAAACTTGCCGTCGCCGCCGTCACGCGTCAGGTACACCACAATCGGCGCGGCGGCGCGGCGGGCGCTGAACTTCAGGCTGCCGGATACGCCGCCTTTTTTGGCGTCCTTCCAGTCGAAATCGGCCACCTGGGTGGCAATCACGCGGTCATAGACCAGAACCGGCCGGTGCTGGCCCGCGGCGGGACGGCCCAGAAACACACCCGCCGACGCAGCCACGGCGACCAGCGCAAAAAACAGGGTTTTGGTCATGCCGATATGAAACCCGGTGACCGGCGGCGGGTCAAGCTTGTCGGCACTACGCGCCCTGCCCGCGTTGCGATTTGTGCGCGCCAAGGTCCACGTGACGGGAGAGCCGCTGGGTGAAAAACTCGCGCGCCCGCGCCAGCCGCGCCGAAACCGTTTTGGCGCTGCAGCCCAGAACCTCGCCGGCTTCGTCGTGGGTCAGGCCCTGGATATCCACCAGTTCCAGCACGTCGCGGAACTTGTCGCTCATGGCCTCCAGCGTCTGCTGGATCATGCCCTGAAGTTCGTTGTTCAGTACGTTGCCGGCAGGCCCGGCGCCGGGGTGCTTGAACTGAAGGGCCGGGCCGTCTTCGTCGTCGTCTTCGGCGCTGCCCTTGAGCACAGTGAACGTAACTGGGCGCTTTTTGCGCACGTAGTCGGTCACCAGATTGCGCGCCACGCGGTACAGCCAGGCGCTGGCGGTGTTGTCGCGGATGCTGTCCAGTTCGCGAAACAGGCGCACGAAGGTTTCCTGCGCGATGTCTTCGGCCACGCCCTCGTCTTTGACCAGGCGCAGCACATAGGTGAAGATCGGCGCGCGGAATCGTTCGAGATAGCGTTCAAACCGGTCCATGCGCGGGCTTGCCTCTGCAATCGGGACCGGCTGCGGTTGGGGGCGCCTTTGGGCGCCGGACGCAAGACCCATGACCCACCTCTCAGGATAGCCGCGCGCCGGGCTTGTGCCAGCCAATACGCGCGGATTCACTCGGCCCGCAGGTATTTTCGCCGCCAGGTCCGCGCCACGGAAGTGCCAAAAGACTGGCGGGTCTGCCCGCACCGGAATCCGAAAACCGCAAGTCCCAGCCCGCTGTATACTGTGAGCCGGCACTCAGGAGGCGATTGTGGCCGTTTCCGTGCGACGCTGGACCCAACGCCGGCTTTTGTACCCGCTGGCGATCTTTGCCATCATCGCCCCCACGGTGGTGATGGGCCTGTTTGGCACTTATGCCCTGCGCCAGATTGAATTGCGCCCCTCCAACTACCGCTCCGAGCTTCACTCCGTGCGCCAGAGCGTCGAAATCCTGCTGGAAACCCGACTGCGTGACCTGGCCATCAACCCGCCTGCGAACCCCGAAGACATGGATCGCGCCCGCGCCGATGTCGAACGCTATTTTCTGGACTACACCCGCGCGATTGCCGGGCGCGCCTATCTGGGCATCGGCAGCCGCGTCGAGGCCGGCCTGAGCGTGGACGGCACTCGCGGCCATGCCGCCCCGGCGGCGCTGGTCGAGGCACTGGCGGCGCGCAAGCCGCGGCCCGGCGGCGGCACCACGCGCGAGCTGATCAACCACGAGGTTCAAATTGAGGGCGAAACCCGCCACCGCACGTTTGTGGTGTTTGTGTCGGAGTCTTCGGGGGGGTTCATCGCCTGGGAGCTTCTGCCGGCAGAGATGGACCGCATCGTGCGCCAGCACCTGGCCGAGCACCGATTTGAAAACGACGCGCTGTCGGTGCACCTGGACACCCGCGGCCAGTTCGAATGGACCCCGCGCCAGCAGTCCACGCGTGAAGTGCTGGGCTTTGTGCCCGTGCACGACCTGCTGATGTCCGATCGCTACCTGGTGCTGCGCATTGACACCAACACCCAATTCACACGCGACGACACCCTGTTGAGCAGCATTTACATCCTGATTGCCGTGCTGTGCGTACCGATTGTCGCCAGCGCCACACTTATGGTCGTGCACATGATCCTGCGCGAGGCCAGCGAAGCCCGCAAGAAAGTGGACTTTGTCAGCAACGTGACCCACGAACTCAAGACACCGCTGACCAGCATCCGCATGTTCGTGGAAACGCTCAAGCTGGGCCGGGTCAAGGACCCCGAAAAGGTGCAGGCCTGCCTGGACACGATCATGAGCGAAACCCAGCGCCTGGGCGCGCTGATTGACCACGTGCTGAGCTTCAGCAAGGTCGAAAACCAGGTCAAGAAATTCAACATTCAGTCCAACGACCTGACCCAGGTGGTGGTGGACACAATCAACTTCTTCAAGGGCCAGGCGCCAAAACTGCGCGAGCGCATCCAGAAGCAGATCCGTCCCGGGGTGCCCAGTTCGGCCGAGTTCGACAAAGACGCAATCCGCGAGGTGCTGTTGAACCTGCTCAGCAATGCTGTCAAATACAGCCCCGGCGAAAAGCCCATCTTTGTGACCGTCGGCCCCGGCGACCGCGAACTGTTCATTGCCGTGCAGGATCAGGGCATCGGCATTGACCCTGAACACCACGAACGCATCTTTGAAAAGTTCTATCGCGTGGACGAAGAACTGACCCGCAACGTGGACGGCACCGGCCTTGGGCTTGCGATTGTGGCCGAAATCGTCAAGGCCCACGGCGGGCGCATCACCGTGGATTCGGCGCTTGGGCGCGGCAGCACGTTTACGGTTTACCTGCCCTGGCGTCACGGCCGCGTGGCGGCAACGCGCAAGACCACCCGGCGCGTTTCGGGCGCCATGCCCGCCGTGGACGCCTCTGGCGAAACACCCGCCACGGCCGGGGAATCCGCCAAGACCCAGCCTGTCAACGCGCGCCTGCTGTCGTGGCTGGCGGCGGCGCTGCTGCTGCCGCCGGCGCTGGTGCTGGCCCAGCCCGAACCAGGCCCCGAAAATCCTGACGCCCCCAAGCCCAAGGAAAGCACGCTGTTGCCCCGCCCTGAAAGCGACGCGGCCGCCGAGGCCTGGGTCAAAAAACTGGGCGGCCTGCGCCCGCAATCCGTCAACGTCGCGCCGGGGGTGATTCTGAACCACGTGCTGGCGCCTGAGGGCGACCGGCTGTTTTACTATCGTCCTGTTGCCGCCCCGGCCGGCACCGACAAAACCGCGCCGCCGCGTTTTGCCCTGCACGCCGTGGGGCCGGGCCGTCCCGAACACAAGGTGCTGGACACCGGTGCATCCAGCGACCCGCCGCTGTTTCTGGCCGACGGCCGGATTGTGCTGACCCAGCGCCTGGAAGACACCAACGACGACGGCGAGGTCAACCTGATGGATGCCCCGGCGCTGGTGGTGTGCAACCGCAGCGGCGATTCCCTGCGCCGTGTGTGCCGGCTTGAACCCGCGGCCTCGCCGGTGGGCCTGTGGCGCGGCGACACCGAGGTTCTGGTCAGCCAGCCCGGCGGCGATGACCCCAACGGCTGGATTTTAAGCGTCAACCTGGTCAAGGGCACACACGAGCGCGTGGTGCAGGCGTTTACGGTTTCACTGGTCCTGGCCGACGACCGCCTGCTTGTGGAACGGCTGGTGGCGCAGGCCCAGCGACCCCAGAACCCCCGCTTCAACCGCTGGGGCGAACCGGTCGAAGAAGAACCCGAGGCCGAACAGCGCGCGCCGCGCCTGAACGACCCGCCCGAACACCTGATCTACAACCCCGCCGACGGCAGCCTTTCGGCGCTGCACAGTTCCAGCGCGTTTTCGCGCATTGTCTGCACCGGCGAGGGGGCCTACTTCGGCCACCAGTTGTCGCGCGCCATTGAGGCCCGCCCCATGTACGGCCGCGGCAGCAGCGCCATCGTCAGCGAAATCCTGATTGTAGACGACGCCCAGCACCGCGACACCCGCACCCAGTCGGCGCGCTTCAATCACTTTGCCCTGGGCTGGGTCAGCGAGCGCGGCCTGCTGGCCGTTCAGCACGGCAACCTGCGCGCCAGGCTGCTGCTGCTGGATCGCGCCCTGAAGTGGCACACCCTGGGCGAACTTGACTTCACCGTGCGCGGCGTCTGCGCCCAGGGCACCAGGCTTGCGTGGCTGGAAGTCGAAGACACCGACAAGAACGGCCTGCTGGAGTCCTGGAAAGACCACTCGCGCCCGTTTTTCTGCACGCTCGAATGACGGCTGGCGCACCCTTGCCCGCGGTTGCTAGAACCTGCCGCCGCAAGGAGACCCGATGCCCGCCCGCAAAACCAGATCCAAGGCCCGTCCCGTCACCGCCCCGCGCGGCACAAAGCTCAGCGCCAAAAGCTGGCTGACCGAAGCCCCGCTGCGCATGCTGATGAACAACCTTGACCCGGCCAACGCCGAAAACCCCGACGAACTGGTGGTCTACGGCGGCATCGGCCAGGCCGCCCGCAACTGGGACTGTTTCGACGCCATCGTCAAGTCGCTGCGCGAGCTGAACGCCGACGAGACGCTGCTGGTGCAAAGCGGCAAGCCCGTGGCCGTGTTCAAAACCCACGCCGACGCGCCCCGCGTGCTGATTGCCAACAGCAACCTGGTGCCCAAGTGGGCCACGTGGGAGGAATTCTACAGGCTGCGTGATCGCGGCCTGATCATGTTCGGCCAGATGACCGCGGGAAGCTGGATCTACATCGGCACCCAGGGGATTCTGCAGGGCACCTACGAAACCTTCGCCCAGGCCGCGCGCACCCACTATGGCCCCAAGGCCACGCTGGCCGGCAGGCTGGTGGTGACAGCCGGGCTGGGCGGCATGGGGGGCGCGCAGCCGCTGGCGGCCAAAATGTGCGGGGCAAGCTTTCTTGCGGCTGATGTAGATGACTCGCGCATCAAGCGCAGGCTGGAAACGCGCTATCTGGACGAGCGCGCCACAAACATTGACACTGCCATTGACCGCGCACTGGAGGCCAAACGCAACAAAGTAGCTGTCAGCATCGGCGTGTGCTGCAACGCCGTGGACCTGCTGGACCGCCTGATCAAGCGCAACATCACGCCCGACCTGCTGACGGATCAGACCAGCGCCCACGATCCGCTGAACGGTTACGTGCCCGACCGCATGACCCTGGCCGAGGCCCTGAAACTGCGCAAGCGCGACCCGCGCGAATACGAAAAGCAGGCCTTTCGCACCATGGCCAAACACTGCCGCCAGATGCTGCAACTGATGCGCAAGGGTGCCCACACCTTTGACTACGGCAACAATCTGCGCGGCCACGCCCAGCAGGCTGGGGTGAAAGACGCTTTCGATTTCCCGGGCTTCGTGCCGGCGTACATCCGGCCGCTGTTCTGCGAGGGCAAGGGGCCGTTTCGCTGGGTGGCGCTCAGCGGCGACCCACAGGACATCTACACCACCGACGACGCACTGATGAAGCTGTTTCCGCGCCACAAGCACCTGCACAACTGGCTGAAAAACGCGCGCCACGCGTTCGAGTTCCAGGGCCTGCCCGCACGCATCTGCTGGCTGGGCTACGGCGAGCGCCACAAGGCCGGGCTGCTGTTCAACAGGCTGGTGCGCGAAGGCAAGGTGAAGGCCCCGATCGTGATCGGCCGCGACCACCTGGATTGCGGCAGCGTCGCCAGCCCCAACCGCGAAACCGAAGCCATGAAGGACGGCAGCGACGCGATTGCCGACTGGCCGATTCTCAACGCTCTGGTGAACACCGCCAGTGGCGCGACCTGGGTCAGCTTTCACCACGGCGGCGGCGTGGGCATGGGGTACAGCCTGCATGCCGGGCAGGTGATTGTCTGCGACGGCACCAAGCAGGCCGACGCCCGCCTGCAGCGCGTGCTGACCAACGACCCCGGCATGGGCATCGCCAGGCACATTGACGCCGGCTACAGCGAGGCCATCCAGTTCAACCGCAGGGCCGAGAACCCGGTGAAGATCCCGATGGCGGGGTGAATCCTTTGGGCTAGAATGGTGCCATGGCCGGCACAATAGACATCGAGACTATCCGTAAACTCAGTGTGAAGCAGCGCCTCGCGCTGGTTGCCCGTATCATGGCTACGCTGGCTGAAGAAGGAACCGAGCCTGCGTTCTCACCCGAAGTAGACGCGGAGCTTGAGCGGCGTGCGGCACGCGCCCGCGCCAACCCCGAAGAAGGCTTGTCGTTGACAGAGTTTGACCAGCGCCTTCAGGCCCGGCGTCGAGAACGCGCGTAATGGACCCTTCGGTGAGGGTTCGGCCGGAGTTCTGGCAGGATCTCCTAGATCAGTCCGATTGGTACGAGGCCCAGCAACCGGGGCTGGGGTTTGCATTTGAACAGGAAGTCCGGACGACCATCGGCAAGATCGCGCGGGATCCCTTGATGTACCGGGCGTACAAGGGCGATCTCCGGCGGGTGCTGATCGCCCGGTTTCCGCACTACGTTGTGTTCGTTGCCGGCAAGGCGTCTGTGGTTTTCATTGGCATTGTGCATGCCGCTCGTGAATTTGAAGTCTGGCTGGATCGTCGCCAAAGCCTGTAAAATGATGCCGCACATGGCCCTTCAGCCGCAATGCCCAGACCGAGAACCCGGTGAAGATCCCGATGGCAAGGAACTGACATGAACGACGAAGAAATGCCCGGCAAAGAGTTCCAGCGCATCCTCAAGGCCTTCAAGGCCAAGGGGGTGAAGGGCGATTGCCCGGCCTGCGGCGCGCCCTTTGAACAGCGCGGCACGCTGGGCAGTTACAGTTCGCTGCACTTCACTTCTTCGCGCGAAGAAGACACCGACGACGCCGCAGCCAGCTTTGTCACCACCATCTGCAAAAAGTGCGGCCACGTGTGGCTGTTTCACGCCGACACATTGATCGGTTGAACGCTTGCCTGCAAGGGCCAACCGCTGGATGATCGGCGGGCTCACGACCCGGAGCCCGCCATGTTCCGACACACTCTTTTTGCCCTGCTTTTCGCCACTGCCCTTTCCGCCACGGACATTGAGTTCAAGCCGCTGGCCGTCTCTCCCACCAGCGGCAACATCGCGCCCTCGTCGCTGCTGATCACCTGGGACAAGCCCGAAACTCCCCCGGCAAAACTTGAGGTCTACGTCTTTCACCGCGCCTGGCCCGTCGCCCCCAGCATTGACGAGTTCTGCCCCAAATGGCGCGAACTGCTGTTTGCCGAAGAGTTCGACGCCGCTGGCTTCGTCAAGGCCAACGGGCCTGAGTGCACACGCTTTCGCCTGGAGGTCAACCAGAACCACATTCCCGTGGGCGTGATCGGCCACGAAGAAGAGTACCGCATCCGCAACGTTCACGTGCTGTTTCTCGACGCGCAGGGCAAGCGCAGCCTGCCGGGCAACCTTAAGGCCTCTGTCGAGGCCCCCGAACTCACCCGCGCCGACTGTTACTACCTGCCCAGCTATCTGCCCTATTTCACCCAGACGCGGCTGTTCGACAAAAAACCCAGCAAGTTGAAATGGAAACTGCCTGACCTGGGCCCGAACTACGAAATCGAAAAGGTGCTGTTCGTCGGTGCCGAAAACATGCTCAACAGCTATCACGCCTCGCGCGTCAAGGACGGCATCGGCGGCTGGCTGGCCGGCAACGACGACTACAGCAAGCCGATGGTCCAGGAACTGACCAAAGATGCGACCAGTTGCTGGATCAAGGACCTGAACTTCAAGTCCTGCGCCGTGCTGGCGGTGACCAAATGCGGCCTGCGCTTCGGCTGCAAGCTTGAAACCCAGGGGCCCGGTTACGAAGCCCAGGCCACAGCCGAAGACCAGAAGAATCTGCCCGCCATTGAACTCAAGCCCGCGGCTGCCAACAGCCGCAAGGACTGACCGTGCGGCGCGCGCTGTGGTCGTTGCTGGCGCTTGGGCTTTCCGCGTGTGCCGCCCACGGCGGTACGCTGGTGGATCGCGCCAGCGTGGACATGCACGGCATCCGCGAAATCGTGCTGCCGCATGACGTTACGGTGCGCAAGGACGGGCGCATCGGACGCATGGAACTGATCCTGGAAAAGTCCGTGGCCTCGCCGTCACGCACACTGCGGCTTGAGGACGCGCGCCGCGACATGGGCGTGGCGGTAAGACGCGACCAGTACCGGCTTGAGCTTGTGCCCTTTGGTCCGGTGCAGACCGGCGCCGACCGCGCGACACTGACCGTGACAGTGAGGATCCCCGACGGCGTTACGGTCACCCGTGCCGCAGTACCCCCGGACAGCCCGGAACCGGCCCAGGGCTGGCGCCTTCACACCGGCGATTGAGCGCCGTTTTTGGGACCGAAAACATTATCGGACGGGCCGTGACACATCCAAGACCGGAATTGTGTTGAACCTATAGCATACTCCGGCGTTATTCTTGTTGCTGATGCTCAAGGCGGCCAACATCTTCGTCGCCCTTTTTCTGGCGCTTGCGCCCGGCATGGATGCCGTGCGTTTGCTCCATGCCGTGCAGGTATGCCACACCCAGGCCCTGACCGCGGTCGTCCACGGACACGAGGAGCACGGCCCCGACCATCACGGCCAGCCGTGCGGTGAAACCCCCACACGCGACTGCCCGCACCTGAAGAATCTTCCGCATGGCGCGCCTGTTCTGGCAGCCGCCGCGCCGGTCTCGGTAATTCTGCCGGGCCCGCCAGTACCGACGCCGGCGACACTGGCCGTTACGCCGTGCACACCGCCGGTTGCTGTCTTCACCGACTCGCGGCCGCCGCCCGGGCCGCCCCTGGTGGGCTGCGTCAAGCTGCTGATCTAGTTGCTCTCCGTGAAACGCTGCCGCGTTGCGGCGGCGTCTGGTGTTTTTTCACGCTCACGGAGACCTGCCATGAAAAATCTTTTGTCATACCTCCTGCCGCTGCTTTTGCTGGCGGCCTGCGGCGGCGAACCTGCGGCGCCGGCCAGAGACAGCCACCCTCACAGCCACAGCAACGCGACCACCGGTAACTCGACCCACGCCGGACACAACATGCCCGCTGCCGATTCCGCCGACGGCGGTCACGGCGGACACACCAAGATCACCTTCAACTGGGACGAGCTCAAGCCGCCCGTGCCTGCGGGTGAAATTGTGGATCTCAAGAACACCCTGGACCCTGTCACACGCAAGCCGATTGCCGAGCCCGGCAAGGTATCCGCCGACTACAAGGGCTACCGGGTGCACTTTGAGTCCGAGGCTACACGCGCCAGGTTCACCCGCAAATCGCTCAAGTACCTCAATGCCCTGTCGCTGGAGCCCCAGACAGACGGCAGCGTGAAACTGGTGGACGCCACCAACTGGATTGACCGCGTGACCGAAACCTGTCCGCTGATGGAAGGCAGCGAAGTAGACCCCCACGGCACGGTGTACCTGCTGCACCGCGGCTACAAGATCTTCTTCTGCTGCTGGACCGGCTGCGGCGACGGCTTCATGCAGGACCCGGCCCGGTACTACGACTGGTACGGACTGGTTGAAAAAGACGGCAGGCTGCAGCTCAAGTAAGGATGCCCGTGCGAACGACGGCAACAGTCATGTTTTGTCTTGCGCTGGTGGCCGGCTGTCAGGGCTATGACCCCCAGCCGCTGGACGACGCCGCCCACACCGAACACGCCGCCCAATGGCGGGCGCGCAGCCCGGATTCGGCCGCCGTGGCCGACTATGCCCGCGAACTGGCCGCAACCGGGGCCTTCACCGGCAAGTTCGACCTGGCCGACGGCATCCAGTTGCCCGAGGCCGAAGTAATCGCCCTGTTCTTCAACCCCGGGCTGCGCGCGGTTCGCGCCGAGGCCGCCGTAGCCCTGGCCGGCGCGCAACAGGCCGGGCGCTGGGAAGACCCCGAACTGGAAATCAACGCCGCCTACATTCTGGGCAACGTGGACAAGCCCTGGGTGCTGGGCGGCATGTTGAAGTTCACCCTGCCGCTGAGCGGCCGCCACGGCGTCGAAGAAGACAAGGCCTGGGCCGAACACCGGCTGACCCTGACGCGCGTGGTGCAGGCCGAATGGGAAACACTGTCACAGTTGCGCCGGCACTGGGTCGAGGCCGCGGCACTGGCCGAAGAACTGCGCCTGACCCGGCAACTGATCGCGTCGCTGGAAGCGCTCAGCCGGCGGGCCGAAGCACTGGCCCAGGCCGGGGCGCTGGCGCGGCTGGACGCGCGGCTGGTGGCGCTGGAACTGGCCCAGCGGCGGCTGGAGGAACTGGTTGTTTCGGGGCAGCTTGATGACGCGCACGCGCGGCTGCGCGAAGACATGGGCCTGCACCCCGACGCGCCGTTTAGCCCCAGGCCACAACTGCCGAAATTTGCCCGGCCTGACGGCGCCGCGACGCAACTGGACCGGCGCAATCCGGCCCTGCGCGTGGCGCGAGCTGAGTACGAGGTCAGCCAGCAGGCTCTGCGCCTGGAGATCCGCAAACAGTACCCCGACATCGTCATCGGCGGCGGCTATGAAAACGAAGACGGCCAGTCGCGCATCGCGCTGGGCCTGGGTTTTCCGCTGCCGATCATCAACCTGAACCGCGAGGGCATCGCCCGGGCGCGGGCAGCCCGCGCCGCGTCGCGCGACGCCTATTTCGCCCGGCGCGAAGCCGCCACCCACGAGCTTGCCCGCGCGCTGGCGGCATCGGCTCGGGCCGCGCAGCAGGCCGATCTTGTGAACCGCGCGATCGTGCCGCTGGCCGATGCCAACGCGGCCGAGGCCGCGCGTCTGGCCGAACTGGGCGAGTTCGACGCGCTGCGGCAACTCGAGGCAATCACCCGTCAACACGAGGCGCGGCTGGCGCTGCTGCGGGCCGAAGCCGGAATGCGTCTGGCCGACACCGCGGTGCTGGCGGCCGTAGGCCCCGACTGGCGCGACGCGCCCAAGGAGGATCAGCGGTGAAACCCAAATGGCTGATGACACTGCTGGCTGTGGTGCTGGCCGCGTGCCAGACCGAACCTCCGCCCCCGCCCGCCGGCGGCGACGCGGCGGCCGCCAAGCCCACCAACCGCATTGACATCCCGCCGGCGGTGGTGGCCAACCTGGGCATCACATTCGCCCGTGTCGAGCGCCGGCATGTGGAACAGACCCTGCGCCTGCCTGGCGCCTTTGAAAGCACACCCGAAGCCCTGACGGCCCACACCACCCCCCTGGCAGGGCGGGTCACACTGCTGGTCAAACAGTACCAGCGCGTCGAGCAGGGCCAGCCACTGTTTCGCGTCGAGTCGCCCGAACTGGTCGCGCTGCTGCACGAAATTGCCGATGCCGACGCCGAAACCGCCCAGCGCGAGGCCGAAGCCGCCATCGCCCGCGCCGAACTGAACACCGTCGGCCGCGCCGTGGCCAACTGGCCGGCGCGCCTGGCCGCTGTCGAAGCGGCCCTTGCCGCCTCTGACGAACACGCGGCAAACCTGCAGGCCGCACGCGATCTGTGGGCCGCGCGCGTGCGCCAACTGGAAGACCTTGACAAGGCCGGCGGCGGCCGCGCGGGCGAACTGGCCGAGGCGCGCTCGCGCCTGGCCGACGCCGAATCCGAAATCAGCAACGAACGCGAAACGCGCGCCGGGTTTGCCGCGCAACTGGCGGAACTCAAGGCCGGCCAGGACACCGACCAGGCGCGCCTGGCCGGCCTGGGCACGGCCGTTGAAAAAGCCGACTCCGCCACGGCCGCCGCGCGCGTGCACGCGCGCATGGTGCGCCACCGCGCCGCGCTGATGCTCGGCGTCAAGCCCGGCGACCTGGACGGCGACGGCTGGCGCGGCCTGGAAACCTTTTCGGCCGCGGCCGCCGGCACCGGAGTGGTCACCGAAATCGGCGCCACCGAGGGCGAGTTCATTGCCGCCGGCACGGTTGTGGCGCGCGTGCTGGACGACACCGCGCTGCGCTTTCGCGCCCGCGCGCTGCAGGCCGATTTGGGGCTTCTGGCCGACGGCCTGGATGCCGCCATTGTTCCCCCTGCCGGCGGGCCGCTGGCCGCGGCCGGCGCGATTGCCGGCAAGCTGACCATCGCGCCCGCGGCCGACCCCGACATCCGCACCGTGGACGTGATCGTGGTGCCGCAATCACGGGCCAACTGGGCCCGCGCCGGCGTCACGGCCGAACTTGAGGTCATCTACGACCGCACGCCCGAAGCGCGCCTTGCGGTGCCCCTGGCCTGCGTAATGCCCGACGGGCTGGAGCGCGTGCTGTTCCGCCGCGACCCTGCCGACCCCAACAAGGTAATCCGCGTGGCCGCCAGTCTGGGCCCCAGCGACGGTCGCTGGATCGTCATCTACACCGGCGTGATCGAAGACGACGAGGTCGTGCTTGGCGGCGCCTATGAGCTCAAGCTCACCGGCGCGGGCAAGACCACGGGCAAAGGACACTTTCACGCCGACGGCACCTGGCACGAGGGCGACCACTAGTGTTCAAGCGCGCGATCGCTTTTTCCATCAAGCATTCCTCGCTGGTGCTGATTCTGGCGGGGCTGCTGGTGGCCTATGCCGGCGCATCGTTGCCGCGCATTCCGGTGGATGTGTTCCCGGAACTCAACGCCCCCACCGTGACGATCCTGACGGAAGGCAGAGGGCTGAACGCGGATGAAGTCGAACTCTATGTCAGCTTTCCGATCGAAAGCAGCATGAACGGACTGCCCGGCGTGCGCCGGGTGCGCAGTTCCAGCGCGATGAGCCTGAGCATCGTGTGGGTCGAGTTCGAATTCGGCCAGGACATCTACCGCGCGCGCCAGCTTGTCAGCGAACGACTCAGCGCCGCCGCCCAGACCCTGCCGCCGGGCGTGCACCCCGAACTGGCCCCGATTTCCGGCCTGACCGGCGAAATCATGCTGCTGAGCGTGACCGCCGCCGAAGACGGCGTAAGCCCGCTTACCCTGCGCGGCTGGGCCGAGTTTGAGCTGCGCAACCGCCTGCTGGCCGTGGCGGGCGTGTCGCAGGTGGTAGCCGTGGGCGGCGAACTGCCCGAATACCAGATCAACGTGGACCAGCAGCGCCTGGCGCTTTACGGCCTGACCATCGCCGATGTGGTCGAGGCCGCGAGCAAGGCCCACGCCACGGCCAGCGCCGGGTACCTGCCCGACGTGCAGGGCCAGGAACTGCCGCTGCGGCAATCGGCGCGCATCACGTCCGAGGCTGATATCCGCGCCACGCTGATCCGCCACCACAACGGAGTACCGGTCACCATCGGCGACGTGGTCGTGGCCGACGACGGCTCGCCGGGTGTGGGCCTTGGTCCCGCGCCACGCCGCGGCACGGGCAGCGAGAGCGGCCGACCGGCGGTGATTCTGACCGTGCAGAAACAGCCCGGTACCAACACGCTGGAGATCACGCGCCGGATTGACGAAATGCTTGACCGCATCTCGCACAAAGACGCCGACGGCCGCCCCACCGACATCGTGCCCGTGGCCGAAGACGGCCGTGTCGTCAACGTGCGCCTGAACCGCCACGTGATGCGCCAGGCCGACTTCATCGGTCTTTCCGTGCGCAACGTTCTGGTGGTGCTGCGCGACGCGGCGATTCTGGTGGCGATCATCCTGGTGCTGTTTCTGATGAACTGGCGCACCACGGTGATCACGCTTACCGCACTGCCGCTGTCTCTGGCCGTGGCGGTGCTGGTGCTGTGGTGGCTGGATCTGAACATCAACGTGATGACCCTGGGCGGGCTGGCCGTGGCCATCGGCGAGCTGGTGGACGACGCGATCATTGACGTTGAAAACGTGTACCGCCGCCTGCGCGAAAACGCCGCGCTGCCTGAAGGCATGCGCCAGCCGCACACCCAGGTGGTGTTTGACGGCAGCAACGAAATCCGCAGCAGCATCGTGTTCGCAACGGTGATCATCGTGATGGTGTTTGTGCCGCTTCTGTTCCTGCAGGGGCTGGAGGGCCGCTTCTTCCGGCCGATGGGACTGGCCTACATCGTGTCTATTCTGGCGTCACTGGCCGTGGCGGTAACCGTCACACCGGCGCTGTGCCGGCTGCTGCTGGCGAAAACCAGGGCCGGCCGTCACGGCGACCCGTGGCTGGTACGCGGGCTCAAGCGCGTTTACGCGCCGATGCTGAAGGCCTCGATCCGGTTGCGCTGGGTGGTGATGGCGCTGGCGCTGACAGCTACGGGCGCCAGCCTTTGGCTGGGGGCAACCTACGGCACGCGCTTTCTGCCTGAGTTCAACGAAGGCACGTTCACGATTTTCATTAACGCGCCGCCGGGCACATCACTGGCCGAAAGCGACCGCCTAGCGCGCGGCGTGGAACGCCGCCTGGCTGAAATCGAGGGCGCGCGCCACGTGTCGCGCCGCACCGGCCGCGCCGAGCGCGACGAACACGCCCACGGCGTCAACATCAGCGAAATCGAGGTCGCCGTCGCGCCGGGCCACAGCAAGGCCGAAGTGCGCCGCCGGATTGACGACGTGCTGGCCGACGTGCCGGGCGTGACCACCATGGTGGGCCAGCCGATGGAACACCGGCTGTCCCATGTGCTGTCGGGAACACCGGCGGCGATTGCGATCAGCGTCTACGGCGACGACCTGGATGTCCTGCGCAAGATCGCCAAGGAAACCGAAACCGCCCTGCGCGCCCTGCCCGGCGCCCGCGACGTGGCCGCCAACCGCGAACTGATGGTGGAAACCCTGCCCATCCGTTACCGCCGGGCGGACCTGGCGCGTTACGGGCTCACGCCTGCCGATGCCGCCGGACAGGTCGAGGCCGCGTTTCACGGCATTGAGGTTGCCGAGATCAACCAGGGTGTGCGCCGGCTGCTTCTGGTGGTGCGGCTTTCGCCCCAGCAGCGCCAGCGCCCCGAACAGGTGCGCAAGCTGATTCTGCGGGCACCCGGCGGCACACACCTGCGGCTGGAGGAAGTGGCCGACATCGGCCCCGAAATGGCCAGCGACCTGATCACACGCGAAAATGCCCAGCGCAAGGCCGTGATTTCCCTGAACGTCGCCGAGGGCCACAACCTGGGCCACCTGGTGGCTGAGGTACAGCGCGTGGTGGATCCGATCGTGCAGAAACACGGCTACGGCGTGCACTACGGCGGGCAGTTCGAGGCCCAGCAGCAGGCCAGCCGCACGATCTATCTGATGGGCGCGGGCGTGGCGCTGGCGATCCTGTTTCTGCTGTTTTCGGCGTTTTCGTCGCTGCGCGCGGCACTGATCGTGATGATCAACCTGCCGCTGGCGCTGATCGGCGGCGTGGTGGCGATCTTTCTGGCTGAATCGCCTGACGTGGGCGCGAACCTGACGGCGCTGTTTTCAGGCCGTGGCTACGTGGCGCCCGTCATCAGCATCGCCAGCATGGTGGGCTTCATCACGCTGTTCGGCATCGCCGTGCGCAACGGCATTCTGCTGGTGTCGCATTACCAGAACCTGCGGGCCCAGGGTCTGGACCTGCGCACGGCGGTGGCGCAGGGCAGCGCCGAACGACTGGTGCCGATTCTGATGACGGCGCTTTCGGCCATGCTGGGCCTGATCCCGATTGCCCTGGCCGCGGGCGAACCCGGCAGTGAGTTGCTGGCGCCACTGGCGATTGTGGTTCTGGGCGGCCTGACCACTTCGACCTTCCTGAACCTTTTTGTCGTGCCGGCGGCCTATGTGCTGGTGCACCCCAAGGGCGGGCGCGCCGGCACACAGGCCAGGGCACCTGACCCGGAGCAAGGACCATGAAACGAGTTCTGGCAGTACTGGCAATGATTGCCGCGGCGGGGCTGTTTGCAGCCTGCGGCGACACACACACCCACGGCAACGGCGCGCACAACCACGCCAACGGGTCCGGCCACGGGCACGGAGACCATCACGAGGGGCCCAAACACCCGCTGGGAGAGCTTGACCTTGGCAACGGCCTGAAAGCCACCGTGGCGCAAATCGGCGACGTAGCAGCGGGCAAAGAGGGCGTGTTCGAGGTCAGCCTGACCCGCGACGGCAAACCCGTAACCGGAGCCGAACTGGAGGGCTACGTCGGCGACGAAAACGGCAAGGAGCTCGGCGCGCCGTCACGCGGCGAATGGATGGCCGACGAAAAAGTCTACGACGTGCACGGCGAGATGCCCAAAAACTTGCCCGACAAGCTGTACTTCTGGGTGCGGGTACGCGACGGCGGCAAGGAACTCAAGGGCAAGCTGGCGGTCAAACGCTGACGCCTCATTCGTTCTTCGGCGCCGGTTTTTCCGCTTCCTCCCACTTCAGCCACGCCTTGGCCGTGGTGCTGACGCGGTGCAGTTCGGTCGTGGCCTGGGTCTTGCCTGAAACGGTCACGGTCTTGATCACACCGCCGAACCAGGCGCCTTCGACCGTCCAGGTGCGTGTCTCCCAGGCGCCGTGGCGCGTGGTGACCAGCTTGCCGGACCATTTGCGGCCGGCCAGTTCGAGGTCCTTGAACTCCTCCACTTTGGGTTCGTCGGGTTTTTCCTTTTCCGGCGCGTCGGGGGTCTTGGTCTCGCCCGGCGGCGGCTTGGGCGCGTCCATGACCGTGGCGGTTTCCGGCTTTTCACCGGGCTTGGCCACCCAGGCGCGCTTGACGTTGGCAATGTCCTCGGGCTTCTTGGTAAGGTCCACTTCAAAGGCCGCGATAAAGCCGCGGCCGTTGTCGTATTCGACGGTGGCCAGGTCGCCGTCCACTTTCACCACCTGCCAGGCCGAAAACAGCTCCTGTTCGGCACCGCCGGCGGTGTTCACGCTGCGGACGACCCAACGCTGGCCGACCTTGGGGTCTTTATGGACCTGGCACCAGAAGGGCAGCTTCTGCTTGCCGGTGCGGAACATGCGCAGCAGCAGGTCGGTCTGGGGCCCCGGCACCGAGGGTTTGTAATCATCGGCGGGCGGAGCCTCCTGGGCCAGGGCAACCGACAGCAGCAGCGCCAGCCCCGGCAGCAGCATCACAGCACGCATGGGAGTCCTCCAAACCGAGTGTAGCAGGCACGCCCGCCGCGCCGGAAAAGAAACCGGCGCGATTGCTCGCGCCGGTTTCGTTTCGCGTCAGGCAACAATCATTCCCAGTTCAGCCAGGGCTTGCCGTCTTCGCCAAACTTGGTCAGCACAGTGCTGCTCTCGCCGGCGGCCATCTTCATCCAGGTCTTGATCGTGCCGCCGAACCAGGCGTCCTTGCACACCCAGGTCTTGGTCTCGCTGCCGTCCATCTTGATCGTGGTCAGCGTGCAGGCCCAGTCCTTGCCGGCCGCGTTGAGAGTCACCTCTTCGGTGGTCATCTCGTACTTCGGGGCTTCGCCGGTGGTGCCGCCGCCTTCGGGCTTCTTGTATTCCATCACCTTGATCTCTTCGGCCTTGGCGCCCTTCTTGCCAATCCAGGCCTTGGTGACGTTGGCGCCGTCTTCCATCTTCTTGGTCAGGTCCACGGCAAAGGCCAGAATGTAGCCCTGGCCGGTGTCGTTCTCGACCCAGGCGTTGCTGCCGTCAACCTTGGCAACCTGCCAGGCAATCGTGGACTTCTGCTCGCCGGCGCCAAAGTTGCTGGTGCTGGTGGTTTCCCAGTACTGGCCGGCCTTGGGGTCGGCGTGAACGGTGACCCAATACTGGGCCTGCATCGTGCCGTTCTTGTAGTTGTCAATCATCATCTGGGCCATGTCGAAGCCGCCGCCGCTGCCGCCGCTGTCGCCACCGCCGCTGTCACCACCGCCCATGCCGCCGCCGCAAGCCGCGACGCCACACATTGCCGCAAACGCCATCACTGCCATCAGCTTCTTCATAATGCAGGCTCCTGAACGTTAAGAATCGGGTCCTGAGCGACGTAAGTCTGCTCTACTTTAAGGGTTCCCCCAACAAGAGAGGCGAAGTCTAGGCCGTGCCATGACGGAAAGCAAGAGGCTCAAGAACTTTCCATGGTTGGAATGTGACGCGGGGTTGAATTTGCTAGCGTCGGCTAACGCCATGAGCGTCAACTTTACTTATCACTGGCTATCCTCACCCGGCAGCGCCGCGCTGGCTCTTTTGTGGCTTTCGCGCCCGCTGTTTGCACACCTCTTTCACAAACCGCTGACAGAGCCGCGCCTTGTTGTGTGGCGCCACGAACATGAAGAAATTGACCGCGCCTTGGCCTGGCCCGGCGGTGACGGCTGCGTGCTTTCCCTGCATGGCGGCGCGGCCACCCGCGCGGGGGCACAGGCCGCATTGCAGGCGGCCGGAGCCTGTCCGCAATCTGTTCCCAACCTGTGGGAAACCACGGATCCGCTGGCGCGTCAGGCTTTTGCAAGCCTGCCCGCGATCCAGGGCGAACTTGGCGCCAAACTGCTGCTGGCCTGCGCCACGCACGGACAGGCGGCCTGGCGGCATTACGCCCAACTGTCGCCCGAAAAACAGAAACAACTGGCTCACGCCTGGGCCCAGGCTGAACACCTGTACCAGCTGCCGCGCATCCAACTATGGGGGGTGGTCAACGCGGGCAAATCGAGCCTGCTCAACGCGCTTTGCGGCCAGACCCTGGCGGCGGCCGGGCCAGAACCCGGTCTGACACGCGATGTGATCGAGGGCCGGCTGGAGCATGCCGGGTTTGTGCTGCGGCTGTTTGACGCGCCAGGCACGGGTCATGGCGGTGACGAACTGGATCACACGGCGCTGGCACTGGCTGAACGCTGGCGGGCGCAGGCGGATCTGACCCTGGAACTGGTGCCGCCCGGTGCCGTGGCGCGCTGCCCGGGCGCGCTGGTGGTTTACAGCCAGAGCGACCGTGACCCGCAACGGCGGCAACCGGGCATAAGCGTGCACGACGCGGACTCACTCACGCGGCTGAAGCAGGTACTGGTGGAACATTTCGTCGGGGCGCTTCTGGCACTGCCCCCGGCGCTGCGTGTCGCCTGGCCGCCGGAACAACTGGCTGAAATCGCGTCACAGGCCGCCGCATCTTGATTGCGCGCGCGGCCCAACCGACACTTGGCCCATGCCCGAAACGCTCCTGCACGGCCCCGACGAAATCGCCGCGGCGCTGGCCGATCTGGCCGCGCGCCTGTGCGCCGACACGCCCGGCCCGGCGCTTGTGGGCGTGCACACCAACGGCGTGCCTCTGGCGGCGCGACTGGCGCGTCTGGTGGCCGAACGCACCGGCAACATGCCCGAACTCGGCGCGCTGGACATCACGCTGTACCGCGACGATCTGGCCGGGCGCGCCCTGCCGGTGGTGCGCGGCAGTGAAATACCGTTCAGCCTGGAGGGCCGGCGGGTCGTGCTGGTGGATGACGTTCTGTTCACCGGACGCACCGTGCGCGCGGCGCTGAATGTTCTGGCCGATTTCGGGCGACCGCGCCGCGTCCAGTTGTGCGTGCTGGTAGACCGTGGTCACCGCGAGCTGCCGATTGCCGCCGACTACGCGGGTATGATAATCCGCACCGAACCCGCCGACCGCATCCGCGTGAAGCTTACGGAAACCGGCGCCCCCCGCGACGAAATCGTGCTGGCGCGCTAAAATCCCGCAACCACCGCTACCCATTCCAAGGAAGCACTCATGCACCGCCCGCTTCTGGCCGCCCTGTTCGCCCTTGGCTGTTTTGGTCTGGCCGTCACGGCCGCCTTTTCCCAGGACAAGGAACCGCCGCCGCAAGCCCAGGCCTACGACCTGCTTGCCAGGCGCGTTGCCAAGGGGCCGGAACTTCTGGCGGAACTCAGCGAAACCTGGAAACAGGCGCCGCTGCACAGCGTGCGCGTGGTCAAAGGCAAGGGCGAAGATGTCAGCGTGGAACTGCGCGCCCAGCACGATGGCACGCACCTGTACCTGCTGGCACGCTGGCCTGACGCCACGCAAAGCATCACCAAAAAAAGCTGGACCCGCACCGCCGACGGCTGGCAGCAGCTCAAGGGCGACGAAGACCGGATTGCCCTTGCCTTCAACATCAGCGCCTCGGGTTTTGCCGAAAAGGGCTGCGCCGTGCTGTGCCACGACGTATCCATGCGCACGGAACTTGAGGGCGAAAAAGCCGACCTGTGGCACTGGAAGGCCGCCCGCGGCGGTATGCACGGCCATGGCGATGATCAGTTCTTCCAGTTTGACGACGAAAAGGGACGGGCCGACGACGAGGGTTCCAGTTGCTACAAGGACAACCAGGAAAAGGACGGCAAGGCTCCGCTGCGGCGCTGGAAGGACGACGCCGACAGGACCGGCCCCTTCAACGAAGACACCACTGTCGAGGTCACGGCCGACTTCAAGCCCGAACCGGGCTACACCGTGCCCAGCCTGCTGCTGCGCAAACCCAAGGGCAGCCGCGCCGACATTGAAGCCGTGGGCAAACACACCGACGGACACTGGCTGGTGGTATTCAAACGCAAACTGGACACCGGGCACAGCGATGACGTGAAGTTTGAAGCCGGCAAGGACGCGCTGTTTGCGCTGGCTGTGTTTGACGACACCGGCGCCAAAACCGGCAGCGAACACAAGAAGTCGGGGGTGGTGCGGCTGCGGCTGGACCCTTGATCACCCGATGGAAATCGGGCGCAGGCGTGACAGCGAGGCACTCAGCCGCGTGCCCTCCAGTTCTCCGGGTTTGCGCCACAGCCAGTTGATCTGAAGCCGGCCCGACTCGGCCAGCAGGCTCAGCGTCAGTTCACTGCCGCGCGGCGTGGTACCGCCCAGCGCCAGCACGTCGGCATCGTCGGGCAACTGGTCAAGAACGAAGTTCCCGCTGATGCTTGACCACAACGCCAGACGCAGGCGCCGGTCAGGCCCGGTACCCAGCGCGCCCAGGGCCGCAATCCCCGGCGACAGCGCCCCCGGCAGCGAAACCTCCAGCCGCAACCCGATCGCCTCGCCATGCAGCCGGCGCGTGAGCCACAGCCGCACCTTGACTTCGGCGCCGTTGTCGCTTTCGCCCGCGCCGATCCATTCGCCCATCCAGCCGCCAAATGGTTGCAGTGCCTCGATCATTCGACACCGGCCTTGCGCGACAACAGCCGGCGTTGCCGGGTGTTCAGGCGCTGCATCTGGGACAGAATGCGCTGGGACCGCGGCGGAGGCTTGCCGTCACGCGAGATGGCAGAGGCTACCGACAAAACGTCGCCGTCCAGGGCCAGCGTGGCGTGAAAGGTGCGATCGGTATCCAGCGCGCATTGCAGCAGCAGGGTGTCGGGTTCGTCCGGCGCTTCGCGCATCACCAGCGCGCCGAAGCTCGAGCTGTACAGTGAATAGCGAAGACCGCCGTCGGCACACTCGCACAGGTACCCCAGACTGCCGAACAGGTAATGGCCCTCGGGGGCGTAACCGCGGCTTTCGATTTCAACCACCGTGCCGTCGTACAACGCCGCAACGGACAGAAACAGGCGCGAAGCCGGCTCGCCGGGGCGGGTAACCTCGCCGCTCCATTCCCCGATCATGCCCTCAAGACGTTGCAACGCGCCGCGCAGCATGACGCCATGTTAGGGTCGCGTTGTGACAGGGCCAGATGGCGGACGCATCGGCTCCAGTCTGGCCAATGTGGCGGTCATGCGCCCCAGGCGCGGGTCGTCAAGGCTGGCACCGGGGGGCCGCCACAGCGCCGCAAAACCCAGCGCGCGCGGGCCTTCGCCCAGAATTGTCACCTGAATCCGGTTGCCGCGCAGGCTTTCGCCCTCCAGCGCCAGCACGTTTTCATCGTCGGGGGTCTGGTGCAGAACCATCGCGCCGTGAATGGTCGAAAACGTGGCCGCGCACAGTGCGCCTGACGGCCCCGCGCCGATGGTTGTGACCACTCCGTGGTACAACACTGAACCGTCGGGGCTTGTAGCCTCAAAGTGCATGCGCAAGGCAACACCGAACTGATCGGGCGCGATCTCCATACGGATGTGAACAGGCCGGCCGTCCTGGGCCGCGCCGGTGCCGCCCCACACGCCGCACCAGGCGCGATAGCCTGCCAGCGGGTCGGGGCTCATGGCCGGGCTCCGGGCGACAGGCTGCGGCGCATCACGCCGGCGGTGATGTCGCCGGTCTGGCCGGCGTAGCCCTCGGTGCGGCGCGCCGTCAGCGTCAGCGTCTCGCCGTCGGCCACCACCGCCACGGTAAAGCGCACGTTGCCGGCCAGCATGGTTTCCAGCGCCACGCCGCCGGGGTCGTCAGGCACCTCGCGCATCAGTACCGCACCAAGTCCGGGCGAAAAGACCGCCGCCGCCACCCCGTCGGGGCCGGCCGTCCAGTATCCTACGCCGGTGGACAGCAGCACGCCGCTTTCGGCGTCAAAGGTGGCGGTCTGCACCTCGATCAGGTCACCTTCAAAACGTGGCGTAAACGAAGTTTCCAGAAACGCCGCCACACCGCCGGCCATCGTGCACGGGCCGCGCCAGTGGCCAAGCCAGGGGCGGAAACGTTCCAGTTCAGGCCGCAATCGTGGCGTCATGGTGTGCGTTCCGGCGGCGCGGCTGTTTTAGGGCAACCGGCTGCGCGCGGCAAGCCGCCCGCGCGGCGTTTACAATCACGCCCCTGTCTCTATCATCCCGCGCCATGGCCAAAACCAGAGCCAAAGGCCTGACCTACGCCGACGCCGGCGTCAACTTTGCCACCCACGACAAGCTGGTCACCGAGATCTTCCGCCGCGTGCGCAGCACCTACGGGCCGCGCGTTCTCGAAGTGGAAGACGGCTTTGGCGGCCTTTTTTCGTTGCAGAACAACCGCGGGCTGTTTTCGCGCAACTGGCGCAACCCGGTGCTGGTGGCCTGCACCGACGGCGTGGGCACCAAGCTCAAGCTGGCCTTTGAAACCGGCAAGCACGACACTGTCGGCATTGACTGCGTGGCCATGAGCGTAAACGACATGCTTTGCATGGGCGCCGAACCGCTGTTCTTTCTTGATTACATTGCCACGGGCCGCAAGGACCTGAAGGTGCTGCTGCCGCTGGTCTCGGGCGTGGTCGAAGGCTGCAAACAAAGCGGCTGCGCGCTGATCGGCGGCGAAACCGCCGAGATGCCGGGGTTTTATCCACCCGGCGAATACGACATCGCCGGCTTCGGTGTGGGCGTGGTGGAACGCAAGTCCGTGCTGACCGGCACCGGCATCAAGCCCGGCGATGTGATTCTGGGCCTGGCCAGTTCAGGCCTGCACAGCAACGGTTTTTCGCTGGTGCGCAAGATCGTGAAGAAAAAGAAGTGGCGGCTTGGAGCGCACATCACCGAGTTTGGCCGTACTCTGGGCGAAGAACTGCTTGAGCCCACCATGATTTACGCGCGGCCGGTGGGTGCGGTGCTTGGCGCATACCGCAAGCCGGGCGCCGTGGCCGGCATTGCCAACATCACCGGCGGCGGGTTTCTGGACAACATCCCGCGCATTCTGCCCCCCGCCTGCGACGCCGTGATTGACACCGCCGCCTGGACTCCGCCGCCGGTGTTCCGGATGCTGCAAAAGGCCGGCAACGTGGACCGGCGCGAGATGTACAACGTCTTCAACATGGGCATTGGCATGGTGCTGGTCTGCCCGCCGCGCCACGCGGACGCGGTTGCCGGCCGACTGGAATCCTTCCGCCACAAGGGTCTGCCGCGGGTGAAGACCCGCGTGATCGGGCACATCCGCGCCGGGCAACGTCGCGTGATCCTGGCCTGAAACACAGCGGGGCACGGCCAACGCCGTGCCCCGCGACTTGACACGAACACTAGACCGCCAGCGCGACTTTCTTGCCGGACTTGCCGCCCTTGTCGGCTTTGGCACCCTTGCCGCCCTTGATGAACTTCGGGCCGTCAAACCAGGTGGCAAACTCGCGCCCCTTGCGGCCCTTGTGCGCGCCGCGCGCGTATACCGCGCCCGCCAGCAGCGGAAAGGTAACCGTGGCCTCGCCGAACACCATCTGTTCGAACGCCAGATCCACCTTGCCCCAGCTTGAGGCTTCCTTGAGCGTGCTGCCGGAAAGCGCGCCGTCGCGTTCGTCGGCGACGGTCAACTGCACGGCGTACTTGTGCATCGGGCAGTCGTGCATGCCCAGAACCTCAGCCGACACCACCGTGTCCTGCACGAAGTTTTTGGGCACGCCGCCGCCAATCATCACAATGCCGCTGTCCTTGCCGCCGTACATCTTCAGGTACGTCAGTTCCAGAAAGTCGCGGCCTGAATCCAGGCTTACCATCGGCTTGCCCTGCTGGATGCGGCGGTGCTGGTGCAGCACGATGCCGAAGCCCGCGCTGCAGTCGCTGAACGCCGGCACAAAGATCGGCACGTTCTTGCGGTAGCAGGCCTCGACAAACCCGTCGTGCTTCTTGCCGTGTTTGGTCAGGTAGCGGCCCATCTCAAAGATCACTTCGCGGCTGGAATACGGGCGGGGCTCAAGACCGTCGAAGATGTTGGTCATGACCTCGTCGCAGACGCGCAGTTCATCTTCGTCAATGTAGTGATCGTAGATGCGGTCAATCGCCAGTTCGCGCAGTTCGGCGTCGTTCACAAACGGTGTGCCCTTGTAGTGGCTGAAACCCAGGCCCTCAAAGAAATCCTGGTCCACCACGATCGCGCCGGTGCTGACAATCGCGTCCACCATGTTGTTTTCGACCAGATCGGTAATCACCTTCTTCAGGCCGGCCGAAACCAGCGACCCGGCAAGGCACAGAAACACCATGCCGTCCTTTTCGCGCAGGGCCATGTCGAAGATGTCGGCCGCACGTGACAGGTTGCGGGCCTGAAAGCTGGTGTCGCCCATGGCGGCCACCAGTTTGTCCAGGTCCTTGAACCTGGTGATGTCAATGTGTTTGACCAGTTGCTTCTTGTTCAGGTAGTCCGACTTCTTGGCCATGTCTCTGTCTCCTGAAGACCCGCAAACACGGGCGCGCGATCCCGCGCGGGGTGCAAGGCGCCTCGGTTACGGTCTTCGCGGGGTGATAACCCCAATGGAAGTTGCGAGCTACTTCGTTTGAGCCTGTCGGGGCCATCTCCCCGCAAGGCTGAGCCGCAGCAGCGCAGAGCGCCGGGTCGCAACGCGGGTAAAGTTACCACGCGCGGCGCGGATGAAAAGAAAAACCGCGCCAGGGCCGCATAAAGTTTGCGCAAGGCCGGGGGCCCCGCCCGAAAGCGGGGCCCCGGGAACGGCCTAGGCCGCCAGTTGCGCCTCACGCGCGGCACGGGTCAGCTCCTCGACCATCGCCACGGCTTCGGCGGGCGCGCCCTTGCGCAGGGCGGCCAGGAACGTTTCGCGCTCGGGCTCGTTCATGCCCGGCACCATCCAGCTTGTGTACACGGCCACCTTGGCGGGATTGATGCTGGACACCAGCGCGTTCTCGGCCTGGATGAGCTGCTCGTCGCTGTAGGCGCGCCACAGGGCGGCAATGATCTCGGTTTCTTCTTCGGCCATGTGGCCGAACTGGGTGGCCGCATAGCGCGAAAGCGCCAGGTACAGCGTGTAGCCCGTGGCGCGGTTTCCCGGCGCGGTTTCGCACAGGCGCAGGATTTCTTCTTCCTGCGAATCCAGCACCTGGTGCGTGGCCGCCACGCGCCGCGCCAGATTCGGGGACGCGGACTTAAGCAAGGGTTCGTAGAAAACATCCTCGTGCGCGGCGTGCCCGTGCATCAATTGCAGCGACTGGCGCAGCCTGGCGACCAGCGATTCGGCCGCGTCGCGGTCGGCAAAGTCAAGGCTGCCGACGGCGCGCAGCAGATACGCCAGTTCGTAACGGATGCCCTTGTGGATATAGGTGTAAAAGTTGTAGCGGTCGGTCTGCATGGCGTGGTCTCCTGTTTTGGTTGGTGCTGCCTGACAGGAAAGATACGCCACAAACGCGCCGGCACGTTCCTAAGTGTTCGCTACGTACTTGCTAAATGAATGCTAAAGACGCGGTCAGGCCCGAATGACGGCTACGGCTTTTCTTCCAGCACGATTTCGCAGTCACGCTCGAGCACAAACCGGCCGCGCTTGACACTGACCAGCCGCACGTCGGGGCAACGCTCGGCCAGCCGCTTGCGCAGCAGAATCAGGCGGCTTTCCAGGTTATCCTTCACCGGCGGCAGCCCCAGGCTGTCATCCATGCGCAGTTCGCGGTTGCTGAACTCGCGGCGGCCCTGGGCGTGTTCACGCAGCAGCTTCCACAAGATGCGCGCCGGCACGTTGCGGATCAGGTACTCGCCGTCCACGAACACGCTTTCATCGCCCGCAAACCACGTGAACAGGCGACGGCGCGCCGGCAAGGGCGCCGGCAGAGGCTCCACGCGCGCTTCCCCGTCTTCGTCTTCGCGGTCGGACAAAATGGCAATCGCCAGCGCCGCCTGGTTGGCCAGCAGCGAAAGAAAGGCCTCGTGCCAGTCTTCAAACGCCAGCGGGTCGCGCGACTCCAGCGCCAGAACACCGATCAGCCGGTCGTGCGCCACCAGCGGCAGGGCCAGTTGCGCCTGCGCGTCGGCCAGGCCGGGCAGCGGGATCTCGACCTCCAGGCGCGCGCCCGCGCGGCTGGCCGACTCGCGCACCGCGCGCGCGTATCGCCGCACCGCCGCCAGGCCGCCAACCCGCAGCGGCTTGCGCGTCCGGGCCACGGTGCCGATCAGGCCCTCGCCCAGTTTCACTTCGGCCCCGGCGCCAACGCGGTCGTAACCGCGGCTGTCAATCGCGATCAACTTGCCGCAATCTTCTTCGTGCAGCATCAGCAGCGCATGCGAGGCACCAAACAGCGAGGCCATGCTGGCCAGCAACTCGGCATACAGCGCCTCGAGCGTGCGGGCGCGGCACAGCCGGTCGCTCAGCAGTTGCAGACTGCGCAGTTCTTCGCGCCCGGCCTGGCCCGATTCGGGGCTCCAGGGCAACGGCGTGTCGGGCGCGGCCTGCAACGCGCCCGACAGGGTCTGTAACGACAGTACTTCATACACATCGGCGCTGATCAGTCGGAAAATGCCGGCCATGCCCGTGGCGCGTGCGATCGCGTCAATACGCGCGGCCATGTCGTCAAACAACGGACCGCTGGTTTCCGCGCGCAGAAAACGCAACTGCATCAGGTACGGCTGCAACGTCACCGGGTCCCACAGGCGCACGCTGGCAAAGGGGTTCTGATCCACATTGCGGCGGGTCTTGTTGAAGAATTGGCAGCTCAGCGCCACATGTTTCTCGTCCAAGTAGTACACCTGGCTCAGCATTGCCATGTTCGGCGTGCCGTCGGCGCCGCACGTCGCGATCCCCGCCGGCGTGACGCCCTGAAAGCAGTGCATGATTTCTGACAGCTTCATGCCCGTGCCTCCACAGCCCGGCCCGCGCCGGGGCCGGGCGTCTGCTCGAACACCTGCTCCACGGTGAACTCCACGGCCGTGCAGGGCATGAAGTTCATGCGTTCCAGCACCGTGGGCGCAAAGCCGATGGCCGAAAGTTCGGCCTTGGTACGGGCCACGAACTCGGCCGCCTGCTTCAGTTCGGGGACCGTGGCATCGCGCACGGCCAGGCAACGCCCCTTCATCTGGATTCCGCGGTGCGTGGTGGGTTCTTCGACCAGCACCGCAATCACGCCGTTGGCGCGCAGGTTGGCCTGTGCCGGGGTGCTTTCAAACGACGGGATGAACACGATGCCGCGCCCGCGCGCGGTTATCACTACGGCGCTGCCGGAAACACACAGCGGCCGCAACGCGGCGTCGCGGGTCGCCACCAGCACGCACAGCCCGCGTTTGAGAAACTCGGCAACGTCAATCTGGCCCATAGCTGCCCCGCGCGGATGCTACCCGGATGCCCCGCCACGCGCAGGGCGAATTCAGCACCGCGCCACGGGCGTGCGCTGCTCGTCACACTTGCAAGGGATCTTTTTGCAGCGCGGGCAGCCGCTGCCGTACCTCTCACGGGCGACTTCTTCCAGATCCACGTTGGCGATGCTGGCCAGTGTGGTCAGCCAGGCCAGCACATCGGCGAACTCGTGGCGCAGGTTTTCGCGGCTGGTGCGACCGTTGACCGCCCTTGCCAGTTCCCCCACTTCTTCGGTGAACCACAGAAATGTGTTCACGATGCCGCGCTTGCGGTCCTTGTCGCCGAAAGTTCGATCTATCACCTGCTGGAATTCGCTGATTTTCATGGCGCCGTTTCCCGCAAGGCCGGCCGCGCTCAAAACTGGCGCAGAAACCGCATGTCGTTGGCCACAAAGTGGCGGATGTCGCCGATGCCGTGCTTGAGCATGGCGATGCGTTCCACACCCATGCCGAAGGCAAACCCGTTGTACTTTTCGGGGTCATAGCCCACGGCCTTGAGCACATTCGGGTGCACCATGCCGCAGCCCAGAATCTCCAGCCAGGGCTTTTTCAGGTGGCGGAACATCTCACAGTTAATGTCCACTTCGGCGCTGACTTCGGTAAACGGAAAGTAGTGCGGGCGCAGGCGCATCCTGGTGTCCGCCCCGAAGTATTCACGCACGAACAGTTCCAGCACGCTGCGCAAATCGCCAAAGGTCAGGTCTTCGGCCACGGCCAGGCCTTCAATCTGGTGAAACATGAAGTGATGCGTCGCGTCCACTTCGTCGGGCCGATAGACGCGGCCAGGCGCGATCACGCGCAGTGGCGGCTTCATTGCCTGCATGGCGCGGATCTGGATTGTGCTGGTCTGGCTGCGCAGCAGCAGCGGCACCGGTTTTGGCGGCCAGTCCGGGCCCGTAAGCTGCAAGAAGAAGTTGTCCTCTTCGTTGCGCGCCGGGTGGCCGGGCGGAATGTTCAGCGCATCAAAGTTATGGAACTCGTCCTCGACTTCGGGGCCCTCAACCTGCGCGAAGCCAAGCCGGTTGAAGATCGCAACAATCTCTTCAATCGTCTGCGTGATGATGTGAGCGTGGCCGACTTCGCGCCGCACGCCCGGACGCGTCACGTCAAAGTCGCCGCCGGCTTTGGCCGGGACACTCGCAAGCCGCGTTTTGGCGGCATCAAATGCCGCGGTCAACTTCGCGTTAAGTTCGTTGGCGGCCTTGCCGAACTGGCCGCGTTGTTCCCTGGGCACATCCTTGAGCGCGCCCAGGAACTTTTTCACCAGGCCGGATCCGCCCAGATACTCGCGCCGGGCGTCTTCGAGCTGTTCGGGTGTGGCGGCGCCCTCGAAGGCGTGCAGGCCGGCGCTCAGGGCAGCAGAAATAGCGGCAAGGTCCATGGGGCGCGAAAGATAGCAAGGGCCCGGGGCAGGGCATAGGGCATGGGGCATAGGCGGATGGGGAAGACCAGAGTCCGCCCGCACAAGCGGGGAGACCCCGATACAGTTGGCGTACATACCGGTTCGTTCCGCCGCGGCCCCCGACGGATTAGGGACAAAGCGCGGGCGGGCTCAGGTTTGACTACCGCGTCGGCGGCTTGCGCTGCGGCGGAGCCGTGCCGGGCCTGGCGGATGCCGGCCTGGCGGCAGGTTTGCCCGCGCCCTCACTGCCCAGCGGTTTGGAAAATGTGTTGGGGTCGGCACGTTTGGGCGGCGCGTCCTTGGGCGGCACCGGGATCGGGGCGGCAAAGCTGGCGCCACTGACCGGGTCACGGGTTTCACCCACGGGCGGGCGCGTGCCGCTGCTGTTCAGCGGTGCGGTGCTGTCCAGACCCGCGTGCAGAAGCGCGTCGCGGGCCTTTTTGAGCACCGCCAGCACGGCCGGAATATTCGGCAGCCGCCGGCGCGGGTCCTTGGCCGTCATGGCGACAATCGCCTCGCGCAATTCCTTGGGCAGCGCGCCGAACGTTTCTTCGGGCATGGGCAGTGGCTCATTGACCACGTTCAGCAGCACCGCCATGGGCGTTTCGCCCTCAAAGGGCAAAATCCCCGTCAGAAACTGCCACAGCGTCACGCCCAGCGCGTAGATGTCCACGCGCATGTCCACCGTGGTGGTCTTGATCTGTTCGGGTGCCATGTAGTTGGGCGTGCCCACCACCTGGTTGCTGAGTGTCAGGGCCGTGGCGGTGTTGGTCAGGCTGCGCGCCAGGCCGAAATCCGTCACCTTCACCTTGCCGTCGCGCGCGATCAGAATGTTCGCGGGCTTGATGTCGCGGTGCATGATTTCCTGCTCGTGCGCCTCGCCCAGCGCGCGGGCCACAAAGCCGGCAATGTTCACAGCCCGCATGGGCGAAAACCGCTTTTCGCGATCCAGCAGCTTCTGTGCGTCCACGCCCTCCACATACTCCATGACCAGGTAATAGACGCCGTGGCTCTGGCCAACGTCCAGCGTGCGCACAATGTTGGGGTGCTGCAGCCGGCCGGAAAGCCGTGCCTCGCGCAGAAAACGTTCGACCAGCTCGGTCCGGCCCACGAACAAATCCGGCAGCAGCTTGATCGCCACCTTCATGTCCAGGCCGGCATGATAACCAAGATACACCGCGCCCATGCCGCCACGGCCAAGCAGGCTTTTGGCGACCACGTTGCCAAATGTCTGTCCGATGATGGGGTCGGTCGCGGGTGCCGGTGCCATGAAGCGCCTCGGGCCTGATTATGCCGCAAGCCGCCGCGCCGGGCCAGCGTGGGCCGGGCGGCAAATCAGGCTTTTTCTGTGCCGCGCGCCTAACCCGACAGGGCGCGCGAGATCACAATGCGCTGGACCTGGCTGGTGCCCTCGTAGATCTCCGTGATGCGCGCGTCACGGAAATAGCGTTCAACGTCGTACTCTTTGCTGTAGCCGTTGCCGCCGAAGATCTGCACCGCGTCCTTGGCGGCCTTGTTGGCGGTTTCGCTGGCGAACAGCTTGGCCATGGCGGCTTCCTTGGCGCAGTTCTGGCCGTGGTCGCGCAGCCACGCCGCGCGGTACATCAGAAGTCTTGACGCATCAAGCCTTGTGGCCATGTCCGCCAGCATCCACTGCACGGCCTGGAAGTTGATGATCGGTTCGCCGAACTGCTCGCGCTGGCGGGCATAGGCCGTGGCGTCCTCCAGACACGCGCGGCCAATTCCCACGGCCTGGGCGGCAATGCCGATGCGCCCGCCGTCCAGCGTGTCCAGCGCGATGCCAAAACCCTTGCCCTCGTCGCCGATGCGGTTGGCTTCCGGAATGCGGCAGTCCTCAAACAGCACCTCGCAGGTCGCGCTGCCGCGGATGCCCATCTTCTTTTCCTTCTTGCCGATTCTTACGCCCTTGCGTTCGGCCTCGACCAGAAACGTGCTGATGCCGCGGATCTTGTGCTCCTTGCTGGTGCGCGCCATCACGATGAACACGTCGGCGTAGGGCGCGCTGGTGATCCACAGCTTGCTGCCGTTGAGCACGTATTCGCTGCCGTCGCGCCTGGCCTCGCACACCAGACTGCCGGCGTCGGTGCCGCTGCCGGCCTCGGACAGGCAGTATGCGCCCAGCCACTCCCCGCTTGCCATTTTGGGCAGAACGCGGCGTTTCTGTTCTTCGGTGCCCCACTTGGTCAACAGGCTTGAAAACAGGCTCATGTGCACGCTGAGCGTCACGCCGGTGCTGGCGCACACGCGGTTGATTTCCTCGAGTGTCACCGAGGCCGCCTGGTTGCCCTGGCGGCTGTCATAAAAGCCGGCGCCGCCAAAAGCCTCCGGGATGGTGATGCCGCACAGGCCGAGTTCGCCCAGTTTGCGGAACGCGTTGATGTCGAACTCTTCGTCGCGGTCCATCTTGCGCGCCAGCGGCTTGAGTTCCTTTTCGGCAAACTCGCGGGCGGTGGTCTGAAGCATCTGCAGGTCTTCGGTCAGGGCAAAGTCCACGGCATCCTCCTTGCGCGGGGCTATTTGCCGCCCGCGCCAGAGGCCTGTCAAGGTGCTGCGGGCGCCGGCGTTATCAGACCGTTGAAGAAGTACTTGCTCAACGCCCTGCTGTCACTCGCGGTCCGGACGCGGCGCAAGCCCCAGCACCAGCGCCAGCGCCAGAGCCGTGGCCGCCACGCCCAGGCTGGCCAGAAGCACCGCCGCCGTGGAGGCATCAGGCCGCAACAACGACCGGCCGGTCAGGGCGCGGCGCAGTTCGTGCTGGCGAAAGTCGCGCGCCAGCGGCGGCGCCGTACCGTAGGCGCGGGCCAGGTCGGCCACCAGCGCGATGTGCCAGTCCACTGTCGGCGGTTCATCCGGCGCGGCCAGCAGCGCGCGAAGGTTCGGCGCGTCGAGGTTGCGGACGATTTCCGAGACCTGCTCGCGCAGCGCGCGCGGACGGCCCGCGGCATGTTCGCTTAGCGCTTCGTCCAGACGCACCGGCCGCACGCCGTCGGCGGCCAGCATCACGCGCTCCAGCCTCTGTAGTTCGGGGTCTTCCGGCGCCAGCAGCAGCGCCACGGCCAGCGCCTGACGCAGGTGCGCGCGTCGCGGGCCGGGCTCACTCGGGCGATCCAGCGCCAGCGCAAGATCCTGGCGCAGCTTTTCGGGCGGCGCAGAATCGGGGGCGGCCTTGGCGCGCTCGGGCTCTACACGCGCCCGCAGCCGCGCCAGCGTCGCGGCGTCATTGTCGGCCAGCACCTGTTCCAGCGCCGCCCAGGATTGCGCTGATGCGCCCAGCAGCGGCAAGGCCGTCAGTACCAGAACTCCCGCCGCCGCGCGCCACAACCCCGTGGCGCGCGAACGCGGCACCGTGTGCAGCGATCCGATCCAAACCGCCGCGAATCCGATCGCCATGCCCGCCAGCGCCAACGAATGCCCCCGGTGTGCCAGCGCCAGCACCGGCACCGCCGCCACAAAAAGCGGCCGCGCAACCCGCAATGCCAGCATCACGTTCAGGCGCTCTACCCACGGCCGGCCGCTTTCAAAGGCCGCGCTGACCAGCCGCATGCCCGGCCCCGCGCGCCGGGCCAGCGTAAGATGCATCAGCGCCAGCAGCGCCGGCAGAATCTTTGTCAACGGCTCGGCGGCATCGGGCACACCACGCCACCAGTCGGCCCCCACCCCGGCCAGAATCACTGCCGCCGCCAGCAATCCGGCACGAAACGCCGGCGAACGCGTGCTGTCAGGAAGCCAGCGCCGCGCCCCCACCAGCGCCGTCACGCCAAAGGCCGCACCCAGCGCCACCATGAATTGCCAGCCCAGCGTGATCTGCCGCGCCGTGGGCGTCCATTCCGGCGGCCAGCCCGTAAACAGCTCGCGCCCCAGAGCCGGCACCAGCTCAATCAGCAGCAGTTCCGGCGACGCGTGTTCGGCCGCGGGTACCACACCCTGGCGCACGCACACCGCGCACAGCAGCACCAGCCCGGTCAGACCCGTCACCACCAGCACCGTGCCGATGCTGGCGGTCAAAATGCGCGCCTCGCGCCCCACATTGGCGCGCTGGGGCAGGCCCGCGCCGGCGGCCGTCAGCAGCCCCGCCTGGGCGCCTATTGCCAGCAGCGCGCAGCTTACCGCGTCGGCCCACAGTCGCGCCGACGCCAGCGGCTCCAGCCGCGGCCGCGCCACCAGCGCCGCCAGTCCCCCCGCGCCCGGCAGCGCGTAGCCCGCCACCAGCCCCAGCGCGAACAACAGCACCATCAGCCACAACAGCCACCCGCCGATCCAGCCCAAGCCCGCCAGCCTGCGCCGCGCCGCCGTGGCCACCAGCGCCGCGCACGCAACCGCCATCAGCCCCGCGCCCCAGGCCAGCGTGTCACCGCGCATCGGCCAGGAAGCCGCGGCCTGTGTCAGTTCACGCGCCGGGTACACCAGGCGCGCGCCGGGGTCCAGCCAGACCATGTCGGCGATCCAGCCACAGGCCCGCGCCCCGGCGGCAAACAACACCGCCGCCAGCGCCGCGCGCACCAGCAGCGCCGGCGCGAACAGGGCCTCGCGGCCTGCCAGCCGCTGGTCCAGGCGCCCGCCGGCCAGCGCCAGCCGCACCACCGGCGCGCCCAGAAGCAGCAGCAGCGCCAGCACCACCGGCAGAAACAGCGCCCCGTGTTCGATCAACCCGCGCGTGACCAGAAACGGCCCGCCCAGCGCGCTTACCGCCAGCAGCGTGGTGGCCAGAAACACCCCGCGGCTGTGCCAGCGTATGCGACTGGAACCTTGCGGCATCGGGCGCGCGCCTCCAAATCCGACAATTCATGCCGTCAACGGGCCGTCACAACGTAACAATGCAACCCCGGCAGGTAACCAATTAAGGAAAACACATGAACATGACATACATTCGCGCCCTGGCGTTTGGCGGCCTGATTGCCCTGGGCGCCCCCTGTGTGACCACACAGGCTCAGGACAACCCGGCCCCCGAGACCAAGGAAAGCACACCCAAGACCGCCAAGGAACTTCAGGCCGAAATCCAGAAACTCGGCCAGAGTCTGGGCCGCAGCCCCACCGAAGAACAGATTGACGGCTTCTTTCTCAAGGCCTTCAAGATGGCCGCCGACTACGTGCGCGCCAACCCCGAAGCCGCCGACGTGGCCGACGTCTATAAGTGGGCCGGACCTCGCGCCTCCTATGGCAAAAACAACGGCGACTTTCTGTTTCTGGCCCAGAGCTACCTGAAGGCCAACCCCGACGCCAAAGACGCCGAAACCTGGCGCAAGGCCTATCTGTGCGGCGGGCTGGCCCACGCTGACTACAAGGCCGACGCCGAGGCCCAGATCAAAAAGATTGACGAAGCCGGCAAAACCGATGTGAACCAGGCTCTGCTGGCCGGCGAAATCCGCGTCATGGCCGCCAAGTTCGCCAACGACAAGGAAGCCGGCGCCAAGGCCGTGGCGGCGCTCAAGAACCACAAGCTGGTCGCCGAAAGCAAGGATGTCTGGGTGGGCCGCGACCTGATGCGCATTGCCCTGACCGGCAGCAAGGCCGAGATCAAGGTGGGCGAAGCTTTCCCGTGCTGGTCGGAAGTGATCGAGGTGAAAGACCTTGACGGCAAGGCGATCAAGCTGGCCGATTTCAAGGGCAAGGTGGTGCTGATTGATTTCTGGGCGGTCTGGTGCGGCCCCTGCATCGCCGAAATGCCCAACGTGGTCAAGGCCTATGAAACCTACAAAGACAAGGGCTTTGAGGTGATCGGCATCAGCTTTGACCGCCGCGACGGCGAAACCGGCCTGCGCGAAACCATCAAGGGCGAGGGCAACGTGGGCAAGCGCACCGGCGTGATGCCCTGGCGCCAGATCTACGACGGCGGTTTCTGGGACAGCGGCATGGCCAAACGCTACGGCATCCGCGGCATCCCCCACACCGTGTTGATCGGTGCCGACGGCAAGGTGGTGGCCCAGAACCTGCGCGGCAAGGCTCTGGAAACCAAGCTGGCGGAACTGCTTGGTGAGGCCGAAAAGAAGGAAGGCAACAACTAGCCGGCGCGAGGGAGCGCGGAATGTGAGCGAGCCGCAGTACGGCGGGGCCTTCAAGCCCACGCGAGGGCTTTCAAACCAGCAGTGTTACACCCCAACCGGGCGGCATAAGCCGCCCGGTTTTTTTGGCGCTGGAGAAGAATTTTGACCGTGTAGTACGTCCGATAAGCCCGCTTAGGTACACTAATGCGCAGGTTTGTTGTGCTGATTGAGTGCTGTGGTTGGTCCGATAAGCCCGCTTAGGTACACTCCGGGTTCAACCCCGATGAACTCAAGTCCAGCTGTGGTTGGTCCGATAAGCCCGCTTAGGTACACTGGAACGGGCGGAAATGGCCCGCTATCGAACGCTGTGGTTGGTCCGATAAGCCCGCTTAGGTACACTCCGATCCGCCTGCTTCTGGCCCTGTTCCAAGCTGTGGTTGGTCCGATAAGCCCGCTTAGGTACACTTCCGGGCGCGCACCGCGATTTCCTTGTGCGCTGTGGTTGGTCCGATAAGCCCGCTTAGGTACACTAGAAGGAACGCGCTGTCGGGTGCTTGCCCTGCTGTGGTTGGTCCGATAAGCCCGCTTAGGTACACTTCACTTGTCGCACTTCAGTCCTGCCACATCGCTGTGGTTGGTCCGATAAGCCCGCTTAGGTACACTCTTCTTACCACAACTCCGCGCCCAGCGCGGAGTTGTGGTTTATAGATTGAATCAAAACAGCTCATACTGGTGCGGCGGTTCCTCTACAGGTTCCGTTTTTTCGCCAAAATACACTTCCATCTTGCCGAACTGCCGGTCCGTCACACTCAGCAACCGAACCTGTCCTTTGGGTGGAAGTTCGGCCTTGACCCTTGCACGGTACCACTGGGCGGCTTCTTCGCTGGCGCAATAGCGGGCGTACACGGAAAGCTGCAACATCATGAACCCTTCGCGCACCAGAGCCTTGCGAAAGCGCGTGTAGTTGCGCCGGTCGGTTTTGGTCAGCACCGGCAGATCAAACAGTGTGAACAGCCACACGGCCCGGTACCCCGAAAGCAGGTTGAATCGTTCCTCGTCACGCATGGCCGCTACGGAGCGCGGTCGTCGGCGATCTCCGGAAACACGAAATCTTTGGCCAGGGCCTCGCCCATGAATACTTCCGCCAGACGCGCCGACGCCCGGCCGGCGATGTCAAACAGTGTTCTGGCTTCGCTTTTGTAGACGTAGCGGTCCGTCAGGCGCTCAATCACGTGTCCCCGGGCGGCTTTGGTGACCTCGGCGGCGTCCGGATTGGCCTTGCAGAAACCGATCACGGCCTTGTCGGCCAGGGGGCGCATGGGCTCCATCAGGTCATCGGCCAGACAGAACGGGTTGTAGCGGTTGTGGTGGTGCAGCCCGAGACTGGGGTGCAGGCCCGAAGCACACAAGGCACGGGCGACAATCGCGCGCAGCACGGCATAGGCATAGTTGAGCAGCGCGTTAGGCCACGGGCCGTCGGGGTCGCGGGTGAAGTCCTCGGGCAGCAGGCGGCCCGTAAGCGCCGCCCAGTAGCGGCGGGCGGCCTGGGCTTCAATGTTGGCCGAATCGCCGGACTTGACGTCGGTCAGCAGCGCGCGCACGGGCTGGCCGTCAAGGCCGCAGGCGTCCAATGCTCTGGCCTGGGCCTTGAGCTTGGCCCGCACAATGCGCTTCCACAGGCGTTTGCGGACAGGGTCGGAGGCGTTGGCCTGGGCGGCCATGCGCTCGGTCTGGGTGACGTTGGCCTGCAGGGGCATGAGCATGGCAACGGGCAGGCGGCGTTCGTCGCAGGTGACAAACGCGCCGCCTTTTTGTGCCAGCAGCATGAGCACGGAGTGGGTGTAGCTGACGCGGGGGTGCGAAACGACCAGCACGCCGATTTCGGCAAGGGGAATCATGCGCGGGTCGTGGCCGTCGCGTTCGATGCACAGGTTCTCAACGCGGACAGAAAGCCGCGCCGGTTCTTCGGAGAAGTCGAGTACGCGGTCAGTCATTGACGGGCCTCACTTCGCCAAGGGGCGTGACAATGATTTTCTGGAACTGTCCTTTGCGCAGCATTTCGGCGGACTTCTCGATAAAGTCACCCGCATCCAGAATTTCCTTCTTCTTCCGAGCGTCCGTAGCTCGGACAAATGCGATGCGTACGTTGCCAGCATCCAGAGTACGAACACGGAACAACTCGGGCTTTCCCTCTACTGCTTCCCAAATGAAGGCATCGCCGCCGACGAGAGAGCAAATGAACTCCTCGTCGGGGCCGACGGTGCGATCGACAACGGGCAAGCGAGCATTCTTACGCCGGTAGGCTTCCATCATGGTCACAAAACGCATGTCCCACTTTGGATTGCCCTTCTTGTCCATGGTCTGGATGATCTCGACGTGATGGTTGCTGCCGGACTCAACGTGGCGCTGACGAATCCCTTCTCCCAACGGCATTGTCTTGTTCTTCTTGCGGACGCGGGCGCGGTAGATGGGGCGGCCTGACGGCATCACGGGTGGGTTTTCCTCCAGCTTCTTTGGGTCGCCGCCGACTTCGGCCAGCTTGGCCTGCACGGCTTTGCGGACGACCGGGTCAACGATGACTGCCTTGTCTTTCAATCGTCCCTTCTTGTCGTAAGTGTCTTCGCTGTTGATGGCGTCGGCAGACAGTGTGTGCACAAAGCGCCGGATGTGGCTGTAGGCGCCCTCGGGGTCGCGTTGCCCGTTTTCGTTGAAGCGCGGACTGAAGTTGGTCTCGGCGTGCAGGGCGCCGTGCACGGACTTGTCAACACGCCGCGAAACGTTGCAGCTTTCAATGCGCTGGCGCGTGCCGTCAAAAAAGGTGTCAAATGGCGGGGGCACGTCGCCCTTGCGCAGACTGAATTTTTTGTTGGAACCGACGGGCTGACGCCTTTCGAATTCCATCACCTGCCGTTCCATCATCTGACGGTTGCGCACGGTGGTCACGCCGATACAGACGGCGTCCACGGCGTGGTGCCGATGGTCATTGCGTTTCTTTTCGTCGCCGTCATTCAGAATCGCGTTCAGTCCCCAGGCCGCCCGAAACAGCGAAGTCAGGCGCCCGTTGCAGACCTGGATTTTCTGGCGGCCGCTTTCGTCCGCGACGTGGGACTTGCCCGGCGGCAAGCCGTACAGCGTGCCCAGATAGTCAAGCGCAAGCCGTGACGCGTATGCGGTATTGACCAGTTGGGCGCTGGTGAAGTCATTGAGGAACTTTTCAAGGCCATTGTCGTCAAGCTGGAAGCGCTCAAGCTTGGCGGGGTTTTTCATGCGTTCGACACGGTCAAGTATCTCCTGCCACCTCGCGGTGTGGGCGTAGGCCTGCCATGGCGTCTGACGTTTCTTGACGTTGCGGTTTTCTTCGGCGAGGCAAAGCGTCTTGTTCTGGAACGAGTTGTCGAGGCTGCGGCTGTAGGGGATGATGTGCTCAACATCCACCCCGCCGCTGAACAGATCGCGAAAGTCGATCTGTCGGCCGGTGTAGGGACAGATGCCGCCGCATTCGTCGAACAGCAGTACTTTTTCAATGTCCCAGGGCTTTACGTCGTCGGGGTTCTTGGCGTCTGTGAGCCGTTTTTCCACGATGCGCTCTGCGGCCTTGCGGCGTTCTTTCTCGCGCTTTTTGTTGGCGATGAGGATGGCCTCGCGTTGTTTGGCGGACTTTTTCATTTCGCGGGCAAGCTCGATACGGATCATGAAGGGCTTGCCGTGGCGGCGGACGATGGCGTTCACGACACGCCGAAGCTCGGTAAGCGCGCGGTGCACAACGGGGTTGCGCAACGTGGGCAGGTGGTCTTTGACCGGAGGCAGCAAGTCGCGCTTTGGCGGTCGCGGGTCCGGGCCGAACACTTCAAGGCGCGCGGTCATGTAGGGCGTGCGCTTTTCCATAAGCGGCAGCAGCTCGCGCAGGGCGCGACACGACAGGTTGCAGTAGCCGTCTTCGAGGGCCAGTTCTTCTTCCAGGCGTTCGGCTTGTTCGGGCGTGGCGCCCCACTTTGCGATGGCCATTTCGGCCAGGGCGCCGGGGGTTACGGCATCCCAGCAGGCGTCGGCGATTTCGGACTGTTGTTCGGGCGTGAATTTTCGCCACTTGTTTTCGCCAAAGATTTCGACCAGCGCCGCCGCCGTGCGGTTGCCGGGCAAAAAGTCGGGCAGATCGTCATTGTCGGCGTCGTCGCGGCCGAAATTGAACTTTGCACTCTTGGGCAGGTTAAGCAGTACCGGCACGCTGATCGCCTCAGCGGTCTTCTTTGGCCGCTTGAGCGTGACCTTGGCGTTGATCGAAAGGACATCCAGCAGCTTGGCGCGTTCGTCGTCGGTGAGGGCGCGTTCGTGATCGCCTTCAATAATGCGCAGGTCGTTGACCTTCTGGATCATGCGGAAGCGCTGGGCCTCCATGCAGGCCCAGGGCGCGCGGCGCTCGGCGGGTTTGCGGCGCACGCCATCGTAGATGTCGCAGACGCCGATCAAATGTTCCTGAAGCTTCAGCGGACGCTGATAAAAAATTGCCCCGCCGTCGCCCTTGGGGCCGGCCAGCCTTGCGCGCAGTTCTTCGGTCAGCAATTCAGGATGGTGCTTTGCCTGGGCGTCCCAGATGGCGGCAAACTCCTGCTGGTACATGCGGCGGTGGGTCCAGTTGCCGCGAACCTCTTGGCCGCCCTCGGCACGTTTAAGGAACAGCTCGCCCAAGGTGCGGGCCTGGGGCGTTGCGCCATCGACAACATGGCCAAGGCGATCCCGGCCCAGTTCGGCCCATATGCCATTGATGTGCGAAAGGACCGTGCTGCGTTCTTCGTCTGATTCCTTGCTGCCGCCTTTGCGGGCACTTTTGAAGCCGCGCCGCTGGGCCAGGTGAAACAGCGCGCGACCGACTTCGTAGGCCGACAGTTTGTGGTCCAGTGCGCGCGCCCGCAGGAAGTAGGGCAGAGCCTCGGTGGCAAGGCGGCTTTCGTACTGCGCGGCGATTTGCGCATCCAGCGCCTTGATGGCTTCATCGCGTGCCTTTGCTTGCGCAGCCTCAAACTCGCGCTGGTCGGCACTGGCGGGGTCCCGCGGAGGCGGAACATTAAGCGCAGGAAGCAGGCCGGCCCCGGCCAGAATGTTGTAGGTATGGGCGACGCGGCGGGCGCGGCGTTGTAACTGGCGGCGCATCATGCGGGCTGCGCGGCGTTTGGCGCCGCGCGATTCTTCTTTGCCCTGTCCGGAGCCGAAGAAGTTTTCGACACCGGCATCAAAGACGTGGGCGCCCACGGCCTGCCCGTCAACGAAACCGGTGGGTTCGCCGGTATCGTCGCAAGTCATGCAAGCCCAGCCGATCGAGTTTGCGCCGATATCCAGCGCCAGAAGGTAATTCGCATCGTTCATTGCTGACCTTCCCAGTTTTAGAGAAACTTCTTGCGATTTTATGGGAGGTCACTAAAATGTCAGCAGTGTACCTAAGCGCGCTTTCCGGACTTAACACAGTAAGACGGAATCCGTCGCAAACTTGCCCCCCACGGGGGAGCGTAGCAACCGCCGCCTTGCGCGGCGGTTTGCGTTTGGGGGCCAGCCGCAGGTTGCCTACTCCACGCGCTTGATGATGTGCCAGCCGTATTTGCTTTCGGCCACGTCTATCTGGCCTACGCCCAGTTTCAGCGCGCAGTCCAGAAACGGCTTGACCAGCCGGGCGTCAGGCGTCACGTCGTAGACGTTGTGGGTGTTGTCGTAGGCTTCGCCCTTGTCGGTCACGCCTTTGGCGCAATCTTCGTTGTAAGCGACCTGAAGTTGCTTCCAGTCTGCGCCTCTGGTTCGCGCCAGTTTCAGCACGCGCTTCATTTCGGCAGTGGCCGCGGCCTTGTCGCGCGCGGCTTTCTGGGTGTTCACGCCGGTGCCGTCCCAGGCGATCAGAATGTGCTGCACGCGCACTCTGGCCGGCGCGGGGTTCTGTTTTACGGGCAGGGTTGACGGGTCAATGGCCGGAAACCAGCCCTCGGGCACGTCATAGACCAGGGCGCGGCGGTCGCGGCGGGTGATTTCGCCGTCCTTGATCTCGCGGTGGCCGTAGTTGTCGCGCCCGCCCAGATCCAGCAGCAGGCTGATGTCGTTGTTGTGGCCCTTGCCGATGCTGCCGTCACCGCCCGTGCTGTGGCTGTCGTCGCCGGCACAATCCAGCAACAGGCCCACGCTGTAGTTCAGGCCCATGCCCTGGCCGTTGCCCTGGTACAGGTCGTTGCCGGCGCGGTCAATCAGCCAGCCCACGGCCCAGTCGTGAGCCGCGCCCTGGCCCAGACCCACGCCCATGCTGTAGGTGTCGTTGCCCGCAAGATCCACCAATATGCCGGCGCTCAGGTGTATGCCCGCGCCCTGGCAGTACTGGCCCGCGGTGTAGGTGTCGTTGCCGCCAAGATCTACCAGCATGCCCAGCGCATACCAGTAGCTGCTGCCCTGGCCGTAGATGTCGCACTGGTAGACATCGTTGCCGTCGCCTTCGTCCAGCAGCAGGGCCACACCGCCGCCGGTGCCGCCATAGCGGTTGCCGATGGCAAAACCCTGGCTCAGGGACTGATAGCGGTCGTTCCACAGCGGCTGGTGCAGGTACTTTCCGCCCGCAAAGTACAGGTCGTTGCCGCCGCCGTCGGTCAACACCCCCACGCCCATCACTTGGGCAAAGGCCTGCACATAGCGCGCGCCGCGGTAGGTATCGTTACCCCTGGCGTCTATCAAATGACCGTAGCCGAACGCCGCCGCGCCCTGGGCGCCGCTGTCGGCAAGGTAGATGTCATCGCCGCCGTCGTCGTACAGCTCGCCGTAGCCGCACAGGCCGCAGCCTTGGCCGCAAAAACGGCATGCGTAGTAATCGTTGCCTGCGCCTAGGTCGTGCAGGATGCCCACGCCCAGAAAGCCGAAGCCCTGGGTAAAGTCGCCGCCCTCGTAGCGGTCGTTGCCGCCAAGGTCCAGCACAAAGCTGATCGGCGCCCGCCCCGGCAGGCCGATGCCGCAGGCGACACGGCCGCGGTAGATGTCGTCGCCGCCCAGGTCAATGATGGCGATGAAATCGTCGCCCTCGTACGTATTGGGGCCGGTGCCCCCGATTACAAACTTGCCCCACGGACCCTGCCACAAACCGATTACCCCGCCGGTCACGCCCATGCCGGCAACGGGTGTGCCCGCAAAGGCCTGGGCCCCGCGCAACTTCACGCGTTGGCTCCACTGGGCAGCTTCGCGCTCGAGAAACAGGGCAAGCCGCGCGCCGGCAACCAGTCTGGCCTGTGTTCCGGCGCGGGCCGCAACGGTGTACCAGTCCTTGCTTTCGCCCTCGGCGCCGGGCAGCCGCGCGTCGGCGTCGGTGATCTCAGCCGGCAGCGCGGCGGCAAGACCGCGCAGTTCCGCCTCTGTGGCCTCGACGGCAGGACGCTTGAGTGATTCATGGGCCGCCACCAGGCCGCGGGCCGCAAACAGGAGATGCTCTTCAGGCAGAGCCGAACGGGGCGGACCACCCAGCAACCGGGCCACGTCTTCGGCATCGTGCTTGCGGCGCAGGGCATCGGCGGCGTCGCCGGCCGCTTCATATTCGGCGGCGCGTCTGGCCTCGATTTCGCCGTCTTTTTGCAGTTCTTCGAGGGACCAGCGCGCAGCCGGCAGATCCAGCAGGTCGCTGGCGTGACGGGCGCGTGTCGCGGCGGAACCGGCAAGCGCAAACGCCTGAGCAGCCTGGTGGGCGGTCCTGGGCAGGCCGGCCGGGTCGTCCAGGGCCGCGTCGGCGGCCGCAAGCCGCAGCCGGTGGTCGGCGTGCTTTTTTTCGTAGTTGAGCTGGCGGCGGGTCAGGTTGACGTACCCCAGCGCGGCATCCAGGTGTTCCAGATCGTCGGCAGTCAGAAACGCGCAGGCGTGGGGGTCGGGCCCCGGATTCACGCCGGGCCCGGCCGGCCCGGTCTGGGCCCGGGTGGGCGCCACGGTCAGGAAAACGACCGCGGCAAGACACAAAACCACTGGCGCGGGTTTGCCCATGCTGTACAACCTTCCTACAATCCCCACCCTCGTGACACCCCGGCAGCGCCGGATGTCGCCCCCGTGGGGGGTACACAACGGCGGTTATACCGCCCGGCGGGCCCGGGCGACAGCAGGACATGACCAGACATGTTTGACTTTGCAGGCAAGAAAGCACTCATCACCGGCGGCACCCGCGGCATCGGTCTGGCCACGGCCGTCAAGCTGGCCAAATCCGGCGCCGACATTGCCGTCAACTACCTTCGCAACCGCAAGGCCGCCGACGAAGCCCGCGAGGCCATTGTCAAAGCCGGGTGCAAAGATCCGCTGATCCTCAAGGCCAACGTGGCCAAGGACGAAGACATCAACGAGATGTTCGGGGTGCTGCGCGACAAATGGGGGCGTCTGGATTTTCTGGTCAGCAACGCCGCCAGCGGCGTGCTGAAACCCAGCGCCGAACTGACGTACCACCACTGGCAGTGGACGCTGGACATCAACGCCTACGCGCTGCTGGCACTGGCACGCAACGCGGTGCCGATGATGAAGGGCAAGGACGGCAAGGGCGGGGGCCGGATTGTGGCGGTTTCCAGCCTGGGCGCGATCCGCGCCTTTAATAACTATGCCGCCGTGGGCTCCAGCAAGGGCGCGCTGGAATCGCTGGTGCGCCATCTGGCGATTGAGTACGCCAGCCAGGGCATCAACGTCAACACCGTAAGCGCCAGTGTGGTGGACACCGACGCGCTGAAGCACTTTCCGAACCGCGACGTGATGCTTCAGGAAAGCCTGCACTGGATGCCGGCCAAGAAACTGGTCACGCCCGAAGACGTAGCCAATGCCGTGACGATTCTGTGCAGCGACCTGACCTCGATGGTCCACGGTCACACGTTCATTGTGGACGGCGGGTTGAGCATCTTTTTGCCGGGTTAGCGCCGGCGCCGCATGGACGACGTTCCCCCGATCAACGCAGCCGTGATTGTGCTGGCCGCCGGCGAAAGTTCGCGCATGGGCCGGCCCAAGGCGCTGCTGGACTGGCGCGGCAAACCGCTGATCGAGCACGTTCTTGCCACGGCGCGCCAGGGCGGCTGCGCGGGCTCGCTGGTCGTGCTGGGCCGCGACGCCGAAGCCATCATGGCAGGGGCCGATCTGGGCGACGCCACAGTGCTGGTCAACCCTGACCCGGCGCGGGGCCAGATCAGCAGCATCCGGCTGGGCATGGAAAACCTCGATTTCAGCACCGACTGCTGCCTGGTCTGGCCGGTGGACTGCCCGCTGGTGCGACCCGGCGACGTGCGGGCGCTGATTGACGCCTACGCGCGCTGGCGCGGCGCCCTGATGCGGATCTTCATGCCGGTTTACCAGGGCAGGCGAGGTCACCCGATGCTGGTGGACATCGGGTTTCGCCAGCCGTTCATGGAGCTGCCGCCGGATGCCACGGCCCGTAAAGTGCTGGACGACAACCCCACCCAGGTCAAGGAAGTGCCAACGGACAACCCCGGGGTTCTGGTGGACATGGACACACCCGAGGAATACCGCGCGGCGCTGGCGGCGTTGTAGGCTTACGCCCGGCGAGGCCGGGCGCTATGCTGGCGCGCCATGTACCGCATCCGTGTAGACAAGCAGTACTTCAACTTTTCGGTCGCGCATTTCCTGATCTTTGCCGACGGGTCGCGCGAACCGCTGCACGGCCACAATTACTGGGCCTGGGTCGAGGTCGAGGGCGAACTCGGCCCCGGCCACTACGTACTGGATTACATCACGTTCAAGCCGCTGTTCCGCAAGCTGTGTGACGCGCTGGACCACAAGGTCATTCTGCCGCGCCACAGCGAACACCTGAAGATCACCAGCGCCGGCGCCAACTGGCACGTCACCCACAGCGACGGCAGCAGCTTTGAATACCCCCAGAAAGACACGCTGATTCTGGATCTGCCCAACACAAGCACGGAACTTCTCGCAAACCATCTTGCGCACGGGATATATGATGCTTTAGTTGCGCGGGACGAATATCGTCACCTGCACGCGATTACCGTGGGCGTGGAAGAAGCACCGGGTCAGCAGGGCAGTTTCCGGTTCGTGCTGCCGCACGCGTCTGGGGGGGCAAACCGTGGCTAGTGGCAAAGAAACTCCGGCCATCACCTTCTACGTGGGCATTCTGAACATCGTGCTGGCCCTGTTGTGGGGTGCCCTGTACGGCTTTGGCATTCTGGAAACCAAAGACGTGAACTCGCCCAACAGCACGATCTTCTACGTCGGCACCCTGTTCGCCGCCGGCTTTGGCGTGATCTTTCCGTTCTTTGAAAAGACCATGCCCAACAAGGTCAAAATCAACGAAGGTTTGGCCATGTCCGTTGTCGCCATCCTGATGTACGGCGGCTACATCGGGGCCTTCCTGTACTACGGCACGCTGCTGCTGCCGTTCATGAAATAGCGTTTGCCCCACGACGTTGACGTGCTTGTCCTTGGCGCGGGCCTGTGTGGCCTGATGGCTGCCGTGTCGGCCGGCCGCGCCGGCGCGCGCGTGGCCCTGGCCGAAAAAAACGAACTGCCCGGCCGCAAATACCTGTACGCCGCCATGGGCCGCGGCGCCCTGACCAACCGTAACCTCACGCTGGATTCCTTTCACGGACGCCAGGCGCGCTTTGTGGCCGACGCCCTGGCGGCGTTTCCCGCCGACGACCTGCGCCGCTGGTTTGCCGATCATGGCGAGCCGCTTGAAGACTGGCCCCACTACGGCCTGGTTGTGCCGCGCGGCGGCCCGGAATCGGCGCTGGCGGCTCTGGCCTCGGCGCTGGGTGACGCGGCGTTTCTGGGCGACCACCGCGCCGTGGCCGTGGCGCGAAACAGCGACAGCTTTGCCGTCACCTTTGACGGCGGCCATGTGATCACCGCGCGCAGGCTGGTGCTGGCCGCCGGCGCGCCCAACCTGCCCCAGTTGGGCGGCGAAACCACCGGGCTGGCCCTGGCCCGGTCGCTGGGCCATGACCTTGCCCCCCCACGGCCGATGCACATGGCGCTGACGCCGGCCGACCCGTGGCTGGCGGAACTGGCCGGGCTGTGGATGGACGTGCGCCTGGGCCTGTGGCGCGACGGCACCGAACTTGCCGCCGCCCAGGGCAGCCTGCTGTTCACGCGCGGGTACCTGACCGGCGAGGCCGTGTTCAATCTGGGACAGCAGCAGGACAGTTTTGCCGGCGCGACACTACAGGTGGATTTCTTTCCCGAACTGGACAGCGGCGACGTGGCCGAATGGCTGCACCGCACGCTGGGCGGCCGCACCCAGGTGCCGGCGCAACAGGCGCTGGACGACATGCTGCCGCCGGCACTGGCGCGGTGCCTGCTGGCGCGCCAGCGCGTGAAGCCGGGGGCGCGCTCGCGACAGGTCGAGCTGCGCCAGCGCCAGGGCCTGGTGGAAGACATGACGGCGTTGCGCCTGACACTGGCCGGCAGTCTGGGGCTTGGCGCGGCCGAGGCCTGCGGCGGCGGGGTAAAACTTTCGGCGGTCAACCCGCGCACGATGGAAAGCCGGCTGGTGCCGGGGCTGTACATCGCGGGCCAGATGCTGGACCTGTGCGCCGACTGGGGCGGCGCGCTGCAGCACGCTTCGCTGGCCACGGGCCTGCTGGCGGGCCGGCACGCTGGCGGTGTATAGCGGCCACGGTACTGGATTTGGGCGGCAACCGGCGCTAGGCTGGCTGCTCCCCCACGGCCCTTTGGGCGGCGTCATGGACGCAAAGTTGTGTCTGGTTTTCGCGCTGGTGGCGGTGCTTGCCGCCGGCTGCACCGGGCCCCAGTCGCGCAAGGCGCGCCAGGATCACGGCGTGTCTGAAGACCTGCTGCGCCAGGAACGCGCCCGCCACGGCAACGCCGGGGCTGAAATCGCGCTGTTGTTCAACACCGGCAAGATCCGCGACGCCCGCGCCGACACCTCGGGCCGAACCCAAGGCCTGCAGGGCACAGAATTCTTCATGGTTCAGATCGCGCCCAACCCGCGCCAGCCCACGCAACTGGTCAAGGTTGGCTTTGCCCGCCGCGTCGAGGAAGACCGCGGCAAGCTGTACTACTATGAATTCTATGACGGCGCGTGGAACACCATCGGCCTGCTGATGCCCGGCGGCGAACTGTACCGCCACGTTTCAGGCCGCGAGGAACTGCTGGGCCGTTATGACCTCAACGGCGCGGTGGTGCGCCTGTACCCGGCCCCCAGCGGCTACGGCTATGACCAGGTGGCCCAGGATTTCGCGCCCTCGAACATGAAAGACCCGGAAGTCGCCGGCGGCGATTCGCGCTCGCGTGGCGTGTTCCACACCCCCCACGGCACCTACCCGCCGGTGGTGGTGTTCACGGCCTACCGCGCCGGCGAGGCCCGCAAGCTGGCCGACAACTGGGAGCGCACGCGCCACGAAGAATCCGAGGCCCTGAAGCTTGAACGTCTGCGCGAACGCCGCCACGGCGGCATCGGCCAGGATGAATCCTACGGCGGCCTGGACTACAAGAAGGGCGACCCGGTGGATGGCGACGGCAAGCCCCTGCGCCCCGGCGGCGCCCCCGGCAAGTGACCCCTGAACCCGACACCCCGACCCTTCATGCCCAGCGCGTGCGGCCGGCGCGGCTTGGCGTGATTCTGGCCGTGCTTGCCTTTGTGCCGGGTGCCGTCGGCGCCGGCATCAACCTGGCCGGGGGCTCAATCTGGGCCGTACTGTTGCTGACGCTGGGGATGCTGCTGTTCACGATGCTGGCCTCGGTGTTCTGGGAACTGGAAATCTGCGTGCGCGCCGACCACCTCGAGTTCGGCTGGGGCCGGCCGCTGCGGCGGCGCCTGAACATCGCCGACATCAGCGCGGCGCGCGCCGAACCCTACAAGGCCGCGCGCTTTGGCGGCTGGGGCTGGCGGCTGGGCCGCGGCGGTGCCTGGGCCTATAGCGATCCGGGGCTGAAACAGGCGCTGGTGCTGGTAACCCGCGACGGCCGCGAGATTCACGTTACCCTGCCCGATGCTGAGGCGGCGGCCCGGGCGGTGGCGGCGCTTCTGGCCGCGCCGGCGGCGCAGCCGTCTCCGCCGCACCAGCCGCCATCTCCGTGACCGTACCGGCCACGACTTCCGCAAGCAGATCTGCAAGCCAGTCCGGCATGGGATTCTCCGGTGCGTGCCCCCGGAACATGGAATACCCCCGCGCGGGCGGGGGCGACGGGAAAACCACGACACGCTTTGTAAAGGCTCACGGACGGTACAGCGTGCCGTCCAGCCAGGGTTCAGGCTGGCGACCGGGCTTTTCGACAAAGTAGTGCCGCGCCACCCACTGGCCGATGTTCAGCCTGGGGCGCGGGTTCTCGGCCAGATAGGCCTCGTACATGGACAGGAAATCCGTCATCTCGCCCGCCGCACCGAAACGCACGTGCATGTAGCGGTCCCAGGCCAGTTGCCGCCTGGCCTCGGCATAGGGCACGCCCTTGTAGTCGTGCATCCAGATCACGCTGGCCAGCCCCGTGCGGTCTGACCCGGCGCTGCAATGGATCAGCACCGGCTGAAGGCTTGGGTCGGCGGCGATTTCGTCCAGCACTTCAAACAGCCGCCGCAGTTCGCTGCGCCAGGGCAGGCGCGTGGCGGCCATCTTGGCCACGTAATGGCGCACGCCCAGTTCGCGGCAGGCTTCGGCTTCGCGGCGGTAGCTTTCGGCGTCGGCGCCGTCGGTGCCGACCAGACGCACCACGCTGCGGATATTGTGCTGGCGCACGGCGTCGGCAAGAATCGCGGGTTCCATTTCGCCCGAACGCACCATGTTGGCCGCGGCGTTGGCGTGCTTGTTGTAGCCGCCAAAGCGCACCAGCAGAAACGCCAGTACCAGCACCAGCAAGAAACCGCCGCCGAAAAACAGCCACCCCACCAGCGCGCGGCGCCGGTCGGTGACCGTCATGACATAGCCCCAGGCGTCAATCGTGTGATCCACGCGGGCCGGGGCTCCAGCGCGGACAATGCCGTCGGGATCTGCGGGTGCGACCATGCCTCAGCGTCCTGTCTGTTTCAGCCACTCCACGTACCGCGCCACGCCCGCGGCCAGCGGGAACTTCGGATCATACCCAAGTTCGGCGCGCGAGCGAGCCAGGTCGGCCTGCGTAAAGGGCTGGAAAAACGCGTACGGGTTCTCGATGTATTCGGGCAGCAGGCTTGTGCCCAGCGCCTTGTTCAGTTCGCTGATCACGTCGTTGAAGGTCTGGGCCGCGCCGCTGCCGGTGTTGAACACGCCGGGCTTGCCGCTGTGCATGGCCAGCAGCGTGCACTGCACCGCGTCATCCACATGCACGAAGTCGCGCTTCTGTTCGCCGTGCTTGAACACGCGCGGGCGTTTGCCAGCCTTCATCTGAAGGTAAAGCTGGTACACCATGCTGGCCATCGGGCCCTTGTGCTGTTCGTGCGGGCCGTACACGTTGAAATAACGCACGGCGTTGACGGCCCAGCCTGCGTTTTCGGGCCGGTCCATCAGGCGCTGGGCCAGGTTTTCCAGTTGCACCTTCGAAAACCCGTACACGTTGGCGGGTTTGCGCGGGTCGGTTTCAATGTTCACCTTGCCGTCAATGCCGTAGGTCGCCGCGCTGCTGGCGTAGGTGACGGGTGTGCGCGAGGCCTGGGCGTACTCCAGCACGCTGCGGAAGCCTTCAATGTTGTCCCAGCACATCTTGCGCTGGTCGGATTCACGCGTGTCGGTGATGCTGGCCAGGTGAAAGATGGCGTCGAATTCCCTGGGCTTGAAATAGCCGCTCAGGTCGGCCTGGGCCACGTCCTGGGCGATCAGGTCGCCCCGGAAGCCCTCCAGGTTGCGGAAGTCGCCGCTGCGGAAGTCGTCAATCACCGTGACCACGGCGTTGGGCCATTCGGTCTCAATGCGCCGCACCAGGTTCGAGCCGATAAAGCCCGCGCCGCCGGTGACCAGCACACGCCAGATCGCGTTTCGGTTGGGCAGTGCCATGGCCGCAGAGGATGGCAACACCCGGCGCAATGGGCAAGCGACTGCCGCGCCACTGGTGCAATCACCGCGGCATCCGCACAATGCGGCGGAGGCCCGGCCGCATGCACAAGGCGATTGTCCATTCCGATTACGGCACCAAACTGCCGCTGGAGTTCTCGCGGCCGGTGGAAGTGTTTCAGGACAAGTTCCCCACCGAACCGCGCAAACCCGGCGTGGTGCGCGTGCTGTTTCTGTGCGAACCGGTGGTGATCAAGAACCTGCGCAGAAAAACCGCGCGCTTTGCCGCAGAGTTCGACCACATCCTTACATTTGACCCGTGGGTGCTGCGGCGCTTTGCCCACGCCACGAAATTCGTTTACGGTACGGCCTGGGTCGGCCGCCAGCCCGAACGCAAGGAATTCAGCATCTCCAGCGTAATCGGCACCAAGACCATCACCAAAGGCCACCGCCTGCGCCAGAAGTTCTGGCGCAAGTCCGCAAAAATCACCAACCCGCTGAAGCTTTATTTCAGCCGGCAATTCACCGAGGCCGGCATCAGCCTGCCGCCGGACAGCCTGATGCTGGGCGAGGACAAGCACCCGCCCTTTGAATCCCAGTTTCATGTGGCGATTGAAAACTGCCGCGCCCCGGATTACTTCACCGAAAAGATCGTGGATTGCTTCCGCACGCGCACGGTGCCGATCTACTGGGGCTGCACCAACATCGCCCAATACTTCAACCCGCGCGGCATGATTGTGGCGCGCACGCTGTGGGGGCTGATCCGCGCCTGCAACCGCGTGACGCCCCAAACGTGGGATTCCATGCGCGACGCGATCGAGGACAACTACCGCCGCGCCGAACAGTACCTGGACCTTGACCTGCGTCTGGCCAAACTGATCCGCCAGCTTGTCGAACCGGCGCCGGCACCAGACGCGGTCAGGCCGGAGCCCCAATCCCCGCAACGGACCGCGTAAGCTCGTCATAGGCCCGGCCCATCTTGTCCAGACTGAAACGCGACGCACTGGCCAGAGACCGCGCCGCCGCGCTGCGCGGCGTGTCGCGCGACACCAGGCCGGCCACGGCGTCAGCCAGAGCGCGCGCGTCGCCGTGCGGCACCAGCGGCCCGGCATCGCCAATCGTGTCCGGCAGCGCCCCGGTGCGCGTGGCCACCACCGCAAGACCGGTACACATGCCCTCCAGTGCCGCCAGACAGAATGTTTCCTGCCAGCCGGTGGCCCCGATCCCCGACGGCACCAGAAGAATGTCGGCCCGGCGCATGCGCTCGGCCACTTCGGGCTGGGGCAGAACGCCGGCAAACTCCACGTGCCCGGCCACGCCAAGCGACCGTGCCAGTTCCTCCAGGCCGGCGCGGGCCGGGCCGTCGCCGACCAGCATCAGGCGCCAGTCGCCGCCGCCGTCACGCAACAGCTTCAGCGCGCGCAGCGCCACATCCTGACCCTTGTAGTCAATCAGCCGCCCGACCACCAGCAGCCCGATCGAGGCCGGCCACTGCTCGGCGCGCGGGCGCGGCGAGAATGTTTCCACAGGCACGCCAAACGGCACGCGGTGCACCGCGCAATCCAGCACCGTAGCGGCGATTTCCTGCATGTACCCGCTGTACACCACGGCGTGCGCCCCGCGCATGGCGCGGCGGTACACGGCGCGCGGGGCTTCGCTGCCGTGGCCCATCAGTTCTTCGCCGTGAAAACTCACCAGCAGCGGAATGCCCAGCGCGCGGGCGGCCGGCGCCGCCAGCAGCCCGATGTTGCCGAAGTGCGCGTGCATGGCGTCGGGGCGTATTTGACGCGCGATGTCGTACAACACGCAGGATTCGGCCGCGCGCTTCTTGCTTCGCGCCAGACCGAACACGCGCCAGTAATCCGCGCCAAAACGCCGCCACAGCGGCCACAACCGCGCCGGCCCGCGCCGCGACGCCAGCGCCGCACCCAGAGGCCGCAGTTCGGTCACCTCCAGCGCCGGGCGGCCCGCCGCAAAACGCGCCAGTGCCCCCGCGTCCACCACCCGCGCGGCCACGCTGACGCGCCAGCCGCGGTCCTGCATCTGGGCCACATGCGAGGTGACAAACGGCTGGATCTCCATCGGAAAGATGTCGGTCAGCACCAGCAGATGCGGTCGCGCGGCGCCCACAGGCACTCCTTGCACACAGGCCGGAATGTATGTTGGCCGCCGGAGCGCGTCCAACATGCCAACAGCCTCCCCCACCGTCTCGATCATCATTCCCACTTTCAACCGCGCGAATCTGCTGCCCGCGGCCGTGCGCTCGGTGCTGGCCCAGACCTGGCGCCCGCTGGAACTGGTGGTGGTCAACGACGGCAGCACCGACAGCACGCCTGGTGTCCTGGCGACACTTGAGCCCGAAATCCGCGCCGCCGGCGTGACGCCGAACTTTGTCACCCGCGAAAACGGCGGGCTGGCCCGCGCCCGCGGCACCGGCGCCGACGCCGCCACCGGCGACTGGTTCGGCTATCTGGACGACGACGACAGCTTTGACCCGCGCAAGACCGAACTGCAGGTGCGGGCGCTGCTGGCCAGCGGCGCCGACGCCGCCTGCTGCTTTCTGACGCGCGTCACTCCCGAAGGCAGCGAACGCCACCCCGCCCCGCCCAAGCGCCTGCTGACCGGCAAGAACCCTGCCGCCTACGTGCGCGGCGAAACTTACGCCCACATCAACAGCATGCTGGTGCCGCGCCGGCTTTGGCCCGAAATCGGCCCGTTCGACCCGGAACTCAAGGTCTCGCAGGATGTCGAATGGTGCGCGCGGCTGGCCCATCTGGCCTCGTTCTGCGCCGTCGAACAGGAACTGGGCCGCTACGAATACAACCCCAACGCCGTGTCACGCGTCAGTTCACTGGATGACCTGATCCGCCGCGACCACTTTTTTGAACTGGTGCTGCGCAAAACGCGCGAGCGCAACCACACCCGCCCCAACTGGGACGAACAGGCCTGGCGCGACCGCGTGGCCAACGACTTTGACCAGTTCACCAAGCACCTGCTGTACGCCGGCAGACTGGACGAAGCCCGCGTCAAATGGCGCTGGGCCATGGACGCTACCGGCGGCCACACCGTGCTGCGCAAGACCGCGCGCAAGCTGCGCAAGGCCCGCTGGCTGGGCCTGTTCGGCCTGCGCCTGAAACACCCCAAGTTCGGCGACCAGGCGGTGCGGATGTGAACATGGCACAGACCGTCAGCGTGATCATGCCCACGTTCAACCGCGCGGAACTTCTGCCTGCGGCGGTGCGGTCGGTGCTGGCCCAGACCTGGCGCCCGCTGGAACTGTGCGTGGTCAACGACGGCAGCCGCGACAACACCGCCGGTGTGCTGGCCGGGCTGGAGTCCGAAACCCGTGCCGCGGGTGTGACCCCGCGCTTTGTCACCCGCGAAAACGGCGGCGTGGCGGCGGCCCGCAACACCGGCCTGGAACTGGCCACCGGCCAATGGCTGGCGTTTCTGGACGACGACGACATGTGGGACCCCCGCAAGCTGGAACTGCAGATGGCCGCCCTGACGGGCAGCGGCGCTGACCTGTGCTGCTGCCAGGTGTTCCAGCCCGATTCACGCGGCGGCCGCCACGTTCCCGCCGACCCGGCACATCTGCTGGAGGGTCACTGCGCGGCCGATTTTCTGGACCGCCGCCGTGACGCCCACATCTGCGGCATTGTCGCCCGGCGCGAACTGGCACCGCGCTTTGAGACCGGGTTTCGCGTCGCCGAAGACCTGCTGTGGATCTACACCCTGCTGCTGCGCGCGCACTGCTGCAACGTGCCGCAAAGCCTGGTGAACATGGGCGGCCAGCCCGGCTCGCTGATGCGTACTCCCGGACTGCAACGGCTGGTGGAACTGGACGCCCACGTCGAGCGCTGGCTGGCGCGCGCGCGCGAAATCGGCATATCCACCAGCCAGTGGGACGAAACCGTCTGGCGCCGGCGCGTGGCGCACGATTTTGCCCAGTTCGTCAAACATCGCCTGTATGTCGGCGACCGCAAAGGCGCCCGCGAAGTCTTTGACCGCGGCATGGCGCTGTGCGGCGGCCTGGAACCGCTGGTTCGCGTGCGCGGCAAGCTGCGCAAGGCCGCGTGGCTGGGGCTGTTCGGCCTGCGGCTGAAACACCCCAAATCAAGCTGACGTATAAAGATCACGCTGTGGCATCGGCAGGCCGGGACGCAGGCGGGGCCACAGTTTGGGCCGCACGCCAAGATCTTTACAATTTCCTGTCAGAATACGGACGCGGCCGGAACCCTGTGGCGTGGCAGAAACCACGCCCTCCACCAGGGGCAATCCACTATTCAAGAGCGCGACACCATGAGACTGGCGCTGCCGGCTGTGCTTTGTCTGTTTGTTTCCACCCTTTACGCCCAGGACCCGGCCGCGCCGGCCCCCGGCCGGGCCGACCCCCAGCCCAAAGAAACGGCCAACGAGGGCAGCACCGACGTAAAGGTGGTAACTGCCCGCGGCAGCGCCCAGGAACTGATGGACGTGCCCGACGCGGTGACGGTGTTGACCCGCCGCCAGATCCAGGAACGCATGTTCGGCCAGCTTCCTGACGTGATGGACGGCAGCACCGGCGTGTTTCTTCAGCACACCGCCGGCGGCCAGGGATCGCCGTTTCTGCGCGGGCGCACCGGCAAGGAGATCGTCATGCTGGTCAACGGCGTGCGCTTCAACACCAGCACGTTCCGCGGCGGCCCCAACCAGTACTATGCCAGCATTGACCCCGGCATGGTCGAGCGCATCGAGATCGTGCGCGGGCCGGCCAGTGTTCTGTACGGCAGCGACGCCCTGGGCGGCGTGATCAACGTGATTCTGGCCCAGCCCAGATTCACCGAGTTCGACTATGGCTTCGGCGCCCGTGGACGCTATGAAAGCGCCAGCGCCCGCAAGCAGGGCGGCGCGTTCGGCGAAGTGCACACCACCATGTTCAGCGGCATGGTCAACGCCACCTACGCCGACGTGGACGAACTGGTCGGCGGCAACAGCATCGGCCGCCAGCCCTTCACCAGTTACGAGGAGTGGGGCTTCGGCGCCGTGTTCGGCGTGCGCCTTGACCGCCACACGCTGTCCGTGACCTGGAGCCACTTTCAGCAACAGGATGTTAACCGCACCGACGCCGTCAGCGGCATCATGCCCAACCAGAAAGTTCTGCCCGCGCCCGGCGTCGGCACCGACCTGCGCCGTCTGTTCACGCTTCAAATGGACGACATGGCGATTCTCAACTGGACCTGGGAAGGGCGCGACCTGCTGGAAGAACTGGCGCTCAACCTGTGGTACCACCGCCAGCAGGAAGACCTGCAGCGCATCCGTCGCAGCAGCCCCAACCGCCTTGAAGAAATGGCCTTCAACAACCACAGCCTGGGCATCAAAACCCAGGCCGTGCTGGACTTTCACGCTCTGGCGCGCCTGACCCTGGGCGCCGAGGCCATCCACGACATGGTCAGCACGCGCAGCGTGGACATCAACCGCACCACGAAATCGCACACCAACCACGACAACCGCGAGCAATACCCCGACTGGTGCAGCTACACCAGCTTTGGCGTGTACGCCCAGAACGAAACCAGCCTGGCGGACGACCGGCTGCAGTTCCGGTACGGCGTGCGCTGGTCCATGTACCGCGCGCTGGCCGACGTGGACCGGCGCTTTCCGCAGTTTGACGGCGTCAACGACGTCTACACCGACCTGACCGGCGCCGTGGCCGTGGTGGGCCGCCCGATGGATGAGCTGGCGCTGACGCTGAACCTGGCCCGCGGTTTCCGCGCCCCCAACACCGACGACCTGTCGGCCGTGCGCGCGTTCGGCGGCGGCCAGCAATTCCCCAACCCCGACATTGACCCCGAAGTGCAGTATTCCGTGGACCTCGGCGCGCGCCTGGTCATTCCCACCGCCGACCGCAAGGCCCACGCGCCCTATGAAATGACCGCCCACGTGGTGGGGTTCTTCAACTATCTGGAAGACCTTTTGATCAACCAGCCGGTCACGATCAGCGGCGTCAACGGTGTGGCGCCCAAAAACGCCGGCCGCGGGCGCATCTTCGGTTTCGAGGCCGAAGCCGGGTTTTACCTGTCGGGCGCGCTGGGCTGGCTGGGCCTGCCCAGCGACCGTGTGTTCTTTGAGGGCGACGCGCTGGGCGTATTTGCCAACGTGACCTGGACGCGCGGCGACGACCTGAAGAACGACACGCCGATCCACCGCATCCCGCCGTTGTTTGCCGAAGTGCGCGTGCGCTACGAGGCGCTGCACGGCGAGGTGTACCTGGAACCCTACGTGACCATCGTGGGCCGCCAGGACCAGTACGCGCCCAACGTGAAGACCGATTCGCGCTTCACGCCCGGCGACGCACCGGGGTACGTGCTGTTCAACCTGCGCGCGGGCTGGGCGCCGTCGCGTCACGTCCGGTTCAACATGGGCGTGCAGAACATCGGCAACCGCAGTTATCACCCCATGGGCAGCGGCACCTACGGCCCCGGCACCAACGTGATGCTGTCGGGGGAACTGCGGTGGTAGGAGGTTGTGTTGCGGCAATGGCTGGTCTGGTCGTTGTGCGTGCACGCGCTGCTGATCGCGGCGGCGCTGGGTCGCGCGCTGCCCCGGCCTGAAGTTGTCATGCCCCGGGTGGCCGCGGTTTCGATCACGAACGCGGCCACCCCTCCCGCCTTTGCCGTGGCTGAGCCGGCGGATCTGCCGCGGCCTGACCCGGCGCCGGCCCCCGACACGCCGCCGCCGGACACGGGCGACCTGGCGCCGCCCCCGCCGCCGCGCCAGCCCGAAGCCGAACCCGACCACACCCCCCCGCCGCCGGACGAGTTCACCCCGCCGCCGGTCCATCCGGTACCGCCGCGGCCAATCCGCGCGCCGGTGCCGACACCCGAACCGGCACCGCTGCCTGATCCCCTGCCGGAGTCCCAGCCCGCTGTTCCCGCCGCGGCACCCCGGCCCGCGCCGGCGGGGCCGCTGGATTCCGCCGACTGCGACCGGGCACCGGTGCTGGACGAAGTCACCTGGCCGCGCGCCCTGCGCCGCGGCTTTGAGGGCAAAGTAATCGCCCGCGTCGAAATTGACGAACACGGCCGCGCCACGCGCGTCGAACTGCTGCAAGGCACCGGCCGTGAAAACTGGGACGCCGAATTGCTGCGTGCTCTGCGTGAGGCCGCATACCGCCCGGCCTGGAAGGACGGCCGGGCCGTGGCCTGCCGCCACGTGTTCCGGATCGAGTTCGCGCGCCAGTAAGGGCTTTTGTCCGCACAGGCGGGGCGCCGGCAGACGGAGTGTCCGGGTCAACAAGCAGACGGCGCGGGGCAAAAGCCCCGCGCCGTGCAGCGACAGGCCGAGTTATTCGTTGTCCCAACTGGTGGTGATGTTGCCGTCCTGGTCCATCTCGATCCACAGGTCGCCCTGTTTGATGCGCACGCGGAACTTGTCGCCCTTGGCCTCGATTTCCAGGCGCCGCGGGTTTTCCAGGTGGAACCATTCGTCGGGGCCGATGCCCAGCAACTGGCGCAGTTTGGCCAGCGGGTCTTCCTCTTTGCTGCCGTCAAAACGCAGTTCGAACTCGCGGCCTTCGGCCTTGGCGGCTTCAACGGCCCGGCGCACGTAATCCTGCGCGGCGTAGGTGTCCCAACGCTGGCGCGCCAGCCGGGCCTTGACCTTCCAGCGCGGCAGCTCGGCGGGTTCGGCCTCGGGCAGTTCGGCCACGCGGCGGCCGGCGGCGTTGGCCTGGCGGATGCGTTTGAAGTCAGCTTCTTCCAGCCACACCACGCGCAAAGCCGAGGCCGAAAACACGATGGCCGCGCGCCCGTTGCGCATCCAGTTGCCCTTGCTGGCGCAGACCATCCAGATGTCGCGCAACTCGCCCCAGCCGCGGTCCAGATCATCGCCAAAGGGCCAGGTAGCGGGCAGGCCGAACCAGTCGTAGCCGCTTTCCTTCATGTCGCCGGGGCCGCCCTCGCCGCCCAGTTCGTCGCCGCCGGATTCCAGCATGGCGGCAAAACGCCTGGCCAGGGCGGGGTCAAAGGCGCTGCGCATGCCGTCCTGGGGGCTGAAGAAGCCGGCGTCCATCAGCTTGGCGGGCGTGATCGCCGCCAGGGCTTCCTTGAGCTTGTCCGCCGGCAGGGCCTTGAGCGACTGTTCGTTCTGGCTCAGCCATGAGTTCAGGCCGTTGCTGAGATCCTGCAGCATGTCTTCGTCATGGCGCCAGGCGCGCTCGATTTCAAGTTCGCCGCACAGCGTTTCCAGCAGCGGGCGCAGGCTGTTTTCGCCGCTGGTGGAGGCGCTGAAGGTCAGGCGCGTGGGTGTTTCGCTGCTAAAGACACCCAGGCGCAACCCGCCCTTGAGCAGCTTGCGCACGTCAATCAGCGGCGTGATGAAGCGGCGTTCGCGTGTTTCCCAGCGCGCGGACTGCTGCTGGGTACGGGCCAGAAGCTCGGCCAGGTCAATGAACAGCAGCTTGCTGGCCACGGCGCCGCCGGGGATCACCGACGGCGAAAGCCCGCCGCCGCCGGCGTTGGCCTTCAGCACGCGCAGGGCGATTTCTTCGCTGCCGGCCATGCCGACCAGGTTGTCGCCAAAAAACAGGGTGAGACCTTCCAGGCCGCGCTCGCGCAGGATTTCGCCGCCGTCCACTTTCTTGAACAGCGTCTTTTCGGCGCGGCGTTTGGCCTCTTCTTTCTGCCAGTCGTCGGCGTCTTTGGGCAGGGCTTTGCCGGTCATCCAGTCCACCAGCTTCTTCTTCATTTCGGCGTGGCCCTCGCGCAGTTCGAGGTTCACAAACCAGTTGTGGCTGAACATGTCGTCCAGGGCGTCGCCGGTGGGATCAGGCAGGGCGACAAAGCCCGCCACGATCTCCGACCCGATCACCTGGGCCAGCGCCGCGCGCTCAATACCCAGTTCGCGCAGCCGCGCGTTGATCTCGTCGTAGAAGCGTTCGCCCTCGCTGGGCTCGCTGGTGCGGCCTTCGGGGTCGGGGCTGAAGCGCCGGGCCTTGAAGTCGCGCAGACGCTGTTCCAGCTCGGCGATTTCGGCCTTGGTCTGTGCGATTTCGCGGCGGATCCATTCCTTGGGGTCTTCGGGGTCTTCGCTGTCGCCGCCGGGCGCGGGTTCCGCCTTGGGTTCCGCAATTCTGGGCGTGGCAACGCGGTCCTGGCTGCGGGGCTTGCCGTCCTTGTCGTTGTCGTCTTCGGGCGGCATCGGTTCTTCGGGGTCGTTCAACTGGCGTTCCAGGTTCGCCAGCCGCTGGCGCGCCCAGTCCAGATTGCGGCGCAGGCGCTGGGGCTCGCCGCGCTGGGAGGTTTCGTGCAGCGCGCGGGCAATGTCGGTCAGCGTAGCCTCGACGTCGCCGCCCAGTTGCGCGGCCACCAGACCCAGGGTATCGGCGGGCACGCTGCGCAGCATGCGGAAGGCGCCGGCCGGGCGCTGCAGGTAAGTCAGTGTTTCGACAGGCTGGCTGAAGGTAAGGTCCAGTGTGGCGCTGATGCCGCCGCCCGATTTGGTGGGCAGGTTCGCCGACCCGGTCAGCGTGTCCCACTTGTCCCATTCCATGAATGCCAGCGCCTCGCGCGTTTCGCCGTCCATGCGCATTTCTTCGCCCAGCTTTTCAATCGCGTTGCGCAGGGCCTTGAAGTCCAGCCACAGCTCGATGTCGGCGCTGGCCTTTTCGTTCCACTTGCGGAAGCGCTCGACGCGCGACAGGCTTTCTTCCAGGTCGCCGCGCAGGGCGTCTTCGGCGTGGCGCCGCGCCGCGCCGCCGATGGTCAGCACCGCAAGACCGGGCCGCAGCATAAACGCCACGTCGCTGGTGATGACTTCGGTGCGGGTGATCCTGAGGTCTTCGGCCTCGCGGGCTTCGTTCTTGACCCAGTTGACAAAGGCTTCGCTCAGTTCGCGCGGCGCGCCCTCGGACAAGTGCAGCACAAAGGTCATCTGCACGTGCGGGTCGCGCACCATCAGATCCACCAGTGCGACCTCAAGCGTGCCGGCGTGGTCCACAAAGCGCTTGAGTTCGCTGATGATCGGGTCGGAATCGCCGCGTTCGGCCGCGCGCCGGGTGCGCAGGGCGCGGTCGAACAGCGTCATCCAGTCTTCGCCGGCCAGGCGTTTGGCGCCGTCGCCCAGGTTTTTGACCCGCCCGTAGCCCAGACTGCCGCGGGGCGCCAGGTCGCCGTGTTCCACGGCGCCCAGAGCGGGCACAAGCAGTCCACATGCCAGCAGCAACAGCCAGCCAGTTCGCGCAATTCGCATGGTCTCTCCGTCCGGAAACTCCGCCGCGTTGTAGAACCGTCAGCGGATGGTTGTGGGTTCAGCCCCGTTGGTTGCAGAAACGGCGACTATAGCCTGTGGCGGCGGCGTCAACCAGCGGCCGTTGACAGGCAGGCAGGGGCGGCCAAGATGCCGCGCGAGGCAAAGCATTGATCCGCAGGCTGTTTCATCTTCTGGCTTACTGCAAACCGTACTGGCGCCCGTACCTGATCGGCACGCTGGCGCTTTGCTTTGTGGACCTGCTGGACACCTTTACACCGCAAGTCACCAAGTGGGCGATTGACCATCTGATGTTTGCCACCGGCGGCGGCGTCAGCGCCGGTTCGCCGCTGCAGGGCTGGCTGCCCTCAAGCTGGGTGGGCGAAAACGCCTTCATGGGCGGCATGTGGGTGTACGGCGTGCTGTACGTGCTGGTGGTCGCGCTGACGGGCGTGTTCCGCTGGTTCATGTCCATGTATTACAGCGAAGGGGCGGTGAACCTGACCCACGACCTGCGCGGGCGGTTTTTCGGCCACGTGCAGCGGCTGCACGCCGGCTATCACGACAAACAGAAAACCGGCGACCTGATGACACTGGCCACCAGCGACATCAACGCCTGCCGCGAGTTTTACTGGGTGGGTCTGCTGATCGGCTTTGACACGCTGCTGTACTTTCTGATCGTGCCCCTCTACATGGCCCAGATCAGCCCCAAGCTGCTGCTGGCCAGCCTGCTGACCCTGCCGCTGATTCCGGTGATCGTGGCGCGTCTGGCCAAACGCATTGAAAAGCGTTACGACGAAATGCAGGACCAGCTCAGCCTGGTGGCCGAACGCGCCCGTGAAAGTTTTGCCGGCGCCAAGGTGATCAAGAGCTTCACCCGCGAAGACGACGAAGTGCGCACCTTTGCGCGCCTCAGCGGCGAGTACCGCCGGCGCGCCCTGAAGCTGGCGGCTCTGGAGGCGCTGCAACAGCCCCTGCTGGTGCTGATGCTGGCGCTGGCCGACCTGGTGGTGGTCATGTACGGCGGCTGGCTGGTGCTGGAGGGTTTTGCCATCCAGCGCGAAATGGCAGCATCCGGCGCAAGCGCCGGAGAGATCAACGCCGCGGTGCGCCAGGCCGGGGCGATCACCGTGGGCGGGTTCATCGCGTTTTTCAGTTATCTGATCCGCCTGAGCGGCCCGATGATCGGCCTGGGCTGGGTGATCAGCCTGTTCCAGCGCGCCAACGTCAGCATGCAGCGGATTGAGGAAGTGCTGGACACAAAGCCGGCGATTGTCGAGCCCGCGCCGGCGGCGCCGCTGCAACGCTTGCGCGGCGAGATCGAGGTGCGCAACCTGAGCTTTGCCTATTTTCCAAGCGGCGATGCCGCGGGCAACGGCCGCGCCGGGGCGCGGCCATACGCCCTGCAGAACGTCAGTCTGCGCGTCGCGCCGGGCAAAACCCTGGCGATTGTCGGCCCCGTGGGCAGCGGCAAAAGCACGCTGCTGGGGCTGATCCCGCGGCTGTACGACCCGCCGCCGGGCACGGTGTTTCTGGACGGCGTGGACGTGCGCGAAATTTCGCTGGACGTGCTGCGCACGCAGATCGGGGCCGTGCCGCAGGAAACGTTCCTGTTCAGTGAAACCATCCTGCAGAACCTGGCTCTGGGGCTCGAGGGCGGCGATTACCGCAGCGGCGCAACCGAGGCCAATGCCGGCACCGGGATTCTGAACGTGTCGCTCACGCCGGAAAGCACCGAGTGGCTCAAGCAGTGCGCGCGCCTGGCGCAGGTGGAGGGCGACATTCTGGCCTTCCCCAAGCAGTACGAAACGCTGCTGGGCGAAAAGGGCGTGAACCTTTCGGGCGGCCAGAAACAGCGCGTGGCGATCGCGCGCGCCGTGGCGCGCCGGCCGGCGATTCTGCTGCTGGACGACTGCCTGAGCGCCGTGGACACCCAGACCGAGGAGGCAATCCTGGCCGGGCTGAAGGAAGTGATGAAAGAGCGCACGACGCTGATTGTCAGCCACCGTGTCAGCACCGTGGAGCACGCCGACGAAATCATCGTGCTGAACGAGGGCCGTGTGGCCGAACGCGGCCGGCACGAGCAATTGCTGACCATGCAGGGCTATTACTTTGAGCTGCACCGCAAGCAGCAGCTCGAGCAGGAACTGGCAGGAAAGGAATAGGCCGGGGTTCAGAGCCCGGGCTGTCAGCCATGAGCGACGCGTTTGAAGACGACCTGCTGGAAGAACGGATCAAGACCAACGTCTTTGACCCCGTGCTTCTGCGCCGCATGCTGCGCTACGCCCTGCCGTACAAGGGCCGGATCGCGGCCGGGCTGTGTCTGGTGCTGGTGTCATCGGCGCTGGCGATATCGCCGCCGCTGCTGGTGGGCGCGATGGTGGACATCGTGTTTGCCACCGGCCACAGCATTCCCGGCGACGCCGTGGCCCGCCTGCTGTCGCTGTTCGGCGCCGACGCGCGCGGCTGGGCCGACCGCGACAAGCTGGCGGCGTTCGGTCTGCTGTTTCTGGCCGTGCGCACCGGCACCTTTTGTGTGGACTGGGCCAACACCTACGTGCTGACCGGGTTCGGCCAGCGCGTGCTGTACGACATCCGCGTGCAGTTGTTCACGCACATCCAGGGCCTGTCGCTGTCGTTCTTTCACCGCAACCCGGTGGGCCGGCTGGTCAATCGCGTGGCCTACGACGTGGGCGCCATGGAACGCATGTTTTCGGTCGCCGTAGTCACGCTGTGCAAGGACGCAATGATGCTGACCGGCATCATTGTCATGCTGTTTGTGATTGACACGCGGCTGGCACTGATCGTGCTGTCGGTGATTCCGTTCATGGTGATCGCCACGCTGGTGTTCCGCAAATATTCGCGCGGCGCCTACCGCCGCTGGTACGCCGCGCAAAGCAGACTCAACGCCTTCATGGCCGAAAGCATGGCCGGCGTGCGCGTGGTGCAGCTCTTCCACAAAGAACGGCGCAACGACGGCAGTTACGAGGCCATCGCCAGCGACTTCCGCCGTCACTTTCTGGCCCAGCGGCGGGCCTGGGCCTACTTTCGCCCCGTGGCCACCACACTCAGCGCCGCCGGCATCGGCCTGGTGTTGTGGGTGTGCGGCGACGCGGTGCTGCGCGGCAAGGGCATGGAGCCCGCCCAGATGGCCGCCGTGGGCGCGATCAGCGTGGGCGTACTGGTGACCTATCTGCAATATGCCGAACTGTTCTTTACCCCGATCCGCGACATCACCGAAAAATTCGACATTGTCGTCGGCGCCATGACCAGCGCCGAACGCATCTTCACCATTCTGGACGAAAAGGTGGATGTGAAGGACCTGCCCGGCGCAACCGACCGCGGCCGGGTGAAAGGCGAAGTCACGTTCGACAACGTGCATTTTGAATACAAGCCCAACGAGCCCGTGCTGCGCGGCGTCAGCTTCAACATCCGGCCCGGACAGACCGTGGCGATTGTCGGCCACACCGGCGCGGGCAAAACCACGATCATCAACCTGGTCAGCCGCTTTTACGACATCCAGTCCGGCCGCGTGCTGGTGGACGGCGTGGACGCCCGCGACTACACGCTGAAATCGCTGCGGCGCAACATCGCCGTGGTCCACCAGGACGTGTTTCTGTTCGCGGGTACGGTTCTGGAAAACCTGCGCCTGGGCGATGAAAGCATCCCGCGCGCGCGCGTCGAGCAGGCCTGCCAGGCCGTGGGCGCCGACAGGTTCATTGAACGCCTGCCCGGCGGTCTGGACAGCAGGATAGAAGAAGGCGGCAAGACCTTCAGCGCCGGCGAGCGCCAGTTGCTGAGCTTTGCCCGCGCGCTGGTGTTCGACCCGGCGATTCTGATTCTGGATGAAGCCACCAGCAGCATTGACACCCACACCGAGGAACTGATTCAGGCCGCATTGACCAAGCTGACCCAGGGCCGCACCAGCATCGTGATCGCGCACCGCCTGAGCACAATCCAGCGTGCCGACAACATTCTGGTGATGCACAAGGGCAAACTGGCTGAACAGGGCAGTCACCAGCAATTGCTGGCCCGGCGCGGCATTTACCATCACCTGTATGAGCTGCAGTACAGCGCGCTTGAAGACACGCCCAAGGAAACCGGGCCGGCGGCACCGGTTTCTTCGCCGCATCTGCCGGCGCTGCCCGACACACAACGCGAAGCCGCCGCGGGCACGGTGGGCGTGGCGGGCCGGCTAGCCCACGAAATCGCCGACGAAGAACCGTAACAAGGCGTGCTCAACCGGTCGCCGGATACACCGGATACCGTAACCGGTTCGGAACGATTCGCCGTGCAACCACCCCGCCTGCATGCGCATCCGGCCGCGCTTCAGCTTTCGCGGCGGCGAAGAACGGCCAGCCGCGCCACAACGTAGGCCGCGGCCAGCACCAGACACGCCGCCACGTTGACCACAATCAGCATTCTGGGGCCGCCGCCGGCCACCAGCGCCAGCACCAGCGCCGGGGCCATACCCGCCAGCAACACCAGCGAATCCAGCAGCACCGGAACCCGCAGCCGGTTGCGCGCCACCAGAGCCTGGCTGATCACGATGCTCACCGGAATCACGCCCAGCGCCGGCGCCATCATGCGCAGATACGTGGCCGACCATTGCACCAGCGCCGGGTCATCGTTGAACCAGCCCGAAACCTCGGGCGCGAACACTACCAGTGGAATCACCATCGCAAGACCGATCAGCGTGGCGAACACCAGCGCCAGCCGTTCCTCGTGCCGGGCGCGGTCGGGTTTGTTGGCGCCCAGACTGGTAGCCACCAGTGTCTGCGCCGCGGCACCCCAGCCAAAGGCCAGCAGCGTCAGCACCAGCTCAATCTTCAGGCCGACAAAGATACCGCCCACCACGGCCGGGTTGCCCTGGCCGGCTTCCTGCAGCGTGCGGATCAGCACGCCGCCGGCCAGACCGCGCGCGGCGATCTGGCCGTTGTTCCACAGGCCGATGCGCAACATTTCAAGCACCGCCTTGCCCTGCGGCACCAGCCACATCAGCGAGCCGCGCAACGGCCCGCGCGCGACGGCAATCGCCAGCAGCAGCAGCGACGAAATCGCCCGGGCCCAGAACGTGGACCAGGCACTGCCGATCACGCCCAGACGCGGCGCGTTGACGGCTTCGGCGATTCCGCCCACAAACAAGGGCACAAAATCCGGGTACGGTCCCTGGCCGTAGATCAGAAACACGCCAAGCACCAGATTCAGCACGTTCGACAGCATGAAGAACGCCAGAAACACGCCGGTGCGCGCCACGGAACGTTCCACCGTGGTCAGATACAGAAACAGTCCCGCCGTCACGCCGCCACCCAGCAGGATCTCCAGATAGCGTGTGGACTGGCCAAGCTGCCAGCCCGGCTGGGCGCCCATGGCGGCGGCAATCTCGCGCGCGAAAAAATACCCCGGCACGGACATCAGCGCCGAAAGCAGCAGCACAAACCCCGCCGCGCGCAACGCCACACTGCGCAGTTCAACGTCTTCGCGCCGGCCCACGGCACGGGCCAGCAGCACACCCGCGCCGGCAATCGGCCCGTTGAACAGAATCGTCTGGAACGTCGTGACGGGATCGCACAGGCCGGTCACGGCAATGGACGCCGCGCCCTCGCTGCCGGCCAACTGACCCACCAGCAGCGTGTCCACCAGGTTGAACATCGAATGACAGGCCAGCCCGAGCACCAGCGGCAAGCCGAAGAACAGCACCTGCCGCGCCAGTCTGGAGTCCCACCGGATCATGGGCTGATTTCAACCAGCCGCTGTTCCGGCGCAAGCGTGCGCGCCCCCGACAGGCACACGTACAGATCAACGCCGGAGCAGGGCCGGCCGCGCGATTCCAGATAGCTTCGCAACGCCCGGGCGTAGTCGCGCAACTGGGTGCCGTGCTTTTCGTCCATCACCTGCGCCAGACCGGCGCGGGGGATCTCGTCGGACTTGAAGTCAATGATCTGAAAGCGGTCGCCGGCCAGCACGCGCAGCAGATCCACGCGCCGCGCGCCCTCGGTCGTGACAAACGAGAACTCGGGCTTTTCCTCAATCGCCGGCGGCAGCGTGCGCAACGCCTCCAGCGCCGTCGCCACGTGTTCTCGCACCGTGGCATCGGCCAGGCCGGCCTCCGGGCTACCGGTGCGCAGGCAGTGTTCCAGCCCGGAATGCACCAGGCTGCCGAACTCGGCGGCCTCGGGGTCGTGGGCGCGAGCAGCAAACTGCGGCTGCTCCAGTGGTGTCACCAGTGACACATCCAACGGCGCGGGCACACCGACGCGCCCCTCTTGCAGGGCCCGGCGCAGCACCCCGATCTGCTCCTGGCGCGAGACAGGCAATGGTGCCTCGGCGGGCTGCTGCCAGTTCAGGGTCATTCCGCGGGGCAGACGGGTCGGCGTCTGGCCGAACTCGGTGACACCGATGGCGCGCAGAATCTGGGCACCCCAGGATTCGCCCTGCACTTCCCTGGTCATGGTGCCGATCAGAACCAGTTGGTGCTTGGCGCGAGTCCATGCCACATACAGCACGCGCTTTTCCTCGGCCCCGGAACGTTCGGCGGCATCCAGACTGGCCTGCCAGGCGGCAAAATCAGGCATGAACTGGCCCCGCGTATCGTCGGCAATCGCCTTGAGCCACAGACCCAGGGGCCGGGCGGGATCGGGCGGCACGTCACGCACCAGCCCGGCATCGCTGCCGGGACGCGAACCAATATCCGGCACGATCACCACGGAAAACTCCAGCCCCTTGCTGCGGTGCACGGTCATCAGGCGCACGCCGCCGGCGCTCTGTTCGGCAAGACCCTGCGGTTCGTCGTCAGAATCGGCGGCGCGCGCGGCCAGTTCACGCGCCAGCGAGCCCAGCACCGGCCAGCGGGTCTGCAACTCGCGCGTAACCTCAACCAGGCGGTTCAGGTTGGCCAGCCGCTGGTCAGCTTCGTTACCGCAGCCGATGGCCAGGGCATAGCCCAGCGCGCCAATGGCATGTGCCAGCAACAGCGCCGGCGGCTCGCGCCCGACCAGAGCCTGCAACTCGTCATACACACCCAGAAAACGCTGTCCGGCGGGACAGTCAGCAAGGCCGGACCATTTCCGCAAACGTTCCAGCAGCGGCCCGCGCCCGGACAGGGCCAGACGCGTCAGTTCAGGATCGCTCAGGCCGCCCAATGGCGAACGCAACACCGCCAGCGCTGCCATGTCGTCCAGGGGATCGGCACACAACCGCAGCAGATTGATGCAATCCTGCGCTTCCTGGGTATTGAGCAGTCCGGAATCGCCCACCAGCAGCAGCGGAATTCCGGCGTTGGCAAAGGCGGCGCGGTAGTCGTCGTTGCGTGTGCCGCGCCGCACCAGAATGGCAATGTCACCTGCCGGCACTCCTCCGGCCGTAAGTTCAAGCACGCGCCGGGCGACAAACTCGGCCTCGGTAGCAGTTCGTGCCGCGCCGGGGGCAGCCCGGCCGGCGGCCGCGATCATGTGCAGATGCACCGCGGGTCCGTCAAACGGTTGCACTTCCGGCGGGCGCATGGCCTGGGGCCGGGCGTCAAAGGGACGCACCACATCGCGGTGAAACACACGCGCGAACAGTTCGTTGCCGGCATCCAGCAGCGACTGGCGGCTGCGATAGTTGGTGTCCAGGCCGATCAAACCCAGACGCCGCCGCGGTTCGTCGCTTGTGGCAAGCCCCCAGGGCAGGCTCTGGGGCGTGCCGGCCAGGGCACGGTTGCGGGCCGCGATCTCGTGCTCGGCGTTGTTGAACACGCTCACGTCACTGCCGCGAAAACCGTAAATGGACTGCTTGCTGTCGCCCACGGCAAAAAAACGCCCCGGCGTGGCATCGGCGGCAGCCAGCAACGCAAAAAGTTCCGCCTGGGCGGGGTTGGTGTCCTGGTATTCGTCCACCAGAATCAGCCGGATGTTCTGGCCGACCTCACGCGCCACGGCGGCATGATCGCGCAGCAGGGCAATCGCCCGCAGTTCAAGCTCCAGAAAGTCCAGTGCCCCGGCACATTCCTCGGCATAGGCCGCGCACACGGCCGCAAACACGGCGTCAAGATCCGCCAGAACCCCGCCGCAGCGGCGCTCGTGGGCTTCGTCAAAGACAAATCGCCCCAACATCGCCCGCGCCATGCCCAGCGCCTCGACGGCTTCGGTCATGGCCTGGCGCGCGGCTTCCAGCGTGTCTTTGGGCCAGTTGTTCTTGTTGCCCGCGTTGCCAAAGCTGCGCGGCTTGCCGTCCGACCGCAGCAGCGGGTCAAAGTCGCGCACGCCGGCATCGGACCGGCTCGCGATCTCCAGCGCCGTCTGCATGGCCTGGGCCAGCTTGTCGCCTGCACCGGCGGCCCGCGCGATCGCGGCACGGTCAAAACGCGCCATCGCCTGCAATACGGGTTCCAGCGCCCGCGCCTGCCACTGCCGCCACAGCACGCGGCGCCGGGCCAGCTCCGCCTCAGGGTCGCGCCATGCCGTCGCGGCGTTACGCAGGGCACGGCCGAATGTCGCGCGCTCGGCCAGCCCTCCTCGCAGCGTGGCGACAAGCGCAAACATCCGCGCGTTGGCGCTCAGGCGTTCCAGCGGCCCCGCCAGCGGATCCTGCGCTCCGGTGTGCAGCAGCACCCGGCGCACCGCCGCGTCGCGACAGGCGGCCTGGTCGCGGGGTTCCAGCACCGGCGCGCCGGGTTCCAGGTTGGTTTCCCAGGCGTATTCGGCCAGCAACCGGTGGCAGAACCCGTGCACGGTGGTGATTCGGCTTTGGGCAAATTCGGCCCGCGCGCGTCGCAGGTTTTCCAGTTCCGGCGACGGGCCGGCGGCACGCAGTTCCTCCAGCCTTGCCAGCAGCAGCCCCTGCACGCGCTGGCGCATTTCGGCCGCGGCCTTTTCTGTGAACGTAAAGGCCACAATTTCAGGCACACGCGCGCGGCCGTACTCAAGAGCCGCCAGAATACGCAGCGCCAGCACCTGGGTCTTGCCCGCGCCGGCGCCGGCCGAAACCAGCAGGTCACGGCCCAGATCCAGCGCCGCGCGCTGACCGTCGTTGAGTTTGTCCGTCGCGGCCGGCGGCTTCATGGCGTCTCCACATCGGGCAGATACAGGCCCGTCATTGCCCTGCCCGCCGCGAAGCGCAGCCGGCGCTCGGCCGCCACCGGGCCGCGCACGGCGCAGCCCGCGGCGTAGTCGCAGTACTGGCAGGCCTTGTTCACCGGCACGAACGGCACATGCACAAACAGGCCCGCGGTCATGGCACTCACCATGTTCGCCAGCCGCTGCGGCAACCGGTTACGCACCAGATCCGCCACGTCGTAGGCCGGCTGGCCGCGCAACAACGTCACATCGTCGCGTTCAAGTTCTTCTTCGACCGGGGTCTTCAGGTACGACATGCCCGCTGGCTCCGTGCCCGTAACGCGCGAAATCGCCGCCAGGTATAACGGCAACTGAAACGCCACACCGTCGCGCACTTCAGCCGTCGTTTTGGCCTTGCCCGTCTTGTAGTCCACGATTTCAAGGCCCCGCGGGCCTTCGTCCACACGATCCACGCTGCCTTGCAGCCGGACACTGCCGCCGGGCACGGGCAGTTCCACCGGCGCGGACAACGCATCCGGCCCGGTGGCATCCTTGCCGAAGCTGAACTCGGTAAAGCGCACGCCGTAGCCCTCGGCGTTTCGCGCCAGTTCGTGTTCCACAAACCGCGCCAGCACTCCGCGGCCGAACTCGCCGCCCGCGCCCGCAAGACCGGAGGTAATCAGCCGGCTGAGACCCGACCAGAACGGGCCCTGCACCTGGTGCTCGGCACAGGCCTGTTCAAACGCCCGGGCAACCAGGCGGTGCCCCAACTCGCGCGCGGCGTCCGTGTTGCCGCCGGCAAGCTGCAACAGGTTCACGGGCTGGCGCGCGGCCGGGTCGGGCAGGGTTTCAGGCTGGCCGGCCTCGCGGCGCAGCAGCAGCACGAACTTCTCGAACGTGGTGTGCAGCAGCGTGCCGACGGCCCAGGCCGGGGTATCCAGTGTGGGTTCCTGAACGGGTTTAACGCCGATCACATAGCGCGCCCAGAAGCGCTGGGGGCATTCGGCATAGACATCGAACTGGCTGGGGGAAAACAACCGCGAGTCCGTGGCGCCCGGTCCGAAACGCCGGGCCAGTTCCGGCAGCGCGCCCACCATTCCCTCGAATTCGCCCGGCAGCGCCGCCGCATCACCACGTGAAAGTTCCATCCGGCGGCCGTGCATTCCCGCCAACAGCGCCGGGTCAGTCAGTTCCACCGGCGCGGCGGTGGGCTCACCGGCTTCGACGCGGCACAGGTTTGCCGCCAGGCAAACCGCCAGCGCGTGGCGCGACACCGGCACGGCATCGTCGGCCGGAGGCAGTGCCGTCGGCTCCAGATCAAGACATGCCAGCAATCGGGCGTGCGGCGTGGCGGGCACAAACGGTGTCTCGCCGTCGGCTGCCGGCAGCATCAGGGTTACGTGTTCGGCCGCGGCCAGGGCGCAGGCGTACAGATAATCGGCCTGGGCCGGCGCGTCCACCGGCGCACACAACCGGGCCGCGGTCTCTTCACCCAGCACGGCGGCGACCTGGGCCTTGCGCGCGGCGGGCAAAAACATGGTTTCCGGCCCGGGCAACGGAAGGTCGCCGTCGGTGAGCCCGAGCACCCACAGCCGCGCAAACGCGGCGCCGCGCACCTCGCGCAGGCCCAGCACGCGCACGCGTTCGCCGCCCTTTTCGGGCGGGCGCACGGTTCTGGCCCGGGCCTGTTCCGTCAACGCGCGGATCAGTTCCCCGGTCGTCAGCACCGGGTCAGCCTGGGCGGCAAACTGCGCGCGCATCTGCACCAGCAGCCGCGCAAACTGAAACAGCGCGTCCACGTGCATGGCCGCACGCGCCGTAGCGCCCTGCTGCGCGTCGGTGTTCGCCACGCGGCGGGCACCGCTGGCGCGCAGCAGATTTTCGACCGTGTCAAAAAAGCGTGACGCCTGCATCGCCCGACCGGACAACGGCACCAGCAGTTCCAGAATCTGCAGCAGCCACGCTGAGTGACGACGGCATTCTTCGGCCTTGCCCGGCATGGCCGCCTTGCACCAGTTCTCCAGCGGCTGACGCCAGTCTTTGGCCACGGAGGTGCCGCCCACAATGCCGGCTTCGCGCGTTGCGGCGGCAACGGCATCAAGGTGCGCCCCGGCCCCAAAGGGCAACCAGGGTGACCGCAGGGCATCCAGCAACGGCAGGCGCTCCAGGCCGCCGTGGGCCACGCGCAGCAGTTCCAGCACCGCCGCCACGGGCGGCGCGTCGGCCAGCGGCAGCTCAAACGGAGAATCAAAGGCAATGCCGGCCTGTGAAAATTCCTGGGCCACCAAATCGGCATAGGCGTCGGTACGCGGCATCACCACCGCCATATGCGACAGCGGCACACCGTCGCGGGCGGCGCGCTTGATTTCGCGCGCGGTCTGGCGCACCTCGGCCGCGCGGGTGGCCGGCCTCAACAGGTTCAGAGCCGCGGGCCGCGCCAGCGGCTCCTCTCGCGCCCAGGCCAGCAGCGTGTCGGCCAGTTGCCGGCGCGGCAGATCCGGCGGCAGGGCCGGCGCCCCGCCCAGTGTGTCCACCAGCGCCGCCAGCGCTTCGTTGGGTTCGCGCACAAAGGGCAACAGGTCGGAGTTTCCGCGCGCGATACACAGGGCGCTTCGGCCGGCACGCAGTGCGGCCTCGACAAATGCCAGGCGCGCCGGCCAGACCCGATCCAGGTCCTGAACCACCACCAGTTGCGGGGCAAACCGGCGCGCGGCCCATTGGGGCATCAGCCGGGCCGCCAGCCACGGGGCGTCTTCGGGGTCGTGGGCGCCGGCAGCATCCAGCCGCGCCAGATAGCCCGCCATCACGGCCCGCAGCAGCGCGCCGCGTTCGCCCAGCGCATCCAGCCACGGGCCAGCACGATCCGGGCCGGGGGGCAGAACCTGGGCCACACGGCGCCAGGCCTCAAGCAGTTGCTCGACCAGCGAACGACTGACGCGGCGCGACCCGCCGGTGGCGCGCAGTGCTTCGGCCAATGCGCCGAAAAAATCAAAGTCGCGTTCGACATCGCCGCGCAGACGTATGTGCGGCGCAAAGCGCCTGAGCAATTCGCGGCTCAGGCGTTCGGGTGTGCCTTCGGGGTAATCGTGGCCAACCAGTTTCTTGACTTCGCGGGCGCGACGCTCGGGGGTGGCCATGTGCAGCGCCGGCGCGTCGGAAAACAGCGGCGCGGACAGCACGGCAGCGGTCAGGCGCGACGCGATCTCGCGATCCACGTCGTCGGCGATTCCGATTTTCCAAAGCACGGGCGAGGCCATGGCCCGAGTGTACCCGGGGCCGCGACATCGGGGCAGGATTCCGGATAACAAACGGGGAGGGCTACACACCCTCCCCGCTCCCGGGGCGAGGAAGGGCCGAGGCGCCCCTCCTCAACAGCAAACCTTCAGCAAAACCTTCGCGCGAAAGTTCTACCTGTTTGATCCCGCGGGCCGGGGTGGCGGCACGGTCTGCACTGCCGCCGCCCTGGCCACGCATGACTGCGTTCGGGGTCCCCACCGGTTGCAACCGAATCCGGACAGACCATCGCCGCGGCGGAATCTTCCGCCCTGCAACAGTCATCGGTTGTTACCCGGAGTGTCCGCCTGCTTGGCTGTCTGGTGGCTGTGCTCAGCGTACAGACGGCCGGTTTGGCGTGACACCCATGCAAACGACAGCACGGGCCGAAGGTTCATGGCATGACGGAAAAAATCTGTCCCACGGACGGCCTGTTCATGACAGGCTTGGACCATGCACACCGTCGTCTTTGCCAACGCACGTCGCACCGTGGATGCCCATCCGGGCGAGAACCTGCTGATGCTGGCCCGCCGCAGCGGCGTGCATATCGCCAGTTCGTGCGGCGGCAACGGGTCCTGCCACCAGTGCCGCGTGGTGCTGGACACCCCCGATCATTTCCGCGACGCGCAGGGCCGGCCCGTTGCGCCCCAGCACCAGCGCGAAGGCAAACCGGTGTGGCTGGCCTGCCGCGGCGGCGTGCACGGCCCTTTGACTGTGCAGGCCGCTCCCGTGGGGGCACCCGGCGCCGCTCCGTCACCGTCACTGGTTGGCTGGCAGGTCAGCCCTGGTGGGGGCAACGGCCGCGTCACCGTGGCCGACCCCGAGGCCGGGCTCCGCCTGATCCTGGATCTGGCCGCCGGCGTGATTGCTGCCCAAGAGCCCGGCACCGACGGCGACGTGCGGATCGGGCGCGAGTTGAGCCGACCGCAGGCCCTGCGACTGGGAGCAGGCGCGCCCGAGCCGGCCTGTGTATTTGACCTTGGCGGCATTGCCCCCGCCGCCCTGCACGGCGACCTCGGCCACCAGGACGGCGCGATCTACTGGGTGGAATGGTCACCGCTAAGCACGCGCACAGTGCTGGAAACTCTTGGCGGCGCGCAGCCGACCGGCCTCTGTACCGGAGGCGTTCTGGCGACGGTGGCGGCGCTGGTTCAGGCGGGCATGATCGCGCCCGACGGCACACTGCGGCCCTCGCGCTTTGCGCGCCCGACCACAGCCGGTCCCGCCGTCGCGCTGGTCGGGCCGGCCATGGAAGCCGTCACGCCCGGGGGCCGCATCTGGACCAGCCCGTCTGAAATCACACTGACCCAGACCCGCATTCGCGCCGTGCTGGCAGCATTGGCCGAGTTGCACAGGGCTGTGGGCAGCGCGCAAGGCCGCAAAGTCCTGACCGGCCCGCCCGGCATGGTGTTGACCGAAAACCAGTTGCTGTGTCTCGGGTTTACGGGCTTTGAGTTTATCCCCTGGGCCGCGGGACTTGGTGCCGCGCGCTGGGCAACAGGGGCGCGTTAGCGCGCGGTCATGCCGCCATCCACGGGCAGAATCACGCCCGTCAGCCAGTCGGCTTCGGGGCCGCACAGAAAGAGCGCCGCCGACGCGACATCCTTGGGCCGGCCGATGGAGCGCATCGGGTGCAGGTGTTCCATCTGCGAGCGCCACTCCTGGTACCCCAGTTCACCCTTGATCCGGTCCTGGATCGGCGTGTCCACCACGCCCGGCGCGATCGCGTTAACACGAATGCCTTCGGGCGCGCAGTCCAGCGCCACACAGCGCGTGAGCATTTCCAGGCCGGCCTTGCTGATGCAGTACGCCACGCTGCTTTCTTCGGCCATGCTGCCCAGCGTGCTGGAGATATTCAGAACGCACGCCCCGCGCCCGGCTTTGCGCAGCAGCGGCAGAAACGCGCGTGTGGTGATGATCGCGCCGCGCAGGTTGATGCTGAGCACGCGGTCTATGGCACGCAGCTCAAGTTCTTCAATCCGGCCGCGTTCATCCACGCCGGCATTATTGACCAGAACATCCAGGCCGCCCATCAGCTTTTCCACCCTGGCGGCCATGGCGGCAACATCTTCGGGGTCGCTCACGTCGCACTCGATCACGTGCACGCGGTCGCGGGCTTCGGCCATATCATCACGCGCGGCCTTGAGTGGCCCCGGGCGGCGGCCGCAGATGGCGACAATGGCGCCCTGGCGCGTAAATGCGTGGGCGATCTCGCGGCCGATGCCGGTGCCGCCTCCGGTGACCAGAACACGCTTGCCGTCAAATTGGCCCATGCGCGCAGTTAACCACCCCGGCGCGCCAAAGCCAAATGGTCAGGCCGTGATGGAATCCGGGCGGCTGCCGTGTTCGACCACCACCGTGGTGGTGATGCCGCCGTGGGCGTGAAAGGCGCCGGTCAGACGCAGCCAGCGCGGCTTGAGCGCCTTGACCAGGTCGTCGGCGATACGGTTGGTAACGGCCTCGTGAAAGATGCCCACGTTGCGCCAGGCATGGATGTAGAGTTTCCAGGCCTTGAGCTCGAGGCAGCGTTTGTCGGGCACGTACTCAAGGATCATGTTGGCGAAATCCGGGTGCCCGGTTTTGGGGCACACGCAGGTGAACTCGGGCGCCTCAATGCGAACCAGAAAGTCGCGCACCGAGGGACTGTCAAAGGTCTCCAGATTCGCGCCCCTGGGCGGCTTGGCGTGGCTCATATCGGCTTGCCATCCTTGAAGGCCGGAAAGGCGCCGGTGGAATCAAGCTTGAGCGGCCCCACCCCGACAATCCGGATATCGCCGGGGCTGACAAAGCCGACGCGCCGCATGCCGTCGCGGTCGTTCAAAGGGCGCGAGGCGTACTTGACGCCGCGGTTCCAGACCTCTTCGGCAAAGCGGTTCACGTTGTCCACGCTGATTTCAAAGTGCATGCCCCTGGTGGCCTCGGCGGGCGTGGCGGCCAGTTCAATCCGCACGACAAAACGGCCGGTGTCCACAAGGCGCGTGGTCTCGCCGGCGACCATGGCCGGGGCGTTGAACACGCGTGAAAAGAAATCGGCTTCGTCGGCCGGCCTGGCCACGCGGATCACCACAAAGTGCTTGTTGCCCTGCTGTGTCATGCTGCGGGATTCTTAACAAGGAAGCCGCGCGCCGGATAGGCCCCCGCTGGCCCTTTGGCGGCGCACGGGGCACACTGATGGCATGGCAATCCCCACGCCAACCGACACCCGTGGCCGTCACCTGCGCGACCTGCGCATTTCGGTGACCGACCGCTGCAACCTGCGCTGCGGCTATTGCATGCCCGCCGAGGTGTTCGGGCCGGACTACAAGTTTCTGCCCAAGGCCGACATTCTCAGCTACGAAGAAATCACCCGCCTGGCGCGGGCCTTTGCGGCGCTTGGCGTGACCAAGCTGCGCATCACCGGCGGCGAGCCGCTGCTGCGGCGCGACCTGCCCCAGTTGATTGCGCAACTGCGGGCCGTGCAAGGCATTGAAGACATTGCCCTGACCACCAACGGCCTGCTGCTGCCGGCCATGGCCCGTGACCTCAAGGCCGCCGGGCTGAACCGCGTGACGATCAGCCTGGACAGCCTGGATGACGCCACCTTTGGCCGCATGAACGGCAAGGGCGTGGGCGTGGCGCCGATTCTCAAGGCCGTGGAAGCCGCCCAACAGACCGGCTTTGCCCCCGTGAAGCTGAACATGGTGGTGCAGCGCGGCGTGAATGATCACGAGATCGAGGCCATGGCCCTGCGCTGGCGCGGCACCGGCGTGGTCGTGCGTTTCATTGAGTTCATGGACGTGGGCACCACCAACGGCTGGCGCATGGACGACGTGCTGCCGGCACGCGAGATCATGGCCCGCATCAACGCCCGCTGGCCCCTGCAAAGCGCCGACCCGAACTACCCCGGCGAAGTCGCCAGCCGCTGGCGCTACGCCGACGGCGCGGGCGAGATCGGCGTAATCAGCAGCGTAACCAACACCTTTTGCGGCGACTGCACCCGCGCAAGGCTTAGCGCGCGGGGTGAACTGTTCACCTGCCTGTTTGCCGCCAAGGGCCACGACCTGCGCGCCCTGGTGCGCAACGGCGGCAGCGACGAGTCACTGGCCAAGGCCATTGCCGCCATCTGGCGCGCCCGCGACGACCGCTACAGCGAGCTGCGCGCCGCCAACGCCTCCCCCGTGCCCAAAGCCGAGATGAGCTATCTGGGCGGGTGATTGCCTGTGTCCCGCTGCGCTCGTCCTCCGCAAACAGCATCGGTCACTCAAGGAATGGCCGCAATTTGGCTACATCAATGGCAATCTCGACGATTCCATTCGCGTTTGACAAGTCTACGTCGCACGTCGCAACCGGTCCATTCTCGGCGCCCCGGACGACGAAAGTGTATGCCCGTCTCGGTAAGCCTTCCAGCGCCAGGGATCCAGCCGCGGTAGCTTTGATGTCTTGGAGCCTCGCGCCACCATTCATCGGTCGAATGTACGAGATCAGATAAAATCCAGGCGACAGGGCGTTCGTAAGTGTTACGGATACTCGACCTTTTGCTGGATGCAGGACACAGGTAACCTGAACAAACCCAGCGGCGGCGGGCGCAACCTGTACTTCCCCCACTTCAAAGCCTTCCGCCTCAACCACGAACTCCTGCGGCACGGGAGCGACCGCCAAAAGCTTCGCAGTGCCGGACGAGTCCGTTAGCTGCGCTCGTCCACCCAGCTGGCGGCCTGCTGGAAACACCGTGTACGCACCCGACGGGTAGCGTACCACGGCTCCGCTAATCGGTTTGCCGGTAGCGTCTGTGACTGAAACCAGTATCGTCGCGCCAACGTCCCACTCAAGTTCAACCGAAGTCATTTGACTGGGCATTACCACCGCCCTGCAGAATGCAACTCCGTTCCCGCTACGAACAGTTATCTCATATGTTCCCGGACGCGCTTGAGTCTTCTCGTAGCGTCCGACACCCAATTCTGAATAGTTCAAACGACCCTCAGCTACAACAGTGGGGCCAGGAAAGTAAACAATGGAGTACCGAACACTCAGCAGGTCGCCGCTTGCTGGTCGACCTATGGTGAAGCTCAAAGCTCCAAAATCGCGCGACATTCGCTGAACGGTGAGCGAAACAGAAGAGGTACCCTCAAGCGTGGCTGCGCGAACTACATAGAACAACACCTCATAACCGACTCGTTTCGGCCTGACAATGCACAGTAGGTCTTTCATTGGAACCAGGGCTGACCCACTTCGTCCAGATGTAACCCGCACCGCCCATTGCCACGCGTCACTTTCGATCGCAACTTCGCCGTCATACAGCTCGCCATCTTCATACTTGACGTCAAAGTACAACTCTGCCGCAGGAACCACCTCTATCACGGCATCCATGATCTCGTCTTGCGGGAAAGCCTTGAAATCCGAAAGACCAATTTTGCGCGCGCCAAACCACTTGGCATCTTCGACATGCGCGCTAAGTGACTGAGGGGATTTGCTCAATTCAAAGGTGGCCCGGCCACCGGCGTCGGTAGCCCTTTGAGAGGCTGTTTCAAAACCAGTAAAGTTGGCTTGGGAGGCTGGCCGATAGGTTTGGCATAGGTCCATTAACCTGGAGAATGCCATGCCTCGACCCTTGGTCAGCGATGAACTTTGGAGCGTCGTCCAACCCCTGCTTCCCCCCGAACGTCCCAAACCAAAGGGCGGGCGGCCCGTTGCCGATCCCCGTGCCTGTTTGCTGGGCATCCTCTTTGTGCTCAAGTCCGGCGGGGCCTGGAACAGCATCCCGGCCGAGCTTGGAGCCGCTAGCCCGGCCACCTGCTGGCGACGCTTCAAGGACTGGACCAAAGCCGGCATCTGGCAGACCATCTGGAAGCTTTCACTGGCCAGGCTCAACAGGCAGGGCAAGATTGACCTCTCCCGCGCTGTTGCCGACAGCGTCTCCATGCGTGCGGTTTTTGGGGGGCCCACACCGGCCCGAACCCGACCGACCGTGCCAAGCAAGGCTGCAAGCACCACCTGATCACCGACGCCAACGGCGTGCCGCTGGCGCACTTCCTCACGGGCGCCAACGTGCCGGACGGGCACCTCGCGCTGCCCTTGCTGCACGCCATCCCGCCGATTCGCGGCCGTGCGGGACCACCGATCTGCCGGCCCGAGTACTACCTTGCGGATCGCGGCTACGGATGGGAGTGGAACATCATTCGGGTCAAGGCCATGGGCGTGAAGTCTCTGCTGGCAAGGCCCGGAGACAACACCCACGGCAGCGGGCTGGGTAAACTGCGGTACGTGGTGGAGCGCACGATCCCGTGGTTCAAGGCCTGGCGCAGGTTGCGCGTGTGTTACGAGAAGACGCCTCTGAGCCTGATCGGGTTTCATACCCTCGCCGCCGCCATGATCTGCTTCAACAAGGCATTACGGAGTTAGAATGGTTTTGAAACAGCCTCTGAATCTCCAGCTGGCCGGTCTCACCAAAGTCCGGGTGTACCGTGGAGAGAAGAAGTACAACCCCGGGAACCGGCCTGCCGTCTCGATCGGCGCATGTCAGGCGGAAGCGTCGAAAACCGGCGTCTCCCGTCGGTGGATTGCCGTCCGCAATACCCGCTTCAACGACGGTGTTACTGACATTGCTGCCCGGCGCATGCTCCGTCTTGAAGACTGACGGAACCTCAACGGGGCCGTCTGAGGGTGCGTACGACTGTTTAGGTTCTTGCACGCCTATATCACCAAGCACAAGGATGCCCAATCCAGCCCCGACAATGGCAATCACTAACGCCGCAGCGAGAAAACGACCGGATGCGAGAGGGCGTTGACTGCCTTGGGACTGGCTCATAGCGGACTCGGTCGGCTCTCGATACGCGGCGCGGGATGCAAAGCTCGCCTATAGCGGCTCAAAGTACACATCATTCGACAAGCGGCGCCCGACATCACCCAAACACTTGAAGAACTTCCAATGTTCCTGCTTGGCCATCATAACCCCAAGCCGTTCCTCGCAGCGCTGGGCCAACTACCCCGTCATTCAAGTCCAGATCAACGTAGTTCGACGCAAGCGTACCGTCGTCCAGTCTTACTGCCCGGTTTGTCAGGCGCACGACGAATGCGTAGCACGTGGGACGCACAACAACCGATGAAGTGAACTCTTCGTACGTACCTGTTTCCACCCCGATTGTGCCGTCGTCTTCTATGGTTCCCGCCTTGAGTTCGCCACTGACTCGCACCTTTTTCGCACATAGCAACTGTGTCGTTGGTGTTGCATCATACCTCCAAACACCATCGACACGAATCTCGTTGTTCCCTACTCTCAGGTATTCGCCTATGTAATTATCCATCACTACGCTGTTAACCTGCACGTACTGAACATACTCTATTTGGGCACAGTAGATGTATGAGCCAATCCACGTAGGTGATTGGCTGCCTTGCCCGTAGACACGGGCGTGATGAGAGCTTTCCGTGACTATCACCCAACGGGGTCGAGGTGATTCAATTCCTCCGGAATAGATTGACCAGTCATGCACCGGCGTGTTCCAGGCATAGGATGACCTGGACGAACTGATGATTCCCGATGCCGTAGGCTTCACCGGAAATGCGGGCGCGTATTGTAGTGCTCCCCTGAAGTCAAGCCACCTGGTTTGCTTGTTGGGCCCGGAACTGTTCCGGGCTCATGTAGTTCAATGACTGGTGCGGCCGTTCTGAGTTGTAGAAGCGGATCCAGCTTGCTACTGCCGCCTTGGCCTGCTCAAAGTCATCGAAGTTCTGCAGCCACACGCACTCCTCTTTCAGGCTGCGGAAGAACCTTTCGATCATGCCGTTCTGCTCGGGCGTGTAGTAGGCGTGACGAACCTTGGCTGAGCCGATAGTCCTTGCAGGCCTTCGGAAGCGCTTGCTCTGGAAGATCAGCCGTTGTCGCTACGGGTCACGGGCGTTGCTCCATCCGGCCGCAGCGTGATGAATCTTGCCAGGCAGGCTTCTTCCTCGCACGTTCCGCTTTTTGGCCCGCGACCTCAACGCGAACTCGTAGCCCACGATCTGTCGGTCATGGCAGTCGATCGGCAGCCGCCAGATGGCCCCAACCGTCAGCCCCGCAATCAATATGAGTTACGTCCATCGCCCAGCGTCTTTGTTGCTGACCGTCGCCGCGACGCTGCGGCTGGCCTTGGCCCTTGACCTTGCGTTGCCTTGCGCTGGGTCACAAACCAGCGTTTGAGCCTGAAGACGCGGTAGACGGCCTTCTTGTTCACGGTCAATCCTTCATGATGCATCAGCCATGCCCAGACGCGCCGGTAGCCCATGGGGAATCGCTGGATCAGCTGATGGATGCGCTGCGCCAGCATCGTCATCTATACCGCGCGCACCGACGAGGGACGGGGACGGTGAACAGTTCGGCACAGGTTCAGCACTCGGCAAATCCTTCGCCCGCCTTGGGCAGAACCAGCCTTATTCGTTCAACGTCCTCCTGAGGGCGGTAGGGTTTCAGGGCCTCCTGCAGGATCGGTTGTCCATGACCAGGTCACCGATCTTCCGCTTGGCGCGCTTGATCTCGTGATCCCGAGCTGTCTGTCGTTGCGGGGTGTGAGCGCAACGAGTTCTCGGCGCCGGCCAGAACTTCTCGCGCCATTGCTCGATTTCGGCCACGGTAAGTCCGTGCTTGCGTGCGGCGTCGGCCACGGACGCCCTGCACCTGAGGATGCTGTCAAGACCAGTGCCACACGGCGCTTGGCGGTCCAGCGCCGCACTTCGTCCTGCGGTAGTTCGGTTGCCATGTTCATACCCTCCCAAAGCCATCATCGGCCCACGATAAGGGTGGCTGCAACCTGTTGGAGGTATAGGCTCCAAGATTTGGCTCAGTAAGGATACTGACACCTATCAACAAGGTCACGTTTGGCTTGACGGCCACTACAATCTGAAGTGTCAATGACTGTACCGCATTGGGCGGTATGGCAGCAATCAGACAGAAGCCGACGAGAGGAGGTGATGAAAATGGCAAAGGCAAAAGGCAGCAAGCCGATGGTGTTCGTGTCCCCGACCCCCACTAAACAGTGGAAGGTCAAGAGCACGGACAGCGAACGCGCCGACAGTGTCCACCCGAAGAAGGCGGATGCTGTTGACCGCGCCCGCGAACTGAGCCGCAACAAGCAGGCGGAACTGGTAATCCAGAAACGCAACGGCCAGATCGGCGAGAAGGACAGCCACGGCAACGACCCGCGCAACATCAAAGGGTAGGCCGTAGTTGCAGGTAACCCGCCGGCGTTCGGCGGGATGCAGTGAAGCTTGACGGCGCCGTAAAGCAAAGCGACCCGAGGCGGTAACCTCAGGTCGCCAAGCAGGAGCCGGATCGACAACCCGGAGGTCGTGCGGTCAGTGTTGGCTCCCGTGGAAGCGCGAACATTATTGTTTCGCGGCCAGCACTTCAAGCCACGACCTCCACATCATCGGCAGCAGGGACTGCCGGAGTGGAGGAGTTTCATGATCACATTCACCGGAGTATCTGGCAGTAAGTACAGCGGCGGAGGTCCATTCGACAACACCAGTTGTTTGCAGGATACGTCAGGGGTGTACGTGATTCTTGGCCGCAACAAGGACTCCGAAAACTGGAATGTCATTGACGTCGGGGAGTCTGGCGGCGTGAAGGGTCGAGTGGAGAGCCACCCGCGTGCGAATTGTTGGAGCGGGCAAGGCTATAAACAGCTGGCCGTGTCCCCAATCTACACTCCCGGACGGCAGCAGGCCGGACGGATGGCGATCGAGCAGGACCTGCGGGATTACTACGACCCGCCTTGTGGAAAGCGGTAACGGATGGAGGGGGCCCCACGCGTGTGGGGCCCTGACCTCATCGGAGGCTGTATGAAGCGGAAGCCGGAAGTTGCCCTGATTTACGACTTCGATGGAACCCTTGCGCCCGGCAACATGCAGGAGCAGGCATTCATTCCAGACCTGAACATGTCGAAGAAGAAGTTCTGGATGACCGTTCGGGAGTTGGCCGAGAAACACAGTGGCGATGATGTTCTGATGTACATGCAGCTGATGATCGATGAGGCGGACAAGAACGAGGTCAAGATTTCCAGAAAGGACATCAAGCGTTACGGGCGTAGCCTGAAGCTATTTCCCGGCGTAGAGGGCTGGTTCAAGCGGGTCAACGACTACGCACGTGCGCGTGGCCTTGTGGTCAGGCACTACATTATCTCAGCGGGTAACCAGGAGATGATCGAGGGAACGAAGATCGCCAAAGAGTTTACCAAGATCTACGGCTCGTCCTTCCGTTACGACCACTACGGCAGGGCAGTCGGAATCGCCATGGCAATCAACTACACCACGAAGACGCAGTTCCTGTTCCGCATCAACAAAGGCGCACTAGGCGTGACCGACCACGCCACGCTTAACGCGTGGACTGAACGCGAGACCCGCAAGGTTCCGTTCGAACGAATGGTTTTTCTGGGCGATGGTGCCAGTGACATCCCGTGTATGAGGTTGGTGAAGCAGCAGGGCGGGTTTTCAATCGCCGTCTATCGCCCCAGTTCATCAAAGGCAAAGGCCGAGGCCAAGAAGTTGATCGGGCATAAACGCGTTGATTTCGCAGTCGCGGCGGACTATCGCGAAGGCAAGAAGCTTGACATCGCCGTAAGACGTCGCATCGACTTGATAGCTGCTGCGGTGAAGTTTCGCGACAGCATTGGCCAGCGGGCGGCGGCCAGCGATTCTGGCGTTTAACGAACTGCTAAGAGGCTGTTTCAAAACCAGTAAAGTTGGCTTGGGAGGCTGGCCGATAGGTTTGGCAGGTCCATTAACCTGGAGAATGCCATGCCTCGACCCTTGGTCAGCGATGAACTTTGGAGCGTCGTCCAACCCCTGCTTCCCCCCGAACGTCCCAAACCAAAGGGCGGGCGGCCCGTTGCCGATCCCCGTGCCTGTTTGCTGGGCATCCTCTTTGTGCTGGAGTCCGGCAGGGGGCCTGGAACAGCATCCCGGCTGAGCTTGAGCCGCCAGCCTGGCCACCTGCTGGCGACGCTTCGCTGACTGGACCAAAGCCGGCATCTGGCAGACCATCTGGGCTTTCACCTGGCCAGGCCTCAACAGGCAGGGCAAGATTGACCTTCCCCGCCGCTGCTGCCGACAGCGTCCCGCGTGCGGAACAGCCCAGGCACTGGCCCGAACATGACCGACCGTGCCGCGCGCAAGGCTGCAAGCACCACCTGATCACTGACGCCAACGGCGTGCCGCTGGCGCACTTCTCACGGGCGCCATCGTGCCGGACGGGCACCCTGCGCGCTGGCCTTGCTGCACGCCATCCCGCCGATCTGCGGCCTGCGGGACCACCGATCTGCCGGCCCGAGTACTACCTTGCGGATCAGGCTACGGATGGGAGTGGAACATCATTCGGGTCAAGGCCATGGGCGTGAAGTCTCTGCTGGCAAGGCCCGGAGACAACACCCACGGCAGCGGGCTGGGTAAACTGCGGTACGTGGTGGAGCGCACGATCCCGTGGTTCAAGGCCTGGCGCAGGTTGCGCGTGTGTTACGAGAAGACGCCTCTGAGCCTGATCGGGTTTCATACCCTCGCCGCCGCCATGATCTGCTTCAACAAGGCATTACGGAGTTAGAATGGTTTTGAAACAGCCTCTTAGCCAGTATCTTGCGCATACTATCCCCTTGGTCAGCCTCATCGGCCAGAACAGTGTAGGGCGCCTAACAATCGGGTTCAAGCGTCGCTTCACGAGATGACCGGCCCTTGCTGCTGTCACCGATCCGGAATCCGAAGTCCATAAATCTCCAATCGCCGCTATCATCCCAACCCATGCCGGGCACCAAGGACGATCCTGAAGACCTCTCCGGTACCACGCTGGGCAAGTGCACGCTGATTTCGTGCATCGGCCGCGGCGGCATGGGGCTGGTGTATCGCGCGCGCCACACCGGCCTGGACAAGGACGTGGCGGTAAAAGTCCTGCCGCGCGAACTGGCCAACAACGAGGCCCTGCGCGCGCGCTTCATGAACGAAGCGCGGCTGGCCGGCCAGCTTGAACACCCCAACATCACGCCCGTCTACGCCGTCGAAGAAAGCAACGGCCAGCCCTACATCGTCATGCAGCTGATTGACGGCGTGCCGGTGTCGCGCCTGGTGTCGCGCCAGGGCGTGGACCCGCTGCTGGCCGTCAAAATCGCGGGCCAGGCCGCGCGCGGTCTGGCCTATGCCCACCGGCGCAATCTGGTGCACCGCGACATCAAGCCCGACAACCTGCTGATTCTCAGCAACGGCCGGGTCAAGATCAGCGACTTCGGCGTGGCCGCGGCCATGGGCACCGAATCCGCCAGCGGCCACAGCGGCAGCCCGCCGTACATGAGCCCCGAACAATGTCGCGGTGAAAAGGTGGACGGCCGCAGCGACATTTACAGCCTTGGCGTCACGCTGTACCTGCTGCTGACCGGACGGCGGCCGTTTCTGGGCGAGACCGCCCAGGCGCTGATTCTGATGCACCAGCAGGACGAATACCCGGCGATCAGCACCCTGCGGCCCGGCCTGCCGCGCGAGCTGGAACGCATTGTCAACCGCATGCTGGCCAAGAACCCCGACGCGCGCTACCCCGACGCCGAAGAACTGGCCGAAGACCTTGAGGCCGCGGCGGAACTGATCCGCAGCCAGCGCCGGCGCACGGTTACCGTGACACGCGGCGGGGAAAGCGGCATTTACAAGATGGCCCAGCAGGCCGAAGAACAGGCCAGCGAGGAAATGGATCGCAACGAAACGATCGAGCTTGCGATTCTGTCCATGACCACGCAGCTTGAAAACTCGGTGACCGACGCCCAGCAGGCCCTGCGGCGGGCGCGCTATGACGAAGCACTGAAGCAGATTGAACAGGCCATGCGCCTGAAGGCCGACGACGCGCGGCTGTTTCTGCTGCGCGGGCACATCCACCGCAAAATGCGCAAGTTCGACCTGGCCACGGCCGACTACCAGCGCGCCGTGGAGATCAACCCCGACGACCCGCGCGCGCGCAGCTTTCTGGGCAGTCTGCAACGCATGGCCGGCGACCTGAGCGGCGCGCGAGAAAACCTGACCTACGCCCTGAAACTGAACGCCCACAACGTCGAGGCGCGCATTTCACTGGGCAAGATTTACGAAAAGGGCAAAGCCTGGAAGGCCGCCGAGCGCGAGTACGAAAAATGCATCGAGCTGGTGCCCGCCGACGAACGGGGCTATGTGGCCCTGGCCGTGCTGCACATCAGCCGCAAGGCACCCGAAAAGGCCCGGCCGCTTCTTGAACGCGCCCTGAGTGTCAACCCCAGCTTTGCCGAAACGCTGTTCTGGCTGGCGGTGATCACGGCGCCGGAAAAACCCGAAGAAGGCCTGCGCCTGCTGGAACGCGCGGTGAAGAACGGCTTCAAGGACCGCAAGCGCCTGCACGACAACCCGGCCTTTGCGAAGCTGGAAGGCAACGCGGCGTACCAGAACCTGCTGAAGGTCTTTGGCCACAGCAAGACGACCAAGCGGTAACCAGAACAGCCGCGAAAGAACCAAAAACAAAGTGCAACAACCGTCTACTTCGCGCTGAGTTCCAGTGTCGCGCTGCCGCGCAGCACGGCCACGGAAACCCGCCCGCCGCGTGTGTATTCCAGTGCCGCGTACAAACCGGCCAGATCACGCACCGGCATGCCGTTTACGGCCAGCACCACATCGCCCGCGCGCAGCCCCAACCGCGCCGCCAGCGTCGGTTCCGGCTGGCCTTCAAAATCGCGCAGCACAGACGCGATCACCTCGGTCACCACCAGCGCGCGGCCGTCGGCCAGACCGGCCAGTCTGGCCTCGCTCATCGGCATCGGGTCAAACACGGCGCCGAAATCCAGCAGCGCGCCGGCATCGCCGCCCAGTGTCGCCAGACGCGCGGCGCGTTCCTGCGCGGGCGTCAGGTCCTGCACGAAGAACAACTGGCCCCGGGCCGCCTCGCCGCTGACACGCACCCGCGAGTCAAAAATGCCCGCGGCCACAACCTCGGCCACGGTGCCGCCGGGGCCCCGCAGCCGGTCGCCCACGCGCAGCCCGTCCTTCAGGCCGGCATCCAGGCGCCAGCCGTTGCCGCTGGTGCCGCGCAGGCGTGCCGACAGCGCCGGCTGCGGCGCCCCGCGCTGCACCGTCGGCGTGTCCTGTGCCGCCGGGGTCACGGCGGGTGCCGGCACCGGAGCCGGCCCGCGTGAATCGTCAGGCCAGGCCGCCAGCACCACAACCAGCACTGCCGCCGCCGCACCCGTGGCGGGCACCAGCCAGCGCCAGAGGGCAACCCGCCGACCGGCGGGCCGGCGGCGCAGGCGGCCCAGCACTTCGGCCGCGCCGCGGGCCGAGCTGCTGGGCGGCGGCGCGTAACGGCGCAACAGCGCCGCCATGGCCTCACCCTCGGGTGTGCGGTCAAAACCCGGCTCGTCGTGGTTCGTGTTCACGCCAGTTTTTCCTTTGCCTCAAGCAGTTCGCGCAGGCGCTTCAGCCCGCGGCACACGCGCTGGTACAGCGCGGCCTCGCTGGCGCCGGTTTGCTCGGCCATCTGTTCGTACTCAAGGTCCTGCCAGTAACGCATGACCAGAGCCTCGCGCATATCGTCGGGCAGTTCAGCCAGGGCGTCCATCAGTGCCCGGCGTTCCTCGCCCTGCACCATCGGCAGTTCGGGCGGACTGCCGGTCTGGGGCACGTCCGGCACCTCCGCCGCCGGTCTTACACGCTTGTGCTTGCGGATGTGCTTGAGCGACGTGTCACGCGCGATCCGCCACACCCATCCGCCCAGCGCCCCGGGATCCCGAAGCGCCGCCAGCTTCTGGTACACCTGGACAAACGTCTCCTGCGCCATTTCTTCGGCATCGCCCGCGTTGTTCAGCACCGCCCAGGCACTGCCGTAGGCGGTGGCCCAATGGCGTTCCACCAGCGCCGCAAACGCGCCATCATCGCCGCGCAGGCTGCGCGCGATCAGTGCCGCATCATCGGGCGCTTCCGCCACTTCTTTTCCTGTTCTGGGTTCCACATCGCCGGGCCGCCTGACCGGGATTCCGGCAAATCGGCCCGCCAGTCGCCAACTGAGTGTACTCATAACGCTGCAAACGGCCCGGTGCGACGCCGGTTCAGCCCTGTATGCTGAACGCATGGCCGAAAGCTTCAAAGACCATGCCGCACGCCTGCTGCGCGAAAAACGCGCCGGGCGCTGGTACGAGGCCGGCCTGCGTTTTCGCTGCCTGGCCCCGAACTGCGTGGACTGCTGCAGCGGCAAGCGCGGCGCGGGCTATGTCTGGGTCAAAATTGAAGAAATGCAGGCGCTGGCCGATTTTCTGCACCTGGAACTGAACGCCTTCACACGCAAGTACGTTCGCCAGGCCGCCAACCGTTACAGCCTGATCGAAAAGCCGAACAAGGACTGCATCTTTCTGCGCGACGGCGGCTGCAGCGTGTACCCGGCCCGCCCCGGCCAATGCCGAACCTATCCCTTCTGGCACGAAGTAATGGCCGGCCCGGAAACCTGGGCCAAAGAATCCACCCACTGCCCCGGCATCCACAACGACGCGCCGATCGTGCCCGCCGACGAAGTCACCCGCCAGCTCAACCAGGACCGCGAAAACCGCGGTATCCCGGCCCGGGACTGAAACAGCGCATTGGTCCAAATCCGTTGCAGTTGGCAGTTAAGGAATACGCCGCTAGAACTCCCCCATGCCGCTGCTGCAACGACCGGTGATTCTGGCCTCGGGCTCGCCTTACCGCGCCCAGATTCTGCGCGAGGCCGGCGTGGCGTTCACCGTGCAGGTCAGCAACGTGGACGAAGACCTTCACCCGATAGACAAACCCGAGCCCTATTGCCGGTCGCTGGCCGCGCGCAAGGCCATGGCCGTGGTGCCAACCGCTGCCCGTGAAAGCATCGTGATTGCCGCTGACACGATCTGCGCCATCGGCGACGAAATCATCGGCAAGCCCAAAGATGCCGCCGACGCGCAACGCATGATCGAACGCGCCTGCGCCACGGGCATGCAGCGGGTGATCACCGGCGTGTGCGTGGTGGACGCCAATGACTTGACCACCATCAGCTTCACGGAAACCAGCCTGGTGGACATGAAACCCGCCACACGCGAGGCAATTGCGGCCTATGTGGCCGGTGGCGACCCGATGGGCAAGTGCGGCGCGCTGAGCATTGAAACCGGCGGCGATTTCGTGCGGGCGTGGCGGGGCAGCTATGCCAACATCATGGGGCTGCCGATCGAGCGCCTGATCCCGATTCTGCTGCGGCTGGACCCGCCGCGCGCGGGGGAATGACCCCGGTAATAAAAAGCGCCCCCGTAATCCCGGGGGCGCTTCAAGGCTGGCTCCGCGGGCTGGACTCGAACCAGCGGCAACAGCCCGGTGGGCTGTTGCCGAAGCGCAACTCTGCGAAGCGTGGCGCGCGCAGCGCGCCGCAGGTTGCTGGCCCCCCATCAACAAAAGCGCCCCCGTAATCTCGGGGGCGCTTCAAGGCTGGCTCCGCGGGCTGGACTCGAACCAGCAACCTGCCGATTAACAGTCGGATGCTCTACCATTGAGCTACCGCGGATCGGCGCGCAAACGTAGTTCACAAGGCCACCCCGTCAAGGGGGCGCGGCTTGCCGCGCCGGCCCGCCGCCCCTAGCATGGGGCCGGAGGTTCTATGCGCCGCGGTCGTGTGCTTGCCCTTGGGCTGATGTTGCTGGGTCTGCTCGTGCCGGCGCTGGCCCAGGACGCTGACAAGATCAACCGCACCGAGCGTGCCAAAATCCGCGACACGCGCGAGACCATGGCGCGGCTGGCCCGCGACATCAACCTGTACCAGCAGATCCACAACAAGTTTCCCGATACGCTCAAGACACTGGTGGACACCCAGTTGCGCGAGGATGTGCCCAAGGACGCCTGGGGGCGCGAACTGAGCTATGAGCTTTCCACGGACACCGGCTTTCGCCTGGCCAGCCTGGGCGCCGACGGCAAGACCGGCGGCGACGGCGCCAACGCCGACATCGTGTGGACCCGCGACGGCGAACAGCGCACCCTGAGCGCCGACGAAGCCGCCGAACTGGAACGCCGCCGCAAGGAGGCCCTGTTTCAGGCTCACCGTTGCGTGGCCCTGCGCGAAATGGTCGTGGCCGGAACCGCCGTGGTGAACTTCCGGCGCGAACGCGGCGCCTGGCCGGCCACACTGGCCGACGCCAGGCCCACCGGAAACGACGAGGCCCAACTGGCGATCCAGCACTGCTTTGGCGATCCCTGGGGCAACCCGTACCAGTTGCGGCTGCTGGCGCACGAAAACTTCGCGATTGTGTGCCTGGGCGCCGACGGCAAGGAGGGCGGCAAAGACCAGGACGCCGATTTTGTGATCACGGAAAAGGAAGTGCGGCCTTCCTACCTGCGCGGCGGGCGTTTCAATCGCTGGGGCGGGCGCGGGCGCTGGTGGGACTGGCGCGCCGACGAACTGGCCTCGAACATCCGGCGTTTCAAGCGACTGGTGGGCCGGCTGCCGGCGGATCTGACCGAACTGACCAGGCCCGGCCTGACCAAAAACGGCCAGCCGGTGATACAGAGCCTGCCCAAGGACCGCCACGGGCGCGACTACTGCTATGTGACCTACGGTGCCGACGAGTTTTACGTGGTCAGCCTGGGCAAGGACGGGCTGGAGGGCGGCGACGGCGAAGACAGTGACACCGTGGTTCCCGAACCCGGCACCACCGGGCGCGAATATGAGGAACACGAGCCGCCGGGCGAAGACCAGGACGCCCTGCGGGCCGAAGTGGCGCGCGAACAGGCGCTGGACATCGCCGACAAGCTGGTGGCACACCACGCCGAAAAGAGCGCGTACCCGGAAACACTGGAGGCGATTAAAGACAAGTTCCCCGGCGAAGCGGTGCCGCTGGACCCCTGGGACCGGCCCTTTGCCTACGCCCTGACCCGTAACGACAAGGGCGAGGTCACGGGCTTTACCGTCACGTGCCTTGGCCGCGACGGCGCCAGCGGCGGCGAAGACAGCGACGCCGATATTGTGGTGAACGAAAAGAAGGAAACGAAGTAGAACACGGCAGCCTTGACCGACGCCGCGCCAACCACGCCAACCTACGCACGCAACAGTCTTCTGCTTGCCAACGTGATTGTCGGCCTGAACGCCGTGGCCAGCAACATGCTGGGCATCGGCGGCGGGGCGATCATGGTGCCGCTGTTGATCTTCCTGATGAAGGTTCCGATCAAGCGCAGCGTGGGCACCAGTCTGGCGGTGATTGTGCTGGTGATTGCCGTGGGGCTGTGCGCCCAGATCATCCTGCACCCCCACGACATCTACTGGCCGATCGCGGGCGTGCTGGTGGCGGGTTCGCTGGTCGGGTCGTTCATCGGCAAGTGGATGAACAAGGTTCTGCCGGAAAACGTGCTTCGGCTGGCGTTCGCGGCCGTGCTGCTGATTGTGGCCGTGCGCATGTTCGGGTTTTTGCCGACCGAGCCGCTGCTGGAAGGCGACCTGCACCTGAATGAAGCGCGCAGCCTGGCGTTTCTGGTGTTTACCGGCGTGCTGGCGGGGGTAGCCTCGGCGCTGTTCGGCCTGGGCGGCGGCATCGTGGTGGTGCCGGCGCTGGCTTTGGGCAGCGCGTACTTTGCCGGAGACATCCTGGCGGCGCGCGCCACCAGCATGGCGATGGTTCTGCCCACCAGCCTGCTGGGGGCGATACTGCACAACCGCGCGGGCAACGTGGACCGCGCGATGGTGATCAGAACCACGCCGCTGGCGCTGGCCGGCGCCGTGGGCGGCGTGCTGCTGGCTTACGTGGCGCCGACAACGGCGCTGAAAGTGCTTTTCGGCGCGCTGATGATCGTGGCAGCGGGGCGTCTCATCTTTGCGGGTCCAAAGCGAGAGTCGGCACCGGTAAACAATTCCGGAAAAAAGTGAGTGCGCGGAGTTTGAGAAACAGCTATACCGGCGCCCCACAGGAGACGCTTTCAGGGCCGAATATCGAAGTGCCTGCTGTTATGGGGGGGCGGGTATTTCGTCGGCCCGACTAACGCCGGGGCGCCGCGCAAGCGGCGCCCCTTGTGTTTGCCGGGCACGCGGCGCGCTGCTGCCTGCGGCTAGAGCTTTTTCATGGTTTGTATGCAGGGGTTCCGCGCCGCGCCGGGCAAGCAGACCAAGGAGCGCGAGCGCAGGTGTGGCTGGAGGCCACATTGAGCGAGCGCGACGCAGGGATGCGATGCCCGCCGCAAGCGGAAGCCTGTAGACGAACCATGAAAATGCTCTATCCCTTTACCCTGGGGTGCAGGCCGCTTTCGCCCGCCAGCACCGGCATGGCCAGTGTAACCGCCGCCATGCTCACCGAGTCCTGCACCGAACTGCCGCGCGGCATGACGTTGGCCGGGCGCTTGAGCCCCAGCAGCAGCGGCCCCAGCGCCGTGGCCTCGCCGGCCACACGCACCAGACGGAAAGCCGCGTTGGCCGCGTCCAGGTTCGGAAACACCAGAATGTTGGCCGGTTCGTTCCAGCGTTCGGCCTCCAGAATGTTGCGGAACTCTTCAGGGGCCAGGGCGATGTCAGCCTGGACTTCGCCAATCGCGTCCACGCCGGGGTTGCGCGCGGTGAACAGTTCGTAGGCCTGGCGCACCTTTTCGGCCTCGGGGTGGTTGCTGGAACCAAAGTTGTTGTAGCTGACAAAGGCCACGCGCGGTCGGATGCCAAGCGCCGAAACGGCCTCGACGCACAGACGGGCACAATCGGCCAGGTCTTCGCTGTCGGGGGTGATGTTCAGGGTGGTGTCGGCAAAGAACATCACGCGGTTCTTCAGCACCATGATGTGCATGCCGACCACGCGGCGGGTGTTGCTGCGGCGGCTGACATAGCGCAACACATGAGGCACGGTTTCGCGGTAGATGCGGTCGGCGGCCGACAGCATGCCGTCCACCATGCCAAGGTCGGTCATCAGGGCCGCCAGCGAATAGCTGTTCAGTTCGGCCTTGTCTGCAAACAGGCCGCTGCGTTCCTTGAACCGCGTGAGCAGCAGTTCGTTGCGCGGCGGGTCGCGCGGGTCAATCACCTCGTACTCGCCGTCGGCAAAGCCCTTCATGCCATCGCGGATTCTCTGGGCGTCGCCGACCAGAACCGGCCGGGCCACCCCGTCGCGCAGAATCTGGCGCGCCACGGCCAGCACGCGGGCGTCGGCGCCGTCGGGCAGGGCCAGGCGCTTGCGCAGTTCCTGGGCCTTGTGGATGGCCACGCTCATCACGGCGCGGCCGGGCTCGGTCATCACGCGCAGGCGTTCGCGGTATTCATCCACATTGAGCACCAGACGCGCCACGCCGGTGTCCATGGCGGCCTTGGCCACGGCCGGGGCCACGTAGTACAGCACGCGCGGGTCAAGCGGCTTGGGGATCAGGTACTCGCGCCCGAACTTGAAGCGTTTGCCGCCGTAGGCGCGGCTGACGCTTTCGGGCACTTCGGCCTTGGCCAGGCGCGCCAGGGCAAAAGCCGCGGCAACCTTCATTTCCTCGTTGATGGCCGTAGAGCGCGTGTCCAGCGCCCCGCGGAAAATGAACGGAAAGCCCAGCACGTTGTTGACCTGGTTGGGGTAGTCGCTGCGGCCGGTGGCGATGATCGCGTCGCCGCGTACGGCACGGGCTTCTTCGGGCGTGACTTCGGGGTCGGGGTTGGCCATGGCAAAGATGATCGGGTCGCGCGCCATGGACTTCAGCGCCTCGGGCTTCAGCGCGCCCTTGACCGACAGGCCGTAAAACACGTCGGCGCCGGCCAGCGCGTCTTCCAGCGTGCGCCAGGGCGTCCTGCGGGCAAAGGGTTTCTTGACATCGTTCAGGTCCGTGCGCTGGTCCTGGATCACGCCCTTGGTGTCGCACAGAATCACGTTTTCGGGTCGCATGCCCAGGCGGATGGCAAAGTTGGCGCAGGCAATCCCCGCGGCGCCGGCGCCGTTGATCACAATCCGCATGTCCTCGAGAGTTTTGCCCACCAGCCTCGCCGGCGTTCATCAGCGCCGCGCCGGAAATGATGGCCGTGCCGTGCTGGTCGTCGTGGAACACCGGAATGTTCATGCGTTCCTTGAGCCGGCGCTCGATCTCAAAGCACTCGGGCGCCTTGATGTCCTCAAGGTTGATGCCGCCGAACGTGGGCTCCAGCAGCGCCACCGCATTGATGAAATCCTCGACGTTTTCGGTCTTCACCCGATGTCGTAGACGTCAATGTCGGCAAACTTTTGAACAGCACGCCCTTGCCTTCCATCACCGGCTTGCTGGCCAAAGCGCCCAGGTTGCCAATGCCCAGAATCGCCGTGCCGTTGCTGATCACCGCCACCAGGTTGCCCTTGTTGGTGTAACGGTAGGCGTCGTTTTCCTGGCGCGCGATCTCGCGGCAGGGCTCGGCCACACCCGGCGAATAGGCCAGGGTCAGGTCGCGCTGGGTCAGTGTCGGCTTGGTCGGTACAACCGCGAGTTTGCCCGGGCGGCCCTTGGCGTGGTACTGAGGCTGGCCTTGTAGACGTCAAAGTCGCTCATGGTGTGCTCCCGGCGCACACGCTAGAACGCGCGCCCGCGCGTGCAATGGGAGTTCGGCAGGCAACAGGAGCCGGCACCGGGCCGGCTCCTGTGATGGTTCCAAAACAGTCTGCTAGCGCAGCAGCTCCGGCGGCAGGTACCGCCAGGGGTTGTCCACCGGCGCCAGCCAGCCCTCGGTCGGCGGGACGGCAAAGTCGCCCTCTTTCTGCGGCGCCGTCGGCGTAGGCACGGGCCCGGGCTGGGGGTTGGCCGGGTTGCGGATCTTGTCCAGCGCGACCTCGATCGCCTTTTCCAGTTGCGTGTCACGGCCGGCCAGCCTGTCGGCGGGCGTGATTTCGACCATCACATGCGGCTGGCAGCCGTTGCGTTCCTGGTTCATGCCGTCAATGTTGTAAAAGCCGCTGCTGGGCAGGCGCCAGTTCGTGCCGTCGCTCAGGCGGATGTCGCGGGTGCCGATCACCGCGCCCGGCGTGGGCATGCCCACCAGCGTGGCCATGCCCAGCACCTTCATCGCGTGCGGGAACACCTCGGCGTCGCTGTAGCTGCGCTCGTTGATCATCACCACGATCGGGCGGTTCCAGTACACCGGCGGCTGGCCGATGCGCCGGCCGTCGCGCAACTGCATATAGGCGTAAGGCCGCCGCGACAGGATATCAATCAACTGCTGGTGGATGTTGCCGCCGCCGTTGTCGCGCACGTCAATGATCAGCGCCTTGGCGGCCTGCACGGCGGGGTTGGCCAGTTCGTTTTCAAAGGCCTGCAGGTTGGGCGGCATCATGTTGGCAATGTGGATGTAGGCGACCTGGCCCGACGATTTCTGGGCCGAGGTGGTCTTGCAGGCGCGGATGTAGTCCTGGTAGCCGCGCTGGCGACGCTGGGCGAAGCTTTCGGTCTTGACCTTGACCTCGCGCACGCCGTTGCCTTCGGGGTTGTCGGCCACCCAGAAGGCAACTTCCTGGCCTTCCTTGCCCTCGAGGAAAGCATCCAGGTTGTCGGTGACGGCAAGCTGGCGGCCGTCCACACGGAAGATGTAGTCGCCCTTGCGGATCCAGGCCTGGTCGGCGGGCCCGCCCTTGTCCACGGCATCCACCCTCAGGCGCTGGCGGCCGCCCTGGACGGCCTCGGGCACCAGCGACATGCCCAGCAGGCCGGTGTTGGTCGGTCTGGCGCGCATGGTTTCAGCGTTGGCGCCGGTGTGGCTGGCGCTGACTTCGCCGACCATGCGGTTCAGGTAGTACAGGTATTCTTCGCGTGCCGGCGGCCTGCACCAGTTCGCGGTACTTGCGGCCCAGCGCGGCCCAGTCCTTGCCGTGAAACTTGGGGTCATAGAACGACTGTTCGAACGAACGGTGGGCTTCGTCGAAGCTGCGGAGCATTTCTTCTTTCTGGCTGATGCGCTTGGTAGCAATGAACGGAATGCTGCGGCCGTTGTTGATGCCCGCGGGGGTGGGCGCGTACACAAGTTCGCCCGCCGGGTTGACGTACATGATGTGTTTGCCGTCAGGCGTGAAGCTGGCATAGGCGCCCTGGCCGATCAGAACCTCGCCGCTGCCGGCCAGGTCGGTGACCAGAACTTCCTGGCGCACAAACGTTGCGCCCTGGGTCACGCGGTCAAAGGCGATAAAGCGGCCGTCGGGGCTGACCACCGGCACTTCTTCAATCGCGGGCGTGCTGCACACACGGCGCTGGCGCTGCGGCCGTCGGCGTCCATGATCCAGATGTCGGCGTTGTTGCCGCCGGCGCGGGCGGTATCAAACACAATCTGCTTGCCGTCGGGCGTGAACACCGCGTCGTCGTCGTTGGCCGGGTTGTTGGTCAATTGAACGGCGTTGGGGGCGCCAATCGCCTGCAGCCAGATGTCCTTGTTGCCGCTGCGGGTGCTGGTGAAAACAAGCGCCGTGCCGTCGGGGCTCCAGGACTGAAAGAAATCGTCGGCCGGGTCCTTGGTGAACTGGCGCAGGTTCTGCCGTCAACGTCCATCAGCCAGATATCGGCGTTGCCGCTGCGGTCACTGTAGAAGCTGATCGTCCTGCCGTCGGGAGAAAGCTGGGGGTTCTGGTTGTGCCACTGGTCGGCCGTGAGCTGGCGGGCCGAACCGCCGTTGGCGTCCATGATCCAGATATCGCCGCCCAGTGTGAACAACACGGTCTTGCCGTCACGGGACAGGCTGGCGCGCTCGACGCCGTTGGTGAAGGTGCGGTCAATCATGGTTTCGCCGCGCGAATCCTCGCGGATCTCCACCTTGATCAGCCGGGGTTTGGCGCCGGGAGTCTTGAGGTCCAGCGCGTGCAGATAGAACTTCCACACGAACACCGCCGTGCTTTCGTCGGCGCTGTAGCACACGTTGCTGGCGCCGTCGTCGCCCAGTCTGGTCAACTGTTCGCAGGTGCCCTTTTCGGTGTCGCACACGAACAGTTCAAAGCTGCCGTCCACCTCGCGCGTGAAGCGCAGGCGCTTGCCGTCCTTGCTGACGCTGGGCTCGCGCGAGTTGCCGTCGAACATCAGCATGTGCTCGGGCGCGTAGCCCGCCACCTGGCGGTACAGCCGGTCGTTGGCCGAACCCTTGTATTCCTGAACCTTGGCGTCGCTGGCGCCGTCCACAAAGTACAGCGTGGTGCCGTCGTCGGGCGTGGTGGCGTCGCGGCCGCCGGTGGTGGTCAACTGCACGGGTGTGCCGCCGGCCAGCGGAATCCGCCACACGTCATAGGTGCCGGCGCGATTCCAGCCCATGTTGCGGTTGGTGAAGAACAGCACGTGCTTGCCGTCGGCGGTAAAGCCGGTGGGCACTTCGGCCGCCGCGTGGTACGTAAGGCGGCGCGGCGGGCCGCCGTCAATCGGCATCACCCACAGGTCGTAGCTGCCGGCGCGGTCGCTGATGAACACCACCTGCTTGCCGTCGGGCGTGATCATGGGCCGGGTGTCAAAGGCCCTCGTTGAACGTCAGGCGCGTGGCGCGGCCGCCCTGGGCGGGCATGGACCAGATATCGCCGTGCAGCGTGAACACGATTGTCGCGCCGTCGGGCGACAACGAAGGAAAGCGCGCGCCGGGCACACCGTCACGCGGGTCAAGCACCGGCCGCGCCGGCGCGGCGCCGGGCTGGGCCGGTTGCGCGGGCTGGGGGGCACGGGGCGTGCGCTGGGCAAACAGGCCGCCCGCCATCAGGGCGACCACCATCACGACGATCACGGAACGCATGCGTTCACTCCATCCAGGAACAGCCGGACGCGCACCGGCGGCCGGCCAACAGAACCAATGTGAATAACCGTTGTACGAGCCGCGGGGCGTTTTCCCAACCAGAATCAGCCCTTACAAACAGGCCCCCGCCCAGTAGCGGCGCCGGGCCCGGTTGCCTTTCATACTGTCGGGGCCTTGCTAGACTCTGCGGCCCGACACGGGAGCAATCATGGCCGAAATCAACAGGGTGGCTGTCATCGGCGCGGGCCAGATGGGCAACGGCATCGCGCAGGTCATGGCCATGCAGGGCATTCACGTGCATATGCTGGACGTTTCACCCGAGGCCCTGAAAAAGGGCATGGAAACGATCAGCAAATCCGTGTCCAAGCTGGTCGAGAAGGGCAAGCTTCAGCCGCACATGCAGTCCGTGGCGCTGGCCCATGTGGTGCCCGGCAGTGACTATGGAGTGCTCAAGGATCGCCAGCTTGTGATCGAGGCCGCGACCGAAAACCTGGACCTCAAGCGCAGGATCTTCAAACAGATTGACGACGCCGCCTCCGAGGGCGCGATTCTGGCCAGCAACACCAGTTCCATCAGCATTACCACCCTGGCCGCGGGCACAAAACGCCCGCGCAAGTTCATCGGCATGCACTTCATGAACCCGGTGCCGCTGATGCAGTTGGTTGAAGTGATCCGCGGTCTGGACACCGACGACGAGACCTACCGGACCGTGATGGAGCTGGCCAAACGGCTGGGCAAGACGCCGGTGGCCTGCAACGACTTTCCGGGCTTTGTCAGCAACCGCATTCTGCTGCCGATGATCAACGAGGCCGTGTACGCCCTGATGGAAGGCGTGGCCGACGCGGAAAGCATTGACCAGATCATGAAACTGGGCATGAACCACCCGATGGGCCCGCTGGCACTGGCGGATCTGATCGGGCTGGACACCTGCCTTTCCATCATGGAAGTGCTTCAGCGCGATCTGGGCGACAGCAAGTACCGCCCCTGCCCGCTGCTGAAGAAGTACGTGGCGGCCGGGCATCTGGGCCGCAAGACCGGTCGCGGTTTCTATAAGTATTAGCCAAGGCAGGAGAGCCCATGAACCAGCCCCCGAACGTTCCTCCCGGCTATGGCGCGCCCCAGCAGCCCGCGGGCTACGGCCCGCCGCCGGGCAACCCCGGATACCCGCCGGGGCCGGTGCCGCATTCGGGCAGTTACGCGCCCCCGCCGCAGGGCCACCCCCAGCCCGGCTATGCCCCGCACCCGCAAAGCTACCCTCAGCAGGGCTTCCGTGGCATGACACGCCAGATTTTCAACCCCGCCAGTTACCGCCAGCAGGGCAGCGGCTCGTGGGCCGCGGCGTCACTGATCCTCTCTCTGGTCAGCATCCTGTTCTGCGGCCTGCTTTCGCCGCTGTCGCTGGTGTTCGGCCTGGTCGGCATGGTGGGCAACAAGCGCGCCAAGGGCCTGGCCTTTGCGGGCTTTCTGATCTCGCTGTGCCAGGTGGGCCTGTGGGTCGCGGTGATGGGCCTTGGCTTTCACCAGGTCTACTGGGCCGAAGAATACGCCGCCCAGGCCGGCGCGCCGGTGGTGGCGGCCATTGACGAGTTCAAGAAAGACAACAACCGCGTGCCCCACAGTCTTGAGGAACTGGTGGCCAACGGCTATCTGCCCGAGGCCTGGACAACCGGCACGGACAGCCTCGACGGCGCGGTAAAGAAGGCCGTGGAGGGCCGCAAGTGGTCCGAGTTTTTGCGCTACAAACCCGGCGGCGACGCGGTGTGGGCGGGTGACACGGGGTTTGTCCAGGTCATGCGCAGCGGCGACGCCGACGACTGGGCGGATTTCCTGGGTGTGCCCGCTCGCGGTGACGGCCCGCCCAAAGAGTACCAGAGCTACGGCCTGGCGTTCATCGGCGTGGATAAAACCTGGCACACCACCGACGACAAACCGGTGAAGCAGGAGACCAAGTTCGACCTGCAGACCCTGTTCGGCGGCGGCGACGCCAAAACGCGCGAGATCACGCAAAGCGCCGCGAACTGCAGAAGATGCTGCAAAGCCTCGAGAACAAGGCCAAATACTACGAAACCGCCCTGACCAAGGCGCAGAATGACCTGAAGGAAGCCGAAGCCGACCTGCGCAAGATCACCAAGGAACGCGGCCTCAGGACACTGGAACAGGTCAAGGGCGACAAGGTGGCCAACGAGCATCTGCAACTGATCGGCGAAACCCAGAAGCGGCTGCTGATCGTGCAGAAGAAGAACAAGGATGCATCGGACACCCACGCCCAGATCAAGGTCAAGATCAAGCGTCTGGCCAACCAGGAAGAAATGGCCAAGCTGGCCGACAGCCCCGAAGAAATCGCCGCCCTGAACAACCTGATTGAGGAAAGCAAAAAGGCCCTGGACGAAAAATCCGGCCTGGGCGAGCTTGACCGCCTGTCCGAACAGGACGCGGCCGAGCAGTGGTTCAAGGCCAACTTCCGCTAGTTTCTGCCGCAACCGGGGGCGCAACCCGCCCCCGGTTGCACGCGCAGGGGTTCATGCCGCTTTCGCCAACAGCCGTGAAGTATCTGGCCATCGGCATTCTGGTGCTTCTGGGGGCCTGTTCATCGGCGCGCTGCTGTGGGACATACTCAAGATCGCGCTGGGGCTGCTGATCGGTCTTGGCCTGATCTATCTGGGTCTGCGGTTTCTGGCCGGAAAGGGTCTGCCCAGGGCAATGGAAGACGCGGCCAAAAAAGTGGTGGATGCCGGCAAGGACGGCAAATAGCCGGCTTGCCTTGCGCCGCGCCAATAACGATGATCCCGAACACCCATGATTGAAGTCCAGCACGTCTGCAAGACCTTCCGCCAGTTCCGCGCCGTATGGGACCTGACGTTCCGCATCGGTCCCGGCGACATCTTCGGCTTTGTCGGCCCCAACGGCGCCGGCAAGACCACCACCATGCGCATGATGGCCACGCTGCTGGACCCCGATTACGGCGACATCACCATTGACGGTATCAGCGTGCTGGACGAACCTGAAACCATCCGCCGCCTGATTTGGCTACATGCCCGATTACGTGGGCGTCTACGAAGGCGTCGAGATCCGCGAATACCTTGAGTTCTTCGCCGCCGCCTACCGCATTCCGGTCGAAAAGCGCAAGAAGCTCGTAGACGAAATCATGGAGATCACCGACCTGTCCGGCGTCGCCACCAAGGATGTCGGCACGCTGTCCAAGGGCATGCGTCAGCGCCTGTGCCTGGCCAAGACACTGGTGCATGACCCCAAGGTGCTGATTCTGGACGAACCCGCCGCCGGCCTTGACCCCCGCGCGCGCATTGAACTGCGCCTGCTGCTGGCTGAACTGCAGAAGCTGGGCAAGACCATCATCATCTCAAGCCACATCCTGACCGAGCTTTCCGACATGTGTAACAGCGTCGGCATCATTGAGCGCGGCATCATGCTCAAGGCCGGCCGCATAGACGACATTCTGGCCGAGCGCAGCGCCGGCGAACTCAGCCAGCAGAAGCTGCTGCTGCGCGTGCTGGGCCGGCCGGACGACGCGGTGACGATCCTGCGCGGCCTGCCCGACGTGGGCGGGGTCGAAATTGACCGCGGCATCATCACCTTCAACTTCATGCAGCCGATTGAGAGCAACCCCGGCCTGCTGCGCGAACTGTTGCAGCGCGGGGTGCCGGTGGTCAGCATCGCGCCCGCAACCCAGAACCTTGAGGACATCTTCCTCAACGTCACCAAGGGCATCATCGCCTGAGCCGCGCCTATTCTTCGGGCTGGTACACCTGCGGGCGTTTGTACGGGGCGGCGCCGATCACTTCCACGGCCGCGCCCTTCTTTTCAAAACCCGCTATCTCAAGGTTCCACCGGCCGTTCTCGCGCCGGGGGCCGTTGTAAACCAGTCGCGGCGACTTGCCGTCCTTCAGTTGCGCGGACTTGTCGCCAAACTCGAACTCGCCCAGCAGGCGAAACGCGGTCAGGCCCATGCCGCCCTCTTTCACGGCGGTGAACACTTCATGCGGCTCCACGACGCGGGGCAGCTTCCATTCAAACCACAGCGCCCTGTCGTCCATGCTTGTCTGAACCTGCGCGCCGAACCGGCGCTGGAGTACAACCCGTACTCCGTCTACTCACTCTCATCACACTCAGCCCGCGACCAGCAGGTACACAATCGGCGGGCCCTGCAGCGCCACCGGAGGCAGGTCTTCCTTTTTGGGCGGGGTTTCGGTGGCCTTGACCTCGGTGGGGTGACCGTCGCCTCGTCTTCTTGCCAGGCCATGGCGCGGCGTCGCTCGGCGCTGTCAAAGCCCGCCCCGATGTGGCAGGGCCGCAACGGCCAGGGCCGTGCATCCAAACAACAGGGCTGTCAACGCGCGTTTCATGGTGTTCATACTAGAACCGGTAAGACACGCTTGCACGGGCCGAAAGCTCACGGCCAAGCTGCACGCCGTTCACATCGCGCCAGAGAATCACTTCAAACTTGGCCTTCATTTCCCACCAGGGTCGCGGGTGCCACTGGATTTTGGGCACCAGCACCAGCTCCTGGCCGCCGGAATCGCGCACCCGCGCGCCGTCGTCGCGGTCAAAGTCCGCGCGCTGGTACGCCAGCCCGAGCATCAGAAACATCGTGTTGCCGGGAAACTTTTCCTGGATCACCCGGTACTTCACCTCAAAGTCATGCGCGAAGCTGTCGCCGAAGTCATAGTTGCTGCGCCCCACGCCCACGCTGCGCCAGGTGTATTGCGTGGTCGAGATCAGCTCCAGCCGGTTACGCGAATAGGCGCTGATGTGCGCAAAGGTCAGCCCGACCGCGCCCTCGCCAAGCTGCATGTCCCGCGGCAGCCGCGCGCCGTCACGTCCGGCGTTGTTGTCGCCCGTGGGCAGCGTGGCCACACAGGCCAGGTTCAGGCTGGCGCCCTCTCCGCCGCGATCGCCGCCGGGCACCCACCACAGGTACCGCATGCGCGCGGCTACGGCCACGTCGCCCAGACCGTGCAACTGGTCGCCCACGACGCCGCTTTCGGTCACGGCCCGGAAATCGCGGAACACAAACGGCACCACGGCGCTGAGCGTCCACTCACCGGGGATCACGCGCGGCACGCCCTTGCCCAGTTCACGCCCAGGCCAAGCTGGTGGTCAACCTTGAACAGACCCTCACGGTTGGCCCGCGGGCGCGCGCCGTCAAACAGGCGCGTGTGCATCTCGTGGCGATGGGCCAGATAAAACTGCACGCCTCCCGCAAACAGCGGCTCGCTTTCCAGCATGTTGACGCCCACGGCCGGTTCCGCCGCCACCGGCGCAGCCAAAAGCAGCAGCAGGCACCACGGCCCGAACGTGCGCCATACGCATCGCAGGCATCGTGGGGATCGCATGGCGCAAACATAGCAACCCCGGCCGCCAAATCCGTCACGCGTCTGCAACACATGAATCACGTTACTTGCGCTTGCGCCGCGCGGACCTTTCTGACCCCGAACGTCGCCGAGGCTTACCCGGCGCGGCCTTCAGGGCTTCTTTGGCCCATTGGGCCAGTTGGTCGCGATTCTCCTGCACGTCCACGGGCACGGTCCAGTAGCCGGCCATCACGTGGCCCGGCCAGGGCTCAAAGGGTTTGCAGCCGGCCTTCTGGAACTTCCCGCGCTGATCGGGCGCCGCTTTCAGGTACAGCACGTCGTTGTCGGCCAGGCCGAAAATCCTGCCGCCAAAGTATACGCCCGCGCCGCCGAACATGCGCTTGACCTCAATCGCGCCAAGGGCACTGAACTGGTCGCGCAGGTAGGCCACGAACTCTTCACTCACTGCCATGCGCCCGATGCTAGCATCCGGGCATGAACAAACACCGCGCGCCCAACGCCCTGATCCACGAATCCAGCCCCTACCTGCTGCAGCACGCCTACAACCCCGTGGCCTGGCTGCCCTGGGGCGAGGCCGCGTTTGCCAGAGCCGCGGCCGAAGACAAGCCGGTCTTTCTGAGCATCGGCTACGCCACCTGCCACTGGTGCCACGTGATGGAGCGCGAAAGTTTCGAAAACGACGAAGTCGCCGCGCTGCTCAATGAACACTTCATCCCGATCAAGGTAGACCGCGAAGAACGCCCCTGACGTGGACGCCGTCTACATGGCCGTCACCCAGGGCATGTCCGGCGGTCGCGGCGGCTGGCCCATGAGCGTCTTTCTGTTTCCGGACCGCCGGCCGATCACCGCCGGCACCTACTTTCCGCCCGAAGATCGCTGGGGCCGACCCGGCTTCAAAACCGTGCTGCGCCAGATTGCCGAAGTCTGGAAAACCCGCCGCCCCGAACTTGAGGAACAGGCCCAGGCCATCACCGAATGGCTCAACGCCCAGGGCAAGCCGCTGGGCAAGGCTGAACTCGGCATCGCCACGCTGGTCGAGAACGCCGCCGAGCACGCCCGCCGGTTTGACCACAAACACGGCGGGTTCGAAAGCGCGCCCAAGTTTCCGACCCCCACCGCCTGAGCGCCCTGATCCGCGCCGCCGGCATCCTGCCCGCCAAAGCTGACGCGGGCGCCCCGTCCGCACCCGAAGTTCTCAAGATGGCCGTCACCACGCTGGACGCCATGGCCGACGGCGGCATTCATGATCAGTGGGCGGCGGCTTTCACCGCTACTCCACTGATCGCCAGTGGCTGACGCCCCACTTCGAGAAAATGCTCTACGACCAGGCACTGCTGGTGGAGGCCTACCTCGATGCCTGGCAGGTCACCGGCGAACAGCGCCACGCCGACATCGCCCGCGACATCCTTGAATACTGCCTGCGCGACCTGCGCGACGAAGGCGGGGCCTTTCATTCGGCCGAAGACGCCGACAGCGAAGGTGTAGAGGGCAAGTTCTACGTCTGGTCCATGGCCGAGCCAAGGCCCACCTGGGCGGCGACGCGGCCGTGGTCGCCTCGGCCTGGGGCTGCACTGAAGCCGGCAACTACCACGACGAGGCCAGCGGCACCCAGACCGGCGACAACATCCTGCATCTGCCCCGCCCGCTGGATCAAACCGCCAGGCTGCACGGCATGGAACCCGCGACCCTGCGCGCAACACTGGATCGTGCCCGCGAGATCCTGTTTCAGGTGCGTACCCACCGCGTGCGCCCGCTGCTGGACGACAAGGTACTGACGGACTGGAACGGCCTGATGCTGGGCGCAATCGCCCGCGCCGGCGTGCTGCTTGGCGAAAAACGCTATCTGCTGGCGGCCAACCAGTGCGCCGAGTTTCTCAGCCGCATGATGTGGCGCGACGGCCGCCTGCTGCACCGTTATCGCAAGGGCAACGCGGGCATTGCCGGCTTTGTGGACGACTACGCGTTTTTCGGCAACGGGCTGTTTCAACTTTACCAGGCCACACTCGAGCCGCGCTGGCTGGAACTGGCGGCCGCCCTGGGCCGCGAATTGGTGCGCCTGTTCTGGCACGAAGACGAAGGCCTGTTCCACACCCAGGGCAGCGACGACCCCGACAAACTGATCGCGCCCAACCGCAGCGTGTACGACGGGGCGATTCCCAGCGGAAACTCGGCCGCGGCGCTGCTGCTGGCGCGCCTGGGCCGCACTTTGCAGGACAACAGGCTGCTGGAAATCGCCCGCCGCACTCTGGACGGCATGAGCCCCCAGATTTCCGGCCACACGCCGGGCTTTAATTACGCGCTACAAGCGCTGGAACACTTCGTGCTGCCGGGCCAGGAGATCGTGATTGCCGGCGAGATGGCCGACAGCGCCACGCGCGCGCTGATTGCCGAAACCCGTAGGCACTTTCTGCCCCGGGCGATCCTGATCCACCACGAGCCCGGCCCCGACGGCGAAGCCATACGCAAACTGGTGCCCTTTGTGGCCAACCAGCAGCCCGTGCAGGGCCAACCCGCCGCCTACGTCTGCGAGCACTACACCTGCAAAGCCCCGGTAACCACACCTGAGACCCTGGCGGCAGTGCTTGCGCCCGCGTCACGGGCTGCAGAGTAAGCGGCAACCCCGCCCGCGCCGGTGCGTGGTTGGCAACGGGCGCGCGCAACGGCACACGGCACGAAAACGAATCGCCTACGACGTCGTCGTCCACGCCGCGGCGGGCTTCGCGGCGGGCCTGGCGTTTCAGGTCGGCCTCCATGCGTTTGCGCCAGAACGTGATTTCGTGCCAGTAGTTCGGGTCTTGAGGTCGCGCGGCGATGCGCTGTTTCAGGTCTTCCACGGTCTTGATCGAAGACAGCCGGAAACTCTTGGCCAGGCTCAGCGGCGGCGCGCAGTAACAATCCTGTGGATGTTTCTGAAATCGGCGGCGTTTCCTCCAGCAGCCGCCGGCACACATCCGGGTCGGTGTCGCTGCGGATCAGACCGTGCGCCGCCAGAACCTGCGCGTCATCACCCGGCAAAGGCCGTCATCTGGTCAAAGTACCGAAACGGCATCCAGTTGCCGAAACCCAGGTTCGCAAACACCTCGTCCATCTTGGTGATCGCTGTCCAGCACAATGCACACCGCGCGGTCCTGCAGGAACTCCTGGCGCAGCTCGCCGTCGGCTTCCAGATAGGCGTACTTTGCTCGGTCTGCAACAGCACCGGCGCCAGCACCGAAAGCCGCGCGCCGCCCGCACGCCAAGGCTCACGGCGGCGGTCAGGCTGAAGGCCGTATCACACACGGGCGCGCGCGGGCGCGGATTCCGGGCGGTCTCTGTCGCAGGCGCGGCCGGGGTCGCATCCGATTCCGGCGCGGCTTCCGTGTCCGTTTCGTCCGTCGCCTCTGCGGCTTCCACCCTGGCGCGCGGCTTGCGCGGCTGGTTGGCGGCGGCCAGCGCGGCCTTGCGGATGTCGGGCGGCAGCTCGTCCAGGGTTTTGGCCTGGCTCAGGGTCCAGGGGCCAGCAGCCGGCGGGACTGGTTTTTCGATTTCGGTCGTCGCAGGCCGCGCCTTCGGCGGCGGCGGTCATGGCTTTGGCGGCGGCCTGCCCGGCGGCAATCGCGGCGCGGTGCATGTCGGCGCACAGGCGCAGGTCGTGCAGCATGCGCTTTGGGTGCGCAGGACGTGGGCCGAGGCGGCCTTGTGGTGTTCGGAGTATCTCGGGCAGTTTGGGAGTTTCGCTGGGCGGATCCGCCAGGCAGAAAGGGCGGGTGCATTTCCTGATGGAAAGCGCAGCGGTTTGTTGTCCTGGTGACCCTGCTGAAGTATTCGCTGGGGTCATGCAGGTGAAAGTTGGGCAGGTCGTCGCTCACGCGTGCTCCCGCACACAGGCACGAAACGTGACAGTCCGGCGCGGCGTTTTTGCCGGCGCGGGCGCCAACCGGCCGCGCGGTCAGGGTTTGCGGCAAGGACGATTTTTCGATTTTGGGGCGAAAAAAGCGCGCGGGCGGGTGCCACGGGCAGGCATCAATGGTTGGTGGCGAACTCGGTAGTGCTGATCAGGGCGAAAAACAGGTCTTCGTAGCCCTGGGCCGGCGCGGGCGCGGCCTTGACGGCCGCCAGCGCGCGTTCCAGTTCGCGCGCGTCAGGGCGGCGTGAAAGCACACTGAGGTACAGGGCCTCGACGCGGCGGGAGTCTTCGGAAAAATCGCGCATGACGGCAAACACCAGCGAGCCATTGAGCGACCCGCCCAGCCTGCGCGTGACCTCGCCGTTGAGGATCATCAGGGCCTGGTCCATGCTGCCGGTGAAGCCTTCGGTCTGGGCGCGTTCGTCGTCGCTGGAAAGCTGGGCGTACCGGGCGGCCAGACCGCGGCGGATCTGCCACAGCGGGCCCATCTGTTCCAGGCGCTGTTCGTAAACGCGCAGCAGTTCGTGGTTGAACTTCGGGTCGTATTCGCCGGGCGGGATGCCCTGTTTTTTCTGCTGTTCCTGCAACGCGGCAAAGCCGCCCAGTTTCTGGTAGGCGTTCTGGGTCTGGCGCGCAAAGGCGCGCACAAAACCGTCGCCGTCCACCAGCGTGAACAGCGCGCCGAAGAACTGCTCGGGCGTAAGCGGCCGCGGCCACCAGGCGGCAAAGTGCCAGTGCTGGGCTTTGGGGTCGGCGCCGCGGCCGGAAAGCTGCCAGGCGCGGGTGTTCAGAATCGCGCGGTACAGGCGCTTGACGCGAAAGCCGCCGGCCACCCAGTCAGCAGCCAGGTCATCCAGCAACTGGGGGTGTGTGGGCGTGTTCAGGCTGTTGAAGTCGTCCACCGGGTGCACCAGCCCGCGCCCGAACAGAAACGACCAGAAGCGGTTCACCTGGTACTTCATGGCCGTGGTGTTTGATGGGCTGGTCAGCCACGCGGCCATCATGCGCCGCCAGCTTGCCGCGTCGCGGGTCTTGACGGGCCTGTCGCCGGGCAGGCGCGGCTGGTCGTAGGCCAGCAGGTCGTTGATGCGGTTGACGGTTTCGGGCTCGATCGCCGGCTGTTTGAGCAAAGCCTGCAACACCGCGCGCGGCGGCAGATCGCGCGTGACCACGGCCGGATCCACGGGCTGGGTGTAGAAATCGGCCGTGATCTCAATGCTGGAAAAGAACCCCGCCACGCCGGCAAAGGCCTGCTGTGTCCAGGCCGGTTCATAGTGATGGTCGTGGCACTGCGCGCACTGGATCTGCATGCCGGCAAAGTTGCGCAGTGTCAGACCGGCCATGTCGGCCACCGGGGGCGGAAAACCCATCAGGGCGTAGTAGGCACTGGGCGGATTGCGGCTGATCGGGCCCTGGGCGGTGACAATGTCGGTGATTGTCTGGTTGAAGGGGGTATCAGCGTTGAAGCGCCCGGCCAGCCACACCGCCATCACGTCGCCGGCGGAAACGCCAAGCTCGCCCAGGTCATTGCCGCGCTCGCGCAGGATCGGCATCCACAGATCGGCCAGATGCCGGCCGAAACGCTCGTCGGCCAGCAGGCGGTCAATCAGCGCCGCGCGCTTGCCCGGCGCGGTGTCGGCCAGAAAGGCCTCGGCCTCGGGGCGTGTGGGCGGAACCCCCACCGTGGAAAGATACACACGCCGCAGAAACTCGGCGTCGGTGGCGGGGGCGGCGGGCTTGATGCCGTCGCGCTGCCACACGGCTTCGATCCCGGCGTCTATGCGCGCGCTCAGGGCCGCGGTGTCGGCGGGGCCGGGCCCGGCGGCGGCCGGATCGGCGGCCAGGCCAAGCCACAGGCAGACCGCACAGGCGGCGGGCAACAGCGCGCGGAACAGGCCACGGGGCGTCATCGGGCACTCATTGTAGAAGCCGCCCCATGCTTGCGAAAACAAAGGCCGGAATTCCAGCCCGACGCGCCGCCCGGTTTACCAGGGCCTGGCCTTGAGCTTGAAGCTGAGCTCAAACGTCTTGCCGCCGCGCAGCACCTTGACCTTGACGGTGTCGCCGGCATTGCGGTTCAGGCGTATCCACAGCACCGGGTTGCAGGTGTAGGGGCACTTCGTCACGTCGTCCACGGCGCAGACCACGTCGCCGACCTGAAGCCCCGCAGCCTGGGCGTTGGTGCGAACCCAGAACTTGGTGACCTCGCAGGCGAAATCTTCTTTCTTGAGGCCGAGCTTGCGCTTGGCGTCTTCGTCGAGTTCCTTGCCCCAGAACTCGGGAAAGGGCTCCAGCGCGTGGGTTCCGCCCCGGCGCTCGATTTTGGTGACGCGCCAGTATTCGGGCAGCTTGAGTGTCACGGTTTCTTCGGCGTCGCCCCGCCGCACGACAAGCTCAAGCGTTCTGGCGTCGTGGGGCACCAGGTGCAGCCGCTGTTGCAGATCGCCGTAGGTCAGCACCGGCTTGCCCGCCAGCCTGACGATTTCGTCTTTGGCCTTCAGGCCGGCCTCTTTGGCGGCCTTTTCGACTTTTTTGATCACCGTGCCTTTTTCAGGGTCAAGGGTAATGCCCAGCGCCAAGACCTCGGGGTAGACCCACAGGTCCACCTGCTTGTCCAGTTTGCCCGCGGCCTGGGCGAGTTTGGTCTTTGCCGAACCGATGTTGTGGCAATGCACGCATTTGTCTTTGTCAATGATGTCGCGCTTGATGTCGGGGTAGTCGGCCGGCGTTTTTGCCGGGGCGCGGGGTTCGGGCTCAAGCTTGCCCTCTTTGGCCAGGCGGTACTGTGCCAGGCCGCGTTCCAGCGCGAGCTGCAGCGACTTTTCGTTGAAGTAGGTCTCGGCCGATTCGTCGTCACGCCCGCCATAGCGCAGCAGAATCTGTTCGTCGGCGTTGATTACAAACGTGTACAGCGTGCTGTCGGGGTCAAAATCAAAGTGCCCGACATCCACCCCGCGCAGGTCGGTGACACGGGCCAGCACATACTGCCTGTACAGCTTGCTGATCGCGGCGTTCTTTGGATCCACCAGACCGGCGTAGAACGCGCGGCAGGGTACTCACGGCACGCAGCGGAAGACCAGAAAGACCGGCTTGTCCTGTTCGCGCGCGGCGGCCAGCGCGGCCTTGTAGTCGTCGTGCCACAGCGGCGGCTCGGCCCGGGCCATGTCGGTTCGGGCGGCGGCCAGGGCCACCGCGGCGGCAAGGAACAGCAGCAGCGGCAGGACAACACGGCGCGGTTGCATGGCGCACTCCAGTCAGGGTCTACCAACAGAAATGACGCGGGCAGGCGGCAATGGGTCAGAAAACCGGGCCGCGCCGGCCGGCGCGGTGGTAAGGTGCACGGGCATGAAGATTTCGCTCAAGCCCCAGCACCTGAAGCGTTACCGGCAGATTGCCTCGATGCTGCTGCGTTACGGCCTGGCCGAAGTCATGCGCGGCAGCGGGCTGGAAGACCTGCTGGGCGACGAGCTGGGGCGGCTGACACAAAAGGCCCACCCCAAGCCGGCGGAACTGGCGGCCGAACTGGAGGAAATGGGCCCCACGTTCGTGAAGTTCGGCCAGGTGCTGTCCACGCGCGGCGACCTGGTGCCGCTGGAATATCTGGCGGCGCTGCAGACACTGCAGGACCGGGTGGGCCCCGTGCCGTACAGCGAAATCGAGCAGGTGATCGTGGAGGAGTTCGGCCAGGGCGTGGCGCAACTGTTCAATACCTTTGAGCCCGCGCCGCTGGCCGCGGCGTCGCTGGGCCAGGTGCATGTGGCGACGCTGGCCGACGGCCGCAAACTGGCGGTGAAGGTGCAACGGCCGGGCATTCGCGCGAAACTGGCGGAAGACCTGGACGTGCTGGAAGAAATCGCGTCGGTGCTGGAAAGCGTCACCGGGTTTGCCGCGCGCTATCGTTTTCGCTCGATTGTGGCGGACTTCCGCCGCACGCTGATGCGCGAACTGGATTACCGCACCGAGGCCGAAAACCTGCGCGCACTGGCGGCCAACCTGGCCGACTTTGATTCGATTGTCGTGCCCCGGCCGGTGGACGAGCTGACCACCTCGCGCGTGCTGGCGATGGATTTTGTGGCGGGCAAGAAAGTCACGGCCATCAACGATGAAGACCGCAAGGCCGCGGACGGCAACAGACTGGCCAACGAGCTGCAAAAGGCGTGGATGAAGCAGGTGTGCATTGACGGTTTCTTTCACGCCGACCCGCACCCCGGCAACGTGATGCTGTGCCCCGACGGCCGGATCGGGCTGATTGACCTGGGCATGGTGGGACGGCTGAGCCCCGAAATGCGCGAGCGGCTGCTGCGGCTGCTGATCGCGCTGGGCGAGGGCCGGCCCGAAACGGCGGCGGACCTGGCGGTGAAGGTCGGACACCCCGGGCCTGATTTTGACGAAACACGCTTCCGCGGCACGGTCAAAACGCTGGTCACGGCCAACGCCGGCGCGCCGGTGGCGCAGATCCAGCTTGGGCGCGTGATCATGGACCTGGCCCGCGCCAGCGCCGACTGCGGCCTGCACCCGCCGGGCGAACTGACCATGCTGGGCAAGGCTTTGCTGAGCCTGGACGAACTGGGCCGCGCGCTGGCGCCGGGGTTTGACCCCTACGAAAGCATCCGGCGCGACGCGATTCCGCTGGTGCTGCAGATGCTGCGCCAAGGCGCCAACACCACCAGCCTGCTGGGCCGGATGCTGGAGGTCAACGAATTCGGGCGCGAGCTGCCTTCGCGCGTGAACAAGATTCTGGACCGCGTGGCCGACAACCGTCTGGAAGTGCGCGTGCGCAGCTTTGACGAACGCGAGCTGATCCAGGGGCTTCAGAAAGTGGCCAACCGCATCACCCAGGGTCTGCTGATCGCGGCGCTGGTGGTGGGCGCGGCGCTGCTGACCAACGTGCGCGGCGGGTTCACGATCGCGGGTTACCCGGCGCTGGCGGTGCTGCTGTTCGTGCTGGCGGTCGGCGGCGCGCTGGCACTGTTCTGGGATATCTGGCGCCACGACCGCAAACGCTGACAGAAAACCCGGCCGCGCGGAACCACTACAGTATGGCCGAAACCGCCGACATCTTTGACGCCGCGTTTCTGCGCCAGTTGCAGGCGCTGGACGGCGCGCTGCTGCGGCTGCGCGGCCAGGCCGGCGAGGGTCTGGCCCGGCACGGCCGTGCCGCGGGTCAGCACGAGTTTCGCGGCCACCGTCCCTACGCGCCGGGCGACGACCTGCGGCGGCTGGACTGGAACGCCTACGGCCGGCTGGGGCGGTTCTTTCTGCGCGAGTTTGAACGCGAACGGCTGGAACACCTGACGCTTGTGGCCGACACCTCGGCCAGCATGGCCGTGGCCGGCAAGCACGGGCTGGCCCGCCGCGCCTGCGCCGCGGCCGGGTACCTTACCCTGCGCGGCGGCGGAAGCGTTACCCACCAGGGCATCACCGTGGAAGGCCAGGCCCGGTTCGCCCGGCTTCTGGACAGCCTGCGCGTGGCCGGCCCCGAGGGCGGGCCGCTGGCGGGGCAACTGGCCGATCTGGCCTCGCGCCCCCGCCCGCCGGCGGACCTGCTGGTGGCGACGGACGGGCTGGAAGAACCGGCGGCACTGGCGCCGCTGGCGGCGCTGGCGCAGCGGCGCTGCAACGTGACGCTGCTGTGCGTGCTGGCGCCGGACGAACTCAACCCGGCCGCGGCCGGCGCGGCCACGCTGCGCGCGCTTGAGGGCGGCGAACTGGCCCTGAACCTGGATGACGCGACACTGGCGGCCTACGGCGCCGAACTGCAACGCCACCTGGACGGCCTGCGCGCGCTGGGCGAACGGCACGGCTGGATCGTGGTGATCACGCCGTCCGACACTTCGCTGCGCGACCTGTTTCTGCGCGATCTGGCGGGGGCATCGGCATGACGCTGCTGTCGCCGTTGGGGTTGCTGCTGTTGCTGGCGCTGCCGGTGCTGGTGTGGCTGGCGCTGCGCGCGCAAAGGCCGCGAACGCTGGTCGTGGGCACGCTGCTGATCTGGCGCCGCGTGGCGGCGGTTGTGCCGCCGCAGCGCGAAAAATCGCGCCGGTTGGACCTGCTGCTGTACGTGCTGCTGGCGGCCTGCGCGCTGGCGGCCCTGGGCGCGGCCCGCCCGGCGCCGGGCGGCGCGGACGGGCCGGCCGGTCTGGCGATCTTTGTTGAAAGCCTGGGCGCCGGCGAACCGGGGCTGGATTCCGTGCTGGCCCGCGCCGCCGAACTGGCGGGCAACACCCCGGCGCGGGTGTACGCCGCGGCGCCGCTGCCGGGGCTGGAAACACTGGGGCCGGTCCAGCGGATTGTGCCCGGCCCGATCGAGGCCGAACTGGCCCAGTTTGAAACCGCCACACCAGGGGCCCCGCGGCTGCTGTTTCTGGCCGCGCCCACACCCCAGGCGCTGAGGCTGGGGCGGGTTCTGCCCCGGCTGGAAACACCGCGGGCCGGCGTGGTGTTCGAAGCCCGTGCCGAAGGCGAAACGCTGCTGCTGCGCCAGAGCGACGGCCCCGCGCCGGCGGTGTCAGGCGCGAGCCTGTCGGGCGTAAACACGGCCGGCGGCGAACAGTCGCGCGAATACCGCATCACGGCCGGGTCCGTGCGCGTGACCGCGCCGGGCCAGGACATCACGCTGGCGCGCCGGGGGGCGGGCATCGGTGTCGGCCCGGACTGGAACACAGACCGCCACGCCGCGCTGCTGGCGGCGCTGCGGCCTGAACCCGGCGCGACGCCCGGGGTGTGGCTGGGTTCGCGCGACCGCGAGCCGGCCGTGCGCGTCAACCAGGGCAGCGCGGCCGACCTTTCCGGCACCCAGTGCCGGCTGGACTGGCGCCACCCGCTGTTTGCCGAACTGCCGCTGGCGGGGCTGGATCTTGCGGCGGGCGGGCGCGTGCTGGAGCCCGCACCGTCTGAGCGCGTGCTGGCCCGGGCCTGGCGCGACGGCCAACCGGCGGGCGCGCTGGCGGTGCTGTCGGCCGACGGCCGCGTGCTGAGGTTTGCCGGTGACCCGTTTGCGGAACTGGGGCTGGCTTTGGCGGTGCTGCTGCTGGACAACGCCGTGGGCGTGGTGACGGGCACACGGCCGTCGCAGCGTCAGTCGTTTGCGGTTCAGGGCGATCTGCCGTCGCGGCGCCAGGCGCTGGCGGGGCCGTTTGAGCCGGAGGGCGAACTGTCGGGCGTCACAACCCCGGCCGAGCCCCGGTCAACGGCGCACTGGCTGCTGGCGCTGGCGGCGCTGGGCGCGCTGGCGGCGGCGCAAATCAGCGCGAGCGGTCCTCGTCAACCTTGATGAAGCGCATGAACTCGCGCACCTTGGTTTCCACATGGTTGACGCGAAACACGTTGTCCACCACCAGCGACTTGTTGGCGTCGGCACCCACACCGGGCTTGAAGATCAGCCGGCCGCTGCCGAACAGCAGAAACTCGAACACGTCGGGGATTTCCTTTTCCACCGCCATGTTGATCGTGGCGTAATGCCGCTCGTCGCCCAGAATGCCGTGCTTGTGCGTCAACTGATTGGGTGAAAGCACCCAGTAGTTGAAGCGCGTGGTCACAAACGCCATCACAAACAGCACCGCCAGCATCGCCGCCATCATGGCGTAAAAGTTGGGGTGCATGTCCAGTTCATAGGTATCAAAGAACCGGAAGATCGCGCCGTAGATCTCAACGTCGGTCTGAAGGTCCCACACCCACAGCCCCACAAACACCAGCGCCAGCGAGGCCACGGTGGCGATGAAGTTGTTGCGCCCGAAGTCAAACGTCTGGACCAGCATGTTGAAGAAAAACACCACCACCCAGATCAGCCCCAGCACCGACGGGTCCACCACCGGCTTTTCACTCACGCCGCCGCCCAGAAAGAAAAACACCAGCGACAGCAGCATCACCGGCCACATCAGCACGATCTTGGGAAACGGGTGAATCACAATCCGGTCCGGCGCGCTCAGGCCGGTTTTGGTCATTGCCTCGCGCACCGAAATGTCGCCAGAGCTTCCGGCCATGGGATCCTCCGCGCGGCAGTGTAATTCGGCCGCGCCGCTTGGCTATTGCCGCAGCACCTGGGGCAGGACAAACGCGCCTTCCTGACGCACCTTTTTGGCCACTTCGGGGTCGTTCAGCGCCGTGGTCAAAAGCGTCTGCAACAACGCCAGATGCGCCCGGCCCGCGGCCACAAGTTCGCGAAAGTGAATGAAGCTGGCCTCGGTGGCCGACCTGGGTTCCAGGTTCAGCGACGCCAGCCAGTCGTCAAAGGCGAACTCGGCGCCGTCCAGGCTTTCGCGCGTGACACCGAAGTTTGACGCCAGCCAGGTTTTCAGGTGCCCCTTCAGGTCTTCGCGCGCCACGGCCTGCAGCGGCCGGGCAACGCCCTGAAACATCAGCGCCGGAGAATACAGGTCAAAGCTCAGGTAGCCCTCAACCAGCGGGTTGACGGCAACCGCCTTCTGTTCGGCCGTGGTCACCTGCCACATCTGGTCGGTGAACCATTGCTTGAGTTCGGCCTCGTCCAGAATTTTCTGCAGCAGCAGCGTTTCAGGGCCATAGGCCGCGTTCTGGGCCGCCCAGCGTTTGTCGTATTCGTCGCCGAGTTCGGCCAGGCGCTGTTTCTGGGCATCGGTCAGCGGCTTGTCGGCAGCCGCCAGTTGCGAGGCCAGCAGGTTGACGATGCTGACCGGGTGCGTGTACTCGCCGTTGAAGTTGCCGGTGTGGCTGGGCACCTTGCCGTGCAGGGCCACGGCAAGCTTGATCAGCTTCTTGTTGTGCGCCTGCAGTTTGGCGCCGGTGTCGGAATCGGGCTGGCGGCCCTCGCGCAGGTCGCGGGCCACGGGCTCGATCAGCGGCACCATCTGTTTGAGGGCATCGCCCAGTTCAGCCCAGTCGGCGCCGCGCAGTTCGGCCAGCTCGCCCCAGGTTCCGAACGTGACCGGCAGTCCGCCGGGCGTGGTTGGCGGCTTTGGAGCATCCGGGGCGCGCTTTTCCAGCTCCGCCACGCGTTCCAGAAGCCGCGCGTTGTCACGCGCCAGGGCGTCGCGCTCGGCGCGCAACCGGGCCTGTTCGTCACTCAGGCGGTCGGCGCGTTCGGTCTGGGCGCGCAATTGATCCTGCAGCGGGGTCTGCCGGGCCGGGTCTGTGGTCTGGCTGGAATCGCTCCGGGCGCTCCGGGGGCCGTCGGCTTCCGCCCGCGCTGTCGGCGCCGCGTGGGGCACGGGGCCGGGCGCCGCGCCCGGCATCAGAAACAGCCAGGCCGCGCCCACACCGATCAGCAGGCAGATCACGCCCGCGATTACGGCTGTGGCAATCAGGGCAGGCAGGGCGTCGTTGCGCATGTTTATTCTCCGGCGGCGGGTTTGCGGGCGTCTTCCACTTTCTTCTGTTCAGCCAGCAGGCCTTCGTGACGGGGTGCCTTGTCCAGCCCGGCCTGGCATCTGGCCGCGGCCTCGTCCAGTTTACCCTGCTTGCGGTACCAGGTGCTGTAGCCGACGTAGATGTCGGCAAAATGGTCTTCCCAGGTCATTTTGGCCTGGAGCTTCAGGGCGCGCTCGAGGTCCTTGTTCGCGCCCTTGAACTCGGGCGAAAACGTGGGGTATTCCACCTTCATCAACGCCAGAAAGGCCACGGCATCGTAGAACTCGGGGTCAAGTTTCAGTGCCTCTTCGGCCTCTTCGGTGATCTTGCCCGCCAGCGTGGCCTGGCCCATGAAATCGTCGCGCTTGAGGTCGGCAAAGCGCGACACCAGCGCGCTGGCCAGGGCCAGACGGGCCTGCTTGTTGGATGGTTCGTCGGTCACCCACTTCTGCATCTCGGCAATCACGCGGTCGCGGGTTTCCTTGTCGGTCTTGAACAGCAGCTCCAGCATTTCGTCGCGCTGGCGCGTGGTGGCGGCGTCGGACTTGACCAGCGGCAGCAGCGCGTCCAGCCGCGCCACGGCCTCGGCTTTGGCCCTGGCGTCAGGGGCGGGCGACGGGCCGGTTTCGGGCTGGGCGGGCCTGGGGGTTTCGGCCGCGGGTTGGGGTTTGGCGGACTCCAGTTCGGCAATCCGCTTTTCCAGCGCCGCAATCGTGGCCTGCAACTGTTCGACGCGCGGGTCGGGGGTTGGCGCGGCGGGGCCGGCCTGGGCGGATTTGGCCGCGGCGTCAAGCTGTTGCTGCAACCGCGCAAGCTGGCGGCGCAGGTCGGCGGCCTGGGTGTTGGCGTGGGCAATTTCGTCCTGCGCAAGCCGGGTCTGGTGCTCGGCATCCACCAGTTTGGATCGCGTGGCGGCCAGTTCGTCTTCCAGCGCGCGGTCACGACAGCCTGCAAGCAGGCACAGAACCAGCAGGGCGGGAACAATGGCCTGTTTCATCGGGGTCTCCTGGCAGTCCGTGCAATCGCGCGGGCCCAGCAGGGCGTTGAGAATCCCTTTCTCAACGCCCTGCTGGGCGCGATGTTAGAGTCAGCCAACGCGACACACCTTTGCAATGTCGAAGTGACTTTGTAAGGCCGGGGGTGAAATCCGCCGGTAGTTGCGAAAGAGGGGCCGCGGTTTCCGCGCGCCGCGTCGGCTTGACCGGCCCCCGTTGCCCCCTAGACTGCGCCCTCTTTGGAAGCCCGGCCGGAAGTCCGGACCGTTGTTGGGGTTGGGAACAGGCCAAGGGCCGGAGCACCGATGGCGCGCGGTGGTTTTCTTGTGGCTTGGGCACTGGCGCTGCTGGCGCCGTTTTCGCTGTGGGCCCAAAGCGGCACCAGGGCCCCCGGGCCGGAAGACCTCAAGTTCGAACTGGCCCGCCCCGGCGCGCACCCCAGTGAAACCCCCAAGTACCGCGAACTGGGAATCGGCGAACTGGGCTTTGCCTTTGGCGTGTTTTACACCGCGCGCAGCTACAACATCAGCGACATCCGCAAACTGGACCACAGCCTGGCCACAAGCTGGCTGCACAGTTTTGACCCCTGGGGTCTGGGCGCGCGCGTCCACGCCGAATACCGCCTGAGCACCGACTGGCGCCTTTCGCTGATCCAGCGCGCCGACGTGGCTTTTGGCATTCTCAATACCCCCCACCACGAGACGTTCCGGTTTCAGGAACTGCCGTTCACGCAGAACTACCCCGCGGCCAACGACAACCAGAAACTCAGCCTGAACCTGGAGCTTGAGTTCTCGGCCCGCTGGCGCTGGCTCTGGTTCACGGCCAAGGCCAACTCATGGATGGTGTTCCGCAAGACCGAAGTGCGCGGCTATCGCGACAGCTATTTTGACTTCCAGCTTGGCACGCTGGATCGCGTGACCGACCGCAAGCGCACCGACTGGGACAATGCCTTTGTCTACGGCGCCAGCACCGGCGTGGGCTTTGACTTCTTCTTTGTGGACGAGGCCGCGCGCTTTATCGTGTTTCTGATGTGGCGGCCGTTCAACGTGATACGCTTTCGTGACGCCACGGGCATCACCAACGGGCTGGAATTTGCCATCCGGTCGGCAGACTTTGACCTGACCAACCAGGCCGGCATCTACTTTGAGGCCTCGGTGCAGATGTACCTGCCGACGGACGAGTTCAACGACATTTACTATTCGCAGTTCAGCATCGGCATTCGCTGGCGTTAGGCCGGCGGGTTGTTCCCCGGCGGCAGGGGCTGGTTCTCGGGCAGAAGCCCCAGCGGAGCCAGCGTATGGAAAGTAACATGCCCGCAACGCGAGCAGGCGATGCAGGCGCTGGGCAGAAGACGCTCGACGTGTTCGGACTCCAGTTGCAGCACCAGCCCGAACACGGCATAGCCGTCCACCAGCGTGAACTTTTCGCTGCCGCAGCGGCCGCAGGGGCGGTTGACGCCGCGCTCCTGCAGGCGTTTGACAATGTCGGCGCGAAATTCCTCGGTCCAGGCGTCCATGCACGATACCCTACAGGCCACGAACGCGGGGGCAAGCATGATGCGGCACTGCCTGTACTGCGGCTTTGAGGGCGAGCTGGTGTGGGTGCACGGCCACGGCCAGTGCGCCCGCTGCGGCATCAATGTCGAACCCTGCTGCGACGGCGCGGCCTGCGAGCCCCGCCCGCAACAACGCCAAGACCACACACGCGATCCGGCCCAGGTGCGGACATGGCAAAACCGGGTGTAAGGCTCAATGCCGGGCTGCTGGCCGCGGCGCTGCTGGCGCTGGGCCTGTGTGCCGGCGCCGCGGCCACCCACGGGCTGTGGCTGCCGCTGGTCGGCCTTGCCGACGACACGCCGCGCGGCAGGGGCAGCCCGCGCGCGGCCGCCCAAACAGCCGAAACCGAAAGCCCCCAGGATGAAGCCGACCGCCTGACCCGTCAGCATGCCGAACGCGAACGCGCCGCCGCCCGCGATGCCGAAGATGCCGCCCGGCGCAAGGCCGAAGCCGCCGAACGCGCCCGGCGCAAGGACGCACCGGCGGGCACGGGCGAACAATCCGGCACGCCCGGCGGGGGAACACCCGGCGGGGGCGCCCCGACCGCGCCCGCGCCGCCGCCGGCACCCCAGCCCGTGGCCGTGGAACCCGCCGTGGAAACCGCGGTGGAAACCGTGGAAGGCCAGCAGTTCAACCCCAACCTGCGCGGCGGACTGGACGAGGCTTCTCCGGCGCGCCTGCGCGGCTGGGTGATGGACAAGTTCGAGCCCAACGCCGCGCTGTTTGTGCTGGTGTTCGTGGACGAGGCCCAGGTGGATCAGTTTCGCGCCGACAAACGCGAGGAACACAAGACGCTGGGCACCATCTGGCGCTTTGAACGGCCGCCGCCGGAACAGCTTCTGGACGGCCAGAAACACAGCGTGCGCGCCTATGTCTTCCGGCCCGACCAGCACGGCCGCACCGAACTGGCCGGATCGCCGCGCCAGGTAAACCAGGGCAGCATCGCCCGCGGCAAGCTTGAGGAAGCCTCGCCGGAAAAGGGCATTTCCGGCTACGCCTGGGATCCCGACAGCGGCAAAAAGCCGGTGAAGGTCAAAATCGCCATTGACGGCGTGGTCGTGGCGACACTGGAGGCCAGGGGCAAAAACGAAGAACTGGCCAGGCGCAAGATCACCCCCACTGACACCTGCGCCTTTGCCATGCCCTGGCCCGAGATTCTCAATGACGGGCTGGAACACACCGTGCAGGTGTTTGCCCTGGACAACGAACTGGGCACCGAACACGAGATTGAGGGCAGCCCGCGCGTGGTCAGCAACCGCAACGGCGTGGCCAACAACCCGCCGATCGGGGCCTTTGACATCTGCAACCGCGTGGTGCTGGCGGGCTGGGCCTGGGACCCCGACGCGGGCCAGGGCTCGTGCGACGTGGAAATATGGATAGACGGCGAAATGTTTCTGCAGATCGCCGCCAACAGCAAGCGCGACCAGTTGAAATCCAGCCGCGTCACGCCTGACCCGTATCACGGCTGGGTTCTGAGCACACCCGGGCGTCTGCTGGACGGCGCCACGCACACCATACGCGTCTATGCGCTGAACTATCCGGCCGGGCCAAAGGTGGAACTGCAGGGCAGCCCCAGACAGTACCGTGTCGAAGAAAACACCGCGCCTATGGGCGGATACTGGTACGCCGCCGAAGACTCGCTGCGCGGCTGGGCCGCCGACCCTGACCTGGGCACCGAGCCCTGCGAGGTCGAGGTCTACATAGACGGCAAGTTCTGGCAGAAGTTCAGGGCCGACCGCAAGGAAGAATGGCTGGTCGGCAGCGGCTATGCGCCCAACGCCGAGCACGGGTTTTTCATCAAGCCGCCCGACTGGGTCAAGGACGGCAAGGAACACAGCGTGCAGATTTTTGCCGTGAACTACCCCGAAGGCCCGCCCACCAACCTGGGCACCCGCACGATCGGCGTGAACAGCGTGTTTCCGGGCTTCTGGACCCAGGACAAGCTGATTGACACGCGCGTGGAAAAGGGCCTGTACGTGCACGCCGTAAGCCCGTGGTTTGACGCCTACCACAAGGGTGTGAAGGTCGGCGACGTGCTGCTGGAATACGGCGGCGTCGCGGCCGGCACCGCCGAGGTCAAGGACAAGGACGGCAAGGTAACCACGCCGGGCACCATGACGGCCGACTTCCGGGCCTGGTGCAACACCAGAAAGCCCAACGAAACGGCGCGGTTCAAGTTCTGGCGCAACGGCGAAACCTACGAAGTGGACGTGCGGCTGGGCGAACTGAAGGGGCAATGACCCCCTGCCCGGCGCGGCCCCGCCCGGCGCGGCGGATTTTTGGCGGGAATCGTTATTCAGACTTGTGTATCTGCTTAGCCTGTTACATACTGCCGGCAGCACCACTGACCCGGAGACCATCATGCACAACAAACTTCTGCTCCTGCCCGCACTGCTGGCCGCGCTGGCCGCTTTGGCCGCCTGCGGCGATTCCGCGGCCAACAAGACCAACACCGCCCCCAGGGCCCCCGTCGTGCTGCGCAAGGCCGTACCGGCCGACTTCAAGGGCAAGACCAACCCCACCCCCGACGCCAAAGCCGACGGGGAGGCCCTGTTCAAGACCCACTGCGTGTCATGCCACGGCGACAAGGGCGACGGCGATTCACCCACCGGCAAGGCCCTGAATCCGCCGGCCGCCGACCTGACGGCGGCGGCTTTCCATGACGCCGTGGGCGACGATTACATCTTCTGGCGCATCACCACCGGGGCCGCCGGCGGCCCCGCGGGCTCGGGCATGACCCCGTTCAACAACCTGGGCGAAGACCAGCGCTGGCAGATCGTGGCCTTTGTGCGCTCGCTGAAGAAGTAGTCCCGGCCCGCCCCGGCGCTGGCCGGGGCGGGCCGCCGCCGGCGCGTGATTAGTATGGATAACTATGTCCCTTTAGCCTGTATACTCGCGGCGGGGGTTCCATGCGCGTGCTTGTCGTTGCCGCCAACCAGGAACACAAGCCCGACCCGGTCGTGCCGCTTGGCGCCGCGTGCGTGGCCGGTGCGGCACGCGCTGCCGGACACGACGTGAGCCTGTACGACGCGTGTTTTGACGGCGACCGCTTTGCCGACAACCTGGCGCGCCTGTGCGACCGCCGGCGACCTGAGGTCGTCGGCCTGTCCCTGCGCAATGTGGACGACGTGGCCTGGCCCGCGGCGCGGTCGTTTCTGCCCCACTACCGCCGCTGTGTCGAAGTCATCCGCCGGCACGCGCCCGGCGCGCCGCTTATACTGGGCGGGTCGGCCTTCACGCTCATGCCCGACGCGTACCTGGACGCGCTGGGCGCCGACCACGGCGTCGCCGGCGAAGGCGAGGCCGCCTTTGTCGGTCTGCTGGCGGCTATTGCAGCCGGCAGCGCCCCGCGCCTGGTACACGGCACGCCCGCCGCGGCCATGCCCGAACCGGCGCTGGATCTTCTGGACCTGGCGGCCTACTACCGTCATGGCGGCGCCCTGAACGTGCAGACCCGGCGCGGCTGCGGCTTTCACTGCGTCTATTGCACTTACCCGCTTCTGGAGGGCACGCGCACGCGCGGCTTTGACCCGCGCCGTTGCGTCAACGCGCTGGCACGCGCCTGTCGCGACGCCGGTGCCGGGCACTTCTTTGTCGTGGACAACACCTTCAACCACCCTGTGGATCATGCCCGCGCGTTCTGCCATGAACTGATCGCCGGCGGGAACAACCTGCGCTGGACGGCCTATCTGTCCCCGGCCGGCCTGCCGCCGGACCTGCTGCCGCTGATGGCCCGCGCCGGCTGCACCAGCGTCGAGTTCGGCACCGATGCCGCCGACGAAGCCACGTTGCGCGGGCTGGGCAAAAGCTTTTCCGTCGCCGACGTGCGCGCGGTCTCGGCTGGAGAGCGCCGCGGGCCTGAAGTTCGCCCACAGCCTGATCCTGGGCGGCCCCGGCGAAACACCGGAAACCCTGCGCCGGACAGTGGAGGTCATGGACGAACTGGAACCCGACGCCGTGTTCGCCATGCTGGGCGTGCGTCTGTACCCCGGCACGCCGCTGGCGCGCGACCTTGAAACCCGCGGCCTGGTCGCGCCCGGCGCGATCGGCCTTGAACCCGCGTTCTACCTGTCCGAAGCCGTCCGCGACGACCTGGTTGCCTTTGCCGCCGGGGTGGCGGCCACGCGGCCGCGCTGGTTTGTGCCCGGCCTGACCGGGGATCGCTACGTGCGGTTCTGGAAACGCAAACGCCTGCACGGGGCCCGGGGCCCGCTGTGGGAGCTGATGTCCGAACCCGCCCCGGCACTGGAGCAGCCATGAACACCCCCGCCCCCGCCGCCGTCCCCACGCGCGCGACCCTGACAACGTGGCACATGGCCCAGACCGTGCTGCTGGCTGTGGGCACGGCCCTGGTGCTGTTGCTGCTGTTGCGGCCGACGCTGGGGCTTTACCTGCTGTGGGACGTGCTGATTCCGGTGGCGCCGCTGCTGCTGGCGGTGGCACCCGGCATCTGGCGCAACATCTGCCCGCTGGGGACGTTTTCGCTGCTGCCGCGGCGTCTGGGGCTGTCGCGGCGCGCCGCGCCGGACGCGGTCTGGCAAGGCCGGCTGCTGGCGGGCGCGGTGGTGCTGCTGGTGCTGATTGTGCCCCTGCGGCACGTCATACTGGATCACGACGGTGTGGTGACGGGTGTGGTGCTGCTGGCGGTTGCGGCGCTGGCGGCCGGCCTTGGGGCGGCACTGGACTGGAAGAGCGCCTGGTGCTCGGGCCTGTGCCCGGTGCACCCCGTTGAATTGCTGTACGGAACGCGCCCGCTGCTGACGGTGCCCAACAGCCAGTGTGACACCTGCACGCGCTGCACCAGCCCGTGCCGCGACGCGCGCGGCGGGATTGATCCGGTCACGGCCACGCGCGGCCGCGCCGGGCGCGCCGCAGGGTGGCTGCTGGCCGGGGCGTTTCCGGGTTTTGTCTGGGGCTGGTTCCAGGTTCCGCCGCGCGACGGCGGCATCACCGGCGCGTATGTCGCCACGGCCTATGGCTGGCCGCTGGCCGCGGGCATGGCCACGCTGGCACTGTTTGCCGTGGCAACATTGGCGCTGCCGCGGGCAGGGCGTCTGCTGACGCGGTCATGGGCGGCAGCGGCAATCGGTGCCTACTACTGGTTCAAGCTGCCGGTGCTGCTGGGGCTGGAGGGCACCCGCGGCTGGGTGGACGGCGCGGCGTGGCTGGGGCCCTGGGCCTTGTGGGCGGCGCGTCTGACCCCGGCGGTGTTCTTTGTGTGGCTGATGGTGATTCGCCGTGGCACGGCGCGGCAATGGGCGTCGCGCCCGGCGCCCGCCGCGGCACTAACAAGATAATCAGACCCACTAATCTATTGCAATCGGCGGCGCGGCCCGACATGCTGGAACTGTTCCCCACGGGAGAGCCGCCATGAAACCGACCACCCTGTTTTGGTGCCTGTCACTCTTGCTGTGCCTGCAAGGCCTGTTCGCGCAGGACAAGACCCCGCAACCGGAACCACAACCTGCCCCTCAGCCCAAACCCGCGCCCGCGGCGCCCTATGACCCGTTTTCGCTGTCGTTTCCGCTTTCCGACGCGCCTGATGCCGACCGCGTGCACCTGAAGTTCTTCGGCGAGCACCGCACGCGCTACGAAGGCCGCACACCCGGCACCTATGTGCCCGGGCTGGCGCGGCACACCGCCGCGTCGCAGGTGAACATGCGCACCCGGCTGGGCATCGAGGCGCGCTTTCCGCGCAACGTCAACGCGCTGCTGGAAATCCAGGATGCCCGGTTGTGGGGCGACGAACCCCGTGCCGACGCCAATGCCGCAAACACCTCCGGTCTGACCGGCACCGACGTGCTGCAGGCCTATGTGTTCACCACCAACCTGCTGGACGCCGGCGTTGACGCGCGGCTGGGGCGCCAGAAGTTCACGATCGGCAACCAGCGGCTGTTCAGCACGCTGGAATGGGCCGTGCAGTCCCGCGCCTGGGACGGCCTGAGGCTGCAGCGCGGCTTCGGCCCGGATTTTCACCTGCAGGGGTTCGCGCTGCTGGTCAACGAACTGTCGCGGCTGAAGGACGACGAGTGGGTGCTGGGCGCGTCGCTGCGCTGGACACCCGCGTTTGCGCCGCGCAACGAAATGGAACTGCTGGTGCTGTACGACGTCCGCGACGATGAAGCCGCAAGCGCCCTGTTCGCCGAAGTGGCAACGCTCAGCCTGCGCTACAACGGGTTTGTCGGGCTAAACACCGACGACAGCCTGGCGCTGGAGTTCACGGCCGAGGGCGTGTTTCAGTTCGGCCAGGCCGACCCGGCGTTCTGGGGCACCCCGGGCCGAAGCGATTCGGCGGTGCAGGCCTTTGCCGGCGCGGTAACGACCGATCTGGTGTTTGGCGGGACGGACCACCGGTTTCGGGTCGGTCTCGAGTGGAATCACGCCTCGGGCGATTCCAACCCTGCTGACGCGGTGTTTCAGACCTTTCGCGCGCCGTTTCCGTTTGCCCACCGGTTTCAGGGCTGGGCCGACCAGGTGGGCTGGCGCAACCTGCACAACTATGTGCTGCGCGCCTCGTGGACTGGCCGCCTGGGTCAGGATGTGGAATCTCTGGGCGTGATGATCGAGCTGCACGCGTTTCAGCGCGCCAACGACGACGACGCCTGGTACGCGCCGGGCGGCGGCGTGATCCGCGCCGGTTCGCCCGCCCACAGCGACGAACTGGGCTACGAGTTTGACCTGGCCGTTCCGCTGAAGGTGAACCGCTTCTTCAGCGTCGAGGCCGGATGGGCCCACTTTTTTGCCGGCCGTTTCGTCAGCCAGACCGCCAGCGGCAGCGGCAAAGGCTCGGCCAACGAGGACAGCGACATGGACTTCTTCTGGTTGCAGGCCACGTTCCGGTTCTGAACGGCCGCGGCCGTGCCGCGGGTTCAGGAGCAGCAGCGCACAAATCGGACAGACAGGTCTTGCTTTTACACGCCGCGGCGCTACAAACCGGCCATGCTTTCTGGCAGTTCCAACCCTGCCGCTTTCGCGCCCGACCGCGGCGCGATGTGTCGCGCCCGCTAGCCGGGGCGCGCTTTCCGTTCACGCAAAGCCATCTGCCCCGCGCGGCGCAAGCCCCCGGGGAACGTCGTGTTTCCGCGCCGCCGGGCCAACCAGGGGACAAGGAGACAAGACATGCCGCGCCGAGTTAACTCGATCCACGAACTGGTAGGTGACACGCCCGTTGTGCGCCTGAACCGCGTTGCCCCGCCGGGGGCGGCCACGCTGTGGGCCAAGCTGGAATACTTCAGCCCCGGCGCGTCCGTAAAAGACCGCATCGCCCTGAGCATGATTGAACAGGCCGAGGCCGAGGGCAGGCTTGTCCCCGGCCGCAGCACGATTGTCGAGGGCACATCGGGCAACACCGGCATCGGCTTGGCCGTGATTGCCGCCAGCAAGGGCTACCGCGTGGTGCTGACCATGCCCGAAAGCATGACCGTCGAGCGCCGCAACACGCTGCGGGCGCTGGGCGCCGAACTGGTGCTGACCCCGGCCGCGCAGGGCATGGCCGGAGCCGTGGCCAAAGCACGCGAACTGGCGCGACAGAACCCCGACTACTGGGAGGCCCGCCAGTTTGACAACCCGGCCAACCCGCAGGTGCACCGCCTGACCACCGGGCCCGAGATTCTGCGCCAGGTGCCCGAGGTTGACGCCTTTGTCGCCGGTGTGGGCACCGGCGGAACAGTCACCGGCGCCGGCCAGGTACTCAAAGCCGCAAAACCCGGCATTCGCATCGTGGCCGTGGAACCCCTGGACAGCCCGCTGCTCAACGGCGGCAAGGCCGGCCCGCACAAGATTCAGGGCATCGGCGCGAACTTCGTGCCCAACGTGCTGGACAAAAGCATCTATGACCGGGTCGTGGACGTGACCTATGCCGACGCCCTGGCCACGTCGCGGCGTCTGGCCCGCGAAGAGGGCATCTTCAGCGGCGTAAGCGCCGGCGCCATCGCCTGGGCCGCGCTTGCGGTGGCGGTGGAACTCGGGGCGGGCCGACATGTCGTGTTCATGGTGCCCGATTTCGGCGACCGGTACGGAACCCACGAACTGTGGGCGCGCGCCGAAGAAACCGCGCTGGCGGCTGTGTGACAAACCGCGGCTCCGCCCGGCCGAACCCGGCCGGGCGGAGCCGGCGGCCTACTTCTGTTCGGCGCGCTTCTTTTTGAACTCGTCGCGCAGGCGCTCAAACTCGGCCTTGCGTTCTTCGGGCGTCATGCCTTTCAGACGCTCGCGCAATTCCTCTACTTTCTTTTGGGCTTCCTCGCGGGTGGCCTTGACCTTGGCCTTGAAAGCCTCTTTTTCTTCGGGGGTCATGGCGTCCCATTTGGCTTTCCATTCTTCGCGCCTGGCCTTGTGTTCTTCACGGCGCTGTTTCATGCGCTCTTTGACGGCCTCGCGCTCTTGGGGCGTGAGTTCGCGCCAGATATGACGCGCCAGCCGGTTCTTGCGCAGCCGCTGGCCCAGGCGCCCCGGGTGATGCTCGCGGGCCTGCTTGTCCTCGCCCTGCTTGTCCTCGCCCTGCTTGCCCCTGGCCGGGCCGGACGCCTGGGCAAACGCCGGCGCCGCCAGCACGGCACACAGAATGAGTCCGATCACGGAAAGTTTCATGGCTTGCTCCTTTGCCCCTGTCCGTGGCGCAAAGGCGCGCCACGCAAGCCATACAACACCGCCCGCGCGGAACGGTAGCGGTACAACCGGATCCACGGGAACTCCAGCGGGCGTTCAGGCGCGCACGCGGCGGGGCCGGGGCGGCAGTTTCAAGGTGGCCCTGCCCGGCGCGTGGGGCAGTTGCTTGAGCACGGCCGAATCCATGGCGCGCAGGCGCTTGAGCTGGTGGGTCGCCAGGTCGCCCAGCGTGCGAGTGTCAAGTTCCTTCAGGTAGGTCTCGCGCACCAGTTTCCAGAAGTCGTGCAGCGGACATGCCCCGGCGGAACTGCAAATCGGCTGGCCCAGGATGCACTCTTCGCACTTGCGCAGGTTTTCAAACGGCGCCACCACCTCGCGCAGGCGGATTTTGGCCGCGGGACGGCTGAGTACAAAACCGCCGCGCCGGCCGCGCGTGGACTGCAGCACGCCCGCCCGCACCAGTTGTTGCAGGATCTTGGACAGATAGTGCTGGGGAATATCCAGGCTGGCGGCCAGTTCCGAGGCCAGAACCGGGCGGTCGTCCTGGCGTGTGGCGATATCAATCGCGGCGCGGATGGCGTAGTCGGTGGTCTGCGAAAACATGGGTGCCAAGCTATCCCCACGGCCCGGAATCTCAATAGACAGGCGGGGGGCGCCCCCGGCCCCGCGTAAAACCGGAATTTCGCGTGATTAGCGGATATATGAATCCTAATATCGTATACATGGACATGCCGCTTACCCGCAGTGTCATGGAACCGTTCCGTATCAAGGTCACGGAACCGCTGCCCTTCACCACCGCCACCCAGCGCCGCGAACTGCTGCGCCAGGCCCGTTACAACGTGTTTCTGCTGCATGGCAGCCACGTGACCATGGATCTGCTGACCGATTCCGGCACCGGTGCCATGTCCGCCGCCCAATGGGCCGCCATGATGACCGGCGATGAGACCTACGCGGGATCGGAATCGTTTTTCCAGCTTGAACGGGTGGTGCAGGACCTGTCCGGCATGCCGCACGTGATTCCCACCCACCAGGGCCGCGCCGCCGAGCACATTCTGTTTGCCGCCGCCAACGTGGCCGGCCGCACCGTTCTGGCCAACACCCACTTCGATACCACCCGCGCCAACGTGGAATACCTGGGCGGCACGGCTTTGGATCTGGTGATTCCCCAGGGCCGGGACCCGGCCAGCGAACACCCCTTCAAGGGCAACATGGACCTTGCCGCGCTAAAACGCCACCTGCACGAGGGCAAAGATCGCGTGGCGCTGGTGCTGGTGACCGTGACCAACAATGCCGGCGGCGGCCAGCCGGTAAGCCTTGAAAACCTGCGCCAGACCGCGGCCCTGGCCCGCGCCCACGGCAAACCGGTTTACCTTGACGCCGCCCGTTTTGCGGAAAACGCCTGGCTGATCAAGGAACGCGAAGGCGGCCAGTCCGGACGCTCCCCCGCCGAGATCGCACGCGAAATGTTCTCGCTCGTGGACGGCTTCACCATGAGCTGCAAAAAAGACGGGATGGTCAACATCGGCGGCCTGCTGTGCCTGCGCGACGCCGAACTGGCCGACCAGGCGCGTTCGCTGCTGATTCTCACCGAGGGGTTTCCGACCTACGGCGGGCTTGCGGGCCGCGACCTGGCGGCGCTGGCGGTGGGCCTGGGCGAGGCGCTGGACGAAAACTATCTGCGCTATCGCGCGGCATCGATCCGGTACCTGTACCGGGCGCTGGACGCTCTGGGCATGCCGCTGATGCGGCCGCCGGGCGGCCATGCCGTGTACATTGATGCCGCGCGCATGTACCCGCACATCCCGCCGGCGCAACTGCCGGGCGTGACCCTGACCAACGAACTGTATCTGGCCGGCGGTGTGCGGGCGGTTGAGGTCGGCACGCTGATGTTCGGCCGGCCCGGCGCCGACGGCGCGCCGGACACCTGCGCGCCGCTGGAACTGGTGCGGCTGGCTTTCCCGCGCCGCACCTACACCCAAAGCCATGTGGACTGGCTGGGCGAAGTGATCGCCCATGTCTGGCAGAACCGGCACCAGGCCGCCGGTTATCGCATCGCGCGCCAGGGCCGTCTGCTGCGCGCGTTCACGGCCCACCTGGAGCCCGTGCAGGCCGCTTCCTAGCCCGGAGGAATCATGTTTTCCCAGGCAAGCGAGTACGCCCTGAGGGCGCTGACGATTCTGGCCGAAGGCGGCGGCCAGGATTGGGTACTGACCAGCCATCTGGCCGAACGGGCGCGTATTCCGGTGCATTATCTGGCCAAGGTGCTGCAGACCCTGGCGCGGCGCGGGCTGCTGGAATCCCAGCGCGGGCGGCAGGGGGGCTTCCGCCTGGCCCGCGCTCCCTCCGGGATCACGGCCTGGGATGTTGTATCCGAACTTGACGATTCGCGCGCACTGTACGGATGCGTGATGGGCGAATCCGAATGCAGTGACGCCACGGCCTGCCCGCTGCACAGCCTGTGGAAGACGATCCGTGACCGTTTCATCCGTGTGCTGCAGACCACAACACTGGAAGACCTTGCCCGCTTTGAGGCCACCCGGCCGCCCTCGGGCCGCATGGCGGCGGTGCGGCCGGGCCGGGGGGCCGAACGTTCCCGTGGCCGGGAATAACAGGATATATTTATCCGGTTCTCTATTGAATCACGGTTCAAATTTTCCTAGCCTGCACAACGTACCCGGAGCAACCCATGCTCGCCCGAGGCATCGCGTTTTCCGCACCCCGCGCGCCCTTTCAGGGCATCGAATACGAGCTTTCTCCCGCGCCACACGAAGTCATTGTCCAGGTCGCCGGCTGCGGCCTGTGCCACACCGATGTCGGCTTCTACTTCGGTGATGTCGCGCCACGCGCGAAACTGCCGCTGGTGCTGGGCCATGAAATCTCGGGCACGGTGGTGGGTGCCGGCGCGCGCTTTGAATCGCTGATCGGCACGCGGGTCATTGTCCCGGCCGTGATGCCCTGCGGTGACTGCCCCCACTGCCGCGCCGGATACGAAAACACCTGCACCCGCCAGTTCATGCCCGGCAATGACGGCCACGGCGGATTCGCCACGCACATATGCGTTCCCGGACGCTACGTGGCGCCCTTGCCCGCCGATCTTGGCCCCTACAGTCTGCCCGAGCTTTCCGTGATCGCCGACGCCGTCACCACACCCTACCAGTCCGTGCTGCGCTCGGGCCTGCGCCGGGGCGACGTGGCAATCGTGGTCGGCGCCGGCGGCATTGGAACCTACGGCGTGCAGATCGCCGCCGCCTTTGGCGCCCGCGTGCTGGCGATTGACATTGACGACGCCAAACTGGCCCGGCTGCGCGACTTCGGCGCCGCCGCCACATTCAACAGCCGCGGGCATGACCTCAAGACCGCCCGAGCCGCCGTGCGAAAACTGGCCGCCGGGGCCGGCTGGCCTGACTTCGGCTGGAAAATCTTCGAGATGTCGGGCTCGGCCGCGGGCCAGGAACTGGCGTTTGGCCTGATTCCGCCCTCGGGCACGCTGGCGGTGGTCGGGTTCACGCTGGCACGGCTGGAACTGCGGCTGTCGAACCTGATGGCCCTGGACGCGACCTGTTTCGGCAACTGGGGCTGCGCGCCACGCCACTACCCGGAAGTGATCCGGATGGTTCTGGACGGGCGCATCAACCTGAAACCCTTCATCCAGACGCACCCGCTTTCCCGGATCCAGCCGCTGTTCGAACAGGCCCACCACGGGGGTCTGCCACAACGCGCGATTCTGGTGCCGCAACCCCAGGAGCAACCATGACCCAGACCCTGGTCAACCATGAACTGGCCCCCGATGCAGCCTTTTCCGAAATTCTGTACGAGCGCCGGCCGCTTCTGGACGCCGCCGGCAAGCCGGTGGAAGGTCTTTACAACGCCTGGATCTGGCTGAACAACCCGCGCCAGTTCAACAGCTACACCACGCGCGCGATCAAGGAAATCATTCTGGCCTTTCGCCGCGCCAGCATGGACCGGGCCGTGGTTGCCGTGGTGTTCACCGCCGTTGGCGACAAGGCCTTCTGCACCGGCGGCAACACCAAAGAGTACGCCGAATATTACGCCGGCAACCCGCAGGAGTACCGCCAGTACATGCGGCTGTTCAACGACATGGTCACCGCAATCCTGACCTGCGACAAACCCGTGATCAACCGCGTCAACGGCATGCGCATCGGCGGCGGCCAGGAAATTGGCATGGCCTGTGACTTCACGATTGCCGCCGACACCGCGCGCTTTGGCCAGGCCGGGCCCAAGCACGGCAGCGCGCCCGACGGCGGCGCGACGGATTTCCTGCCGTTGTATGTGGGCTTTGGCCACGCCATGGCCAGTTGCGTGTTGTGCGAGCCGTTCAGCGCCCACCAGGCGCTGCGGCTTGGCCTGGTAAATCAGTTGGCGCCGGTGCTGAAGCTGGAGGACAGGTTCATTCCCAACCCGCTGGTGATCACCGACCGCTACAGCGACGAATGGGGCAACATCGTGTTCGGCGCGCCCAGAACCGGCGAGGAGGCCGCCCGCGCCAAAGAGATCTTCGCCCGCTGCCAGGTAGACCAGTCCCGGCTTGACGCCGCCGTTGAGGCCATGGCCTGGAAACTGGCACTGACCATGCCCGACTGCACCACCAAAACCATCGAAAGCATCCGCAAGTTCAAGCTGGAGCACTGGGACCGCAATCGCGAAACCAACCGTGCGTGGCTGGCGCTGAACATGATGACCGAGGCCAAGGCCGGCTTCCGCGCCTTCAACGAAGGCCCGAAGGACCGGCGCGAGGTGGATTTCATCGCCCTGCGCCGCGAACTGGCCGCAGGCCACCCCTGGAACGATGACCTGATCCGCAGGGTTTCGCCGCAACACGCCGCCACGGAGGCCTGCCAATGCCGTTTGTAAGGGCACAACCGGACCACAGCGGCAAGCTGTTGCGGCTGATTCTGAACCGGCCCAGGGGCAACGTGTTCAGCGGTGAGCTGATGGCCGAGCTTGAGTCGGCGCTGGCACAGGCCCCGTCGTCACCCACACTGCGGCTGGTAACACTGGAGGCCGAGGGCGACCATTTCTCGTTCGGCGCCGCCGTGGAGGAACACACACGAGCCCAGGTGGTGCCGATGCTCCAGCGCCTGAACCGGCTGATCAAGGCCGTGGCGGCCTGCCCGGTGCCTGTGGCGGCGCTGGTGCAGGGCAAGTGTCTGGGCGGCGCCTTTGAGGTTGTGCTGGCGGCACACTTTGTGTTCGCGGCCGAAAACGCCCGGTTTGGCGTGCCCGAGATCCGCCTTGGGGTGTTTCCGCCCGCGGCCTGCGCGCTGCTGGCCCGCAAGGTCGGCCAGGCCAGCGCCGAACGCTGGATTCTTGCGGGCGAGGAAATCAGCGCCGACGAAGCCCATCGCGTGGGGCTTGCACACCGGGTGTTTCCCGCCGACAGCCTGCGCCGCGGCGTGGACGAGTGGTTTGCCGTTTCTCTGGGTCAGTACTCGGCATCCAGCCTGCGTCATGCCGTTGCCGCCGCGCGGGCTCCTTTTCTGGCGGGGCTGGACGACGCGCTTGAATCGGCCACCCATGCCTACGTGAAAAACCTGGTGCCGACACACGACGCCGAGGAGGGCATCCAGGCTTTTGTGCAGCGCCGGCGCCCGCAATGGAGGGACGCATGAGCCTTGCCGCCCCCGAAGCTCCCGCGGCCGCCGGCCCTTTGGCTGAACTGGTCGGCCGCGCCACGCGCCTGTACGAAGACCTGGATCTCAAGGCCGTCTCCGATTGGAAGGCAGGCGATGCCTCGCGCCGCGCGATCGGCTTTCTGCCGGTGTATGTGCCGCGCGAGGTGATCCACGCGGCGGGCGCGCTGCCGGTGGGCATCATGGGCGGCGGCGACCAGATCGAGATCGTGCGCGGTGACAGCTATTTTCAGTCTTACATCTGCCACCTGCCGCGCAGCGTGATTGAGCTTGCGGTTTCGGGTCGTCTGAATGCCCTGGACGGGTTTGTGTTTCCCTCGATCTGCGACGTGATCCGCAACCTCAGCGGCATGTTCAAGGTACTGACGGCCGACAAGTGGGTGCATTACCTTGACCTGCCCCAGAACTTCGACCGCGACGGCGGCGGTACATTCTACCGTCACGAACTGGCCACCATCGCCAGCGGCGTGTCGGCGCTGACCGGCATTGAGGTAACCGACGAACGCCTGCGCGCCTCGATCCGGCTGTATAACGACAACCGCCGCGCCCTGGCCGAACTGCAGGCCCTGCGGGTTCAAAGCCCGTGGCTGGTGCCCGCCACGGAGTACTACCTGCTGTTGCGGGCCTCGTACCTGCTGCCGCCCGAGTCGCACACGGCCATGGTGCGTGACTACATGCGGCATTCGCGTGATGCGCGCCGCAACGCCCAGGACAACATCCGCGTGATGGTGCGCGGGGCGTTCTGCGAACAGCCGCCGCTGGGCCTGCTGCGCACGCTTGAGCGCGCGGGCTGCTATCTGGTGGACGACGACTTTGTGCTGGGGGCGCGGTTTATCCCAGAACCCCTGCCTGAAGACGGCGACCCGTGGCAGGCGCTGATTGACGGGTTTCTGTATCGCTCGCTGCCCACAGCCAGCAAGTACGACGTCAACGCCACCAAGGAAGCCGATATTGTCCGGCGCGCCCGCGACGTGCGCGCCGACGGCGTGCTGCTGATCGCGCCCAGCTTCTGCGACCCGGCGCTGCTAGACCAGCCGATGCTGGCGCGCGCGCTGGAAAAAGCCGGCATTCCCTGCACCAGCTTCAAGTACGCCGAAGATACCGGGCAGTTCCAGGTGATCCGCGAACAGGCCGGCACGTTCGCCGACGCGATTAAACTCTGGGGGACGACATGACCGCCGCCGTGAAGGACCTCAGCCAGGACCGGCAGAAGCAGATGATTTCGGCGCACTACGCCCGCCTGGCCCGCGCCAAAGAAGACGGCCGCAAGGTGGTGTACACCTTTGTGCCCGGCAACCTGACGGAACTGCTGAACAACCTGGGGCTGCTGCCGGTTCTGCCCGAAATCAACGCACTGCAAAGCGGCATGCGCGGCAAGACCGGCGACTACATCCACATCGCCGAAAAGGCCGGCCACAGCGAGGATGTCTGCACGTATGTAAAAGCCGATATCGGAATGCTCAAGTCCGGAAACATCGGCCCCACCGGCGAGCCGCTGCCGAAGCCGGACCTGCTGCTGCTGAGCTACACCGGGTGTTTCACGTTTCTCAAGTGGTTTGAGCTGCTCAAGCGTGAATACGACTGCCCGGTGGTCATGCTGCACGTGCCCTACCAGGGTGACGGCCGCATCACCGAACCGATGCGCCGGTACGTGGCGGGCCAGTTGCGTGACGTGGTGATTCCGGCGCTGGAAACGCTGGCCGGGCGCCGGGTGGATTACGACCTGCTGCGTCAGCAGCTGGCGCTGTCGGCGCGGGCCGAAGACGACCTGGTCTGGGTGCTGCAAAGCGCCAGACACAGACCTTCGCCGATTGATGCCTACTTCGGCGGCGTCTACTACATCGGCCCGATCTTCACGGCCTTTCGCGGCACCACCGACGCCGTCGAGTACTACCAGTTGCTGCGCGACGAGATCCGGCAGCGGCTGAAAGGCGGCCTGGGGCCCGTCACGCCCGAAGGCACGCTGCAGGAAGAAAAATACCGCATCGTCGTCGAGGGTCCGCCGAACTGGACCAGCTTCCGCGAGTTCTGGCGCATGTTTTACGGCGAGGGCGCGGTGGTTGTGGCCTCCAGCTACACCAAGGTCGGCGGCCTGTACGACCGCGGCTTTCGCCACGACCCGTCGCGGCCGCTGGAGACCCTGGCCGACTACTGCATGGGCTGCTACACGAACCTGAACCTGCCCGACCGCATTGCGTTACTTGAAAAATACATCAACGACTACGCGGCCGACGGATTTCTGATCAACAGCGTCAAGTCGTGCAACAGCTTTTCGGCCGGCCAGTTGCTGATCCTGCGCGAGCTGGAAAAGCGCACTGGCCGCAGCGGCGGTTTCATTGAAAGCGATCTGGTGGACCCGCGCTATTTTTCGGCCGCCAACATCAAGAACCGGCTGGAAAGCTATTTCCAGATGGTCGAAGCCAAGCGCGCGAGGACATGACATGGACTGCTTTGTCGGCATTGACCTGGGCAGCACCACCACCAAGGCCGTGATCGTGGACACCCGCGGCCGCATCGTGGGCCGGGGCATCACCAACAGCCGCAGCAACTACGACGTCGCGGCCCAGGTTGCCCGCAACGAGGCCTTCACCAACGCGCGTTTTGACATGCTGGGCCGGGCGTTGCGCGAAGAAGGCGGCCTTGGCGACGCGGGCCCGGCCTTTGAGGCGGCGCTTGCCGCGGCCTATCGCCACGAGTGTTTTCTGGGCCAGTTGCAGCGGCTGGAAAACCACTGCCGGCGCGACCTGGAAAGCGACCGCTACACACACGACCGGCGCGCCATGGGGCACGCGCTGGAAGTGATTCTGGCCGGCATCCGCCACGATGCCGCGGCGGTGTACGGCGGCGGCACAGCCGCGAGGTCTGACTTTTTCCGCGACCTGGCCGGCGCCAGCTATACCGAACACGCTGCGCACGTGGCGCGCGAGGGCGGCCCGGCCTTTGACCGGCTGGTTGGCCTGTTTGACCGCAACATCATTCCGGTTGAGAACGAACCGGAAACGCGCGGCTTTGCCCAACTGTTGCGATCCGCGCTGGATCGCGTGCCGCTGTCTCTGGCGCAGCGGCGTGACGCCGTGGCCGGGCTTCTGGCCCGCGTGGCCGAAGCCGACCTGCGCGAGGTCAGCGCCGTGGGCACGGGCTATGGCCGCGTGCGCCTGCCGTTTCCGAAAGAAAACATCCGCAGCGAAATTCTGTGCCACGGCCTGGGCGCGCACCTGATGTTTCCGCGCACGCGCACGGTGCTGGACATCGGCGGCCAGGACACCAAGGCAATCCAGGTGGACGAACACGGCGTGGTCACCAGTTTTCAGATGAATGACCGCTGCGCCGCGGGCTGTGGCCGTTACCTGGGTTACATCGCCGACGAGATGAACATCGGCCTGCACGAGCTTGGGCCCCTGGCGCTGGGCGCGCGCCGGCGCATCAAAATCAACAGCACCTGCACGGTGTTCGCCGGAGCCGAGTTCCGCGACCGGCTGGCCGCGGGCCAGGCGCGCGAGGACATCGTGGCCGGTCTGCACCGGGCGATCATCCTGCGCGCCATGAGCCTGCTGGCGCGCAGCGGCGGCATCCGCAACGAGTTCACCTTCACCGGCGGAGTCGGCCGAAACCAGGCCGCGGTCAAGGCGCTGCACGAAGTCGCGCAGGACAACTACGGTTCGCTGACGATCAACATCGCGCCCGACAGCATCTACACCGGCGCGATCGGCGCGGCAACGTTTGCGCTGCAGGGGTCGGCGCGAAACTAGGAGCAGATCATGGCCATCACGGCAGGCATTGATGTCGGCAGCGGCGCGGTCAAGGTTGCGGTCATGAACATGGACGACTGCCGCGAGCAACTGGCCGCGCATTACCTTGAACGCATACGGCGACGCGACGTCATGGAAGTGGTCGAAGAATCCCTGGCCGCGGCCCTGCGCGAGGCCGGGCTGCGTCGTGACCAGCTTGATTACATTGCCACCACCGGCGACGGCGACGTGATCCCGTGGCGAACCGGACACTTCTACGGCATGACCACGCATTCACGCGGGGCACTGTTTCTGGCGCCAGAGGCACGCGCGGCCGTGGACATCGGAGCGCTGCACACCCGCGCCATGCGCTTTGACCCTTCCGGGCGCGTGCTGCAGTACCAGATGACCAGCCAGTGCGCGTCGGGCAGCGGGCAGTTTCTGGAGAACATCAGCCGTTATCTGGGCATCAGCATTGACGAAATCGGCCCGCTGTCGCTTTCGGCCACCAACCCCGAAAAATGCAGCAGCATCTGCGCCGTGCTGGCGGAAACCGACGTGATCAACATGGTCAGCCGCGGCATCAGCACCCCCGACATCCTGCGCGGTATTCACAACAGCATGGCGCTGCGTGTGGCGGGTCTGCTGCGTGCGATCAAGGTTGAGGGCACGATTCTGCTGACCGGCGGCCTGGCTCGTGACACCGGTCTTGCGGCCGCGATTGCCGACAAGCTGAAAGAAGGCGGCGGCGCCAATGTATCGCTGGCCACGCACGAACTTTCCGTGCAGGCCGGCGCGATCGGTGCCGCCATCTGGGGCGCGTTCCGGCACCACAAACTGGCCAGACAACAGGAGGCCGCCCGTGGCGGCACATGAGCCATTTGATTTCTCAGGCCGTGTCGCCTGGGTTACCGGCGCGGGCAGGGGTATCGGCCTTGCGGTTGCCAAGCTGCTGGCGTTGCACGGCGCCCGCGTAGCCGGCGTGGACATCACCACCAACCCGGCCATGCAGGCCTGCTGCGCGCGGGTGCTGGAATTGGATGTCAGCGGTTACGCCGGTGTGGAACAGGCCGCGCAGACCCTGGCGGCCGAGGGTCTGGTGCCGGACATTCTGGTCAACAACGCCGGCATCGCGCGCGACGGCGTACTGTGGAAACTGACCGAATCCGACTGGAACCAGGTTCTGGATGTCAACCTCAAGGGCGCCTTCAACTTTCTGCGCCACGCCGTCCCGCTGATGCGCGCCACCGGCCGCGGCGGCAGCATCGTCAACATCTCCAGCATCAACGGACTGCGCGGCAAGTTCGGCCAGACCAGCTACAGCGCCAGCAAGGCCGGAATGATCGGTCTGACCAAGGCCGCGGCGCGCGAACTGGGCCGCGACCGCATCCGTGTCAACGCCGTGGCGCCGGGCATGGTCATGACCGACATGACCCAGCGCGTGCCGCTGGAGGCGCGCATGGCGGCATTGCAGGAATCACTGCTGGGGACAATCGCACACCCCGAAGACGTGGCCAACGCGGTGCTGTTTCTGGCCTCACCGATGGCCAGCCACATCACCGGCCAGGTGCTGCAGGTGGACGGCGGGCAGTACTTGTAGGAGCCAACGTTGACCGCACCAACGCAAGAACTGGACGCGCGCCAGCTGCCTGAGCCGCAACGTCCCGCGGCGGTTCTGGGCCAGCTGGCGCGGCTTGAAACGGGCCAGGAACTGGTGCTGGTGACACCGCACGACCCGCGCCCGCTGCTGCGCCGGCTGCTGGCCGAACTGCCCGACCGCCTGGACTGGGGGCCGCTGCGGCGCGGGCCGGAACTCTGGCGCTGGCAGTTTGCCGCGCGACCGCCGGAGCCCCGCACCGTGGCGGGCTATCTGGTCTGGGATCACCGCCGCATGGAAACACTGCTGCATCAGGGCACCACCGCCGCGGCCGCCGGCCAATGGCGCGAGGCCGGCCCGCGCCTTGAAGAATACGGCGTGGCGCTGCTGCGCCATGCCGACATTGAGGACGACATTCTGTTTCCGGTCTACGAGAAGCTGGGTGGTGGTCTGGCCGACAGTCCGACGGCCATGATGCGCGGCGAACACACCCAGGTCCGGCTGGCCGTGCATGATCTGCTGGCGGCGGCACGGCGCACCGACGCGCCGGGTGTTTTGGCCGCGCTGGGGCGCCTTCAGGCCGTGGTGGTGGAACACCACGTCAAGGAAGAAGAAATCCTGTTTCCTTCTCTGGACGACGCGCTTGAGCCGCCGGCACGACGGGCGCTGGTGGAACAACTGCTGCTGGCATGAAAGGCAGGTCATGACCGTAAAAACCGAAACTCTGGACGCCCGCGCCATCAACCTGGACGAAGCAAGGACACTGGTGCTGCGGCGCCTGGAGCGCCTGAAGCCGGGCCAGGCGCTGGACATTCTGACCGCGAACGAGCCGGCACCGATTCTGCGCGCGGCACTGGCCGAGTTTCCGCTGGCGTTTGACTTTTCGCCCCTGCGCGCCAGTCCGGGACAGTGGCGCTATCACATTTTCCGGCGCGACACCCGGCCCCAGCGCACGGTCACCGATTACCTGGCCTGGGATCACGACCGGCTGGATGCGCTTCTGGAATCCAGCCTGGATCACGCCCGACGCCAGGACTGGGCGGGGGCCCAGGCCCTGGCTGAAGACTTCGAACACGGTTTGAACCGCCACATTGAGATCGAAGAAGGCATCCTGTTTCCGGCCTTTGAACGCGCCACAGGACTGTTCGCCGACGGCCCGACCCAGGTCATGCGCCACGAACACGTGGACATCCGGCAATTTGTGACCGGTCTGGTGGACGCCGCGCGCCGGCGCGATTACGACGGCATGGAGCGCCACCGGGCGGACCTGCTGGGTGTGCTGGTGCCCCACAACATGAAAGAAGAGTCGGTGCTGTACCCCACCACCGACCGTTTCCACCACGAGGCCGAACTCGAATCACTGGTGCTGCGGCTGATGCTGGGCTGATACCGACGGCACCACCTCAAACAACCTCGGGCCGGCCTCAATCACCGCGGCCACGCGCTCGGCCCAGGCCTGTCGAAACACGGCCAGCGCGCGGGGGTCACCCGCCAGCGCCGGCCGCAGGTTTTCAGAAATCACCGGCTGTTCCGGCAGCACGCCGGCACGCGTCACCAGACACACACTCGCGCGCGTGTCAGAGCGCCACAGGGTAACGGCGCCAAAGGGCGCGGCCTCGGGTTCATACCGCAGCAGCCCCGCGCGCGCGAAGCGGCCGGCCAGTCCGCGAAACCCGTCATTGCCCGCCGCGCCGGTAATGTAGCCGACAATCCGCCCGACCGGGCCGCTGGCGAATACGTCAGGCGCCGAGTGAACCTTGACCGACACATCGCCGCGCACCGGCAGTTGATCCCCGTACAGGCGCTTCAGGCCCTCGCGCGCCAGTTCAAATGCCGTGGCCACCGTCGGGCACAGGTGCCCGGCGTAGCGGCCGGCATCCTCCAGCGTGAACTCCATGCGGCCATCGGCCTTGAACCCCAGCAGTTCCGCCAGCGGATCACGCAGCACAATCGGCGCGCAGGCAGCGGCAATTTCTTCAAGCCTTGTCATGGGCAATCGCCTCCTGTAGCTGCTTCATCACGTCCTCCAGCGCGTAGCCGTTGTGCGACGCCGCGCGCGCCACGCTTTCTTCGCCGCCGCAGCAGGCATCCAGCCCCAGGCGCGAAAACACCGGCACCGTGCGCGGATACGCCCGGGCCACGTCGGCCACCGACCGTCCCGGGTCAATCGCCGCAACCGGCGCGACGGGCGGGGGCGACGGTGGCGCGGCTCCTGTGGCGCGGCGCAGATCCGCCAGCAGCGCGTCCAGGTTCACACCCTTGAGCGCGCAGGCCTGCTCCAGACTGACCGCGCGCGCCAGAGTGTTGCGCGCTACCGGGTTCTTCAGCAGCCCGAACCCGTGCCAGGCAAACACCTCGATCGTGTGAGGCCAGCGCGCCAGAATCGCCGCCACGTTGGCCCGGGCGTTCAGTTCCGTGGCCGGGGCGATGACATCGGCAGGCCGCGCGCGGATCAGCAGCCCGCCGATGTGCGCCCCCCACAGCAGCAGCGCCAGCGCCGCCAGCGCCGAACCCGCACCCAGCACAACGAACGCGGCGGTGTGGTAATCCAGGGCGGTCTCACCCGCCAGGCGCAACGCCACCGCCAGGTTCAGCAGCCACAGCACAGCGCGCTTGCGGCCCAGCATGGCCGGGTTGATGCCGCGCAGCGTGGGCACAACCTTGAGCGACACGGCCACGATCATCTGGGCAATGAACCCCAGTGTCAGGGTGTGGCGCACCGCGCCGTGATAGCCGTGGCCGAAATACCCCAGCAGCGAAATGTACACCGGCTCCAGCAGCCACAGCACCAGCGCGACCGCCAGCCACCCGTGCGCGGCGCGCACGAACGGAATGCTGCGGTCGCGCCCCGCGGGCGTGCGCCAGGGGCGAAAACCCGTCAGGACGCCAAGCACTGAAACCGCAAACACCAGCAGAGCCAGCCAGTACATCGTCTGAAGGGTCGCAACGCTCAGGGGTGCGGCAGCCAGACCGCGCTTGGCCGCCATGGACCAGCCAAACCCGGTAACCATGACCGCCAAGCCCAGGTTCAACGGCCAGAACCAGAACTTCATGGCGCGCTGGCCCGGATCGGCAAAACCGAACACCGGCGGCAAAAACCTTTGCATCACGCCCAGAATCAGGATCGTCGCTCCGCCCAGCAGTTGCACCATGCGCAAGGGCTCCTGCAGCGCCGCAATGCGCGGAATCAGTGTGCCAAAGCCGTCGGCTGTGGTGATGGCCGCCAGATGCACCCCCGCGGCCAGCGACCCCAGCACGAGCCACCCCGCCGCGGCAAACACATAGCGGTCATAGGCCGCCCATCCGGCCCCCGCCACGGCGCAGGTGCGCCACAGGATCAGCGCGAACAGGGCCAGCGCCACGGTTTCCAGCCCGCTGCCGGCAAGGGCCAGCGCCAGCCACGGACCACCGAATGAAAACACCGGACCGGACATGTCCAGCGCCAGCATCTCGCCGGCCACGCGCGCGGACACACCCAGCGCCATCAGCACAAACGAAAACAGCGCCAGTTTCGGCCGCCACAACGAGGCGTGCTTGAAGCGCGGCAGGGCCTGGTAGCCGAAACCCATGATGAACATGCCCGCAAACCCGGCCACCATCGCGTGGGCGTGGGCGTTGATCAGGTTGATCGGCGGCGACACCAGGCTGCCCCCGGCCCAGGCCCGCCCCATCACATACAGACCCAGAATCACACCCGGCACCAGCGCAAAGGCCAGTCCGCCCAGAAAGAACGGGCGGTACAACGCGTCGGTCAGGCCGGGTGCGGAAGGCGCTGGCGGGGCTTTGGCGGGCGCGGCGTTCAGCTCCCGCAGCAGGCGGTCGAGTTCCACACCGTGGGCGGCCGCAAAGAACGCCAGGGTTTCATCGGGCCCGGTCGCGCCGCCGCACCCGCGCAGTCCGTACCGATCCAGCACAGGTCTCAGGTGCGGTGCCCTGGCCAGCAGGCGGGGGATGGTTTCCTCGGGGTGGATCATGGCCGCCTCCCTATATCAATATAACGCGACCTGATTATCTCTTTATTCCTCACAGCGCGCCAGCGCATTCCACAAACCGGCATCGCGCCGGCACCGGGCCGCCCTGTACGGTCCCCGGATCAAAGTTGGCCTCGTAGAATGTGGGCGGTTCAAGTGTCATGCCGTGCGCCAGCCGGCGGGCTTCGGCCCGCATGCGCCACAGCACATAGCGCCCCCCCAGCGCCGCAGCCAGGCGCGCCTTCAGGCCGAACTCGGCATACAGCCGCCCCAGCAGTTGCCCCAGCCGCCCGTAGTGAGGTGTCGCGCGCCCCAGCCAGTTCCTGGCGGCAGCCACCACGGCAGCAAAGGTGGTAGGCAGTTCGCGGCCCTCCCAGCGCACGCGGTCGCGCACGCGCGGGTCGGGGTGGTTCTTGTGACGCAGCCAGCCCTTGAGCGTGGTCTCGATGATGCGCACGACACTGGGGCCATTGACTTCAAAATCGCGCCGAAACGCCGCCAGAAGCAGCGCGGTCTCTTCGCCGTCGCGCAGATGCGGGTGCCGGTAGTTGAAGCGCTCCTGGCCATGAATCTTCGGCAGCCCGACCTCGGATTCGGCCAGAATCCGGCCCTGGGCCGCCAACTCGCGGTGCAGTTGCGTGCCGGGCAGGGGCGTATACAGCATGAACTGGTGAAAATCCGTGGCGTGCGCCACGGCGTAGTCAATCGCCTCGTGGATGTTGTCCCGGGTGTGGGACTCAAGGCCGATGATGGTGCTGCCCAGCACGCGAATGCCGTTTTCCTGAAACTTGTGAACCATGGCGCGGGTGTCGGCACCGGCCAGCTTGCCGTAACGGCTGTCTTTGCCCTCAAGGCCCAGCCACACCCACGACACACCCAGCCTCAGCAGTTCGTCCATCGAATAACGGCGCAGCACATTGGCCGAGCTGAACAGGTACAGCGCCCAGGGTTTGCGCGCGGCCTCCATGCGGCTTAGCAGCGCCAGGGCCCGGCGCCGGTCCAGCAGGAAGTTTTCGTCCATCACAAAGAACGACCGCGCCCCGGTCTCGCGCTCCAGCCCGCACAGAATCTCGAACAGTTCGTCGCCCGAGGCATAGAAGACACTGGAGCGCCCCTTGCCGCCAAACATGGCCGACGTCGAGCAGAAATTGCACCCGATCGGACACCCCACCGAGGGAATCACCGTGGCTGCCGTTTCGCCCGGCCGGTTGGGCACCGCAACGCCCATGCTGCGCATGTTCACCGGCGACAGCACCACCGGGTGCCGGATCGGCGCGCCGGTGTCTTCGCCCAGATAGGCGCGGAACCAGGCCACACCCTCGCCGCGCACGATATGGTCGGCGTCAACACGGGCATGCAGGTCGTCCAGATTGGCGATGTGGCCCCCGATCACGATCTTGGCATGGGGCTGGTACCGCCGGATCAGTTCGCACATGTGCTTTACCTTCAGCACGTTGACGATGATGCTGCTGATGCCGATCACGTCGTAGGCGCGCGATTTCAGTTCGAGCACAAACCGTTCCAGCGTGGGAAAGTCCAGCACCGTGCATGGCGCCGAAATGTTGCACTGGATCAGCATGATGCCCCAACTGCGGTGGAACATGCGCAGGGAAAACGGCCCCTGCACCCGCGTGACCTGGTTGTGGTACAGCTCCATCGGGTTGATCACGCTGCCGCCGAATTCGTCATCGCGGGCATAGGGCCCGAACACGCTGCACAGAAGCACGCGGGCGCGCGTGCCACGGGGGTGAAGTGGCGGCGCGGGAACAGCCTTGGCCGGAACGGTGGTCTGCAACATGGCAGGGAACCCCGGTGGAAGGAAAGGAAGGTATATAGGCTATCCTGGTCCTGTTATCCATATGTCAGACGCAAAAGATACGGCCCGGCCTACAAAACCTTGCGCCCACGAAGATCTTTCCACACCCGGTACGCGTACCCCGCGCCCGCGATCACAAAAAGCGGCTGGGCCAGAAACACGAACGCGGCCATCGCGTAAGGCCCCGGATCCACGGCGTACAGTGCTGTGATCAAAAACGCCACTGCGGCAGCCAGGGCTGGAAGACGCACCGAGTTCATCGTTTTTCTCCCGTCAGCCGGCCGTAATCCGCGTGGCCGGGCGTGCGCTGGTCGCGCGTCGGGTGCGCGCGGCCGTGGCAGTTCAGGCAGCTCAGGCTGCTGTCGGCCAGCCGCGCGCGAACCGTTACATGTGACGGCACGGCCACAAAACGCGGCGTGCCTTCGTGGCACTTCAAGCAATTGTCGTTGTGGAACACACCGCGAAACTTGATTGGCTCGGTGAATGTGCCGGTGGTGTACCGCGCCAGGTGCCGGTAGCCCTCCATCTTGGCGCGCAGGTCACCCGCCAGGCCGTAATCAGAGTGGCACACAAAGCACTGGTCCTTGGCGATCCAGCCGTTGCGAAAGTGGCGCGCCGCCAGCGTCTGGCTTGACGCGTCGCGCATGTCCGTGACCATCGGCGTCATCACGTGGCAGCGGTTGCAGGCCTCTACGCCGTGCACGCCCTCAACCGTGTGATAGTTCGCCACCGCCACCGTGGCCGCAGGCACGGCAAACAACGCCGCCAGCGCCAGCAGCTTGAAAAACGCCACGCCCGAAACCGTCGCCACTCCCAGCGAAACCTTGCGTTCGGGGTCAATCCGGCCGAAGTTCACCCGCGCCACCCACACACACAGCAACGCGCCCAGAACACTGAGCACGCCGGTCAGGACACGAAACACATCGGCTGTTTCCATCCGTCGCTCCGGCTAGTCCCGAATCTTGCGGAACTGCACCGCCGTCAGCTTGAACTCAGGCTCTTTCGAAACCGGATCCACGTGGTCGGCCACCACCCGGTTCACCAGCAGTCTTGCGTCATAAAACGCGGCAAACACCAGCCCCGGCCGCAGGTCCGGGTCTGTCACGGCCCGGCCCCGCACAGAACCAAAGCGACTGGAAAACTCGACCATGTCGCCCGAACTCACGCCGCGAGCGGCAGCATCAGCCGGGCTGACCATAAAACGCGCGGGGCCGGCCGCACCGCCAAGTTCGGCGATCCGCCCGGTCATGGTGCCGGTGTGCCACTGTTCCAGCACGCGCCCAGTGGTCAGGTACAGGGGGTAGTCTTCACCCGGCTGTTCGGGCGACGGCACATAGGGACACAGCGTGATCACGGCGCGTTTGTCCTTCTGGCCGTAAAACTCGATACCCGCGCCCTTGCTGACAAACGGGTCGTCGCCTTCCACATACCGCCGCACGGTGCCGGGGTGGTCTTCGGTCGGACACGGCCACTGCAGACCCGGCAGCGCGCGCAGCCGTTCGTAGGTCATGCCCTCAAAGTTGTAAACGCTGTGCGCGCTCATGTGCCGCCATTCGTCCCACACCTCCTGCGGCGTGCGCGCCTTGATCAGTTGGCCAAGCCCCAGCCTTTCCGCAAGCTGGGTCAGTATCCACAGATCCGGTCTGGCCTCACCGGGCGGGTCAATCAGCTTGTCCACAAGCTGGTAGCGGCGCTCGCCCTGGCCCAGCACACCCTGCTTTTCACACCACAGGGCCGCCGGCAGAAGCACGGACGCGGTCTTTGCCGTTTCACTGTCGGCCACGATCTCGCTGACCACGGTAAAAGCCTTGTCCATGGCCGCCGCGTAGCGATCGCAATCGGGCATGGACTGGGCGGGGTTGGTGCACAGGATCAGCGCGCCCTTGACCCTGCCGTCCTCAAGGGCGCGGAACAACTCCACGGCGTGATAGCCGGGCCGCGGCGAGATCGTCCCTTCCGGCACGCCCCACAGTTTTTCGACCTCGCGGCGGTGAGCTTCGTTGGTCACCTGGCGACCACCCGGCAGGGCATGCGCCAGCGCGCCGGTATCGCGCACGCCGCCGCAGGCATTGGGCTGGCCGGTAATACTGAAGGGGGTGGCGCCGGGCCGCCCGATCTGGCCGGTCAGCAGGTGCAGGGCATTGAGCATGATGTTCAGCGCCGTGCCCTGGGTGCGCTGGTTGGCACCCATCGTCCACAGCGACATCGCCGCCCCCGCCCGGGCAAACCGGTGCGCTACATGCCGGATCACATCCGCACCGATACCGAGGCGCCCGGCCACGGCCGGGGGTGTGTAGTCGGCCAGAAACGCCGCGAACTCGTCAAAGCCCACCGTGTGGCCGTCACGCGCAAAGCGCACATGACGATCCACAAAGGCCCGGTTCACCAGACCGTCTTCCACCATCACGCGGGCCATGGCATTGAGCAGCAGCAGGTCCGTGCCCGGAACTACCGGCAAATGCAGGTCGCAGCGTTTTGCCGTGGGGCTAAGGCGTGGGTCCACACAGATCGTGTACACGCGCGGGTCGGCCGCGCGACGGCGCTGGATGCGCTCCCACAACGGCGGGTGGCATTCATAGGGATTGGCCCCGAACAGCAGCAGCACATCGGCATGGTCAATGTCCTCGTAACTGCCGGGTGGTTCGTCCTTGCCGTACACCGACACGTACCCGGCCGCCGCCGAGGCCATGCACAGGCGCGGGTTGCCGTCCACGTTGTTGGTGCGCAGGCCGGCCTTAAACAGCTTGTTGGCTGTGTACGATTCTTCGGTGAACAACTGGCCGCTGCCGTAGAACGCCAGTGCGTCGGGACCGTGGGCGTCACGGATTTCCCCAAAGCGCGCGGCCACCAGATCCAGCGCCTCGTCCCAGCCAGCCTCGACCAGTTTGCCGCCCTTGCGGATCATGGGCCGCGTCAGCCGGCCCTCAATGCGCGGCAGTTCGCGCAGCATGGAACCCTTGACGCAGATGACGCCGCGGTTGTGGCCGGATTCGTGGCCGCGGATGTCTACAATCTGGCCGTCGCGCAGACCCACGCGGATCGTGCAGCCGGTGCCGCAAAAACGGCAGACTGACTTGTGCCACTGATCGGCGGTGCCGGGCGGCACCATCAGTTCCAGCGCGCCCCAACCCGCAAGACCGGCGCCAACGGCGGCACCAACGCCGCCCAAAACCCAGAGAAACTCCCGGCGGTAGGGATTGGCGGGCGCGTCCTGGGGCGGCAGTACGGGTTGTTCCCGGTCCGTCATGACCGGGAGCGTATCAATCACGCCGTGAAATTTAAGCTGACAGGCCGGCGGGCCGAGAAATGTCTCAGCCCGCACGGCCTGCGGCGTTATTTGCAGCCTTCACAGCCAAGGCACAGACTGCCGCCCTTGCAGCCATCGCAGCCTTCGCAGTAGTCGGCGCCCTTGCAACCCTGGCAGCCCTCGCAGTAGTCGCAGCCCTGGCAGCCTTCACAGTCTTCGCAGTAATCACAGCCCTTGCAGTTGATGCAGACCTTGACCACCTTGCCGTCGGCGGTCTTTTCCTCGATCACGCTGTCGCAGCCTTTGCAGTTGACGCAGTTGCGGCACTTCTTGCAGCCCTTGCACCCCACGCACTTGGCGCACTTGTCGCAACCCTTGCAGTTGACGGCCTTGGCGCATTTGTCGCAGCCCTTGCAGTCCAGGCACTTGTCACACTTGTCGCAGCCCTTGCAGTTTTCGCATTTGGCCATTTTGGCTGCCGGGGCCTTTTCGGCCTGGGCGCGGGCTGTTTCCGACCCACCGGGCAAGCCGCAAAGTCCTGCCGTACACAGCAGCACCATAATCCACATACGCATGACGGTTCCTCCGTACTTTGCCGCACCATTCAGCCCAGTAACGGCAGCATAGCAGCCGGATTCAGCCGCACCAGCATATTCTGGATAACTATATCTATTTACCTTGGAACTCTGTCCGTCAGGCTGAAGGAAACCCCGGGTCCTGGCGCAGACGTTCAATCTGATCCAGGTGCCGGTGGGTGTGGAGCGCGTGGATCTCAAAGGCCTGGGCCAGGCTCACGCGAATCAGCGCCGACACCGGCGTGCCGAACACAACCGACCCCAGCGGCAGACCGCGCGACAGACGTAACAGATTGCTCAGGTTGGACAGTTCCGTACCCAGTCGGTACCGCACGTCGGCCAGAACCAGCCGGCTTGCCGACGGCCGGAACACCCGCGGAGCCGGAACCCGCGCCGCGGGCCCCTTGCGCAGCGTGCGGATGATGTAGCGCCCCACCCATGTGCCACGGGCCCACGGGAGAGCACCCGACAAGCCGCGCGCGCGGGCGCGCTCAATCGCGCGGCCGATGCAGCGCGCGTAGGTGCCAATGGACTGGTTCAGGTGATCCACACACTCGGCCACCGACCACTTGTCGGGCGCGGGCTTCCAGTTGGCCTGGGCGTCGGAAAGCCCGCCAGTAAGCTGATCCAGCCGATGCCGCGCACGGTCGTATTCCGCCTGCCAGACCTGAGTGTCTTCGGCGGCTGCGGGCGGCGTGGATTCGCCGGCGGTTTGCGTGTTCATCCTCTGTTCTCCTTGGCAGCGGCGGCATTGGCCGCGCGCAGTTTTTCCAGCAACGCAATCAGACGGCGCGTGTCACGACTACCCAGACGCGCAAACTGCTGTTCATGCAGACGGTTCAGGGGCTCTTCCAGCGCGCGGCACAACGCAAGGCCCGCGCGCGTGGCCACGCAGATCACGACGCGGCGGTCCTTGTCCGCACGCCGGCGCTCCACCAGGCCGGCTTTGCAAAGCTTGTCAATCAGCCGGGTGATGTCCGGATCGCGCGCGATCATACGGGAGGCAATCTCGCCGGCGGGAAGCCCGGCCGGCCCGGCGCCGCGCAGAATGCGCAGTACGTTGTGCTGGCCGGGGGTAATGCCGCGGGCGCGGATCAGGCGCTGGGCCGGCTCCAGCAGTTCGGTCAGGGTACGGGCCAGCAGCAACAGTGCCTGCACGCCGTCGTTGGCAAAGGGCCGGGAAAGGCGGATATCGCGGGCCAGGTTCATGTGTTTATCTGTTCTAACGATAGTCGTTATAACGGATATATTTTCCAAAGCAAGGGGCCGGGGTGACCCCCGGCCCCTTCGCCCGCGCCTCAGCCTACTTCTTGATCTTGGGCCGTGCCGGCTTGGTCGAAATCACTTCCGTCGTTGACAGCCGCTGCCACTCGTCCTCAGGCTTGTCGCGCCAGTACTGCTCGGTCCGCACCGGAAAACAGTCGGGCTGCGTTGTGGCAATCCAGGTGACGGTTCGCAGATACTGGCCCGGCTGGCCGCGCTCGAACGTGATCATCGAACAGATGAACTCGCCTGCCGGCGTGGTCAGCTTCTGGTCGTGCTTTTGCTCCACCACGCGGCCCGGCAGTCTCAGGTTGGCAAACTTCACCGGCTCGTCGGCGCCGCGCGCGGATGATTCCTCGGGCTGCAGGTGCGTCTGCCGCGCGATGTACTCAAGACCGGTCATCACACCTATTTCGTTGAGTTCGTCGTCATAAAAATTCACCACCACGCTCGCCCGGCCATAACGTTTGGAAACTGAACTGACGCGCCAGCGCCCGTACTGCACGCGGCCATCGGCGAAATTTTCCTTGATCCACCAGACCTGGCCGGCCTTGAGTTCAAACTTCACCTTGTCCGCTGCGGTCGCGGCGGTCTTGCCCCCGCCTTTGTCGGCGCCCGGCTCGGCCTTGAGCCGTTCCAGTTCGCGGCGGGCGAGGTCTTTGTAGGCCGTGACAAACACGGCTTCGTCGGCACGGCAGCGGCGTTCTTCTTCGGCGGCATCGTCTCCGGCGGGCGCCTGGCCCTGCAGCGCCGACTGGCATTCAGTCCATTCGTCCACGCAACGGGCAACCTCACCGGTGCCGAACAGGGCCGTCAGTTCCTTGCGATCCAGCCGGCCGTCTTTGTTTGTGTCAAAGGCCCACAACACCAGTCGCCAGGCCTGGCGGGCGGCAAAGTCCATGTCCGGTTCGCGTTCCAGCGGGTTGCGCGCGGCGTCCACCAGCGCGCCAAGCTCGCCGCGTGACAACACCCCGTCATCGTCGCTGTCGGCCAGAGCGAAATCAGCCGTTGAGGCGAACTCCTCCACGGGGTGATAACGCAGGTTATGGGTGTTCAGGGCCTCGGCCTGTTTGTCGCCCTCGGGCATGGCCTCGATCGCCCGCAGTTCGGTCAGGGCGCGCAGGCGCAGATCGTGCATTTCCTGCGTGCTGATGCGGCCGTCCTTGTCGGCGTCGGCCAGCTTGAGAGCCTCGGCCGCGTACTTTTCGCGGCTTTCCTTCAGCAGTGCCGAATCATCCGCCAGGGCATACCCGGCGCACAGGGCCAGAACAGCAACGGCCGGAGCAAGTCGTGTCTTCATGACGATTCTCCTTAGGCGGCATGATTGCAATAGCGCAAAGGCTGCACCACCATGACATCTGGCTTGCATCGCGTATGCGCACAACCGCCGCGACCCTGCGCGGCACCGCAACCGGCGCTAGACTCCCGCCCGCACACGGAGGCAAACATGTCCAGGCTGGCCATCATCGGCGGCGGGTTCATGGGCGCGGCGCTGGCCGAAGGCCTGCTTGACTCGGGCTGGCACCGCGACAGCTTTGTCGTGGCCGAGATCAGCCGCGACCGCCGCGAACACCTGACCGCGCGCCTGAAACTGCGCACCACTGACAGCGCCGCCGAAGCCGCGGCCCAGGCCGCCACGGTGCTTCTGGCCGTAAAGCCCCAGAACGCCCGCGACACACTGGCGGCAATCCGGCCGGTGTTTGACCGCGCCAAGCTGCTGGTCAGCATCTGCGCCGGCATTCGCATCGAGACCCTGGAACAGGCCCTGGGCAACCCGCCGGTGATCCGCACCATGCCCAACACGCCCGCGGCCGTGGGCATGGGCGTGACGGCCCTGGCCCGTGGCCGCCACGCCACGGACCAGCACCTGGCCACGGCGCTGAACATCCTGTCGGCCGTGGGCCGTGTGGTGGTGGTGGACGAATCGCAGATGGACGCCGTAACCGCCGTCAGCGGCACCGGCCCGGCCTATGTGTTTTACCTTGCCGAGGCACTGATTGACGCGGCCTGCGCCGAAGGCCTGGACCGTGAACAGGCCACCATGCTGGTGTACCAGACCTTTGTCGGCGCCGCGCACCTGTTGCAGCATGACCCGGCGGGGCCGGTTGAGCTGCGCCGGCGCGTGACCAGCCCCAACGGCACCACTCACGCCGCAATCACGCACCTGCAGGCCGCCAACTGGGCCGAAACCTTCAGGCAGGCGGTAACCAAAGCCCGCCGTCGCGCCGAAGAACTGGGGCGGTCCTGACAGACGGGTTTCCGTTGCGGCAGGGCTGTTTCGTATCAGATATCGCCCATCGCGCGCGTGGCTGGATTGGTACCGCGTGCGGGTTATGATTGCCCCCTCAGACCGTTGCCCGGAGCATCCATGAAGTCGCGCGCGGCGCTGCTGATGCTTGCCCCCCTGGCGGCTTTGCTGCCCTGGGCGCTGGCTGTCGCCCAGCCCGTGCCGCCCCCGCCGCCCGAGCCGGAGCCGCCCAAGGCCGCACCCGCGCAGCCCCAAAGTGCTCCTTCGACCGTGCGCTTTTTCGGCTCCGACTGGACGCTGGACCCCCACGACGCCCGTGACCCGGCCAGTCTTTCCCTCTGCTGCGCGCTGTACGACACGCTGTACATCTACGGCCCGGGACCCAGGCCCGAAATCAAACCCCTGCTGGCCGAGGCCCTGCCCGAAGTTTCCGAAGACGGCCTGGCCTGGACCATCCGGTTGCGCAAGGGCGTGCGCTTTCACAACAGTGCGGCGGTGTTCGGCACCGACAAATCCCGCGAACTCAAAGCCCGCGACGTGGTAGACAGTCTCAAGCGCCTGTCGCGGTCGGGCACGGAACGCGGCATGTACTGGCTGATCCAGGGCATTATACAGGGGCTGGATGACTACGGCCGACGCACCCGCGATGAACTTCAATTCGGGGCCGACGACGTGACCGTGGCCGGCGTGTCGGCGCCCGATGACCGCACCGTGGTCCTGAAGCTCACGCGGCCCTTTGGCGCGCTGCTGACCGTTCTGGCCCATCCCTGCACCAGTGTCATACCGCGCGAGGCCATGGACGCCCTGGGCAGCGGCCTTGCGGCGCGAGCCGTGGGCAGCGGCCCCTACCGCGTGCATGCCGTGGCGGGAAACTCGCTGCTGGTGCTCAAGCGGTTCGAGGACTACTGGGGTGAGAAACCGGGCTTTGAGCGCATTGTCTACAGTGACGAAGCGTCCGGGCGCTGGGAACAATACTTTGAAAGCGGCCAGACCGCGGTGATGCGCATTTACAGCACCCAGTTACTGGAACGCATCCTGCCCGGCAACAAACCCGGCCCGCTGCTGCAAAAAACGGGCTGCACCCCCGTGTGGTCGGACGAAACGGGCATGTACTTTCTGGCCTTTAACATGGAAGACCCGCTTTGGGGTGCTCTGGACGACGACGGTCGCCTGTTGCGCAAAGCCGTAAGTCTGGCCGTGCAGCGGCCCGAGTACGCCGCGGCTTGCGGTTATGCCGAGCCCTGGTCACGCCAGGCCACAACGCCCATGCCGCCGCACACCGAGTTTGACGACCTGGCGGCGCGGCACGACATGGGCGGCACGGACGCCAAGGCGGCCAAAGCGGCCCTGGACGCCAGCAAGTACAAGGGCGGCAAGGATCCCGCCACCGGCGCCCCCCTGGTGCTTGAAGTGGCGCTGACAAACGCGACCATGCACAACGCCCTGGGCAAGAACCTGAAGCAGGCGCTGCAGCCGCTGGGGATCACTGTGGTTACACGCGTAGCACGCGGCGACTACCGCGAAACAGTACGCACCAGCAAGGCCCACGCGTTCTTTGCCGGGTGGTTCATGGACTCGCCCGACGCCCAGAACTTCTTGCAGCTTTTCTGGGGCGCCAACGCCGCCAGCCGGGCCGAGTTCACCAACACCGCGCGTTACCGCAGTGAAGAATACGACCGGCTGTACCGCGAGTTCGAAGCCCTGTTGCCCAGCACAGCCAACGAGACGCGCCGGCGTGAACTCGCCGACGCCCTGCTGGCTCTGCTGGCGCGAGACAGGCCGCTGGCGCCGCTGTTTGTCATGCGCCACGCGCACCTGTATTCGCGGCAGGTGCAGTGGCCGGACCTGCCCGTTACCAGCCTTCACGAACTGCGGCATCTCAAGCCCGCCAAAACGGAGTAACGATGCCCGCCACCCGCGTCCCGATGCTGTTCGCCACCGCACTTGTGGCGATGGCGATGTCCGGCTGCGGCGGCACGGCGGCATCTTTGGCCGCCGAAGACGAAGGACTGATTGTGCTTCGCCGCAGCGAGGGCGAAGATCCCAAGACGATTGACCCTCACAAGGCCGGCGACACGGGCAGTTCCCGTCATTGCTCGCTTTGTTACGAAAGCCTGCTGGAGTACGACTTTCTGGAACGCCCGGCCAAGCTGGTACCCTGTACCGCCGCGGCCATGCCCACCTATGACGCCGCCACACTGACCTACACGTTCAGGTTGCGTGACGACGTGTATTTTCAGGACGACCGGTGCTTTCACCCGGAAGCCGCCGGCCGCACCTACAGCCAGGAGGGTGAACGCCGCCAGTCCGACAGGGGCAAGGGTCGCCGCCTGACCGCCCATGACTATGTCTGGAGCTTCAAGCGCCTTTCGGCCTTGCCGGATTCTGAAGGCTTCTGGCTGTTCGAGCACAAGATTGTGGGCATTGATGCCTTTCACACCCGCGCCATGGATCTGTATACGGAAGACCCGGAAGCCTGGCGCGAGCACCTGAATCACGGCAAGGTGGAAGGCATCTGGGCGCCCGACGATTTCACGTTCTGTGTCCGGTTTGTCGAACCGTACCCCCAGTTTCTGTACGCCATTGCCATGTCCTACGGAGCGGCGATGGCACGGGAAGCGGTGGAGTATTACGGCCCCGATATCGCGCGCAAACCGGTGGGAACCGGCCCGTTTGTGCTGAAACGCTGGCGCTTCAACATGGAGCTGGTGTGGGAGCGCAGCCCCACATTCCGTGACCAGCGCTTTCCCACCAGCACCAGACCCGAGCATGAAAGGTTCCGCGCCTTCATGGGCAGGCGCCTGCCGATCGCCGACCGCGTGCACTTCCGCATTATCAAGGAAAGCCAGCCGGAGTTTCTGGAGTTCCTGCAGGGCAACCTTGATGTTGCCGGCATTGACAAAGACCAGTTTTCCACGGCACTGACGCCGCAGCACGAACTGACGCCGCTGCTGAAGGACAAGGGCATCCAGCTTCGTACCTGGGAAGACCCCTACATGTCCTACATTGCCCTGAACATGGACGACAACGACATCGGGGCTCCGGCCGGCGCCAGGGGGCTTGCCGTGCGTCGGGCCCTGTGCCTGTGCATTGACCGTGACGACCTGATCCGGCGCTATCTCAACGGCCGCGGATCGCCGGCACGACATGTGATTCCGGCCTCGACGTTCGGTTACAGTGAAGACAGCGCCATGAGCTGGCAGCGCTACGACCCTGCCGAGGGTCGCCGGCAACTGGAAGCCGCCGGGTTCCGCGTGGAAAGTATCGGGCGTGATCTCTACCGGACCGTTGACCCGGCCACCGGCAAGCAGGTCTCAATCACCGTGCTGATTCGCCGCAACGACCAGCAGTCGGCGGACTATGCGGTGTTTCTCAAGAGCTCGGGCGACAAGGTCGGCATCCGCATTGACAGCGAGCGCATGACGTTTGCCGAGTGGCTCAAGCGCAGCAACGACCGGGTGGGCCAGGCGTTCGATTCCGGCTGGATCATGGACTACCCCGACGCCCAGAACAACCTGCAGTTGCTGTACGGCCCCAACACGGCACAGGGGCTGAATTACTCGGGCTACAACTCGGAAACCTACAACCGCATGTACCGCGAGCTGGCACCGCTGGACGAAGCCGATGAAACCCAGCGCGCGCGCAAGGGCGAACTGGTGCGGCTGATGCACGCCGAACTCGACAAGGATCTGCCGTGGGTCATGCTGAACTGGAACAAGACCTATTCGCTGTTTCACAGCTGGTATACCCTGCCCGACCCCAACCCCTTTGCCTACACCTACACCAAGTTCGTGCACGCCGACACGCCCCGGCGCGGCGAACTGGCCACAAGCTGGGCCAGAACACCGGTGCTGCCGGGTCTGCTGCTGTCGCTGCTGTTCTTTGTTCCGGCTGCCCTGCTGGTATCACGGGTGATAAGGCAGGCGCTCTGACATGCTCGCCTACGTCCTGCGCAAGCTGCTGTACATGCCGCTCATCCTGATGGGCGTCATCCTGATCACCTTTCTGCTGTTCTTTGTGGTGACCAGCCCCGAGGCCCTGGCCCGACTGCGCGTGGGCAGCAAGGCCAGCCAGCAGCAGGTATGCGAATGGATGGCCGCCAACGGGTACATTGAGTGGACCGACGCCGGACGCGCCAAACGGGCAGCTCCCCCGGAGAGAACCGAGGACAGCGCCGACACCGAACAGGGGCGGGTTTTCGAAGAGGGCCAGGACTTCGTGCGCACAGGCCGGCTGGTGCTGTTCGGCCGTTTTTTACGGGACATTCTGCTGTTTGATTACGGCATGGACCGCCGCGACCGCCCCGTGGCCCGCGTACTGTATGAAGGCATGTGGGCGAGTCTGGCGTTAACCGTGCCGGCATTTCTGATTGCCGAACTGCTGGGCGTGTTTTTCGGCCTGATTGCCGCCATGTACCGCCAGACCAGAATTGACCATGTGCTGGTGATCAGCGCGATCCTGATCATGAGCGTCAACAGCATCGCCCTGTACATGTTCGGCCAGAAGTTTCTGGCGGCCGAATGGAACTACTTTCCCGTCATCGGCTACGGCGACGGCCTGAATGCGGCCCGCTATCTGGCGCTGCCGATTCTGCTGTACGTGTTCATCAGCTACGGCGAACAGTTGCGCTTCAACCGGATTGTAATGCTGGATGAAACCAACCAGGACTACGTGCGCACGGCCCGGGCCAAGGGCCTGAACGAAAACACCGTGCTGTTCAAACATGTGTTGCGCAACACGCTGATTCCGCTGATCACGCGCTGGGTGGTGGCGATTCCGTCGCTGTATCTGGGCGCGCTGGTGCTGGAAAGCTTCTTTGGCATTCCCGGCCTGGGGTACCTGACCGTGGACGCGATCGCCAACAGCGACGTGAACATCGTGCGTGCAACCGTTGTTCTGGGTTCGATCACCTTCATGCTGGCCAACCTGCTGTCCGACGTGCTGTACGCGGTGGCGGACCCGCGCGTGAAACTGAGTTAGGCAACCACACATGCCCTGGATCGAGGTCATCCGTCGCCTGCTGAAGCGCCCGCTGGTCATGGCGTGCCTGGCGGTGATTCTGGTCTTTGCGCTTGTGGCGCTTACCGCGCGTCTGTGGGTTCCCAACGAAGACCTGGCCGCGCGCACCAGCGAATCGGCCCTGGATGAAATCACCGGTCTGGAACGCAGCTATCATCCCCCGGGCTGGCTGCTGTATCTGGACGCCGACCACGGCCACTGGGCCAACACCGGCGTGGACCCCGCCACCCGCGAAGAACGCCCCGCCGTGGCCCCTGAAAACCGCAACTGGGGCTTTTTTGACGTGCGCACCTGGCACCTTCCGCTGGGCTGCGACATCCACGGCGTGAGTCTGCTGGCCAAGCTGATCCGGGGCACCGAACTGGCGTTCATCATCGGCATCATTCCCACCCTGATCAGCAGCGTGATTGCCGTGATCATGGGGCTGCTGGCGGGCTACTTCGGCAAATGGATTGACGACGCAATCGGCTACCTGATCAACACCCTGGCATCCATTCCGTTTGTGCTGCTGTTGATCGCGTTTATCCAAGCCGTGCGCGACAGCGACAGCATCGCCCGTCTGTTTGAAGCCGTCGGCCAGGACAGCAAGCCGCTGCGTAATCTGGTTCTGGTGCTGATCGTGATCGGCCTGACGAGCTGGATCGGGCTGTGCCGCCTTGTGCGCGCGGAAGTGCTCAAGCACAAAGACCGCGATTACGTTCACGCCGCACGGGCTCTGGGCTGCGGGCACATGCGCATCATCGGCAAACACATCCTGCCCAACGTGATGCACCTGGTGATCATCGTGTTCACGCTCAGCTTTGTCGGGTCGGTCGGTCTTGAAGTGTTCCTGAGTTTTGTGGGGATCGGGATTGACTCGACACTGCCCACCTGGGGCCAGGTCATCGTCAAGGGCCGCGACGAACTGCAGCGTGACCCAAGTGTCTGGTGGCCCCTGACCTTTGCCACCGCCACGCTGTTCACCCTGTCGCTGGCGTTTTCGCTGTTCGGCGACGCCCTGCGCGACGCGCTGGACCCGAAACTGCGCACATAGAGCCTTTCGTGGCCGGTTGATTCAGACCCGCTTTGCGTCTATCGTTTCCGCCCGATGCGCACCGGAATCTTCATTACAGGCACGGACACCGGCGTCGGCAAAACGATCGTCTCGGCCGGGCTGGTGCTGGCTTTGCGCCAGCGCGGCCTGAACGTGGGCTACATGAAGCCGATTGAGACCGGCTGCCCGCTGGTTGACGGCGAAGTTCTGGCCAAGGACGCCCGGTTTGTCCGCGAAGTCACCGGCATCCGCGACGACATTGACCTGGTCTGCCCCTACCGCCTCAAGGCGCCCGCCGCGCCCAGCATCGCCAGCCGACTGGAAGACGTCCACGTGGACATGAACTACATCGTGGATCAGTACTTTCAGCTTTCACTGATGCACGAGATCGTGGTGGTCGAGGGCGTAGGCGGCCTGATGGTGCCGCTAAACAACAACGACCTGGTCACCGACCTGATTCTGGCGCTGGGGCTTGAGGCCGTGGTGGTGGCACGCCCCACGCTGGGCACGATCAACCACACGCTGCTGACGGTGAACATGGCCAAGATGATGGGCATCGGCGTCGCCGGCGTGATCTTCAACGGGTTCGGCAAAGAGGCGATCGGTCTGCCCGAACGCACCAACCCCGACGAAGTTGAACACTTCGCCCAGGTACCGATTCTGGGCATTCTGCCGTGGCTGAAAGACCTTGATTACAACGCGCTGCGGGCCGGGTCGCTGCTGAGCGAGTTCAGCGAACGCATCAACATCAACTCATTGCTGCCCAAAGACGACGAATACTGAAGCAGCCGGCCCCTTGCGGGGCCGGTGCGGTTTACTTGTCGCCGGTAAACACTTTCTTGCGCGGCGGAACGGTGCCCTTTTTCAGAAACAGCAGGGCAAAACTGGTGTCCGTGGCCCCGCCCCAGCCACCGTCCTTGTCCTGCAATGCAAGCAGCGGGCAGCAGCCCTCATAGTACCAGTTGTGCTCGCCCATGAACTTGATCGCCGCCAGCATGCCCACGCGTTCCAGTCCGTACATGTAGTAGTAGTACCAGTTGCGCCAGTACACAGGGTTGCGGGTCACGCTGAACCAGTACTCATGCCAGGCCAGGCCGCACTCAATGGCATCCTGTACCGTCTTTTCCCACTGCTGGAACAAAGCCTTTGAGGTGAACTCGGCCTTGAAGTCGGCTTCGTTCATACCGTCGGCGATTTCAAGCCCGACCATCAGAATGGTCACGCCGCTGGCCGACATGCTGCCGTAGGCGGTGGTGGTGTCCTGGTACTTGTCCCAGGTTGCCTTCACACTGTAGTGAAAGCCGCGGGCTTCCACGGTTTTGGTGCTGTAGGTGGACTTGCCCTTGCCGCGCTGGGCGTCTTTGGGCGGGGTAAAGCTGATCACGCGGCGCACCTTGGGGCCATTGGCCGCCTGCATCTTCAGGGTTTCGTCCACAAACTTCTTGGTGATGCCGGGCGGAATACGCACATTGCAGCGCTGGGCCGCAGCCAGACCCAGAATCGCGTACTGGGTGCAGGAAAAGTCAAAGCGCTGGGTGGTGGCCGGCGCTACCGGCGGCTCTTTCTTGTAGTTCCAGAACGGGTTGGTGTCGTTGCGGTTGGCGACAATCCAGGCCACCAGCCGCTCCATTTCGGCCCGGTCTTCGGGGCTCAGGTCGCGCTTGAGCGTTACCGGCTTGTCTGAGCTGAGGAACGAGCGGCGCTCTTCCACGGTGATATAGCGCGCCTCCAGCGCCATCAGCGAAACGCCCACGTCGTAGATGCAATCCAGAGGCAGGTCCTTAAGCTTGCGGAAGCTTTCGACAATCCGCTCGTCATCGGCTGGCACATCGCACATCAGCAGCGCCAGCAGGCTCAGCGCCGTGCCGCCGCGGGTGTGGTTGCCGTAGGGCCACAGACCTTCGGCGCTGCGCTGCTTCCACAGGCGCTCAACGCCCAGGGCAATCGCGCGCTCAACGCGACCGTTGAGAACCTTTTCTTCCCAAGCGTCAAAATCGCGCGTCATGCGCCATTCGACATCCCAGTCGTAGTAGTTCATCGGCCCGGGCTTGTCGCCCACGGCAGGGGTGATCAGCGACCCGCGCAGAATCACCCGCGCGCCGCGCAGCCAGCCACGCGGCATGTCGAAGTACGCCAGCGTGTCGGCCTCAAACGTGGTCAGACGCGACAACTGGGCCAAGCCCGCGGCGTCGTGCGCCTTGAGGCTGTGCTTGCCATAGATCAACCAGCAGTTCAGGCCGTTGTATTCGACCTGGGGTTTGAGTTCGTAGCTGGAGTTGACCGAGAAGTTGTTGAAGGTCTGGACCTTTTCGAACTTCCATTCGCGCTGCCAGGTGGCGCCGACTTTCTGCTTGCCGGCCGGCAGGTACATGGCCAGTTGCATCAGCGCTTCATCGAGAATCAGCGGCTCATAGCGGCGCAGCCATTCGCCAGCGGACGAGATTTCATAGCCAAAGAAACCAACCCACTGTCCGGCGGGCTCGACCTGTTTGTCTTCGCCCTGCAGCGGCGCGCGCGGGTCGAGTTTTTTCTGGTCAGCGACCGTGAAGTGCAGGTACTGGTTGACGCCCAGTGCCCAAGCCAACTCGGCGCGGTCGTTGCCGGCCTGCATGTCGCTGTTGGCCAGACCAATGCTTGAAGTGCAAAGTATTGCGGCGCAGACGGCTGCCGGCGCCATAGCCCAGAAACGCATCGTCTCCTCCCTCGGCAGGCGGTTGTCCTCACAACGCGCCTAGCCCTCCCCCGTGACGACCCGCGACCTCAGTGGAACCGTACCCTTCTTCAGGAACAGCAGCGCAAACGACGTCTCGACAACCCCATCTCCCCACTTGCCGTTGTCGTGTTGCAATGCAAGCAACGGGCACGACCCTTGGTGGTACCAAGGATGTTCGCCAATGTACCGCATCCCGGCAAACATTGCGACTCTTTCCATACTATAAAGATAGTAGAAATACTCATGAAATTGGCTGCGCCAGGGGTTCCTCGTAACACTGTAAAAGTACTCCAGCCAGGTCAGGCCTCCTTCTAAACTGTTCTGCATCAAGAGGTTCCACTTGCCATACTCGGCCTTGGACCCGAATTCGGCATCCAGTTCCGGGCCTTGCAGGGCCATGCCCCATTCCGTGCACAGCATCTGGGTGATCAGGCCGGCGCAGGTCATGGACCCGTAGGGGGTACCCGTCCAGGCTTTTTCATCCCATGTGCCCCAGGTCATGTACTCCCAGCCGCGGCAATCAGTCGGCTTGGCGGCGCGGGCAAAGGCCGGCACGCCGCGGGCGTTGACTTTGGCCGCCACAACACGGCGGTGCTTGGGCCCGTTCTGCTGCTGGTACTTCAGCAGGTAGCTGCTGACGGATTTGGGAATGTTGGGCGGGCGCTTCAGGCCGCAACGCACAGCGGCGGCCAGACCCATCATCACATAGTGTGTGGTTGAAAAGCACCATTTGCCACCGCCGGCGCCGCGTTCTTTGGTGTAAGTCCACAGCGGGTTGTCCGTGTTGCGGTTGTCCATCAGCCAGTCCACCAGCCGCTGCATTTCAGCGCGGTCTTCCGGCGTCAGGTTGCGCTTGGGAGGCGGCAGGTCGTCCGCACCGGCGATGTAATGCTTGCGCTCTTCGGCATCAATGTACTTGGACTCAATGGCCAGAATGGAGATCGCCGCGGCATAGGTGGTTTCCACCGGCAGGTCTTTCATCGCCGCAAAGGCCTGCACAATGCGCGGGTCAGTCGGCGAAACGTCCGACGCCAGCAACGCCGAAAGCGCCAGCGCCGTGCCGCCGCGGCGGTGCTGGTAAAACGGCCACAGGCCGTCCTTCTGAAGGGCAAACAGGGCGTCAACGCCCCTGGCAATCGCCCCGGCAATCTGGCGGTTCAGCATGTCGGTTTCGCGGCTGTCGTGGCGCGCGGCCAGCCGCCACTGGCCCGTCACGCGGTGCGACACCATCTGGCCCTCGGCGTTGCGGTGTTCGGCATCGAGCATCACGCGCAGTCCGCGCGCGCAGCGGGCCGCCGGGTCAAACCAACTGGTGGTGGTCAGGGTAAAGGCCGTCCAGCCAGCCTTGCCGGCGCCTTCGGCCACGGTGGATTGCTTGCGCAACGTCCAGGTGCCGGTGATGACAGCACAACGGATCTTTTCGTGGTCTTCCAGACGTGCAAACTGCATGTCGGCGGCCAGCGCCAAAGGCGGCAGATCCACCAGGTGGGTAAAGTCGTGGTCGCGCTTCCAGGCGTGGCCGATCTTGTGCCGCCCGCCGGGCAGACTGCCGGCGCAGGCGGCCAGAAGCTCGTGCAGGCCAAGCGGCTGGACCGGCCCGGCGCGAAACCCGAACGAGTCAACTTCGTAGCCAAAGAAGTGATAGCGGCCAAGAGGCGCCGGCGCGTCGGGTGTGTCCAGAACCGGCGTTTCCAGCGGGGCGTAATGCAAATACACCGGGTGCGGCACATCCCAGGACAGGTCAACGCGGTCGGCCCCGGCCTGGCGCTGGCCGGCCACGCCGGGGGCAACGGCCAGCATCAGCACCGTGCCCGCAGCAACCGCAACTGCCCTGCGGATGCAGCCCATGATGACGCTCCCGGCGCGGGCGCAAACCGCCCGCGTTACTTCAGGTCACGCAGCCTGTCCGCGGCCGTCCGGCGCAGATCGGCCAGCGTCTTCTGTCGCGACTGAAGTGTTTCCTTCAGCTTCTTGCTTTCACTGACCAATGCCGGCCCGTCATCTTCGCCCCTGACCTGGGCTTCGGCGCCGATCAGCTTGTCACAACGTTCAATGTCGGTCTTGATACGGGCCTCCTCGGCGGCGGCCCAGCGGTCAAACTCGGCCAGGCGCTCGCGGTCGCCCTTTTTCTGGGCGGCGGTCACGTCCGGGTCGGGGTCGGGCTTGCGCACCTGGGGCACTTCCGGCAGCGACGACAGCGCCTCGGTCCAGGCTTCCAGAGCCAGACGGGCTTCGTTGATGCGGGGCGCCCAGGCTCCCTGGGCCGAAAGCTGGTTGACAGCATGCCCGCCGGCGGAGTTGCGCAGTTCCACCTGTTTGTCCATCAGCGCGCGGCGGGCGGAATCGCGGTTCTTCTGGGCTGTTTCGGCGGCCTTGCGCAGGTTCACGCCCTCGGTCTTGATCGCCTGGGCACGGGCGGGGTCTTTCTTGAGCGCGTCTTCGTAGGCGCGGTTGTTTTCGTTGACTTTGGTGTCGGCATCACTCAGGGCCTTTTCGGCCTCGGTCACCTTGACCGCCAGTTCGCTGATTTCCTTGCGCAACTGGCGGAAGTTGTTCTGGGCGTGCGCGACCGGCGCCGCGGCCAGAGCGGCCAGAATCACGACCCATGCCAGGGTCCTACATGCCCGGTTTGCTGATGCCATACTTCTTCATCTTATACTGAAGCGCCGTGCGGCCCACGCCCAATACCCGCGCCGCCCGGCTGATGTTCCAGCCCGTTTCTTCCAGCGCCGTCACCAGCGCGTTGCGTTCGATCCGTTCCAGGTCGCCGACCAGGCCCTTGGGCGGCTCTTCGCCCGGCGGCAGATCGCCGGCCTCGAGCAGTTCCGGCGGCAGATCGCCGCGCGCGACGCTGTCGCCCCGCGCCAGAGCGACGCAGCGACGCACCACGTTCTCGAGTTCGCGCACGTTGCCGGGCCAGTGGTAACGCTCCAGAATGCCCATGATCTCGGCCGGAAACTTCAGCCGGCTGTTTTCCCGCCCAAGAAAGTGCTGCACCAGCGCGCCCAGATCCCCCACCCGTTCGCGCAGCGGCGGCAGGGTCACGGTCACCACGTTCACGCGGTAATACAGGTCTTCGCGGAAGCGGCCCTCCTTGACCATCTGGCGCAGGTTGCGGTTGGTGGCGCACACCAGCCGAACGTCCACGCGGATCGGCTGGCTGCCACCCACGCGCTCGATCACCTTGTCCTGCAACACGCGCAGCAGCTTGACCTGTGTGCCGGCCGGGATTTCGCCCAGTTCGTCCAGAAACAACGTACCGCCGTCGGCGGTTTCAAAGCGGCCCTTGCGCTGGGCGTCGGCGCCGGTGAACGCGCCCTTCTCATGGCCAAACAGTTCGCTTTCCAGCACACCCTGGGCCAGCGCCCCGGCGTTGACGGCCACAAACGGCCCCCTGGCACGGCCCGAAAGGCCATGCACGGCCCGCGCCACCAGTTCCTTGCCGGTGCCGCTTTCGCCCAGCACCAGAACCGGCACGGTGCTTTGGGCCGCGCGGCGCACAATATCGGCCACTTCGGCCAGTTGCGGGGCATTGCCCACCACGCCCGGCAGTGGCCCGCCGGCAGATGGCGTGTTGCGGCCCTCGGCAATCGCGCGCTCAACCTTGAACTCGAGTTCCGCCAGGTCAAACGGCTTTTCCATGAAGTCCGCCGCGCCCAGACTCATCGCCTCGACCGCGTCGCGCACGCTGCCGTGGGCAGTGATCATGATGAACGGCGGCGGTTCGCCACCCTTGGCCAGTTCACGCAACAGGCCCATGCCGTCCAGCCTGGGCATCTTCAGGTCACTGACAATCGCGTCAAAGCGCGTGGCCCGCGCCTGCTTCAGCGCGGCCTCGCCGTTTTCAGCCTGAGTAACGGCCATGCCCTTGGCCATAAGGGCCATCGCCAGCATGTCGCGCATGCTGGCCTTGTCGTCCACCACCAGAACATGGGGCTTGTCGCTCAAGGCTCGGTCTCTTTCAGAAAAGTCGCCCGGAATATGGTACCCGCCGGCCCGGTCTGGACCAACACAAGGTCGCCGCCCAGGTCACGCAGCAGCCGTCGGGCGATGGCAAGCCCGAGCCCGGTGCCGTCAGCCTTGCCTGTGACAAAGGGCTGAAACAGCCGGGCGCGGATTTCGTCGGGGATGCCCGGGCCGTTGTCGGCGACCTCAACGCTGACCTCGGGCCCGCGCAGGGCGGCGCGCAGCGTGACCTGGCCGGCGGCGACTTCGCGCAAGGCCTCGGCGGCGTTGTTGACCACGTTGCTCAGGGCTTCGCGCAACGCGGTGCTGTCTACTTCAAGTTCCGCCGCGGGCAGGTTGTCCGCGCGGATGGTCACGGTGTCGCCGGCCAGGCTGCGGGCGGTGTCCAGCACCGGACGCAGCACCTGGTCCAGCGTGATGCGTTCAATGCTGCCCTTGCTGCCGCGCGAGAACTGCAGAAAGTCGCGCACCACGCGGTCCAGCGCGCCGATTTCGGAGATCAGCTTGTCGGCAATCTGTTTCTGCAGCGGGTCATTCAGGCCGCGGGCCAGCAGTTCAACGTACCCGCGCAGGGCAGCCAGCGGGTTCTTGATCTGGTGGGCCATGCCGGCACTGAATTGCGCCAGTTCGGCCAGGCGCGTCTGTTTCTGCAGATCGCGCTGCACACGGCCCCAGGCCCGCGCCGCCACCAGCGCCGCCAGCAGCGTGACGGCAAAAACCACACCCACGGTCAGGGCCATGGTATTGCGCACGGCGACCAGACTGGCCGAATAGTCGGCCTCGATTTCGACAGCCACGGCAAAGGCGGCAACAGTGCCGTCGGAATTCAGCACAGGGGCAAACCCGTTGCGGTACAGGTTGCCCTCGGTGTCGCGGTAGGCAACGGTAGCCAGGGGCCCGCGCGAAAAACAGGCCTCAAGCTCGTTGGCGTCGTTGGCAAAGCCGTAGTCGCGGCTGCCAAAGGGGCTGTCTTCGGTGTCCACCAGCAGCGAGCCATCGCGGCGCAGAATGGCGATACGGCGCACGCCGCTGGCCTGTTTGAGAGCCGCCAGACGGCCACGGTACAGGCGTGCCACCGGGTCGTCACCCGAGGGCAGTTGTTCCAGTGCCCCGGCGCTCAGACCGGCGGCGGCGGCGGCGGCATAGCTGCGCAGCCGCCGTTCAAGCTGGTCCTCAAGCCCGCGTTCGATGTAACCGTAGGCGATCAGCGCGCCGCCCAGCAGGGCACCGGCCACGGTCAGGGCGAAAACCAGGCCCAGCATCAGTGTCTGGGTGTTGCCGGGCCGCCGGGTCATCAGAAGTTCAGCTCCACAAACAGGGTGGCGGTGTGCACCGCATAGCCGGCGGCGTTAACGTCGCTGATGCGGCGCGAATAGCTGTAGCGCCCGCCCAGATACAGAAACGAATACACGTTGTAGGCAACTTCGGTCCACAGCATGGCGTAACGCTCGAACGTGGTCTTTACAGTGCTGTCCGGATCCAGCGAGTCCACGTCCACGCGGTCGTCGTATTCGCGGTGCCAGGCATCCAGGCCGAACGTGATGCGCAACGGCTCGTACAGATTCAGGTCCAGCGCGCCGCGCAGCCCGTACTGCCAGTACCGGTTAAATCCCGCGGCGCTGTCATCCTGGCGTAGCGAATAGACGCGGGCCTCGGCTTCGATCAGGCCGATGTCCAGGCGCACATCGGCGCCGTAGTTGAACTTCAGCAATTGCAGGTCGTCTTCCTGGCGCAGCAGCGTGCCGTCGTCCTGCAGGTCAAACTGGTCGCGGAACCAGGCATAGCTGAACTCGATGTACGGCCGGATCTCAAGCACATCCCAGGCGTTGATGTACACGCTGAAGTCACTGCCGATTTCCCAGTTGTCGTAACTGGGAACAGCGTTCTCTTCGCTGAAGTCGGTGGTCTTGCCGGTAAAGCCAAGCTCAAAGATTAAAAACGAAAGCGAATAACCCACGTGCACGCGGGCGATGCCGCCGCTGGCGCGCAGGTCGTCCTGGCGGGTCAGCGGGCCGGTCAGCTCGTAGGTCTGCAATTGCTGGTACAGCACGTCAGCCGAAATGCCGAAACCCCAGCCACCGCCGCCGTAGGGCACCTTGACAAATCCACCCAGCTTGAGATCCCACATGTCGGCGTCGGGCTCGCCAAAATACAGGCGCCCGGCCACCGTGCCGCGGGCGCCCAGCGCCACCAGGCCGAAGTTGTGGCCAACCCAGGCCTGGGCTACAGCGTCGCCGAACAGGCCGTTATCGAGGTTGCGGTCTTCCTTGAAGATGTTGTTGTCCCAGCCAACGGAAGCGCGGGTGCGCAGGCCAAGCCCGGTGCGGTCGCGGCCCAGTGCCAGCGGCAGGTACTGGCCATCGGCCACGCCTCCGACCTCAAGATCGGCAAAGGGCTCCACGGGCTTTTTTTCGTCCGACGCACTGGCGGACTGGGCCGCAAGCGGCAGGGCCAGCACAAGGCAAAACGGCATCAGCCAACGAACCATGGCACGACTCCGGCAGGGCAAAGCAGGGGTGCCTGAGTTTAGGCCGGGCCAGGCGCCGTCACAATGCCGCCGATGGACCGGGGAGGTTGGCCGGGGGTTCCTCCCCGCGCCAACCTCCCGTTTGGACTTCCGGACAAAGTTGGCAGCCGGTCAGTGGGGCCATACCGCCGGCTGCCTTTCCCTTGTCATCTGAGGACCCGATCCCCAGACAACTGGGTAAGAGCACCCGGCGTGCCAATCCGTGCCTGGGGCACGCGCCGGCCTGCAAGTAGCTTGAACAAGGGGTTTTGCGGACACTTCCGGGTTTGGTCACTTTTGCCGGCCTCGGGCAGATTCGCCAGTTCTCAAGCGTTAGTGCCAGTGGCGGTGCCAGACTTTCGGCACCCGGCCACGGACGCGTATCGCGCCGGGCCTGCCGCATGTAGAATGTTTCGTTCGATTTTCGGCCGGAGCAACGCGTGAATCAGCCCCGTGGACCAGCCATCGTACAGGCCGACCTTTCGATCCTGCTGGAAGTGGATCACCCTGACTACGAAACCGCCCGCGACGCGTTGGCCGGTTTTGCCGAATTGGTCAAGAGTCCCGAGCACATCCACACCTACCGCATCACACCGTTGAGTTTGTGGAACGCCGCCGCCAGCGGCATTTCCGCCCAGGACGTGCTGGGTGCCCTCAGGCGCTATTCGCGCTATGAGGTGCCCGAACTCGTCACCAGCGAAGTGGTCGAATACATCGGCCGCTACGGGCGTCTGGTTCTGGAGGAACGCAACGGCCGCCACATTCTGACCAGCCGCGACACCCAGTTGCTGGCGATGGTCGTCGGGCAGAAGTCCTGTGCGCGCTACTTTGACGGCATGCTGGACCAGCATACCGCGTTGCTGGCCCCGGGGGCACGCGGATGGCTCAAGCACGCGCTGGTCAAGATCGGCTTTCCGGTCGAAGACATCGCGGGCTACACCCCCGGCACGCCGCTGGAGGTCAAGCTGCGCGAGCGCACGCTGGAGGGCCGGCCGTTTGCCCTGCGCCGGTACCAGAAAATGGCCGCCGACACCTTTCATGCCGGCGGCGGCCCGCGCGGCGGCAGCGGCGTGATCGTTCTGCCATGCGGCGCTGGCAAGACCATCGTGGGCATGGCGGCCATGTCGCTGGTGCGTGCCCACACCCTGATCCTTACCGCCAACGTGGTGGCCGTTCGCCAGTGGATCCGCGAACTGGTGGACAAAACCGGCCTCAGTCCCGACCAGGTGGCCGAATACACCGGCGACAGCAAGGCGATTGCGCCCGTCACCGTGGCCACGTACCAGATCGTCACCTACCGCAAGCGCAAAAGCGAGGAGTTCCCCCACTTTGAGCTGTTCCGGCGCGGCGACTGGGGGCTGATCATCTACGACGAAGTACACCTTCTGCCCGCGCCGGTGTTTCGCGCCACGGCTGAAATCCAGTCGCGCCGGCGCCTTGGCCTTACCGCCACGCTGGTGCGCGAGGACGGGCTTGAAGAAGACGTGTTCAGCCTGGTGGGCCCCAAGCGTTACGACGTGCCCTGGCGCGAACTGGAAAAGCAGGGCTGGATCGCCACGGCCGACTGCACCGAAATTCGCGTGGATCTGCCCCCCGGCCAGCGTCTGCCCTACGCCATGGCCGACCAGCGCGAGCAGTACCGCATTTCGGCCGAAAACCCGGTCAAAATGGACGTGCTGGAGGCCCTGTTGAAGCTGCACGCCGGCGACCGTGTGCTGGTGATCGCCCAGTATCTGGACCAGTTGCACGAGATCGAACGGCGTTTCGGCTTTCCGCTGATCGAAGGCAAGACTCCCACCAAACGGCGCGAAGAACTGTACGCGAAATTCCGCACCGGCCAGCTCAAGGCGCTGATTGTCAGCAAGGTCGGCAACTTCGCCATTGACCTGCCCGACGCCAACGTGATGGTCCAGCTTTCGGGCACGTTCGGGTCGCGCCAGGAAGAAGCCCAGCGCCTGGGCCGTATCCTGCGCCCCAAGGGCGACGGCCAGCTTGCGCACTTCTACACGATCGTGACACGCGAAACCCGCGACCAGGACTTCGGCGCCAACCGCCAGTTGTTTCTGGTCGAACAGGGCTATCGTTACCGCATGGTGGAAGCCGCCGACATCCTGCAACAGCGGTTTGAGCCCGCGCGCCCCGTCACGGCGCCGGTCGGTCAGGGGGCGGCGCCATGAAGTTTCACCTGCATGTGGGAGTAATCGAGGCCGAAAGTGAGCAGGCCCTGAACGAGGCGCTGACAATCGCGCGCTGTGAGGCCCGCGTACTGGCGCGCCTTGCCCCCAACGTGGCGGTCCTGGAACGCGGCGACACGCAACTGGTGATCGCGGCGCTGCGGGAACTGGGCCTTCACCCCAAGGTGATGCAATGAAGGGCGCGGCCACGGATCAAGGCAGGGGCTACCGGGCCGGCGAGCTTGATTTTTTGAGCGTCGCCGAGGCCGTGATTGAACGTCAGCCGCGCGTGTTGAAAAATGGGCTGCCCAATCTGGCGTTCTTCCGGGCGGCCAACGCCAACCTGGCCCAGCCCGATGACGAAGCCCAAGGGCACGGCTTTGCGCAGGTGGAGTTCTGGCTGACACTGGCGCGCGAACTCGGGCTGACTGCAACCGACGGTGACCGACTGGCGATTACCGATGCCGCCGACGAGTTTTTTGCCCAACCGCTTGCTGCACGGCGCGATCGCCTGCGCGAGGCCTTTCTGGGCGCCCGGTCGCTGAATGACTTTGCCCTGGTGGGCGATCTGGAATTGCCCGGTCTGCGCAAGTCCGGCACCGTGGACACCACCACCGACGCGCCGGGCCCCGAGGCGCTGGCCGCGGCGCGACGGCGCGTGCTGGAGTTTGTGCTGGCCTGCGCGGGCGAAACCCGGGTCGCGCGCCTGTGTCAGCAGGTCCAGCGCGAAGCCCCCAGCTTTGCCATTGACCACAGCGACGACGGGTCGTGGCGACGCGTGTTTTACCGCGGCATCCGCGAACGCGGCGGCCGCGAAGAAATCGAACGCGACGGCGGCTGGGATCGCGTCGAGGGCGCGTACATCCGGTGGCTGGTTTCGCTGCCGTTTGCGCGGCTCGGCTGGGTGGACTACGACCCGGCCCGCGATGCCTTTGAACCACTGACCACGGAAGACGGCGACCCGATCTTTGAGATCGTGGTACAGCCCAACTTCGAAGTGCTGGTGCTGGGCGACCGGCTGGATGCCGGGACGCTGTGGCGGCTGGCGCGCTTTGCACGCCCGGCCATGCAGGGCCGCGTCCGCCGCTATATGCTGGAAAAGAAGTCTTTTACCGACGCGCTGGGCCGCGGCCTGAGCGCAGGCGCGATACTGGAGCTTTTGTCTTCACTGTCGCGCCGGCCCTTGCCCCAGAACGTGCGCTTTTCACTCGAGGAATGGAGCGCCAGTTCCGAACGCATGAAAATCTGGCCCGACGCGCTGCTGGTCGAGGCCGAAGGCGTAGACGACCTTGCGGCGCTGCTGCCCGAGGCCGCACGCCGCGCTCTGGGCCTGGCGCGCATCGGCGGCGGGCACATGGCCGCCGTCGCGCCCGATGCCGCGCTGTTGCGCCAGCATGTGCCGCCGCGCCGCGCGATACTGGACTATTCGCGGCGGTTGCCGCCGGCGATCACACCCCAGGGTGACCTGCGGCTGCACGCCCCGGCTGAGTCATTGCACCTGCGCGCGCGCCAGACACTGGAACTGGTGGCGCGACGCCAGGGTGCCGACCACTGGCTGCTGGATCCGGCACTGACCCGCGCCGCCGCCACAGCACTGGGGCCCGACGAATTGCGACGGCGCGTCGAAGAAGCACTGACCCGGCCGCTGGAACAGGCCCACGCGCTGGCCTTGCGTGCCTGGAGCGGCGAGTTCGCGCCGGCCTTTGCCGGCAGCGCCGAGGTGTTTCTGTGCGACAGCGACGAACAGGCAATGCTGCTTGAACAAGTTCCCGAGTTCGCGGCGTGGCTGGATCGCAAGCTGGGCCGCGGCGCCTATCTGCTGCGCCACGGAGGCGCCGCAGCGGTGCGCAAACTTCTGGCAGGCTGCGGCGTAACACTGCGTGACCACACCCGAACAGACTCGCAGGGCAGGCGTCCATGAGCAGAACGCAAACAACCGCGAGTAACCAACGGGAAATCTCGGCCCGTGTGCGGGTGTGGGCGTTCATGGCCTGGTTGCTGTTTCTTGCATCCTGCACGCTGCCCGGCGAACAACCATTGCCCGAAGGCGTCACCGACACGCGCGCCAATCTTGTGGATCACATCAAGGACAATCCGACGGACCTTGACGCCCACGCCGACCTGCTGCGCATGCAGATCAAATCCGGGGACCGCGCCGGCGCCGAGACCACAGTGGCCCACGCGCTGAAACACAACCCGCGCGATTTTCGCGCCCACCTGCTGGAGGCCCAGTACCACCGCTGGCAGCTTGACCTGATCACCACCGAAAAGGCCCTGCTCAAGGCCCGGGCAACAGCGCCCGAGCGTCTGGAACCCTGTGTGGCGCTGGCCGGCCTGTACAACCAGACCTATCTGGACACCGAAGAACTGGCGCTGCGCCGCGTGGCGCTGGAACTCTGCCCGCCCGAACTGCGGCCCGAGTTCACGCTGGATCTGGCCTATTGCCTTTGGGGCCAGGGCAACGCCGCCGCCGCGACACCTCTGGCAGCGGCTCTGGCAGGCCAGACCGACACGCCGGCCGGTCTGCGCGCCCGTAACCGGCTGCTGCAGGCCGAAATGGCGCTGGCCGGCGGAACCGGTACCGAGGCCGCGGGGCACATCGCCGCAGCCTTTGCACTTGTACCCGAAGACGGCGGCGTGCTGCAGTTTGCCGCGCGCGCCGCCACGGTGCTGGACGACCCGGCCCCCCTTGCGCCGCTATTTGAGCAAACGCTGGCCGGACATGACCGCGCCGAGCTGCGCTGGACGGCCCTGTTCGGCCATTGGATGCTGGCTCTGCGCAAATCTGTGGCAGCCGGCTCTGACCCGCTGGGCGACGAGCCCGACCTGTGGCGCAAACGCCTGGAAGCCATGGAACCCGGCCACCCCGATGTTTCGGGGCGGTACTACCAGCTTCTGCGCCTGGATTCCGCGCGCGCACAGCAGGCCGAAACGCTGGGCAAACAGCTTGAGGAATACGGACTTGGCGTGCCGCCGGTGCCTTCAACCCACGCGGCGCTGCTGAGACTGTGGCGTGTGGAAGACGCCCTGCGGGTGGGAGCCTCAAATCCGGCGGTGGCCCTGGCAACCGAGCTGCGCCGGGCCGAGGGCGAACTGGAGGGTTCGCGCATGCTGCTGGTCATGGCCCTGTTCAAGGCCCGTCAGGACGACCGGTGCCTGGCCGAAGTGGAGGCCTGGCTGGCTGAAAGCAAGGAGCCCGACGATATCCTGCTGTCGCTGCGCTGGTGGCTGCTGCTGCGCCAGGGAAAATCGGTGGAAGTTCTGGCCGACATCGAAAAGCGTGGCGGAGACAACAACAGTCGGCTGTGGCTGGAGGCAGTGGCCCGCTTTCACACCTATCGCGCCGCCGCGCGCAAGGGCGAATAGCCTCAGGACGGGCGCAGGGCCAAACGGTCAAAAGCATCCGGAAAGTGCTCGGCGCGCGTGGGTTCGCCGTTTTTGTCCAGGTACACCCCCACCACGTCAAAGCGCAGCACGTCGTGATAGCCCCTGCGGCGCAGAATGCGCCGGGCCGTTTCCACCACTTGGCGCTGTTTGCGCAGATCCACGGCCTCACGCGGTGTGATCAGGCCGCCTTCCTTGCGCGAGCGCACCTCAACAACCACAAGGCCTTCGTTGCCCCGTATGCGGCCCACGATGTCCAGTTCGCCGTCTTCGTCTTCGAGGTTGCGTTCCACTACCCGAAAGCGGCATTGCCGCTTGAGAAAATCCACGGCGAAGTCTTCGGCCCTGTCGCCGACAGCACGGGTGCGTGACCGCCTGCCCCGGACGGTCTGTTCGGGACGCAGCTTCTCCAGAAGGGCTGAGATCAGTTCCAGAACGAACATGGCCGGCTATTTTAGCCGGCACAAACGCAAAAGCCCGCCGTTTACGCGGCGGGCTTTGTGAAGTTGCAGCAGGAACTACTTCTTTTCTTCGGCCTTGGGCTCGGCGGACTCGGTCTTGGCCTCGGCGGCGGGCTGCTCGGCTTTGGCGGCCTTGGCGCTGCGGTGCTGGTCCACCTTGCCCAGATAGTCGGCGTTGACGCGTTCCTTGATGCGGGTGGCCTTGCCCACGCGGTCGCGCAGGAAGTAAAGCTTGGCACGGCGGGTCACGCCGGGGCGCTTGACTTCGATCTTGGCCACGTTGGGGCTGTGCAGGGGGAAAATGCGTTCCACGCCTTCGCCCTCGACAATGCGGCGGACCGTGAACGTTTCACGCAGACCGCCGCCCTTGCGGGCAATGCAGATGCCGGCGAAAACCTGGATGCGCTCCTTGTCGCCTTCCTTGATGCGCACATGCACGTCCAGCGAATCACCGACGCGGAAGACCGGAATGTCGGTCTTCTTGATCTGTTCGCGTTCCAGCTCGTAGGCAAAACCACTCATGGCATGACTCCTGTACCGCGTGCGCCCTGAGGCGCGTTGATCACAACAAATCCGGCCTGCGTTCCTTCGTTCGTTTCCTGGCCTGTTCCTCGCGCCATTTGGCAATCAGCGCGTGATTGCCGCTTTGCAGCACCTCGGGCACCTTCATGCCCTCGAACTCCACCGGCCGCGTGTACTGCGGGTACTCCAGCAGCCTGCCATGCGGGCCAAGGTTGAAGCTGTCTTCCTCGGCGCTGCCGTCTTCGCCCAGCACGCCGGGCAGCAGCCTTACCACCGCGTCGGTGATCACCAGCGCCGCCAGCTCTCCGCCCGACAGCACATAGTCGCCGATGCTGATTTCATCCCAGGCAAAGCCCTGGCGGATGCGCTCATCAAACCCTTCATAGCGCCCGCACAACATCAGCAGGCGCTGCTTGCCCGACAGCTCAATCGCAGCCTGCTGGTCAAACCGGCGACCCTGCGGCGTCAGCAGAACCAGGTGGGCCGGTCGCGTGTCCTGCGCCAGCACATGGCGCACACAGGCAAACACCGGCTCGGGCTTGAGCACCATGCCTGCACCGCCGCCGTAAGGCCGGTCGTCCACGCTCTGGTGGACGCCCTTGGCAAAGTCACGGAAGTTGGCCAGGTGGTACTCAACGGCGCCCTTTTCCCTTGCGATGCGCGGGATGCTTTCGTCCAGCACCGCACGCACCAGTTGGGGAAACAGGGTAAGGATGTCAATCCGCAGCGGCTTCATCTGCGGCCCTCAACAGCTACTCCGTCACTTGCGTGTAGGGTTTGCCCTCACCGCTGCGGCTTTCCACAAGCTCCAGCAGGCACTGACTGGCGTTGTCACCCACACGACGCCGGGCCAGCTTGATGATGCGTGTGTAGCCGCCGTTGCGCTCTTTCTTGCCGCCCTTTTCGGCGTGACGGGGCCCGATGTCCTTGAACAGCTTCTGCAGCGTGGTGGCGGCAATGACGCGCACTTTCTTGACCGCATCCTTGCCTTCGCCGGTGGTTTCGGTGACGGTAACCTTGTTCTGAAGGTCGCGATCGCCGATCAGCGAGACCACCCGCCGCTTGTTGGTCAGGTTGTCGGTCTTTGCCAGGTGAATCACACGCTCGGCCAGCGGCTGAAACTGCTTGGCTTTCTCCACGGTGGTGACAATGCGCTCGTGGTCAATCAGCGCCTGGACCATGTTCTTGCCCAGCGCCCGACGGTGCGAGGGCGAGACACCAAGTTTGCGGCCGCGTTTTCTGTGACGCATGACGGTATTCCTGTGTTATCCGGGCCCGGTTGCGGTTCAGGCCTGAGAGCCGGCGCCGGCCAGCGATTCAATCCCCGGCGAGATGCCGTAATCGGCCAGGTTGATGCCAAAACGCAGGCCCATGTCCTCGATCTTCTTCTTGATTTCCTTGAGCGTGGTCTTGCCCAGGTTGCGGATTTCCAGCAGGTCGTCCTCGCTGCGGCTGACCAGGTCGCCGATTGTGTTGATGCGTTCGGCGCGCATGCAGTTGTTGGCACGGACGTTCAGGTCCAGTTCGGTGATCGGGCGCATCAGCAACTGGCGGGTGCGCTCAAGCTCGTCGCTCTTGCGGCCGCTTTCGCCGACTTTGGCGCCTTCGGCCACCAGCTGATCCTTGAGTTCGTAGTACTGCACAAACGGGTTGAGATGTTTGCGCATAATCTTGGCGCTCTCGACCAGGCAGAACTCGGGGTCTTTCGTGCCGTCGGTCCAGATCTCAAGGATCAGGCGGTCATAGTTGGTCAGCTTGCCCACGCGGGTGTATTCGGTCTTGTAGCGCACGCGGGTGACGGGGCTGAAGTTGGCGTCCAGCCAGATAACCCCCAGTTCGCTGGAACCCTGGCTGAGTTCTTCGGCGGTCTGGTAGCCGCGGCCGCGCTTGACCGTAACCTCCATCTCGAAGTCCTGCGATGCCGTCAGGGTGCACAGCACGAGTTCGGGGTTGATCACCTCGCACTCGGCGTCGGCAGCGAAATCGGCCGCCGTGACCGGGCCCTTGCGGCTGACTTTCAGACGCAGCACGCGGGGCTGGTCCGTGGACAGCGCGATCTGGAGCTTCTTGACCGCCAGCACGATGTGAGGCACGTCTTCCAGCACACCCTTGGGGCTTTCGAATTCGTGGCTGACGCCCTTGATCTTGAGCGAAACCGGCGCCGTGCCCTCAAGGCTGGAAAGCAGAATACGGCGCAGGCTGTTGCCGATAGTGGTGCCAAAGCCGCGTTCAAACGGCTCGACAATGAACTTGCCAAAGCTCTGGGTCTGGGTCTCGCGCTCGCAGATCAGACGGTTGGGAAGCTCAAGCCCACGCCAGCGGATTCTCATGCCCTGTCTCCTCGGTACGGGCGCCCGCATGCGCGGCGCCACAAGAGCCATTGTCCTGGTATGCCCGCCAAAACGCTTCTAGACGCGGCGCTTCTTCTTGGGGCGGCAGCCGTTGTGCGGCAGCGGCGTCACGTCTTCAATGGATTTGACCTCAATGCCGCGACCCTGCAGCGCGCGTACAGCGCTTTCGCGCCCGGCACCAGGCCCCTGCACCCGCACTTCGACTTCGCGCACGCCCATCTTCTTGACCTTCTCGGCCACGTTTTCGCCGGCGCGCTGGGCCGCAAAGGGCGTACCCTTGCGCGAACCCTTGAAACCCATTGAGCCGCTGCTGTCCCAGGCGATGGTATCGCCATTGAGATCCGTCACCGTCACGATCGTGTTATTGAACGTGCTCTTGACGTGCACAATCGCGCGCGGGACGTTGCGCTTGATCTTGCGCGCTTTCTTTTCCTTGGCGCCGGCAGCCGCCGATGCCCCGGCGGCCTGGGGCGCGCCTTCAGTCTTTGCCATCGTTCGTTCCTTTGGGCTCAACCCTGCGTGGCAGGTCCCCCACCTTAACGGCGCGACGGGGCCGCAGCCCCGAACGCGCCCAAACGTTTACTTGGTCACCTTCTTCTTGCCCGCGATCGTCTTCTTCGGGCCCTTGCGTGTGCGCGCGTTGGTGCGCGTGCGCTGGCCGCGAACCGGCAGGTTCACCTTGTGGCGCAGACCGCGGTAGCACTTGATGTCGCGCAGACGGTTGATGTTCTGGGTGCGCTGGCGGCGCAGGTTACCCTCAACCACAAAGTTCTTTTCGACAAACGCAGCGATCCGCGTCAGTTCTTCTTCGGTCAGCGTGCTGGCCTTGCGCGACGGGTCAAGGTTCAAACCCTCACAGATGCGCGCGGCCACCGTGGGGCCGATGCCGTAAATGGCGCGAAATGAATAGGCCAACTGTTTGTTGGCGGGAATATCCACACCCAGAAGACGAGGCATTTCGTTACTCCGTGGCCGGGCTCAACGGCATGCGCCTACCCCGGCGGAAAAGAAGCGGTGCTTTGAAACAACCCTGGCCTACCCCTGACGCTGCTTGTGACGCGCGTTCTTGCTGCAGATGACGCGCACAACGCCCTTGCGGCGGATGATCTTGCACCCGTCACAGATACGCTTGACTGAAGACTTCACCTTCATGGCTGCACCCGGCTTCCTGATTTCTAGTTGCGGTAAACAATGCGACCCTTTTCAAGGTCGTAGGGGCTCAACTCCACAATCACAGTGTCACGAGGAAGGATCTTGATGTAGTTCTTGCGCATCTTGCCCGAGATGGTGCACAACACGATGTGCCCGTTGTCGGTCAACTGTACGCGGAACATGGCATTGGGCAGTGATTCAACAACCGTGCCCTCAACCCTGATCGCTTCGTCCTTCGACATAGTCCTCCAGCGGCGGGACCATTCCCGCGCCTTGCTGCCGTAACCGTTCCGCGCCGCTTGACTTACGCAAAACCGCCGCGCGCGCAAACTTACCCCGGAACAAGGGCGCGGCACGGTAGCACGGGTCTTTGGCCCTTTCAAGCGCCCGGCACAAGTTTTTCGGCCTTTTGGCTTGCCTTGTGCCAAACAGCCGTTCCAGTTACCCCCGCCCGTCAGGCCAGACTTTCCACCGTGGCTACTAAACCGCGGTAGATGTCTTCCACGCCGCCACGGGCGTCAAACTCTCGCAACAGGCCACGTTCGCGGTAGTAGGGCACCAGCGGGCCGGTGCTTGCATCGTAGACGGTAAGCCGCTGGCGAACCTTGTCGGCCGCGTCGTCTTCGCGCTGGTAGGTCTGGCCGCCACAGGCGTCGCACACGCCCTCAACCCGTGTGGGCGCGTAGACGGCGTGGCTTATGGCGCCGCAGGCCCGACAGGTGCGTCGGCCGCTGATGCGCTCCACAATCACTTCACGCGGGGCGTCAAAATACAGAACCGCTGAAACGCGCTCGCCCCGCACAGCCAGCGCCTGGGCCAGCCGGTCGGCCTGGGGCACCGTGCGCGGGAAACCATCCAGGATATAACCACCACGGCAGTCCTGGGCGCCGATGCGGTCAATCACCAGCTCAACCACCAGGTCGTCGGGCACAAGCTGGCCGGCGTTCATGAACTCCTTGGCCTTCAGCCCCAGCGGCGTGTCGCGCTTGAGGTGGTCGCGGAACAAATCGCCGGTGCTGATATGCGGCAGGCCAAGGTGCTGGGCCAGTTTGGCGGCCTGGGTGCCCTTGCCCACGCCGGGCGGACCCATAAACACCAGCACCAGGCGCCGGTCAGGCCGCGCGGGCTCGACCATCGGCAGCGGCTGGGGCGCGGGCATGGGCCGGACCGCGGCCTCTACAAACGATGGCTCGGCGCGCAGACTGGTGCGGGGCGCCTTGCGCGCGGATACGGGCGCGGCTTTTGGCGCGGGCAGTTTGCGGCGCACAGCCTTGCGCGGGGCGACCTTCTTGGCGGGTTTACGTGCGGTCTTTTTCGCCGGCTTTTTCGCCGGTTTCTTGGCAGCCTTCTTGGCCGGTTTCTTTGCGGTCTTGCGGACGGGCTTTTTCACCGACTTCTTTGCGGGATTCTTGCGGGCCATAGGGTCCTCTCAATGGCAACGGGCGCCCCAGGGGCGCCCGGCAAAACGTAAGCTTGCGGGCGCCAATCAACGTTTGCGCTGGCCAATCATGCCGGTGTAGCCCTCGTAGTTACGCTGGATCAACTGCACCTCGACCTTCTGCACAAGGTCCAGGGCCACGTGCACGACAATCAGCAGACCGGTACCGCCCATCACACGGAAGAACATGCGGTTGTTGTTCAGGTGCGCCGAATCGCCGAATATCAGTACCATGGCCTCGGGCAGCAGGTTCGGAATCACCGCCACCAGACACAGAAACGTGGCGCCGGCCAGAGTCATGCGGCGCAGAATCTGGGACAGATAGGTGGTGGTATCTTTGCCCGGCCGGACACCGGGGATAAATGCCCCCCATTCCTTGAAGTTCTTGGCCAGTTCAACCGGGTTGAACTGCAGCTGCACCCAGAAATAGGTGAAGAAGAAGATCATCACGCAGTAGCCGCCGTTGAACAAAAAGCCGTTGTTGTTCAACGCGTCACTCAAATCCGTCAACAGGCTGGCCCAGAAGCCCGTGCCCACGTTGCCCTTGAGCGCGCCAAACAGGATGGTCGGCAGGGTCAGCAGCGCCGATGCAAAAATGATCGGGATCACGCCGGCCTGGTCCACACGAAGCGGAAAGGTCTGGCGTTGGCCTCCGGCCACCTTGGCCCCACGCACGTGTTTGGCGTGCTGAATGACAATCTCGCGCCGGCCAAGGGTGATGATCACGATGCAGAAGGTGATGGCCACAAACATCACCACCAGCGTTACCAGACTCAGGAACGCGTCCAGGCTTTCCGCGGGCGAGGTCTTGCTGTCCAGCATGGGCTGCAACAGTTGCAGCACAGCGTTGGGAATACTGGCAATGATGCCTGCCATGATGATCAGCGACACGCCGTTGCCCAGGCCGCGCTCGGTGATCTGGTCACCCAGCCAGATCAGGAAATAGCAGCCCGCGGTCATGGTCACCATGGCCAGGGCGGTAAAGGCGTGAATGTTGAAAACAACCGAGCTGGCCAGATCGGCGCTCTCGGTCAGCAGCTTGATTGTGAAGTACGACTGCACAAGGCAGATCGGCAGCGTTGAAAGGCGTGAATACAGGCGGATGCGCCTTTGGCCACTCTGGCCCTCTTTTTGGATCTCCTCCAGCTTGGGAACGACTTTCGTCAGCAACTGGAAGATAATCTCGGCGCTGATGTAGGGCATGATGCCCAGCGCGAATATGCGAAAGTCGGTCAGGCTGCCGGCGCTGAGCGCGTTGTACAGACCCAGAAAGCTGAAGACCCAGTTGCTTTCCGTCTGTTCCTTGAACTGCGCCGCAAACGCCAAGGTGTCAATGCCGGGTACCGGAATCACACTGCCCAGCCGGTAAACAGCCAGAATGGCAAGCGTGAACAGGGCCTTCTTGCGAAGTTCCGGCACCTTGAAAAGGTTCAGAAACAGCTCACTTGGCCCTGCCGCCTGGGACATCTTCGCCTCTTTCAAGGCCGCGTGCTGCGCAAGGCGGCCCTTTTATCCACTGGATGCCGCCGCGTAAACGGCGGGAATTACGCCCTACTTGCCCTTGGCGGGTTTACCACCCTGGGCCTCAATCACCACGCACTTGCCGCCGGCCTTTTCAATTTTTTCGCGGGCGGTAGCGCTGAAGCGGTGCGCGTGAACGGTGAGCTTGCGGGTGACATCGCCGTCGCCCAGAACCTTCACGCCGTCGGCGATCTTGTTGATCATGCCGGCCTTGAGGAACTCCTGGGGCCCGACGGTGGCGCCGGCCTCGAACTCGTTGAGGCTGCGGACGTTCAGCACCACGATGTTGGTGCGGAAAATCTTGTTGTTGAAGCCGACTTTGGGCAGGCGGCGCACCAGCGGCATCTGGCCGCCCTCGAAATAGTAGCGGTGGGTAAAGCCGGTGCGGGCGGACGCGCCCTTGCCGCCGCGGCCGGCGGTTTTGCCCTTGCCCGTGCCCGGCCCGCGGCCCTTGCGGACCATCGGGCGCTTGCGCGTGCGCGGCTTGCCCTTGAGTTGAGTCAGGTTCATCGTTCGCTCCCTCGGGCATGGCCCGGGTCCCTCGGCATTGCCTTGGTTGCGCCGCAATGTGGCGCTGCTATCTGGTTTCTCCGGCGTCGGCGGCCCCGGTTTCACCGGCATCGGCGGTCTCGGGCCCGTCGTTTGCGCCACCCTCTTCTTCACCGCGACCGCGACGACCGCGACCACCGCGGCCGCCACGTTCAGGCTTGCCGCCGCGGCGGGCGTCCTTCTGCTTGCGGGCGCGCTCTTCCTTGTCCAGGCCCGTGGGTTCAAGCTTGGGCCGGTCACGGTCCGCCAGAACCGGCAGACCGCGCAGGGTGAAGATTTCTTCCTTGCTGCGCAACTGTTCCAGCCCGTTGAGCGTGGCCTTGACCAGATTGACCGGGTTACGGCTGCCCATGGCCTTGGTCAGGATGTTGCGGATGCCCAGCTCTTCCACCACGGCACGCACGGTGGCACCGGCCTTGATGCCGGTACCAGGCGCGGCGGGGCGCAAAATCACGCGCGAGCTGCGGTACTTGCCGATCACCAGGTGCGGGATGGTGTCGCCCCGCAGCGGGTAACGGTACAGGTTCTTCTTGGCATCGCGGGCGGCCTTTTCAATGCTGTTGGGAACCTCGCGCGCCTTGCCCTGGCCCAGACCGATGGTGCCGCGACGATCGCCGACAATCACCACGGCCGAAAAGCCGAAGCGCCGGCCGCCCTTGACCACGGCCGCCGTGCGGTTGACGCGCACCACTCTCTCTTCCCCGAGTTCAAGATCCCGGGCCGACATGCGAATTGCCATTGCTTCCTCTTTCTGGCCGGTTTGCGGCCGGTGTTTCTAGAATTCGAGCCCCGCTTCACGCGCCGCATCAGCCAGCGCCTTGATGCGTCCGTGGTACTTGTAAGGCCCGCGGTCAAAGGCCACCTGCTTGATGCCCTTGGCCAGCGCCAGTTCGGCGATCTTCTTGCCGATGGCGCGGGCACCGGCAATGTTGCCGCCGGTCTTGACCTCGGCTTTTTTGCCGTGGGTGGTGGCAGCAGCCAGAGTGCGGTGCGCGTTGTCGTCAATGATCTGGGCCGCAATGTGCCGGGCGCTGCGGAACACCGACAGGCGCGGGCGCGTGCCCGCCGCCCGCTGGCGGTTGCGCGTGCGGTAGGCGCGGCGCTGTTTCTGGACTGACTTGTGCTTGTTCTTTTCCATGTGTGTGCTTCCGTTACTGCCTGGGTGTTCCGGCCGGGTTTACTTGCCGCCGCCGACAAAGCTCTTGCCGGCCTTGCGGATAATGCGTTCGCCCTCATAGCGCACGCCTTTGCCCTTGTAGGGCTCGGGCTTGCGGCTGGCGCGTATCTGGCTGGCAAACTGGCCCACGGCCTGCTTGCTGATGCCCGAAACCTCGATGCGCTGGGGGTTGGGCAGCACGCACTTGACACCATCGGGGATGGTCAGGTCCACGGTGTGGCAATACCCGACCTGCAGCACAAGCTGCTTGCCCTGAACCTTGCCCTGCCAGCCCACACCCACGATGTCGAGGTTGCGCTGGTAGCCCTGGGTGACGCCGCGGATCATGTTGGCCAGGTTGGCACGCGTGGTGCCGTGAAGAGCCCGGGCGAACTTGCTGTCGTTGGCACGGTCAACGCGGATCGTGTTGCCCTCGACGCGCACGGTGATTTCGGCGCGCAGATCCAGCGTGAGCTTGCCCTTGGGACCTTCCACGGTGACGGTCTTGCCGCTGACGCTGGCCTTGACGCCGCCGGGGATGGTGAGAGGTTGCTTGCCGATTCGTGACATGGCTGTTTCCTTAGCAGCAGTTGCGGCGGCGACTAGCCGACCTTGCAGATCAGTTCTCCGCCGACGCTCTGTTTGCGGCACTCGCGGTCTGAAAGGACGCCCTTGCTGGTGGACAGCACGCAGATGCCCATTCCGCCACGCACACGCGGGATATCCTTGATGTTGGTGTAGATGCGGCGGCCGGGGCGGCTGACACGATCCAGCCGTGTGATCACGCGTTCGCCGTCGGGGCCGTAGCGCAAGGCGATCAACAACTGACGCGCCGGGCCCTCGCCCTCAACCTTGACAGCGTTGATGTAGCCTTCACGCCGCAGAACGTTCGCGACCTCGAGTTTGAGCTTGGAATAGGGAATGCTCACCTCGGGCGCGCCGTTGTGGTTGGCGTTGCGAATGCGTGTCAGCATGTCCGCGATAGGGTCGGTCAAAGACATCTGTCTTTACTCCGTTCGTTTACTCAAAAGCGTTGCACGTCGTGCGCGGCGCGCCTACCAGCTTGCCTTCTTCATGCCCGGGATCTCGCCGCGGCTGGCCATTTCGCGCAGGCAGCAACGGCAGATCTTGAGCTTGCGGTACACCGCGCGGGGCCGCCCGCACACCTGGCAACGGTTGCGGTGCCGCGTGGCAAACTTTGGCGTTTTCTGCGACTTGACGACCAGACAGGTTCTGCTCACTGGATTCTCCTGCTACTTTGCCGGCCTTGCGGGCCCTTGCCCTAGCTTGCCTGCTTCTGTTTCTGGGGCAGGCGCTTGAGCGGCACGCCCAGACCCATCAGCAGTTCGCGCGACCACTCGTCGTTGCCGCCGCTGATGGAAAACGCGATGTCCATGCCCTGCACTTCTTTGATCTTGTCCAGTTCGATGTCCGGAAAGATCGTCTGTTCGGCCAGACCCATGTTGTAGTTGCCGCGCCCGTCAAAGCTGCGCGGGTTCAGGCCCTGAAAGTCGCGGATGCGCGGCACTGCGATGCTGATCAGCTTTTCCAGAAACAGCCACATACGATCGCCGCGCAGTGTCACCTTGGCACCCACGGGGTCGTTCTCGCGCAGCTTCCAGGTCGCCACGGCGGCCTTGGCCTTGCGGATGATCGCCTTCTGGCCGGCGATTTCCGTCAGGTCCTTGGTCAGGGCTTCGGCCAGGCTCTTGTTCTTGCTGGCCTGCCCGAAACCCATGTTCAGGGTGATTTTCTGAAGGCGCGGCACCTGCATGATGTTTTCAATGCCGAACTTCTGGCGCAGCGCGGGCACCACTTCCTTGTGGTACTTTTCGCGCAGACGCGGCGTCACCTTGACGGCGGGCGCGGGGGTAGATTTTTCTTTCTTGGCCATGACTTGCGTTCCTTGAGGCCCCGGGGGCCGGTACCGCGTTTTCTATTCGTTCACCGCGGTGTTGGTGCTTTTGAAATAGCGTTCCTTGCGGCCGTTAACGACCCGATAATGAACACGCTCGGGTTTGCCGGTCTTGCGGTTGAACAGCATGACGTTTTCAACCGGCAGAAAGGCCTCGCGCTGGACACGGCCGCCCTGCTGGTTCTGTTCGGTCTTGCGCAGATGCTTCCACACCATGTTCTTGCCGCCGACGATCACGCGGCGCTTGCGTGTGTCCACGCGCAGCACTTCGCCGCTGGGCTTTTTGGCCTCTTCAGCCGTCTGGGGACGGTCCTTGCCCTTGATGATCTGGACCACGTCGCCGATCCGGATGTGCATTGAACTCTCCTGCCTTAGACCACTTCCGTGGCCAGCGAAACGATTTTCATGAACTTCTTGGCGCGCAGCTCACGGGCCACAGCCCCGAAGATGCGCGTGCCGACCGGGTTGCCTTCCTTGTCCACGATCACGGCAGCATTGCGGTCAAACCGGATGTAGCTGCCGTCTTCGCGGCGCACGGCGGCGCGGGTGCGCACAATCACGCAGCGCACAATGCGCTTCTTCTTGTCTTTCTTGGTGACCTTTTTGAACAGGTCGCAGGTCGGGGTCGCCGATTTGATCACCGCGATCACGACATCGCCCACGGTGCCGTACCGCCGGCCGGAGTTGCCGAGAACCTTGATCGTCTCGACCTCCTTGGCGCCGGTGTTGTCGGCGACATCCATTCTTGTCTGTTCCTGAATCATGATCGTTCCTTACCGTGGCCGTTTCGCGGCCGAACCTGCCATCTTCAGCTTGTCTTGGGCGTGCCGGCCGCGCCGGGTTTGCCCGCGTCACCCACATCGTGCAACAGGCCTTCGTGGGCCTTGCGCACAACGCGCACCAGGCGCCAGTTCTTGGTCTTGGACAGCGGGCGGGTTGCCATGATTTCGACCAGGTCGCCCACCTTGGCCTCGTTGTTTTCGTCGTGCGCGTGCAGTTTGGTGTTGCGCTTGACGAACTTGCCGTACCGGGCGTGACGCACCGGGCGCTGCCACAGCACGGTGATCGTCTTCTGCATCTTGTTGCTGACGACGGTGCCGATGCGGCGGCGGCGCTGGTTGCGCTCGGCCTGCGACTTGGACTGTTCCTGTGCGTTGCTCATGTCTGCTCCGGTGCCGCGTTGGCACTACTTGTCGGTCTTCTTCTTTGCCTTGGGCTTGTCTTCACCCTTGTCCGCCTTCTTGGCGGGCTTCTTTTCAGCCTTGGGCTCGGCCTTCTTTGCGGGCTTTTCCGCAACCTTCTCTGCCGCCTTGTCCTCAGCCTTCTTTTCGACCCTGGCCGGGGCAGGTTTTTCAACCGTCTTGGGGACGGGCGCGGGACGCTCGCCGGACAGTTCCGCCACGGCGCGGCGGGCCTCGTCCAAGCGGCCGGCCACCAGGGCGCGACGGCGCTTGTCCTCGACTGTGCCCTCATGCGGGCGGCCCATACCGGCCAGCAGCAGCTCCAGGCGCTTGACCTCTTCCTGGCGACGCGCCAAGGCTGCGCGCGCGTGCAGAACGGTATGGATGCGCGCGACTTCGCGGCGGCGCTGGCGAATCTGGGCGCCGCGCGCCGGCGTCATGGCCTCGGTGCTGAAGCGAGCCTGGAAATTCTCGCCGTTCAGCTCGTTCAGCCGGCTGCGCAGATCTTTGTCAGGCTGGCCCTTGAGTTTGTCGTTGCTCATTGCGTCCATTCCTTCCCGCGTGCTTCCACTCGTCCGTAGCGCGACAGCGCGGCGATTAACCCACGTCGTGCTTGCGTTCGATCATCCGGCACCGCACCGGCATTTTGTGCGCGGCCTTGGCCAACGCCTCGCGGCACACGTCAATGCCCAGGCCGCCGACTTCAAACAGCACAAAGCCGGGCTTGACCACGGCGCACCAGAACTCGGGTTCGCCCTTACCGCCGCCCTGGCGGGTTTCCAGCGGCTTGGCCGAAACCGGCTTGTGCGGGAACACGCGGATCCAGTACTTGCCGCCGCGGCCCATTGCACGTGAAAGGGCTACACGGGCAGCCTCGATCTGGCGGCCGGTAATCCAGCCGGGTTCCAGCGCCTGAAGGCCCGCATCACCAAAGGCGACATAGTTGCCGCGCGTGGCGTTGCCCTTGACCTTGCCGCGCATGACTTTGCGGTACTTTGTTCTTGTAGGCAGCAGTGCCATGACTCAACTCCGGTGTCCTGTTACTCCGCGGCCAGTCCGTACTTGGCCTCTTCGGTCTGCTTCATGAGGCCGCGGTTGATCCAGACCTTGATGCCAAGCACACCATAGGTGGTGAAGGCCTGGCCAAAGCCGTAATCAATGTCCGCGTCAAGCGTGCTGAGGGGCACCGAGCCCCAAACCTGCTTTTCCTGGCGCGACAGTTCGGCGCCACCCAGACGGCCGGAAACCTGAATCTTCACGCCTTCGGCGCCGGCGCCGCGGATCAGTTCAATTTCGCGCTTGACGGCGCGACGGAACGAGCCGCGACGTTCGAGCTGTTCGGCAATGCGCTCGGCGGCCAGTTGCGCGTCCAGTTCGGGCTTCTGAACTTCCATGACGCGGATGTCCACCTGTTTGCCGTTGGTCAGCAGCGAAAGTTCCTTTTCGAGATCCGACAGACGGTTGGTCTTCTTGCTGATCAGCATGCCGGGCTTGGCGGTGAACACGAAAACTGTGATCTTGTCGCCTTCCTTGCGCTCGATCTCCACGCGCGGGATGCTGGCGTACTTGTACTCCTTCATCACGTGCTTGCGGATCTTGGCGTCTTCCACAAGGAAGGTGCCGAAGCTCTTCTTGTTAGCAAACCAGCGCGAACGCCACGGCTTGGTGACGCCGACCCGATAGCTGTATGGCCGAATCTTCTGGCCCATGAGTATCTCCGTGTGCCTACTTTTCCGCCTTGGCGGGCTTGGCCGCCTTGCCCTTTTCACCCGACTTGCCGGCGCGTTTGGCCAGGCGCTGGTCCTTGCTCAAACGCTTGCGCGGACGCGCAAACGCCGGACGGCCCTGCTTCTGTTCCGCGACATGCCCGGCCTCAGCCACACGCACCGTCATGTGGCAGGTGTGGCGCGTGAACGGGTGGGCCATGCCGCGCGAACGCGGGCGCCAGCGCTTCATGCGCGGGCCTTCGTCCACAAACGCATCAGCAATCACCAGTGTTTCCGTATCCACATCCACGCCGCTGCGGTTGGCGTAGTCTTCGGCGTTGGCCACGGCGCTCTGGATCAGCTTGCTGATTTCGGGCGCGGCGCGCTTGTTCACAAAACGCAGCAGTGTCATCGCCTCCTGCGCGTTGCGGCCGCGCACGATGTCCATGACCAGCCGGGCCTTGCGCGCGCTCATGCGCACATTGCGGGCGATCGCCTGAAACTGCTTTTTCGGTTCTTCTGCCATTGCTGCTTTCTCCGCTTTCGGGCCCCTGGCCCGTCTGCTGCCCTGCTTTCTTGTCTTTCCCTAGGCCTTGCGGTGGCCGGTGTGGCCCTTGTAGGTGCGCGTGGGGGCAAACTCGCCAAGCTTGTGCCCCACCATGTCCTCGGTCACGAACACCTTCATGTGCTGCTTGCCGTTGTGAACCAGAAACGTCAGGTTCACGAACTCGGGGATGATGGTGCTGGCGCGCGACCAGGTCTTGATGGACTCGCGCGAGTTCTCATCCTTGGCCTTCATCACCTTCTTCATCAGCTTCGGGTCCACAAAGGGGCCCTTCTTGAGGCTGCGGGTCATAAGTCTTCCTCTGTCTTCCGGCGTTATGCCGGCTTTTTGCTAGGCCTTGGGCGTCGTTCCACGGCGAGTGCGGATCACGTACACGTCGTTGCGGTTGCGCTGCTTGCGCGTGCGGGTGCCCTTGGCCGAGTTGCCGTGCCGGTCCACCGGCGGGCGCCCGCCACCAGTGCGGTCGTTGCCGCCGCCGTGCGGGTGATCCACAGGGTTCATGCTGGTGCCGCGGTTGTGAGGCCGGCGGCCCAGCCAGCGCATGCGGCCAGCCTTGCCGTATTCGGCGTTCATGTGGTCAAGGTTGCTGACCTGGCCGATGGTGGCGCGGCAGTCACCGGGCACGCGGCGGATTTCGCCGCTGGGCAACTGCACGTTGACCCACTTGCCGTCGGGACCAGCCACCACGCACTGGGCACCGGCGCCGCGGGCGATCTGGCCGCCACGGCCGGGCTTGAGCTCGACGTTATGAACCGTCAGACCCTGCGGAATCAAGCGCAGCGGCAGACAGTTGCCGGGGCGGGGCTCGGCCTTGTCACCGGACATCACAGTCTGGCCGACCTCGAGGCCGTGGGGCGCCAGAATATAGTCCTTGGCGCCGTTGGCGTACCAGATCTGGGCAATAAAACAGGAACGGTTGGGGTCGTATTCAATGGAGTGCACACGCGCCGGAATGTTGTCGTGGGCGTTGCGGCGGAAGTCCACCTCGCGGTAACGACGCTTGTGGCCGCCGCCGCGATAGGCGCTGGTGGTGCGGCCGCGGTTGTTGCGGCCACCGGTGCTTTTCTTGCCGCGCGTGCGCGTCTTGAGCGGACGGGTGTCGCTCAGGCCGCTGTAGTCCACCAGGCGCGTATGGCGCATGGAGGGTGTGGTCGGGCGGAAACTCTTGATCGGCATGGCTTCTTACCTTTCCCGGCTTGTCGCCCCGGGTGGGCATAGGCAGTTGCTTACTTGATCTCGATGGACTGGCCTTCTTCCAGCGTGATCAGGGCCTTCTTCCAGTTCGGCTCGCTGAAGAACCCGAAACGGTTGCGGCGGTTCTTGCGGCCGCGCACGGTCACGGTGCGCACCTTTTTGACCTTGACGTTGAAGATGTCGCGAATGGCCTGGGCGATCTGCAGCTTGTTGGCATTGACGTCAACCTCGAAGGTGTAAACGCCGTCAGGCATGAGCGCGCTGCTCTTTTCGGTCAGCAGCGGGCGCTTGATGATCGCGTATTGGGCTGCGGTGGCGGGCATTACTTGGCCTCCTTGGCGGGCTGGACACCGCCCTTGAGGGCATCCAGCGCCTCGCGGGTCAGCAGCAGATGGCGCTGTTTCATCACTTCATAGGCGTTGAACTCGCTGACCTGGCGCACCAGCGAGCGCGGGATGTTGCGCGCTGACAGGTAAAAGTTGCGGTCGGGCCGCGCCACACCCAGCAGCAGACTGCCCTCGGCCAGGCCGGCGGTTTCAAGCATCTTGGTCAGCTTGCGGGTCTGCGGCTTGTCAAAGCTCAGGCCGTCCACCACCGACACGGCGCCGCCGCGGAAACGCGCCAGCAGAGCCGAGGCCAGCGCGACACGGCGCATGTTGGTCGGAATGTTGCGGTAAAAGTCGCGCGGGTGCGGGCCGTGGGCAACGCTGCCCTTGCGGCGGTGCGGCGCGTGCTTCTGGCCGGTGCGGGCGCGACCGGTACCCTTCTGCTTCCAGGGCTTCTTGTTGCTGCCGGCCACGTCGGACAGGTTCTTGGTGTTGACCGTGCCCTGGCGCCGGTTGCGCTCATAGGCGTACACGATCTCGCGCAGGGTGCGCGACTTGACCTTGTCGCCGAACACGGACTCGTCAAAGGAGATTTTCTCCTTGGCCTTGCCGCTGGCGTCATATACCTGAACTTCCACCATTGCTTGCTCCGCTGTATCCCCTGCCCGTTACTTGGCCGTTGCCGCAGCCTTGCGCAGCGCGCGGTCAGCCTTGGCAAACGTCTTGGCCTTTGCCTTGCGCACGGTAACCGCCGCGCCGTTGAAGCCGGGCACAGCGCCGCGCAGAAAGACCAGGTTGCGCTTTTCGTCCACGCGCGCGACCAGCAGGTTGCGCACGGTGATGCGATCCACGCCCATGTGGCCGGCCATGCGCTTGCCTTTGCGCACGTGGGCGATGTTGGTGTTGGTGCCCGAACTGCCGGGCTCGCGCATGAACTTTGTGCCGTGGGCGGCAGGACCGCCGGCAAACCCGTGGCGCTTGACACCACCCTGGTAACCGCGCCCCTTGCTGGTGCCAATCACGTCCACCCAGTCGCCCTGCTTGAAGACGTCACTGACCTTGATTACGTCACCGGCCTTGTGGGCGGCGGGGGCGCTCAGGCGGACTTCCTGAAGGCGACGACGGGGTTCAACGCCGGCCTTCTTGAAGTGCCCCTTCTGGGGTTTGCTGACGCGCGACAGGCGGATGTCGCCAAAGCCAAGCTGCACGGCGTCGTACCCGTCGTTTTCCGCGTTCTTGACCTGCACGACGGTGCACGGGCCGACTTCAACGATCGTGACAGGCACAATGGTGCCGTCATCGTTGAACAACTGGCTCATCTCGCGCTTGGTACCAATCAGTTGCGTCACGGACATCGCTGTAACCTCTGTTTGCTTCCTCTACTGCTCGCCACTGGGGTTGCCCGGTGCATCCCCTTGTCCGACGCGGCCGTGCCGTTGGTCGGAGGGCGTTACTGTCGTCAGGTGTTGATGCGTACCTCAACACCGGCAGGCAGGTTCAAGGTCTGCAAGGCATCCACGGTGCGGGGGCTGGGCTGGCTGATGTAAATCAGCCGCTTGTGGGTGCGGATCTCGAACTGCTCGCGGCTTTTCTTGTCAATGTGCGGGCTGCGCAGCACTGTGTAGCGTTCCACGCGCGTGGGCAGCGGGATCGGGCCCGAAACCCGCGCGCCGCTGTCCTTGGCCGACTCGCAGATCTGCTTGGCCGACTGGTCCAGCAGCTCGTGGTCGTAGCCCTCAAGCCGTATCTTGATCTGCACTGCACCCTGGTTTGCCATGACTTTGCCTCTTCCTGCCGAAAGGGGCGCAGACCTTAGCCTGCACCCGCAAAGCGTCAATAACCCTTACCGCCGGCCCGCGACCTTGCCGCCCTTGGTGACACCGCGCTCGGCCAGAATCTTTTCCTTGATGTGCGGCGGCGTGACTTCGTACCGATACGGTTCCATCGCGTAGTTGGCACGGCCCTGGCTCAGACCGCGCACGGCCTGGACGTAACCGAACATTTCCGACAGCGGCACGACGGCCATGATGATGACGATATCGCCGTCGCGCTCGGTGTTTTCAATGCGGGCGCGGCGCGAGTTCAAGTCGCCGATCACGGGGCCCATGAACTCTTCGGGCGTGCGAACCTCGACCTTCATCATCGGTTCCAGGATCTCGGTACCCACTTCTTCCAGCAACGCACGGAACGCAATGCGCGCCGCGTCAATGTACGCGAAGTCCTTGCTGTCCACGTCGTGGTAGCTGCCGTCGTACACACTGGCCTTGAAGCCCAGCACCGGGTAACCGGCAATGCCGCCCGAGGCCGCGGTGTTGCGCACGCCTTCTTCGACGTTCTTGATGAACTGGCGCGGGATGCTGCCGCCGACCGTGTCGTCCTCGAACTCGACCTGGTCGCGCTTTTCCTCGGGCAGAAGCTCCCAGCGGATTTTGCAGTGACCGTAGGAGCCGGCGCCGCCGCTTTGCTTCTTGTGCAGACCTTCGGTTTCGCAGGTCTGGCCGGGACGCAGGCCGACCAGTTCGCGGTACGCCACGCGGGGCTGGCCCACGGCGGCATCCACACGGAACTCGTTGAGGATGCGCGAACGGATGATGTCCAGGTGCAGTTCGCCCATGCCCGAGATCACCGTCTGCTGGGTTTCCGGATCCAGGCGCACCTTGAACGTGGGGTCGTTCTTGGCCATTTTCTGAAGCGCCATGGCCAGCTTTTCGCGGTCGGCGTTGGACTTGGGCTCGATGGACATCGAGATCACCGTGTCCGGGAACGTGATCGCGCCCAGCACCAGCGGCTTGTCCTCGTTACACAGCGTGTCACCGGTGTAGGTGTTGTTCAGGCCCACCGAAGCGACAATGTCGCCGGCCTCGGCCTGTTCCAGCACCGTGCGATCGTTGGCGAACATGCGGAACAGGCGGGTGATGCGCTCGCGCCGCTTGATGCGCGCGTTGTATACCGTGTCGCCGGACTTGAGCGTGCCCGAATAAATGCGCAGGTAGGTCAGTTCGCCGTGCTGTTCGCTGACGGTCTTGAACGCCATCACCGCCAGCGGCCCCTTGGCGTCGCAGGTCAGCTTGTAGTCCTTGCTGCGGTCGTCGGGATTTTCGGCGTCCTTGGCCTCGGTCGGGGGCAGATCCAGCGGACTGGGCAGATACCAGACCACGGCATTGACCATGTCCTGCACGCCCTTGTAGCGATAGCTGCTGCCGCACACCACGGGCACCAGCTTGAACGCGATTGTGCCCGCGCGCAGCGCCGCGCGGATCATGGCCGGGGTAACCTTGTCCAACTGGTCTTCCAGCAACAGGTTGGCGATCGTGTCGTCCACGTCTGCGCACTTTTCAATCATGCGCTGACGGGCAGCCCTGGCTTCATCCAGAAGGTTGGCGGGGATTTCGTGCTTGATGACCTCTTTGCCGTTTTCGCCCTCAAAGCTGTGGGCCTTCATTTCAATCAGGTCAATCACACCCTTGTGTTCGACCTCTTCACCCCAGGGAATCTGAACCGGCACCGGGTTGGTGCCCAGGCGCTTGACCATGCTTTCGACGCTCTTGCGGAAGCTAGCCCCGATCTTGTCCATCTTGTTGATGTAGGCAATGCGGGGCACGCGGTACTTGTCGGCCTGGCGCCACACCGTCTCGCTTTGCGCTTCGACGCCTTCCTTGCCGTCAAACACCACCACCGCGCCGTCCAGCACGCGCAGCGAGCGTTCGACTTCGGCCGTAAAATCCACGTGGCCGGGAGTATCAATCAGGTTGATGCCGTGCTTGATGCCACTGACGGGGTCATCCCAGTACGTGCTGACGGCGGCCGAAACAATGGTGATGCCGCGCTCGCGTTCTTCCTTAAGGTAATCGGTAACCGTGGTGCCGTCGTCAATGTCGCCCGGCCGGTGCACCATGCCGGTGTAATACAGAATGCGCTCGGTCGTGGTGGTCTTGCCGGCGTCAATGTGGGCACAGATGCCCATGTTCCGAAGGTATTTGAGTTCCACGCTGCTTCTCCGCTGCTGTCTCGGTTCGATTGCCCGCGCCGCACAAAACAAAAGACCGACAGCCTGAGGTGTCGGTCGCATTGAAACACGGTCGTTTCAACTCCCTGTCACCCCGAAACTTGCCCGCCGCAACGGGCAGTCTTTCCAGGCCGGCCCCGGTACCGGGGCACCCTATGCAGGCCCGATGCTCTGGGCCGTTGTCCACTGCCTTTCCCCAAACGGGGGCGGGAAGTGTAGCGGGAAGACCCCCCGAGTCAAGGGGCCTTCCCGCCGGTGTTTGCGTCAGCTACCAGGCAAAATGGGCAAACGCCTTGTTCGCGTCAGCCATGCGGTGTGTTTCCTCACGCTTGCGCACCGCCGCGCCTTCGCGCTTGTAGGCTTCAGACAGTTCGTCGGCCAGGCGTTCACTCATGGGCTTGCCCTTGCGGGCGCGCGCCGCGGCAATGATCCAGCGGAAGGCCAGCGCCTGCTGGCGCTTGGCGCCAACGGCCTTGGGAACCTGGTAGGTGGCACCGCCGACACGCTTGGACCGAACCTCGACCATCGGGCGGCAGTTGTTGAGCGCCTCATTAAACACTTCAAGCGGTTCCTTTTCGGGGATCCGCTTTTTCAGCGCGTCAAAGGCGTGATAGACGATCTTCTGGGCAACCGTGCGCTTGCCCTCGTACATGATGGTGTTGACGAACTTCGACACGAGCTTGCTGTTGTAGACAGGGTCAGGCTGAAGAAACCGCTCGGTCGATTTGTAGTTGCGAGGCATGCGCCTTTCCTCGAATTCCGCTGTGGGGCGCGAAAGATAACAGTGAGCAATTGAGCGTCAAGCGGGGGAGCAACCGGAAAGTCGCGGCAAAGTTTTTTCGCGAATTGCCCGCACCCCCGCTTGCGAGGCCGGTTTGCGGCCTGTGTCAGCGCGCGGTGAAAAGATTTTGGAACACACGCTGTCCCCGCGCGCGACGATACGCGTTTCGGCACGGGCGTTACGCCGCGCGACAACACGTTGCGGCGGACCAACATACGGGCAACTGTCAAGCAGGGGACGCGCGACGGCGCGCCAAATGACAAGAGCCCCGGCAAACCGGGGCCCTGTTGACGTGTCAAGAACTTGCGCTACTTGCCGCGTTTTGCGCCGTACTTGCTGCGGCTCTGCTTGCGGCCGTCCACCGCCGCACAGTCCAACGCGCCGCGCACAATGTGGTAGCGCACACCGGGCAGATCACGCACGCGGCCGCCGCGCACCAAGACAATGTTGTGTTCCTGAAGGTTGTGGCCCTCGCCGGGAATGTAGGCCGTGACTTCACGCTGGTTGCTCAGGCGGATGCGCGCGATCTTGCGCAACGCCGAGTTCGGCTTCTTGGGTGTGGTGGTCTTGACCTGCAGGCACACCCCGCGCTTGTACTGGTTGGCGTCAAGCGCTGGAGACTTGCTCTTGTAGGTCTTCTTCTTGCGGCCCTTGCGGACCATCTGGTTCATCGTCGGCATGCGCGGTTCCTGTGCGGCCCTCAAGCGAGGGGCGCGGAGTTTACTTTCCCTTTTCCATTTGCAAGAGGGCGGCCCTTGCACGGTCGTGCAGGTCCGAGGCTTCGGTATCGCCCTCCATCAAGGGCTGCAATGCGGCAATAGCTGTTCGCAACGCACCGGCCAGCCGCGTGTCGGCCCGCCGCGACGCAAACAGCGCCAGCGCGTAACGGCCCGTCAGAAACGCCCAGTCGTCCGCGTGCATGCCCGCCGACGACGCGTCGGGCCAGCGGCCTTCGCCGTCACGCAGGCGGTCCCCCCAACGACCAGCCAGCGCCATGTGCCCGGCCGAAAACAGCGCGTCCACGGCCGTGGCGATCACGACACTGCGCCAGGCCAGGCGCCCCACCCGATAGGCCGCGGAATAGGCGCGCAGAAAGGCTTCATCCATGGCCGCCGGTTGTTCGGGCGGCAGGTACTGGCCGAGATCCAGCCAGGAACGCAGCGCCCGGATGTGTTCGTCGAGTTCTTCGGCGATTTCGGCGCCACGACGGGAGACCTCGGCAGCTTCGGCGCGCAGGCCGTGGTCGAAATAGCCGGCACCCAGTTCGCGGCACACGTCGGCATAGCGCACCCAAGCCTGGACTGAACCAAGCGAATCCAGTGCCGCGCGTCCGGCCGTCAGCGCCGCAGCCGCATCTTCGCGGCCAAGGCAGACAGCGGTTTCGGCCAGGTACACATCGCCGGCCAGTCGCGCATCCGCAGCGGTTCCGGCACGGGCATCCGCCAGAAATGCCAATGCCCGTATTTCGTCGCGGCCGTCACCATAACGCCCCCACACCGCGGCCAGCAGGGCGCAAAGATAGTGACGTTCGCGTGCGTGATCGGCCGGCAATGCGTCGCGCGCCGCAACCAGCAATGAGGCTGCCGCCGCGCGGTTACCCTGGGCGTCAAAGTGATCGGCATCCACCAGACGTTGCGCGACCGAGGCCAGGCGATAGGCCGTGTCGGCGGTTCTATCCACGCGCGGTGCCGGCTGCGGTTGCGGCGCCGACGGCGGGGTCGAAGCGCAGGCGGCAAGCAGAAGCAGCAGCGCGCAAACGGCACGGAGCCTGCCGGGGGCAGGCTCCGCTGTGGCCGCTGTGAAACCGCGCCGCATTACGCCACACCCGTAGCAACTTCCTCGGCCGCTTCGCCTTCGCCTTCGGTGGCGCGTTCGGGCTGGGCCTTCTGGATCGCCAGCGTGTGATAGGTGTGAAAGCCGCTGCCGGCCGGGATGCGGTGCCCCAGAATAATGTTCTCTTTCAAGCCCTTCAGCAGGTCGCGCTTGCCGGAAATGGCGGCCTCGGTCAGCACCTTGGTCGTTTCCTGGAAGCTGGCGCTGCTGAGGAAGCTTTCGCTCTGCAGGCTGGCCTTGGTGATGCCCAGCAGCAGCGGCTTGAACGTCGCGGGCTTGCCGCCTTCCTTGACCACGCGGTCGTTTTCGGCACGGATTTCGCTGCGGTCCACCACCGTGCCACGCAGGAAGTTGGTGTTGCCCTCGTTGACGATCTTCACCTTGCGCAGCATCTGGCCCACGATGATTTCGATGTGCTTGTCGTTGATCGCCACGTTCTGGCTGCGGTACACCTTCTGTACCTCGGCCAGCAGGAAGTCCTGCACCGCGTCCTTGCCCTGGATCTCCAGCACGTCGTGCGGTACGCGCGAACCTTCGGTCAGGGCTTCGCCGGCCTTGACGCGGTCGCCGGTGCGGGCCTTGATGGTCAGACGCGCCGGGATGGTGTGCTCGGCGACTTCGCCGGTGTCGGTGCGCACGAACACTGTGCGCTTGCCACGCTTCTTGTCTTCGGACAGTTCGACAATGCCGTCCACACGGGTGATGATGGCCGGCTCCTTGGGCTTGCGGGCCTCAAGCAGTTCGGTCACACGGGGCAGACCGCCGGTGATGTCCTGGGTGCCGCCGATTTCACGCACGGTCTTGGCCAGGATTTCGCCGGCCTTCACCTTCTGGCCGTCCTTGACCACAATCGTGGACTTTTCGGCCAGCGGATAATAGGCCACCACGTCGCCCTTGTTGTTTTCAATGCGCAGTTGCGGGTGCAGGTCGCCCTTGTGCTCGATCACCACGCGCTGCTTGGTCTGGGTTTCCTGTTCGATTTCTTCCTTGAACGTGCGGCCCTCGATCAGGTCGTCATAGACCACCTTGCCGTCGGCTTCGGCGATGATCGGCGTGGTGTGAGGATCCCACTCGCACAGCGTGGCGCCGGCTTTGGTGATCTTGTCGCCGTTTTCGAACATCAAGGTCGCACCCAGCGGGATCTGGTAGGTGTCAACAACCTTGTCGTCCTTGTCCAGAATCTTGATCTCGCCCTTGCTGCTGACAACGATCGGCTTGCCTTGCGGGCCCTGCACTGTACGCAGACTGTCGGCAAACTTGACCGTGCCGGGACGGGTGACCTTGATGTCTTTGTCCACGCTGGTGCGGGTTACAGTGCCACCGATGTGGAAGGTGCGCATCGTAAGCTGCGTGCCGGGCTCACCGATGCTCTGGGCCGCGATGATGCCCACGGCCAGTCCCAGTTCGACCAGTTCGTCACGCGACAGGTCCGCGCCGTAGCACAGGCGGCACACGCCGAAATCGCTGTCGCAGGTCAGCGGGCTGCGCACACGGATCTTCTGGAAGCCCAGGTCTTCAATCACCTTGGCGGTTTCGGCACTGATCAGGTCGCCGGCACGAACCACCACTTCCTTGGTCTGCGGGTGGCGGATGTCGTCGCACACCACGCGGCCGCGGACACTTTCAGCCAGGCTGATTTCGACCTTTTCGCCTTTGAACACCGAACGCTTGTCAATGCCCTGGTCGGTGCCGCAGTCGTGTTCGGATACCACCACTGTCTGAGCCACGTCGGCCAGCTTGCGCGTCAGGTAACCACTGTCGGCGGTCTTGAGCGCCGTGTCGGCCAGACCTTTGCGCGCGCCGTGGGTGGACGAGAAGTATTCCAGGACCTTCAGGCCTTCACGGAAGTTGGCCTTGATCGGCGTTTCGATGATTTCGCCGCCGGGCTTGGCCATCAGGCCGCGCATGCCGGCCAACTGGCGCACCTGTTCGGTCGAGCCACGGGCGCCGGACGTCACCATCATGAAGATGGGGTTCAGGTACGGCTTGCCGTTGCGCTGGTCGTTCTTGAGCACGTCCATCATGCTGCGGCCGATTTCTTCGCGGGCGTGGGTCCACTCGTCAATCACGTGGTTGCGGCGCTCGCGGTCAGTGATCACACCCTGGCGATAGCGGCGGTCCAGTTCGTCCACCAGCTTCTGGCTCTTGGCCAGAATGTCTTCCTTGTTTTCCGGGCTGCGCATGTCGTCCTTGCCGATGGACACGCCGGCGCGGGTGGCGGACTTGAAGCCGAACTCCTTGATGTTGTCCAGCAGCGCCAGCGTGCTGACGCGGCCCAGACGCTTGTAGCAGTGGGCAATCACGCCGCTGATCTGCTTCTTGCCGATCGCGTAGTTGAAGAACGGCATGCCCGGGCCAAGGATGTCATTGAACAGAATGCGGCCGGGCGTGGTTTCGACCATGAAGTTGCGCGCGACTTCGGCGCTCTGGTCCAGCCAGCGCTCGTAAAGATCCGCGTCAAGAAACGTGGCGCGTGGTGTGGCCAGCGTCCAGTCAGCGTTGGGTGTCTGGGTGTGGCCGGACTGCACGTTGCCCTTTTCGTCGTACACGACCTTGTGGCGCGGCAGCAGCACCTTGATCTTGGCGTGGGTTCCCAGCTTGCCGTGGCTGTAGGCCGCGATCACGTCCTCGGGGCTGGCAAACCACTTGCCTTCACCCAGTTCCTTGGCGTTGTCGGCAGTCATGTAGTACAGACCAAGCACCATGTCCTGGCTGGGCGTGATGATCGGGTTGCCGTGTGCCGGGCTGAAAATGTTGTGAATGCTGAGCATCAGGGTGTGCGCCTCGATCTGCGCTTCAAAGCTCAGCGGCAGGTGCACGGCCATCTGGTCGCCGTCAAAGTCAGCGTTGAAACCGCCGCACACCAGCGGGTGAATTTTGATCGCGTTGCCTTCGACCAGCACTGGTTCAAAGGCCTGAATGCCCATGCGGTGCAGCGTGGGCGCGCGGTTCAGCAGCACCGGGTGCTTGAAGATCACTTCTTCAAGAATGTCCCACACTTCTTCGTCGCGGCGCTCAAGCATCTTCTTGGCGCTCTTGATCGTGTCGGCCAGCCCCAGTTCGCGCAGGCGGCGGATGATGAACGGCTGGTACAGCTCCAGCGCGATTTTCTTGGGCAGACCGCACTGGTGGAGCTTGAGTTCGGGCTCAACCACAATCACGGAGCGGGCCGAGTAATCCACGCGCTTGCCCAGCAGGTTTTCGCGGAAGCGGCCCTGCTTGCCCTTGATCATGTCGGTCAGGGACTTCAGCGGGCGGTTACGGCTGCCCAGCACCGGGCGGCGGCACCGGCTGTTGTCGAAAAGCGCGTCGGCCGACTGCTGCAGCATGCGCTTTTCGTTGCGGATGATGACCTCGGGGGCGTTGAGATCAATCAGCTTCTTGAGGCGGTTGTTGCGGTTGATCAGGCGGCGGTACAGGTCGTTCAGGTCGCTGGTGGCGAAATTGCCGCTCTCAAGCTGCACCAGAGGGCGCAGGTCGGGCGGAATCACGGGCACCACGTCCAGCACCATCCAGTCGGGGCGGTTACCGCTTTCGTTAAGCGCTTCCACCGTCTTCAGGCGCTTGATCAGATCCTTCTGCTTCTGCTTGCTGTTGGTTTCGCTCAGTTCACGGCGCAGCTCGGTGGCCAGGTCTTCCAGATCAAGGCGCACCAGAAGCTCACGCAGGGCCTCGGCGCCCATGCCGGCCTTGAACTGGTCGCCGTACTGCCCCTTCATCTCGCGGTACTTTTCCTCGTTGATCAGGTCCTTTTCCTTCAGGTCGGACGGACCGGGGTCAATGACGATGTAGTCCTGGAAATAAATCACGCGCTCCAGGGCCGAGGCCTTGACGTTCAGCAGCGCGCCGATGCGCGAGGGCATGGCCTTGAAGAACCAGATGTGCGCGACCGGGGCGGCCAGGTTGATGTGGCCCATGCGCTTGCGGCGCACCTTGCTGGTGGTGACCTTCACGCCGCAGCGTTCACACACGATGCCCTTGTACTTGATGCCCTTGTACTTGCCGCAGAAACACTCGTAGTCCTTTTCCGGGCCGAAGATCTTCTCGCAGAACAGGCCGTCTTTCTCGGGCCGGTAGGTGCGGTAATTGATCGTTTCCGGCTTCTTGACCTCGCCGTAGCTCCAGGAACGGATGTCTTCGGGGCTGGCCAGGTTGATGCCGACGGCCGCGATTTCGTTGATCTTGTCGTACAGAGAATCCGGCATTGCGCGTTCCTCGTTTGTCGCCCTTGCGGGGCGGATTTGTTCAGTCCAGTCGCTCGCTGACGCTTTTCGCCCCTGCTACTCCTTGACGATGTCGGACACCATCGTGCCGTCCGGACGGTACAGGGCCACATTCAGCGCCAGACCCTTGATCTCGTTGACCAGCACGTCGAAGCTGACCGGCGTGCCGGGCTCAAGCACGTTTTCGCCCTTGACCATGCTTTCGTAGATCTTGGTGCGGCCTTCGACGTCGTCAGATTTCACGGTCAGCAGTTCCTGCAGGATGTTGGCCGCGCCGTAGGCCTCCAGCGCCCAGACTTCCATTTCGCCAAAACGCTGGCCGCCGCTGCGGGCCTTGCCGCCCAGGGGCTGCTGGGTGATCAGCGAATAGGGGCCGGTGGCGCGGGCGTGCACCTTGTCGTCCACCAGGTGGTGCAGCTTGAGCATGTACATGTAGCCCACGGCCACCTTCTGTTCGAAGGCCTGGCCGGTACGGCCGTCGTACAGGACAGACTTGCCGTCCACGTCCATGCCGGCGTCAGCCAAGGCCTTGGTAATGTCGGCCTCCGTGGCACCGTTGAACACCGGCGTCACGGCGCGGAAACCCAGCTTGCGGGCCGCCACCCCCAGGTGCAGCTCAAACAACTGGCCCACGTTCATGCGCGAAGGCACACCCAGCGGGTTGAGTACCATCTGCACCGGCGTACCGTCGGCCAGAAACGGCATGTCTTCACGCTTGAGGATCTTGCTGACCACGCCCTTGTTTCCGTGGCGGCCGGCAAACTTGTCGCCAACGCTCAGCGTGCGCTTGGTGGCCAGTTCGACCCGCACCTTTTCCAGAACGCCTGTGGGCAGTTCATCGCCGCGGGTCAGCTTCTGGATGGCGCGGTCGCGACGCTGCTGGGCGGCACGGATCTTCTTGCGGCAGCGGTTGATGGCCTCGTCCACCAGTTTCACGCCGCGGCCGCTGGCACCAAACGCCTCGGCGGTCAGATTCGGCAGCGCTTCGTCAATCTCCTCGGCCGTCAGGCTCGCACGGTCATCTTCATTGAGCACACCCTTGATGGCCTTACGACCGCTCTTGGGTTTTTCGCCCAGTGCCTCCTCGAGTTCGGCCACCAGAACCTTGAGCTGTTCGCGGGCTTCGGCCAGGTACGTTTCGCCGGCCTTTTTCTGTTCGAGCTTGACCTGTTTCTTTTCCTCTTCAGTCTGGGCGATGCGCTTGGAGAACCGCTCGGTCTTGATCACGACACCGTAGCTGCCGGCCGGAACTTCCAGCGAGTCGTTCTTCACGTCTTCGCCGGCCTTGCCGAAGATGGCGTAAAGCAGCTTTTCTTCGGGCGTGAGTTCGCTCTTGGATTTGGGCGCGACCTTGCCGACCAGGATGTCGCCGGGACCGACCTTGGTGCCGACGCGGATCACGCCGCCCTCGTCAAGGTTCTTGCGCTGGCGTTCACCGACGTGCGGGATTTCGCTGGTAAATTCTTCGCGACCCAGCTTGGTCTCGCGGATTTCGATCTCGAACTCTTCGATGTGGATCGAGGTAAACACATCATCGTGCAGCAACTCTTCGCTGACCAGAATCGCGTCTTCGAAGTTGTAGCCGTCCCAGGGCATGAAGGCCAACAGGATGTTGCGGCCCAGCGCCAGTTCGCCGTAGTGGGTGGCGGCGCCGTCGGCAATGATCTGGCCCTTCTTGATGTGATCACCTTCCTTGACGATCGGCACCTGGTTCAGGCAGGTGCGTTCGTTCAGGCCGACGAACTTGCGCAGCGTGTAAATTTCGTCGCCGACGATGATCTCGCGGCTGTCTACATAACGCACCACACCGTCACTGACGGCGCGCACCACCATGCCGCTGTTGGCAGCGACATGGCGTTCCATACCGGTGCTGACAATAGCGGGCTCAGTCTGCACCAGGGGCACGGCCTGGCGCTGCATGTTGCTGCCCATCAGCGCGCGGTTGGCGTCGTCGTGTTCCAGAAACGGAATCAGTGAGGCGCTGACGCCGACCATCTGCATTGAGCTTACGTCCATCAACTGGACGGCCTCACCGCTGACAACCTTGAAGTCCTGGCCCAAGCGAACCTGGATGTGGTCGCCCAGCAGGCGGCCCTTGTCGTCCACGGGGGCGTCGGCGGGGGCGATCACCTGGTTGACTTCTTCGTCGGCGCGCAGAAACACGATTTCATCGGTGACCTTGCCCTTCTTGACCACGCGATAGGGCGTGACCAGAAAGCCGTAGGCGTCGGTCTGGGCATAGGTGCACAGGCTGGAAATCAGGCCGATGTTGGTGCCTTCAGGCGTTTCAATCGGGCAGATACGGCCGTAGTGGCTGATGTGCACGTCGCGCACTTCAAAGCCCGCGCGCTTGCGGTTCAAACCACCGGGGCCCAGCGCCGACAAGCGGCGTTCGTGGGTAAGCTGGCTCAGCGGGTTGGTCTGGTCCACCACCTGGCTGAGTTCACCACGGCCGAAAAAGAACGCCACGGCGGTGCTGATCGTCTTGGCGTTGATCAGGTTGCGCGGGGTGGGCTGTTCTTCCAGATTCATGCGCTCCTGGACATTCTTCTTGAGCTTCAGAAAGCCCTTGCGCAGTTCGTCACAGACCAGTTCGTCAATGGTTTTGACGCGGCGGTTGCCCAAGTGGTCAATGTCGTCCACAGTGGCGCCACCGCCGGGCGTGCGCAGCCGCAGAATGTAGTCCACGGCGTGCTTGACATCGTCCGGCAGAAGGCTTTGCGCGTTTTCGTCAATGTTGCTGCCAAACTTGCGGTTCAAACGGAAGCGGCCGACGCGCCCCAGACGATAGCGGGTGTCGTCGTAGAACTTCTCGTGGAACAGCGCCGCGGCCTTTTCCTTGTTGACAGGGTTACCCGGGCGCAGACGCAGATAGATGCGCTCCAGCGCCTCGTCCTGGCTGGTGGTCGGGTCTTCCTGCAGGCTGTTGAGAATCAGCGCGTCGGTGACTTCCTTGATGACTTCGATTTCCTTGACCTTGGACTTGCTGATCACCTTGGCCAGATCGGCCGAAATCAGCGTCGCGCCTTCGGCCAGAATTTCCCCGGTGTCAGGATCCACTACGTCACCGACAGCATAGCGGTTGGCGATCTTCGCCGCGGCCTGCGGCCCGTTCTTGACCGTAACGGTCTCGTAGAACTGGCGGATGATGGCCTCGTTAGTGCTGAGGTCGGGGCTCATGGCGCGGAAGAACGTCATGGCGCTGAATTTCCCGCTCTGGTCAATGCGGATGGACAGCGTGTCCTTTTTGGTAACGGCGACCTCAATCCAGCTTCCACGTTCGGGGATGATCCAGCACTGGTGCATCTTGCGGTTGTCGGGTGACAGCTCAAAGCCGAAGTCCACGCCGGGACTGCGGTGAAGCTGGTTGACTATCACGCGCTCGGCGCCGTTGATGATGAACTCGCCGCCGCCAATCATCAGCGGCAGTTCACCCAGATACACGTCTTCGTCAATGGCGTTGCCGTTGCGATTGAGGCGCATCTTGACGATCAGCGGGGCGCCGTAGGTCAGCTTCAGGGCGCGGCACTCGTCGGGCGTGTACCGCGGCTCGCCCAGTTCATAGCTGAGAAAGTCAAGGCTGGTCGTCTTGTCGTAGCTCTGGATCGGGAAGATCTCGTGGATCAGGGCGTTCAGGCCGACATCCTCGCGCTTGTTCTGGGGCACGTCCTGCTGCAGAAAGCGCGCGTAGCTTTCGGTCTGAAGCTGCACAAGGTTGGGAAGTTCCACCTGGCCCATCGTGTTGCCGAAGCGACGGATCGGGGTGGTGTCCTGATAAATAGGCATGTGTGACCTCAAGTCTTCCGGAAAATCCGGCCACAGGGCCGGGTGTTCTGAATTCAACGCAAAACAGGGCGTCCCTGGCGGGGACCAGGTGCCCTGAAAAACTCTGCCGTTCGCGTTCCCGGAGCCGCCGCCGCCTTCCCCGAAGGCCGCAGGCACCCCATCTGTGAGCGTCCAGCGCTGTCCGATTGTCCTGCCCGGCCGAAACCGCACGCCAAAGCAGGGGAAAGACGATAGCTTTCCCCTGCCTTGACGCAAATAGTTACTTCAGTTCGACCTTGCCGCCGGCGTCTTCGAGCTTCTTCTTCATCGCGTCGGCGTCGGCCTTGCCCACGTTTTCCTTGACGGGCTTGGGCGCCTCTTCGACCAGTTTCTTGGCTTCGGCCAGACCCAGACCGGTAATCTCGCGCACAACCTTGATCACGGGGATCTTCTTGGCCTCATCCGTAATGCCGGTCAACACGACGTTGAACTCGGTCTTGGCAGCAGCGGCCGGGGCGGCGGCGCCACCACCGGCAGCCGGGCCGGCGGCAACAGCCACCGCGGCCTGGGCCTTGACGTCGAACTTCTCTTCGAACGCCTTTACGAAGTCGCGGACCTCGAGCAGGTTCCACGTCGCCACTTCGTCGAGTACCTTCTGAACCTTTTCAGCAACCGCCATGACTCTCTCCCTGGATTGCGGCTTTTGGATTTTGGACTTCGGACTTCGGCCCTACTTCTTTCAGGCCGCTTGATCCTCATCCTGCTCCGCAATCACCCTGTTATGTTTGACTTGGATTCCGACCCTGGCACCAATCCAAAATCCGAAATCCAAAATCCAAAATCTCCTTACTTGCCTGCTTTCTCCAGCTTTTCGGCCAGCGCGTTGAAGGCATACAGCACCTGGGCGTAGCCGGCCTGGAATGTCGCGGCCACCTTCTGCGGCGCGGCCAGGAAGCCCGCGGCCATCTGCGACAGCAGTTCGGCCCGCGAGGGCAGCGTCGAGATCTGCACCACGCCGTTTTCGTCCAGCACGTCGGGGCCCATCAGGCCGCCTTTGACCCTGATGGAATCCTTGTTGGCGGCCAGCCATCTGGTTGTGAACTTGGCCGCGTCAATCGCCCCGTCAGCACCAAAGATCAGACCGGTCGTGCCCTTGAACACATGGCGCGCGCTTTCGTGCGTCACCAGCGGCTTGAGCCCGGCGTCCTTGAGCGCGTGCAGGGCAATGCGGTTCTTGACCACTTCCATGGTCAGGTTGGCCTTGCGCAGCTCGGCCCGGAACTGAGCCATCTTTTCGCTGTTCAGGGCACTAGGATCCACAACCACAGTTTCAGTAACCTTGCCCAGCGTCTGTTTGTACTGGTCGGCCAGCAGGGTGTTGAGTTCGTTCGGCATGTGTGCTCCTAGGCCGGCTGGGTCTCTACGACCACAATGTTGATGCCCGGCGTCATTGTCCCGGCGACGCTAACCCGCTGCACGAAGTTGCCCTTGACCGTCTGGGGTCGCAGGCTGTTGATGTGCCCCAGCAGATGGCTGAGGTTTTCCGAAAGCTTTTTCTTGTCAAAGCTGCGCTTGCCGATCGCCAGGTGAATGTTGCCACCGGCATCGGTGCGGTACTCGACACGGCCGCCGGCAAACTCCTTGACCGCCGTGACAACGTCTTCCGTCACGGTGCCGGCCTTGGGTGTGGGCATCAGGTTCTTGGGACCCAGCACCTTGCCCAGCTTGCCGACGTGGCGCATCTGGCTGGGGTGGGCGATCGCCTTGTCGAAATCCAGCCAGCCGTCTTCGATCTTCTTGGCCAAGTCGGCGCCACCCACGGCAATGGCACCGGCGGCCTTGGCCTTTTCAGCCAGATCACCCTCGACAAACGCGATCACGCGGGCGGTCTTGCCCACACCGTGGGGCAATGACACAGCACCGCGCAGATTCTGGTCGGCTTTCTTGGGGTCAACGTTCAGCTTGACGGCCACATTGACCGTTTCGTCGAACTTGGTCTTGGGAAAGCGTGCCAGAACCTCAAAGGCTTCTTCGATGGTGTAGCGCTTGTTGGCGTCCACGGCCTTGGCGGCCTGCTGGTAACGCTTGCTGCGGACTTTTACGGCCATACATCCTCCTGGCAGTGCGATTATCCTGTCTGCTGCCGAAAACCCCGACGCCGACAGTCCGCGGCGGGGATGACGGGCGCCGAAGCGCCCGATGGTTTACCCTTCAACCTTGACGCCCATGCTGCGGGCGGTGCCGGCAATGACCCGCGTGGCGGCCTCCAGGCTGCCGGCGTTGAGGTCATTCAGCTTGACCTTGGCGATCTTTTCGAGCTGGGCCTTGGTGATCTTGCCCACGGACTCACGACCCGGGGTCTTGGACCCGCTTTGAAGCTTGAGTTCGGTCTTGATCAGCACACTGGCCGGCGGGCTCTTGATGATGAAGGTAAAGCTGCGGTTCTTAAAGATCGTAATTTCGACCGGCAGGATCATGCCCATGCGGTCGCGCGTCTGGTCATTGAAGCGCTTGACGAAATCGGCGATGTTCACGCCGTGCTGGCCGAGCGCGGGGCCGACCGGCGGCGCCGGCGTGGCCTGCCCGCCGGGGCACTGCAGTTTGACTTTGGCTGTGATTTCCATGGCTTTGTCCTTGCGGCCGTGCTAGCGGCGGTTGCCTCCGGCCTTTGCGGGCGAAATGTCGCCCTAAACTTTCTCCACCTGCCAGTGTTCCAGTTCCACGGGCGTGGGACGGCCGAAAATAGTGACCGTCACCTGCACCATGCCCTTTTCGGGGTCCACTTCTTCAATCAGGCCCTCAAAGCCGTCAAACGGCCCGTCCTTGATCTTGACCGCGTCGCCTTTGGCGAACTCGACCTTGACCACCGGTTCTTCGCCGGCCTCGGCGGGTTCGCTCAGGCGCAGAATCTTGCGCACGTCTTCTTCGCTCATCGGCACTGGTTTGTCGCGGTCGCCGACAAAGTCGCCGACACCGGGGGTTTCACGGATCAGGTGATAAGCCTCGCCATTGATCACCCAGCGCTGGTCGGCACCCTCGGCACGGTTTTCGTCGGTTTCGATCTCAAGGTACAGGTAACCCGGGTGACTCTTGCGCTTGCGTTCGCGCTTCTTGCCGCCCTTGATTTCCTGCACGGTTTCGGTGGGAATAACAAGACGGCCGAACAACGCGTCAAGACCACGCGCCTTGAAGCGTTTTTCCAGGTTCTCGCGGATCTTTTCCTCGCGCGAACTCTGCACCCGGAGTACGTACCACATCTTCATCAGGCCTGCGCTCCCGTTCATTACGGCCCGCCCTTGGCGTCTTTGTCATCCGTGGGCGGATCGAGCCTCAGTACCATCGAAACCACGCGCCCCCAGCCGGCCTTGTCCCAGCGCTGGCCCTGGAGCATGCCGATGCCCATGCTGAAGGTAAGGTCGTAGACCAGCATGATCATGGCGAACCAGAACACGAAATAGAGCACGACCGACGTGGCGCGTGCGGCCTCCTTGCGGGGGGCCCACTTCACACGTTTGAGTTCGGCCTCGGTTTCAATCAACAGGTCGGCCGCGCGCGGCCGGTTCAGAAACGCGCGCAACCACATGGCGCCGGCGGCAAAGAACAACAGTGCGACAATGAAGCTGGGAGTGATCCATTCAGTCAGGTTGCCGCCGGCGGTCACCAGCGCGCGGCCCCAGAACGGGTTTTCGTTACCCAGCAGGCGGTCCAGGCGCGTGTTGCCGTATTCGAGCATGGCGTAACCGGCCCAGGCCAGCGCAGCCAGCAGCAGCAACGACGCCGCCGCGCGCGTTCTGCGCCCCGCCCCACGCCGATAGTTCTCGAACAGCGCCATCGTCTTGTCCTGTCCTGCACTCATGCCCGGCGGTGTTTCTGGCACGGCGGGAGGGAATCGAACCCCCAACCTGCGGTTTTGGAAACCGCTGCTCTGCCAGTTGAGCTACCGCCGTGCGATCGTACCGTTCACACGCGACCACACCCGCTTCACTACTTCTTGCGCTCCTTGTGAATCGTGTGCTTGCGCAGCTTGGCCGAATACTTCTTCAGTTCCAGTTTCTTGATGTTCTGTCCCTTGACGCGCTTCTGGGTGCGGTAGTGCCGCACGCCGGTTTCGCTGCATTCCAGGAACACGTACTCACGATTCTCGCCGGCCATGTGTTTCTCCGCGGGCCGGGACGCCTGCGGCGGCGGGCGCAATCAGCCCGCCGCCGCGCGACCCGGTACGCCCTACTTGTTGATCTTGGTGACCTTGCCCGCGCCCACGGTACGCCCGCCCTCACGGATAGCGAAGCTGGCGCCTTCTTCCATGGCGATGGGCTTGCCCAGTTTCACCAGCAACTTGACAGTGTCACCGGGCATCACCATTTCCGCACCGCCCAGCAGGTCGCACGTGCCGGTCACGTCGGTCGTGCGGAAGTAAAACTGCGGACGGTAACCGCTGAAGAACGGCGTGTGGCGGCCGCCTTCCTCCTTGGTCAGGATGTAGCACTGGCACTCAAACTCGGTGTGGGGCTTGATGCTGCCGGGCTTGCAGATCACCATGCCGCGTTCAATCTGCTTCTTTTCAATGCCGCGCAGCAGCAGGCCCACGTTGTCGCCGGCCATGCCTTCACCCAGTTCCTTCTGGAACATTTCCACACCGGTCACGGTGCTCTGCAGGTTCTGCTCGTTCAGACCGACAATCTCGATGTTGTCGCCGACCTTGACCTTGCCGCGCTCGATACGGCCGGTGGCCACGGTGCCACGGCCAGAGATGGAAAACACGTCTTCGACGGCCACCAGCAGCGGCTTGTCTACTTCGCGCACGGGCTGAGGAATGTCGCTGTCAATGGCATCCAGAAGCTTCTGGATGCACTCGGTGGCCTTGGGGTCACCGGGGTTTTCAACGGCAGCCTTGGCGTTGCCGCGGATGATCTTGATCTTGTCGCCGGGGAATTCGTACTTGTTCAACAACTCGCGGATTTCAAGCTCGACCAGTTCCAGCAGTTCCGGGTCGTCAACCAGGTCAACCTTGTTAAGGAAGACCACCATCGCGGGCACGTTCACCTGGCGGGCGAGCAGTACGTGTTCGCGCGTCTGGGGCATCGGGCCGGTATCGGCAGCCACCACCAGAATCGCACCGTCCATCTGCGCGGCGCCGGTGATCATGTTCTTGATGAAGTCGGCGTGGCCGGGACAGTCCACGTGCGCGTAGTGGCGCGTCTTGCTTTCGTATTCCACGTGCGCCGCGGCGATCGTCACCGTCTTGCTGGCGTCACGCACCGTGCCGCCCTTGGTGATTTCGGCGTAAGACTTGGCCTTGGCCTGGCCGATGTGCGCGCAATACGCGACAAGGGCGGCCGTCAGGGTGGACTTGCCGTGGTCAATGTGCCCGATCGTGCCGACGTTGACGTGCGGCTTGGTGCGCTGGAAGACTTCACGCGCCATAGCTGGTTACCTCGTTATTCACCTTCACCTGTTGTCCGCCCCTGCCGACACTCGCGGCAGGCGGCTTTTCACTGCGGGGCCCTGCGCTTGCACACCAAGCTGTAGCCCTGATGACGAAAACCCTTGCTGCACGGCCCGCGCGAATCACGCGCAGGGCCAAAACCTGGAGCTGCCCATGGGATTTGAACCCACGACCTCTTCCTTACCAAGGAAGTGCTCTACCCCTGAGCTAGGGCAGCGTTCATGCGCCTCCCCGCATAAAGGGGGAAGCCTTATGTCAACTTCCGGCGCGGCGTCAAGGCAGGGTCGCCGGTTGTTTTTCCGGCCCCGCATACCCTCCCCCGCGCGCGTAAAGGTTGTCTGGAGCGGGCGATGGGATTCGAACCCACGACCGTCTGCTTGGAAGGCAGATGCTCTACCACTGAGCTACACCCGCAACAGGACACCTGGACCTGGTGGGCAGAGAAGGATTCGAACCTTCGAAGGCGTAAGCCACCTGATTTACAGTCAGGCCCCTTTGGCCGCTTGGGTATCTGCCCAGGCGGTCCAGGCGTCTGTGAACTGGCCGGTCCAGTCACTCTCTTCTTATGTCAAACGCCGGCCGGGCAACGGGGGTTGCACAGCCGGCGAGAAATCTGGAGCTGGCGGCGAGATTTGAACTCGCGACCGCTGGTTTACAAAACCAGTGCTCTACCGCTGAGCTACGCCAGCGTTGCCGCGGCCCAAATCGGTGCGGAAAGATAACACCACCGGTTCGGCCCGCAAGTAAGGAGACGGCCGCCGGTTGCAGGCGCAAATCACGCCCTGCAGACCGACTTTCGTTCCCAAAAGCACTCGCGCCAGCTACCATACCCCGCCCATGTGGCTGATGTTTTTCAAGTTCACGCGCTGGCTGTACCAGACGCTGAATTCCGACATGCGGCCCTGGCAGATTGCCCTTGGCGTGACCCTTGGCGCCCTGGCCGGGCTTCTGCCTCTGGGCCTTGGCACGTTGTGCGTGTTTGTCGCCATCCTGCTGGTCAATGTTCACTTCGGCAGCGCCACTTTCAGCTTTGCCTTCTTCCGCCTGCTGGGCTGGGCACTGCAGGGACCCCTGATCCGCCCGCTGGGCGACGCGGCACTGGAACGTGCGCCACAACAACCGTTGATCACGCTGGCCCAGACACCGATTCTGAGCTGGCTGCGGCTTGACTACAACGACGTGGCCGGCGCCGTAACCCTGTGGGCGATCATCGCCCTGCCGCTGTTTGCCGCCATGCTGATGCTGTGGGCAAGGTACCAGGACAAGCTCAAGGCCAGATGGGCGAACTCAAAACTGCTCAAGTGGCTTTCCAAACTCTGGCTGTTCAAGGCACTGCGTTATGTCTTCATCGGAGCAACCGCAAGCTGAAGCCAAACCGGCGCCCAAAAAGCCCGGGCTTCTGCGGCTCAAGGCCGCGGTAGCTCTGCCGTTGCTGTTTGGTGCCGCGGCGGTGTGCTATTGGCTGTTCATTGACGGCGTCGTGCGCGACGCACTGGTTGCCCAGAGCATCAGCTACGCCGGCAAGGGCGGCAACGCAGAAGTCGAAAGCGTCACCTTCAGCATCTTCGGCCCCCAACTCAAGGTCAGCAAGCTGCGCGCCTGGCAGAACCTCGACAACGGCAAGGAACACGAAGTCATCTGGGTCAAAGAGGCCGTGTTTGACGTCGAGTTCTGGCCGCTGCTGGAACGCCGGGTTGTGGTCAACCAGCTTACGGCCTCGCAGGTACGCTGGCATTCACCCGTGCGCGACAAACCCGAGCCTGAGGTGCAGCAGACCCCGCCGACGGATACCAGCAACCCCACATTGAACGAGTACCTGGCCAAGGCCCAGGAAATCCTGAACAGCGAGGAATTGCGCCAGGCACTGGACTGGATTGAAAAGCTTGACGAATACATGCGTCAACGCCAGCCGGAGCCCCAGGCCGAACCACAGCTGGTTGAACCCCAGCCGCCGGCCCCGGCAAAGGAGCCCGAGCCTGTCCTGGGGCCACCCCGTCGCGCACCATACGTTACGGATGCGTTGTCTAAAGCCGGCGCACAACCAACATTCGTGCTGCGCAAGGCTGGTCTGGATGAACTGGCAATCACCTGGGGCAGCGCCGGGAAAGAACGCTTTGCCCGCAAGGTCACGGATTTGCTGCTTTCGGCCCAAGATGTGTCCTCGGACCCCGTGGTCTACGGTAAACCGATGCAGTTCAAGGCCGAAGGCAACCTGGACGGCCAGGCCGCCCGGCGAGTGACATTGGGGCTTGGCATCAACTTTGACGCGCAAGCACTGCTGAAAGTCGAACAGGTCAACGGCATCGCGGGCATCAAGACACTGTCGCTTAAGGGACTGGTGGACACGGAACTGTTCGGCGAAACGTTAACCGACGTTGGCATTTCAATCAGCCACTTCAGCAGCACACACGCCAGTTTCCCGCGCCGAACCCGCCTGATGCTGCAAGGAGGCATTGCGCCCAAGGGCTTTGCTCAACCCGGCAAAGCCAGTTTCAGCCTGTGGTTTGGCGGTTATGCGGGCGGCAAAACCTGGACGGCGTTTGTGCCCAGCGGCATCGGCGTGCAGGTAGAGAACTTTCCGTTGCAGGGCGTGCTCAAACTGGCCGGCGGCTCCCCCCTGCCGCTGCAGGACGGCCCGGCCACCATCAGCTTCGGCACCTGCGACGCGGCGGGCAACTTCGGCACACCCGAAGCTGCCATGACCTGGCACGACGGGTTCAAGGTGCGCCTGCGCCTGAACGTGCAGGGGCTGCGTTTTGCCGAAACCGATGCCGCGCTGGGCGGCGCGCCGGGCAAGCTGGTGGTCAAAGGCCTGAACCGCGTGCTGGAAGGCATGGGCGGTCTGGACGTGATCGTAGGCTTTGAGGGCAGCAAAGAGCGCATTGCCCTGGGGCTTGAGCGCCCCGGTCTGCGTGCGTTCTTTGACGCGATTGTCAACGCGCTGGAGGTCAGCGCCGCGGATCTGGAGGGTATTGTAGAACTGCCCTTTGCCGTGGACGGCGGCGCGAAGATCGGCCTGGCCAGTGTCAACGCTGACGGCAGCAAACGTGACCCGAAACTGAACCTGGGCGGCGAAACCCGCCACGACCTGAATGACCTGCGCGTTTCGCTGAACCTCAGCGGCGTGAACCTGAAGCCCAAGCCCGGCCAGGCCAGCATATTGGGCCTGCCCGCCGAGGATTTCTGCCGGGCGTTCAACGCCTTTCTGGGTCAGGAAGGCGGCATCGCTCTGCGCACGCGGATTTTTGACGCCAGGGGCACTTTCAGCCCGGCGCTGGAAAGCCCGGGCATACGTGGTCTGGTGGACGCCCTGGCAGGCGTGCTGAGCTACACTGGCACCCAGTTGAACACCCAGTTCAACCTGCCCTTGACCGTTGCCCCTGACGCGGTGATCCGGTGCGCCAGTATCAACCCCGACGGCAGCGTGCGCGGACTTGCCAGCCCCGGCGCCGACAGCGACAGCCTGCGCGACCTGCGTCTGGTGCTGAGAACCGAAAACCTGCGCGTGTCGCCCAAGCCGGGCCAAAGCACGGTCTGGGGACTGCCGGCGGCCGATTTCTGCACCGCGTTCAACGAGTTTGCCAACTCGCCCGACGGCAAGGGTCTGGCGTTCACGTTCGGGCTGTTCGATGAACAGGCCGTGTTTGCGCCGGCGCTTCTGGCCCCCGGCGCGCGCGGTCTGGTGGATTCTCTGGCGGGGTTTTTGCGCTATTCGGGCCAGGCCCTGAACACGCAGTTCAACCTGCCGGTCAACATCAACGCCGACGCCGTGGTACGCCTGGCCAGCGTTGACACCGACGGCAGCGTGCGCGGCTGGAACAGCCCCGGCGCCGACAGCATGAGCCTGAACGGCCTGCGCATCAGCCTGCGTTCGGACAACCTGGTGATCTCGCCCAAGCCCGGCCAGGCAACGGTCTGGGGGCTGCCGGCGGCCGATTTCTGCGCGGCGTTCAATGCATTCGCCGGAACCGAGGAGGGCAAGAACCTGGCCTTTACCTTTGGTGTGTTCGACGACAAGGCTGTGTTTGCGCCGTCATTGATCAGCCCCGGCGCGCGCGGGCTGGTGGACGCGCTGACGGGCGTAATGAGCTACAGCGGCGCGCAGATCAACCAGCAGTTCAGCCTGCCGGTGATGCTGCCCGCCGATGCGAAGTTCAAGCTTTCCAGCGTTGACGACAAGGGCGTTGCCCGCACTCTGGCCAGCCCCGGCGCCGACAGCATGAGCCTGAGCGGTCTGCGACTACGGCTGCACGGGGCAAACTTCAGGGTCAGCCCCAAACCCGGCCAGAAAGATGTGCTGGGACTGCCGCCACAGGAGTTCTGCAACGCGTTCAACACGTTTCTGGAATCGCAGGGCAGCGCCGGGCTCGCGCTTGATTTCGGCATTCTGGACGACAAGGGCACGTTCAGCCCGACACTGAAAAGCCCCGGAGTGCGCGGCCTGATGGACGGCGTGGTCGGCAGCCTGAAATACAGCGGCAAGCAGCTCAACAGCCTGTTCAACCTGCCGTTTGAACTGGTGGATGTGGCCAGTGCGGAGTTCCAGAGTGTTGACGCCGCGGGGAGGCCGCGCAATGCCGCCAGCCCCGGTGCCGACGCCGGCGACCTGAAGGACATGCGTGTGTTTCTGCTGCTGAAGAACGGTTTTGCTGCAAAGAAAAAGGGCGTAGACACGGTGCTGGGCATTCCCGCCGACTATTTCACCTACGCCTGGAACCGCCTGAACGCCACCATGCAACCCACAGGTATTCCACTGACACTGCGGTTGTTTGACACTCGCGGCGCCTTCAGCCCGGCAATTGAGAAGCCCGACGACAAGCAGTTGATCGCCATGCTGGGCCAGACCGTGGGCATCAACGACTTTGCCAAAAACTTCGGCCAGATGGCCGGCAAGTACGGCGATTTTGACGACTTCCAGAAGCGTGGCATTGAGGCCGCAAAGGACATGCAAAGCGGCAAGATCAAGCTGCCCGGCACGGGCGAAAAGAAGCCTGACGAGACCCCGGAAAAGAAACCCGACGAAAAACCCAAGCTGCCCGATATCCCCAAGGTGAAGATGCCCTGGGAGAAGTGAGCGGGGCAGGTGGTGCACGGGGAGGGATTCGAACCCACACTGTCCTCGTTCTAAGCGAGGCGCCTCCTGCCGATTGGGCTACCCGTGCACTTGCACAAAAAAGCAAACCCGCCGCCCTGAACCTCTGGCGGCGGGTCGCAAGAAAATGCGTCTACCCCAAACCGCCTTCGCGACCCGAGCCGAGGCTCAGGCCGGTGCACCGAAGGGACTGGACCAGACGTGTTATGTTCATTGCCTTTACTCCGGCCCTGACTTTACACGTCAAGAGTTGACGCGTCAAGAGATGGTTGCGGGATTTTCCTGAACCTGGCGCGCTTTACCCGACGGCAGCCGGGGCGTCTTCGTCTACTTCCGGCGGCGTGCCTGATTCGGCGGCTTCGGCCTCGCGCTCGGCCTTGATGCGTTCATACTTGGCGATTGCTTCCTGGCGGGCGGTTTCGTCCTGCTTCAGTTTACCCTCTTCCATGGCCGCGCGGGCCTTTTGCGGGTTATAGGTGTTCTTGCAGTCCGGGTAACCCGAACAGCCGATGAACGGCCGGCCGCGGAAAAACTTGGTCTGCATCGGCTTGCCACACAGGTCGCAGGACAGACCGGCAAATTCGGCCTCGGTCTGCAACTGCTTGAGCGACTTTTCACTGTCCAGGCTGCGCGTGCCGCGGCAGGCCGGGAAAGTACTGCAGCCCAGAAACGGCCCGCGCCGGCTCATGCGCACCACCAGTTCCTTGCCGCAAATGGGGCATTCCAAATCTTCCTTCTTGACGCGCAGGATCTTGCCGTGTTTGTCCAGCGGCACCGTGCCCTTGCATTCGGGGAACCTGCTGCAGCCGAAAAACTTGCCGAAGCGGCTCCAGCGCTCGACCATCTTTTCACCACACACAGGGCAGGGAACGGGCCTGCCCTGTTCGTCCAGAGCGTCGCGCCCCTTGATCTTTTCAATCTTCTGTTCGGCGTCGGCGAGTTCTTCCTCGAAGATGGCGTAGAAGTTGCGCAGCACTTCGACCCAGTCCAGTTCGCCTTCTTCGATCTTGTCCAGTTGCGCTTCCATCTTGCTGGTGAAGTCGGTCTGGACAATGCGGTTGAAATTGGCAACCAGCAGGTCGTTGACCATCATGCCCAGGTCGCTGGCAAAGAAGCGGCGTTTTTCCACCAGCGCGTAATTGCGGTCCTGCAGTGTGCCAATGATCGCGGCGTACGTACTGGGCCGGCCAATGCCCTCTTTCTCCAGTGTCTTGACCAGGCTGGCCTCGGTAAAGCGCGGGGGCGGCTGGGTAAAGTGCTGGTCGGGCTGCACTTTGTGATCCACCAGCCGCTGCTGTTCGGCCATTTCCGGCAACAGTTGTTCGTCGGGGTCCAGGCGCAGGCCGCTGACACGGGTGTGGCCGTCAAACAGCAGACGCTTGCCGTTGGCGCGGAACATCGCCTCGCCGGCCTCCACTTCCACGCTGGTCACGGCATAGACGGCCGGGTTCATCTGGCAGGCAATGAAGCGCTCCCAGATCAGCGTGTACAGCCGGCGCTGGTCTTTATCGAGAAAGTTCGCCAGCGAGTCGGGCGTGCGCGAGGCACTGGTGGGCCGGATTGCCTCGTGGGCAGCCTGGGCCTTGCTGCTGGTCTTGTAGAACACACCCTTTTCCGGCAGGTACTTTTCGCCGAACTCGCGGCCGATCAGTTCGCGGGCCTCGTTCACGGCAAAATCACTCAAATGCACGCTGTCGGTGCGCATGTAGGTGATCAGGCCGGTGGGGCCTTCCTCGCCAATCTCGATGCCCTCGTACAGGCGCTGGGCGATCTGCATCGTTTTGCGCGCCGAGAAGCCAAGGCGTGTGCTGGCGGCCTGCTGCAACGTGCTGGTGATGAACGGCGGGCGCGGACGGTCGCGGCGCTCCTTGGTTTCAACCCTGGTGACCACAAACGGTCTGCCGTTGACGTGGGCCAGCACTTCGTCCACCGCGGCACGGTCCGGCAGAACCGGGGCCTGGCCCTTGTAGCGTTTCAGGTCGGCATAAAACACACCGCGGGGCAGACGGGCCTTTTCCTGCTTTTCCTCGACTGGCTCGACATCTTCCTCTTTAACAGCGTCGTCGCTGTCGGTGACCTCGGCTTTCTGCTCGCGCGCAGCGCCGTGGTAGTCCTTCAGAAACTGGGCGAGTTGGGCCGCATCCTGCGCATCCAGCTTTTCCTGACCCAGATAGGCCGTGATGGTCCAGTATTCCTCGGGCTTGAAGCTGCGGATCTCGCGCTCGCGTTCGACAATCAGCTTCAGCGCCACCGATTGCACGCGCCCGGCGCTGAGACCGCGGAAGATCTTCTTCCACAACAGCGGCGAAATCTTGTACCCCACCAGCCGGTCCAGGACGCGGCGGGCCTGCTGGGCATTCACCAGATTGCTGGCAATGTCGCGCGGGTGTTCAAAGGCGTGCTGGATCGCTTTCTTGGTGATTTCATTGAACGTCACCCGCCGCACACGCTCGTCCGGAATCTCCAGGGCTTCCTTCAGATGCCAGGCAATCGCCTCGCCCTCACGGTCAGGGTCCGGCGCCAGGTACACCACCTTGGCCTTGGCGCTGGCCTGTTTGAGGTCTTTGATCACATCCTTCTTGCCCCGGATAGTCATGTAGGATGGGGCAAAGTCGTTTTCGATATCTATGCCCAGCTTGCTCTTGGGCAGGTCGCGCACGTGGCCGACGCTGGCCTTGACCACATACGCCCCACCCAGATAGCGGTTGATCGTCTTGGCTTTGGCCGGCGATTCCACAATCACCAGCGGCTTGCCGCGCGCCTTGGCCGGTGCGCCGTCTTTGCCTTTGGCGGGCTTGCGCTTGGCCTTGCGCCGGGCCTTGGGCCGGGCGGGCACGGCCTTGGCCGACGGGTTGGTGTCGGTGGTATCGCTCATCGGGGGCGGAAGGATAAGCACAGGCTGCGGGCACTGTCAAACCGGAGTCCGGTCGTGGGAAACAAAAACCGTGCATCGGGCCGGCACGCTAATCACTGTCAAAACCGCAACCACAGGCTGATTGCCGGCCGGTCGCGGACAGAAATTCAGACCCGGAAAAAAGCTTCCAGGAGCAGCGCCGCGCTTACGGCGTGCACGCGCATCCGGCGTTCGCTGGGTTTCAGGCCGCCCTCGATCAGCCGGTCTTCGGCCTCAAAGCTGCTGAGGCGTTCGTCAACGAGTTCCACGGGGAGTTTGGCGGCATCGGCAAGCTTCGCGGCAAAGGCACGCGCCGTTTTGCAGCCCGCGCCTTCTGTGCCGTCCATGTTCAGGGGCAGACCAACCACAAAGCCGCGCGCGGCATGTTCTGTGGCAATTTTTGCCAGCGCGCGCATCAAAGCCGATTCTGGTTTGGCGTCCAGCACCTTCAGGGGGGCCGCCACCTTGCTTGCCGCGTCCCCGACCGCCACGCCGACATGGCGGGTACCGGGGTCTACACCAATCCATGCGCCTTCAGGGTTTGCCGTCAAGTTCTGCCGCCTTCTGCGCGACCTGTTTGACCTGCTGGCCCGCGCCCTTGCGCATGACCAGAATGCGGTTGCCTTCAGCCACCACCAGCAGGTCGTCGGCCCCCACCACGGCCACGGTGCGGCCTGGCGCGATCGCCACGTTGCCGTTGCCGATGCTGATCAGGTGCCCCTGCACCGCGGCCCCGGCGCGCAGCAGGGCATCCCAGGTGCCAATGTCGTCAAAACGCGCCTGCATGACAACGACACGCAGATTGCGCGCCTTTTCAATCACGCCGTAGTCAATACTGATGGCGGGCAGGTCGCGGTAGTCTTCGGGCGTGACAGTGCCGCCGTGGGCCGGCCGCAGGCGGTTGCTGTGCGCCGGCAGGTGACTGGCCATCTCGCGCGCCATGGTCTCAAGCCGGAACAGAAAGCAGCCGGTGTTCCACAGAAACCCGCGCACGATGAGATCCGGGGCATTGTCGCCGGGCTTTTCGACAAAGCGGCGCACGACAAACACGCCATCGCCCAGAGAGTCGCCGCGTTCAATGTACCCGAAACCGCCGTTGGGTTCTGTCGGCGCCACACCAAACACATGAATGGCCTCACCGGCACCCGGCGTGTTGCGGGCAGCCGTCACAGCCGCTGCAAACGCGCTGCCCGGTTCAATCAGCGTATCAGCGGGCAGAACCAGCACGTCGGCACCGGGCTCGCGCGCCGCCACAGCCTTGCAGCCCAGACCAATCGCGGCGGCGGTGTCGCGCCGCGCCGGCTCAATACACAGGTTACCGGCAGTCAGGCCGGGCAGGGCACGACGCACGCCATCGGCCTGGGCCGCCGACGTAACAACAAGAACGCGCGAAACATCGGTGCAGGCCAGAGCACGCGCAAAGGCCAGTTCAATCAGCGTGCGCGTGCCGTCGGGACACAGCAGGTATTTGGGGTGCTGATCGCCCGAAAGCGGCCAGAAGCGCGACGACGCGCCGCCGGCAAGAATGATGACAAACAGGGATGACATCAGACTGAACAATGAACAATGCCCAAGACGCAATGAACAGCCCGAATCGGGCATTGTTCGTTGTTCATGGGCCGGCTACAGCGCCGCCAGCACGGCGTCGCCCATTTCGCGCGTACCGACCAGTTTTTCGCCGGGCTTGCCGCGCGCGATGTCGGCCGTGCGCAGACCTTTTTCCAGAGCCTTTTCCACCGCGCGGTCAATCGCATTTCCGATGTCGGGGCGTTTTGCGGCATAGGTAAACATCATGCCCGCAGTCAGAATCATCGCCAGCGGGTTGGCTTTACCCTTGCCGGCAATGTCGGGCGCGCTGCCATGCACGGGCTCGAACAGCGGCACGCCGGTACCCAGGCTGGCGCTGGGCAGCATGCCCAGGCTGCCGGTGATCTGCGCGCCGATGTCGCTCAGGATGTCGCCGAACATGTTGCCGGCCACAATCACGTCAAACTGCCGGGGGTCAGCCACCAGTTGCATGCAGCAGTTGTCCACGAACACGTGCTTGAGTTCGCAGTCGGCAAACTCTTTGTCGCGCAGGGCCTGGATCGTGGTGCGCCACAACTGCATCACTTCCAGTGCGTTGGCCTTGTCGGCGCTGTGCACTTTTTTGCGGCGCAGGCGCGCGGCCTCAAAGGCCACCTTGCCGATACGGTCTACTTCCCAGGCGTGGTACTTCATGGTGTTGACGCCGTATTTGCCCCTGGCGTCCTCAAAGTACCCGCGCGGTTCGGCAAAATAGAGGCCGCCCACCAATTCACGCACAATCAGGATATCCACGCCTTCGATCAGTTCGCGGCGCAGAGGGCTGGCCTCCAGCAACGCCGGCACAGGCTTGACCGGACGCAGGTTGCCGTACAGGTCGTATTTTTTGCGCAGGATCAGTTTGGCGCGTTCGGGACGCTCGGCGGGCGGGGCGTTGTCCCAGCGCGGGTCGCCAAACGGGCCACACAGGATCGCGTTGCTGTCATCGCACAACTTGACGGTTTCAGGCGGCAGGGGTTCCTGGCCGGCATCCACAGCAGCGGCAGCCGCAAGCCCCAAGCCGAGGCTGAGCTTGAAGTCAAACTTGCGCGCGGCGGCCTCCATGACCTGCACGGCACAGGCCGTGATTTCGGGGCCAATGCCGTCACCGGCGATCACCGCAACCTTAAACTGCTGCATCGGTGGCTCCGTTGGCTTGGCCGCGGGGGCAGACCACACACCGAAACCGTCGGTGCCGCCGGCGGCAACCTCGGTAATCGGCGCAACCTTGTCCCGGATACGCTGCACGGCCATAGGGCGAAAGACGATAACGGCAAGGCCAGCCGGCGGGAAGCGCCCACGCTGATTCGGCGTTACAATCGTGACCATGTTCAACATCTTCGGCATGCTGGTGGCTTTGCTGATCGCCGAAAGTGCCCGCGGCACGGGTGCGCTGGGCGGCTGGATTCCGCCGGCGGCGGCTGCCGTGGCTGTGGCCGCTGTGACGGTGTTTCTGTACAGCCTGGCCTCACACGCTGCTGAACGACTGCAGCTTTCGCGGCTTCAGGTTCAGGCGGCGCTGGCCCGGGCCGTGCCCGGCGCCGACCAGATGGCCGAACAGGACGCGCGCCAGCGCGAGGCCCTGGGGCGCTATCTACCGATGCTGCGGCTGGGTGCCGACGCGGTGGTGCTGACCGTATATCTGGCCCTGGCAACGTATTTCGGGTGGGTGGATTACGTGGCCCAGACCTGGGGCGTGCCCCGGCACCTGGACATTCTGCCCAACCTGCTGCCATATCTGGCGCTGCTGGCGGGAAGCTGGCTGGCCCAGGTGCGTCTGGAAAATGCCCTGCACGGGCCGGCCTGGCGCCCCTGGGGTTTTGTGATGTTTCAGGTGCGCGCCAACGCCATGACGATCGCGCCGATCGTTCTGGTCAACGCGGCGTACTGGGCGGTTCTGGCCTATGTGCCGCTGGTAAAAGATGTACGCGAGGCGTTTTTGTATTCCGAGTTCGTGCTGATGCTGGCGCTGGTGTTGCCGGTGTTTCTGCTGATGCCACTGGTGGTGCGGGCGGCACTGCGCACCCGACCTCTGCCGGACGGCCCGCTGCGGCGCAAACTTGAGGATTTTGCCCGCCGGCACAACCTGCGCACCGGCGGCCTGTACGTGTGGGAAACCGGCTCGCGACATTTCACCACGGCGTTCGTGATCGGTCTGGTCGGGCCGTTGCGGTTTGTGTTCTTCACCGATGCGCTGCTGCGGCGCTTTGACGACAACGAGATTCTGGCCGTGTTCGCCCATGAAATGGGGCATGTGCGGCACCGCCACCTGTGGTGGCTGCTGGCCTTCATCCTGTCGTTTTCGGTACTGCTGTTGGGCGCCGAAGCCTTGGGCGCGATGCTGGCCTCACCGGGAGCGCCGCTGGCGCTGGTGGTGGGGCTGGTCGTGTATGCCTACGCCGTGTTTGGTTACGTCAGCCGGCGCTTTGAGCGCCAGGCCGACGACTACGCGGCCACGCACACATCACCCGAGCTGATGGCCGGGGTGCTGCTCAAAATTGCCCAGGCTAATCCGGCGGCGTTGAACCGTACGGGCTGGCGGCACTTTTCGATCCGCCAGCGCGTGGCGGAATTGGCGCTGGTACACCATCGGCCTCAGGTGCGTGCACTGTTTGACGCCCAGCGCCGGCGCGCAATGCTGCTGGTAGCAGCCGTAACTCTGGGAGCACTGGCGGCGCTGGCCAAACCGGTACGCGAAGACGTGGTTTCAGGTTTCGCCACGCTGGCACTGGCCCAGTTTGACCAGGCGCGACTGAACAACGCGCCCTCCGACACGCTGGACACGCTGGCTGAACGCACGATCCGCCGTGCCGAGGCCATGGCACGGCTGGACCGCGAATACGAACTGGCGGCACTGCAGTACCGCGGCGTGGTGGAAACGCTTTCGGGCCGGCCCACGGACGCGCTCGAACAGATGGCTGGGCGCGCCCGCGAGTTCGAGGCCGCGGCGGAAACCGATGCCGAACGCCGCAAATGGCAGGATTATGCCCTGAGCGCCGAGGCGACAGCGGTGGCAACCCAGCGCGCCAAAGCCAAAGGTACCCCTTGGCTGGACGAGTTCCGTGAAGAATTGCGCAAGCATGGCCGCCAGGTTCGTTGAGGCCCGTCAGGCTGCGGCTGAACCTTCGGCGTTCTGGGCACCCAGCGGACGCCAGTTGTCATTGAGGCGCCGCGTACCCGAAGCCACAGCGGCGTCCACCAGATAGCGGCGGGGCTCCTTGACACCCGGCATTTCGAACTGGGTATCGAGCATGATCTTTTCGACAATGCTGCGCAGGCCGCGGGCGCCGCTTTTGCGACGGATGGCCTGACGCGCAATTTCAATCAGACCGTCAGTCGTAAATTCGACGTCGTGGCCCTGCATGCGGAAGAGCTTGCGGAACTGCTTGGTAATGGCGTTCTTGGGCTCTGTCAGCACGTTGATCAGGGCGGCCTCGTCCAGTTCGTCCAGTGTGGTGACCACAGGCAGTCGGCCGATGAACTCGGGGATCATGCCGTACTTGATCAAGTCTTCAGGCTCGACGTGCGCGCGCAGGCGATTGCGCGCATGCAGGTCTTCGGGATCGTGCCAGTCCAGGGGCCCCGCGTTCTCGGAATCGCCGCGCCGGGCGGTGATGCGCATGGTGGTGTGGCCCAGGCGCGACTTGATGAAGTCTTCCACGCCGACAAATGCCCCGCCCACCACAAACAGCACATTGCGGGTATTGAACTGGATGTAGGGTTGTTCCGGGTGTTTGCGACCGCCCTGGGGCGGCACGTTGGCGACCGTGCCCTCAAGCATCTTCAACAGACTCTGCTGAACACCCTCGCCGCTTACGTCTCGGGTGATGCTGACGTTGCTGCCGGTGCGGTGGATCTTGTCAATCTCGTCAATGAAGATGATGCCCATTTCGGCCCGCGGCAGGTCAAAATCGGCGGCCTGGAGCAGTTTCAGCAGCAGGTTTTCGACGTCCTCACCCACGTATCCGGCCTCGGTCAGCGTTGTCGCGTCGCCAATGGCAAACGGAACGTGCAGATAGTTGGCCAGCGTGCGCGCCAGCAGCGTTTTGCCGCTGCCGGTGGGGCCGATCATCATGATGTTGGACTTTTCCAGCTCGACGCCGTCGTCGTTGCTCTTCTGCAGCAGGCGCTTGTAGTGGTTGTGCACCGCCACACACAGCGTGCGCTTGGCGTGCTCCTGGCCGATCACGTGATCGTCCAGGACCTTTTTGAGTTCCTGGGGGCTGGGCAGGGTTTCCACGGTCAGACCGCCCAGCCGGTTGTTATTGCCACTCTTTTCGGCGACCAGGATGCTGTTGCACAGCGTGACACATTCGTTGCAGATGTAGATGCCCGGCGGGCCTGAGATCAGGCTTTCCACCTGGCGGCGCGACTTGGAGCAGAAGCTGCAGCGTTCCGGGTTGGGGCGTTGCGGGTCGGTCGGGCGTGCCATGTTCGTTCCTGAGGTTGCCGGCCTGACATGCTAACACAGGCTGCGACAAACCGGCCAGAGCCCCGGCGGGGCCACTCATGTTATCGGCCGTAACCGGGGTCGGGCTGAGGCAAATCAGGCTGCTGCGACACAAGCGCGGTTACGGCCTGGGGTGTGCCAAGGCGGGCGCACTCATTGACCCAGTCTTCCGTCAACTGACGGTGCTGGCGCGGGGCATCGGACTGGCGCAAAAGCCCCAGCGCCGTGGACATCATGCCAGCAGCCACGCCCTGTGACCCGCCAGCCAGCTCCAGCAGTGCCAGGTTGCCCAGCGCCACGCCTTCACTGCGCCGGTTGCCCACTTCGCGGTGGATGGCCAGGGCGCGCCGGAAACCTTCCAGCGCGGAATCGCGTTGGCCGTGTTGGCGGGCCAGAAACGCCAGATTGCTTTCAACAACCCCTTCGCTGCGGCGGTTGCCGACCTGACGGTGGATGGCCAAGGCTTTCAGGAACAGCTCCTGGGCTTGCTCAAGACGATCAATCTCCTGCAGCAGGCTGGCCCAGTTGGTCAGCGCAATGCCCTCACTGCGGCGGTTACCGGTCTCGCGGTGAACCTCCAATGCCTGCCGATAGGTAGCCTCTGCTTCGTCGTAGCGTTGAAGATCCCACAGCACCGTGGCCAGCCCCCCAAGTACAATCCCCTCGCCGCGGCGGTCCCCCACCTCGCGCATCCGGGCAAGCGCCTGCAACTGCACTTCGTGGGCTTCGGCCGTGCGGCCGGCTTCGGTCAGGCGAATACCCAGATTGCCAAGAATCATCGCCTCGGTTCGTTTCACGCCGGCCGAGCGCGCCCTGGCCAAGGCCTGCCGGTAGATTTCTTCCGCCTCGGCCGGGCGACCGATTTCATCCAGCAGCATCGCCAGGTTGTTCAACGACCTGGTTTCATCCACCGACAGGCCGAGTTCCCGCGCCACGGCAATTGCAAACCGGAACATGGGCTCGGCCTGCGGTGCCCGGCCTGAGTGCAGAAGCAATAGCCCAAGGTTGTTACAAACGCTGGCTTCCCGGCGCCGGTCGCCGGTCTGTTGCAACTCCTGCCGGGCCTGCAGCAGCATGGTTTCGGCCTCGCGGGCGCGCTCGGTGGAACGCAGCACATCGGCGAGTTGAACCTCGGCCGCCACGCGTTGTTCAAGGCGCCCGGTTTGCCGCGCCAGTTCACGTGCGCTTTCAAGTACCCCGGCTGCTTCGGCAAGAGCACCCAAATAGCCCAGAACGGCGCCGCGGCGGATCAACGCGGCCACACGCAGGGCGGGGTCGCCGGCGACGCTCTCAAGCTGCTGGTACAGGACAACGGCAAGCCGCCGCTCATAGGTGTATTCGGCATGCAGAGCCGCGCGCGCGGTGTACCAGACCAGAGCATCGTGCAACGGCTGACGGCCGTCTTCGGGCGCCTCGGCAAGGGCCATCTGGGCATGGGTGGCCAGTTCAGCCGCGTAAGGATCACAGGGCAGACCCGGCGCGTCGGGATCCAGTTTGTCCACGACCGCCGGTCTGTCACCCAGCAGTGCCTGGATCAGTTCCAGGGCCAGAGCATGTAGCGCCGCGCGGGCCAATGGCGGCTGAAGCTGGTATGCCGCGTCGCGCAACACGCCGTGGCGGAACAGATACACCGTCTCGGCGTCCATGGCCGCGATGATACACGAGGTTCGTACCCGCGTGCCTGCTTACCGGGCATGCCGACCAACTGGGATTAGCCGAACCAATCCGTAGAAATTTTCAGATTCGGCAACGCTTTCTTGAGGCGCCTTTCCCCCTCTTGGGTGGTTTGGGCGGTTGGCTGGTATACCAGGTGGCGCAAGTTTGGCAGCTCTTCCAAATGCGCCAAGCCCGCGTCGGAAATACGGAAACAGCCCCAGAGTCGCAGACGCTCAAGCTTCTTCAGTGCCTTCAGATGGGCAAGGCCGTTGTCCGTAATCTCGAACGAGCCATCAAGGAACAACTCCGTGATCTGTTCCAGAGCTTTCAGATGGGCCAGCCCTTCGTCGGTCAGTTTCTCCCACCCGAATAAACGAAGTTTCTCCAGACTGGTCAGTTTGCCAAGGTATTTCGCGCCCTCGTCGGTCACATGATCTCTGGTAGCACTGTGGGTTGTAACGACAAGCAGTTTCAGTTCGGTCAGTTCCGACAAACGCTTCAAAACACCGTCCGACATTCCTCCGCATTGCCACAACGAAAGGTGCGTGAGCCGGCGGCAGTCAGCCAGGTGAGCCAGACCAACCGCAGTAAGGCTCGCACTTTGACGCAACGAAAGCTCACGCAAGGCCGGCAACATTGACAACGCAGCCACTCCTTCGTCGGAGAGCTCTTCGCAACCGTTAAGACGGATCTCGCGTAGAGCCGTAAGGCGTTCAAGGTGCGTAAAACCCCTGCCGCTGAGAGGGGTTCCGCTCAGGTCAAGCATTTCAAGACTTCGCAGCTCTTTCAGACTGGCAAGAGTCTCGTCATTGACCCTCAGATGGCTGATGTCCAGGTAACGCAGTTTTTTCAACCCTCGCAGGTGGTTGATCCCGCGAGCGGTAACCTCCTTGCTTTGGCTTATTTTGAGAAACTGAAGCTCGGCAAGCCCGCCCAATATCTCAAGACCTGCATCCGTGGTCTTTTCACCCAGCGGCACGTCAACAACCTTGAGCGGCAGCCCCTTCAGCTTGATCAGGTCGCCATCCCCCAGATTGTTGGGAAACCGCATTTCGCGGTTGGGAGACGGCCAGAATGTATAGGCCAGATACTGGTCGGGCTTTATCGTTCCTTGCCATCCAGGTTTCAGGACCTTGCCTTTGCTCCACCAGTCCCTGAAAATCTCTTCGTACCGCGACGCAAATGAGGTGTCGGTTTCCTTGCACGGAGAAGCATCCACCACCCGGAACTGTCCGCCTGTTTCCGGTATAGTAACAGCGGTTCCGGCCTCCAGTTCTTGCTCTGTATCGGCATAAAGTACGGCCGGCAACGCCAACATCAGCGTCAAGAAACCCGTCCTCATGGTCGCCCCCACCGGCATGTATCGTCTAACGTATAAACCGGGGTGGCCACCCGCAAAACATGATCCGGCAAAAACCACGATCCCGGTGTTCCAACTGCCGGTCACTCCAAGTCGCCTATTTGCCGGGCGCGTGGTCAATCACATCGTCAATCAGACCATATTCCTTGGCCTCCTGGGCCGAAAGGAAATAGTCCTTGTCGGTGTCTTTCTCGATCGTCTTCAGGGGCTTGCCGGTGTCGTTGGCCAGCAACTGGTTCAGGGCCTTTTTCAGGCGCAGGATTTCCTTGGTCTGGATGCCGATGTCGGCAGCCGTGCCGCCGGCGCCACCCCAAGGCTGATGGATCATGATGCGCGCACTGGGCAGGGCATGGCGCTTCTTTTTGGTGCCCGCGGCCAGCAGAATCGCACCCATGCTGGCAGCCTGGCCGATGCACACCGTGCTGATGTCGCACGAGATGTATTTCATGGTGTCGTAGATGGCCAGCCCGGCATTGACGTCGCCGCCGGGCGTGTTGATGAACATCTGGATGTCCTGGTTTTTGGCTTCCTTTTGCAGGAACAGCAGTTGCGCCACCACGGCGTTGGCCATCATTTCATGGATCGGGCCCTGGATGAAAACAATGCGGTCTTCCAGCAGGCGCGAATAGATGTCATAGCTGCGCTCGCCGCGGCTGGTCTTTTCAATCACGAACGGCAGTGGGTATCCCATGGAAGCCTCGTGTCCGGTGTTCCGCGTATCTACGCGTACTTGGCCTTGTCCCGCAGCAGCTTCAACACCTTGGCAGTCTTCATTTCTTCCCGCATGCCGGACAGCGTGCCGCGCTGCTGAAGTTCGGCCTGCAGTTCGTCGGCGCTGCGACCCAGCGCGGCGGCAATACGGGCCACTTCGCGGCTGACTTCGTCTTCGGTCACGATCACGCGCTCTTTGCGCGCGATCGCGTCAATCACAAAGGCGCGCTTGAGCATGTTCTTGACCTCATCCACGCCCTTGTCCTTGTTGTCCGCCAGAAACTGGCGGATTTCTTCCTCGGGCGCGCCGGCACGGTACATGCGGTAAGCTTCCTGCTGAACCAGTTCGGCGGCCCGGCGCACACTGAACTTTTCCGGCAAGTCCATCTTTGTGCCTTCCAGCACCTTGAGGATCAGCTTTTCCTCGACCAGCCGGTCAATGTCCTGTTCTTTCTGGCGGGTAAGCTCCACCTTCAGTTCCTCGCCCCAGGCGGCCAGGCTTTCCTTGCCCAACTGCTTGGCATACTCCTCAAGGCTCGGACCCTCGTAGCTCAGCACCTCAAGGATCTCCAAATGCAGATCGCAGGACTTGCCGCGCAGGTCGTCGCGCCCGAAGTCCGCGGGCAGCGTGGCCTTGAGTGTTCTTGATTCGCCGGCCTTGGCCCCCACCAGTTCCTTTTCAGCACCTTCGGGCTTCATGCCGGCGATCCAGGGATAACCGACATCAAGCAGGCCGCCGTTCTGGCGATAGATGACTTCGTCGCCGGCCTGGATACGCAGGTTGATGCGAACAATGTGGCCCTTTTCGGCCGGGCCGTTCACGGGCTCGACCTTGCCGACATGCAACTGTTCGCTGCGCTGGCGGCCGTACAGTTCGTGCTCTTGCAGCTTGGGTACAGGGCGCTCTACCGTAAGGCCTTTGTACTCGGGCAGGTCAAACTCGGGGTACACCTCAGCCTCAAGTGTCAATGTGGCCGGGGCGTTGCCTTCAATCTTGACGTCGCCGACCAGTTCGGCCTGGCCCAGAATCTTCAGGGCATTGGCTTCTACGGCCTGTTTGAGCGCGTCGTCGGCCAGTGTCTGGCGCACGTCGTTGCGGATGTCGCCGCCAAATCGTTGTTCGAGCAGGTGCCTGGGGGCCTTGCCCTTGCGGAAGCCGGGGAAGGTAACCTGGCGGTTGATTTCGCGGTAACCTTCGTTGAGTTTCTGGCTGACGGTCTCGGCGGGAATTTCGGCGCGGATGATGCGTTTGCACCCGCCGGCGTTTTCAACCGTAATCTGCATGGCGATGTCTCTTGGCAATGGCCGTAATCAAGGCCCCGCAGGCTGCTTTGGGGCACCGGGGCGGCGGATACTAGCACTTTGGGTTTGCCCGGCAAGGCGGGTAAGCCGGCGGCACGCGCGGGTCTGCCCTTTTGATTCTTTTGGCCGTTGCTGCTAGTGTTGCGCCCGGCGCGGTCGGCGCGCCAAGGCACGTGGAGCAGCCAGGATGGGGCGAGCCAAGATCCGGATCGTGGACGGCATTGACGCCGGCCTCGAGAAAGAACTGCCCGATGAAGGCGTGGTGACCGTGGGCCGGCGCAGCACCTGCGATCTGGTGCTGCGGGTTGATTCGGTTTCGCGCGAGCATTGCCGCATTGAACGCAAGGACGCGGCGTACTGGCTGTACGACAACGGTTCAAGCAACGGCACGCTGCTCAACGGTCTGCGGATCGAAAAGGCACGACTGGTTCACGGCGACGTGATCACGCTGGACCGCGTGACACTGGAATACCTGGAAGAATCCGACAGCACCCAGACGCGCGAGATGATCCGCGAGTTTGTCGTACAGCGCCGCCCTGACGCCGACGGAACCTATACCGCCGAAAACAGCCTGATCGGCAAGACACTCAAGCACTACAAAGTTCTCAGCGTGATCGGCGAAGGCGGCATGGCGCTGGTGTACAAGGCCCGCGACGAGCGCAACAGCAGCATCGTGGCGCTGAAGGTTCTCAAGCGCGGCGAAACCGTGGACCAGGAAAACCTGCAGCGCTTTCTCAAGGAGTTCAAGACCGGCAGCAAGCTGAACCACCCGAACATCATGCAGGTGTATGAAATCGGCGAGGTGGACGGCACGTACTTCATCGCCATGGAGTACATCAACGGCAGCTCGCTGCAGGAGATCCTGGACGAAAAGGGCCGGCTTTCGGCCGAGGGCACACTCAAGATCGGCATTCAGGTGGCCAAGGCGCTCGAGTTCGCGTTCAACCAGCGCATCATCCACCGTGACATCAAGCCCGAAAACATCCTGATCAGCCGTGAAGGCGAAGTGAAAATCACCGACCTGGGCCTGGCCAAAGAGCTCAAGCGCTACGTCAGCGTCAACATCACCAAGACCGGCGAGGGCATCGGCACGCTGCACTACATGAGTCCCGAACAGGTTGAGAACACCCGCGATGTGGACCAGCGCGCCGATATCTACAGCCTGGGCGCGACGCTGTACGAATGTCTGTGCGGCCAGCCGCCCTTTGACGAAGTGGGTGTGTGGAAGTTTGTTGAGGCAATCAACGAAAAACCGGCGCCGGATCTGAACGAGCGCGTGCCCAACCTGCACCCGCAGATCTGGCCGGTAATCCAGAAGTCTCTGGCCAAGCGCCCCGAGGAACGGCAACAGACGCCCACCGAGTTCCGCCAGGAACTGGAACGTCTGCTGGGGCTGGTCACAACCGAACGCCAGAAGAAGTAACCTTTGCGCATACCGGGGGCCGCGTGGTCAAGTCCAGCACAGGCAAAAAGCGCGACGCCAACCGGACCAAGGCGTCCATCCTGCAGTCGGCAATCTCCGAATTCGCCCTGCGCGGTCCGGCCGGCACGCGCGTGGACGAAATTGCCCTGCGCGCCGGGGTCAACAAAAGCCTGATCTACCAGTATTTCGGCAGCAAGCAGGAACTGTACGCCGAAGCCCTGAACTCAGTGCTGTTGACCATCACGGAACGTTCCGCCCATAACTCACAGGCCTTTGCCGACGCCGCAGCCAAGGGCGACGTGCTGGCCACCGTGCGCGCGTTTGTCGAAAGCCACCTGTCCCTGCTTGAGGCAGTGCCCGAGTACCCCCGCCTGATGGCCTGGGAAAACCTTGAGGGCGGCCGCACCCTGGCGCGGTTGCCGCTGCAGCAGACCTACAACCTGTTTCTCAAGCGCGTGCAGGAAGTACTGGCTCCGCTGGCCAAAGCCGGCATGCTCAGCCCGGATTTTGACCTGCGGCAGGCGGCCCAGGCGGTGATCGCGCTGACCCACTACTTCATCATCTACCGCGGCATGATCGAACATCTGTTTCATCAGGATCCGGCCTCACAGCAGACCCGGGGTGCCTGGCTGGACTACTGCGCGGGCATGCTGCTCAGCAGTCTGCGCCCCAAACCGGTCTGAAAAACGCGAACCGCCGCGACGTACCATCGCGGCGGTTTCTTTTGCCCGGCTCTACTTCTGGGACTCTTCGGCCCACTTGCGCACCGCTTCGGCGTGTTCCTTGGCGGTTTTGTTGACAAAGTCGTTCATCTCGCGGCTGAACACGCGGTCGGCCTTCTTCATCTTCAGCACGGCCTCGGACCACTCTTTGCTGTCCTTGTAAGCTGCGTTCTTGGCTTCCTTGACGGCAGTGTCCCAGACCTCTTCGGCCTTGTAGCTTTCGTCGGCCTTGATCTTGGCCAGAACAATCTCGTAGTACTTGGCATAGACGCGCTTGACGTCTTCCAGCAGCTTGCGGCCCTCTTCGGTGATTTCGGCCTTGGGCGCTTCCTTGGCGGTCTCTTTGGCGGGTTCCTTGGGCGCGTCTTGGGCAAACAGGGGTACAGCCAGAACCGCCGCGGCCAGCATGGTCAGGATCGTTTTCATGGCAACCTCCTTGGCCCGTCTATGATACGGCAAACGGCGGGGGCTGGTTCCATTGTGCCCAAAATCAGCACAGTTGTAAGAGGCTGTTTCAAAACCATTCTAACTCCGTAATGCCTTGTTGAAGCAGATCATGGCGGCGGCGAGGGTATGAAACCCGATCAGGCTCAGAGGCGTCTTCTCGTAACACACGCGCAACCTGCGCCAGGCCTTGAACCACGGGATCGTGCGCTCCACCACGTACCGCAGTTTACCCAGCCCGCTGCCGTGGGTGTTGTCTCCGGGCCTTGCCAGCAGAGACTTCACGCCCATGGCCTTGACCCGAATGATGTTCCACTCCCATCCGTAGCCGCGATCCGCAAGGTAGTACTCGGGCCGGCAGATCGGTGGTCCCGCACGGCCGCGAATCGGCGGGATGGCGTGCAGCAAGGGCAGCGCGAGGTGCCCGTCCGGCACGTTGGCGCCCGTGAGGAAGTGCGCCAGCGGCACGCCGTTGGCGTCGGTGATCAGGTGGTGCTTGCAGCCTTGCTTGGCACGGTCGGTCGGGTTCGGGCCGGTGTGGGCCCCCCAAAAACCGCACGCATGGAGACGCTGTCGGCAACAGCGCGGGAGAGGTCAATCTTGCCCTGCCTGTTGAGCCTGGCCAGTGAAAGCTTCCAGATGGTCTGCCAGATGCCGGCTTTGGTCCAGTCCTTGAAGCGTCGCCAGCAGGTGGCCGGGCTAGCGGCTCCAAGCTCGGCCGGGATGCTGTTCCAGGCCCCGCCGGACTTGAGCACAAAGAGGATGCCCAGCAAACAGGCACGGGGATCGGCAACGGGCCGCCCGCCCTTTGGTTTGGGACGTTCGGGGGGAAGCAGGGGTTGGACGACGCTCCAAAGTTCATCGCTGACCAAGGGTCGAGGCATGGCATTCTCCAGGTTAATGGACCTATGCCAAACCTATCGGCCAGCCTCCCAAGCCAACTTTACTGGTTTTGAAACAGCCTCTAAGTGCCGAAACGGCCGTGAATTGAACCGGGGGCGGCAGGCCGCCCCCGGTGCCGGAATTCTTGCAGTTAGCGAGGGTCAATGTACACCCGCACATCCTCTTCCTTGAGGGTCTCAAACCGGATGTCGTCGCGGGCCTTGCGGTACCATTCGTCACCCAGCAGGTTGCTGCCGGTAATCACGATGTCGGTTCCGGGCTGTACCTTTTCGACAATCGTGCAGCCCTGCTGCTTGAGCAACTCGGTCAGGCGCTGAACGGTATAGGCCTGGTTGGGCGGCTCAAAGGTGCCGTGCAGGGCAATGGTCAGGAACTTGCCGCGGTGCCAGATGCGGCTGATGATCTTGTCGTTCTTGCGCACCGGGTCGTTGTCATCCACCAGCGACAGCACCGTGCACAGGCTGTAGTGGGCCGACAGGCAACGGACAATCTCAATCACCCCCACCACGGCATCCTGGTTACGGCCATGCAGCCGCCAGACCTCAAACCGCTGGCCGGCGCGCACGCCGTCGTCGCGGCCCAGATTGATGTGCACGACGCGGCGGCCGTAGTCACTGTAGGTGATTTCGCCGTCGGCTTCGCGTTTTTCGATCTTGATTGGCGTCTTGATGCGCGGCAGCAGCCGCGTCATCTTCTTGTATTCCTCGGCATCTGCCTCGTGGGCAAGGCGCTCCGTCTCAAACTGGCCGGCCAGCGTGGCAATGTTGGATTCAAGACCCTGGGTGGCCAGTTCATAGTTCAGCTTCTTGGCCTTGGTTTCGGTCAGGGCCAGTTCATCGGCGCCCAGCGCGCCTTCCAACCGCTGTTCGCTGACAGCGCGCCGGCCGTCCACCAGACCGTTGAGGCCGCTGATATCGCGCAGAGCCTGGGCCTTGCGGGCTTCTTCGCCCTGGAAACCCACGGGCACGCCACCGACACTGCCGGTGACTTCGGCGTACAGCAGACTGTACTGGTGCTGGTCGGCGGTGATCAGGTCGGACACAAGCTGGGCCTGGCGGCGCAGCACCAGTTCCATGGTGATGCGGGCGGGCTTGCGCATGGTCTGGTCGGCGGGCTCGCGGTTGGGGTCGCTATTGGCGGCGTCAATGTCAGCCTCAGGCACCACATAGGTACCGTCGGCAATCTGGATCTTGCGTGACAGGTCGCCCGAGGCGGCAATCGCCGTCTTGCCGCCGATGTCAATGGTGCGCACGGTGTAGTGCTGGGTGGCCTTGAAGTTCAGGTAACGCTGGACTTTCTTTTCGAATTCACCCAGATACACGCGCGCGGCAATGTACTTCTGCACATGGCCGGGCTGGTCACCCTGGCCATAGAACGCGTTTTCCGTGTCGCGCATGATGTTGTAGATCGGGTTGCGGTCTTCGTAGGGCTTCTGGGGTTCCTGTTCGGCAATCGGCGACGGAACCTTGCCCAACTGGCCCTTGACCACATCCGAGTTCACATCTTTCAGCGGATCGCCGGCGGCAAAGCCGGTAATTTCGGCCAGGCGCTTCATGTGCGCCACCATCGGCTCAAAATCAGCCGCGTCGGCTTCGACCTGTCTGGCAATGCGGCGGGCCTCGTCGCGGTAGGCCTGGCTCTGCATGGCGAAATAGGCCCACAGCACGGTAGCCAGCAGCACAAACGGGGTCAGGATCGCCGAGGTGATCCAGTACCAGCTTGCGACTTTGGAAGGTTGCTTTGCCATGGCTTCTCTTATGTGGTTTTGGCGCTTGGCGCGTTGTGTGTTTTCCGATTGTCTGCCGCGGCTTACTTGCGCGGGTCAGGCCCCGTAATTCCCAGGAAGTACAGCACTTCCTCCTCGGTGTAGGTCTCAAAGCTCAACTGGTCTTCGTCCTTGGCGCGGCGGAACACCGGGTCGGTGGCCCAGTCGCCGCCGGTAATCACGGCGTCGGTGGCACCGTCAATGCGGCTGACAACGATGAAGCCCAGACCCAACAGCAGATCTACCAGTTCCTGGCGCGTGTGCGTGGTGTGGCTGCCGCCGAACTTGCCCACCAGCGCGAACACCCGGTACTGGCGCGCCGTGAAGTTGGGGTTCTTGATCACGTCACCCGCGGCAGGGTACACCGCAGGGTCTTCCAGCACGTCCACACGGCAGCGCGCGATGTTGCCCTGAAGGATTTCCTTGACGCGGATCTCCCCGATCGGCAGTTCGCTGGAGCGGCTGGCCTCGGAACGCACAACCTGAAACGTCTGGTTCAGGCGCACGTCGCTGCGCTGGCCGATGTTGATCCACACCCAGCCTGACTTGCGATCTACCAGAAAAATGAATCCGTCGGGGTCGCGGCTGTCGTCCAGCCGGCGGAAGTCGGCCTTCAGCCGATACTGGCGCTGTTTGTCAATCGCCGCCTGGCGCGCCGCGGCCGTATCACGCAGTTTGGCAAACGCAGCCTCGCGGTTGCCGCGCACGGCCTCGGAGTCAAAGCTGGCATAGGCCCGGAACTCCTCGTCGGCGGCAAGACCAAGCTCGGTTTCCTTGGCTGCCACTTCCTGGGCCTTGGCCTCCAGTGTGCGGTCGGCGGCCTCCATGCGCGATTTGGCCTCGGCGTGGGCCTGATCCACAGCGCGCTCGCGATCGGTGGCGGCATCGTTGCGGAAGGTCCGCTGGGCCTCGCGCTGGGCGGCGATCTTGGGGATGTGCTTGCTGACCATTTCCTGGATCACGTAGTCCTGGGCACTGATGGCCTTGTGCAGTGTCACGCTGTCAGCGAACTCCCAAACCTTGTCACGGGCCTGGCCGGTGCCGGTAATGGACAGCACGCGCACCTTACGCCCGCCGATTGTCACGTCGCGCGGTTGGGCGTCGCGCACGTCACCGCGGCCCTCGTTGGCGCCCATGGTGTAGTAATCGGCCACGGTTTCGCCGCCCAGGCGCAGCATTTCACGGATCGCGTCAGGGCTGCTGTAGTCAGCATTGCCCTTGAACCCGATGTGCGCGCACACTTCGGCGTAGCGCGCCCTGGTGGCATCAATTTCAGCCTTCTGGCGCGCCGGTACCTGCCGCAGGCGCGACACGTACTGCTTTTCGGCCTGCTGCTTGTCATAGGCAAAGAATGCCAGCGTGCCCATGCCCAGCAGGAACACGATCATCACGATCATGACGATCAGGTCCGCCAGACCGCGTCGTGAGGCTCTGTACATCGAATGACTCCGTGTTGAACCACACCGCCCCGGCCAGGCCGGGGATGCCATGGGTGTGCATTCAGGGGGGTAAGCCGTCGTGAAGGATAGTGAGCCCGCCCCCCACGGGCAAGGCAAGGGGTATAAAATCCTTGACACCCTTGTGTCACCATATCAGCTTGGGCGTACCGGGGCCGGTTGCCGCCCCCGTGTCTGCGATTTTGCCGCGCTGCGCCCAGCATCCTGGTCGCGCGCCTTTCCAGCCCTGTGCACTGACACTGCCCTTACCCGGCTTTTTGATGGCTTTTTCCTGATTGCCCGAGCGCCTGTACATCATTGACGGCCACAGCCAGATCTTCCGGGCTTACTACAGCCCGGCCGGCCGCCGTTCCGTGCGCGGAGTACCCGTGGGCGCGGTGTACATCTTTACCCGCATGCTCCAGAAACTGATCAAGTCGCACAAGCCCGACTACCTGGTCTGTACACTCGACCCGCGCGGGCCCACTTTTCGCGACAAGATCTACCCGCAATACAAGGCCAACCGCGACGAGATGCCCGAGGACCTGCGCGAGCAGATGCCCAAAATCGAGGCCGTAGTCAGGGCCTTTGGCATCCCGATCGCCACGGCTGAGGGCTTTGAGGCCGACGATGTGATTGCCACCCTGGCCAAGCGCGCCGCGCGCCAGGGATTGAGCGTGCGGATGGTCAGCCGCGACAAGGACCTGAAGCAACTGGTGGAAGACGACCTGTTGCTGCTCAACGCCGACGACGACACGACCTACGGGCCGAAGGAGCTTAAGGAAGAATTCGGCCTGACCACTGACCAGTACATTGACCTGCAGGCGTTGGCCGGCGACAGCGTGGACAACATCCCCGGCGCCAAGGGCATCGGGCCAAAAACAGCCGCCGAACTGCTGCAACAGTACGGCACGCTGGAAAACGTGCTGCGCCACGCCGAAGAGATCAAGCAGCCCAAGCGCCGCGAGAACCTGATCGCGTTCCGGCCCGAGGCCGAGCTTTCCAAAAAACTGGTCACCATGCGCACGGACGTACCGCTGGATTTTAGCCTTGAAAGCGCGCGCCTGAAGCCGCCCGAGAAAGACAAGCTGCTGCCGCTGCTGACCGAACTCAACTTCAAGAGTGTCATCAACGACCTGGGCTGGGACACAGCAGGCACGGCAGTCGCAGAACAGGAACCCGAAGCGCAAGCGAAGGATGACTCGGGCTCGGACAGCGACAGGGAGCGCGAAGTACCGGCAAGCGGCAAGTCTGCACGGGCCGGCAAACCCTCCGGCAAACAATCCAGCCTGTTCGGCGCGCCGCCCGCGGCGCCACCCAGGACTGACTACGTTCTGGTGGACTCGCCCAAACTGCTGAAAGAATGGCTGGGCAAACTGGCCAAGACCAAATCCTTTGCCATGCACTGCGCCGCCGAATCGCCCGACGCGCTGGCGGGCATTGCCTTTGCCCTGAAGCCAGGCGAGGCCGGCTACGTTCCCGTTTCCGCCGATGCCCTGGCTGCGCTCAAGCCGATTCTTGAAAACCCCAAGCAGGGCAAAATCGGCCATGATCTCAAGGCCGATGCCCGCGCCCTGCTGCACAAGGGCATCACCCTGCACGGTATTGAAAGCGACACCAAGGTAGATGCGTTTTTGCTGGATGGCTCGCGCGAAGACGCCAAGCTGGCCAGCTTGTCGCGCGAGTACCTGGGTCAGGACACGTACAACTGGGACACCCTGTTCGGCGACGCCAAGACTCGTGGCTCTCTAACCAAAGCCGACCCCAAAGCTGTCTGCGCCTATGCCGCCCAATACGCCGATTTCGCGCTGCAGGTCAGCGCGGCCTTTGCACCGCAACTGAAGAAACTGGAACTGGACGAACTGGCCCGCAACCTGGAAATGCCGCTGGTGGAAGTGCTGGCGCGCATGGAGCACCGCGGCATCAAGGTAGACCGGCCGTACCTGAAGAAACTGGGCGCCGAGTTTGAAAAGCAGATCGCGGCCCTTGAAAAAGAGTGCCACCAGTTGGCCGGGCGCGAGTTCAACATCGGGTCACCCAAACAACTGGGCGAAATCCTGTACGACGAACTCAAGCTGCCCGAACAGGGCAAAACCGCCAAGGGCACCGGCCGCAGCACCGACGTCGAAGCACTTGAAGCCCTGGCATCCCTGCACGCATTGCCGGCCAAGGTTCTGGAATGGCGGCACCTGAGCAAACTCAAGTCCACCTACATTGACCAGTTGCAGGAACTGGCCGACAACGACGACCGCGTGCACACCAGCTATCGCCAGACCGTCGCCACAGGCCGCCTGAGCAGCAAAGACCCCAACCTGCAGAACATCCCCGTGCGCACCGAAAACGGCCGCAAACTGCGCCGGGCGTTCATTGCCGCCAGGGGCATGAAGCTGATCAGCGCTGACTACAGCCAGATCGAGCTGCGCGTGCTGGCCCACATCGCCGACGAAAAGCACATGATCGAGGCCTTCAAGCGCGGGGCCGACATTCACGCCACCACAGCCGCCACCGTGTTCAACGTGGCCGAAAAGGACGTGTCCAAGGAACAGCGCAACACCGCCAAGACCGTCAACTACGCCGTGCTGTACGGCCAGGGTGCCCAGGGCCTGTCGCAGCTGCTGGGCGTCACGCGCGCCGAAGCACAAAGTTACATTGACAACTACTTTGCCGGTCACCCCAGGGTAAAGACTCTGCGCGACGAAGTGCTGGCCCAGTGCGTCAAACAGGGTTTTGTAACGACACTGGCGGGCCGCAAACGCTACCTGCCCGAAATCAACAGCCGCAACGTGATGCTCAAGCGCCAGGCCGAACGTCAGGCCTTCAACACCGTTCTGCAGGGGACAGCAGCGGATTTGATCAAGCAGGCGATGCTGAACGCCGACGCCGAGATTGAAAAGAAGGGCCTGAGCTATCGCATGCTGTTGCAGGTGCACGACGAACTGGTGTTCGAAGCACCCGAGAAAGAAGCCAGGGCCTGCGCCGAGTTCGTGCAGAGGGTGATGGGCGGGGCGATGAAGCTGAAGGTCCCGCTCACGGTAGACGCCGGCATCGGCGACAACTGGCTGGAGGCGAAGTGATGCAGTGGTCTGTGGACAGTGGTCCGAAGTCAGGCAACAACAGCGCCGCGGGTTGCGGGTCGCCTGCCGCTTGTTGCGGATTGCCGGTCGCGGGCCGTCCGTCTTCGGTCGCGAGCCGCTGCGTGCCAATCGCGGGCCGCTGCGTGCCAATCGCGAGCCCTGTCATTACAGTCAGCCCCCGCAGGGGGCGCCAGAGATTAGCCCCGGGCGTAAGCCCGGGGTCCGCAGCCCCCCAACGCCAGAGCCCCGCAGGGGCGACACAGGCCCTGCTGGGTGTGCTGGCCCTGATACTGCTTGCAGCCTGCAACCAGCCGCCGAAATCCAACGGCGAGATTGACATCAAGCCCGACATCTGGCGTCCCAGCGAGGCCCAAAGCGACTTCCTCGATATCGGCAAACAGGCCGGCATCGAGTGGCTGAGCTTCGTGCCCAACGACCAGAACGAATACCCCGACTTCTACACGGGTCTGGACAGCGACCAGAAACGCCGCCTGCGCGTGGCGCCACTGGAAACGCCCGACGAGCGCGTGTTGATCGAGTTCAAGCTGCCCCAAGGCAGCAAACTCTGGCCCGTGGACTGGTACGGCACAGAGTTGATGGCGATTGAACTGCCGGGAACCAAGAACATCAGCTTGGCTATAGCGCGGTCGGACAATCCACAGGGCGCAGTCGTGGGTGAAATTGCGCGACAGTTCGTGAACAAACACACTGGCCGGGCGGTCGACAACGGCAGTGGAGGCCCTTGGGACAAGAAGAATGACGTGGGCGAAGTCGTCATTCGCGACAACATCGCCGTTGTCATGTCCCCAATCGAGACATTCGCCCACGTAGCATATGGAGAGCAAACCCTCTCCGGGCGTGCGGTCGCGTTCCGGATTGTTGTGGAGGTGCTTGAAGGTGGCGATCCGGCAAAGCTCAGGGCTGCAGCCAAGCAGATACTCTCCTCCATTTCCATCAAGCGCGAGCTTGCTTTAGAGGGCCTGCCGAAGCATAAGTGCTCCAGCTCGCTTGACGAGTTGAAGCAGGGGAAGCTGGTTTTCCCCGGGGGCACCCTCAACCTTCCACTGAACCAAGGCCACATCGCCCGCAAAGCCGGGGGCGATTCCACGATTCAGATTGACGGTGAAGGCGCAAAACCCTGGCTGCTGATCCGCCGGCTGAAACCCGACGCGAGCGACCTGCGCATCCGTGTGCGCAACGACGCCACCTTTTCGCGCCGCATAAGCCGCAACCCCGACGGCTTCGGCGCGGGGCGCAAACCGCAGGGCGCGACACTGCAGGCCGTGGTCTGGGACTTCAAAGAGACCGCCGCCGAACAACAGTTGGTGGGCGTGATCGCCGTGGGCACCGAACTGCTGACGATCGAGGTCATCAGCCAGGGCCTGCGCGACGGCGACGCCCGCCGCGCCGCCCGCGACAAGGCTCTGGCGTTGATCGCGGCGGCAACCGGCACGGAGGTTCCCGGCGAGCCGCTTGAACGGCTGGAAGGCTGGAATGTGGGCACAATGGGGAGGTAAGCCAAGTCTGAAGTGCGAAGTGCGAAGTCCGATGTGCGAAGTCCGGGGCACAAGCCACTCATGGTTGCAGGGATGCCGTTGACCACGCACCACGCACTTCGAACTTCGCACTCCAGGCAGGGACGGCGGTCGTAATGAGTGTGGTGTTCGCACTGGTCGGCGGTGTCGCAAGCGGCAAGTCCACCGTGGCCCGGGCCTTTGAAAAACTGGGCGCCACTGTGATTGATGCCGACGCTGAAGGACACGAGGTGCTGAAGGACGCGCAGGTGCGGCACGAAATCCGGCAGGCCTTTGGCGACGTGTTTGCCGCCGACGGCAGTGTGGACCGGGCAAAACTGGGCGCCGCGGTATTCGGTGACGCGGCAAAACTGGAAAGGCTCAACGGCATCACGCACCCCAGAATCCGGGCGCGCACCCAGGCCAAACTGGACGCAGCCATCCGGGGCGACGCAAAGGCCGTGGTGCTGGACATCAGCCTGCTGCTGGAGAGCAAGGCCTACGAGGGCAAGTACGACGTGCTGCTGTACGTGGCCTGCCCCGAAGACGAACGCGAAAGACGCGCCGAGGCAAAGCGCGGCTGGCCTCGCGGCGAGGTGCAGAAACGCCAGCAGCACCAGTTGAGCCTGGACACCAAACGGGCACTGGCCGACGCGGTGATAGACAACGGCGGCAGCGAAGAGGCCACGCAGCACCAGGTACAGCGTTTGTGGAACGAATACGTGGGGTAACGACAACCAGAAGCCCGGGCGATTCCGAAGGAGTCGGGCGACACAAAAACCAGGCAACGGGCGAGGCGCCCGTGCCTCAACCGGCGGGCAAGGAGGCCCGCGTAACCACGCGCTTGTCAGGGGTGTCCATCACGGACAGCCCGGCGCACAACCGGCGGCGCAAGCCGACCACGAGGCAATCATGAACGAAGGCAACGGAAACGGAAACAGCAACCACCGCAACAAGCACCGCGGGCGCGGTCGGGGCCAGCGCCGCGGCAAAGGCCCGCGCAAGGACAAAAGCGACCCGTTGTACGAGGTCGCCAGCCAGCAGGCCGAACTGGCCCGCATGGAGGTGCGCCGCGAACGCGACGAAGAACGCGAGGCCGCACGCCTTCAGGCCGAGGCCGCACGCCAGCAGGCCGCGGCCGACCGCATGACCAGCGACGTGGCCAGCACCACCGTGACCGACTACAACGGCGATGCCCCCCCGCCGCCGGTGCACAAACCGATGGCGCCACCCAACGAAGACATTGACGCCACGGACACCGGCACCGCCCCGGCCCAGCCCGCGCGCCCCAGTGGCCCGGTGCCCACGATCAAGCTGAACGACCTGCAGAAAACGCCCATGGACAAGCTGCAGCGCCAGGTGCGCGAGCTGGGCATCCAGGATGTCGGCGGCCTCAAGAAGCAGGACCTGATCTTTCAGTTGCTGAAAGATCATACCTCGCGCGGAGCCATGATCTTCGGCGAGGGCGTGCTGGAGGTACTGAACGAAGGTTTCGGCTTTCTGCGCAGCCCCGATTACAACTACCTGCCCAGCCCCGACGACATTTACGTCAGCCCCAGCCAGATCCGGCGCTTCGGCCTCAAATCGGGCCACATTGTCTCGGGCACGATTCGCTCGCCCAAGGACAATGAACGCTACTTCGCGCTGCTTAAGGTGGAAAACGTCAACGGCCACGACCCGCACAAGCTGACCGAAATTGTTCCCTTTGACGAACTGACGCCGCTGTACCCCAATCGCCGCATCTTTCTGGAGGTCAAAAACGACATCAACCTGCGCGTGATTGATCTGGTCACACCCATCGGCATGGGCCAGCGCTGTCTGATCGTCGCCCCGCCGCGCACCGGCAAAACAGTGATCCTGCAAAAAATCGCCAACGCCATCCGCCAGAATCACCCCAACATCTACGTGATCGTGCTGCTGATTGACGAGCGCCCCGAAGAAGTCACCGACATGGAGCGCAACGTGGACGCCGAAGTCGTGGCCAGCACCTTTGACGAAGCCACCTCGCGCCACGTGCAGGTCACCGAAATGGTGCTCAACAAGGCCAAACGGCTGGTCGAGCACAAAACCGACGTAGTGATCCTGCTGGACAGCATCACCCGCCTGGGCCGCGCCTACAACGCCGAACAGCCCCACAGCGGCAAGATCCTGACCGGCGGCGTGGACGCCAGCGCGTTGCAGCGGCCCAAGCGCTTCTTTGGCGCCGCCCGCAACATTGAAGAAGGCGGGTCGCTGACCATCATCGGTACGGCCCTGATTGACACCGGCTCGCGCATGGACGAGGTGATCTTCGAAGAGTTCAAGGGCACCGGTAACGCCGAACTGCACCTGGACCGCCGTCTGGCCGACCGCCGCACCTACCCGGCGATTGACGTCACCCGCAGCGGCACACGCAAGGAAGAATTGCTGCTGGACCCTGAAGAGCAAAAGCGCATGTGGGTGCTGCGCCGCATTCTCAACGACATGAACCCGATCGAGGCCATGGAACTGCTCAAGGACAAGCTCAAGAAAACCCAGCACAACGCCGAGTTCCTGCTGACCATGAACATCGGGTAAGGCAGGGAAAGGGAAAGTTTGGAAGGAAAAGCAACAGGAAGGCTGCCCGTGGGCAGCCTTCCTCGTTTCCGCCTGTGCAGCTTCTTACCCTTCCAATCTTCCCCTCCCTCTTTCCGTGCCGGAGCGGGAATCAACGCCCGTTCCACGGCGTTGCATACGGTAGACACTGCATAGCCGCATTATACGCTCTCTCCATGCACACCGAAGCCGACGTCAAAGCCGCGCTCAAGGGCGTCCAGGACCCGGACCTGCACCGCGACCTGGTCGAGCTTGGCATGGTCAAGGACATCCGGGTGTCGGCCGGCAGCATCGAACTCACCGTCGAGCTGACCACTCCGGCCTGCCCGCTGAAGGACAAGATCGCCGCCGACGTAACCGCCGCGCTCAAGACCCGGCTGGGCGTCCGCGAGGTCAATGTCAACATGACAGCCAACACGGCGCGACTTCAGAAAACCGCCGTGGATCTGATTCCTGGTGTGCGCAACGTAATTTTTGTGGGCAGCGGCAAGGGCGGCGTGGGCAAGAGCACCGTGGCCTGCAACCTGGCGCTGGCCATGGCCCGAACCGGGGCCGCGGTCGGGCTGCTGGATGCGGACATTTACGGCCCCAGCCTGCCCACCATGTTCGGCATCCGTAATGAACAACCCACCGCCCGCGACGACAAAACGATTGTCCCGTTGCGCCGCCTGGGCATGAAACTGATGTCCATGGGCTTTCTGCTTGAGGAAGGCCAACCTGTAATCTGGCGCGGCCCGATGCTGGATTCGGCGCTGGGTCAGTTTCTGGGCCAGGTGGATTGGGGCGACCTGGACTATCTGGTCGTGGATCTGCCCCCAGGCACCGGCGATGTGCAGATGTCGCTGGCACGCATGGTGCCCGGCGCCGTGGCCGTGGTTGTCACCACACCCCAGGATGTGGCCCTGGCCGACGTGCAGCGCGCGATCGGCATGTTCAACACCGTCAAGGTTTCGGTGCTGGGGGTGGTGGAAAACATGAGTTCCTTTGTCTGCGGCCACTGCGGCAAGGAAACCCGCATCTTCGGCGCCGGCGCCGCCGACAAGGCCTCTAAACGTTACGGCATAGCCAACCTGGGCTCGGTGCCGCTGACCGAACGGGTGGTACAAAGCGGCGACGGCGGCGTTCCGATTGTGGAATCGCACCCCGCCGACGCCGCGGCCGTGGCACTGAAGGCCGTGGCCGACAAGGTGGTACAGTTGATTGCCGTGCGCGCCGCCGGGTCACTGGCGGAAGCGGCAAGCTAGAATGACCCAGACAATGCCCCAAGCGGGCACAGTTCAACCGGAGGACAGACCCATGCCCTATCCCGAAGAGATGATCGCCTGGATGCGCGCCGAACTTGCCGACAACGGCGTGGCGGAACTCAAAACCGCCGAGGCCGTGGACAAATTCCTTGCCGACAAGACCGGCGTGGCCATGGTAGTGGTGAACTCGGTGTGCGGCTGCGCTGCCGGCGCCGCACGACCGGGCATCCTCAAGGCCCTTCAGCACACGGTAAAGCCCGACAAGGTCGGCACCGTGTTTGCCGGCAACGACACCGACGCCGTGGCCAATGTGCGCGCCCGCATGCCCCAGGTGCCGCCCAGCAGCCCCAGCGTCTACATTTTCAAGGACGGCCAGCCGGTCAGCTATGTGCCGCGCCACGTGTTCGAGGGCGGCAACCCTGAAGCCGTGGCCAAGCGCCTGGTGGACGAGTTCGAAAAGGTTCGCGCCAAGCAGACGGTGTAAGTCAGGTCGAGGATGGCGTCAGGGCCATGCAGGCGCGGGACGCCGAGTGGCCCTGACCTTGACCCAGCGGCACGCCCGATACCGATGAGCACCGAACCGACATCTGACCCGCAGAAGCGTCTGGCCGAGTTCCACGGCAAGACCTGCGTCGTGGAAACGCGCGACCACAAGACGTTTGTCGGGCGCTGCTCGCGCTTTGAAAACGAACAACTGATCATGGTTGACCTCGACCAGCTTGAGGGCAGCTTTGCCCAAGCCGACGTCACCAACTACCTGGACAACGCGCTGCAGACCGGCCACTGGCCGCGCATCAAGAAAGTCTTTATCCCCAAGGCCGACATCACCCGCATGGATCTGCTGGTGAAAACACCCTGGAAAAACCCGCCGCAACCGCAAACCTGACCACCACACACATGGGCACTTTCCATAACGACAAGGGCGATCTGCACGGCATCACCGTCGTGGTGCGCACCCACGGGCCGCGCCTGTACGTCGGCCGCTGCGATCACCTGAATGAACAGGGCATTCTGCTGCTGGACGCTGACAGCCACGACGAAGGCCAGGAGGGCCAGACCAACGCCCAGTATCTGGCCAACGTGCGCCAGTGGGGCCACTGGCCGCGCATCAAGGCGATTGAAATCCCGGCCAAAGACATTGCCTTGGTTACGCGCCTGGCGGAATAACACCCACTTTGTCCTTGGACCACCGCCGGTGGTGGCCTAGACTGCGCGTCTCCCTGGCAACTTCTGGAGAAGCCATGCGCACCGGCTGGCTTGTTCCGTGTTTTCTTTTTCTTGTGCTTGTCACGCCCGGCCTTGCCGCTCAAAGCGGCGCCCGGCCCTACGCTGTCGAAATCACGGTCAGCGTGCAAGCCAGCCCGGCCCAGATTTCGCTGGCCTGGCCGGCACTGGCCAGCACCACAAGTTTTACCATCTACCGTCGTGCGCAGGGTTCCAGCACTTGGGGCTCGGCCGTGACCACTTTGGCCGCCTCGGCCACCGGTTATGTGGACAGCAGCGTGTCTGTCGGCACGGCCTATGAATACGCGGTTGTCAAAAACGGCACACCCACAGCCTATGGTTTTGCCACCGCAGGGATTGAGGTTGCGGCAGTACACGACCGCGGGCGGATCGTGTTGCTGTGCGACAACACCCACACCGCCACACTGGCCACGGAACTGACCCGGCTGCAGCAAGACCTGGAAGGCGACGGTTGGGCCGTGATCCGCCACGACGTGGCTCCCACGGACACGGTGGTCAGCGTCAAGGCGCTGGTCACGGCGGCCTACAACGCCGCGCCGGCCAGTACGCGCGCGGTGCTGATCATCGGCCGCGTGCCGGTGCCCTACAGCGGCAACTTCAACCCCGACGCCCACCCGGATCACCAGGGAGCCTGGGCCGCTGACGTGTTTTACGGCGAAATGAACGGCACCTGGACAGACACCAGCGTGAACAACACCAGCGCCACACGACCCGAAAACCGCAACGTGCCCGGCGACGGCAAATACGACCAGAGCAGCATCCCAGGCCAGGTTGAACTGGCGGTAGGCCGCGTGGACTTCGCCAACATGCCCCAGTTCAGCACCACGGAAACCGAACTGCTGCGCAACTGGCTGAACAAGCACCACGAGTTCCGCCACAAAACCTGGACACCCCAGATGCGCGCGGTGATTGATGACAACTTCGGCGCGTTTTCCGGCGAAGCCTTTGCCGCCAGCGCCTGGCGCGGCTTCGCGCCCATGTTCGGGCCGGCCAACGTGGCCGACGCCGACTATTTCGGCAGCACCACCGCCGGCAGCTACATGTGGGCCTATGGCTGCGGCGGCGGCAGCTACACCAGTTGCAGCGGCGTGGGCACCACAACCAACTTCGCCAACGCCTCCAACCAGTGCCAGGTTGCCTTTACCTGTCTGTTCGGCAGCTATTTTGGCGACTGGGACAGCCAGAACAACCTGCTGCGCGCCAGCATCGCCAACGGCAAGGGGCTTACCTGCTGCTGGTCCGGCCGGCCTCACTGGTACTGGCACGGCATGGCTCTGGGTGAAACGATCGGCGAAACGCTGCTGTACACCCAGAATCGGCCCTCCATCAGCACCTACGGCAACCAGCAGGTGCATATCGCGCTGATGGGCGACCCGACGCTGCGCCTGCATGTGATTGCGCCGCCCGGCACACCCAACGCCGTGCAGAACGGTGCCGCCGTGGACCTGAACTGGGCCGCCAGCACCGACAGCGTGCTGGGCTATCACGTGTACCGGCGCGCCGGCGGCGCCTGGACGCGCCTGACCGGCACCCCGGTCACGGGCAACAGCTACAGCGACGCCGCACCGCCCTTGGGCAGCGTGGATTACATGGTTCGGGCCACGCGGCTGGAACAGGGCAGCGGCAGCTATCACAACCTCAGCCAGGGCGTGACTGTCACCATCACCGTGACCACCGCCCTGCCGGTCATCACCCTGCACCCGCAGCCCCAGACGGCGGCGCCGGGCGCCACGGCCACGTTTACCGTAGCGGCCACGGGCGCCGGTTTGAGCTTTCAGTGGCAACTGGCAGGCGTGGACATTCCCGGCGCCAACTCAGACAGCTACACCACCCCCGCGCTGGCGCTGACCGACAACGGCGGGCTGTACCGCTGCGTGGTCAGCAACGCCGGCGGCAGTGTGACCAGCAACGAGGCCCTGCTTACGGTTTCCACGGGCGGGGGCGGGGGCGGAGGTGGAGGTGACGGTAAGGGCGGCGGCAAAAAAGGGGGCGGAGGCTGCGCCGCAGGCACGGGCTCGATTGTGCCGTTTGTGGCGGTGGCCCTGGTGTTGGTCTGGCGGCGTCGGCGCCGTTGACGTTCTTTTCCCCCTGCCGCAAACCGTCGGCGTTGCAACAATGCGCCCATGACCGACCAGCCATCGGCCGAACCCGCGCGCCAGCCCCTGTTGCAGTGCCGCAATCTGGTGCGCGACTTTCAGTCCGGCGAAACCGTGCTGCATGTGCTGCGCGGTGTGGACTTTGCCCTGTACCCCGGTGAAATCGCGGGCATTGTCGGGGCCAGCGGCGCCGGCAAGAGCACACTTTTGCACCTGCTGGGGCTGCTGGACACCCCCACCTCGGGCGAGATTCTTTACAAGGGCCGCGACCTGGCCCGGCTGTCGCCCGAACAGGCAGCGGCGGTACGCAACCGCGAGTTCGGTTTTGTGTTCCAGAGCTTTCACCTGCTGCCCGAATTCACGGCGCTGGAAAACGTGATTATGCCCGGCCGCATCGGCAGCGGCGCCCTGGCCTGGATGCAGGACGCCGACCGGCTGCGCCGATCGGCCATTGAGCTGCTCAAGCGCGTGGGCCTGGGCGAACGCCTGGGGCACGTTCCGTCACGACTGTCGGGCGGCGAAAAACAGCGCGTGGCGCTGGCGCGGGCTCTGCTCAACGAGCCTTCGGTAGTGTTCTGCGACGAACCCACGGGCAACCTGGACAGCAAGACCGCCGACGAAATTTTCAGACTGATCGAGGAATTCAACCGTGAACGCGCCCAGACGTTCCTGATCGTCACCCACGACCAGCACATCGCCGACCGCGCCCAACGCAGGCTTCAGATGGCCGATGGCCGCTTTGTCGCGCCCGTCACGGCGTAAATCCGCATTGGGGTCAAGGCCGCCGCCACACCCTGCCGATGCCAGAAGCGGAGGCACGCCATGGCCTTGGCCGCGATTCGCCGTTTCACCGACCGCATCCGCCGCACGGCTGCCGCGCCGGTTGCCCCCGCGCCGCCCCCCCACCCCCCCACGCCCCAGGCCGAACTGTCCGGAGCCTTCCGGTTTGCCGACGCGCCAAACCTGCGCCGGCGCCTGCTGGAGCTGCTGGCGCCGGGCGCGCGCGTGGTGATGCTTGACTGCTCGCGCGTGGCCAGCATGGACGGGTGCGGCCTGGCGGTACTGGTCGAGTTTCTGGAAACCTGCCGGGCCCAAGGCGTGCGGCTGCGGCTTATGGAACCCAGCGCGCGCATGCGCGACGCCTTTGCGCTGTACGGCCTGGGCGAGGCGCTGGACGCCCTGGCTGAACGCCGCAACGCCGACGTGCACGATGGCGTGCTGGTAATTCTCGAAGACGATTTTCCGGAAAGCATCCGGTTGCCCGCCGTCGGGGTGCACGCGGCGCCTGAAGTCATCGAAGAAGAAGACTTTGCCGACAGCATCCGTCTGCCCGCCACGGCAGCCTGACGGCCAATCGCCCCTACCCAGTACAGGCCCGCGCGCCATAATCAGGCCATGGGCGAAGACCCGAACTTCCGGCTCAAGGCCTTTGCCGTCATCGCCTGCGTGCTGGGCGTGTTTCTGGTCAGCTATGTGGCCCAGCGCGTCTATTACTGGGCGCGCACGCGCCGGCGTGAAGATGTCGAAACCACCCGCGTGGCCCCGATTGTGGACTTCGGGCTGCTGGCGCTGGGCGCGTTCGTGATCTGGCTGGCGATCGAGGCGTTGCTGATCGCGATCGCGGCCTCGGCGCTGAAATCCCAGCCTGAACAACCGCGCAAGATCGCCGAAATTGAAATCGGCAAGCTCGACCGCGAAACCAACCAGACCAACCTGCTGTTTTACCCCGTGGATAATGCCGGTCGCCGCCAGCCCGAACAACGTCGCCCGGTGCTGACCGGCGGCGATCACTTTCACCTCACCGTCGAAGTGCTGCAGTGGCGCGCGGCCTGGGACTGGCTGGGCGAGGGCGGCTATTACCAGTTCATTGCTCTGGGCGGCACCGACCGCAATGGCGCGCCGGTGGCCGAACGCACCAGCCTGCAGACCGCAACCCTGCCCCAGGGCCTGGGGCGCATGGTGTTTCTCAAGGCACCGGCGGTATGGGAGATCCGCCAGGCCTGTAACGAGGGTGAAATCTACGACATCGTGCTGGATCCGCAGACTCAGTCGCTGGTGGTGACGGCCCACCGGTAGTCACACCGCCGCTCGCGGGTGGAACTTCAGCATTACGCCGCGCAGGCGTTTGTCGTCCACGTGGGTGTAGATTTGGGTCGTGCTGATACTGACGTGGCCCAGCATTTCCTGCACGCTGCGGATGTCGGCCCCGTTTTCGAGCATGTGGGTGGCAAAGCAGTGCCGGAACGTGTGCGGATGCACCAGTTCGGGCCGGATACCCGCCAGACCGGCGTAAATCTTCACCACTTCCCAGACGCGCGTGCGCGACAGCGGCCGGCCGCTGCGGCTCAGATACACCCGGTCGGTCGGCGCGCGCAGCAGTGCCGGCCGACCGGATTCCAGGTACCGGCGCATCTGCCCCGCCGCCGCCAGGCCGATCGGCACGATGCGTTCCTTGCTGCCCTTGCCATGAACGTTCAGGTACCCGGCGTTCAGGTTCACGCGGGTCAATGTCAGGCCGCACACTTCACTGACCCGCGCGCCGGTGGCGTACAGGGTATGCAGAATCGCGCGGTCGCGCAGTTCAATCGGCCCGTCACCGTTGGCGCTGTCCAGCAGCCGTGTGACCTGTTCGGGCGTCAGGTAATCCGGCAGACACGACGCCACTTTGGGCGGGGCCAGAAACTGGGCGGGGTCAGGCCCGCGCGTGATCTCAACGCTTACATAGCGGAAAAACATGCGGATCGCGCTGACACGCCGCGCCAATGTGCGGTCATCCAGCCCGGACTGGCGCTGACGGGCCAGAAATTCGGTCAGGTCGTCCGGCTTCACCTGGCCGGGATCCAGCAGGTCGCGCTCGAACAGAAAATCCAGCAGTCGTACCAGATCGCGCCGGTACGCCGCCAGCGTGTTGGCCGCCAGACCGCACTCCAGCCGCAGGTAATCAAGATAGCCCGTAAGGGCCGCACGCAATGGACAAGGTCCGCCGACCATGATCCCCCCGGCACGACACGCCGACTGGGGGCATCGGCAAACCACGCCGCCGGCTTTGACAAAAGTTCGGCCTGCGCCTCGACCTTTGGTCGCTTTTCGGTATCACACCCGGCCATGGCCAGGGCCACAGACATCGCGCCGGTAGTGCTGCCGGCCGTCCCCCAGGGAGTCGCCCACCGCCACGACCTGGCGGCGGTATTCGGCAACAACCACCCGGTCGAGCTTGAACTGGGCGTGGGCAAGGGCCGGTTTCTGATCCAGAGCGCCGAACAGAACCCCGGCGTGAACTTTCTTGGCGTTGAATGGGCCGGCCGCTACTTCCGCCTGGTGGCCGAACGCGCCGCTCGGCGCGGCCTGGCAAACTTTCGCATTGTGCGCGACGACGCCGCGCATCTGGTGCGCGACAACCTGGCCGACGCCTGCATTGCCGTGCTGCATATCTACTTTCCTGACCCGTGGCCCAAGGCCCGGCACCACAAGCGCCGGCTGATCCAGCCGCCCTTTGCACGCCAGTGCGCGCGCGTGCTGCAACCGGGCGGGCTGGTCAGGCTGGCCACCGACCACGAAGATTACGCGCAACAGATGGAACAGGTGTTTCTGGCTGACCCTGACTTCACGCCGACCTGGCGCGCCGTGGGCGCCGACGCGCCCCAGGGTGTAACCAACTGGGAACAGAAGTTCCGCGCCCAGGGCCGCACGATCCACAAGTTCGAGTTCCGCCGCGTGACATCGTGAGACGACCCGCCATCGCCAATCCGCATTACCGGACGTTGCCCGGCCTTCCCCCGCGTTGCAAAGCGGTGCTGTCCTTGCAACAATGGCCCCCCTGTACCCCTGTCACGCCGCCTGCGTAGACGGCGAGGCTGTTCCCCGTCGGGAGAACGCATGCGTTGGACCATTGCGGTCGCGTTGGCCGTTGCTTCGGTTACCGCCTTTGGCTGCCAGGACAACGAGGCCCGTGTCCAGAACGCGCAACTGCGCGCCGAGCTGGAAGCCCTCAAATCCAAGGAAACCGGCAAGGTTGACCCCGTTCTGGCCGCGATTCTCAACCGCGACGGCGGCGCCGGCGACGCCACCGACCGCAAACTCAACGCACTGGCCGAAGACCTGCGTTCGTACAAGGACGCCATCAGCAAGGAAATCAGCGCTGCCGACGCCGCCGACAAGCGCCGCTTTGAAGAGCTCGAATCCCGCCTCAAGAAAGTCAGTGACCTTGAGGCGTCGCTGGTCACGCTCAAGGCCACGATTGACGGGCTGGACGGCAAACTCAAAGCCGGCAACCCTGAAGAAACCCTGCGGCTGCAAAAAGAGATCTTCCAGGCCGACGTCGCCCTGACCCAGGAAAAGCGCCTGCGCGAAGCCGCCGAGGCCCGCATCACCCAGCTTGAGGCCGATCTCAAGGCCGCGCTGGACAACGCCAACAGCCTGGTCGAACGCATGAAGGGTCTGGAGGGCGCTGACATCTCCAGGCACCCTGAATACCAGAAAGCCCAGAAGGAAATCCGCGCGCTGAAGGCCGAAATCGCGCTGATGAAGTCCGACATCCAGAACCTCAAGGATGCCAACTCGGCCCTTGAGGCCGAAAACGCCCGCCTGGGCGGCAAGGGTGCGGGCGTGGTCAAGCCCGTCGAAAGCAGCAAGTACGACTTCACGGGCACAGTACTGGTGGTCAACATGGGCAGCCGGCCCGGCGCCGCCAGCAACCTTCTGGTGCGCATGGACAGCGGCCAGATTCCGCCCGTGGGCGCCACTATGGTGGTGCTGGACTCCAAGGCCGAAATCGTGTGCAAGGTCAAGGTTGTGCGCCACTACCACGTGGACGACAAGCCTGAAAACGCGGTCGAGGAAATCGGCTGCGCAACGCTTGATGAAAAAGCCAACAAGCCTGTCACCAAGGGTGACCAGGTGGTGTGGCTCAAGTCCGCCGACAACATTGAGCCTAAAAAGCCCGACGACAAGGGCGGCGCCGCCGGCGGAAATTGACCGCCGAACGCAGCTCAAGCCGTATCAATGGACGGGGGCTGGGGGCCGAAAAGGGGCTCCCTGCCCCCGCCGCGCGTGAAGTATGCTGTGGCTGCACCCGGAGACACCCATGCGACTGGCTCTTGCCCTGACCGCCCTGCTGCTGGCCGTTCCCCTGGCCGCGCAGGAAGCCCTGACCGAACGCGCCGAGCAGTTGATCGAACGCATCGCCAAGCGCCCGGACAAGGCCTGGGACTACGCGTTTTCGCTGCGCAGCATGACCCGCGGCGAAGACGGCGGCAAAGTCACGCCGCTGCTGGAAAAAGGACTGGACCACGAAAGCCCCCATGTGCGCCTGGTGTGCGCGCGGCTGCTGTTTGCGCTGGGCTCGGGTGACACGGCGCTGGAAACCCTGGCCGACCTGCTCAAGAGCGACGACGACAGTGTGCTGGAGCCGCTGGCCCTGTTTCTGGCCGCCGAGGCTCCCGACAGCGAACAACTGGCCGACCGCCTGCGCGACGCCTGGACCGATTCCGGCAGGCGCGCCGGCGCCACGCGCGTGGCGCTGTGCGAAGCACTGCACGTCATGACCGGCGAACAACTGCCGCTGGACCAGTTGCGCGAATTCACCGGCAGCGGCGACCACGACCTGGTGGCCCGCGCCGCGCTGGCCCTGGCGCAATTGGGGCATGCCGCTTCCGTGGACGGCCGGCTGGCCGCCCTGGCCCGCGAACCCGGTGACCTCGGCCGCCTGGCGCGTCTGGGCCGCGAAATCGTCAAGATTGACCAGGCCGTGCAGGACCACAAAACCGGCGTGGCCGGCGCCGCGCCGGAACCCCTGATTGCCGTGCAGATCCGCGCCATCCGCCAGCACTACGCCGACGACTTTCTGACCTACAACGAGAAACGCCAGACCACCACGCCCGAAAATCTGGTGGACGCCGCCTGCCGCGCCATGGCCACCGGCTTTGACCGTTACGGCGGCTACATGACCAGCGCCGAAATAGCCGAAATGAACGAAGACCAGGAGGGTCGCTATGTCGGCATCGGCGCCCACGTGGCCCAGGGCGAAGACAACGTCATCTACATTACCCAGCCCATCTACGAAGGCCCGGCCTACAAGGCCGGCATCCGCACCGGCGACCGCCTGCTGGGCATCAACGGCGCCGACGGCAAGCGCGTGGATCTGACCAAACTGACGCTTGAAGAGGGCGTCAAACTGGTGCGCGGCCCCGAAGGCACCACTGCTGTTATCTATGTGCAGCGCCGCGGCGTGGACAAAGAACTGGTGTTCGAAATCAAGCGCCAGGTCGTACACGTGGACACCGCACTGGAAGAAATGCTTCCCGGCAAGGTGGGCTATGTGCGTCTGACACGCTTTGGCGCCAACAGCGGCAAGGACATGAAGGCCTCGCTGGACAACCTGCGCCGTCAGGGCATGGAAAGTCTGATTCTGGACCTGCGCGGCAACCCCGGCGGCCAGTTGACCGCCGTGGTCGAAATCGCCGAACAGTTTCTGCCCCGCGGCAAGGTGATCAGCACCACCGGCGGGCGCTGGGGCGAGTGGAAGGGCCCGCAGCCGTCGCTGCGCTCGCGCGGCGGGGAATACACCGAAATCCCGCTGGTCGTCCTGATTGACGGCGACAGCGCCAGCGGCAGTGAAATGCTTTCCGGCGCGCTCAAGGACAACAACCGCGCCGTCGTCATCGGCCGCAACACCTTTGGCAAGGGCGTGGGCCAGAGCTTTTACCCCGTGGACAAGAGCGCCGGCTCGCGCGTGCTCAAGACCACCGTGTTCAGCTACTACCTGCCCAGTGGCGTCACCATTGACCGCCACGCCGGCGTCGGCGGCGTCAGCCCCCACATCCACGTGGACCCCCAGTACCTCCAAAGCTGGCAGGTCTACGCCATTGACAAGCTGCGCAAATCCAAACGCCTGGACGATTACCTCGACCTGCATTACCGCGGCGAGGGCAAGGCGCTGCTGATGCGGCTGGCGTCATTCGACGGTCTGCAGACCCAGGCCTGGCCGCGCTTTGACGAGTTCTATGCCGGGCTTAACACCCGCCTGTCGCCCGACGATGTACGACGCGAACTGCGCTTTGCCCTGCGCACCCGCGTCGCCGACGATCGCGGCGCCGAATTCACCCAGAACTACCAGGAAGACCCGGGCATTCTGCGCGGCGTGAAAGAACTGTTTGCCAAAGCCGGCAAGGATCCGGCCCAGATTCCCGAATACAAGGCCGTCATGAAGTAACCCCGCGATGCGGCACCCCGGCTTGCAGGGTGTTGCGGGCTATCCGAACCGCCAGGCGGCAAGACTCAGCGACCCGCCCTGCCAGCTTTCGTGGATCAATTCGGCCCGGTCGTTTCCCGCGGCTCCGACGGCCACATGCAGCGGCAGCAGGTGTTCCTCGCGCGGATGCGCCATGCGCGCACCGGGGGCTTTGGCCCAGTCGCGCAACGCGGCGGCGCGCTGGCCGCCGGGCAGAGCCAGCGTTGTATCCAGCCAGGCGCGAAAATCCGTTGCCCAGCCAGGCGGCGGCGATGCTTTCGCGCCTGGCCCCAGCGCTGACCAGTCAATCGCGCGCAGGTTATGCACCGCGCCGCCGGAACCCACAATCAGCACGCCTTCCGCGCGCAGCGGGGCCAATGCACGGCCTGCCGCCATATGCGTGGCCGGGTCCAGCCCGCGCACCAGTGACAACTGCACCACCGGCAGATCCGCCTGCGGCCGCGCCACCATCAGCGGCGTCCACGCGCCGTGATCCAGCCCGCGCACCGGGTCAAGCTTCGCGGCAAGGCCGGCCCCGGCCAGAAGGTCAACACTGCGACGCGCCAGTTCGGGCGCACCCGGCGGCTCATAACGCAGGTCGTAAAGCTCGGCGGGAAAGCCGTAGAAATCGTGAATCGTGCGCAGAGGCGATGCCGCCGTGGCCGTTGGCACGGCCTCTTCCCAGTGCGCCGAGACCATCAGAACCGCACGGGGAGCCAGGCCTTTAAGCAGACCAGCCATGAAACCATGCACCGGCTGTTCCCGCTCCAGCGGGAAGGTCGGCGCACCATGAGAAACAAAAAAGGTCGGCAGCATGCAGCCAGAACGTTCCATGTAGAACAATCATTTCGTCTTTTTCACGTACACGCCGGTGAAGCTGCCCGCCGGCGGGTGCAGGATCAGTTCCTCGCAGCGCGCGATATACAGACCGCTGGGCGTGGTTTCGCCGGTGGTGGCGTTGGGCTCGTGGGCCTGGGCACGCTTGAAGCATTCCAGCGCCGCGGCGAACTGCCGGTCGCGGAACAGGTCAATGCCGCGTTCGTATTCGGCCAGCAACTGGCGCACAAAATCCGGCACTTCCCTGTCGCCCAGCACCTCAAACACTTCGGTCGGTTCGCTCTTGCCCTTGACTACCATCAGGTCAATCCGGCGCAGCGTGAACTCGCCCTTCACGGCCTCGGCGGTTTTCGGGCCGACCAGAATATCCGTGCCGTATTCCTTGCACTGGGGTTCCAGCCGCGCGGCCAGGTTCACGGCGTCGCCCATCACGGTGTAGGCAAAGCGTTTGGAGCTTCCCATGTTGCCCACGGTGACAACGCCGGTGTTGATGCCGGCGCGGGCGTACAGAACCGTGCCGTCGGGTTTGATCAGTTGCGGGGCCACCTGGCGCACGGCGTCGGCAAACAACGGCTGCATGCGGGCCAGCTCGGCGCGGCAACGCAACGCCCCGCGCACGGCGCGCACGGCGTGGTCGTCCATTTTCATCGGCGCGCCCCAGAAGCACATGATCGCGTCGCCGATGTACTTGTCTATCACGCCGCCGGTCTCAAGCATCAGATCGGTCATGCGCTCAAGATAGACATTCAGCAGTTCCACCAGCCGTTCGGGGTTGTTCGGGCCCAGCGTTTCGGTCACGGTGGTGAAGCCCGCCACGTCGCTGAAATAAATCGTCATCGGCCGGTTTTCGCCGCCCAGCTTCAGCGAGCCGGGATTGCGGATCACGTAATCCACCAGTTCTTTGCCCATGTACTGGCGGGCAAAGGCCTCGCGCTGGCGGCGCTGGCGGCCCTCGGTCAGGGCCTTGGCCAGCGCGCCGTGGCCGAACCCAAGCGCCAGCCCCGCCAGCGGCGCCGCCGTAGGCAGCCACACCTGGACGCGAAAACACAGCACAGACGCCACAACCACCACCGCGCCCAGGGCCAGCACCAGCAACAGCGCGTTGCGCATGCGTCCCGCGTACATCACCGCGCAGGCCGCCAACGCCGCCGCGCCAAAGGCCAGCACCCAGTCCCAGCCCCGGCCGGGCCGCGTCATCACGTCGTTGTGCCGCAGGTTGTCCAGCACATTGGCCACAAAGTACGTGCCCGGCGTCGTGCGCGAATGCGGCGTGTGGTGCAGATCGCCCAGCCCCGGCGCCGAACCCGCGATCATCACCACCTTGTCCTTGACCAGCACCGCCGGGTCACCCAGCCGCAGCTTCGGCCAGCCTTGGGGTGGTTCGGGGGGCATGCCGTCAAGCCTGCGCCGCAGCGAGTCAAGCTGTTCGCGCAGCCGCGCCAGAACAGCATCGTCGTCTTCGTAGGCCATTTCTTCTTCCACGGCGCGGACCTGGCGGCGCAGTTCCTCGCGCCGGCGTTCCCAGCCGCCGTGGCGCAGATCCCAGGCATCCCAGTCGGCCAGCACGTCGGCGGCGCTGACCGTGGGATACAGCGCGACAAGGTCGCCCGCCGCGTAGGCCTGGCGCGCCTGTTCTTTCACGGCGTCGCTGCCGGTGCGGTACACCGGGTCCTGTTCCAGCGGCAGCAGCGCGCGGTAGCGCAGGTGAATCCGGCCGGCTTCGTCCACCGGCACATCCACGCCCAGATAGCGCAGCCGCCCGTTCCCGAACTTCAGCGGCACGTCGCGCAGTTCAGCCGCAAGATCATATTCGGCGCCGTCCCAGGCCAGCCTGCCGTCGCGTACGGCAATGCCCGCCGCCGCGGCATTGCCCTGGCGCGCGTGCGAAAGCACCCACAAACGCCAGCACTCCAGCGCGAAGTGCCGGTAGTTGTGCCCGTCGTGCGAGGCCGCCAGCAGCGCGTGCCTCAGCACGCCGTCGGCGGAGTCGGGCATGGCATGCACCAGCCCCGCGCCCGCCACGCCGCGCAGCATCGGCTGGGGCAGGGGCAGAAGGCTGCCAAATCGCGGGGCCTCAAAGGCCGGGCTCTGGCGCGCCAGCGTGGCGTAATAGGCCGTGACTTCGGCGCGCTGTTCGTCGGGCGGCAGTTGCGCAATATCGTTCATCAGCGTGCTGGTCGGGCGCCCGTCCAGCAGCCCCGCCAGCGGCGCCGCCAGCGCCCGCGCGCCGGGAACCGGCGCCAGTGTCGCCGGCTCGGTGCCGCGCAGCGCCGGCGCGGCATACCGGCCCAGCAGTTCGTCGCGCCGCTCGCGCTCGCGCCCGCGGGTATCGGTGGCCAGCGCCAGCACCACATCGGGCCGGGCCGTGGCTTCCAGAATGAACAGGCCGTCGCCGGCCTTGTCGGCAGTCCAGACACGGGAAAAACCGCCGGTGTCGCGCGGCACAAGGGTGAACGGGTCGTTGGTGTTGGGGCCGGTTTCGGAAAACACAAAGTCAAAGGCAACCACGCGGGCGCCGCCGGCGCGGCACCAGCGGATCAGCTTGTTGTAGACATGCCTGGGCCAGGGCCAGGCGTAGCGGTCAGCCGGCCGCGAAAAGCCCAGGCTTGTGGCGTCGCCGTAGGCCAGGGCGCGGTCGTCAATGGCGATCACGAGAATATCAGGGTCACGCAGGGCCGGGTCTTCCAGCCGCGTGACGCGGGCGTTGTTCAGGGGCGCTTCCACATAGTCCAGCGCCGGGACATCCCCCACCGGCGCCAGTAACAATGTCAGTACACCGCAGGCCGCCACAATGGCCGCCAGCGCGGTCAGCAGGCGCTGGCGCGGCTCGTGGGCGCTGCCGAAATCCACGCGCGCGCGCCGGATCAGTTCACCCGCGCGCACGATCGTGCTGCCCAGGCCGGTCATCGCGCGCTCAATTGTGTTCTGGTCGGCCAAGTCTCGCCTTGGTTTGTGCGCGCGTTAGCATAAGGCACCGCAACCGACAGCAAAGGGGCCAGGACAGTCACCCAAACCCGGCAGGAACCCATGGAAGACGGCCACGCCTATATCGCCAGCCTTGAACCCGGCCCGGTCCACGCCGTGTACCAGGTGGCGGCGGCCAAAGCCCTCAAGGCCCGCAACGGCAAGCCCTATCTGGCCCTTACCCTGCGAGACAACTCGGGCCGCATCGAGGCCAAACGCTGGGATGTCAGCGACCACGAGGCCGGGCTGGCGGCCGTGGGCGGGTTTCTGGAGATCCAGGGCGAGGTTGAACTGTACCGCAACACGCCCCAGGTGGTGATCCGGGCCCTGCGCGTGCCCGCGCCCGAAGATGTGGATCACGCGGCCTTTGAAACCAAGGTGTCGTTTGACCCGGCCCAACTGGCCGCCGAGGTGCGCCAGTTATTGCTGGAACTGCCGGATGCCGACCTTCGGGCCCTGGCCCAGGCGTACCTGGACGACGAAGTTTTCATGGCACGGTTTGAAGTCGGCCCGGCGGCGGAACGCATGCACCACCCGTACCGGTTCGGGCTGCTGGAACACGTCCATTCGGTGCTGCATCTGGGCGTGAAGCTGTGTGACCATTACCCGTGGCTGGATCGTTCGATGGTGATTCTGGGCCTGTTTCTGCACGACAGCGGCAAAGTGGTCGAACTGACCGGCGAAGACACGCCAGGCTACAGCATTGAGGGCGAACTGCTGGGGCATATCACGATCGGCATCAACATGCTGGACCGCAAACTTCAGGCGTTGCCGGATTTCCCGCACGCCAAGGGTGTTTTGTTGAAACACATTATCCTGAGCCATCACGGCCAAGCCGACTACGGCAGCCCCAAGCCCACCATGACGCCCGAGGCACTGGCGGTGCACACGGTTGAGATGCTGGACGCCAAAATGAACGCGTTTCTGCGCGAACAGGCCGAGCCGCCGGAACACAGCGACATACTGGGCGGCATTCGCTATTCGCGGCTGCTGAAGCACAAGATTATCACACGGCCGAAGACGCCCCCCGGTTAGCAGTCGGCGCCGGGGCGGACTCCTTGCAGAACAGAAGCTCGCTCTGTTATGCAGGGTCAACTGGTGCGGCATCTGTCAGCAAAAACGGGCCTGCCGGGTCCAGAGGATCCGGCAGGCAGCAGGCGTGTCCACCGGGGTTTCGGGCGGGCGGGCAACCCGGTGCGGCACACCGCCAGTGCTGAAACGCGCAGGTGCGGCCCAGCCTTCCCGCAAGTTGCCAATCCGGCGCGGCAAACCGGCCATTGCGGAATCGCAATGCCCCGGCCCGATTCGGGTTTTTCCTGAACCGGAACCCGGGTAACCTGTCAGTGTTAAATATGACACCTGTCCACCCACATGGGGGCCTCATGCGCGTTCACACCTTTCTTGCGGCACTGGTTGCGGTTGCGACGCTCGGGCTGTGCCTGAACCCGTCCGGCGCAAGTGCCGAGCAAATCCGGCTTTCCGACGGCCGCTTCCTTCAGGGCGACGTCGAAGAAGTCCGCGACGACGGCTTTGTGTTCCGCCTGACCGACAGCGGCGGCAAGGTCTTTTTGCGCTGGAACCAGGTGGACGCCGGTCTCAAGCAGCGGCCGAAAAACGAACGCGACCCTGACGACGGCCTGAACCTTGAGGTCACCGTGGACGGCGCGCGCCTGGAACTCATAGACGGCACGGTGCTTGAGGGCAAAATCACCCGCAACGGCAACACCTACACCGTGGTCAACCGCGACCGGCCCCGCGGCTTTGAGGTTCCGCACGAGGACGTCACCGAAGAAGGCCTGATTGCCGACATCCAGATTGACGCGTCGGTGATGATGTCTGAACGCGACGTGCTGGCCCTGGCCGAAGAGCGCCGCGCGCCGCTGGAAACCGCGCGCCAGTATTACGAAATGGCCCGTATCGCCGACCGCCTGGGCCTGTACGAAGAAGCCAAGGATTTCGTCACCCTGGGCCTGTCGGCCTCGCCTGACCCCAAGATGCAGGCGCGTCTGACCGAATACGAAGCCAAGCTGACCGAACTGATCCGCCAGAAGGACCTGCTGCTGGCTCTAGCCGCGGCCCGCCAACTGGCCAAGCAGAACAAGTACAACAAGGCGCTGGAGGTGCTCAAGAACGCCAAGGACACCTACAAACCCACCGACGCCGTGCTGTCCAAGTGGGAAGAGGTCAACGCCGAGATTGACTTTGACTTCACCAAGTTCGTGATCAACGAGTGGTACAAACTGATGAAGCCGGTGATCCAGGCCAAGCTCAAGGACAAAAACAGCAAGAACATCACCGTGCAGGAAGCCCTCAACTGGGCCCGCCGCGAGATGGACACTGACATCCAGAAGCGTCTGGCCGCCACCACCGAAGGCGACGCCCAGAACATGAAGGTGCGGTTCATGAACCGCTTCAAGGCCGCCGACGCCACCACACTGTCCGAGGTTACCAAGCTGCCGGGCGCCAAACCGATCCGTTTGACGGTGCGCAAGGTTTCGTTCGGGCCGGACGGTTTTTACCAGATCGTGGGCGGGCACCTGCCCGTGGCCGGCAAGCAGCCAAACCCCGCGGCCAGCAACCCCGGCGCCGTGCCGGCCCCGCGCGGGCCTGGAAGCGGCCCCGGCATCGGCCCCGGCGGCGGCAACCCGGGTAACCCCGGCGGTGGCGGCGACGGTCCCGGCGGCAACAACCGCAATGTGGGCGGCATTGACTGGGACGAACTGGAAGACCTGCTGAAGGATCCGCGGGCCGACCGCCAGTTCCAGGAAATGCCCAAGCTGCCCGACAACATTTCGCCCGACGACATTAAAGAGGCACTGCGCAAGGCCCTGGGCGAAGACAACAAGAACAACCAGAAGAAAGAAGAAGCCAAGCCCAACAACGCCGCCAAGCCCGACCTGACCAAGCTGACGGTGCCCAGCTATGTGCCCAGCCTGACCGAGTGGTGGGAACGCTCCGGCAGCACCGTGCGCGTGCGCTGGCTGATGGCGGTGTACGTCAAGTCCGCGGGCACGATGCAGATCGTTGAGCACCCGGACTGGGAAATCAAGTACCGCTAGGTTTTGACTCTGCGACCGCCCCGGCCCCGCCGGGGCGGTTTTGTCTGCGGCCGATGAACTCGGCGCTCAGGTTGGCCGCCAGAATCATGCCCGCGCCGAACAGCAACCACCAGGTCGGGCTTTCCAGTCCCGCTGCCATCGAAATCAGCGCCGCAAACACCGGCGTTGAGGTAAACAGGATCGCCGCGTGGTTGGGGCTTACCTCGCGCTGCCAGCGGTTGACCAGAGCCAGCGCGATCACGGTGCTGATCAGCGCCAGATACAGTTCCGACCCCCAGAACCGCGCGTCGGCCAGCACGCCGCCCAGCCCCGGATCGGCCGCCACCTCGCCCGCCCCCGGCGCCAGCGCAAACGCCAGGCCGCAGATCAGCGCGCACGAAACAATCATCGCAAACGTCTGGCCCAGCACGTTGCCGCGCCGTGTAACGGTGTCCGTCACCACGATCTGTACCGCGTAGATCAGCGCGGCAATCACGTTCAGCCACGCCGCCAGCGACAGCCCGGCCTCGGGCGGGCCCTCAATGAACATCGCGCCGGTCACGGCAAACGGAATGCCGATCAGCACGCCGGTGCGGGGCTGGCGCTTCTGAAACACCAGCGCCACCAGCGGCGCGAACACCACAAACAGCGCGGTCAGAAACGCGGCCTTGCCCGGCTCCATGCCCTCAAAACTCATGCCCACCAGTTGGGTCAACAGGTGCAGGGAAAAGCACAGGCCCAGCGCCGCGCCGTACAACAGGTTGCGCACGTTCAGGTGGCGCAGTGCCGCAGGCAGCACCAGCGGCATCAAAAGCGCCGCCAGTGCAAAGCGCGCGGTCAAAAACAGTGCGCTGACCGCCACGCGGTTGCCGCCGGACGGCAGTTCCTGCAGCGGGCGAAGGCCCATTTCAAGGCCGGTGTAGGCCCCGGCCCAGATCAGGCAAACCAGCAGCAGCATGGCAATCGCCAGACGCGGGCGCGGCGCGGGGGCATCCGTCATGGGGTGCTCCGGGGCCGCGGGCGGATCAGCTCGGCGGCCAGGTTGGCCGCCAGGATCATGGCCGCGCCGAAGAAAAGCCAGAAGCTGACCCGCTCGCGATCCGACAGGGCAAAGGATATCAGCGTGGCAAACACCGGCTCGGCGGTGTAGATGATCGCCGCACGCGACGGGTGCAGTTCTTTCTGCCAGCGGTTCAGCACGCTGACGGCCACCACCGTGGCCAGCACCGCGCACAGCACCACGGTGTACACAAAGTCGGTGTTGGCAAAGGCCGCACCCAGTTCGCGCGCGTCCAGCAAAGCCAGACCGCCGGGTGCAACCACCAGCGCCAGCGCCATCCAGACCGTGCTGAACACCAGCATGGTCAGTGTCACGGCCATCGGGTCGGCGCGTTTGGTGGCCACGTCAGTAACCAGAATGTGCACGCCGAACACCACGGCACAGCCGATGGTCAGCCACGCGCCCAGTGACAGGCCACCCTCGGGCGGGCCCTGGATGAACGCCGCGCCGCACAGCGCCAGCGGCACACCCAGCATCACGCCCCGCGGCGGCAAACGCCGCGTGACCAGCGCCCCCAGAACCGGCGTGGCCACCACAAACAGGCTGGTCAGAAATGCCGACTGGCTGGGCGGCAGGTCGTGCTGTGTCAGGCCGACAATCTGAAGCAGAAACCCCGCCGCAAAGGGCAGGCTCAGCCAGAACCCCCAGGCCCAGGCCGGGCGGCCCAGACGCCGCACGCTGGCCGGCACCAGCACCGGCATCAACAGCGCCGCCAGGGCAAAACGCACCAGCAGAAAGAACGCGCCGATGGCGACCATACCCGCGCCGGGCAGGACGTGACGCAGGCCTTCCAGCCCGGTCTTCATCCAGGTGAAGGTTGCCCCCCAGAACACACACACGCCCAAAAGGGCGATCGTGGCGACACGGCGGTTGCGGGCGGAGTCGGTCACTTTTCCAGAAGGATCGTCACGGGGCCGTCGTTGACCAGTTCAACCTGCATGTCGGCGCCGAACAAGCCACGCGCCACGGACGCGCCCAGTTCGGTTTCCAGCAATGCGCAGAAATGCTCAAACAGCGGGCGCGCCTCTTCGGGCCGCGCGGCCAGGACAAAACTGGGGCGGTTGCCCTTTTCGGCATCGGCGTACAGCGTGAACTGACTTACGGCCAGAACGCGCCCGCCAGCCTGGCGCACATCCAGGTTCATTTTCCCCCCGGCGTCGGCAAACACGCGCAGGGCGGCAATCTTGCGGGCCAGATGCGCCGCCTGTGTCCCGGTGTCACCCTGGCGTACACCCACCAGCAGCAGCAGCCCCGGCCCGATGGACGCGACCACGTCACCGCCAACGGCAACGGACGCTCGCGAAACTCGTTGCACCAGCACTCTCATGTCCACAGCTTCCGGTAGATGGCCTGTTCCTTGACCCGCGTGTAGCCGTGGCGCTCGTAGAACCGGTGGGCCTCCACACGGCTGACGCGCGAGCCCAGTTTCACGCCCGCCAGACCACGGCCGCGTGCCCAGTCTTCGGCCGCGGCCAGCAACGCCGCGCCGACACCACGGCCACGCGCCGATTCATGCACAACCAGCGCCTCCAGTTCCGCCACAGGCGGCCCGATCAGGGTGCGGCGCACGGCCAAGTCGGCAAACCCAGTCACCAGTCCGGCTTGTTCCGCCACCAGCAGGGCGTGATCGGAGCGCCCGGCCAGTTCAGCCAGCCGTGCGGCAAGTTCGGGCGCAGGCACGGGGTAGCCCAGCACGGCACACAGGGCGCCAAGGGATTCCAGGTCAGTAACTTGTGCGGGGCGAATGTGCATGTGCCGCGCAAGGGTGCCCTTGACGCGGCGCGGAACAAGGGGCAGGCGTTACTTGATCACCTTGGCGCGCACGGGGCGGCCCGGCTCGCGGTTTTCCTTGGTCCAGCGGTCCACCACGATCTGGTCCTTGCGGCCGTCCCAGGTGGCACGGGCCAGGTTGCGCTCTTTTTCGGCGTTGCCTTCCTTGACGGTGCAGACCACCAGCACGGTTGGAAAGGTCTTGGGGTAGCGCGCCCGCAACTGGTAGTACCAGCCGTACATGAGAACCGACTTCTGGTGGTCGTACATGTCCTGCCAGCGCGACTGGTCTACACGCACCGTGATCTGGGCGCGGGTCACGCGGTCGCGAAAGACCTTTTCCTCGCCGCCGGCCAGATACGCCGCCAGGGCGTCGTCCGGCGCGCCGATGTCCACCAGCATGCCCAGCACAAGCTTGGGCGAGCCCTCGGCGGCCCAGGCCAGCATTTCGTCGGCCGCTTTCTGGGCGTCAAAGCAGTTGCCGCGCTGCTTGTCAAAGGCCGCGCGCTCGTCGCGGCGTTTGCGCAGTTCGGCCTTTTCGGCGGTGTCGCGCTCGCGCAACTGTTCGGTGCCGTTGCGAACGCGCTCGATACGCTTGAGAAACTCGTCCACGCGCGCGCCCAGGTCCTTGTTTTCGGGGTACAGGTCGGCGGCCTCGCGGGCGGTTTTGCGTGCGTCGCGGAAGTTCTGGGCCTCCAGGTAATACAGGGCAAGCTGCATCATCAGTTCCGGGTCGCGCTGGACAGGCACGAGAATCAGGTAGTTCTCAAGCGTCTTGATCGCTTCCTCGTGGCGGAAAAGGGCATACAGCGCCTCAGCCAGTGCCATGCGGGCTCCGGCGTGACGCGGGTCAAGCTTGAGCAGGTCGCGCAGTTCCGTCTCGGCGTCACGGTGCTGGCCGGCGCTAATCAGATCGCGCGCGCCCTTGAGCCGGTCCGAAAACGTGGTGGCGGTTTCGATGCGTTCAATGCGCGAACGCTTGATGGACAGCACGGCCGTGCCGCTGTCCACCTTGACCTCGACCTTCACGGTGTCGTCGCTCTGCTCCACGATCCGGCCGGTGACCTTGCTGCCGCCCTTGAGATGAATCGTCTCGGCAGTCACGCCGCCGCCAAGGCACAACGCGCCAATCACCGCAATCAGCATGCGCCCGATCCGCATGGCCCCAGTTTACCCCGGCGCGGGCCGTGGCGCACGCGCGAGCGCGGCTTGTCGTGCCGATCCGCAATGGCCGTCAGGCGCGTCTCAAAACAACACGGCCCCGCGCCGAACGCGGGGCCGCGCGGTGGTGGCGTGATCAATCGCGGCTGGGCAGGCCCTGGTAATCGAAGCTGCGGCGGGCCGTGCCGGGCTTTTTGACGTTGCGGCTTTCCTCGTCGGCGCGGGCCTGGTTGAAGAAGTCGCGCTTCTGCGGCGTATCCAGCTTGCGGGTATCACTTTCGGCCTCGCGCAGCTTCTGGGCGCTGACACCGCGCAGGTCGTCAAAGCTGGCGTCCTTGAGAATTTTGGGGCGGATAAAGATGTACAGGTTGGTGCGGCGCTCGATCGTGCGCTGGCTCTTGAACAGTTCGCCGATCAGCGGAATGTCGCCCAGCAGCGGAATCTTGGTTACGGCCTTGCTGCTTTCGCTGGACTTGAGTCCGCCAATCACGATTGTGCTGGCGTCGGGCGCGGTCACAAACGTGGTGATGGTGCGTTTCTGGCGCGGGGGTGATGTGCCGGGAGTGGCGCTTTCGCCCACAAAGTTGGTGATGTCCAGTTCGATCTGAAGGGTCACGTAGCCGTCGGCGCTGATCTGCGGCGTCACGTTCATGCTGATGCCGGCCTCGACGAACTGGCCGGCACCCTGCAGGTTGCCCTGGGTGCTCTGGCTGATTTCCAGAAGCTGGATTTCGCTCTGGATCTCGATTGTGGCGGGCTCGTTGTCGTTGGTAATCAGCATCGGCTGCTGCAGCACGTTGGTGTCGGTCTGGGTCTTCAGAAAGCGCACCAGCAGCGGAATGTCAAACGCCGTGCCCTTGTTCAGCGTCAGCAGGCCGCCCTGGCCGATGATCGGGTTGCGGCCGGCGGGCACGCCGCCGCCGGTGCTGATCGGCACGCCGGCGCTGTCCACGATTTCCGAAAAGCCGAACTGGGTGCCGAAGCTCAGGCGCGGCTCGCTGCTCTTGTTGGCAAAGCCGTCCACGGTGGCCAGTTCGACACCGAACGTGAAGTCGTCGTCGTCGCGCACCTCAAGAATCGCGGCCTCGATCATCACCTGCGGCCGGCGGATATCCAGCTTGTCAATGATCTTGCGGATCTCGTTGTAGTCGTTAGGCGTGGCAATCACCAGCAGGCTGTTGGTCGTTTCGTCGGCCACAATCGTGGGCGCGTTGGCCGACGTGCCGATCACGCCGGGCTGGCCCGGAACCACCGGCTGGGCCGTGGGCACGCCCGCGCCCAGCACGTTGTTGAGCACGTCGGCCAGCGTTGCGGCCTTGGTGTTCTTGACCGAATAATAGTGAATCTTGCCCTGGGTCGTGGCACCGGGGATTTCGACGTCAATCTTGCGCACCAGTTCGCGCACCAGCTCAATGCCCGCGTCAAAGCCCGTAACCATGATCGCGTTGACATAGGGCGCGACCTCGACACGCACCATGGTTTCGTCATCGGGGCGGCCCACGCGGCCGGGCGTGGCCTGCATCAGTTGCTGGCGCTGGTTCAACAGGTTGTTCAGGCTGGTCACCAGTTCTTCGGCGTCAATGTGGTTGACATTGATGACCTCCAGCCGCGGGCTGCGCGGCGGCTGGTCCATCAGGCGGATGATCTGCGCCAGGCGCCGGATGTTGTAGCTGTAGTCGGCAATGATCAGGCTGTTGATGCCCGGAATCGGGTTCACCTGGCCGCCGCCGCGCGACACCAGGTTCTGCAGCGCGCCGCGCACGCTGTTGGCCTCGGCAAACTTCAGGTTCACCACCAGCGTCACGAAATCGGCCGTGGTGTCCGTCCAGTTGTCCAGATTGGACAGTTCGATTACCTGTTCGCTCTGGGTGATCGCCTCGACCGCCGGAATGATCTCAAAGAACCGCACGCTCTGGCGCGTGTCTTCGCCAAACGGGCTCAGCACCAGCTTGTACTGCTTCAGAAACGTCTGGAGCACCGAAAACATCGCCGTGGGCGGCACGCGGAAACCCTCGCGCGGCGCCACGATTGTTACCGTGCCTGTCACCTTCTTGGGGTCGTACAGAAACTTGATCTTCTGGTACTCGGCCGTGGCCCGGATCATTTCCTCCAGCGGAATGTCCGCCAGGTTGCCGTTCATCACCAGGCCTTCCTGCGTGTCCTGGGCGTGCAGCGCCGACGCGCCGAAAGCCAACAACAGAACTGCCAGCACCTTGCGCATGCCTTGTCTCCGGGGTGCCGTTCTTTCCGGCACGCATCATTGCGGCGTATGCTACCCTGCGTAAAACGAACCGCCGGGCGCGACGTTGGCAAAACCTGCCCGCGACGTGCCGGCCGCGCAAGGGTGCACCAGACAAATCAGGAGCCGCATGATTGACCCGCGATTCATCACCACCGCCAACGAACTGCACGGCTATCGCGTCGCCCAGCACTGCGGCGTCGTGCGCGGCATCATCGTGCGCTCGCGCAGCGCGATCGGCAACTTTGCCGCCGGCATCCAGACCTTCTTTGGCGGCAACATCAGCCTGTACACCGAACTGTGCGAACAGGCCCGCCAGGAGGCCTTTGACCTGATGTGCCTGCACGCCGCCGAGGCCGGCGCCAACGCCATCATCGGCATGCGCTATGAAAGCAACGACGTGTCGCCCGGCGTGACCGAAGTCTTGTGCTACGGCACGGCTGTGATCGTGGCCCTGCCCGACGCCGCGCAGCCTCAACCCGCAATCCAGCCACCAAACCAGACCGCGTAACAGGCCCCTACCCCCACCCCGATCGCCGCGCCCGCCACGGTGTCGCCCACCCAATGCGCGCCGTAGTACACGCGCGAAAACATGCACAGCGGCACTGCCGGCGCAAACGCCAGCGACCACGGCCACGTCACCGGCCCCGCCGCAATCCACAACGTGGTCACCATCGCCGCCTGGGCGCTGTCGCCACTGGGAAAAGCCGGGTTGTTCACCAGATTGCGCAACGCCAGCGCGCGCCGGTGCGGCAGATCGCCGGGGCGCGGCCGGTTGAAGTAATGCTTCAACGGCCCGGTAATCGCCACCGTGGTCACGGCGGCAATGCCGCAAACCAGCCCAAACCGCCAGCCAGCGAACAGCGCCAGCAACCCCAAGGTCGCGGGCATGCCCCAGGATCCAAACATAAGTCCCGGCACAGCAAGGAGATAGTCCAACACCCCCAGTTTCAGACCGTGGATCGGGCGGCTGATGGCGTGGTCAAACTCGCGCACGGCGCCAGCATAGTGATGCCCGGAAAAATCGTGGCGAAAAACCGTCAACGCCGGGGGCGGTTGCGGCGTTTCACGGACGGAGGAACTCCACGATGCGCAACCGGGGAATGGTGCTGGTGATTACGCTGGCCAGCCTGCTGGCGCTGGCGGGTGTGGGAATGTGGCTGCTGATGGAACCGGGCCAGGCCCGGGCCGAGCGGCCGGTAGTTCCGCGCGCCGGACGATAGCGCCCGGCAGGGTCACAGGCTAACCTGTCGCTTCACACGAAAGAACAAACAGGCCCATGAAGGGACCGCAAATCGCGATGCTGGTGTGGCTGGCCAACCTGCTGGTGTTGGGTGGCGGCGGCGTACTTGGGTACAAGGTTTACACTGAAATCACCGAAGCCCGCCGCGACGACACCTCGGCCATAGACACCATGAAGCCCAAGCAGAAGCGCGTGGACTGGCTGGCTTCCAGCGCCGGCAAGGAAGCGGCCCAGGCGCAGCTTGACTTTGCCAGCGACAAGCTTTCGCTGCGGGCGCGGCCCAAGCCCACACCGCCGCCGCCTCCTCCGCCTCCTCCGCCGCCGCCGCGGCCGGACCCGACCGACGAAGAACTCAAGGCTGAGCTGCAGAAATGGCTGAACGACAAGTTCACGCTGCTGCGCGTGCTTTACGGCCCGCCCTCGATCGCCAGCGCCACGGTGATTGCCAAGGATGCCGGCAACGCCAGTCTGCGCGTGTTTCCGTCCATGCACTTCCCCACGTTCTTCAAGGAAATCAAGGACAAGAACCTTGAACGCCTGAAGAACCTCGACATGACGTGCATGGAGATCAAGGCCGAATCCGTGGTGTTCAAGGCGCCGTCGGTCAACAGCAACGCCAAGTTCCGCAGCAAGTACTTCGAGGTCGAACTGGTATTTGCCCCCAACACCTTCAAGCCCGCCACCATCGGCGGCGGCCGCCCCGCACCCGTGCCCAGCGGCACCAAGATCGAAATCCCCAAGGAAATCCCGCCCGACCCGCGCATCGAGGCCCCGGATCCGCGCCCCAAGGAGAGCGTCTATGACTCAGCCAACGATACCTGGCTGATCGGCACAGACGACTACCTGAACATCAACGTGGACGAACTGGCCAAATACGCCAAGGTCGTGCACGACCGCGACGGCAAGCCTCTGGGCATCCAGATCACCGAAGAAATCCCCGAAGACAACGTCGTGCTGGCCCGCGGCGGCAAGAAAGGCGACATCATCAAGGCCATCAACGGCAAGCCCGTCACCAGCATGAGTGACGTGCGCCGCGTGGTGCGCACCGACTACAACAACGGCGTCGAGGAGTTCACCGTAGACTACGAACGCGACGGTAAACCCGGCCGCAAGATCTTCCGCGCCCCGCGCAAGAAAGAAGACAAGTAATCACGCCCGATTTTCTCTCGCGGGGCCGGCCTTGCCGGCCCCGCTGCTTTTCGCCATCGGCACACCTCCGCCGGCGTTTCAAGACCGGAGGTTGCCATGAAACCCGCGCGTCTTTCGCCCGCCCTGTGGTTGCTCAACGCCGCGCTGCTGGCCGGCGGGGCTCTGCTGCTGTGGATGATCGCCGCCGAGGCACACCGCGACCGGCAGCGTGCCCTGCCGCCGGCACAGGCCATGTCGCGCGTACACTGGACGGCGGCAGTGGCGAACCTCGCGCCGGCCCTGCCTGAACCCGTGCTGTCGTTGCGGGCGCGGCCCGCCCCGACCAAAGACGCGCCCCCGGTTCGCCCCGCGTCGCCCGAGCCCACCGACGAGGAACTGCGCGCCGAATTGCAGGCTGAACTGAACCACCGCTATGCCCTGCACCGCACCATCACCGGCGTGGGCGACGGCGAAACGCCCGGCGCCTTTGTGCTGTGCGCCGGCACGCGCCTGTTCGTGTTTGAAGGCATGAACCTGAACAACCTGCAGGGCCGCGAGGCCGCCGGACGCGCCGACGTGCAGGTTCTGGCCGTCGGCACGGACCACATTCTGGTCAATGCCCCCAGCCCGCGCCGGCCCGACAAACGCTTTGACGTGCGACTGGAGTTCGCGCCCGCCAGCGTTTCGCGGCCGGAGCGCTGACGCCGCCTCCTGTTACCGCCGTTCGTTGGCTATCGTGGAGGCCGCATGATCCTGGTGGCCATGTCTGGCGGTGTTGACTCGTCCGTGACCGCGGCGCTGTTGCAGCGCCAGGGCCACGAGATTGTCGGCCTGTTCATGCGCAACGGTGCTACGGCGGGCACTGCCGCCAGATCCAGCAAGCAGGGCTGTTGCAGCCTGGAAGACTCCAACGACGCGCGTTTTGTGGCCGGCCAGTTGGGCGCGCGCTTCTATGTGCTCAACTTCGCGCAGGATTTTGAGCGCGTCATCAGGTACTTCGTGGACGAATACAAGCGCGGCCGCACGCCCAACCCCTGCGCCGTGTGCAACACGGACCTGAAGTTCGGCAAGCTGCTGGATTACGCCCGCCAGTTGGGCGCCGACAAAGTCGCCACCGGCCACTACGCGCGCGTGGAACACCGCGACGGCCGCTGGCACCTGCGGCGCGGCATGGACGCCGCCAAGGACCAGAGCTACTACCTGTTCGGCCTGACACAGAAACAGCTTGCCCATGCCCTGTTTCCCCTGGGCGACATGACCAAGGCTCAGGTGCGTGCTCTGGCCGGCGAGTTTGCCCTGAAAACCCGCGACAAGCCCGAAAGCATGGAAATCTGCTTTGTGCCTGAGGGCGACTATCGCGCCGTGGTGGCAAAACATGACCCCGACGCACTCGTCCCCGGCCCGATCATCAACACCGCCGGCGAAAAACTGGGTGAACACGGCGGTGTCGCGGGCTTCACCATCGGCCAGCGGCGCGGCCTTGGTATTGCCTACCGCAAGGCCCTGTACGTGGTGCGGCTGGAGCCTGCAACCAACACCGTGGTGGTGGGCGACGAAGACGAGCTGGCGCTGGATGGCATCGGCGTGAACCGCGTGAACTGGATCGGCGTCGAGGGTCTGCCCCCGGGCGAAACCCTGCGCGCTACGGTCAAGGTGCGCTATCGCCACGAAGGCGCCGCCGCGACTCTGACCGGCCGTGACGACGGCGGCGTCGCCGTGCGTTTTGACGAACCGGTCAAGGCCGCATCCCCCGGCCAGTGCGCCGTGTTCTATGCCGGCGACGAAGTGCTGGGCGGCGGCTGGATTGAATAGCGCAGGGCTGCAACAGGATTGAACAGGGGCGCTTACTCATCCGTTTCGCCCCAACCTTTGGACTCAAGGTCCTGCAGGTCACTGAGCAGCTCGGTTTCTGTGGCGTACTGGCGGAACTCTCCGTCCCCGCCCGCATATTTGAACAAGATCAATTGCCACTTCAGCCCTTCTTCTTTGGGCTCGGCGATCATCGCACCCCACCCCTTAGAGCCGCGAACGGTGTCTCGAATTTTGTAGAACTTGCCGTCCAACTCTGACTGCACAACACCGCAACCAAGTTCTTTTTCGCCGATCACCCCGGTCAGTTTGCCTGGACGAACACCCGTCTTGGCGTATGAAACCCGAGCCTGTCCCTTCATGCTGGCCAGCATTTGCTCGCCTTCGGCCATTTTGGCCCGGAGCCGTTCCTCATCGGGTCCAATGGCGGCCTTGCTGATCGCAGCCAGCATGTCGTCGAGCGTGATCGGACCGGCAGATTTTCCAGCCTTGAAAAATACCTCCTGAATGTACCACTGCCCCGCGTCCGCCACTCCACACACTACCAATTCAAACCCATCCAGGTTCTCCATCCGCACGTAGCCGCCTTTTTCGGCAAGGTACATGCCCAGTCGCACCTGGTGCCAATCTTCGAAGGTGCCTTCGCCCACCGCTCTGCGTGTAACGAACCATTCGCTGGCAAACTGTGTGCTTAGTTCGCTGTCCGACGCCATGCGGTACATGCCGAAAAACAAGCCGAAAAGCTGGGCCGACGACAGTGCCGTGAAATCCTGCGGGCTGGCGATAGCCAGCTTGCGCGCGGGATCCAGAGGACGGTTTTTGTCGTGCAGCAGCCTGTCGAGTTGCGCCCATTCAAGCTCCTTTCGCGCGATCTGCCGGTGCAGCCGCGCGCGGTGCAGGTCAACTTCGTTGCGCCTCCAAGGTGCCAGCAGTTGGTACACGGCGTCCGGCGACAGCGATTGCAGGGCAGTCAGCACCGACTTGGCCTTGCGCTCAAGATCTTCCCCATTCGGTTCACGGGCAGACGATTGCGCGGTGGCAGCAGGCAGGCCAAGCATCAAAACCAAAATGCAGAACACAGCGGCCAAAGCGATCAGCTTGCGCATGGGAGCCTCCGTGATTGGAGGCCGAATTCTAGCCCGACGCGGAATCGGAAAATACGTCAATTGCAGCCTGACAATGCGGCGGGTTCTGGTTGCGGCCTGCCGGACGGGCAGGTTGGGCTGGGGCCGGCTTTGCAGCAACAGGCCCCCGCGCTTACGCTTGGGGCTCAAATGCTGGGTGTTGATTCGCTCGCGGACAGAGACAGCTCTCTTCCCCTTCCCCTACCCATTCCCCATCCAACTTCCCCTTTCCCTGTCCGTTGCGGCACGTTCCTTGCACCGTAACGCCCTGCGCGCCGGGACTAGCCGCACCAGCCGCCGCGTTGTAGCAACAGCGGTACCGCACGTTGACGGGCTTCCCACGCAGGGTTACCGTTAGCGCAGCACAAACACTACACCTGGCTGGGGCGCCGGGATTGAGGCAAACATGTTCGAGCAGTTCACCGAGCGCGCGCGCAAAGTTCTGGGTCTGGCCCGCCAGGAAGCCCAGAAGTTCAACCACGAATACATCGGCACCGAGCACATCCTGCTGGGCCTGATCCTTGAGGGCTCGGGCGTGGCCGCCACGGTGCTGCGCAACATGGATGTTGACCTGCGCAAGATCCGGCTCGAGATCGAAAAACTGGTCCAGCAGGGCCCGCAGGTGATGACCGCGCCCTCCAAGCTGCCGTTTACCCCGCGCGCCAAGCGCGTGATTGACCTGGCCAAGGAAGAAGCCGCCAGCCTGAACCACGAACACGTGGGCACCGAACACCTGCTGCTGGGCCTGCTGCGTGAAAACGAGGGCATCGCCGCCCAGGTGCTGATGAACCTTGGCGTGCGCCTGGACGAAGTGCGCGAAGAAGTGCTGGAACTGCTCAGCCCCGACAACAACGCCGGCGGCAAGGACAGCGACACTTCACGCCGCAACAAGCAGAGCCGCGACACCGGCAGCATCAACCCCGGCGCGGCCGGCGGCACCGGCGGTCCCGCGGCCGGTGGCAACGAAAAATCCAAGACCCCGGCGCTGGACGCCTTCGGCCGCGACCTGACCGAACTGGCCCGCGAAGGCAGCCTTGACCCGGTGATCGGCCGCAAGAATGAAATCGAGCGCGTGATCCAGGTTCTCTGCCGCCGCACCAAGAACAACCCGGTGCTGATCGGCGAGGCCGGCGTGGGCAAGACCGCCATCGTCGAAGGCCTGGCCCAGGAAGTGGTCAGCGCCAACGTGCCCGAAATCCTGCGCGACCGGCGCATCGTGGTGCTGGACCTGGCGATGATGGTGGCCGGCACCAAGTACCGCGGCCAGTTCGAGGAGCGCATCAAGGCCGTGATGACCGAAGTGCGCCGCGCCAAGAACGTGATCCTGTTTATTGACGAGCTGCACACGCTGGTGGGCGCCGGCGGCGCCGAAGGCGCCATTGACGCCAGCAACGTGCTCAAGCCCGCGTTGAGCCGCGGCGAGGTACAGGTGATCGGCGCCACCACACTGGATGAATACCGCCGCTACATCGAAAAGGACGGCGCACTGGAGCGCCGCTTCCAGCAGGTGATTGTCGAGCCGCCCAACGTCGAGGACGCCCTGGCGATTCTCAAGGGTCTGCGCGAGCGTTACGAAGCCCACCACCGCGTGCGCTACACCGACGACGCGCTCAAGGCCTGCGTGGACCTTTCCAACCGCTACATCCCCAGCCGCTTTCTGCCCGACAAGGCGATTGACGTGATGGACGAAGCCGGCGCCCGCGTGCGCCTGCGCAGCATGGCCAAGCCGCCCGACCTGTCGAACCTGACCGGCGAAATTGACCGCCTGGAGGCCGAAAAGGACGAGGCGATCAGCAACCAGGAGTACGAAAAGGCCGCCCAGTTGCGCGACAAGGCCATGCAGTTGCGCAAGGAAAAGGAAAAGGTCCAGCGCGAATGGCGCGAACAGGCCAACGTGATTTCAGGCAGCGTGGATGAAGACGTGATCTGTGAAACCGTCAGCAAGATGACCGGCATTCCGCTGACGCGCATTGACCAGGGCGAAAGCGAACGCCTGCTGAAGATGGAAGAAGAGCTGCACAAGCGCGTGATCAGCCAGGAACAGGCGATCAGCCAGATCGCCCGCGCCCTGCGGCGTTCGCGCGCCGGGCTGAAGGACCCCCGCCGCCCGATCGGCAGCTTCCTGTTCGTCGGCCCCACCGGCGTGGGCAAGACCCTGCTGTGCAAGGCGCTGGCCGAGTTCATGTTCGGCAACGAAGAGGCGCTGGTTCAGATTGACATGAGCGAGTACATGGAGAAGTTCAACGTGTCTCGCCTGGTCGGCGCCCCGCCGGGCTATGTCGGCTATGAAGAGGGCGGCCAGTTGACCGAAAAAATCCGCCGCCGGCCCTACGCCGTGGTGCTGATGGACGAAATCGAAAAGGCCCACCCCGACGTCTACAACATGCTGCTGCAGGTCATGGAAGAGGGCAAGCTGACCGACAGCTTCGGCCGCGTGGTGGACTTCAAAAACGTGGTGCTGATTCTGACCAGCAACATCGGCGCCAACATCATCAAGAACCAGACCGGCCTTGGCTTTGTCAAGAAAACTGAGGAAGGCCAGCACGAGCGCATGCGCGAAATGCTGATGCACGAGATTGAGCGCCACTTCAAGCCCGAGTTCCTCAACCGCCTGGACGACATCATTGTGTTCCGGCCGCTCAACCGTGACGACCTGTACAAGATCTTCGACATCGAAGTGCGCGGCATGAAAAAGCGCATGGCCGCCCACGAAATGGAACTGGACGTCACGCTGGAAGCCAAGAACTGGGTTCTGGACACCAAGGACGTGCAGAACCTCGAGTTCGGCGCCCGGCCCCTGCGCCGCGCGATTGAGAAGTACATTGAAAACCCGCTGTCCGAAGAACTGCTGCGCGGTCAGCTTGCCGGCAAGTCGAAGATCACCGTGCAGGTCAAGAAGTTCAAGGAAGACGGCAAGGAAAAGACCGAACTTGAGTTTGCCTACACCGACAAGCCCAAGGACAAGGACACCAAGAAAAAGGAAAAAGAGGCTGTGGCAAGCTGACACCCGCCCGGCCCGCAACACAGAAAGCCCCCGCGCCGCGGGGGCTTTCTGTTCGCCCGCTTGCGGCAACACCCGGCCGTTGTAGCTTTCGGCCACGTTGGGCCTGTAGCTCAGTTGGTAGAGCGATGCGTTCGCAATGCATAGGTCAGGGGTTCGAATCCCCTCAGGTCCACCAGAGTTTCCACCGCGGTCGCGTGACAGCCTTTGTCGCGCGACCGCTTCGCTTACGGCCGGCGTCGCCCGCGTTTGCGCGGGGGCCTTCCGCCGGCCCCCGCGCTTACGCTTGGGGCTCAACGCCCTGATGCTACACTTCGCCTATGGCCCGTTTTGCGCCCTACGTCGCCGTTGCCATCCTTGGCGTGCTGGCAAGCACACTGCTTGCCCCGCCCCGTGCCGCCCGCGCCGATCTGGCCGGCATTGCCCGCGACACCGGCGCCCGCACCCTGGGTGCCGCGCGCGGCTATGCCAGTGTGGCCCTCTGGCTGCGCGCCGGCGACGCCTACCGCCGCGGCGACCTGTACGAAACCACCGCCACCTACCACCTGATCCGCGAGCTTCAGCCCCGCAACCCCGCCGTGTACAGCTATCTGGCCTGGAACGAAGCCTACAACCTGGCCGGCCAGTTCCCCGAACCCGAACGCCGCATGGAATGGGTCGCGCGCGGCTTTGCCACGCTGCGCCAGGGCCAGAAGGCCCTGCCCGGCGACGCCGGCCTGCGCCTGGACGAATGGCACTTTGTGCTCAACCGCAGCATCGGCCAGCCTCTGGGTGTGCTGGAAACGGAACTGCCGGCCTGGGGACGCACCGACCCGGCCTGGGCGGCGGTGGTCGAACTGGCGCGGGAGCGCCACAGCGCGCTGGGCGAAAGTGACCGGCGCCGGTTGCGCTGGTTTCTGGACGAAATCGGCCTTCAGCCGCTGATCTTTGAGGCCCCGGACAAACCCGTGGCCGAACGCACGCCGCTGGAAGACATGCAGGCCAAAGCCCTGGAATCGCTGACGCCGGCGGTGCTGGAGTTGCTGGGCCTGTGCAACTGGTGCCGCTATCACCTGATGACCCTGATTCTGTCCGAGGCCCAGCGCATCGCGTACCGGCCGCTGGCGCTCGATCTGGCGCTGTTGAACAGCTATCTGTGGGCGCATCGCTATCTGGTGGGCGGCCACGCAGAATTCGTCCCGCGGTACCGACAGGGAGTTGCATCAGCGTTCAAGGCGGGTATAGACAACGCGCTTCGGTACGGGGGTGAACCGGCCGGTGCCGCGTTTGCCGCCCACGTGCGCGAGAATTTCGCGGACGTGCCCGAACTGTTGCCCGAGTAACGAGACGCAGCTTCCTGAGGGGACGAGAATGATCGTACTGCTTCGCGGTCGGCGTGTTTCCGTTTCACCCCGGCGCCTGATGCTGGCGGCCTTTTTTGTGCTGGCGGGACTTGTGCTTTCGGTCAGTGCCCTGACCCACGAAGGCGGCCCCGCCGAGTTCTTCCACCTGCAGCCCGCCCTTGAAAAGGCCGCCCGCTCGCTGGGCGTGGCCGATCCGGCCGGCGACCTTGTGGCGCAACTGGACATCCGCACCCCGCGCCAATGGGTCGTGGACAAGGACAAATGGCCCGAGGGCCACTTCTGGAGCCGCGGCAGCAACATCGTCTACGGCATTCTGGCAATCGTGCTGGGCCTGCTGGCCTCGGCCGTGGCGCTGATCACCGCCCGCAAGTTTTACGCCGACGTCAAGGCCGCCGCGCCGGGCAATGAACGCATGCAGGAAATCGCCGGCGCCGTGCGCGAAGGCGCCATGGCGTACCTGAACCGCCAGAAAAAGGTGGTGTTCCTGGCGCTGGGCGCCACGGCCGTGCTGGTGGCGCTGATCAACGTTGCCGGCGCCCACTGGTGGCTTTCCATCTTCGTTCTGTTCGGTCTGGCCACCGGCGGCCTGTGCAGTTTTGCCACCGGCTGGTTCGGCATGCGCACCGCCACCATCGCCAGCAACCGCACCGCCTGGGCCTGCAAGGAAGGCGGCCTGAACGCCGGTTTGCAGGTGGCCTTCAAGGCCGGCAGCGTGATGGGCCTGAGCGTGGTGGGTATCGGCCTGGCCTTTGTGACGGTGTGGTTTGCGATCATGGGCGGCCTGATTGACCCGATTGCCAAGGACATCAACCTGAACGACGTGGCCAACGCCATGATCACGTTCGGCCTGGGCGCGTCGCTGGTGGCGCTGTTTGCGCGCGTGGGCGGCGGCATCTTCACCAAAGCCGCCGACGTGGGCGCCGACCTGGTGGGCAAGGTCGAGGCCGGCATCCCCGAAGACGACCCGCGCAACCCGGCAACAATTGCCGACAACGTGGGCGACAACGTGGGCGACGTGGCGGGCATGGGTGCCGACCTGTACGAGTCGTATGTGGGCAGCATTCTGGCCAGCATCGCGCTGGCGTGGTCGGCCGCGGCGGCGCTGGGCAAAAACCCGTTCGGGTTTGTGTTTGCGGCCATCGGCATTGCCGCCGTGGGCATCGGCCTGAGCGTGGTCAGCACCAAGTTCGTCAAGACCAAGGAAGGCGCGACCCTGGCCGAACTGCTGCACGCACTGCACAAGGGCGTGAACATGGCCAGCATCGGCGTGGCGGTTCTGGCCCTGCCGATCTGCATTGCGGCCTTTCCGTTCGTGATGGGCATTCTGATGTGGCTGGCCGTGGTGATCGGCCTGGGTGCCGGACTGGTGATCGCCTGGGGCTCGGAACGCTACACCGCCTATGATTTCGCGCCGACCCAGGGCATCGCCAAGCAGGCCGTGACCGGCCCCGCCACCGTGATCATCGGCGGTCTGGCCGTGGGCATGATGAGCACCTGGATTCCGATTGTGACCGTGGCCGTGGCCACGCTGCTGGCCTTTGGTCTGGGCGGCGGCTTTGCCTCGCCGGCGGCGGGCCTGTTTGCCGTGGCGCTGGCGGCTGTGGGCATGCTCAGCACGCTGGGCATCACGCTGGCAACCGACGCCTACGGGCCGATTGCCGACAACGCCGGCGGCAACGCCGAAATGGCCGGTCTGCCGCCCGAAGTGCGCGAGCGCACGGACGCGCTGGACAGCCTGGGCAACACCACGGCGGCCATCGGCAAGGGCTTTGCCATCGGCAGCGCGGCCCTGACCGCCCTGGCCCTGATTGCCAGCTACCAGGACTCGATTGTCTCGTACATGGCGGCCAAAAAAGAGTTCTCGAACATCGTGCTGTCCATTTCGAGCCCGCAGGTCATTATCGGCCTGTTCATCGGCGCGATGCTGGTGTTCATTTTCGGCGCGCTGACCATGAAGGCCGTGGGCGACGCCGCCAAGGACATGGTCGAGGAAGTCCGCCGCCAGTTCCGCGAAATCCCCGGCATCATGGAAGGCACCGGCAAACCCGACTACGCCCGTTGCGTGGACATTTCCACCAGCGCAGCCATCAAGCGCATGATCATCCCCAGCATTCTGGCCGTAGCCGGCCCGATCGTGACCGGCGTGCTGTTCGGCGCGGGCGCCGTGTTCGGACTGCTGGCCGGCGGCCTGGCAGCCGGCTTTGCCATGGCCGTGATGATGGCCAACGCCGGCGGCGCCTGGGACAACGCCAAGAAGTGGATTGAAAAGGGCGGCCTGGCCGAGGCCTTCATTGCCGAGGGCAAGTACAACCCCGAAATCGAAGACAAGGCACTTGAGGCCGTGGGCAAGACCCAGGGCGGCCCTGACAGCGACGGCAAAAAGAAAAAGGGCAAGGGCAAATCCGGCAAGACCAAGCAGGTCGAGGGCGCCGACGACAAGGACGGCCAGGACAAGGACGGCCAGGACGAAGAAGAATCCGAGCCCGCGCCGGCCGAACCCGCCGCGCCGGCAGCTTCAGAACCCGCGCCCGCCGAGGCCAGTGCGCCCGAACCGGCGGCACCGGCTGCTGCTCCGGCCGCACCGGCCGCCGAAGCCCACCCGGCCCCGACCCGCAAGAAGTACAAGAAGTACATGAAGGGCAGCCTTGAACACAAAGCCGCCGTCGTCGGCGACACCGTGGGCGACCCGTTCAAGGACACCAGCGGCCCGTCGCTGAACATTCTGGTCAAGCTGATGAGCATGGTGGCCGTGGCCACCGTGGCGCTGACCATGCTGGTCAACAAGGGCCACGGCCTGATGCCATGGATCTTCGAGGCCATCTTCACCAGCGGCAAGTAGCCCGCGCACACCGACCGGGGCGCCCCCGCGCGCCCCGGTTTGCGTTTCACGGGCCGGTGGCGCCTGCTAACCTTCTGCCATGCGCATCCTGGGTGCCTGTGTGTTGCTGTTGCTGGCCTCGGCCCTGCGCGCCGACGCGGAAGGCGACTACGCGAAGCTGCTGGAAGCCTTTCAGAACAAGCAATGGCCGCGCGCGCTGGAGCTGTCCGAGGCGTTCGTCAAGGCCCACCCCGGCTTCAGGCACACCCATGCCGCGTACTACATGGGCGGCAACGCGGCGCTTAACTGCAACCAGCCCGCGCGCGGCGAACCTTTGTACCGCGCGCTGCTGAAGGACCACCCGCAAAGCCGGCACGTCGAAAAAGCCCGCACCGAACTGGTCAATCTTCTGGCCGACGCGCGCAAACTGGCCGACTGCATCGCCCAGTGCGACGCCAACCTGGCCGCCGCACCCGGCCACGCCGACGCCGAATACTGGCACCTGATGCGCGGCGAGTGCCAGCTTCGACTGTGGCAGTTCAAACAGGCCGAACAGTCACTGAGCGCCTTTCTGAAAGACCACCCGCAGTCGCGCTATGCCGGGCGCGCCCGCGCCGGCCTGGACCAGATCAACCCGCCGCTGAAAGCCGACGCCGACGGCGTGGTGCAGGGCTACGCCGGCAAGTACGCCCAGGACGCGCGTTTTTCCCGCGCCCGCGCGGCTCTGCCGGCGCACGTGGCGGCGGGCTGGGCAGTCCTGCGCGAAACACTGGGTCTGGAACTGGCCGGCAGGGGCAAAGTTCTGTTCGAGTTCAAGGACAAGGGTTTTACCCGCGACACCGAACGGGCAATCGCCAACACCATCGCGATTGAGTACCAGCCGGTCACGCTGATCACCCTGTACACCGAACACGTCGTGGTGCACGAAGAAGACTTCAGAAGCCGCGTAATCCACGAACTCAAGCACGCGGCCTTTCGCGGCGTGATGGGCCAGCGGTACCTGGATCTGCCCAAATGGGTGCGCGAGGGTCTGGCCGTGTACGGCGCGCGCCAGACCGAAGACCGCGTGCACGCGGTGCTCAGCAACGAGTTTTTCGCCGGCAACGACCCGCGCCGCGTGCTGGACGGCATTGATGACCCCGACCACGACGTGACCGATTATGTCGAGGACGCGCTGGCGTTTGTGTGGCTGGAATCGCGCCGCAAGGGCGCGGTGCACGAGTTCTGCAAACGGCTGTGCGCCGGCGAGGACTGGGACAAACTGTTTGCCGAACTGGCCGGCATGGATCTGCGCCGGGCGCTGGACACCGCGGCACGCGAGATTCACGCCGATCTCGATCGCCGGCTGGGCGACGGCGAACGCGAACTGCGCAGCATCCAGAGCGAACAGGCCGCGGCTCAGGCCCGCCGGGACGAGGCAAACTGGGCCGCAACCAAAGGCATCGCGCGCTACGAGGCCTGGCTGGACGCGCACAAGGATCATCTGCTGGCCCAGGTGGCGCGTTACCGGCTGGCCCGCGCGCTGATCGCCGCGGGGCGCCACGAACAGGCGCGCAGGATACTGGCTGTGGTCGCCGCCGACGAACTGCGCAGCACCCTGACCGACGACGCCGTGTTCTGGACCGCCCGCAGCTTTGAAATAGAGGGCAAAAGCGACCAGGCCCGCGCCGCCTGGGGGGTTCTGATGCGCGACTACAGCTGGTGCAGCTACGCCGTGGCGCGCAAGGACACCCACACACCGGCAGGCCCGGTCAAGGAGTAGGCGTGGGCCCGATCACGCCCGTGTGGTGGGACCTGATACCCGTGCTGCTGCTGGGGCTGGGCGCGCCGCTGCTGGCGGCACTGGTGACAATCCCGCGTCTGCGCCGGCTTTCGCCCGAACAGCAGAACACCCTGCGCCCGCGCCTGTATGCCAACGTGTGCCTGCACCAGTGGCTGTTCGCGTTTGTGGCGCTGACACCCTGGCTTTTCCGCGATGAACCCCTGCCGGCGCTCGGCCTTGGCGTGCCCGATGCCGGCTGGCCCTATGCCGCCGTGGGCGCGCTGTGCGGCGGAATTCTGCTGGTCTGGCAGCGCGTCCAGGTCAAACAGCACCCCCAGGGCGCGGCCGCAGTGCGACGGCAGCTGGAGGCCGTGTCGTGGGTGATTCCGCGCCGCCGGGTTGAACTGTTCGGCTGGGCGCTGGTGTGCCTGCACGCCGGGGTGTGCGAAGAACTGTTTTATCGCGGCTATCTGCTGGGGCTGGCGCGGGCGGTCATGCCCGAATCGGCGGCCTGGGTGGCCGTCAGCGTCGCGTTCGGGCTGGGCCACCTGTACCAGGGCGGCAGGGGCGTGTTCCTGACCGGGGTACTGGGCGGGGCGTTTCTGTTCATGGCGGTCATGAGCGGCAGCCTGTGGCTTCCCATGATCGCGCACGCGCTGTTTGATTGGCACAGCGGCACACTGGGCCGCTGGGCACTGTATGAATCACCCGACCGAAAGCCCGCTTGAGCGCCAGATCGCCGCCGCGCCCCGCGCGCCCGGCTGTTACATCTTCCGCGATTCGCGCGACAAGGTTCTGTACGTGGGCAAGGCCAAGGATCTGGCCGCGCGCGTGCGCAGCTACCTGCGGCCGGGCCAAGACGGCCGGCCCCAGATTCCGTTTCTGATGCGGCAGGCCGCAAGCGTCGAGTTCGTTGTGATGAACAACGAAAAAGAGGCGCTGGTGCTTGAGAACAACCTGATCAAGCGTTTTCGGCCGCGTTTTAACATAGTTCTGGCCACCGACGACAAGACGTTTCTGTCCGTGCGCATGGACATGAAACACGACTTTCCGCGCGCCACCATGGTGCACAAGTACAAACGCGACGGCGCGGTGTACTTCGGGCCGTACCACAACTCGGCGGCGCTGTACAAGACACTGGAGGTGCTCAAGCGCCTTTACCCGCTGCGCCTGTGCAGCGATCACGTGCTGCGCAACCGTTCGCGCCCCTGCGTGTACCACGACATCGGCGTGTGCTGCGCGCCCTGCATGCCCGGAAAGGTCAGCAGGGAAGAATACGCCGAACTGGTCAAAGGCTTCATCCGCGTGCTCAAGGGCCGGGACGACAGCGTGGTGCGCGACACCGAACGCGCCATGAACGAGGCCGCCGCCGCCCTGGAGTTCGAAAAGGCCGCCGACCTGCGCGACCGCTGGCAGGCCCTCAAGACCACACTGCTGCGCCAGCGCGCCCAGGCCGGGGACGATGCCGTGTTCAACCGCGACGTGATCGGCCTGCACCGCGAGGCCGACCAGTGCAGCATCGTGGTGCTGATGTACCGCGACGGAAAACTGGAAAATACCGGCAAACACGTGCTGGCCAGCCTGCTGCCCGACGAAGAACTGGTGGCCGGATTCGTCAAGGAGTTCTACGGCTTTGGCGGCAACGTGCCCGAGGAAATCCTGGTGCCCGTGGAACTGGAAGACGCCGACACGCTGGCCCAGTGGCTGTCCGAAAAGGCTGAAGCCAGGGTGACCCTGACCTGGCCCCGTCGCGGCGAAAAGGCCGAAATGCTGCACCTGGCCAACGTCAACGCGCGCCACGCCCTGAAGCTGCGCGCCGAAACCGAACAGCGCGACCGGCAACTGATCCGCGAGCTGCAGGAGGCCGTGGGCCTGGAACGCGCGCCCGTGCGCATGGAGTGCTACGACATCAGCCACAGCGCCGGCAAGGAAACCGTGGCCGCCGGCGTATGCTTTCTGGACGGCAAACCCAGCAAGGCCAACTATCGCAAGTACAAGATCAAAACCCACGACCGCAACGACGACTTCGCCAGCCTTGAAGAAGTACTGCGCCGCAGGCTTCGGCGCGGGCTGGCAGAGGGCGGCCTGCCCGACCTGATTGTGATTGACGGCGGGCCGGGACAACTGGGGCGCGTGCAGAAAGTGTTTGAGGACATGAACATCGTGGGCATTGACCTGATCAGCCTGGCCAAATCGCGCGACCGTTCGGCCCCGGCCTGGGACAAAGAGGGCGAACAGCGCGCGCAGACGAAAGAGCGCGTGTTTGTGCCCGGCAGCGAACAGCCGATCGAGCTTGACCCGCGCAGCCCGGCGCTGTTTCTGCTGATGAGAATCCGCGACGAGGCCCACCGCTTTGCCGTCACGTTTCACAGGCTGCAGAAACGCCGCCAGGGCGTGGGCAGCAGCCTGGACAACATCCCCGGCGTCGGCCCGAAAAAGAAAAAGGCGCTGATCCGGCACTTTGGCTCGCCCAAAGCCGTGAAGCTGGCAAACATTGAGCAACTGCAGCAGGCCGAGGGCATCAACGCCAAACTGGCACAGGCCATTTACAACGCCCTGGCCGAAGAACGTGCGAAGCTGCTGGCGCAGCCCCAAGACCCTTCCGCGTAGGGGCACGGCTTGCCAATCTGCGCCGGTGCACGAGATCGTACTGGTCTGCGCGCTGGCGCTGCTGGCCTACACCGCCAAGGGCATCACCGGCGCGGCCAGCGCGGTGGTGTTCAACGCCGGGCTGCTGCTGGCGCTGGCGTTCGGTCTGGCCGGGGGCTTCACGCTGGAAGACGGGCTGGCCTGGGTGGCGCTGACCGACGCGCTGACCGGCGTTTTCATGGTCATTCTGATGCGGCGCGAAGTTCGCGCCGAACCGGTCACCAGTCGCATGTTGTGGGGACTGCTGCCAAGCTGTGTGCTGTTCACGTTTGTCCTGACCGTGGCCGCGCCGCGCGTGCTGGCTCTGGCACTGGCAATTGTGCTGGTGCTGTGCGGCCTGTGGCTGTGCGCGGCGCGCAATACCTTTGGCAGCCTGCCGACTGGCCGCGCGCTGAAGCTGGCCGCGCCCTGCGGCCTGGTGGCGGGCGTGATCGGCGGGCTGTTCGGCATGGCCGGGCCGGTTTCGTTTCTGCTGCTGGGGCCCGCCAGCGCCGACCCGGCCGAGTTCCGCCGCCGCACGGTCTATCTGTTTGCCGTGGTCAACTGCGTGCGCGTGGCCCAGCTTGCGATCCTGGGCGAGTACACCTGGCCACGTCTGACCATGACGGCCTGGACACTGCCCGTGGTCGCGGGCGCGACACTGCTGGGCATGGGGCTGCATCGCTTTGTGAAGCCGGGACCGTTCCGGCTGGGGCTGGGACTGATTGTGGTGCTGGCCGGCGCGGTGGCGCTGCTGAAGCTGACCGTCACCTGAGCCGCGCCACTACACGCGCTGTACATCCAGAATGCACGCGTTGTCCCACAGCGTGCCCTTGCCCTGGGGCAGCATGCGCACGGCAAACTGCATCCGACCGCGGAAACGCTCAACCAGGCTGGTCACAATCCCCAGGTTGAACACGTTGGGGTACGGGTTGTCGCACTGGATCTGGTAGTGATCCGGCCCGGCCTCCACGTACTTGTACACCCCGATTTCGCCGCCGCGGTGGGCCATGTGATAGGCCACGTCAATCGCGGCCAGGGCGCTGGGCACATCCTGCATCTGTTCGTCGGGAAACTCGGCCGAATAGGGAATGCGCCGTCCGATCGCGTACAGCGTGTCGGCGCCAAGGTTTTCCTGAATCGCGCGGTAGACGTTAAGCCACGCCTGCTGTGACAGCCAGGAACGCGGCTGCACGTCCACGATACCCTCGGCCTCCAGCAGTTCGCGCGCCAGCGCCCGCACCAGCATGCCGTTGACCACGGCCATGACGGTGCGACCGTCCACTTCGACCTGGGGCGAACTCGCCTGGTACACCCGGTACATGTCAGGGCTCCGCGTCAATGGCGGCACCCAGGCCGCGCAGATACACCGCCGCGCTGCGCGCGGCCGAAAGCCCGTGGTCCGGCCCGCCAATCCCGTGGGCCAGCCGCGAATGAATCACGCCAAACACCACCGCCAGTATCCCCGCCGCCGCGCGCGTAAGGTTGATGCCGTGGGGCACCAGACCGCGACGCTGGGCGTTCTGCAGCAGAATCTCGATCAGAAAACGCGACTCGCTCATCAACTGGCGCACGCCGCGCGCCAACTGGTCATCGCGCATCTTGCCGGTGTGGCCGAACATGTGCAGCACAATCGCCGCGTCAGCCCCCAGCGCCATCACGCGCTCTTCCTGGGCGCGACAGAAACGCACAATCCGCCCCAGCGGGTCGGGGTCTTCGCTGATGCGCGGGCCGTCATCGGGGTAGGTAAACAGATAACCGACCAGGTCACCCGAAAGCGTCTCTTTGCTGTCGAAATACAGGTACACACTGCCCTTGGCCACGCCCGCGGCCTCGGCAATGTCGGCCACTGACGCGGCATCAATGCCGTCGCGCGCGAATATCCTGACCGCCGCCTGAAGCAATTGGCGGTAACGCGCTTCGCGTTTCGGAGACGTCAGGCGCATACTGACCAATCAGTCATAATGCCATCTTGTGCAGTCTGGCAATTCTATGGTGGTACAGACCCCTGTGCACCTTCCAGAACGAACGAACCCCCTGTTTTCTGGCCCGACCATGCACAAAAAAACCCGGCCCGCGCCGGCGGGCCGAGTGATAAGAATCTCTCAGCCAGTCGTCTATACCTTTGTGATAAAACCCCACTTGTCTTCGCTCTTGCCCTGCACCAAGTCCAGGTACGCCTTCTGGATGCGTGTGGTGATGGGCCCGCGGCCGCCGTTGCCGATTGGGATGCGATCCAGCGCCTTGATCGGCGTGACTTCGGCGGCCGTACCCACGCCGAACATTTCGTCGGCGATGTAAAGCTGCTCGCGCGTCAATGTGGTCTCAATCACCGGAATGCCCAGTTCACCCGCCAGCCTGATGATCGTGTCGCGGGTAATGCCGCTGAGAATCGAGTGGCTGGTACCCGGCGTGTACAGCTTGCCGTCGCGGATCACAAAAATATTTTCGCCGCTGCCTTCACTCAAATACCCGTTCACATCCAGCGCGATACCCTCGCTGTAACCCGCCAGCAGCGCCTCCATCTTGATCAGCGCGCCGCTGCCGTAATTGCTGGCGGCCTTGGCCATCGCCGGCGTGGTGTTGGGGGCGTTGCGCGACCAGGTGCTGATCTGCATGTCCACGCCCTTTTCCAGCGCGTCATCGCCCAGATACTTGCCCCAGTCCCACGTCAGAATGTCCAGCGTCACCGGGTTCTTCAGCGGGTTCACGCCCATCGGCCCCGCGTCGCGGTAGGCAATCGGGCGCAGATAGCAGGCCTTGAAGTTGTTGACCTTCACGGCCTCGACACAGGCGTTGCAGACCTGCTCGATTGTCCACTTCAGATCCATGCGGTAAATCTTGGCGCTGTCGAACAGGCGGCGGATGTGGTCGCGCAGGCGGAAAATGCCGGGCCGGCCGTTGCAGTCATAGGCGCGGATGCCCTCAAACACCGCGCTGCCGTAGTGCACCACGTGCGCGCTGACATGCACCGTGGCGTTCTCCCACGGGATGAACTCGCCGTTGCGCCAGACCTTGTCACAGAGCTTTTTCACCGGTGTTGTTGCCATCACACTCTCCTGTTGCCGCGGGCCTGTTCTGCCGCGCGTCTTCATTCTGGGCAAGGTGCAAGTCCGTGCAACCGGCAGATTTTGGAATCGCCCGCCCGCGCGACCACAGCCACCACGACGCCGCCGCGCCCCCCACCGCCAGCGCCGCGCCGATCAGCCACCACGTCAGTGGCGGGGCCCCGCGCCTTGGCGGCGCCGAAAGCTCGGCCGCAAACGCCGCTGCCGCGTCCGGCGGGTACACCGCAAGGTCGTCAAACTCGGCCCAGGCCGCGCGTTTCAGCCGGTGGCTGTCACTGCCCGCGGCGATTGCCGCCACCGGTGGTACCGGCCCGCCGAACAGCGCGCGGTAGTCGGCCTCCAGATCGCGCACCTGCCATTGCCACTGGCCGGCCGGGGTCAAATGCGAGCGCAGGTTGACCACGACAATCCGGCCCTCGCCAAAGGCGGCATCCACGGCCTCGGTGGCGGGCAGCTTGCCGCCGAACGTGTAACAGATCGCGCGCGATGGCGGGTCAAACCCGGTGTAGTCGCGCACACGGCGCCGAAAGCCCGCCGCGGCGGGCCCCGTGCCCTCCCACCCGGCGTCAAAACCCACCAGCAGCCGCGCCGGAAAGTTGTCGAACTCGGGGCTCAGCGGCGTGCTGGCGGCAAAGGTTTCACTGACACGCCAGCGCCAGCGCAGCAGCGGCTCGCGCGCAGGGTCAAACCGGCAGGCGTGCCAGAACAGCCCCGCGCTGCTGTCGCTGGTCACGCGCAGCGCCCCGCCTTCGACCGTGGCCACCGGGTCGTTCACGGAACCTTCGACCACATATTTGGTCCAGCCCGCCAGGGAATCGGGGCCGTCAAAGTTCGCCAGCACCCGCCCCGCCGCCTCGCGTGCCTGGGCCGTTTCCAGCGGCGGCACGTCCAGCACACGCCGCGACTGCTGGGCCGTGCACCCCGTCACCATCGCCAGCACCAGTATCCACCACATGCGCATGACCGCAGTCTAGGCCGCAACCGCACGGTTCTCCACGGCGTGATCGTTACCGTCGGCATTGTGGCGCCGGCGGGGCGGCACCCCGCGGCGAGGCTTATCTCCCCGCTACCCGGCGCAGTTCCGCCGCTTCCTGGGCAGGCGTCAGGCTGGCGTTGGCAATCCGCACGACCTGGGCCAGAAACTCGGGGTCCGCAAAGCGCGAACCCCGGTCGCGCACAAACTGTTTGATTTCCTCAAGACTCACCTTGCCGTCGCCGTCGCGGTCAAGCTCCGGCCCGGCAGTCTTGATCTTTTCAATCAGCCGCAAGGCAAACACCAGTGCGCTGCCGGTTTCGTCAAGCTGCTGCTCGGCCTGTTTGCGCAGGCCGATTTCGTTCAGACGCTGCCGGTTGCGCAGACGGGCGTACAGCCCGGCCGCGCCCGTGCCCAACGCACCAATCAGAGCGCCCCAGGGGCCGAAGTTGGCCGCAAAGTCCGCCGCGCCGCGAACGTTGGGCCCCGGTTGCACCAGCCTGATGCGCTTGGGCCGGTTGGGCTCGCCGGTGCGGGCGTCCACGGGCGAAATGGTCAGTGTGCCGCTGGCGTCCTCGTACAGCACCCGGCCGTCGTCCGTAACGGCCTGAACTTCGTGATCGCCCACCAGCATGTCCAGCAGCGCGCAGCCCCCGAGGCCCAGCATGGCAATGACCAGACAGAACCAGTCGTGGCATGTTTTGCTCCTAGATTGGCGTGCCCACCACCCACAGGCGGTAGGTGTTGCTCGATGCATTGAAGTTGGACAGCGTGTTGTTGATGGTCAGCACCTGCGACGTTCCGGCGCTGGGGGCGTCCAGTGACAGTGACGTCACCCGTGAACCGTCAGCCAACGCGCGGGCTGTCACCGTGCCCGTGGCTCCAAACGGCACCGCCAGATACACCCAGATGCTGCCCGTGTTGCTCTGGTTGAAAAACACCAGCAGGTGGGCGCGGTTGATGCCCGTCAGCGTCACGGTCTTGCCGCTGGAGCCGCTGCCGGTGTATTCGACAGACTCCATCACGTAGGCCTGGCCATTGGGATGCAGGTCATCCAGGGTCACGTACTTGGGCGCGCCGCTTGCACTTTCGTCGGTAATCAAGAAGCGGTCGGTACGAATGACGCTGGTCTTCTGGGTAAGGGTGCGCAGGGCCTTGAGCACGTTTTCCACCGTGCTGTAGCCGCCCTGGCCGCTTCCTGTGCGAGCCGCCAGCCTTGAGTCTTTGTCCGGCGTTCTAGCCGTAGCAGCACCCAGAAAGGCGTCAATCGCACCGTCTTCTGTAGTCTGCCCGGTGCCGCCGTTGGACACTCCGACAGCGCCCGACAGCGCCACCGTGATGTCGTTCGTGTTCTGGGCGACATTGATATTCAGCCCGCCGGCAATGCGCCGGAACTTGAGGTCAACGCCGGACTTTTCTTTGAATACACTGGCGCCGGTTCCGACGTTGCTTGCCGTGTTGGCCTCGCCGGCTTCGCTTGTATAGGCCAGCTTGTTCGAACCAATCTTTGCCCGGTTGCCGTCGCCACTGTCGAGCCAGAGCGTGCTGGCCGCCACTGCGCCGGGGTTTGAGCCTTGCGGGGTCAGTTCAAGGCCGGTCGGGTCAATCAGGCCGCCGACAGTGAGTTTACCCGCGATCTCGGCGCCTGCATTGACGCGCAGTCTGCCGTCCGCGACGGACTCGACACCGGCGACAAAAAACCAGCGCCCGTGCCGGGCCGGGTCCAGCGAGTCCAGGTGAAACGGAAACGCCAGCGGCCCGAAGCTGTCCAGTTGCAGATTGTTCGTGCGCGGGTCGCGGGCCACGGCGCGCGCGGCCACGGCGCTTTCCGTCTCCGGCGTGGTACCCGATGCCCGCAGAATCAGCGGCCCGGCCCGAAAAGCATTGATCGGCTGGTGCGGGCCGCCCGGCACCGGCGCCACGGCGTCGCCGGCGGCCCCGGCGGATTCAACCGCGCTTTCCGGCGGCGGCACCGGCGGCGCGTCCACAATGCGCGTGCGCAGACCATCGGCATCGGCCGCGATCTCCACGCGAACGCGCCCGCCGATCGCCAGCGCGCCGTCCGCACCCGCCAGCAGGTACTCGGCCCGCGGCCCCGGCGGCGGCAGCAGCGCACGGGCCCCGTGCTCCAGCGCCGCGCGGTTGAGCATCACGCCGTCGTCGTACACCGCCACCAGGTGCGGCGCGTGCAGGGCCGCGCCCTGGCCCACCTGCAGCGGCGGCAGGGCGCCGGGCCGCGCGATGGTCAGCCGCAGACGCGGCGGCCCCGCCAGCACGCGCGACTGAAGCGTGGCGTCGCCCCCGGACACCGCGTAGGGCGGGTGCTGAACGCGAACCAGACCGCGTTCGCAATCCAGCTCAAAGCCGTCGCGCGCGGGAGCAAACCCGCCGGCATCAAAGTTGTCGCCCGTGGCCGTCGCCGGCGCGAAGCCGCGCGGGCGCGGCATGGCGGCCTCCAGCCGCGGCGGCGACAGCGTGCCGTCATCGTTGACGCCGCCCACGGGCAGCCACGGGCCGGCAAACCCGCGCGCGCGAAACAATCGAAAGGCGTGCCGGCGCAGCAGTTCCAGACGCGCCGCGCCGTTGGGCGAAGTGGCCGGCACCAGCCCGTCAAACCCGCCCTCGTGCAGCGCGGCGCGACGGGCCTGTGTTTCGGCAATCCCCCAGGCCGTCAGCGCCCGGCCCAGATCGTGAAACTCGCCGGCCGGAAAACCGGCCGAACCGTCGCCGGGGATCACCGCCTGCCAGTCGGTAACCCGCGTCAGTTCCAGCGCCGGGCCGCCGATGACGGCCGCAGGCCCGGCGCGGCCCGAATCCGCCGCCGCGATCAGACGCGCGGCATCGGGCGCAAAAGTCTCGCCCGCGGGCTCCAGCAGAACCGCGCCGGCGTCGTTTACACCCAGCGTCAGGCCGCAGCGCGCGCAGGCCAGTTCGATCGCGTCGGCCAGACTGCCGTCGCAGACCACGTTGCGCGGCACCAGCGCCGGCGCGCCCGGCGCGTCGTTCAGACCCGCCAGGGCAAACAGCCGCGCCAGAACGGCAGACAGAGGCAGGGCCTGGGCTTGCGCCGTGCCGTCGCCGCCAGCAGGGTTCAGGCGCGCGCGCACCGGCCGTTGCGCCCATTCGTGCCGCGCATCGGCACCGTGCACGCGCGACCGGCCGTCGCCCAGGTTTTCCACGCGCGTAACCTGAAACTGGCGCAACTCGCGCGCCGTGCCCGCGTCGGCCACGCGCAAGACCACCGGCGCGCCAACGGCCGGCGCATCGCCCGTCAGCACGGCCTCAAATGTGGATGGTTCGGCACCACGGCGCAGGGTGACGCGCAGTTCCAGCAGCGCGCGGCCGTCAAGGCTGGCAATCACAAAGCTCATGGGGCCTCCGGGGCGGTTGCCGGGCGTTCGCTCACGCCGCGCATCCGGATGCGCCAGCGCGTGACAAAGCGGCGGTCGGCGGGCGCCGCCGCGTCGGGAAACGAATACTCGACCCGGCGCTCAATCACGTCGGCCGGGTACAGCGGCGCCGGTGGCGAAGGGTGCGCGGTTTCGCCCACGGCGCTGCCTTCCTGGGTAATCTCGGTGATCGCCGCCCCCACCTGCTGGCGCCAGGCCGCCAGACCGGGGCCCAGCAGCGCGTGGTCAATCACGCGCCGCGTGGTCACAAAGCTGAGTGTTTCGGCCCGCGCCAGCAGCCCCGCGTGCAGCGGCCGGGAAAGCAGTTCGTGAAACTCGAAATCCACACGCCGCGACTGTTCATTGTTTGTCACCCGCGCGTGCAGCGCGTTTGACGGCTGCAACTCAAGCGCCCGGGCCAGCGCGCCCGGCCCGGCAAAAAAGCCGCCGGTCACCTGCACGCGGTTGCCCTCGGGCGTGATCACCAGCGCGCGGATCACGTGGCCGTCGTCAACGCCCGCGGGCAGGAGCGAAAACACCTGTTCGTCTTCTGCTTCATAGTCCAGCGCCGGCGCGGCCGTGTCGCGGGTGGTGACCTGGCGCAGGCGCCGGAACCCCGGCGCGGGCGCGGCAATGACCGTGGCCTCGTGCGCCGCCGGGTCTTCCCCTGCGCGCAGCAACACGCGCCCGTGCACAACCAGCCGCGCCGGCGCGCCCGCCACGGCCGCGCGCCGGACCGTGAATCGGTGCGACTGCACGACGCTGGCGGCATCCTGCAGCGTGGCTTCCAGTGCAAGTTCCACGCGGCACGGGCCGTGGACGGCCTCGGGCATCGGCGATGCGGCCTTGATGCCGGCCAGCCTCGGGCCCTGGCGGCATTGCGCCGCGGCCAGTTCGCGCAGGACTGTCGCGCCGGTCAGCAGCTTCAGGTCGCCGGTTTCGCCGGCGCGGGCCCTCAGGTCCGCAAGCGCGGCTTCGGCCAGCGCGGGTGTGGCCGCCGACAGTACCAATCGCGCGCGCCAGTGTTCCACCGCGCCGCCGGGTTCGTGCGTTGTTGACACGTCAAGGTTTTCGACGGCGCCCAGCGGCCGGGCGCCCAGTTGCAGGGTCAGGGTCATGGTCAGCTCGCCATTGTGTCGTCCAGGCTGGCCGGGTCGTCCACCGGCAGCGCCACGCCCAGCCGGTCGCGCGCGAAGCTGGCAAAGGCGCCGGCGTCGTCGCTGGTGGTGGACAGGTCAAATCGGTCGGCAATCGGCACGGAATGAGGCGCCCGCGCGCCCTGAAACACGCACAACCGCAGCCCCGCGTGCGGCACTTCAACGACCGGGGCCAGGCTCAGGCCGTCCAGGTTCACCACGCCGTCAAAGTCGGCGCTGCAGCGCACGCGCACGATCACCTTGCCGGGAAACGTCGCGCGCGGCAGGTACACCAGCGCGCCCAGGTGCCGCCACATGTCCGCGGGGGTTGCGTCGTTGATCTCAAGCGCGACGTCCGAGGGTTCGCCGTCCAGCAGCAAATCCACGTGGACCGTGCCGGCCGTAACGTTCTGGACACGCGCCCACACACCCAGCCCGTACCAGGCGCCGGCCACGGGTGCCGGGTCGCGCGCGGCCAGATCCTGGCGCAGTTCGCCGGCCGTGGCGCCGTCTCCGGCAAGTTTCAGCGAGCCGGTGCCGAACAGCCTGACGCCCGTGTCGCGCGAAAACACCGGGCCGCCGGCGGCCACGGCCCAGTGCGTGAAACCACCGTCGTGGCTTTCAAAGGCGCCGTCCAGAATCACGTTGCGCGTGTCCGGAAAATCGCCGCCGGTCACCGGAATCACCCGCAGGTTAACGGGCGGGCCGAACTCGGGCGTGACCCGGAATTCCTCGTGGCCCGGCGCAAGGCCCTGGCGGGCCGCGTCGCGCGTGCAGACCACGGAGATCTTCTGGGTTCGCGCGCGCTGGTCGGACACAACCAGTTCGGCGCCGTCCACATTAAGCAGCGTGGCGTACAGAACGGCGTCGCCGGCGTTGTGCGCGCCGGGCGTAACCGGGCCCAGGCTGACGGCGTTGGCAACCACGCTTTCGCCGTCGGCGTGCATGGCGCGGGCCAGTTCGCGCGCTGCTTCCGCCGCGCCCAGCCCGCGCGCACCCAGTTCAGCGGCCACAAACCCGCGCAGGCAGGCATCCAGCGACGCGCCAAGCTGCACCGACCAGCCGCGCACGGCGCGGGCCGCGTCGGCCAGAAGATTCACGGCATCGGCGCAGTCGCGCTCGGCGGGGCTGTCGTTCAGAACGTGCAGAAACTGCTGGCGCAGGCGGTCCAGGCTGCGGAAGGTTCCCCCGGAATCCGCAAGTTCAAGGTTGCGGTCGGCCAGGTTTTCAAACTGCGCAAACGCGCGGGCATAGGCGCCCAGCACTTCAAAGATCGCGACATAGTCGGGCATGGGGGTTCCTTGTTCAGGCGCGCGCGACGCGCGCGGCAAAGGGGGTGACAACTTCGGCGCCGCGCCGCAGCCGAATGGCCGGCAACGCTTCACGCGCCGAATGGGCAAACCGCCGCGCCAGTTCGTGGGCCGGGTCGTCCGGCCGCGTGCTGAGCCACTGGTAGACAAAACACAGGGCGTAGTCGGCCGCGGCCTCGGACAGCGGAGCCAGGCAATCGGCGCGGAAATCCGGCCCCAGGCGCGCCGCCAGCATGGCGTCCAGCACGCGTTTGGCCCGCGCGCAGGGCAGACTGAACCCGGGCTGGCCGGCAAACCGCCCGTCGGCCAGATGCGCGGCCAGGCCGGTGTGGCGCGCCTCAAGGTCCGCGTCGCAGGCGTAGAACACGTCCAGTTCGGCCGCGCCTTCGCCCGGTGCCGCCAGTTCGACACTGCCGGACAGGCCGCTGTCGCCGGCGGGCTCCAGAACAATCGGGCCGGGGCCCGATCGCGCGCCGGCGGCCACGGCATGCAGGCGCAACTCGTCACGGTACAGCGTGACGGTCACGTCGCCGCCGTCGTGCGCCAGCGCAACCCACAGCCGGCCGTGGTCGGTGTTGTCGCGCGACGCGCCGGCAAACGTCCAGCCTGTCAGGGGCAAAGCGCCGCGTTGGGTAATGTAGTCGAGCATGGTTTGACTCCGCGCCTGTCGTGTGGTGGGGGCCGGGGCGGTCGTGCACGACCACCCCGGCAGGAAGGGATCCTGTTCAGCCGGTAGCCAGCCCGGTGATCAGCCCGTGGCCGCCGTCACCGCCGTTCAGGACTTCGAGGGTGTACTCGCCGATGATCTGGGCCTTGCGGAAGTCGCCGCTTTCGGCCAGCGGTTTGACAAAGAAGCTGCGACCGGCCAGCGGCATGACCTGAATCTTGTCCAGATCCAGCAGCAGCACCTTGTCCGCCGGCACCCAGCGCGAAAGGATCACGCGCTGCACGCCGAAATCGCTTTCGTAGATCTCCACCAGGTTGCGCAGCGCCGTGGTTTCGGGCTCGTAGCGGCGCGAGGCCTGCACAAACGTGCTGATGCGCCGCTTCTGCACGCCGCCGCACACAATGGCGTTGGGGCGGCCGCCCTTTTCCCACACCGCGCGCAGGGCGTCGTTCAGCAGCGGTTCATCCAGCGGTTCAGTCTGCGCGTCGGTGATGGCCGCGTTCTCGCCGCGGATGAACTGCAACAGTCCGCCCATGCTGCGGCGCACGCTGGCGCTGCCCTGGGGGTTCTCACCGGCCTTGAAGCCGGCAATCACCGTCTGTTCCAGCGAACGCATCAGTTCACGCAGACGCTGGATCACCTGGTAGTCGAACTCGCGCTCGACGGCGTGCAGCCCCACGGCGTCCATCGTGCCGCTGATGCTCACGGTTTCGGTGAAGATCTGGGTGAAGTTCTCGCGCCGGACGCGGGCGCGGTGGCGGGCGCCGGGCGCGTCTTCGCCCTCCAGGGCGGCGCGGCCGATCACGCCAAGCGGCTGGTTGTCGTCCAGCGCGCCGGGCGTGCTGCCGCCGTAGCCGCGAACCACCGTCAGTGTGTTGCCGGACACCGCCGTGACCTGCAGGACTTCGTCGCCGCCTTCGGGCCGGACCAGGTCGCCGACACGGAACACCGCGCCGCTGTCCACGGCAATGGCGGTGTCGTCGTCATCGTATCCTTCGGCGTTGTTGACCCGGCTCTGGGCGGCGTTCAGCGCGTCTTCGAACCATTCGTGACGTGTGGATTTGGCCGCAAAGCGCGGGCTGCCGATCGCGTCCAGCAGCGGCGTGTCAAAGGGCGAGATCAGACCGACCAGATCGCTTACATCATCCACCAGTTCGGGCAGTGTCGCGCCCGCGTCGTAGGTGGCCTTGCCGGAAAAGCTCATGGGAATATCTCCGCGAAACTGCGTGTCCGGTAACTTGTGCAGACGCCTGGTGTTGCCGTGACCGGACACATGACACCGGACACCAGGCGCAATGGTTCAACGCCGCCTGACCCGCACCGCCTGAAGTTGACGCGTCAAGGCCCCGTGGGTCATGTGCCGCCGCAGGCGCTCAGGGTCGGGTTCGTGATCGGCCAGCTTCTGCGTCGGGGCAACCTGGGTGCGCGCGAACAGCCAGGGCCGGCTCGCGCGCAGGGCCGCGAAGTATTCGTTCAGGCCGGTGGCGCGGTCGGGCGCTTTGCCCAGACAGGCGTGCAGGTCTTCCAGCTTCAGGGCATCGGCCGGGTACAGCAGGCCCTCGCGCGGCGCGCGTTCCAGAAACTCGCGCTCGGTCTGGGCGCGTGCCGCGGCCTGTTCGAGTTCGGCCACGCGCTGCACGGGCGGCGCGTCGCGCAGTTCCTGGGGCAGAAGCTGTCTGAGTTCGTCGGTCAGGCTGGGTTTGGTCATGGTTTCTCCAGGGAAAGTTCGCGGGCGCGGCCGGGGCCCCGCGGGTTACGCTTTGGGCTCAAGGTCCGCCGCCGGACTGCCGGCCTGCCGCATTGCCTGCAGATTGGCCTGCCAGGCCGCGCGGGCTTCTTCGTCGGTGGCAAAGCCGTCGGGGTCGTCACGGCGCATCAGTTGCCAGGGCGTGACCAGCCCGTGGCGCAGGCGCCATTCATCGGCGGCCAGGCGCTCATGCGCGCTCTGTTCAAGTTCGGGCTCGGGGTAGTTCACGCGCAGTTCCGCGCGCCCGCCCGTGCCCTCGTGCTCGCGCGCCAGCGCCAGACACAGGTCCGCCACGTCGGCTTCGACGGCACGGAACAACTGCTGCCGTTCCACGCGGTCTTCCAGAACCGGGGTCTGCTGGGCCAGGATGCTGACGCCGCTGGCGTCACTGGAAGCGTGCACGCTCAGCACGCTTTCGGGGATACGCTGCGATTTCAGAAGCGCGCGCAGGCAGAACTCCAGGTCGGCAATCAGGTCGCCGATCGGCGCGTTGGGGGCCTTGAAGTTCACGCCAAAGGGCTGGTCGCCGCTGACCCGGAACTGAATGGCGCGCGCCGGGCTGAGCACCAGCGGCTGGGCCGGGTCGGGGTTGACGATTTCCATGACGCCAAAACCCTGCAACGACGCGGTCTGGGCCAATTCCGTCAGCTTGGCGTTGAACTCGGCGTTGGCGGGCACAATCGAAACCCCGCGGCCCTCCACCCAGAACCCGTCCACGGGCGAACGGTCGTGTACAAAGGCAAACGGCACGCGCCCCAGACCGTGGTCGGCCTCGCGCGCCACACGGCCCTGGCTGACCAGCGCGTGACGGTCGGGCGTCCAGACCTGGGCCACGCCGCCGTCACCGGCGGCAAAGGCCACCACGGCCAGCGGCGCGGCCGGCCAGTGCGGATCGGGCACGACGCACAGGCGATGCGCGGGCCAGGGCCACAGCCGGATCTCGCCGTCCTGCCAGCTTGCACCCAGGGCAGCCACGCCCTGCAGACGCGCCAGCCGGTCAAGGTTCAGCAGCAGCAGGTCCAGCGGGTTGCGCGCCAGCACGCGCCGGATACGCTCTGCGGCGCGGTGGTCGCCGGTGATGGCGCGTTTGACCGGCCGGCGGTAAAGCTGGCTGAGCACATCCACCAGCACGCGCGTCAGGTTCAGGGTGTGGCGGTGCGGGCGGCGGGCGAACTCGGCGTGGGATTCGGCGGCGTGGCGCGGCAGATAGCGCAGTTGTTCGCCGCGGTAAAAATCCCACAGCACGCGGGCCAGCAGGCGGCGGGCACCTTCACCCTGGTCGGTGAACAGGGCATAGAACTCGGCGGCTGTCGCGCCGGGGCCCGGCGGAATCAGCACGCGCGGGGGCGAGGTTTGCTCCAGCGCGATGGACAAGGCCAGTTGGTAAGCGTCGTGCATCGGTCCCTCCGTACAAGGGCACGGCGCGTGACAGCCCGGCGGCAGAAAAGCGGCGAAACATGGAAATTCTGAAACAGGCGGTTGCCCGTGAACTGGCTTCGGCAAGCGGGTTTGCGCGTCACGGGCTGGACGAGAAAAAAATCGTCGAATTCCTCGGACGCCCCCCGAAAGCCGAAATGGGCGACCTGGCCCTGGGCTGTTTCAAGCCGGCAAAGGAACTCGGGCTGAAGCCCAACGAACTGGCCGCGCAACTGGCCCAGGGCGTCGCCGCCGGCGCGCTGGTGTCGGCGGTTACCGCCGCGGGCCCGTATGTGAACCTGCGGCTGAACCGCGAATCCGCCGCCGCGCACGTCCTGCGCGCCGTGGAAACGTCCAGTGTCGGCCAGGACCCGCGGCAGTGGCGCTTTGGCAACGGCAACGAAGGCAACGGCAGAACACTGGTGGTGGACCTGAGCAGCCCCAACATCGCCAAGCCCCTGGCGGTGCATCACCTGCGGTCCACCATGATCGGCTACGCGATCAAGCGCATCCGCGAGGCTCAAGGCTGGCGCGTGGTCGGCATAAACCACCTGGGCGACTGGGGCACGGGCTTTGGCAAGCTGATCGCCGGGCTGAAGAAGTATTTTCCTGCTATTGCCCGGCGCGCCGAATCGGGCGACCCCAGACCGCTGGGCGACATGAGCGTGGCCGAGCTGAACGCCGTCTATGCCCGCTTTTCGGCCGAAAGCAGGGAAAACGAAGAACTGGCCGAATCCGGCCGCGCCGAGTTCGCGCTTCTGGAACAGCACATCGAGGCCCTGGTCGGCGGCACGCGCGACACCGCCGGCCCGGCGGGCGAAGCCAACTTCCGCATCTGGCAGCACACCCGCGACCTGAGCCTGGCCGAGTTCGAGCGCATGTACACGCACCTTGGCCTGTCGTTTGCGCAATGGCCGGTGGTGGACGCCGCGCGCGCGCGCGTGCTGAACGCCCAACCCGACGATTTCTACCGCGAGCACTGCCTGTACATCGGCGAAAGCTATTACGTCGCCGCCGAAGACCTGTGCCGCCGCATCATCGCCGATGCCGTTGCGGCCAAAGTGGCCGAGGAAAGCGAAGGCGCGATCGTCATCTACACCCACGGCAAGGACAAGCCGCCGCTGATGCTGGTCAAGGCCGACGGCGCCACCAGCTACCATGTGCGCGATCTTGCCGCCGCCGTTTACCGCCAGCGCCACTGGCACGCCGACGAACTCTGCTATGTCGTGGGCGGCGAACAGAAGCTGCACTTTGAGCAGTTGTTCCGGGCGCTGGCGCTGCTGGGGCACAGGTGGGCCGCCGGTTGTTCGCACGTTGACTTCGGCCTGATGATGTTCCAGCAGCCCGACGGCAAGTGGGCCAAAACCAGCACGCGGCGCGGCACGGCAATCATGCTGGAAGACCTGCTGGACGAAGCCGTGCGCTCGGTGCGCGAAATCATGGCGCAGAAAAACCCGGAACTTGCGGGTTCGCCCGACGCCGAACGCATCGCGCGCGCCGTGGGCGTTGGCGCCGTTGTGTTCAACGACCTGAAAAACGGACGCAGAAACAACGTAAAATTCGACTGGGACGCCGTGCTGGATTTTGAGGGCGAATCCGGCCCCTACATGCAGTACCAGTTCGTGCGCATGGGCAGCGTGCTGGAAAAATACCGCGAGAAATACGGCGAGCCCGACTTCGCGCTGGGTGACCCGGCGCTGCTTTCGCTGCCGGAAGAGTGGGCAATCCTCCAGCAGCTTGCGGACTTTCCGGCCGCCGTCGAACGCGCCAGCCGCGAGTTTGAACCCAGCATCGTCGCCCGCGCGCTGATTGATCTGGCCGGCGCGACCTCCACCTGGTGGACCATCACCAAAGACACCCGGATTGTCGGCGATAACCCCAACCTCAGCCTGGCCCGCGTGCGGCTGGTTGACGCCGTGCGCAAAGTGCTGGGCCGCGGCCTGACACTGCTGGGCATGAATCTGGTCGAACGCATGTAGGGCTAGCCGCCGTTGCCGCCGGCTTTGCCGCCGGTTTCGGGCAGACCGAACATGCGGTCGTGCGCGGTGTCGGTGTGGCACTTCATGCAGCCGGCCATTCTGCCGGCGCCGGTGACGGTTTTGCCGTCGGGCGTCAGCGTGCCGTAGACCCAGCCCCCGTCGGTGCCCGGTGTTGACGGGTCAAGTTTCAGCATCACGAACAGGTCGCCGCGCCGGCCCAGCGGGCGCGGACCATCCGGGTTGTCCGGGTCGGCGCCGGCGCCGGGCACGAAGCTTTCCTTGACCAGAACCTGGCCTACCGGCTGGGTGATCACGGTGCCTTCGGGCAGATCGGAAAAGCGCCCGACCCAGCCCACCTGCTGGTACGGGTCGGGCTGTTTGACCCACAGAAAGTACAGCTTGCGCCCGTGCGCGCCGCTTTCGGCCCGGCTGATCATGGCGCTGCGGTACATCGGCGCGCGGCACAACAGAGGCCCCCAGGCCGGGTCGTCGGCCATTTTCGTGTACTCGCGATATTTGGCGGCCGCGGCCAGCAAGTGTTCGCGCCACAGGGTGATTTCGGCGTCTTCGGCCGGGGGCGCTTTTTCGGGAGTCTTTTCGGGGGTCTTGCCGGGGCCGCTTTCCGGCGCGCGTTCAGGTTCCGGTTGCGGGCCGGCGGTTTGCGCGCAGGCAATGCAGGCGATGGCGGCAACGGCCAGCGCGGCACACAGCATCAGTTTGTTCATGGCAACTCTCCTGCACCCTATTACAGCTTGGGTTGGGGCCGGCCGGGTAACGGCTGTGTAACACGGGCGCGCCGCGCGCCTGCTGCCGCCCGGTTGTCGCCCGCGATGTTACACTCGTGCCATGTACGTTGTGGACGGCTACAACCTTCAGCACGCGCTGGCCCGGCACAAGGGTCTGCTGCCCGCCGACTGGGGCCGGGCCCGGGCGCGGCTGCTGGAACTGCTGGCCCACCTGGCGCGCCGCGAAAGCGTCAACATGCGGGTGTTCTTTGACGGCACACCGGGCCAGTTAAGCCCCGGCGAGCTGAACCACGAGCGCCTTCAGGTCACCTTCTGCGGCGACGGGCCCGAATCCGCCGACCGCGCCGTGCGCGAACATGTCGAATCCGCGCGCAACGCCGCCAGGCTGCGCGTGGTCAGCAGCGACAGCGCCGTGGCCACGGCCTGCCGGCTGGCCGGGGCAAGGATCATGCCCGCCCAGGACATGGCCGCGCGGCTGGCCAAGCTGTCCGTGCAAGGCCGCACCCCGCGCGCCGGCGCGCAGGAAAAACCGGCCCGCGGCGGAATCGGCCGCCTCGAGCGCGAGATGCTGGACGAAATCGGCGACCTGAAGCAATTCGAGCAAAACATCCTGCGCGAACTTGAGGATCAGGGGTAACTTCATTGCCCGCCGGGGCCCGCGCCAGTTCAATGAGGCTTTCCAACCCTGGAGCCCGTCATGCGCGCCCTGGTCTGTGCGAGCCTGTGCCTGCTTTGTCTGCCGTTGAGCGCCCAGATGCTTTGCTCGGACGGCTACATCGAGGTTGAAACGCGACAGCAGGTACAGCAGGCGCCCCGCGACGCGCGGCTGGTACGGGCCCGCGACCTGCCGGCGGCGGACATGGCCACGCTGGCACGGTTCACGCAGCTTGAGAAACTCGACCTGCGCTGTCACGCGTCGCTGGATGACACCAGTCTGTCGGCACTGCACAGGCTTCCGCCGGGCACAGAGGTGGACATTCGCGGCTGCCCCAGGCTTTCCGCGGCCGCCGTCTCGGCGCTGGCGGGCAACGACTGGTTCCGTTACGGCAGGCCGCTGATGCTGGTTGTGTGGAACCCGGCAACCCTGGCCGACGGCCAGATACTCGAAGTCAACGGCGCCAACTGCGTGCTGAACATCGGCACCGGCCACGGCGCGCACAAAGGCCAGCGCTTTGAGTGCTACGACAATGACCCCGCCCTAAACGGCCGGTTCACCGGGGTCGTCGAGGTCACCGAGCCCGGCCCCGCCACCAGCAAGGGCGTGATTCTGTACCACGCCCGCGATGCCGCCGTGAAGGCATCCGACACGCTGGTCAACCGCCTGTGGCGCGACGGCCGATATCTGAACTTCGCGCTGGCGGGCGACTTTGCGGACAACACCGGTTTTCTGACCCTGGCCGAGATTCTGGACGGCATGGAATCTCTTGGCGCGCGGCGGCAGGAACGCGAGTTCATGCTTTCTCCCGCCACGGAACTCGTGATCGGCGGGTCTGACCTGTTCAGCGACGAGGGATACCGCTGGCTCCGCCTGCACTGGTCGTTCGCGTTTGTCCGTGAATCCGGCCTGCGGCTGTACTTCGACCCGGCACCGTCAACCCACCGTCTGGACCCCGACGGCGTGGCGCACCTGGCCGACACCGCGGCCTTGCGCCGGTGCCTTTCCGGGCTGGACGCCGTGCACCTGGACCGGCTGGATCCAAAAGGCGTCGAAATCCTGCGCCAGTGGAACCTGACCCGGCTGACAGCCGAAAGCCTGTCCGGCGTCACCACCGCCATGCTGGCCACGGTGCTGTCAAACCGCACCTGGAAGGCGCTGGCCCTGACCGGCCCCTGCCCCGGAACGGACGACCCGTTCGCCAACGTTTCGTTTGCCTTCGGTCTTGAGACATTCCGGCTTGAGGGCCGCAAGGGCGCCGACGGCAAACACCAGGCGCCGCCAATCACCGCCGGGCTGCTCAAGGCACTGTACACTACCGCCGAAGAAGACCGCGCGCACGTGACACACCTGTCTTTCCGGGGCAACCCGAACCTGACGGCCGCGACACTCCGCTACCTGCCCGCCTGGTGGCATGTCGAAACACTGGATGTTTCGGACTGTCCGGGCCTGGACGACGCCGCGGTGCGCGAGCTGTTCCGGCCATCTGAACCCGACCACGTTTACGGCGAGGCCTTGCGCAACACGCAACGACTGATCCTGTCCGACAACCCGCAACTGACCGACGCGGCCTTTGACTTTGGCGACGTGGAACCGTTTGTGCAGGACGGCATGCGCGTGGATCTGGTCGGGTGCAGCGGCCTGACCGATCTGGCGCTGCGCCGGCTGGCGGCCGCGGGCGTGAAACACATGGTCGTCTCGCGCCGCCAGCGTTTCACCGAAGCAGGCGTGAAGGCCCTGGATCCGGCTGTGCGCGTAACCCGTGTGGAAGATATCGCGTTCACAAAAACCCGGGTCATGGACGACCCCAGGGCCGAACCACAGCCCGAGGTCTTCGTCGTGCGTGACGACAAGACACTTGCGGCCCTGCCGCGAGGCGCCAGACGCGTGCGGTTTGAGGGCAACGACACCGGTGTGCTGGCCAAACTGTGGGGTCATGACGGCATTGCCGAACTTGACCTGTCCGGCAACGACAACCTGAAAGGCCTGCCCGGCGACTGGTGGCAGCCGCACCTGCGCCGCCTGGACCTGCGCGGCTGCACGGGGCTTTACGCCCCGGAATCGGCGCCGCTGGCGGTGCTGGAGTATCTGAAAGAACAATCCAACATCCACCTCGCGCTCGACGGCGCGCACATGTTCGCGCCCGTGGCCCCGCCGCCGGACGCCAAGAAGACCGAAGCCCGCGCCTTTGTCGCGGCCTGGCGCAAATTTGTCGAGGCCAGGCTGGCGGTGGATTACGGCGACAAACTTGACGACGCGGCGCAGCGCGCGGCGCAGGATGCCCTGCAGGATCGCGAACTCGAATGGATCGGCGTGCGGGATGACGCGCGCTACGATCCGGTTCTGAGCCGCGCCATTGTCGCGGAACTGGACGCCGTACTCGGGGCGCTGCTGGAGGCCTTCCGGGTTGCTGGCGCCAGTCTGGTCGCAAAGCCGGATTCCGAACAGGCGCAACGGCAACACGCGCAGGCCCACAGATGGCTGAAGGAGATTGCCATTCTGCCGCGGCGGCTGCACGGCGGCGCGCTGCTGTTTGACCCCGGCTGGGCTGCCCTGCTGGGCCGCTACAGCAAGGCCGCGGCGGACTACGCCGGCCAACTGGCCGACCTGGAGACAGAATACGAGGCCGCTGCCGGCGACGCCGCCCGCGAACTGCACCGCCGGATCACCGCCGTGAAAGACCTGGCGCGCGAACTGGCGGCCACCCGGCCTGACCCCGGGGACAACGCCCGCCCCGAGCTTGAGGCTTCCATCCATAGGCTGTCGCGGTTGCTTTCACTGCGCGTGGCCAACGCGGCACACTGGCGCGGCGGCGAACTGGCGGCGCTTGTGGCCGCCGTGCCGTGCCGGCTTGAACTTGACCTTGCGGGCAACCCCAACCTGACCGACGCAGACATTGACGTTCTGCTTTCGGCGCGGCGCCTGGGCGCGGTGAACCTCAAGGGCTGCACGGGCATCAGCGACGCGGCGGTAAAACGGCTGGCCGAGCTGCGCCCCGGCACCAGGGTCGAACGTTGAAGCCTTGCGCCGCAATGATCAAAAGCCCAGACTGGCCGGCCCAACCGGAGAACCCATGAACAACCGCATCCGTACCGCGCTGCTGGCCGTGGCCGTGCTGGCGCTGGCGGCCATTCCCGCCGCCTCGCAGGAAAAAGAAAAGGAAGCGCCGTCGCTGCTGACACCGGCCCACAAACTGCTGGGCAGCATCACCGGCGACTTTGAAACCACGACGCGCATGTGGATGAAGCCCGACGCCGATCCCGTCGAGGCCAAGAGCGCCAGCAAGCGCGAAGTATTGCTCGACGGCCTGTTCCTGCGCGAGAGCTATGAAGTGAAGGACGGGCAATTTGCCCACAAGGGCGAGATCACCTGGGCCTACAACACTGCCACCAAGAAAGTTCAGTACGTGCAACTGCTGTCCAATTCGCCGGCCATGAACATCTACGAAGGCGAGTTCGACGAAAAGGCCAAGGCCTTCACCGTGCGCTCGGCCTACAAGATGACCTATGACGGGGTCGAGTACGACGTGAAGACCCGCATCGTGCTGAGCGTGGAAAGCGCCGACAAGCAGAAGCTGGAGATCTTCAGCGCCTACGAGTTCAAGGGCGGCAGCATCCCGGAGTACCGCGAGATCGAGGTCAACTACACCCGCAAAAAGTAACGGCATCGGTTCAGACCAGACCCCGAAAGCAGGCAAAGCCGCGGGCCACGTGATCGGCAAAAAACTTGCGGGCCTCGGCATCGTCCTGCCCAAGCCACAGCGCGTTGCGGTGGTGCGTGGCAAGGGTAAGCAGGCCCGTGTGCTGTCCCGCGGGCGCCTGCCGCATCTGACGTTTTGCCGCGGCAAAGGCCTGCCGGGCGGCCTTGCGGTTTCCCAGCACCCGGTACAACTGGGTCACAAAGACCTGCGGGTAACGGGGGCAGTCGTCCAGATACCCGGGCAGCGCCGATTGAAACTCGGACACCACACCGGGGTCTTTGGCGGTCATGGCGCGCAACAACAGGGGGCCGAACACGGCCGGGCGCCCCAGATCCCCCAACTGGTCAAAGCGCGGGTCGCGCCAGAAGTCGCAGGCGCGCGCAAGATAATCGCGGTCTTCCAGCCAGCAGGCATAATCCAGAATCACCAGCGGCTTGGCCGGCGAGTCGTCGCCATAGCTGAAGGCGTCCTGCGGCCGCACCAGACCCGCGCGCAGCAGATGGGCCAGAACCCACACCCGCATGGCGGGCTCGGGCGGGCCGCCGCGGGCAAGTTCGCCGGTCATGACTTGCAGCCCCGGCAGCAGGTCACCCAGTTCGGCCATCAACCGGCCGCGCAGAAACTCCAGCAGCGACCAGGCCGTCCATCCCCGCGCCGCCGGAGGCATCAGCTTCAACGCAGCCTCGCAGGTGCGCAGGGCTTCGTCATAGCGCGCCAGCGTGAACAGTGTCAGCACAAGGTGCACGGCGTTCTGGCAGCCCTGTTCGGTGGCCAGACCGTCATCGCCCAGCAGGTGCATGACCAGCCGGCGCTGGCAGGCCAGGGCGCGCTCGAAATCCACCTGGGCGTAGTAATAGCGGGCCTGCTGGACCAGCAGTTGCCGGTGCAGGTCGGGCGCGTCGCACAGACGGGCCACCTGCTGCGCGGCCTTGAGAAGTTCCGCCGCGGGCTGAACCTTGAAGTTTTCCAGGCTGCGGTCGAGGTCAGCCAGAAGCTGCTCAAAGATGCCCCGGCTTTGCTGGTTCAACCGGTCGCGCAGACGTTCATAGGTGCCCAGCGCGTCGTTGAGCTCGCGCAGCACCTTCAGGTGATTTTTCTGCGCCAGCGCGCCCAGACGCATCCTGGACACCGCGCTCATGGCCTCGACCAGTTCCAGCAGATTGCCGGCCATGGCCGTGGTGCCGGCGGTGATGTCGGCCACATAGGGCGTGCCCTCGCCGACCAGCCACCAGGCCGGGTTGACGCCCAGCCCCTTGATCACGGCCACGGAAAACTCCGTGGGCATGCGCGTGCCGGCCAGATAGCGCGCCACGTTGGTGATGCTGGTGCCGGTCTTGCGGGCGATTTCGGCCTTGGTGCGGCCCCTGGCCAGTTGGGCCAGGCGGGCGCGCAGGGCGGCGGATTCGGCGTCGTAGTTGACGGTGTCGGCCATGCGGCTGCCCAAAACGTAAACGCGGGGCGTATGTTAACACATCTGTTAACTGTTATGCGATAAAATCGTGACCACAGATAACGAATTTGCAAATTGGTGTCATGGTCAACGGAGGACAAACCATGACAGCACGCAGCGCGGCAATCCCGATGATTCTGGCACTGGCGGCACTGGTCGGCTGCGCCGACGGCGGCAGCGGCGGCAACTTTCCGCCGGCCGTCACACCCCCCACCAACAGCCCCCCGCCCGGCGGTGGCGGCGGTGGTGGCGGCGGCGGTGGCGGCGGCGGTGGCGGCGGCGGAACCACCGACCCCAGCGCGCCCGGACTGATCCCCGCCGACCGCCGCATCACGTGGCAGGCCGGCATCCCCGGCGGCATTCCCGACCGCACCACGATCTTTGCCGACGTGAAGGCCGCCCCCTACAACGCCAAGGGCGACGGCGTGACCAACGACGCCCCGGCCATCCAGGCCGCCATCAACGCCTGTCCGGCCGGACAGGTGGTGTACATGCCCGCGGGCGTGTACCGCCTGAACGCGCCGCTGGAAATGCGCGGCGGCGTGGTGCTGCGCGGCGCGGGCATGACCGCGACCACACTCAGGTGGATGGGCAGCGCCAACTATGTGCTGCGGATCCAGAACCCGGCCTACGAAGACGGCCTGTTCTATGCAACCAGCCCGCACAACCTGACCGGCGGCTACACCAAGGGTTCCACCACCCTGAGCACGGCCAACAACAACTGGAACGTGGGCGACGTGCTGCTGATAGACCAGAAGGCCGACGGCACCGAAGTGGTGGCCGGCGGCACCAGCGGCGGAGCCACCTGGTGCGGGCGTGAAAACGGCACGCGCTGCATGGGCCAACTGGTCAGGGTGCTGACGCGCACCCCGACGCAAATCACCTTTGAGCCGCCCCTGTATGCCGGTTACTCGGCCTCGCTGATTCCCCAGGGCATTCTCGTCAAAGGCATTACGACCGGCGCCGGGCTGGAAGATTTCGCCGTGGACAACGTCGCCGACGCCCGCGACACGATGTGGATGTTCGGGGCGTACCGCTGCTGGCTGAAGAACATTGACATGAAGGGCTCGCGTCGCCGCCATATCTGGATGCTGCACGACATGGAGTGCGAAATCCGCAGTTGCGTGTTCCGCGAAGGCACCGGCAGCTACGGCCCTGACCGCGCCTACGGCATTTTTCTGGGCAACATGATCACGGCCACGCTGGTCGAGGACAACATCTTCTACAACCTGCATGTGCCGATTGCCTTTGAGGGCGGGGCCTGCGGCAACGTGGTCTCGGGCAACTTCATCACCAAGGTGAAATACAGCGACCCGCAATGGGCCCAGCCCGCGATTGTCGAACACGGCCCCCACCCGATGATGAACCTGATCGAAAACAACGTGGTCGGCGGCAAGATCATGGGCGACATGTACTGGGGCTCGGCCAGCCACAACACGTACTTCCGTAACCGCGTTTACATCGCCCAGCCGCAGGGTCTGAACTACGGCACCTGGCTGATGGATTTTTACATCTGGCACAAGTACGAAAACATCGTGGGCAACGTGCTGGGCACCCCCGGCTATGAAACCGTGTACCAGGTCAACTGCACGCCCTATGCCTACTATGGCGGCAAGATCATCTTCAAGCTCGGTTACGCCAACAACTCCGGCAGCACAAGCGGCAGCGACCCCCAGGTCGAGGCCACAATGATCCGCCACGGCAACTGGGATTCCGTGACCGGTCTTGTCACTTGGGACGCCACCATCACCACCCAGCAGATGCCGCCGTCGCTTACTTACTCGCAAAAGCCGGCCTTCTGGGGCAGCAGCCCCTGGCCGGCCTTCGGCCCCGACGTGGCGGCCAGCCTGACCAACAAGATTCCGGCCCAGTTGCGCTATGAGGCGATGGGTTCGCCGTAGCGACGTTGAAAAACACCGGAACTGCCGGCGCCCGGTTCGAGCACGAACCGGGTGCTTTTCTGGCGGACAGGTCGGGCCGGTTACACGGCAACAACGGCGCGCACGGCACCGCAAGCGGCTAGAATCACAGCATGCACGCCGAGCAGGCCTACCTTTTCCGGCACGCGGTGCTGCGCGACGCGGCCTATCAGCTTGAATTGCCCGGCGCGCGGGCGGCGCTTCACGCGCTGGCGCTGGAAACCATCGAGGCGACAGTTCCCGCGGCGCTGCATGACGCGCTTGCAGCCGAACTGGCTGAACACGCGCGGCTGGCGGAACCGCCGCGCCCGCAACGTGAACTGCACTATCTGTGGCGCGCCGGAGTCTACGCCTCGCGCCAGTACCAGCCCGCCCAGTCGGCGCAATATCTTGAACGCGCCGCGCGCCACCCCGCCGCCGACGACCTCACGCGTGTCACCCGCATGCTGGACGCCGCCCGCATGTGGATCAACGCCGAAAACATGGCCCAATCCGCCGTCTGCGCCCGTGATGCCGACGAACTGGCCCGCAGGTTGCCGGATGTGATGCTCCAGGCGCGCGCCCGGAAGTCCGTGATTTCGGCGCTTGAATTCGCCGGCCGCCACATCGAGGCACAAACACAGGTCGGCGAGCTGCTGGCCTTTGCGCGCCGCCACGACCTCAAGCTTGCCGAGTGCTCGGCCCTGAATTCTTTGGCAAAGGTGTGCCAGAAAACCGACCGTCTGCCCGAAGCCGAGCAGTACTTCCGCGCCGCGCTGGCCATTGTCCGGGCGCTGGGAGACCGCGGCCGCGAAGCCGGCCTGCTGAACAATCTGGGGCTGCTGCTGACCAGGTTGGCCCGCCACGACGAAGCCGAACAGGTTTTCCGCAAGGCCCTGACCCTGAACGAAGCAGCCACGGGCAAGCCCTCCGACATCATTCTTGGCAACCTGGGCAGCCTGTACATGGAGCGCAAGCAATACGCCGAGGCCGAGGCGCTGTTTGAACAGTCGCTGGGCCTGCACCGGGCACGGCACTACCGCCGGGGCGAAGTAATCCAGATGACGAACCTGGCTGTCGTGGCGCTGCTGGCCGGCCGGGTCGCCCAGGCGCGCCAGAGAATGGCCCAGACCCGCGAAATCCTGCGCGAACACGTGGACGTTTCCATGGCCACTGAAATGGAAGAAAACTGGGCCAAGACCTGCGCGCAAACCGGCCATGACCCCGCATAAGCCTGCCGCAACGGGCAACCGGGCTACTTCTTCTGCATGGCCGCGAAGACTGTGGCGTAGAGTTTGATCTGCTTGACCATCGCGGCCAGGCCGTTGGCGCGCGTCTGGCTTAAATGGCTGCCCAACCCCGTGGCGTTTATGAACTCCGGCGGCGTGGCCAGAATTTCGGCCGGCGTGGCCCCGTTGTACACGCGCAGCAGCAGGGCAATCAGCCCGCGCACAATCATCGCGTCACTGTCGCCCTGCAACACAACCTTGCCGTCCTGCAGCGCCGCGTGCAGCCACACCGTGCTCTGGCAGCCCTTGACCTTGTTCTTGTCGGTCTTGTGGGCTTCGTCCATCGCGGGCAGTTCGCGCCCGGCCTCGATGATGCGCCGGTAGCGTTCTTCCCAGTCCGCAATCGCGGTAAATTCGTCAATGATGCTCTGCTGGCGTTGCGCGATGTTCATAGCGCCCTGTGTACCCTTTGGCGCGGCCTTGTACCATGCGGGTAAGCAGCCGGACAGGTATAATGGACTAGTGCAGTCCACTTTACCCTTGCCCTTTTCCACAAAGGGGATAGATAGTGGACTCAGGCAGTCCAAATAGCGGCAAACCATGGCGCAGAACGAATCCATCCAGGCCCTCACCGAGCAGGAATACAAGCACGGCTGGGTTACCCACATTGACAGCGACCAGGTTCCGCCCGGCCTGAACGAGGACGTCATCCGTCTGATTTCAAGCAAGAAGGCTGAACCCGAGTGGCTGTTGCAGTGGCGGCTGCGGGCCTACCGGCACTGGCTGACGATGAAGGAGCCGACCTGGCAAAAGCCGAAGTACCCGGCGATTGACTACCAGTCGGTGATCTACTATTCGGCGCCCAAGCCCAAAAAACAGCTCAACTCACTGGACGAAGTAGACCCGGAACTGCTGGCAACGTTTGAAAAACTCGGCATCTCGCTGGACGAACAAAAACGTCTGGCCGGCGTGGCCGTGGACGTGGTGTTCGACAGCGTCAGCGTCAAGACCACGTTTCAGGACGAACTCAAAAAGGCCGGCATCATCTTCTGCAGTTTCAGCGAGGCCGTGAAAGAACACCCCGATCTGGTGCGCAAGTATCTGGGCACGGTGGTGCCGTTCACGGACAACTTTTTTGCCACGTTGAACAGCGCGGTGTTTTCCGACGGCAGCTTCTGCTACATCCCGCCGGGCGTGCGCTGCCCGATGGAACTGAGCACATATTTCCGCATCAACAGCGCGGGCACAGGCCAGTTTGAACGCACGCTGCTGGTGGCCGACGAAGGCAGCTACGTCAGTTATCTGGAAGGCTGCACGGCGCCAAGCCGCGACGAGAATCAGCTCCATGCCGCTGTCGTTGAGCTGGTCGCCCTCAGGGGCGCACACATTAAATACAGCACCGTCCAGAACTGGTACCCCGGCGACAAGGACGGCAAGGGCGGCGTCTACAACTTTGTCACCAAGCGCGGCGTGGCCGAAGAAAACGCCAGGCTTTCCTGGACCCAGGTTGAAACCGGCAGCGCCATCACCTGGAAGTACCCCAGTTGCATCCTCAAGGGCGACAACAGCGTGGGCGAGTTTTACAGCGTGGCCATGACCCGCGATTACCAGCAGGCCGACACCGGCACCAAGATGATTCACATCGGCCGCAACACCAAAAGCACCATCATCTCCAAGGGCATTTCCGCCGGCCACGGCGACCAGACCTACCGCGGCCAGGTGAAGATTCTCAAGTCGGCCGGGGGCGCGCGCAACTTCAGCGCCTGCGACAGCCTGCTGCTGGGCGACAAATGCGGCGCCCACACCGTGCCCTACATCGAAAGCAGCAACGCCGGCGCCATCATCGAGCACGAGGCCAGCACCAGCAAAATCAGCGACGAACAGATTTTCTTTCTGCGCCAGCGCGGCCTGAGCGAAGAAGACGCCGTGAACCTGATTGTGAACGGCTTCTGCAAGGACGTGCTGAACGAACTGCCCATGGAGTTTGCAGTCGAGGCCCAGAAGCTGCTGGGTTTAAAGTTGGAAGGGGCGGTGGGATAAGGGCGGTTCAGGTTTTCGGTTTTGGGGAACCGCAACCACAAACTACGACAGGCCAGGCAACGAAGTATTTTCGCCTTTGCCGTTCCCCAAAACCCAAAACCGCAGTTCAGGGTAACCATGACCAAGCTTCTTGAAATCACCGACCTCCACGTCGCCATCGCCGGCACCGAGATCCTGCACGGCGTCAACCTGACCGTGAACGCCGGCGAAGTGCACGCCATCATGGGCACCAACGGCAGCGGCAAGAGCACGCTGACCAAAGTAATCGCCGGACACCCCGATTACGTGGTGACCCGGGGCGATATCAGGCTGCGCGGCCAGAGTATTCTTGAACGCGAACCCGAAGAACGCGCGCGCGAGGGCGTGTTTCTGGCCTTCCAGTACCCGGTGGAAGTGCCGGGCGTGAGCAACATGTACTTTCTGCGCACGGCGCTGAACGCCCAGCGCAAGCACCGCGGCCAGCCGGAACTTTCCGGCGCCGAGTTCCTGGCGCTGGTCAAAGACAAGGCCAGACTGGTGGACATTGACGCCGGGCTGCTGAACCGCAGCGTGAACGAAGGCTTTTCCGGCGGCGAGAAAAAGCGCAACGAAATCCTGCAACTGTGCGTGCTCGAGCCCGCGCTGGCGATTCTGGACGAGACCGACAGCGGACTGGACATTGACGCGCTCAAAACCGTGGCCGCGGGCGTGAATTCGCTGCGTTCGCCCCAGCGCGGCTTTCTGCTGGTCACGCACTACCAGCGGCTGCTGGATTACATCCGGCCTGACCACGTGCACGTGCTGCTGGACGGCCGCATTGCCAGAAGCGGCGGCCCGGAACTGGCGCTGAAACTCGAAAAGGAAGGCTACGCCTGGCTGGAGGCCGCAACCACGCCGTCATGAACACCACCGCCGCCCATCCGTTTGCCGCCCTGACGCCGAACCCGCCGGCTTTGCCAACAATCCGCGACGAAGACTGGCGCTTCACGCCGCTGAAGGCCGTGACAGGCCAGGCCTGGGCCGCGCCCTCGGCCGCACCCGTGAAGTTTGACGCGCCGGACCTTGGCGGCCCGCGGCTGGTGTTCCTCAACGGCCGGCTTGACGATTCGCTGTCGCGGCCGGCCGGTTTGCCCGCGGGGGTCACGATTTCGCGCGAACTGCCGCCGCTGCGCCAGGCCGCACCGGAACGCCCGTTTGTCGCCCTGAACGCGGCCGGCGCCCGCGACGGCGCGGTGATCCGCGTGGCCCGCAACGTGAAGGTGGAAAACCCCCTGCAGGTCGTCTACGCCGGCGGTGACGGCGCGGCCTTTGCGCGCCTGCGTCTGGAACTGGCCCAGGGCGCCGAGCTGGCCGTGGCCGAACACTTCACCGGCGCGGGCCGGCACTTTCTGGGCTCGGTCACCGAAGCCTCCGTGGGCGCCAACGCCTCCCTGAAGATCGCGCGCGTGGTTGCCGACTCCGCGCAGGCGGTACATATCGCCGAGTTCTGCGCGCGCCTTGCCCGCGACGCGCGCCTGGTGCTGGATTCCATCGCCCTGGAGGCCGAACTGGCCCGCACCGAGCTGCGCATTGAGCTTGACGGCGAGGGCTCGCAATGCGACCTGCGCGGGCTTGCGCTGGCCCGCGGCCACGCGCTGTTCGACCACCAGATTCACGTGGATCACGCCAAGCCTCGCGCCACAAGCCGCCAGTTGTTCCGCAACGTGCTGGACGACAAGTCGCGCGGGGTGTTTTCGGGCCGGGTGATTGTGCGCCCCGGCGCCGCCGGCACCGACGCGCAGCAGCAGAACAACAACCTGCTGCTGTCCGACGACGCGCGCGTGGACACCAAGCCGATGCTGGAGATCTACGCCGACGACGTCAAATGCAGCCACGGGGCCACCAGCGGGCAACTGGATGCCAACGCGGTGTTCTTTCTGCGTTCGCGCGGTCTTGGCGTTGACCAGGCCCGCGCGCTGCTGACGTTTGCATTTGCCAACGAGATCATTGAACACATTGCCGTGGCGGGCGTGCGCGACTGGCTGGGCGCGCGCATGGGCGAAAGGTTTCACGGGCTGGCACAGTGACGCGGTCCACAGATACTGGACAGACCATGGCCGCAACAAAAACATTCGATGTCGCCGCCGTCCGCGCCGACTTTCCCATTCTTGCCCGCACCGTGCACGGCAGGCCGCTGGTGTACCTGGACAACGGCGCCAGCGCGCAAAAGCCGCGCTGCGTGATCGAGTCTCTGCGCCACACCTACGAACACGAATACAGCAACGTGCACCGCGCCGCCCACGAACTTTCCAACGCCACGACCGAAAAGTTTGAATCCGCGCGCCGCACCGTGCAGAAGTTTCTCAACGCGCCGCACGACCGCGAGGTCATCTTTCTGCGCGGCACCACCGAGGCCGTGAACCTGGTTGCCAACACCTACGGCCGTGCCAACCTGAAGCCCGGCGACGAAGTGCTGGTCACGGCCATGGAGCACCACAGCAACATCGTGCCCTGGCAGATGATCTGCGAACAAACCGGGGCCAGGCTGGTCGTCGCGCCGATGGATCACACCGGCACGCTGATTCTGCCCGAGTTCCAGAAACGCCTGTCCCGCCGCACCAGAATCGTCTCCTGCGTTCACGTTTCCAACGCGCTGGGCACGGTCAACCCCGTGGCCGAAATGGCCGCCATGGCCCGCGCCGCCGGCGCCGTGATCCTGGTGGACGGCGCACAGGCCGCGCCGCACATGCGCCTTGACGTGCAGGCCTTGGGCGTTGATTTTTACGCGTTTTCGGGCCACAAGGCGTTCGGCCCCACCGGCATCGGCGCGCTGTGGGGCCGGGCCGAACTGCTGGAAGCTATGCCGCCCTGGCAGGGCGGCGGCGAAATGATCCGGTCCGTCACCTTCGAGAAAACCACCTACAACACCATCCCCCACCGCTTCGAGGCCGGCACACCCAACATCGCCGACGCAATCGCCCTGGGCGCGGCGCTGAACTATGTGATGGAACTCGGCCACGACGCGATCGAAGCCCACGAACACGACCTGATGGCCTACGCGAGTGCGCAACTGGGCGCGATCAAGGGACTGAAAATCATCGGCACGGCACAGCGCAAGGCCGGCGTGATCAGCTTTGTGCTTGACGGCATACACGCCGCCGACGCGGGCATGATTCTGGACGAACAGGGCATTGCCGTGCGCGTGGGCCAGCATTGCGCCGAGCCGGTGATGGCGTTTTTCGGCGTGCCGGCCACGATCCGCGCCAGCTTTGCCTTCTACAACACGCGCACCGAGGTTGACGCGCTGGTCAAAGGCATCAGGAAGGTACAGGAGCTGTTCCGTTAATGGCCAACATCATCACGCGGGTTGCCAGGTTTCTGTTGCGTTCCGCGCCGCGTGAAACCACAACCGCAGCGCCAGGCCCGACCATGCCCCCGACCGCCAATCCAACCGATCCTGTCTCGCAGCCACAAGGCGCGGCCAGGCTCGTTGACCCCGCCAGGGTCACGCCCGTGGCCGAAGGGGCAGCCACGCCACCCGTGCCGGACAACCCGCTGGCAAACCGCGGCGCGCCGGGCCAGGCACCGAAGTCCTTGCGCGACAGTATCCCGCAGACCGAGCCCGTGCCGCCCGACCCTTCGCGCCTGCCCCGCGACGCCCAGGGCAACCCGCGCAACCTGACCTTTGACGAAGCCCGCAAGCTCAAGGACGCCGTGGTCGCCACTCTGCGCACCATCTTTGACCCCGAAATTCCCGTGAACATCTACGAGCTTGGTCTGGTCTACAACGTCAGCGTCGGCGTGGACGGCGCCGTGGACATCCGCATGACCCTGACCAGCCCGGCCTGCCCGGTGGCCGGAACATTGCCCGGCGATGTGGAACGCAAGCTGCGCGCGCTGGACTGGGTCACGGCCGCCAGGGTCACGCTGGTGTGGGACCCGCCCTGGACAAAAGCCATGATGTCCGAGGCCGCCAAGCTTGAACTCAATGTGATGTAGTCAATCCGGCGCCCAGAGCATTTTCATGGTTCGTCTTCAGGCTTCCGCTTGCGGCGGGCGGCGCATCCCTGCGTCGCGCTCGCTCCATGTGGCCTCCAGCCACACCTGCGCTCGCGCTCCTTGGTCTGCTTGCCCGGCGCGGCGCGGAACCTCTGCATACAAACCATGAAAAAGCTCTAG
>JABTUE010000004.1 GCA_015075515.1 Planctomycetota bacterium
AGTACTGACCGTCGGCCCGGCCGGACCGTACACCTGGAGTTCCACGCAGTTGGGGTTGTTGCTCTGGGTTCCGTAAGTGTACAGGTTGTACAACCGGAACGCCGTTGTGCTGCGCGTCTGGGTAAGGTTCACGGTGTAATACGGCCCGCCGGAGTAGGGAACCGAGATGCTGTAGCGGTGATCGGTAACCCAGGCGCTGCCGTCCCAGTACTGTACATCGGCGCTGTACATGAAACGGGTGGTTGTTGATTCGTAGTAAAAGCGCAACGACGCAATGTTCACGGTGCTGGACCATGTAAGCTGCCAATAAGCCGTGTTGTTGCCGGTACCCGATGAAGTGGAAACCCACGCGTAGATGTTGGCACCCTGCGTGAGCACGTTGTCATTGATGTTCTGCGGGCCGTAGGTGCCGGATCCGCCCGCGGACTGGCTGGCCGTGGCGCTCAGCGCCAGGTTCGTCTGCGCCTGTAAGGACACCACGCCGGCGGCAAGAACCGCCAGCAACACAAGGTAACGCGCCATTGACAGCTCCTCCTGAGCCCACCGGATCCGCCGGCGCGTCCCCACGGGCCGGGCGGATGCCCACATTCGCTTCCCACGTTTGGTGGTAACCGCATGCTATAACGGTGACAGAACCAATATCAATGCAATTCTAACCGACACCTTGCACAACCCTTGTGTCATCCCGGTCAGTTGGCCGGCGGGTCGGCGTCAGGGCGCAGCGGCTTGCCGCGCGCGGGCAGCATGGCCTCCAGCTTTGAGATCGTGCGCGCCGCGCGCTCCATGACGTTCAGGCAGGCCAGTTGTTCCAGCTTGAAGTCCGGCGGCAGCGGCAGATAGCCGCAAATCAGGTCTGTCAGCCGCCCCAGTTCGTCCTGGGCCGCCACCAGCTTGCGGAACTTGTCGGCCTCTTCGCGCAGCAGCGCCAGCGCCAGTGTCTTGAGCTCGGCCATCAGATCCGTGGCCCAGTTGCCGGGCCAGGGCGGCAGAACGTCGGCCAGCCACAGGGCCTCGAACACGCGATAGCCGCGCACCATGTCAAACTCGCGGGTCAGGCGCGCGCGGCCGATACCCTGAAGCACCAGCATGAAGCGGCCATCGGGCAGGCGTGAGAACTCGATGATGCGGCCCACGCCGACCACGCGGTGAACCGGCGGGTCGCCCAGTGTTTCGTTGCCGGGCGTGTCCAGCAGCGTGCCCATGGCAAAGCAGTGCCGGGCTTCGGGCTGGGCCAGGGTGTCTTCCATCAGCGCGCGATAGCGCGGCTCAAATACATGCAGCGGCAGGTGCGTGTGCGGAAACAGCGTCATGCCCGGCAGCGGAAACACCGGGAGGTTCGCAATGTCGGGCAGTCTGGCGGGGTCAGGCATCGGTCTTGCGTTTCACGTACAGCGCCCGGCCCTTCTTGAACACCTCGACCAGCCCGAGCTTTTCCAGAATGGGCGGAAAGTAACTGGCCAGGTTGCCGTGGATGCTGAAGCTGCGCAGGAACTCCTCGAGCGTGTCGGGCTCGGGGATGGTTTCCTCGCGGCAGGGGCCAAGCCGCACCTCGCCCAGACGTTCGATGAACGCCACGGCCTCGGTGATCAGGCGGTCTTTTTCCCACAGCACCACGTTGGCTTCGTTGTCGAAGTCGCGCGTCTTGTTGCGAAAGCCGACAAAGCAGTGAATGTCGCCGTCGCGCTCAAGCACGTGAAAGGGCTTCTTCAGGCCGCAGGTCTGGTAGTCGCCCGCCAGCGGTGTCTTGAGGGCTTCTTGCACGGTGGGCATGGATTCTCCGGGATGAAAGCCTAGGCGTGTCGGGCGCGCAAACAAGGGCGGTGTGCGACTATAAACCCTTGAGACACAAGGCTCAGGCGCTATGCTCGCGCCACCGTGCCGGGAAGCCGGCTTTTGTTTGAGTTCCTATCGGAGCATGCGATGCGCAAGGCATTGGGCGTGTTGGCGTTGATGGCCGTGGCGTTGGCCGCCGGTTGCGGCACCAAGATCGGCCCCGGCTTTGACGACAAGGAAGTCAACCTGGGGCTGTTTGTCAGTACCTCGGGCGAAATTGCCACCTTTGGCGAGGACACCAAAAAGGGCGTTGAACTGGCGATTGAGGAAATCAACGCCGCCGGCGGCATCAAGGGCAAGAAGATCAAGCTGACCCACTACGACACCGCCAGCAAACCCGAGGAAGGCAAGGCCGCAGCCACCAAGCTGGCCACCCAGGACGGCGTGTTTGTGGCCATGGGCGCTGTGGCTTCGGGCATCAGCCTTGCCGCGGCACCGGAGTTCCAGAAGTACGGCATCCCCATGATTTCGCCCTCCAGCACCAACCCCACGGTGACCGAGCAGGGCAACTACATCTTCCGCATCTGCTATCTGGACGACTTCCAGGGTGCGGCCTGCGCCGTGTTTGCCATGAACGACCTCAAGGCCAAAAAGGCCGCGATCCTGCAGAACCAGGACGACGCCTACAGCACCGGCCTGGCGGATTTCTTCGAGGCCCGGTTCAAAAAGGCCGGCGGCACAGTGGTGGCCAAAGAGAGCTACAAAAAAGGCACGACCGACTTCAACACCCAGGTCACCAACATCAAGGCCAAGTCGCCCGACGTGGTGTTTCTGCCGTGCTATTACAACGATGCGGCGCTGATCGCCCAGCAGTGCCGCGCCCAGGGCCTGAACGTGCCGCTTCTGGGCGGCGACGGCTGGGAAAGTGACAAGCTGGTGCCCAACGCCAAGGGCGCGCTGGAGGGCTGCTATTTCGGCAACCACTACGCCGAGGCCGACGAGAACGCCAGGGTGAAGGCCTTTGTCGAGGCCTACCGCAAGAAGTACGGCAACGCGCCCAGCAGCCTGGCGGCGCTGGGCTATGACGTGGTGTACGTGGTGAAGAAGGCGATTGAAGACGCGGGCGAGTTTGATCGCGCCAAGGTGCGCGACGCGCTGGCGAAGCTGAAGGGTTTTGAGGGCGTGACGGGCAAGTTTGACATTGATGAAAGGCGCGACGCGCGCAAGTCCATCAGCATGCTCAAGATTGAAGGCGAGAAGTTCAAGTTCGTGCGCCAGATCAACCCGTCCGAGGTTGAATAGGCGCAAGGCGATGGGCGCTGACGCCGGAGCCGCCTGGTTCCGGCGTTGTGCTTGGGGCTGAGATGCAGTTGTTGCTGGAATCCGGCGATTTTCTGGCCCGCCTGCTGCAGCAGTGCGCCAACGGCGTGGCCAAGGGCAGCGTGTACGCGCTGGTGGCCGTGGGCTACACCATGGTCTATGGCGTGCTGCAGTTGATCAACTTTGCCCATTCCGATGTCTACATGCTGGGCGCCTATTTCAGCTATTACCCCGCCAGGTGGCTGGGCTACATGCCCGACGGCGCCGAAAAACCGAAAGTGCCGCTGTATGTGCTTGGGCTGGCGTTTGCCTTTGCCGTTACGGCCTGTGCCTGCACCGGCATGCTGATCGAGCGCCTGGCCTACCGGCCGCTGCGCAATGCCAGCCGCCTGGCGGCGCTGATCACGGCCATCGGCGTGTCCATCTTTCTTCAGAACGCGGGCCAGATGGTGTTCACGTCCGAGGTCAAAAGTTTCCCGCGCTATGTGGACCAGACATCGGTTCCGCTGGGTCCGATTGCCGTGGCCAACACCAGCCTGATCATTGTCGTGGTTGCGGCGCTGATGGTCGGCGGGCTGCACCTGTTCGTCCAGCGCACACGCACCGGCGCGGCCATGCGCGCCTGCAGCCACGACATGCGCACCGCGCGGCTGATGGGCGTCAACGTCAACGCCACCATCAGCCTGACCTTTGCCATCGGCAGCGCCATGGCCGCGGTGGGGGGCATGCTGATTGCCATGGACCAGCCGCGCCTCACGCCCACCATGGGCCTGCTGATGGGTTTAAAAGCCTTTGTGGCGGCGGTTCTGGGCGGCATTGGCAGCATTCCCGGCGCGGCGCTGGGCGGGTTGCTGCTGGGTGTGGCCGAAAGTGTCGTGGGCACCTGGAACACCACCTATGCCGACGCCGTGGCCTTTGTGGCCCTGATTGTCGTGCTGCTGGTCAAGCCTTCGGGCATTCTGGGCAAGGCCGGGCGGGAGAAGGTGTAATGCTGCGCACGGCGGGCATTCTTGCGGCGGGGCTGGCGGCGGCGTTTGCGCTGAACCTGCTGGTTGCAAACGCGATTCCGCCGTATCCGGCGCTGGTCATCAACCTGTGCGGGATCTCGATCATCCTGGCGGTCAGCCTGAACGTGATCAACGGCCTGACCGGCCAGTTCAGCCTGGGCCACGCGGGTTTCATGGCGATTGGCGCCTATGTGTCGGCGTATTTCACGACCACGCTGCGTTACTTTGACCCCGAGGCCGCGCGGTACATCAGCCAGGCGCCGCTGCTGGACGGGCTGTGGGGGTTTCCGCTGGCGCTGATGGCCGGCGGTATCGCAGCGGCGGTGGCGGGGCTTGTGGTGGGCATTCCGACGCTGCGGCTCAAGGGTGATTATCTGGCGATTGCCACGCTGGGGTTTGGCGAAATCGTGACGATCCTGCTGGCCAACTTCCGCCAGGTAGGCGGCACCAAGGGGCTGACCAGCATTCCGGGCCACGCCGACACGTTCTGGATCTACGGCGCGGCGTCGGTGTGCATTACGTTCAGCCTGTTTTTCCAGCGCAGCACGTTCGGCCGCGCGCTGATCGCGATTCGTGAAAACGAACTGGCCGCCGAGGTCATGGGCATTGGCGCCGCGCGCATGAAGGTGATCGCGTTCATTTACGGCGCGTTCTTTGCGGGCATTGCCGGCGGGCTGTTCGCGCACCTGATGCTTTCGATCAGCCCGGCCAACTTCGGGTTCATGAAGTCCGTCGAGGTTGTGGTCATGCTGGTGCTGGGCGGGCTGGGCAGCATGACCGGCGCGGTGGTGGGGGCGGTAATCCTTACGATTCTGCCCGAGGCGCTGCGCGACATTGAACGCGAAGTGAACCTTTCCGGCCTGCGCATGGCGCTGTATGCGCTGATCCTGATTCTGCTGATGCTGTTCCGGCCCCAGGGCATTTTCGGCCAGCGCGAACTGTCGCTGAAGCTGCTGCGGCGCCTGGTGCCCGGCCGGCGCAAGGAGTCGCCTTGAACGCCCTGCTGGAAACCCGGCTGCTTACCATCCGCTTCGGCGGCCTGTGCGCCGTGGACTGCTGCGACCTGGCAATCGCGCCGGGGCAACTGTTCGGGCTGATCGGCCCCAACGGCGCGGGCAAAACCACCGTGTTCAACATGATCACCGGCGTGTACCTGCCCAGCGAGGGCACCGTTCACTTCGACGGCAGGCTGATCAACGGCCGCAGCCCGGTGCAGGTGGCGCGCATGGGCATTTCGCGCACGTTTCAGAACATCCGGCTGTTTGACGAACTCAGCGTGCTGGAAAACGCCATGACCGGCGCCCACCAGCACGCCCGCATCAACCTGTTCGACAGCCTGCTGCGCACGCGCCGCCACCACCGCGAAGAACAGCGCCAGCGCGACAAGGCCTACCGGCTGCTGCAATTCATGGGGCTTGAGGACCGCGCGGGCCTGCCCGCCAAAGCCCTGCCCTACGGCCACCGGCGGCGGCTGGAAATCGCCCGCGCCCTGGCGACAGAGCCGAAACTGCTGTGCCTGGATGAACCCGCCGCGGGCATGAACACCGGCGAAAAGGCCGAACTGGCGGTGTTGATCCGGCGCATCCGCGACGAGCTGGGCGTCACCGTGCTGCTGATTGAACATGACATGAAGCTGGTGATGGGCATCTGCGAAATCATCCAGGTGCTGGAATACGGCAAAACGATCGCGCGCGGCACGCCGGCGGAGATCCAGCGTGACCCCAGGGTGATCGCGGCCTATCTGGGGGGCGCCTGACGTGGCCGACCCGGTGCTGCAACTGGCCGATGTCAACGTGTACTACGGCGCGGTTCACGCGCTGCGCGGTGTTTCGCTGCGCGTGGACGAAGGCGAAGTCGTCACCCTGATCGGCGGCAACGGCGCCGGCAAGACCACCACCCTGGCCACGGCCTGTGGTCTGTTGCGGCCGCGCTCGGGTACTGTCACCTACCGCGGGCGCGACCTGGCGGGCGTGCCCACGCACAAACTGGTGGCCCAGGGGCTGGTCATGGCGCCCGAGGGTCGCGGGATTTTCCCCAACCTTACCGTCGAAGAAAACCTGATGCTGGGCGCCTATTCGCGCCGCGACAAGGCCGGCGTGGCGGCCGACCTCAGGCGCGGGTTCGAGCTTTTTCCGCGCCTGGCCGAACGCCGCAAACAGCGCGGCGGCACGCTTTCGGGCGGCGAACAGCAGATGTTGTCTATCGCCCGTGCGCTGATGGCGCGGCCCAGGCTGCTGCTGCTGGACGAGCCGAGCCTTGGCCTGGCGCCGCTGGTGACCCAGGCGATTTTCGCCACGATTGACCGGATCAACAAAGAGGGCGTGACGATTTTGCTGGTCGAACAGAACGCCAACATGGCGCTGCGGCACAGCCACCGGGCCTACGTGATTGAAACCGGCGAGATCCAGTTTTCAGGCCCAAGCGCCGAACTGCGCACCGACCCCAGGGTCAAAGCCGCCTACCTGGGCGAGGGGTAAGCGGCGTTGGGGGCGCAGGCATCTTGTCTGCGATTGCAACGACACACTATTTGGGGCAGCAGGCCAGAGACCCGCGCCCCCCTTTTGCCGATGCGCACAGGTTGGGGGTGATGCTCCGCCCCTGCGATGCCAGTTCATTGCATGTTTGCGAACGGCGCCCCGGTGCCCTACACTCTGGGGGTCACACCCCGATCTCCAATCCCCTTGGAGCCTGCGTATGAAACGGTGGATTCCCTGCATTGCTTTGCTGGCCGCGCTTGGGGGCGCGCCGCTTGTCGCCCAGGACAAGAACGCCAAAGACGACGCCACGTACCGCAAAATGGAATCTCAGCTTGAGTCCACGGTGCTGGCGACTCTGGCCTATGAAGACGCCGATGTCGTGGACGTGGTCAAGGACATCGCCAAAAAGGCCCGTGTCACCATCGTCTGGGACAAAGAGGCGCTCAAGGGCGTCTCCGAAGACGACCGCAAGATCACGCTGGAGCTTGCCGACATCAAGGCCAGCAACGCGCTTAACATCGTGCTGGACCAGGTGAAGCTGAAAAAGGCCTACAAGAACGGCGTGCTGTACCTGACGACCGAAGAAAAGGCCCAGGAAGCGACGATCACCAAGACCTACGACGTGCGCGACATCACCGTGCGGATTGAAGACTTCCCGGCGCCGCGCATCCGGCTCAAGGCCGCCGACGACAGCACCTCGGGCCCGGTCATTGAACTGCCGCCCGACAAGGAGCCCGTGGTCGCCGACGACATCGTCGAGCTGATCGAGGAAAGCATCAAGGCCGACTGGGGCGGCAAGCACGCCGTCAAGGTGGTCAAGGGCAACCTGATCGTGACCGCGCCGCGCAACGTGCACAAGGAAGTGGATGCCCTGCTGGCGCAACTGCGCAGCGCCAAGTAACCGCGTCTGTCGTGTCAACGGGGCCGCCGCGCGCGGCCCCGTTTGCGTTGCTCTGGTGCGCCGCTCTGGTGCGCCGCCGGCCTTACGCTAGACTGCGGCCATGAGCGACGACGCGCCGCAGGCCGAATTTGAAATCAGCCGCAAGGCCGCCCGTCGCGCCCAGATCACGCTGAATGTGCTGGTGGTGCTCAGCGCCGTCGCGGCGTCGGTGTTTTTTGTCTATGTGCTGCACAACCTGCGCCCGTTCGGCAAACGCGACGTGCCGGCGGTGAATGTTCCCACCAGCGCCGTGGGGCCCGCCGTGGGCCTGCTGCGCACGGACAAGGCCGCAACGCTGTTTGTGGAACTGCGCGACGTGGACGACGCCGCCGGCTACCGCGACACGCTGAGCCAGTCCATGGCCCGCGCGCTGGGCATTGCGCGGCCGGGCCGGCTGTACCGGCTGCTGCTGCGCAACGCGGGCAAGGAAGCCGTGGAGATCCGCCAGCCCGCGCTGGCCGTGCGCGACAAAAACGGGCGCGACTGGGTGCTGCGCTGGCTGGCCGATGTGGCCGACGCCGGCACGGCCACGGCCTACGGGCGCATGCTGCTGGCCCAGGGCGTGGCGGACGGCCAACTGGGGCCCGGCGAATCGCGCCAACTGCTGGCGTTCATTGAAGGCGAGCCGCCGCCGGCCGAACAGTTCCACAGCGCCGAACTGACCGCCCAGGGCGGCCTGCGGGCGAAACTGGAACACCAGGAAGTGAGGGTAAGCGCGCCATGATGCAGCTTGGACGCCAGCAGGTGTACCGGGGCCGCGCCTTTGCGGTTGCCAGCGTCACGCTGAAAACCGGCGACGGCCGCGAAGTGGTCCGCGACGTGATTGAGCACCCCGGCGCCGCCTGCGTAATTCCGATGCTCGACAAGGACACCGTGCTGTTGATCGAGCAATGGCGCATCGGCGCCAAACGCCCGCTGTGGGAGATCCCGGCCGGCACGCTGGACCCCGGCGAAGACCCGCTGGCCTGCGCCGCCCGCGAGCTGGAAGAAGAAACCGGCTACAAGGCCGGCAAGCTGGAGCACCTGTTCACGTTCTTTCCCAGTCCCGGCATTCTGGACGAAAAGATGCACATCTTTCTGGCCACGGAACTGACCAGGGGCCGGACGAAGTTCGACGAAGACGAACAGATTACGGCCAAAGCCTTCAGCTTCCGTGACCTGCGCATGCAGCTTAAGGCCAACAACATCAAGGACGGCAAGACGATTGCCGCGCTGGGCTACCTGTTCACGTTCAAGCCCTGGCTGGGCGCGGAAGGCGCATGATTTTTGCGGCGCGCGGAACCTTTGGCGCGCAATGGGGTTCAGTTGGTACACGACAGGAGACCCTGCCATGAAGACACTGTTGACAGCGATTGCCGCGGCTCTGCTGGGCGGCGGCGCGGCCGTTGGCGCCGTTGCTTCCGGCCTGGTGCCGGTGCCGGCACCGGAAACCACGGCCCGGCGCGCGCCGGCGGCCCCGGCGGCTGAACCCGCAGCCCAGCCCGGCGCCGACCACACGGCGGAACTGAACGACCTGAAGTCGCGCATCCGCGAGCTGGAACTGGCGGCCACGCGCGCCACGCCGGCGACGCCGAACAAGGAACTGGCGGCCCTGCGCGCCGAACTGGACGAACTCAAGCGCCGCCCGGCCCCCGCCGCCAAGCCCGCCGAAACCGTCGTTGCACCCAGGGAAGGCCCCGCGCCCACCGAGCCGGCCTTTGAGGAATCCGTGCGCGCGGTCTACGCCAAGATGGAGGCCGAGCGCGTGGAACAGCGCCGGCTGGACCGCCAGGCCGCACGCGTGGCGCAGCTTGAGGAAAGCAAAAAGCGCATTGCCGAAACCACCCCGCGCTTTGTGGAAAGCCAGGCCCAGCGTCTGAACCTGGACGCCACCCAGGTGGCCGCTGTCAGCAACGCGCTGGTGGCCCACCTTCAGGCCCGTGCCGAACTGGACAGCGAACGCCAGGGCATGCGCATTGACGACCAGGAAATTGACAACGCGGCCTTTGAGGAGCGCGAAAAGGCGCTCAACGACGCCGCGCTGGCAGCGTTGACGGCGACGCTGCCCAAGGAAACCGCCGAACAGTTGCTGCGCACGGCCAACCGCATGAGTGGCGGGCCCGGCCGTTTCGGCCAGGGCGGGCCGGGTCAGGGCAACGGCCAGGGCGGGTTTGTGCCGCCGGGTCGTCGTGGCGGTGGCGGCAACAACTGACAGACCGGGCGCGCAATCTTTTCGTGCATTCTACCCCGCCGGGGCTTATCCTGACCGGCGGGGTTTGCGTATGGATCGGCGCGACATCAAGCTGGCGGCCCTGATGACTCTGCTGGTGTGCGGCATTGTGGCCGCGCTGTGGGTGGCCTGGGGCAAGCCTAACCGCCGCCATCGCCAATCGCTCGAGTGCAGGGTGCTGACCAAGCCCGAGCAAAAGCCGGCCAGGGCCCGCGCGGAGACCAGACAGGACCGACCTGAAGCCCCGTTGCCCGCGCCGGTTGTGCAGGAGCCGGCCACGCCGGTTTCCACGTTGCCCGCGCCGGCCGCTGCCGCGCCGACGGAAGAACGCCACGTGCTTGTGCTGGACTTTGTGCGCAAAGACCTTCAGACCGTGGTTCACTACATCGGGTTGCGAACCGGCCTGAACGTGGTTGTGGAAGGAACCATCGCGGCCGAGATCACCACGATCCAGCGCCGCGTGTTGCCCAAAGACGTGTCCGACGAAGACCTGCGCCTTGCGGGTCTGGAAATGCTGGAACCCATCTGCAAGGCCAACGATCTGGAACTCGTGCGGGACGGCCAGTTTGTGATTATCAAGCAGCGCCGGCGCTGATCCGGCGTAAGTTTCTGCCCGGCAGGGGAACCCATTACCGGCCCGCCGGGTCTGTTGTCTGTCGCGCCCGCGTTGCGGGCGTGGCTTGTTTACCAACTGCGGGCGTGGCTTGTTTACCAACTGCGGGCGTGGCTTGTTTACCGACTGAATGTCTAAAAACGATTTCCGGAGACGAACATGAAGCGTGTGCTGGCAGCACTGGTTGCCGTTGCCCTGTTTAGATCGCTGGCTGTGACGGCCCAGGAAGCCCCCGGGCCGACCGAGACCCAGCCCGACAAGAACACCGAAAAGAAGACCGATTCCGCGCCGGCGCCCAACATTGCCGCGCCGGTGCCGGGCAAGTTCAAGGTCGCCACTCTGGCTGACCTCAAGCTGACCGACGAAGCACGCAAGAAAGACCTGCTGTTCACCGCCGTGTTCCCCGATGCCGAGGGCAGGTTTCCGGTCGTGATCGGCAGCGGCATCGGCACGGCCTTGCCGACGTACTGGGCCAGCCACGGTTACGTGGTGCTTCTGCCGGTGCACGCCGACCAGCAGATGGGGGCCGGCGGCCGCGGCGGTCGCGGCATGGATGCCGGCGCGATTTTTGACCAGCTTGACACCGACAAGGACGGGTTTCTGTCGGAAGAGGAAATCCCGGCCCTGCTGGCTGACCGCATCAAGGACGCCGACACCGACAAGGACGGCAAGATCAGCAAGGACGAGTTCACCCGCGCGCTGGGCAACATGGCGCCGGGCGGCCGCGGCGGCGCCCAGCCGCCGGCACCCGAACAGCCGCGCCCCGCGCCCGCGCCGGGCGGCCCCAAAGAAGACGATTTCAGCCTGATCCCCGGCGCCGGCGCCGCGACGTTGCTGGACGAGCCGGCGCCTCCTCCGGCCCCGCGCGGTGGCCAGGGCCGCGGCCCGGGTCGCGGCCAGGGCGGCGGCATGTTCGGCGCGCGCGAAAGCCTTGAGGGCGGCGTGGATCGCGTCAAGGATTTCGTGCTGCTGCTGGATAACCTGGGCAGGCTGGGCGAACTCAACGCCGGGCTCAAGGGCAAGGCCGACCCCGAAAAGGTGGCCGTGGTCGGGCACGGATTTGGTGCCTGGGCCGCGGGCGTGATCGGCGGCGCGACCGTGGATCTGGCCGAAGACAAAAAGGCCCAGAGTCTTCTGGACAAGCGCGTGGACGCGATCATCCAGCTTTCGGGGCGCGGCAGCGGCGCGCCCGGACTGACCAAAGAGAGCTTCAAGGGCCTGAAACTGCCGATGCTGACCATGACCGGCAGCAACGACACCAACCCCCGCGCCGAGGGCCAGGGCCCCGACTGGAAACGCGAGGCTTTTGCCGGCGCGCCCGAAGGCGGCAAGTTTCACGTGGTGATTGACGGCGCCAGCGCCCCCAGCTTCACCGGCGTGCTGGCCGGCGAAGGTCCCCCGCGCGCGGGCGGCCGCGGCGGCCAGGCTCCGGCGCCCAGCGAAGCCGAAAAGGCGATCTTCGGCTGGGTCAAGTCGGCCACGCTGCGCTTTCTGGACAGCGCGCTCAAGGGCGACGAGTCCGGCGCCGCGTGGTTCAACGCCGAGGCCCTGAAGTCCGCCACCGGCGGCAAGCTGGCGGTCGAGAAAAAGTAGTCGCGGGTCAAACACCAGCGGCGCGGGCCTTGTGCCCGCGCCGTTTTCGTGCCGCGCCGCTATCGCGTGTAGCTGACGTGACAGCGTTCGGTTTCGGCCCCGGCTTCGCAGGCTGTGACGCGGCCGGCACCGGCGGCGGTCTCGTCGGCGGCCAGGGCGTAGCTGGCCATCAACGCCGGGGCATAACGGGCGAACAGTTCGCGGCTGCAGAACCAGTCCACGGCCACAATGCCGTCGGCGTCGCGCACGACAAAGCCCACGGTTTCCGGGTGGGCCGCCGCGCGCAAAAGAGCCATGTGGTCGCGCGTGTCGGCCGCGGCAATGCCCGCGCGGATTGAGGCCGACTCCGCGGCGCCCAGTCGCCGGTTGAACGCCGCGACGCGGGCCAGAACCGACGTGGCGCGGGCGCCGCCGGCGGCCAGCGCGCGGGTGCGCAGGTCCACCATCGGCAGTTTGTCGTCCATGCGGAACTCGCCGGCTTTGGCCCCGGGGTCTTCGGTCTTGCGTTCGCCCTCGACGGGCTGCACAGGCAGGTTGTAGTCCACCGTGCGCGGCGGGATGACCTCGCCGGCGCAGATCACGCGGTCTTTGCGGCCGCCCAGCAGCAGTTCGCCGGCCACACACAGCACGGGCCGGTCGCCTTCGTTGTGTACGCGCACAAAGCCGTCGCGGGGGTGTTCACTGACGCGGCATTTACCCTCGGCCATTGCCTGGCGCAGGCTGACCACGTTGCTGGTAACCGGCGGCGACCCGCCGCGCAGGGGCTGCACGCGCAGCTTGCCGACATGGATTTCGGGGCCGAGCACCACCGCCGCGGGCAACCGGTAGCCCGCCGGAAGTTCCGTCAGCGGCGGCTCGGGCTGCTTGGGCGGCGGTGCCGGTTCGGGTCTGGCCAGCGGCGGCGGGGCAAGGTCAAGCGGTTGGGGCGGTGTCGGCGGGGCTTCAGGCTCGGCGGGCCGGGGGCGCGACGGCTGTGGCGTCGGCGCGGGCTGCGGTTCGGCCTTTGGCGCGGCGGGGGCCGGTTTTGCCGGCGCGAATGCCTGGGCGATTTCGGGCTGTGGCGCCGCCGGACGCGACGCGATCACTGCCGCCAGCGGCACAGCGCCCACGCCGATGGCAACGGCAAAGCCCAGAAAGAACTTGCGAACGGAATCGTCTGCCACGGCCGTCTCCACGGCCTCGGTGCAGAACCCCGGGAAGGGCACCCCTGCAAACGGGCGGCGGCGCGCAAGGTTCAGCGGCGGCCAAATGCAAGGCGCCGGAGCCCTTGCGGCCTCCGGCGCCCGCGTGTTGTGCCGGGTTTACTTGCCCTCGGCCTTGAGCTGTTCGCGGTGGTAGTCCGCGTAGCCCTTGGCGGTTTCGGCCGCGGCCGTGCCCGCGTGATCCTTGACCAGCTTGTCAAAGAACGCGATGCACTTCTTGCGGAACTCGGCCATCACCTTGGGGTCGTTCAGGTCCAGGTCGCCCGCGCCCCAATCCAGGTCGCGCATGCCGATCAGCAGCGCGCGGCGGGCGGCAATTTCCTTCTGGGCGTCCTTGTCCTGGGCCAGTTTCTTCAGGCGCTCGGCGGCGTCTTCGGTGTCTTCACAGCCCTTGTACGCGCCGGCCAGAAGTTTCAGCACGGCCTCGCAGGTCGCGTAGTCTTTTTGCACTTCGGCCATTTCGGCGTGGCGCAGCAGCGCGCGCACGCGGGTTTCGACGCGCTCCAGAATGTACTGGGCGTCGGCCTGGGCGGTTTCGTTGAAGTCGCCTTCGGCGACCGCCGTGGCCAGCTTGACGGCCTCGGCGAACTGTTTTTTGGCAAAGGCTTTGGCGGCGGGCTCAACCTCGCTGGCGACCTTGTCGCGTCCCAGCCCCGGGTATTTGACCTTGGCCAGTTCTTTTTCGATCACCTCGTCGTAGCCCTTGGCACCCTTGAAGATGATCTTGCCGTCCACGCCGATCACCCACACCTGCGGCAGGCTCTGGGCCGGGTAGTTGTCCGCCCAGGTGCCGTCCAAGGCAATCGGGTATTCGATCTTGTGCTTGGCGACCAGTTCTTCGATCTGGGCCAGCGGGTGGGCCTGGCAATACAGGGTAAAGACATGCAGGCCTTTGGGCCCGTATTCCTTGTGCAGCTCGTTCATATGCGGCAACTGCCGGATGCAGGGCCCTCAGTTGATGCCCCAGCTCTTGAGCAGAATCACGTCGCCGCGCAGGTCGCTGAACCTGGGTACCGCCGGGGTGTTGATCCAGTTGCCGATTTCAAGGTCGGCGGCTTCGTCGCCGACTTTCAGCCCGGGTTCGGCGGGCTTTTCTTCCTGGGCGGCCAGCGGCGCGCACACAAGCGCGGCCAGCAGCCCGATCATCAGGGTTTTCATCGCCAGTTCTCCGTTTGCACCGGCCCACACGGTAGTACGGACAGACCGGGTATGCGAGGCCGGGGATTTGGCAGAAGAAACCCGCGGCCGTATGGTGATGGCGTGCCCGGGTGGCGGAACTGGCAGACGCTGGGGACTTAAAATCCCCTGGGGGGTAAACCCCCGTGCGGGTTCAATCCCCGCCCCGGGCACCATGTTGCCGCATGGGCGGCGGGCGCTAAACTCGGCCTGAACACCAGAGGAACCCGCCGTGTCCAAGCAGATCCTGCGCTGTACCGTCAATGGCCGTGCCGTCGAGGTTGCCTGCGAGCCCTGGCATACGCTGGCCAATGTGCTGCGCAACGAGCTGAACCTGACCGGCACCAAGATCGGCTGCGACATGGGCACCTGCGGCTGCTGCACCGTGCACATTGACGGCCGTGCGCGCCTGAGCTGTCTGACGCTGGCGCTGGAATGCCAGGGCGCGCGCATCGGCACGATTGAGGGCCTGAACGAGTACGAGATGCACCCGCTGCAAAAGGCGTTTGCCGAATGCGGCGGCAGCCAGTGCGGGTTCTGTACGCCCGGCTTCATCATGAAGAGCTGCGCGCTGCTGGCCGAAAACCCCGACCCGACGCGCGAGGAAATCCGCGCCGCTCTGGCGGGCAACCTGTGCCGGTGCACGGGTTTTGTGAAGATCTACGATGCCGTCGAGCGCGCGGCGGGCGAACTGCGCCAGGCAAACACCCGCGCGCCGGTTAAGGCCCCGCGCTAGCCTTCCATCGGACGACTGGTTGCTGGCCGCGCGGCAGCCTTTGTTGGGGGGCCTGTGGGTTCCGAAGACTCGGCCGTTGCCGTCAAACCGCTGTGGACCGTGCTGCGCCGCCTGGAGTTTCCGCTGGGCGTGACGGTGGTTTCGTTTTTCATCCTGCTGCTTCTGACCATCAGCATCCTCATGCCCGCCGTGGACTGGCCGACACAGCCGCGGGACTACACCCATATGTTTGACGGCGCCGTGCGCATGGTGCTGGGCAGCGATCTGTACCACGGCAAGAAGCAGGGCTGGGATCCGTTCTATTGTTACCCGCCGACCTGCGCGGCGCTGGTGGCGCCGCTGGCCTCGACACACGTGAACCTGGCGCTTTCGTTCTGGTCGGCGCTGCACCCGTTCTTTGCGGTGCTGCTGGTGTATTTTTCGGGGCTGCTGTTCGGTCTGAGCACGCGCCGGCAGTGGCTGGCGCTTTGCGCCATATCGGCGATTGCGCTGTTTTCGCCGTTTTCCCAAGAGTTCGTCGAAGGCCAGGTGAATGTCTTTGTCACCGTGCTGGTGGTCGCGGGGCTTCTGCTGCTGCGCCGGGATCGCGTTGTCGCCGGGGCGCTTTTGCTGGCGCTGGCCACACACATCAAGGTTACGCCCGGCATTCTGCTGCTGGTTCTGCTGGTCACGCGCCAGTGGCGGGCCGCCGGCTGGATGTGCGCCCACGGTCTGTGGCTGGCGCTGGTGCCGCTGGTGTGGATGGTGCCGGCGCTTGGGCCGGTAAACGGTTTTGTCCACAACGTGGACATGCACGTGTACTTTGTGCGCGATATTGTTTTGACGGCTGTGTTCAAGGGCCAGTACATGGATTTTTCCATGTACCGCTGGGCCAACCTGTCTGTTCCGGGCACGCTGCACCGGCTGTTTGACGACAACGCGGTTGTCGCCGCCGGCTCGCTGTCGCCCGGTGCGGTGCTGTTTGGGCTGCCGCCGGCGCTGCTGGACTGGGTGGCGCGCCTGGTGGCGCTGGCCATGCTGGGTGGCGGCGTGTTTGTGCTGCGCCGCGCGTCTTCGGGTGTCGCGGTCACGGGCACGGCGCTGCTGGTGTGGCTGGGGTTTCAGCTTGGCAACCTGGTGTGCTGGGAGCACCATCTGCTTTCACTGGTGCCGCTGTTCGCGTTTCTGATGGTGATGCAGTGGCCCCGCAAGGAGGCCTGGATCCTGCTGCTGGCGGGCGCAATGTTTCTGGTATTGTCTCTGCCCAGACTATGGGAGATGGCGCCGTTGTTCATGCTGGCGCCGGTGGACAACGAAGACCTGGTGCGAAACGGCAAGTACGGTGTAAGCACGCTGGTTGTGCTTGCCTTCTGGGCGGTTTCGCTTTACCACGCGTGGAAGCACGCCGTCCCGACCGGGCCGGCGGCGCAAGGCAAGGAGTCGGTGACATGACCATCGTTCAGGGTTCGGGCGCCACGCGCAACGACCACCAGAAAAACAAGGGCATCTGGCAGGACACCGGCGCCCCGTCCGCCGCGCTCTTCAACGTGGTGGGCAAGCCCGCGCCGCTCAAGGACAGTTTCAAGAAAGTAACCGGCGAGGCCGTGTACGCCGACGACATGAAGTTTCCCGGCATGCTGTTCTGTCGCATCCTGCGCGCCACCAAACCCCACGCCCGCATCACGCGCCTGGACACGACCAGGGCCGAGGCCATGCCCGGCGTGCGCGCCGTGGTCACCGGCCGCGAAAGCGACCGGCGCTTTGGCGTGCTGCCGGTCAGCCAGGACGAACTGTCCATGGCGATTGAAAAGGTGATCTACAACGGCGAGCCCGTGGCCGCCGTGGCCGCAGACAGCGAAGAAATCGCCGAACGCGCCATCTGGGCCATTGAGGTCGAATACGAACCGCTGCAGGAGTTTCTGAAGCCCCAGGATTCACTCAAGGAGGTTGCCCCCGAGCTTCAGATCCATGACAAGGTCGAAAAGAAGCACCCCAACACCAACATCCACAAGGCCGTGGACCAGGAGTTCGGCGACGTTGAGGGCGCGTTCAAGCAGGCCGCAAGCACGCCCGGTGCCAGCTTCCGGTTCGACGGCATCAGCCACGGGTTTACGGAGCCGCACGCCGTGATCGCGCACTGGGACGCCGAAGACCGGCTGCAGCTTTACACGCCGCAGCAGGTGCCGCACTACACGCACCGCGCGCTGGCCAAGGTTCTGGATCTGCCCATGCACCAGATCCAGGTGATCCGTACCACCGTGGGCGGCGGCTTTGGCGGCAAGAGCGACCCGTTTCAGCACGAAATGATCGCCTGCATGCTGGCGCGCAAAACGCGCCGGCCGGTCAAGCTGACCATGGACCGCGAAGAAACCTTCCTGACCGGCCGTGGCCGCCATCCAACCGAAGCCAGAATGGCGATGGCCTTTGACAAGGACGGCAAGCTGCTGGCGCTGGACAGCGACGTGATCATTGACGGCGGGGCCTACGGCAGCTTCGGCGTGGTCAGCGCCTACTACAACGGCGTTTTGAGCAACGGGCCGTACTACCTGCCCGCGTTCCGGTATCACGGCAAGCGCGTGTACAGCAACCGCATTCCCAGCGGCGCCATGCGCGGCCACGGCAGCGTCAACCCGCGGTTCTGCACCGAAACACTGGTGGACATGGCGGCCGTCGAACTGGGCCTGGACCCCTGCGAGTTGCGCCTGCGCAACTTCTTGCAGCCCAACACGATCACGCCGCACCACAGGTTTCGTGTCACCAGCACCGGCATCCGTGAAGGTCTGGAAGAAGCCATGCGGCGCAGTGAGTGGAAAAAGAAGTGGGGGAAACTCCCGTACGGCCACGGCATCGGCGTGGGCTGCGCCTGGTACATCAGCGGCAGCGCCCTGCCGATTCACTGGAACAAGCTGCCCCAAAGCACGGTGCACATCAAGATTGACATGGACGGCGGCGTGACTTGTCACTCTCTGGCCGCCGATATCGGCCAGGGCAGCGACACCATGATCGCGCAGATTGTGGCCGAGGTGATCGGCTGCAAACTCGACCGCGTGCACGTCAAGAGCACCACCACAGATACGGCACCGATTGACCTGGGCAGCTACAGTTCGCGCGTCACGTTCATGGCCGGCAACGCCGCGCGCGAAGCCGCCGAGGTGATCCGGCGCGATCTGGCCAACGCCGCCAGCAAGCTGACCGGCCAGCCCGCCCAGTACTTTGATTTCGTGGACGAACAGATTGTCTGCCGCAGCAAGCCCGGCATCCGTGTCGGCTTCATGGAGGCTCTGCACGAAGCCCAGGCCGACCGCGGCGCGTTGATCGCCAGCGGCAGTTATCAAAGCCCGCCGCTGGGCGGCGAGTTCAAAGGCAGCAACGCCGGCTTGAGCCCCAGCTACAGCTTCAGCGCGTTCATCTGTGAACTCAAGGTGGACCCGGACACCGGCTTTGTACAGCCGCTGAAAATCTGGGCTGCCCACGACTGCGGCAAGGCCCTGAACCCACTCAGCGTGGAAGGTCAGATCGAGGGCAGCGTGCACATGGGCCTTGGTCAGGCCCTGACCGAGCAAATGCGTTACCGCAACGGCCAGATGCTGAACGCGAACTTCTTGGACTACAAGATTCCCACGCCGTTCGACACGCCGGACATTGAAGTGATCATCGTGGAAAGCCACGACCCCGAAGGGCCGTTTGGCGCCAAGGAGTGCGGCGAAGGCGCGCTGGCACCGATCATCCCGGCCGTGGGCAACGCCATCTACGACGCCGTGGGCGTGCGCCTGTTCGAAGTGCCCATGACGCCGGACCGGGTGCTGCGAGCGATAGAGGCCAAAGCGCGGGCCAAGGCTTAGTCCACCGATGAACACAGACAGACACGGATAACAGCCATGCAGGCATTCACCGAAGTCATCTGTGTGCGTCTGTGAACCAAACGCAGTTCCCGAATTAGAGAGATTCACCATGACCATGCTGCTGCCCAGGTTTGAACTTCACCAGCCCACCACCGTGGCCGAGGCCCTTGCGCTGGCCAAGGCCCATGCCGGAGACTTCGACTATCTCTCGGGCGGCACGGACCTGCTGCCCAACTACAAGTGCGGCCTGAACGCCCGCGGGCATGTGATCTCGCTGGCGCATATCGCCGAGCTCAAACAGATCACGCGCGACAGCATCGGTGCTGGCGTGCGCATTGTGGATATCGAACGCAACGCCGATGTCCCTCGCAGCGTGGCCGGGACCGCCGGGCATATCGCGTCACCTCTGCTGCGCGAATCGGGCACGCTGGGCGGCAACCTGATGCTGGACAATCGCTGCCATTTCTTCAACCAGAGCTACTTCTGGCGCGTTTCTCTGGGCTATTGCCTCAAGGCCGACGGCGACCGCTGCCACGTGGTACCGATGATCAACGACGGCGGCAAAAGCGTGCTCAACAACAAGGTCTGCGTGGCCACGCACAGCAGCGACCTTGCGCCGATGCTGATCGCCCTGGGCGCGGAAGTGACGTTCGCCGGGCCGGAAGGCTCGCGCACGCTGAAGCTGAATGACTTCTACTTTGGCGACGGCATCGCGCGCCATGAACGCAAGCCGGGCGAGATCCTGGTCAAGGTCAGCCTGCCCAAGTGGGCCCACGAAGTGCGCAGCGGCTACAGGAAACTCGCCCCGCGCCAGAGCATTGATTTTCCGGTCGCGGGCGTGGCCGTTGCGCTTGATCTTGACGGCGCCAGAGTGAAAACCCTGCGGGTGGCGGTGGGGGCCGTGGACACCACGCCGGTGCTGTTTGACTTCAGCAGGGCTGAACAGAAAAAACCGCCCGCCAGCTATCTGTTCACGGATCCGCTCAAGAACATGCCCGATGTGATCGGCAAGCAGCTTGACGACGCGCTGGTTGAACAGATCAGCAAACACGTGCAGACCCAGGTGCAGCCCAAGCTCAACGTGCCGATGGAGCCGGGCTATCGCAAAAAGATGTGCGGGGTGCTCACGCGCCGCCTGCTGGCCGAACTGCGCGACGGTGGAACTGCAAAGGCTTGACACGAAGGCGCGAAGAACTGCACACGGCTGGTGCGTTGCGGCCGGAATTGCGGGTTCAGGGCGAGTCCCACTATGGACAGGTTCGACGACGAGATTGAAGAGCTGATTTCCAGTGTGATTCGATCGGCGATTCGAGTTCACAAGGCGTTGGGCCCAGGCTTGCCCGAAGTCACCTATGGCAACGCGCTTGAGCTAGTCCTGAAGAGCGACGGCATCCCGTACGAGCGTGAACACCGCTTTGAAGTGCTGTTTGACGGCCAGAGAGCAGGCGAAGGCCGGATTGACTTCTGGGTTGGAAGCCGTCTGGTGGTCGAAGACAAGGCGAAGCGGGCCTTTGATCTGACAGACATTGCGCAGGTTGTCGGCTATCTCTCGCACAAGAAGGAACCGGTAGGGCTATTGCTCAACTTCAACGTAGCGGTGATGAAGGACGGCATTCGGCGAGTGATTCGAACGAAGGACATGTAATTCTTCGCGTCTTCGCGCAGGCGGCGCGGCGGTTTGCGACGCCCTTCGCGCCTTCGCGTAACGCAGTTCAGCAGTGCCCGACCAACCATGCCCGAGCCTCTCAAGTTGCAGGACATCAAGCAGCGCATGGCCTCTTTCGGCCTGCGGCCGCACAAGAAGTTCGGCCAGAATTTTCTGGCCGACTTCAACCTGCTGCGCGCGATTGTCGCCGACGCCGAAGTGGACGCCGGCGACTGCGTTCTGGAAATCGGTACCGGCGCCGGTTCACTGACCGGCCTGCTTTGCGACGCCGCCGGTCTGGTGATCTCGGTGGAAGTGGACCGCGGCATGTTCGAGTTCGCGCGTGACGTGCTTGAGGGCTGCACGAACCTGGTGCAGGTGCGCTGTGACGCGCTGGCGCGCTCGGGCCTCAACCCCGCGCTGGAAGACCTGCTGCGCGGGTACCTGACAACGGGCGAACTTGTCACCGCGACGGATTCCGCAGCCGGCGAGTTCGAGCTTGTCCCGCACCTGCCCGGCAAGGCTCCGCGTTGCGGCAACCTGAAGCTGGTGGCGAACCTGCCCTACAGCGTCGCGACGGCGATACTGTTTGCCCTGCTGGAATCGCGCCTGCCCTTTGAGCGCATGGTGGTGATGCTGCAGCACGAAGTGGGCGAAAAGCTGGCCGCCCGGCCCGGTGACCCGGCCTGGGGCCTGCCCGGCCTTTTGATGTCGCGGCTGGGCAAGGTGCGCATGATCCGCAAAGTTCCGGCCAGGGTCTTCTGGCCCAAGCCCAGAGTGGACTCCGCGCTAGTGGAAATTCGCCCGCACCCTGAAGTGGACATGGTTGCGTTTGCCCGCCTGCGAGCGCTGGCCCATGTGCTGTTTCAGAACCGTCGCAAGTCCGTCAGCAACGCGCTGGCACTGGCCCTTGGCGTCAGCAACGCCCAGGCCGCCACGTGGCTGATCAACCTGGGCGCGCGGCCCGCCGACCGCACCGAAGACCTCGCCCCTGACATTGTGCGGGCCCTGGCCGATCACCCCGAGATCGAACCGCTGGTGCGCAAGGCCCACAACCGCAGCGCCGAACAGATCCTGGCCCGGGCCGAAAAGAAGGCCCGCCGCGCGGCCTGGAAAAAACGGGTGTACGGGGAAGAAGAGTAGCAGGCCGGATATTGGCGCGGACACTGGTTGTTGCCATGCCCATACCCGACAGCAGCCCTTTGCCCTTTGCCCCGCTCTTGCTAGAACCGCCCCCGCATTTCGATCCCTGCGGCGACTTGGGGCACAACACGCCGCGTGTCCGGAGAGGCAATGACTACGATTTTCGTTCCCAAGGAGCCGGAAGGCGAACTGCGCTGCGCCGCCACCCCCGACACCGTCAAGCGCCTGATCAAAGAGGGGCTCCAGGTGGTCGTTGAGGCCGGCCTTGGCAAGGGCAGCCACATCAGCGACGAACAGTTCCAGCAGGCGGGGGCAACGATCGAGCCCGAGCGCGTCAAGGGCCTGGCCCAAGCCGACGTGGTGCTGCAGATCGCGGTGCCGACGCCGGAACAGGTGAAACAGATCCGCGAAGGCGGCAGCATCATCAGTTTTCTGTGGGCGTTTGAGCACCTGGATGTGGTCAAGGCCCTGAACGAGCGCCGGATCAGCGCCTTTGCCATGGACGCGATTCCGCGCACCACCCGTGCCCAGAAAGACGACGCGCTTTCCAGCCAGGCCAATCTGGCGGGTTACAAGGCCGTGATCGCGGCGGCATACCACCTGAACAAGATCATGCCCATGATGATGACGCCGGCGGGCACGATCAAACCCGCGCGCGTGGTGATCATCGGCGTGGGCGTGGCGGGCCTGCAGGCGATTGCCACAGCCAAGCGTCTGGGCGCGATTGTGGAAGCCACCGACCCGCGCCCCGAAACCAAGGAACAGGCCGAATCGCTGGGCGCCAAGTTTCTGGAGGTGCAGGGCGTTGAGGTCAAGCAGGGCACGGGCGGCTACGCGGCCGAACAGACCGAGGAATACAAGAAGGCCCAGGCGGCGATGCTGGCCGAGGCGTTCAAGAACGCCGACGCGATCATCACCACGGCGCTGATTCCGTACAAGAAAGCCCCGATCACGATTACCGAGGACCACGTCAGGTCCATGCGTCCCGGCAGCGTGATTGTGGATCTGGCCGCCGAGCGCGGCGGCAACTGCGCGCTGACCGAACCCGGCAAGATCGTGGAAAAGCACGGCGTGACGATCATCGGCGAAACCAACTGGCCGCGCACGGTCAGTGTCAACGCCAGCGACATGTACGCCAAGAACGTGATGAACATCGTGCAGGATGCGATGATCAAGGTCAGCAAGGAGTCAAAGGAAAAGGTCTTCAAGTGGACCTATGACGACGACATCGTCAACGGCGCCATGATCTGCCACGAGGGCGAGGTGCATCACCCCAAGGTGCGCGAACTGATGGGTCTGCCGCCGCTGGCCAAGCCCGAGCCCGCCAAGCCGGCCGAGCCCGCCCCGGCGGCCGCGCCTGCCGCGACACCGGCCGCAACCCAGGAGAACAAGTCATGACCGGCGAAGTCCTGATGGGTTTTTACACGTTCGTGCTGGCCTGTGTGGCCGGGTTTCAGTTGATCAACAAGGTGCCGCCCACGCTGCACACGCCGCTGATGTCAGGCGCCAACGCGATTTCGGGCATCACGATCCTGGGCGCGCTGGTGGTGGCCGGCGGCACGGGCGGCCTGGCCGCCCACGTGATCGGCATGCTGGCGGTGCTGTTCGCCACGGTGAACGTGGTGGGTGGTTTCATGGTGACCGAGCGCATGCTCAAGATGTTCGGATCGAAGAAGTAGCGCAGCCGGAGACAACCACGTGCTTGCAATCGCGACACTCAAGCTGAATGAGCTTCTGGCCCACTTCGGCTACATCCTTTCCATCCTGATGTTCATGTTCGGCATCATGATGATGGGCCGTGTCAAAACGGCCAAGAACGGCAACCGTCTGGCGGCGCTGGCCATGCTGCTGGCGGTGGTGGCCCAGCTTGTCCAGATGGGCAAGATCAATCCGCTGTGGATCGTGATTGGTCTGGTCATCGGCGGCCTGATTGGCGCCGTGGCCTCGATCAAGGTGCAGATGACCCAGATGCCCGAAATGGTGGCGCTGTTCAACGGCTCTGGCGGTCTGGCTTCGGCGCTGGTGGCGATTGCCGCCTATGCCTACGGCGGCATTCCGCCCCAGCCGCTTAACCGCGCGCTGATCGGCGGGGCCAGCGGCGACGTCAACGGCCTGGCGGTGATGCTTTCGATCCTGATCGGCTGCGTCACCTTTACCGGCAGCATCATCGCGTTTCTCAAGCTGAGCGAAAAAATGTCGGGCAAGCCGATTCTTCTGCCCGGCCGCCACGCGCTGAACATTCTGCTGGCCGTGCTGGTTTCCGTTTTCACGGCGCTTGGCGTGTGGGTGCTGGGCGGCGGGGCGGGTCTGGCGCTGCTGGTGCTGGTGGCGCTGATCGCGCTGGCGCTGGGTGTTACGCTGGTGATTCCCATCGGCGGCGGCGACATGCCGGTGGTGATTTCGCTGCTGAACAGCTATTCGGGTCTGGCCGCGGCCATGGCCGGGTTTGCGCTGAACAGCCAGGTGCTGATCGTGTCGGGTTCGCTGGTGGGCGCCGCCGGCCTGATTCTGACCCAGATCATGTGCAAGGCCATGAACCGCAGCCTGGCCAACGTGATGTTCGGCGGTTTTGGCGCCGAACAGACCTCCGGCGGCGGCAAGAGCGAATACAAGAACGTCAAGTCCGCCGACCCGGAAACCGCCGCCATGCTGATGGCCGACGCCCAGACCATGGTCGTGGTGCCCGGTTACGGCATGGCCGTGGCCCAGGCCCAGCACGCGATCCGCGAGCTGGCCAAGATTCTCGAGGCCAAGGGCTGCAACGTGCGCTACGCGATTCACCCGGTGGCGGGCCGCATGCCCGGCCACATGAACGTGCTGCTGGCCGAGGCCAACGTGCCCTACGAGCAGTTGTTTGAGATGGACCAGATCAACGACGATTTCAAGAACACCGACGTGGTGCTGGTGATCGGCGCCAACGACACCGTCAACCCGGCGGCCAAAACCGACAAGACCAGCCCGCTGTACGGCATGCCGGTGCTGAACGTGGAAGAAGCCAAGGCCGTGTTCACGATCAAGCGCTCGCTGGGCAGCGGCTTTGCGGGCGTAAAGAACGAGCTGTTTGAATGTCCGAACAACTACATGGTGTACGGCGACGCGCGCAAGGTGGTCGAGGAAATCATCAAGGCGCTGAAGGAAGGTTAACCTGGCGCGGGCACCCTGCCCGCGGCGCAGAAAACGTGAAACAATCCGGGGCCGCGCCGTGTTGAACGGGCGGCCCTTTGCACAGGGAGGCAACGATGCGACGGATCATGCCGGCTTTGCTGGCGCTTGCGGTGATCGGCGGCTGCCAGACCGGTTCTTTGCCCAGGACAACGGTGCCCGACCTTGGCCCCGCCGACGTGGGCGCCGTGGAAGGCATCAAGGTAACGGTTGTCGCGCGCAATCTGAGCAACCCGACGCACGTCAGCTTTCGCCCCGGCGACGGCGCGTTGACGGTGTGCGACAGCGCCAACGGCCGTGTGCTGCTGATTGACGGCAAGACCACCGTGCTGCACCAGGGCATGCAGACCGAATACTGGAAGAAAATTTCGCCGACCGAAAATTACTACAAGATCGGCCCGCTGTTCTGCCTGTGGCTGAATGAAAGCGACCATGTCGTGGGCGACGGCGGCGGGCCTGACGGCCAGGAAACGCTGATCTTTCACGTCGGCAAAAACGCTTTTGCCACCAACGCGCTGGCGCCGACCCAGCCCGACAACAAAAGCGACCTGGGCGAGGGAAACTTTGTGGGCCCGGTGCTGAGCCCCGACGGCAAAACCATCTATGCCGCCAGCCACGGCAACGACGCCAGATCGTGGATCGTGCGCGTGGATGTCAAAACGCGAAAACTGGAGCATTTCATCAGCAGCGACGAGGCCGGTGTCGAGGTCAACGCGCCCATGCAGTGCCTGATCGTGCGCGACCGCTTGCTGGTGCTCTACAGCGGCGCCGGGGGCAAGGATGACAGCCGTGTGGTTGAATACGACCTGAAGGCCAAACGACCCGTGGACCAGTGGGCCCTGCCCGGACTGGTGGACGCCATGGGGATTGCGCCGATTCCGGGCCGGCCTGACGAATACGCCGTGGTGGACAATAACTGGGATCTGACCTCGGTCAAAAAGGGCAAACTGGCGCGGGTGAAGCTGGCGCCGGGCAGGGACGCCGGGATCAAGATTCTGGCGGACAACCTGCGGGGGCCAGTGCACTGCGCGTTCGGCCCTGACGGGCGCCTTTACGTGGCCTGCCTGGGCACCATGTTTGACGAAAGCAACGGCGAAGTGATCGCGATCAGCGGCATCCGGTAGTTGCGGGGCAGGCGCCGCGGATGAACCCGCGGCCCGCCGGGGGGGTCATGGATAATCGGGAAACACCTCTTGCAGCCGAGACGGCGGCGCTGAAGGCCTTTTACGCCGCGCTCAACCAGAACGACATTCCGGCCATGGTGCGGGTTTTTGACCCGCAGATCGAGCGGGTCGAGTTCATTGAGTCGCCCCAGGGCGGAACCTGGCACGGGCTTGAGGCCGTCACGGCGCATTTCACCAGGGCGCGCGGGACCTGGGCCGAAGGCGCCTGCGAGCCGGAACACTTTGTCGTTGCGGGCGACCGGGTAGTGGTTCTGGTTCACGTGCGGGTGCGCCTGAAGGGCGAAACACAATGGCACCAGGGCCGCATTGCCGACGTCTTTACCTTTCGTAACGGCAAGGTGATCCAGTTTCGCTCGTTTGCCGACCGGCGGCAGGCCCTGCATTGGGCCGGAGTCGAAGCCGCGGACACGGGCTGACCGGCCGCGACACCCCTTGACAGGTCAAGCACGGCCTGTAACGTGGCGCACGAGGAAAACGACATGCCGCTGAATTTCAATCATCGTGCCTTGCGGAGTCGCACAGCGGCGTAGGTCGGTTGTTGGCAAAACGAACCTTACGGCGCCCTGCGACTCCGCAGGGCGCCTGTGTTTTCGGCCGGCCACAGGGGTGTGGTGTTAACTGGTAGCACGTCCGGTTGTTACCCGGAAAGTCGGGGTTCGAATCCCTGCGCCCCTGCCAGCTATTCCTGAAACGTCACGCAGACGCCGTTGGGGTCAATGGCGCCAAATTCGCGCGTGCCCCAGGGTTTGGTTTGCAGCGGCCCGTTGGGGTGCACCTTGCCGCCGCGTTTCTGGAACTCGGCGTACAGCGCGTCTATGCCTTTTACGGCAATGCGCACCATTGTCTGGTCGCCCACAGTGCGGGCCAGCTTCTTGTCAGTCATGGCGGCAATGTGCAGATGCGCGTCGCCGCGCCTGATGCCCGCGTAGCTGGGCGGGCTCGCGTCGCGGAAAGTCTCCTCAAACCCGCAGCAGTCAACCCACCACTTGAGTGAAGCCGCGCAGTCGGCGGCGGGCAGAACGGGAATCGCGCCCCTGATGACGGTTTCCATACCCGCAGCATAGCCGCGCCACGGGGCGCTGTCAGGCCGGGTTGGGCGCGGCCTGGGCCGCGTCGCGCCGCTTGAGGCGGATTTCGGCCAGGGTCACAAACGTGGGCAGCAGCACCACAAACGCCAGCGAAATCCAGGCCGCGTTCGGCACGCCGACCAGACTTTTGTCGGGGGCTTCGGTAAGCACCAGCGACGAAAGCCCCGCCGCCATCGCCAGCGTGATGTGCTGCACGGCGCTTTGCATGCTCATGAAGCTGGCGCGGTCGCCGTGGCTGGGAATCTTGGTGTCCAGCGTGCGCGCCGGAACGCCGCGCAGGCTGCTGGTGCCCATGAAGGCCACGAACAGCACGATTACCGGAATTGCCGGGTTGTAGTCCACAAACCACAGGTAAATCACCACGCCCAGCAGCGTCGCGCCCATCCAGCTTACCCTTGCGCTGCCCCAGCGGTCGGTGGCGCGGCCCACGATCTGCATCACGGCCAGGCTCAACAGGCCGCCGAACAGGTACAGCGGCCCCAGCACGCTGGGTTTGTAATCCAGCCCGACCGCGCGGGCGGCGTCGGCCAGCCAGGCTTCACCGGTGTAGTTCAGGTTGAACACCAGGTACGACGGAATGTGGGGGATCAGCGTGAACGCGCTGAACATCATCGCGGCCGTGCCGCCATAGGCCAGCAGCGGCAGGGGTTTGGCCAGTTGCCGCAGCATGGCCCAGCCCGGCGGTGTCACCCCGCGCATCAGGTGAATTGTCAGCGGCGGCAGCAGAAAAATCACGCCGGCGGCAATGACAAGACCCAGCCCCGCCACAGCGTAAAACGGCGCGCGCCAGCCGCCGATGTGCGCGACCTCAAGCGCCAGCGGCACGCCGACAATGCTGGCCACGGAAAAGCCGGCCATTACCGTGCCCACGGCGCGGCCGCGCCGCTGAGCGGGCACCACGTCGCTGATGATCGCCAGACTCAGCGACGACACCGGTCCGCCGAACGCGCCCGCCAGTACCCGCGCGCCGATCAGCGAATAAAAATCCCACGACAGCGCCGCGGCGGCCGTGCCCGCCATCAGGCCCAGAATCGAGACCGCCAGGGCCTTGCGGCGGTCAAAACGATCCAGAAAGAAGCTGCACACAATGCCGGTAAGGGCGGCGGCGGCGGTGTAGCTGCCGGCGATGATGCCCATGTTGTGGCTGGCGATGCCCAGCTCGCGGGCGAAATCCGGCCCCAGCGGCATCACGATCATGAAATCCAGGATGTTCACGAACTGGATTGCCGCGATCAGCAGCACCACCACGCGTTCGTTGATGCCCTGCCGGATGACTGTGTCGTTGGTCATGCGCAAGCACAAAGGCACCCGAGCCGGGTGCCTGGTCTTACTCTACCAACGATCGGCGGCTGCGGCCTATTTCTTTCATACCGCAAGCAATGCCCTGGAGCCGTTGTGCCGAGTGTGTTGCGCGATGATTTGCGCAAAGCTAAACAGGCGCGCGACCCGCAGGAGCATCCGCGCATGGCAAGCAGCACGGCAATCGGCGGCCACCAGGACAATTTCGCAGCCACACTGCGCACCGACCGCTGGTGGCTGGGCCCGACATTGACGGCCGCCGGCCTGATCGCGTTTTTCGGTTATCTGACAATCCGGGTGTTTTACGCCCAGTACGTCTGGGCCGACCCGTACATGTCGCCGGTGGTGTCGCCGCCGCTGTTCACGCCCGCCGCCGGCTACAAGGGCGCGGTGCCCGTGAACCACGCTTGGCTTGGCGCGTTTCCGGCCTGGTGGCCGAGCTTTCTGCCCAAGTCGCCGGGTTTTTTCTTTCCGGTGCTGGCGATCATGTTCCGCGCCACGTGCTATTACTACCGCAAGGCCTATTACCGCGCCTTTGCCGCCACGCCTCCGGCCTGCGGTGTGCGCGGCGTGCCGCTGAAGTACCGGGGTGAAACGGCGCTGCTGATTTTTCAGAACCTGCACCGGTATGCCCTGTACGGCGCGCTGTTTCTGCTGGTGTTTCTGTGGTGGGACGGCTTTGCCGCGTTCTTCAAGAACGGCAAGTTCGGATTTGGCGTGGGCACGTTTCTGCTGCTGGGCAACGCGTTTCTGCTTTCGTGCTACACCTTTGGCTGTCACTCGTGGCGCCACCTGATCGGCGGCAAGCTGGACTGCTTTTCCTGTGACGCCCAAAGCCGCGCGCGGCTTGGCGTCTGGAAGAAATCAAGCTGGCTCAATGCCCGCCACATGCAGTTTGCCTGGTTCAGTCTGGCCTGGGTGGCCCTGACCGACCTGTACATCAGCCTGGTTTCCATGGGCGCGATCAAGGACCTCAACACCTGGTAATCATGGGCAACGGGCCGGACATCCACGAATTACAGACCATCGAACACGACGTGATTGTGATCGGCGCCGGCGGCGCGGGTCTGCGCGCGGCGATTGAATGTTCGCGCCAGGGCCTGAACACCGGACTGGTCTGCAAAAGCCTGCTGGGCAAGGCCCACACCGTGATGGCCGAAGGCGGCATGGCCGCGGCCATGGGCAACGTGGACAGCCGCGACGGCTGGAAGATTCACTTCCGCGACACCATGCGCGGCGGCAAGTTTCTCAACAACTGGCGCATGGCCGAACTGCACGCAAAGGAAGCGCCCGACCGCGTGCGCGAGCTTGAGGAATGGGGCGCGGTCTTTGACCGCACCAAAGACGGTTTGATCAGCCAGCGCAACTTCGGCGGCCATCGCTACCCGCGCCTGGCCCACGTGGGCGACCGCACCGGGCTTGAACTGATCCGCAGCCTGCAGGATTACGGCGTGCACTCGGGCATCCACGTGCACATGGAATGCACGGCGCTGGACCTGATGAAAGACGGCGACCGCGTGTGCGGCGCGCTGGCCTACTGGCGCGACACCGGCCGCTTTGTGCTGTTCAGGGCAAAGGCCGTGATCCTGGCCACGGGCGGCATCGGCAAGGCCTGGCGCATCACCAGCAACTCGTGGGAATACACCGGCGACGGGCTTGCCATGGCGTACCTGGCCGGGGCCGAGTTGCTGGACCTTGAGTTTACCCAGTTTCACCCCACGGGCATGGTGTGGCCGCCCAGCGTGCGCGGCACACTGGTGACCGAAGGTGTGCGCGGCGACGGCGGCATATTGCTGAACAGCGAGCACAAGCGCTTCATGTTCAACTACATTTCGCCGCGCTTTGCCCCTGAAACCGCAGCATCCGAAGAAGAAGCCAACCGCTGGCTGGCCGGCGACAAGTCTGCCCGCCGACCGCCCGAACTGCTCACGCGCGACGAAGTGGCCCGCGCCATCAACGCCGAAGTCAAGGCCGGACGCGGCAGCGAACACGGCGGCGTGTATCTTGATATTGCCTCGCGCCTGCCCGCTGAGGTCATCAAGAAAAAGCTGCCCAGCATGTACCACCAGTTCAAGGAACTGGCCGAAGTGGACATCACCAGACAGCCCATGGAAGTGGGCCCCACGCTGCACTACCACATGGGCGGCATTCTGGTGGATGCCGAGTCACAGATGACGACCGTGCCCGGCCTGTTTGCCGCCGGCGAATGCGGCGCGGGTCTGCACGGCGCCAACCGGCTGGGCGGCAACTCGCTGAGCGACCTTTTGGTGTTCGGGCGCCGCGCGGGCATCGGCGCGGCCGAATACATCCGGTCGCTGACAGTTTCGCCGCAGGTCAACGCCGAACAGGTGCAGGCCGGCATCCGCCGCGCCACGGACATTCTAAACCGCGACAGCGGAACCAACCCGTTTGTGATCCAGGACCAGCTTCAGGACATGATGGGCAAGAACGTGGGCATCATCCGCACGAAGTCGGAACTGGAAACCGCGCTGGGGGAACTGGAAAAGTTCAAGGCCGAAGCCGCCAGGGTCAAGGCCCACGCCACCAGCCAGTATAACGCCGGCTGGCACACGGCGCTGGACCTGCGCAACCTGCTGATCGCCAGTGAAGCCGTGGCCAAGGCCGCGCTGACCCGCGAGGAAAGCCGCGGCGCCCACACGCGCGAGGATTTCCCCGGCGAACGCGACGAATGGCTGAAATACAACGTGATCATCAGGCGCGGACGTGACGGCGAAATGGTGGTGGAAAAACGCGAACGCAAGCCCGGCCCCGCGCCGCTGGTTGAGATCGCCAACAGCAAGATCGAAGACCTGGAAAGCGGCAAGGTGGGTGCGGATTACAAGTAGGCAGTCCTGAATCGGCAGCAAGAACAGAAAAGGAAGTTGGCGCCTGCGGGACAGTTGTTGCAGACCGCCGACTAGCGGTTATGGCCGAAAGAACGTTCCGAATCTGGCGCGGCAACAAGGACGGCGGCGAGTTCGTCGAGTACAAAATTGACGTCGGCCCCGGCTGGGTCGTGCTGGACTGCATCCATCGTATCCAGATGCAGCACGCCACCGACCTGGCCTGCCGCTGGAACTGCAAGGCCGGCAAGTGCGGCTCGTGTTCCATGGAAATCAACGGCAAGCCGCGCCTGGGCTGCATGACGCGCATGAACAGCCTGCCCGACGGCCCGATCACGATCCAGCCGCTGAAGACCTTTCCGCTGGTGAAGGATCTGGTCACGGATGTGAAGTGGAACTACGAACAGAACAAGCGCATCCCGCCCTTCAAGCCCAAGGCCCGCAACGCCGACGGCACGCATCGCATGATGCAGGAAGACGTGGACCGGGTGCAGGAGTTCCGCAAGTGCATTGAATGTTTCCTGTGCCAGGACGTGTGCCACGTGCTGCGCGATCACAAGGCCCACGACCAGTTTGTCGGCCCGCGCTTCATGATCCGGCTGGCAAGCCTTGAAATGCACCCGCTGGATACCGAGGACCGCGTCGAAAAGATGCGCAAGGAGTTCGGGACCGGCTGGTGCAACATCACGCGCTGCTGCACGGAAGTCTGCCCGGAACATATCGGGATCACCGACAACGGCATCATCCCGATGAAAGAACGCGTGGTGGACCGGTACTTCGACCCGATTGCCTGGTTTCTGGGCAAGGTGTTCGGCAAAAAGTAGTCCTTGCGGCTTTCCTTCAGTAGCCTTGACGTGCCATGCACGCCGAGACGGCCTATGTGTTCCGGCACGTGCTGATCCGGGACGGCGCCTACGGGCTTCACCTTCCGGCCGAACGCGCGCGTCTGCACGGCCTGGCCCTGGATCTGCTGGAGGCGTTGCTGGCCGACCTTGGTGACGAATCGCTGCGCGACGCCTGTGCCGCCGAAATGGCCGAGCACGCCCGGCTGGGCCGGGGGCCGGTTCTGGATCCGGCGCTGCTGGAGCGCGAATCCGCGCACCTGGCGCGGGCCGGCGCCTGGGCCGACCGCCAGTACCGGCATGACGATGCCCGCGCGCTGTGGCAACGGCTGGCCGAGCTTCCGGGCATCGAGGCCACACAGCGTGCACGGGCCTTGTACCGGCTTGGCGTGCTGGAGCGTTCCTACGGCAGTCTTGACCGCGCCGAGGTCTTTCTGAACCAGGGGCTGGAAGTCTGCCCGCCCGAACAGTGGCTGCACCGTGCGGCGCTGGCCAACGCGCTGACACAGGTGTGCATGAGCCGCCATGACCTGAACCGGGCCGCCCACGTCGCTGCACTTGCCATGGACAGTGCCCGACGTTGCGGTGACGCCAACGAACTTGCCGTGGCGCACTTCAACGCCGCCCGCATCGCGCTGGATCGCGGCGAACTGGAGCCGGCAGCGGCTCAACTGGAGCAGGCGATCCAGTTCCAGCGGCGTTCTGTTGCGCCGGGGCAGGCTTCCGTGCCGATGGGCAATCTGGCCTATCTGCGCGCCCGCCAAGGCCGCCACGACCAGGCCCTTGCCTTGGCCGAAGAGTCCGTGCGGCTGGCCCGCCAGACCGGCCGCGCCCATGTGGTCAGTCGCGCGCTGCTGGGCCGGGCCGTGATTCATACCCTGGCGCCGCGGCTGGATCTGGCCGAGGCGGACTATCGCGAGGCCGCGCGCATCGCCCGCGAAATCGGCAGTTACAACGAAGCGGCGTTGTGTCACATCAACTTTTCGGTGCTGCTGATCCTGCGGCGCCAGCTGGAGGAAGCCCGGGGGCTTCTGCTGGACGCGATTGAGTACATGCGCGACGCCGGCGACGCGGGGGAAGACATCGGGCGTGTCAATCTGGCTCAGGTGTTGTGCCTGATGGGTGATGGCCCGGGCGCGGAAACACACGCCCGCCTGGCGCTGGAGCATACTCTGGGCACGGCGCGCAGCGGGGACGTGCCCTTGTGTGCCCTGACCCTGGCGGCGGCGCTGATGCTTCAGGGCCGCTATGCCGAAGCTCTTGAGCTTGCCCGGACCCACGGCGCGCCCGGTGTCCCGGACGGCATTCGTCAGGGTCTGGAGGCGATTGCCGGTCTGTGTTCGTGGAAGATTTCGGGTGACACGGCCGGCCGCAACCGGGTTGTTGCGGTGCTTGAGGTAAGCAAAGCCAACGACAAGATCGGCTGGGTTCCGGATGTGCTGAAGGTCGTTCTGGAACGGCCGGATTGACGCATACTGGGGAGATGCCAAGACCGTGCCAATTGTCGCCAAATTGTCATGGATAGTGGCCGGGGGGCAACGCGCCTCTTTCCTGCTTGACCCCCTGCCGGCGGTGGCTAACCTCTTACGTACCCCCCAATTGCAACCCCTGGTTCCCCTGGTGTGGCAGCGGCCGCCGCGCATACGTGTGCACACGGCAGATGCTGCTTTCCCCAAGGCGAGGACTGCATTCCATGGCATACAAGTGGTCGAAGGCGCGCGCGTTGCTGGCACTGGGCATGCTCTGCTGCGTGGCGACAGCCTGCAGCGTGATGCCGTTCCAAGGCAACGATTCGCGCGGCAGCGGCAAGACGGACTTTGTGGCCGATGACGGGGCTGAAGCCGCCCCGCCGGCGGGGTACGAGCGCGAGGGCAAGGGCGCGCCCGGCAACAGCCGTGACAACCCCGGCGGCGAGCGCGTTTCGCGCGGCGGCCTGAGCGACGTTAACGAAAAGATCGCCGAAGGCGCCAAGGGTGCCGACGTGGGCAAGGACGACAAGAACGCGCGTGACGCGTTTGACCACGACCGGCTGCGCGACGTTGAATACCGCTGGCTCAAGGATCGCGGCATCGTCAGCAAACAGGCCGGCCGGCTGGAAGACGCCGAGCGCTACTTCACCCGCGCGCTTGAACTCAGCCCTGACCGCGCCAACGACGACGTGGTGAAGCTGCTTGATGAAGTGCGCGTGCAGCTTTCCAAGCCCGCCAGTCTGGCCCCGCGCTGGTCGGAGCTTTCGCGCGCCGCGCAGGAAGAGTTCGAGATCGAGGCCGACCGTACCTACACCAAGGCCAAACAGAAAGAGGCCGACGGTGACTGGTCGGGCGCGATTGAAGAATGGAACAAGCTCAAGCGTCTGGTGCGGTTTGCGCCCTACGGCGCGGAACTCAAGCGCAACTACGACGCCGTGGCCGGCGCCGGCATTGACGCCGCCAACACCCAACTGGCGCGCCAGCGCAAGGTGCTGGAAGACGAGGCGCTCAAGCGCGAGCGCCGCATGGCCGACCTCAACGCAGTCAGCGAAGAAGAACGCCGCCGTGAAGAGGTGGTCGAGCTGTGGCGCCAGGCCGTCTACAACCTGGAACTGCGACGCTTCCGCACCGCCGAAGAAATCGTTGACCGCATTCTGCACATTGACCCGCAGTTCTCCCGCGCGGCCGACCTCAAGCGCGACATCCAGGATCGCCGCCTGATCCAGATGAACCGCGACACCTTTGAACTGCGCATTGCCGGCTACCAGGAGGCCATGCGTCAGCTCAAGGAAGCCCTGGTGCCGCAGACCGAAATGATCCGCTACCCGACGGGCCTTCTGGCCGAGCGCATCCGCAACCGCCGCCAGAGTGCCGCCGACGCCATCAAGACCAACCCGGCGGTCCAGCGCATTGAAAACGCCCTGGCCTCCAAGATCATCCCGTTCACGTTTGAAGAGCGCACGCTGATTGACGTGATCGCCGAAGTACGCACCAAGGCCGACATCAACATCCAGCTTGACAAAGACGTCAAGGCCAACAGCGGCCAGCAGACGGTAACGATCACGCTGGAAGACATTCCGGTCGGGTCGGCCCTGAACATCATTCTGGGTGACCTGAACCTCAAGACGGCCTTCCGCAACGACCTGCTGTTTGTGGTGGCCGCCGACGCGGCGCCGGACGCCAGCGCCCTGGTGACCCGCGTACACGACGTGCGCGACCTGACGTTCAACATTGCCGAGTTCACCGGCCCGCGCATCCGTCTCAAGAGCGCCGACGACAGCACCGCCGGCCCGGCGATCGTTTATCCGGACGAATCCGAACGCACGCTGGACATTGACCGCATTGAAGAACTGGTGACCGCCACCGTTGCGCCCGACAACTGGGACGCGCCGTTTGCCCTGCGCTTTTTCGCCGGGCAGCTTGTCGCCACGCACACCCCGCAGGTGCAGGCCGAACTGCGCGACTTCCTGGACGAACTGCGCCAGATTGCCGGCCTGATGGTGAACATCGAGGTTCGCTTCATCAGTGTTGAAGACGACTACCTGCAGGACTTCGGCATTGACTTCCGCGGCCTTGGTGGCCCGGCGGCCGTGCCCAACCAGGCCAACATCGTGCTGGAAGACGTGACCACCGGCAACGAAGACAACGCCGGCGGCCAGTTCGACAACGGTTCGGGCGGCATTGCCCCGGCCAACCCGACGGCCGGTATCTTCTTCAACAACCAGAACCCGAACAACCCGCCGGTCAACTTCAACCAGGACATCCGCGGCCGGTTTGAGCACATCTTTGACAATGCCCTGGGCAACGTGCTGACCAACAACGGCGGCTTTGCCATGCAGTTCTCGTACTTCGTGGATCTGACCCAGATCAACGCGGTGATTCACGCCGTGCAGAAGCGCAAAAAGGCCCGTATTCTGACCGCTCCGCGCCTGAGCGCCTTCAACACCCAGCGCAGCAACATCACCATCGTCAACCAGGTGCCGTACATCCGCGACTTTGACCTGCAGACCGCCACCACGGCCGCGATTGCCAACCCCGTGGTGGACACGATTCTGGACGGCATGGTTCTGGACGTGAAGCCCACCGTCAGCAACGACCGGCGCTTCATCACCGTGGAAGTGCAGCCCACGGTGGCCGAACTGGTGCTGCCGATTCCCACCTTCACCACCACGCTGGGTCCCACCAGCGCCGTGACGATCCAGATTCCAGAAGTCCGCCTGCAGACGGTGCAGACCACCGTGCGCGTGCCGGACGGCGGCGCCGTGGTGATCGCTGGCCTGAAGACCGTGCGCGACATCTGGAAGGAAAGCTCGGTGCCGATCCTGGGCGATATCCCGCTGCTGGGCATGCTGTTCCGCCGCCAGGCCATGGACAAGGAACAGTTCAACCTGGTGATCGTGGTTCACGCCAAGGTGATTGACCTCAACGACGAAGAAGCCCACCGTCCGGGTTGGGGCGGCAACTAAGACGCAACGACAGACAACCGGGGCGCCTGCGGGCGCCCCGGTTTCGTTTTGCAAATCGTCCCGTGCGGCGGTATCGCGGGGCCATGCCCACGGTGCACCCAGAGCGCACGATCCGCACCCACGCCAACATTGTTCACCTGGCTGGTGATCTGGCCTACAAGCTCAAGAAGCCCGTGCGTTATCCGTTTCTGGACTACTCGACGCCGGAACTGCGCCGGCGCTTCATCCAGGAGGAGTTCCGGCTGAACCGGCGCTTTTCGCCGGACATCTATCTGGGCGTGGTCGAGGTGCAGGGCACAGAACCATTGCAGATCGGCCCGCTGTTGTCGGAACTTCCGCCCGATTCCGCGGCGGGCGACTTTGCCGTGGTCATGCGGCGCATACCCGATGATTGCTGGCTTCCGGCCCTGTGTGCCCGGGGCGAGCTGCGCCAGACCCACCTGGACGCGCTGATGGCATTGCTGGTTCAGACCTGGCGTGAACATCCCGCCGACGATGCCGTTCGCCGGTGCGGCATGCCCGACGTTCTGGCCCGCAACACCGTGGCCAATGTGGCCGAATGCCGACGCTTTGTGCCCCAACTGTTGTCCGGGGCGGTCTGGACACGGCTGGATGCCCTGCTGCGCGGCTGGATTGGGGCCAACCCGGCTGTGTTCGAAACCCGGGTGGCGCAGGATCGAATCCGCGACGGCCACGGCGACCTGAAGCCCGGCAACATCGCGTTTGTGGACGGTCGTCCCGTGGTTACGGACTGCATCGAGTTCAACCCGCAGTTCCGCCGCATGGATACCCTGGCCGAGGCTGCGTTTCTGGCCACCGGTTTGCAGTCGCTGGGGCAGTTCGAGGCCGCCGCCCAGGCCTTTGCGGCCTACCGTCGTGCCGCGCGCGACGAGTTTCCGGACGCGCTGCGGCGCTACTACCAGGCGCACTTTGCCGCGGTGATGGGCAAGGTGACCGCCCTGCAACTGGATGACCCGGCGATTGAAAGCACCCAGCGCCAGGTGGCCACTGGCGCGGCGCGCGCGTACTTCGGACTGGCAGACTTTTTCGCGCGCGAGCCGCACGTGATTCTGGTCGGCGGCATCATGGGCTGCGGCAAAAGCACGCTGTCGCTGGCGTTGTCGCGGGCCACGGGCTGGCCGGTGTGGCACAGCGACGTGCTGCGCAAGGAACTTTGGGGTGTGGCCGCCACGGAACGCCTGCCGGCTTCGGCCTACACCGACGAGGCCGCGGTACGTGTGTACCAGGCTCTGGCGGCACGTGTGTCCGGCGCCGGCGCCGGGGTGATTCTGGACGCCCAGTGGCCCGCGCCGGAGCTGCGGCGCATCGGCCTTTCGGCCGCCCGGCGTGCGGGCGCGGCGGTGTCGCTGGTGCTGTGTGACGCCCCCGACGACGTGGTGCGGGCCCGCATGGACCGGCGCGAACGCGACCCGGGGCGTGTCAGCGACGCGACCAGCGAACTGCTGGCGGCCGCGCGGGCGCGGTTTGTGCCGCCCGGCGCCGAAGAGGGCGCCGATGTACTGCGCCTGGACACAACCGGCACGGTGGAACTGTCCGTGGCGCGGGTGCTGCAATGGCTGGTCAGGCCTTGCTGACGGCCTCGTCAAATCGAAAGGCCTGTTTCAGGCCCTTTTCAAGGTCATAGACGTTGTCGAAGTCTTCCAGCTTGTCGTCGTCGGTGCGCTGAAGCAGCCCGGCGTCGCACAGGTTGAAAATCACGTGGCCCCAGTCGCGCGTGGCACGGATGCCCCAACTGCGCCACACGTCATAGGCCATGAATCCGAACTGTTGCAGCGCCAGCCGGCGCAGGCCTTCGCACACTTCCTGTCCGGTCAGGTGCCGGCGGGTCTTGTCCGTGAGCTTCAGGTACTCGCGGGTGGTGTACTCAATGCCCTCCCACATCACAAAGCGGTAGGCCGCGGGCGCGTAGCGCGGATCGCGCCGGCAGATGGCCATGATGCCGGCCTCGGCATCAATCGGTTCGGAGTCCGCGGGGGTGGGCGGGTCGGTTTCGGACATGTCAGGCGCCCCCCGTTTCCAGCCGCGCGAACAGCGGCTGCGGGCCGACAATTGTGTGGCCGGGCGCAAAGGCGTTCCAGCGCAGTACGGCTTCCAGCCGGCCTTCGGCCTTGATGCCAAGCTGGTCGGCAATCCGCGCCGATGCGTCGGGCAGAAACGCCCGCAGCGCGTGACACAGCACGAAACAGACCTGGCACAGTGTGTGCATGGAGGCCTGCAGGTCGTTGGCCCGGGCGGGGTCCTTGGCCAGCTTGAAGGGCGCGGCGTTGTTTACAAAAGCGTTGGTTTCGCGCACCAGTTCAAACACGGCCTCGCAGGCGCCGTCGAGATCAAACGCCGTTACGGCCGCGACCATGCGCGCGTACAGCGCGTTGACGCGCGCGATGATGTCCCGGCGGGCGCGTTCCAGAGCCGGCTGTTCAAACGCGACTTCGGCGGGAACCTTGCCCGCGAAATACTTGCCCAGCATGGTCAGCGACCGGTTGACCAGGTTGCCCAGGCCGTTGGCCAGATCGGCGTTGTAGCGCGTGATAAACGCGGCCTGGCGCCAGTCGGCGTCACCCTTGGCCGGGCCTTCGCGCAGAACGTGCCAGCGCAGGGCGTCGCGGCCGTACTTGTCGGCGATTTCCAGCGGCCTGATCACGTTGCCCAGAGTCTTGGACATCTTGTCGCCCTCGACCTGCCACCAGCCGTGGGCGAACACCTGACGCGGCGGGTTCACACCCGCGCCCAGAAGCTGCGACCACCAGACCACACTGTGGTGCCACAGAATATCCTTGCCCACCAGGTGCACGGCATGGGGCCACCAGTGGGCAAATGGCGCGCGCACCGGCTCGTGCCCGTGGCGCGAACGGCCGGCAATGGCGTCCGTGGGCAGGCCCTGAGCGTCCGGCCAGCCCAGACCGCTGATGTAGTTGACCAGCGCGTCCCACCACACCCAGATCACGTGCTGGGGCTCCCACGGCAGCGGCACGCCCCAGTCAAAGGTGGTGCGGGTGACGCTGATGTCGTTGAGCCCATCCTTGAGCTTGCCGACAATCTCGTTGCGGCGCGGCTCGGGCACGATGCAGTCCGGGAACTTCGCGATGTGTTCCAGCAGCGGTTGGGTGAACCGGCTGAGGGCAAAGAAATAGTTTTCCTCGCTGACCTGCTGGGGCGTTGTCTTGTGGATCGGGCACTTGCCCTCAACCAGATCTTTTTCGGTGTAGTTGGTTTCGCAATCCACACAGTACAGGGCGTTGTAGCGGTCCTTGCGGATGTGCCCCGCATCGCGCAGGCGCGTGAACAATGCCTGTACGGCGCGCTTGTGAAAATCGTCGGTGGTGCGGATGAAAATGTCGTACTGGATGTCCAGCCGTTCCCACAGTTCAAAGAACTTGCCGACAATGCGGTCGGCAAAGGCTTTGGGCGTCGTGCCCGCGGCCGTGGCGGCCTTGTGGATCTTCTGGCCGTGCTCGTCGCTGCCGGTCAGAAACAGCACGGGCCGGCCGCAGGCGCGCCAGAACCGGGCCAGCGTGTCGGCGTACAACGTGGTGGTGGCGTGACCGATGTGAAGTTCATCGTTCACGTAATACAGCGGCGTAGTGATGTAGACGGGTGTTTCGACGTTCATGCCTTGCGTTTTGACCAACGAGCCGTGCCCGCGCAAGCGGCAACCGGTTGTTTAACGGCCGGGGGCGTGATCAGGTTTCGGGGGGCGCGGCGTCCGGCGGTGTCGCATCGTCGCCCGGTTTGGGCTCCGGTTCGGCCTCGATGACCGGGCGCTCAATCATGGCCGTGTCCGGCGGCACGATCCGGGCTTCGTCGCGGGCAATCGCGGCGGTTTCGTCCACGGGCTCGTAGGCGGCGGATGTGCCGGAATCCGGCGCGTCTTCCGCTTCGGGATCGAGGGTCGGCTTGTCGTCGGCGCGCCGGGCCGGGTGCACGGCGTCCTGGCCGTGGCGGCGATCCTGCACGGACTTCATGCGTTCGCTGCGGGCGGCGTCGCGCGCGGCGCGCTCGGCCAGGAACTTTTCGCGGCGTTCGCGTTTGTAGCGCCGGATATCCTTGTCGGACCAGTCGGGCTCAAACGTGATCTCGCTGACCGGCCGCGGCTCGCGCCGGCCGTCGCCGAAGTCCACGATCACCTTCTGGCCCAGGATGTCCACGCTGCATGCGTGGCATTCCTTGCCCTCGCAGGTGACAGGCTGGCCTTCCAGCGGAACCGAGCGCCGCAGCGCGTTGTAAAGGTCGTCTTCGTACTTCAGGCAGCACTTCAGGCGCCCGCACTGGCCGCTGATTTTCTGGGGGTCCAGGCTGATGTGCTGGGTCTTGGCCATCTTCATCGAGACCGGCACGAAATCAATGATGTAGCTGATGCAGCACAGTTCCTGGCCGCACACGCCCACGTCGCCGGCCACGCGCGCGGCGTCGCGGGCGCCCACCTGGCGCAGTTCCACGCGCTGGCCCACGCTTTCGGTGAACTCGCGCACGAACTCGCGGAAGTCCAGCCGGTCTTCGGCCGTGAAGTACACGATCAGTTTGTCGCCCGACAGCAGCCGTTCGCTGTTCTGGTAGCGCATGGGCAGCTTGTGCTTGGCCGCCAGTTCCTTGAACTTGCGTTTGACCGGCCGGAAGTCTTCTGTCCGGTATTCGCGGAACTTCGTGCTGTCCTCAAGACTGGGCTTGCGCAGAACCTCGCCGGCGATGATCTGGTCGGGGCGCAGTTTGTGGTCGCCCGGCGCCAGCTTGACCTGCCCAAGCTCCAGCCCGCGCTTGGTCTTGAGCACGACCATGTCATTGACACGCAGGTTCAGATCCCGCGGAACCCGGAAGTGATCCATCAGCCGCAGCGTCGAATACCGTGCCAGTACCGTTGTCATGCTGTGTCAGAAACTAGTCCATCACAGCATGAAGGGCAAGGCAGGGCCAAGCCACGAAAACGTGCCGCTGGGCCCGAACCCCGCGTGACGGCTGTAACCCATGCCGCTATAATCCTCGCGCTCACAAACCTTTGGCCTGACAGCCCATGCAGAAATGCGCCGCCTGCGGCACCGAAAACCCTGACGCAGCCAAGTTTTGCATCAATTGCGGTGCAGGCCTTGGCGATGCGGCCGGCGCCGCCAAACGCCCGTCACAGCCCGACGAAATCGGCCGTGTCAAAGACGATGACGACGGCCTGATCTTCAAGGCCGAAGCCGTCAGTTATGACCCCGGCACGATTGTGTCGGACCGTTACCAGGTGGAACGTGAACTGGGTCGCGGCGGCATGGGTACGGTGCTGTTGTGCCGTGACAAGTTTCAGGACGACGAGTTCTGCTGTCTGAAGGTGATCAACCCGCAATTGGTGGACAACGAAGAACTGGTGGAGCGCTTCAAAAGTGAAGGCCGCATTGCCCGCAAAATCCGGCACCCGGTGATCATCGCCACTCACGACGTGTTCGAGTGGAAGGGGCGCTGGCACATCAGCATGGAATTTTTCCCGGGCATTGTGCTGCGCAAGGTGATCAACGATGCCGACGCCAGCGGCAACGCCGTGCCGCTCAATGATGCCGTCGCGATTGTCACGCACATGCTGGACGGCCTGACGGCGGCGCACGAGGTAACGGTGCACCGCGACCTGAAGCCTGAAAACATCATGCTCAAGGGCGCGCCGGGCAGCCCCGAGTTCCAGTTGAAGATTCTGGACTTCGGCATTGCCAAGAACTTCGAAGTCAGCAACGCCACGATGGCTGAAGTGGCGATGGGCACCACCGGCTACATGGCCCCCGAACAGGCCCGCGACGCCGCCAACGTGGACAAGCGCGCCGACCTGTACGCCGTGACGGTGATGTTCTACGAGCTGCTGACGGGGCTGTTGCCGGTGGGCAACTATGAGCCGCCGACGGCGCTGCGCAACGAACTGCCGCCGTGGGTGGACGCGTTTGTGGACAAGGGCCTGAAGTCGCGCCCGGACGCGCGTTACAACACCGCCGAGGAAATGAAAAAGGCGCTGCTGACCGGTGGCGGCCAGACCGACCCCCAGAAAGGCGCCGGCCGGCAGACCCAGGTGTTCACCAGCCCGCTGGTGGATGTCGAGAAAGAGAAAGACCCGGTCAAGGACGGCCGCTGGCTGCGCATCAAGCTGATGGATTCGCGCCAGGGGCTGGTGCATGCCGTCAGTTATTCGCCCGACGGCGCCGTGTTTGCCAGCGCCGGCGAAGACGGCACCGTGCGCGTATGGGACAGCAAGCGTCTCAAGCAGATTGCCGAACTCAAGGGCCACAGCGCCTGGGTCAAGTCGCTGCATTTTTCACCCAACGGCCGCGTTCTGGCCACCGGCAGCGGCGACACCACCGTGCGCGTGTGGGACACCCGCACCTGGCGCGAAGCCGCGGTGATTACGGGCCACGAAAAGCCGGTGATCGCCGTGCGCTTTTCGCCCGACGGCAACTTTCTGGCCAGCAGCGGCGCCGACCAGACAGCGGTGCTGTGGGAAACCCAGAGTTTTGAACCGGTCACCGAAGTTCACGGCGGCGGCATTGCGGCTCTGAGCTTTTCGCCCGACGGTCTGCTTCTGGCCAGCGGCACGCTGAACCAGAGTGTTGTGGTCTGGGACCTGATGACCGGCGACGTGCTGGTGGAACTCAAGGGCCACCGGGGCACGATTACCAGCCTGAGCTTCAGCCCCGACGGCCGGTTTCTGCTCAGCGGCAGCGACGACAGCACGATCCGCGTATACGAGGTTCCGGGGTTCCAGCGCACGCTGAAGGTGCGCGACCATTCCAGCCTGGTCTGGAACATCGCGTTTACCGCCGACGCGCGCGTGATGGCCAGCGCCGGCGAAGACCGCATGCTGGTGCTGCGCCGCCTGCCGGACTGGGAAGAAATCGCCAGTTTCATGGATCACCCCAAGGGTGTATCGGGCGTCAGCTTTTCGCCCGATGGCCGCGGCATGGTCACTTGCGGGCGTGAGGGCGGCATTGCCGTCTATTCGCTTCAGATGTAGGGGCTGTGCCTACAAATCTGCTGCCCGATTGGAGTCGGCACTGTCAGTATCCGTCTGGTACCCTTTCCGCGTCACAGGGGGACCTGTGGCAAGGAGGCAAAGGACATGGAATATACCCTGTACTGGATCGGCGGCATCACCACCGCGCTGTTTGTCATCCGCCTGATCCTGATGCTGGTGGGCTTTGACGGCGCGGCCGACGCGGCCGACGCCGGCAGCGCCGTGGACACCCTGGATGCCGGCCACATGGCCGCTGACGCCGCGGACTTCAAGGTGTTCAGCCTGATGACGCTGCTGGTTACGGTGATGATGGGGTCGTGGATCGCGCTGGGGTTTCTGGAACTGCAGCTTCCGGCCTGGGTGGCGATTGGCGGCGGTTACGGCATCGGTTTTGGCGGCGGCGTGGCGACCTCGTATGCCCTGTTCAGCATGCGCAAGCTGGAATCAGACGGCACCGTGCGCACCGAAGACGCGGTCGGACTCAAGGGCACGGTGTACGTCAAGATTCCGGAAGCCGGCAAGGGCAAGGGCCAGATTCAGGTGACGGTCAAGGGGCGCCTGCGCACCTTTGACGCGGTAAGCGACGGGCCCGAGATCGCCAGCTTCAAGACCGTGGCCGTGATGTCAAAGGTGGAAAACAACCTGTTGCGCGTGTGTCCGTCAGAATGAAAACGGGCAAGGGCGAACGAGAACTTATCCAGGGCAGCATCTTCAAGGAGTATCGAACATGTTTTTAGGCGACGCGGTGCTGATGCTGATCATCAGTGTTGTGGTCATCATCATCTTCCTGATTGTGTTTGCCGCCAAGCAGTACAAGCGCTGCCCCAGCAACAAGGTGCTGGTGGTGTTCGGTAAAGGCGTGGGCGGCGGGGCCTCGCGCACCATTCACGGCGGTGGCACGCTGATTATCCCGCTGATTCAGGACTACGCGTACCTGAGCCTGGAACCGATCACGGTCGAAATTGACCTGCGCGGCGCGCTGTCGAAGAAAAACATTCGTGTCAACGTGCCCGCCAGCTTCACCATCGGTATCGGCACCAGCCCGCAGATGATGGGCTCGGCCGCGGAACGTCTGCTGGGTCTGGACGAAAGCACGATCCGCAAACAGGCCGAAGACATCATTCTGGGCCAGTTGCGTCTGGTGATCGCGACCCTGGCGATCGAAGAAATCAACCAGGACCGCGAAAAGTTCCTGAACCTGATCAACGAAAACGTCGCCAGCGAATTGAACAAGATCGGCCTGGAAGTGATCAACGTGAACATCCGTGACATCACGGACGAAAGCGGCTACATCGAGGCCATCGGCAAGCGCGCCGCGGCCGAAGCCGTCAACGCCGCCAAGGTCGAGGTGGCCCAGGAAGAAAAGAAGGGCGCCACCGGCGAAGCCCGCGAAAACCGCGAGCGCGTGGTCGCGGTCTCGGTTGAACAGGCCGCCGCCACCGAAGGTAAAAAGAAGGCCGAACGTGACCAGCGTATCGCCGTGGCCCGTCTGGAGGCCGAAGGTGTGGCCGCCGAAGCCGCGGCCCAGCGCCAGCAGGAAGTTGCCGTAAGCCGCGAACGCGCCGAGGCCGAAGCCGGCAAGAAAGAAGCCCAGCGTAACCAGCGTGTCGCCCTGGCCGGGCTGGAAGCCCAGGCCGTCGAAGGCGAAAACACCGCAAAGGCCGACATCGCCGCCCGCAACGCGCAACTGGCCGAAGCCGAGGCCGAGGCCATGCGCCGGTCGCAGGTGGCCCGTGTGGAAGCCCAGCGTCTGGTGTTTGAAAAGGAGCGCATGCTCGAGGCCGCGCGACTGGAAAAGGAAGTCATCGTCCAGGAAGAAATCGCCAAGCGCCGCATCGAGATCGAGGCCGAAGCCCACGCCGAACAGACCCGCCGCCACGCCCGGGGCGAAGCCGACGCGATTCTGGCCAAGTACGAAGCCGAGGCCGAAGGTATCCGCAAGGTGCTGCAGGCCAAGGCCGACGGTTACAACAAGCTGGTTCAGGCCTGCGCCGAGCGCCCGGACATTGCCCCGACGTTGCTGCTGATTGAAAAGATGCCTGAACTGGTGGCCGAACAGGTCAAGGCCGTGCAGAACCTCAAGATTGACAAGATCACGGTGTGGGACGGCGGCAACGGAAACGGCAACGGCAAAAGCGGCGCCGCGGGTTTTCTGTCCAGCATGATCGGGGCTTTGCCTCCAGTTCATGAGCTGGCCCGCCAGGCCGGCGTGGAGCTGCCCGGCTATCTGGGCCGCATGACCGACGCCGAAAAGCAGGGTCTTGGCGGCGACAAGCCCAAGGCCTGAGCCGTCCGGTGTGCAAAACCAACCCCCGCATCAGCGGGGGTTGTGGTTTTACGGCAAGGGCGGGCGACGGCGCCGGCGCCGGTTGCCGCCAGGCAATGAGGGCGAAGACCGGGGGCGCGAACCGGGCAAAGCCGGTGCCGATTTGGGCCTGGCGCCAGGCAGGGTCGGTGTTGACCCCGGTTTCTTCAACGGGCCGCGCCCGGCGGGCACGCTCGGCGCCGAACCGGGGCGCGGTGCCTTGCCCGTGGGCAACGACGGTGACGAGGCCGGCTTCTGCAACTGCATGCGCGGACGCTTGGCCCCCAGAGGTCTTGGGCCGACTGCCGGCGTCACCGGCACAGGCGTGGTTGCCGGTGCGGCCGGCGGCGCAAGCGAAGCCAGCAGGGTCTCAGCCTCGCGCGTGATGCGGCGGCCGGCCTCGTCGCCGCGCGTGACCGAATACTCGCGCGTGCGCGCCAGAAGACGTCGCGCGTCCTCCTTGCGGTTGATGTGGATCATCAGCTTGGCCAGTTCCAGTTCGCAATCCAGCATCGGGTCGTAGCCCATGCTGCGGCGCTCGTTGGTGGCGCGCTGAAGAATGTCAAACCCCTTCTGGAAGTCGCGCTGGTTGCGGCTTTGTTCCCAGTTGCGCACATGCAGCACGCCGATGTTGCCCAGCGTGCTGGTGGCCGCGCGCTGGTCGTTCAGGCCCCTGAGTATCTCATAGGCTTTTTCCATCGCCTCCATCGCGCCGTCGGTTTCACCCAGTTCCAGGCGCATGGCCGCCACGTTGCTTTCGGCTACGGCCTCGGTGTGGCGGGCACCGATCTCGCGCGCCAGATCGCGCGAGGCCACCGCGGCCTTGAGCGCGTCGCGTGTGTGGCCCTGCTCGTGATAGATGCGGCCCAGTGTGGTCAGGTTGCTGGCTTCCAGCGCCGTGCGGCCGTGCTTGCGCGCCAGCAGCAGCGACTTCTGCATGGTCTGCACGGCCTCTTCGCCCCGCCCCACAAGATTGAGTTCCAGGGCCATGCTGCCCATGCTCATCAGCATCAGCCCGATGTCGTCCTCGGACTGGGCGATTTTCAGCGACTGCTCGTGGCAGGCCAGGGCCTCGGCGGCCTTGCCCATGCGCATCAGTACCCAGCCCAGGTTATGGATGAACCGGCCTTCGGCCAGCATGTCGCCCTGCTCGCGCGCGATCCGCACGGCGGCTTCCAGGTGCGAGCGCGCCTCGTCGTTGTGGCCGGTCTGGCTTTTGATCGCCGCGATGCGGTCACGTACCTGGGCGCTGCGGATCGGCGCCAGTCCCGGTATGGCCGCCGCCAGTTCCACGGTTTTCAGCGCCTCGTCGTGGCGTCCCAGTTTCTGCAGTGCGTTGACGCGTGTCATCAGCGCCACAAAGCGCGGCAGGCCTTCGGCCTTGATCTGCAGCATGGCCTCGGCCACGCTGTCGGGCGCGGCATCCAGCCGTAACTGACCGTCAATGATGTGAACCCAGTGCCACTCGTCGCTGCCGGGCATCAGGCCGTCAAGGCTGGCGCGCAGCAGGTTCATGGCGCGGTTTTCGTCGCCCCCGGCAAACAACTGGGGCGCGACCATGATCGTGGCCCAGGCCCGCGATTCGGGGTTGCGCGTGGTTTCGGCCAGCAACGCCAGTGCCTGTACCTCAAGGCGCAGGCGACGGCGGCCTTCGGTGGAACCCTCGGTCATTTCCTTGCGCCACCAGCGCAGCGTGTAGTCCAGCAGGGCTTTTTCAAAGCGCGCGCGCGCGGCCGGTTCGCTGCCGGATTCCTGCAGCCGCTGCTGCGCAAAGGCGCGTACGGATTCGTACAGACGAAAGCGTCGTTCGCCACCCAGTGCCTCGGGCCGGTCAAACCAGGCCAGGCTGTACTTCATCAGGCCCTGCAGCAGGTCTTCGGGCGTTTTTCCGCCGATGCCGTCAAGCATCGGCGCCGCAACTTCAAGCTGAAACCCGCTGGGAAGCTGCGACAGCATCATCAGCGCCTTCTGCTCGGGTTTGTCCAGCAGATCCCAGCTCCAGGCCAGAGCCTCAGACAGCGTGCCGCGCTCAAACCGGTTGTCGCCGCCCAGCAGGTCAAAACGCTGGTCCAGGCGTTCCAGGATCTGGCGCGGCGACAGCACCGTCACGCGCGACGCCGCCAGTTCCAGCGCCAGCGGCAGGCCGTCCAGGCGCGTGCAGATCTCGGCCACGGTTGCGGCGTCTTCGTCGCGCAGCTTGAAGCTGGGGTCGGCTTCACGGGCGCGTTGCTCAAACAGCGCGATCGAGGGGATGCGCAGGGCGGATTCGCGGCTGGAAATGGCGCGGCCTTCCAGGCGCGCCACCTGCAGCGGAGCCAGCGGAAAAATCTCCTGTCCCGCGATGTTGACCGGCAGGCGCGTGGTCAGAAGCACCATGTGTTGGGGTGCCTTGGCGCGCCATTCGGTCACGCAACGCACGATCGCGTCGCCGCAGCTTTCGCCGTTGTCCAGCAGCAGCAGCGCGCGCTCTTTGATGCCCGCCAGCGCCAGCGCGATGCGCAGCCCAAGCTGGGCCGTGTCGTCACCCAGACCAAGCACTGCCGCCGTGGCGCGGCACACGTCGCCGATGTCGCGCGCCGAAGCCAGGTTCACGTACAGCACGCCGCCCGGAAAGGTGTTGATGGCGGCTTCGGCGGCGGCCACGGCCACGCGGGTTTTGCCCACGCCGGCGGGGCCGCTGACACACATCACCGGCGATTTGGCGGCGCGCAGCTTTTCGGCCAGCCGCGCCACCACGTCGGTGCGGCCGACCAGCGAGGTCGAAAACTCGGGCAGACTGCGCGGCGGGCCCTCGCTGCCGGCAATCAGGGGCAGGATTTTTTCGGGCAGGGGCAAAGCGCGCAGCGCCAGCAGCGTCTGGTCGTCAGCCTGGGCCGCGCGGCCGCGGAAACGGTCCACATCCTGCTGGATCGCGTCCACGATCGCCTGGGCCGATGGTATGGCCGGGGCGTTCAGGTGTCGCACCAGGCGCTCGGCGCCGTACATGTTGCCGGATTCATTGAAGGCTTCGCTGACGCCGTCGGTGTGCAGCAGCAGAAGGTCGCCTTCCTGAAGCTGCACCAGTTCTTCTCGCAGCGATTCGCCCAGGCGTTCGGATGCCATCATGCCCAGCACCGGCGCGTTGGGGTGCTGCCACGCCGCGCGCACGCGGCCGGCCCGCCACAGCATCGGCGGGTTGTGCCCGGCGCTGGCAAAGGCCAGGCGGCGGTTGCGGATGTCCACAATGCCGTACAGCGCGCTTAAAAACATGCCGCGCGGCACGTCGGGCCGGATGCTGTCATTGACGGCCAACAGCGCCTGGCGCGGCGAAAGACAGCCGACGCCGCAGAACTGAAAGGCTTTCTTGGCCGCGGCCATCAGCAGCGCGGCGCTCATGCCGTGGCCGGAAACGTCGGCAATCACGACGCCCAGGCGCCACTTGTCCACCAGAATGAAGTCGTAAAAGTCGCCGCCCAGCATGTCGCAGGCGCGATAGGCGCATGCAACTTCCAGCCCCGCGATCTGCGGCACCGCGGGCAGCATGGAAAGCTGTACCTGGCGCGCGCGCTCGAGCTCCGAGCCGGCGGCGGGCGTTTCGGTCATGCACCTCTCCCCGCCCCGATTTCAACGTGGGGGGCGGTAATTGTCACTAACCAGCCAGCCCAGCCGGTGTTCTTTTCGCGGGCTACCTCCCGCTCAGGTTCGGTTCAGCGCATGGATTTCACGCAGGGTCACCGGGTCGCACTCCAGCGTCAAGATGTCACCGGGTTCAATCGTGTTCTCCAGCGGGGGGTGAAACATCGCGCCGTCACCGCGTTTCTGGCTTACCACCACCAGCGAATACGTCCTTACCAGCTCGCCGATCGCCATCGAGCACAGTTTTGTTCCCGCCGCGGCCGTGATACGTGCCACCACCAGCAGCCGGCCGTCCACGTAAAACGAGTTGATCACCGCCGCGTCAAGGCTGGCCGTGGCAAACAGCGGAGCCGACAGCATGGCCGTGCTGAACGCCAGGTGGATGTTCATCGTGTCGCGGATTTTCTCGGCGAGTTCCTGGTCATACATGCGCAGCACCACGCGCATGTCGGGCCGGATCTTACGGGCGTCAATCGCCAGTTCAAGGTTCGCCAGATCATCGTCGGTACAACAGATCACGCTGCAGGCCTCGCGCACGTTTACTTCGTCCAGAATGCCCTCTTCACGCGCCGTACCCACACGCACGGGTACGCCGTGGTTGCGGGCATAGGCGAAGTTGGGGCAGTGGGGATCCTTTTCGATCACCACCGCCTGCTGCTTCAGCGCCACCAGTTGCTGAAGCACGCGCAGCCCCACCTTGCCCAGCCCGAACAGGATCACGTGATTCTTGAATGTGCTTGCCATGGCTTTTACCCATTCGGGGCTCATTTCATCCCGCCGGAACGCGTAGACGGAAAACCGCACCAGACCGTCCAGCACCACCACCAGGCCCAGCAGCGGCAACAGATAGTGCAATACCTCCAGCAGCCAGTGCGAAGGCCAGTCGCGTACCGGTTCGCCGGTCAACAGGGCAAACGTCAGCCACACGGCCTCCGAAAACGGCAGCGGCTCATCGTACAGGTAATAGAACCCGACCCCGCCCGCCAGCACGATCGCAATCGCGCCGAAAAACAGCGGCAAAAACTCGCGGATCGGCTTGCGCAGGTAAAACAGCCAGGCCTTGAAGATGCGTCTGCGGCTGCGCATGGCGCGAGGATAGGAAGTGGCGGTCAGCTTCTCCACCCGCCCTGGCGGGCAATTTCATGTTGCAGGTCGTCGTTCAGGCCCAGGGTTACCTGATCGCGCACGAACCACAGCACGCCAGGCCAGTGTCTCAGCGCCCGCAGGCTGCGCGGCAGGCCGGCGTCGCCAAGCCGCATCTCGAGGTCATGCAGGCTGACACGGCGGCCCTCGTGTGCCAGCAATGTCAGCACCCGTGCTGTCAATGTCGGGTCGCAGCCCGCCAGTTGCCGGGCCGCGACCAGATGCTGCGCCGCCATGCCGGCAAGGGTAGCCGGAAACAGCAGGATATCGGTGAAGTCCCAGTCGGATTCGCGGGCGTCGGCCGTGGGAACCAGAAACACCGGACGATGGCGGTCGTCGTCCACTTCCACGCCGCCGCCGTGCATGGACACCGCGGTCTGGCTGCGGCGCCAGCGCAGGTACTGGAACGGAAACCCGGCCAGAACAACCAGCAGGCCAAGCGCCATGCAGCCCAGCCACAGCAGCTCCATGCCCTCGACGCCGCGGGTGGCCTGCCGCAGCGGCCGGCCCAGGAACGCCACCGCCAGAAACCCCAGCCCAACCGCTGTTCCCAGCGTTGCGACCAGCGCCAGCGGTACCAGAACCGCCGCCGCCGCCAGATGGCCCCGGATCTCGCCGCCGATGCGTTCGCGCAGCCACGAGGACACGTTGCGCTCGGCGCGCTCGACGGCCTGCCAGTCTTTGAGGTTGTAGTCAGGCATGGCGCGTACATTGTGGCGGGCAACCCCAACGCATTCTCTTACAATCCGGCGGGCGGCTTGTATGGGCGACTTTGCACTTCCAGAGGCTCTGTTGGTGGCCCTGCGCGACGTGCGCAGCGTGGGTGTCATCACCGGCGCGGGCATAAGCGCCGAAAGCGGCATTCCGACCTATCGCGGCAAGGGCGGAATTTATGACGACCCCGACGAAGGCGACCGCACGGTGGAAGCACTGAGTGCTCCCACACTGCAAAGCGACCCCGACCGCACCTGGCGCGCGCTGTTCCAGATTGCCGGCGCGGCCGTAAACGCCCGGCCCAACGCGGGCCACACGGCCATAGTGGAAATCGAACGCAAGGCCGAACGTTTCGTGCTGCTGACCCAGAATGTGGACGGCCTGCACCGGCTGGCAGGCAGCCGCAACATCATAGACATCCACGGTGACGCCTTTGAGTTGATCTGCATGTCCTGCGGCAAGCAAAACCAGTTCAATGACCCGCGCACCGGTGCGACCACCGGGCAGGGGCTGGACATTCACCGGTGCGCGGCCGCGGGCCGGGCCCCGCGTTGTCCGTGCGGCGGCGTGTACCGGCCTGAAGTCGTGCTGTTCGGCGAGATGCTCCCGGAAGACAAGCTGCGGCGGCTGTATGCGGAGTTGCTGGACAATCCGCCGGACCTGGTGATCAGTGTCGGCACCAGCGCGATGTTTCCGTACATCGTGCAACCGATGCTGGTGGCGCGCATGGCGGGCAAACTGACCATCGAGATCAACCCCGAACCGACGGAGATCAGCGATTTTGTGGCGTTTCACCTGAAGGCCAAGGCCGGGGATGCCCTGCCCGCGATTGCCGCGGCACTGCCGAACCGGGTTTAAGGCGGGCGGGCGCGTTGGCTTTGGCCTTCGCGCCCCATTTGGGCCAGTCTTGGGGTCAGGCGGGTTTCCGCGTGCGCGGCAGAAGCCGCGGTGGGGGGCGGGTGCCCGTGCTGCCCGGACGGCGTCGGGTGTTCCTCAACCCGACACAAAAAAGATAACCCACAAGCCGCACCGGCGCGATTATAACGGCAGGCGGGGTTTGTACGGCACAGGCCTACCAGCCGCTGCGATGCAGGCCGCCCAGAATGCCGGGTTTGTTGTTGGCGGCCTGGGCGTAGTAATCGGCCAGGCGACGTTGGCCGGCCACGGGCGCGATGTTGTCGAACTCGGAAATCACCAGATAGAACCGCAGCATGTCCAGCACGCGCGGACTGATGATGCCCAGCAGGTGCGCGTTCATCAGGTGAAACCAGTTTGGCAGGCGCAGCGTCGCCCCGTGCTTCCAGCCGGCGGCGCGGCACAGCAGCAGGCCGATTTCGCGGCGCGTGAACACTTCGGGCCCGCCCATTTCAAGTTGCGCGCTGTCGCCCTCGATGTGTTCCAGCGCGTTGCGGGCGATGTCTTCTTCGTGAATCGGGTTGCTGCGACACTCGGGATTGCCGGGGATTGGAAACACCCCCAGTCGCGCAAAACCCCACAGTCGGCGAAAAGTTGAAAAGATGCCCGTGGGCCGCAGAATCGTGTAGGGCAGACCGCTGGCGACCACGGCGTCCACTACCTGTTCGTGCGCGTCGGCAAAGGCGTGTTGACGCAGTTCGCGGCCAAAGGCCAGTGAAACGTACTGAAAACGCGCGGCCTTGCGGGCAACGGCCGCGTCCAGCAGCGCGCGGTTAAGCGGTACGTCCACGTCGTGGTAGCGCCTGCGACCCATGAACGGGCTGGGCGAGGCACTGGCACCGAGGGCTGAAAACACCACGTCGCCGGGGTTGATGCAGGCTTGCAGGCTCGTGGCATCGCGGAAATCTACGGCCCGGGCTTCGTCGGCACCCACGCCGGCCAGGCGTGCCGCGTCGCGGCCCAGGGCCACGGTTCCAATGCCACGCGCCCGCGCCAGGCGGATCACCGCCCGGCCCACACTGCCGGTTGCGCCTGCGACGACAATGCGCATGGCGTTGGTTTAGCACGGCCCGAAATGGTTTGCCAATGCGGCGACAGTCGCGTCAGGCCGCCGCCAGATCGTCAAGCAGGCCCTGTGCCAGTTCGGAAAACCGGCACGGGTTTTCATAGGAACGCGAAACCAGCATGGCGCCCTCCAGAGACGACAGCAGCCGCGTGGCCGCCCTTCGGGCCGGCCCGTCAAAGGCGATAGAGCCCTGGGTGCGGCCCTGGGCCAGAACCCGTTCCAGCCACGTCTCGTTGTCATCGAAAAACCCGCGCACCTCGGCGCGGATGGCCCTGGGCAGGGTAGAAAAATCGGCCGCCAGCATGCCGCACAGACACAGCCGGTTGCCGTCTTCCAGAACGCTCTGGAACAACCCCGCGTATTGCCGAAGCCGGGTTGCGGCCGCGGTGTGCCTGCGTTCGATGGCGGCCAGAGCTTCTCCGAAACGCTGCCGGTAGCGTGCCATCAGCGCGCGGCCCAGTTTGGCCTTGGTGGGAAAGTGGTGGTGGATGCTGGCCTTGCGGATGTTCAGGGCCTTGGCGATGTCGGCGTAGGAAAAAGCGTTGTAGCCGAGGGTCTGAATCAGGCGCTCGGCGACATCCAGGATGCGGTCCGACGTATCAGACGTTTGTTTTGCCATGTGTGCATTGTAGCGGAGCTGAAGAAAAGTCGCATCGGTATGGAACACCTGCCTACTAGTTGGTAGGGTACTATTGCTCACAAACAACAGGCGGGAGAATCGCATGACAATAGACCAGGAAAAACTCAACGCGTTCATGGGCAAGTTCGTGGGAGACCTTGGCGCCGCGGCCCACGGCGTTACGGTGCTGATCGGCGAAAAGCTGGGGCTGTACAAGGCCATGGCCGCCGGCGGTCCGATGACGCCGACTGAACTGGCCGCCAAAACCGGATGCGGCGAGCGCTACATCCGTGAATGGCTCGCGGCCCAGGCCGCCTCGGGCTATGCCGAGTATGACGCCGCGACGGGCCGGTTTCACCTCACGCCCGAGCAGGCCATGGCCCTGGCCGACGAGAACAGCGCGGCCTACATTCCCGGCGCGTTCTATGTGGTTTCCAGCATGTGGAAGGACGAACCGCGCATGCTCGAATCGGTTCGCAGCGGCAAGGGCATGGGTTGGCACGAACACCACCCCGACCTGTTTGTCGGAACCGAAAAATTCTTCCGTCCCAGTTACGTCGGCAACCTTCTGACGTCGTGGCTTCCGGCGCTGGACGGGGTTGAGGCCAGGCTGCGCGGCGGCGCCACGGTGGCCGATGTCGGGTGCGGTCACGGTGTCACCACGGTGATGATGGCCCAGGCGTTTCCGCGGTCGCGCTTTGTGGGCTATGACTACCACGCCCCGTCCATCGAGCGCGCGCGCAAGGCCGCCGAGGTCGAGGGCGTGTCTGACCGCTGCCGGTTTGAAGTTGCCCCTGCCAAGGGCTATCCGGGCAAGGATTACGACCTGGTCACGTTTTTTGACTGCCTGCACGACATGGGTGACCCGGCGGGAGCCGCCGCCCACGTGTACCGGTCGCTGAAACCCGGCGGCACCTGGATGATCGTTGAGCCCTTTGCCCACGACCACACCGAGCGCAACCTGAACCCTGTGGGGCGCGTGTACTACGCCGCGTCGTTGTGCATCTGCTGTCCGGCGTCGCTGTCTCAGGAAGTCGGCGCGGCACTGGGTGCACAGGCCGGCGAGTCGCGCCTGGCCGAAGTCGTGCGCAAGGGCGGGTTCAAGGGCCTGCGCCGTGCCACGGAAACGCCCTTCAACATTGTTCTGGAGGCCCGCAAGTAGCGGCCGGAATCGTGTGTGACCCGGGGCCGGCGTGATGCGCCGGCCCTGCCTATTGGGCCAGCCTGACGCCCAGCCGGTGCAGGGCCTGGGCGATTTCGTCCAGGCTTTCGTCCTTCAGGCCGGTGTGGCGGATGGCCTTTTCGGTGGTCAAAGTCAGGTCGCGCACGGTGGAAATGCCCAGTTGCGCCAGTTTTTTGGTGATGCGCAGCGGCAGTTCCAGCACCTCCAGCGGCGCGCTGAGCACATCGGCCAGCATCACGTCGCTGTCGGGCAGTTCCGACTGTTTCTGGCGCTGGGCCATCATGGCCCGCGCGATACGGAAGGCTTCGGCCGCCAGTTCTTCAGCGTCTTCGAACTGGCCGCGCACGATCAGGCCGGTGAGGGCGGCGGCGGCAAAGCGATCCAGTTGGGTAGAGGACATGGGTTTTCGGCCGGCAATCAGCAGCGACAGCACCAGCATAACACGGCCGTCGCAGACCGCCGCTAAAACGTGTCGCGTTGTGTGATCGTGGCGATTTCGGCCAGCGTGGTCAGGCCCTGCAGCGACTTTTTGATGCCGTCCATGCGCAGTGTGCGCAGGCCGCCCTGGGTCACGGCAATGCGCTTGATTTCGCCGGCGGGCACCTTTTCGACAATCTGCTGCTTGATCGTCTCGTTGATCGGCATGATCTCGTGAATCGCCGTGCGGCCGGTGTAGCCAGTCTTGAAGCAGGCCTCACAGCCGCGCCCGTGGTACAGGTGGCCATCGGGCAGATCCGCCAGAGTCAGATCAAAGCCCTTGAGTTCGCGGGCGTCGGGCACATAGGGCTGCTTGCATTCCTTGCAGATGCGGCGGGTCAGACGCTGGGCGACCACGCAGATCACCGATGACGCGACCAGAAACGGCTCAACGCCCAGGTCTACAAGGCGCGTCACGGTGCTGGGCGCGTCGTTGGTGTGCAGCGTGCTGAACACCAGGTGGCCGGTCAGGGCCGACTGGATGGCGATCTGGCCGGTTTCAAGGTCGCGGATTTCGCCCACCAGAATCACGTCGGGGTCCTGGCGCACAAAGCTGCGCAAGGCCTTGGCAAAGGTCAGGCCCTTTTTCTCGTTCACTTCGACCTGGCTGGCCCCGGGCATCTGGTATTCGATCGGGTCTTCGATCGTCAGGATGTTCACGTCGGGCCGGTTGATGCTGGCAATCGCGGCGTACAGTGTGGTGGTCTTGCTGCCGCCGGTGGGCCGGTCAGCAGAATGATGCCGTGCTGTATTCCAGATAGGTGCGGAAGGTTTCTTCGTGCTCCGGCCCGAAACCGATGTCTGCCAGGTTGAATTGCTTGTTGGTTTTTTCGAGCAGACGGATCACCACGCGCTCGCCGAAGTTTGTGGGCACGGTGCTGATGCGCAGGTCAACTTCGTTGTCACCCATTTTGATGCTGGCGCGGCCGTCCTGGGGCAGGCGGCGCTCGGCGATGTCCATTTTGCCCATCACCTTGATGCGCGCGACAATCGCGTCCTGCAGTTTTTTGCTGGGCGTCATCACGTCGTACAGCACGCCGTCCACGCGGTAACGTACCTGAAGCTTGTGCTCGCTGGGCTGGATGTGAATGTCGCTGGCGCGCATGCGCAGCGCCTGGCTGAACACAGTGTTCACCAGCTTGATGATCGGCGCCGCCGTGGCGATGTTCAGAATGTCGGTTTTTTCATCAAAGTCGAACTCGGTATCAAGCATGCCCTCTTCTTCGAGTTCGCGCTCGACTTCGTCGCTGACTTCGGTTTTCTGGGCGTAGCTGCGGTTGATCAGCTCGCTGATCTCCACGCGCGGGGCCAGCACCGGCTCGACCGGCTGGCGCAGAATGCCGGCCAGTTCGTCCATCGGGTAAAGATCCAGCGGGCGGCAGGTCGCCACGCGCACCGTGCCCCTTACGTCGTCCAGCGCTACCAGGTTGTAGTTGCGCGCAAACGCCACCGGCACCTTTTCGGCGAACTTGGGCAGGGGCTTGTACTTTGACAGGTCGGCCTCATAGGGCAGACCAAGCTGCGCGGCGTAGTATTGCAGCATTTCGGCTTCGGCCAGAATGCCGCTTTCAACCAGTGCGGCGTCCAGGCGCTCGCCGGTTTCGCGCGATTTCTGAAGCAGCGCGTCCACCTTGTCCTGGCGGACGCCGCGTTCCTCAATCAGGTATCTGGCCAGCGCGTTGGACATGTTTCACCGGTTTCCGCCTTGTGTAACGACTGGCGGCCCAAGGCGTTGGGTGCTATTCGCTGCCCGCGGGTTCGGCCTTTGGGGCTGCTTGGGCGGCCTGCCGGGCATCAAAGCGCTGCCGGGCCTCTTCGGCTTGGGCCGCGGTTTCCGTGGCGGTTGGAAACAGCGCCAGACGTTCCGACGCCACCATGACCTGGTCAAACGTTGTGCCCTCAATGCGATAGCGCAGCAGCAGGTACGTGATCAGGTCGGCGCACTGGGACACGACACTGAGCCAGCACACCAGCATCCCGACACTGCCCCAGAAGATCGAGGCCATGACAAACGGCGGCAGATTCGGCGTATCGGTCAGCGGCGCGGGATCCGTGGCAGCGGCCCAGACGGCGGCAACCACATCGGAGGCGCCGACGGCGTAAAGACATGCGGCGATCAGCAGCCACGCCAGTGCCAGCACCGCGCCCCCGGCCACGGCCGCCAGGGCAACCACGGCCAGCTTGGCCAGAAAATACGCTGCATAGCGGAAGGGCTTTTGCAGCACAAAGCCCGCCGGGCGCGACAGAGCCTCCAGGTAATCGCGGCCCTCGACGACGGCCGTGGCGGGCATCAGCGGCGCGGCAAGACCGAACAGCAGAAACCCGGCCGCGGCCACCAGCGCGCAGACCAGCGCCAGCGGCAGGGTAATGAGCAGCAGCAGCGACCCGGCCAGGCCGTCCAGGTGCGCCGGCAGCACCAGAATCGCTACCGCGACCAGCAGCACGGCCGGAATCAGCATGGCCAACAGCGGCGCACCCGCGGCCATGCGGTACAGCAGCGGTTCAGGCGGCAGCTTGCCGCGTTCGTCGCGGGCGATTTCCAAAGCCGCGCCGCGCAGAACAGGCGCGTTGAGATAGCCAAAACCAAGCCACCAGCCGGCCAGCACGCATACCCAGAACAGAACCTGGCCCGGCCTGACCGGCGTGCCAAACACGGCCTGCCATGCGGCGTCCAGGCCCTCGGGCGTGATCTGCGTATCGCCTGTGGCGCGCCAGTTCAAGACCAGCGAAAGCGCCAGCACAATCGCCGCTGTCCACAGCAGGGCAAAGCAAGCCTGGGCGACGCGGCGCAGGTTGCACGCCAGCACAATCGCCTGGGGCATGTCTCGAACATCGTGGTAGTGAAAACGCACGGCGCGAAGTCTAGCCGCCGCCGCACCGGGCGCAACTCTCGTTGACCGGCGCGATTGCAGGGCCTAAAGTTCAGGCCGCGGTGACTATGGCAAACAACGGCAAACGCAAAACCGGCCCCCTGACCCGGGCATTTTTCAAGGGTCTTTCGATTGTTCTGCCTGCGATCATCACGATCGCGCTGTTCGCGTGGGTATGGGACATTCTGCGCGTCAACGTGGTCGAACTGCTGATCCGCGGGATTGATTCCGTGGCCCTGTTCGAGCCCCGGCGCCTGAACAAGGACGAACGGGCGTACCTGCGCAAGTTCAACCAGGAAAAGTGGCTGGTCTACATGGACTGGGCGGTTCAGGACTGGGGCAAGCCCACGCCGGCCGAGGAGCCCCTGAATGAACGCCGCGAATACGACGAACTGGCCAGGGCCCGCGCCGCGCGCGAAGCCGCCAACGGGCTGGGCGGGGTTCAGGTCAATGTGCTGATCCGCGATCTGCCCGGCAGTTCGTGGGGTTATTCGCCGCCGATGAAGCAGCGCGGGCTGCTGCAACTGATTCTGGACGCCAACCGCTGGCCGCGTGAATACGACCCTGACACCGGCCGCGTGCAGCGCTTTCACTGGTTTGAGTATCTGCTGGCCACGGTGGTCGGCCTGACACTGGTGGTGCTGCTGGGTTTCGGCACGCGCAACTTTCTGGGCAAGCGGCTGGTGGCGCTGCTGGAATGGTTCGTTACCCGCACGCCGGTGGTCAAGTCGGTGTACCCGCACGCCAAGCAACTGGTGGAGTTTTTCTTCCGCGAGCAGAAACCTCTGGAGTTCGACACCGTATGCGCCATTGAGTACCCGCGCGAACGCTGCTGGTCCATTGCCTTTGTGACCGGCGCCGGTCTGCAGACACTGCAGGATCACACCGGCAAGCGCATGGTCACGGTGTACGTACCCAGCAGCCCCGCGCCGATGACAGGCTACACCATGTTTCTGGCCGCCGAAGAGGTCGTGCGGCTGGACATCACCGTTGAAGAAGCCATGAAGATCGTGGTTTCCGGCGGCGTGCTGACGCCGATGCAGGAAACCGTCCGGCCGGCTTCAGGCGCGCAACTGGCCCTGACCCACAAGATCAACGAACAGATCCGCGCGCGCCAGACCACGATGCTGAATAAGTCGGATCTGGCCAAGCCCCCGGCCGATGCCGGCCAGGAAGCCAAACCCGCCGAAGCCCCCAAGTCCTAGATCACGTGAATGTCGTGGGCCACCGGCCCGCGGCGCGTGATTTCAATGATGAACTCAAGTTCCTGGCCGGGCTTGAGGTCCACCACGCCGTCGCTGCGGATCGCACCGATATGAATGAACACCGGCGGCGCGCCCGGCCTTTGCGCAAAGCCGAAACCCTTGCGGGTGTCGAACCATTTGACGGTGCCGCGGGTCTTGATGCGCGAGGTAGCCATGAACAGTGGTCGGTGGTCAGGGAAAGCGACGGCGATTCGACCTGCTGAAGCGGCCGTGGTCAAGAGTTTCGTGGGGGACCGCCACCTGCCGGGCCCTACGCCAGTTGCGCCGCGAGTTCCTGGCGCCGCGCCAGATCGGCATACAGGCCGCCCAGCGCGCGCAGATCACTGTCTGTGCCGCGTTCCACCACCCGGCCCTCGTCCAGAACGATGATTTCGTCGGCGTGCTGCACGGCGCTGATGCGCTGGGCGATGATCACGGTGGTGATGTTTTGGCTGAGCTGCTTCAGGTTGCGCAGAATGCGTTCTTCGGTGTCGGTGTCCACGGCGCTCAGGCAGTCGTCCAGCACCAGAATCACCGGGTTGCGCGCCAGCGCGCGGGCGATCGCCGCGCGCTGTTTCTGGCCGCCGCTGAGGTTCACGCCGCGTTCGCCCAGCATGGTGTCATAACCTTTGGGCAGGGCCAGAACCTCGGCCTCGAACTCGGCGGCCCTGGCGCAGCGCGCGATGGTTTCGGCGCGTGCCGGGTCGTCGGGGTTCATGCCCAGCGCGATGTTGTTGGCGATGGTGTCGCTGAACAGAAAGCTGTCCTGGGGCACATAGCCCATGAAAGCCCTCAGGCTGTTGGCGTCGTATTGGCGAATGTCGAGGCCATCCACGCGCACGCTGCCGGCCGTGGCGTCGTACAGGCGCAGCAGCAGGTTGGCCACGGTGGATTTGCCGCTGCCCACCGGGCCCACAATCGCCAGGGTGCGGCCGGGCTCAACGCGAAAGCTCACGTCATGCAGCACCGGCGGGCCTTCGGGTGTATAGCGGTGGCTCACGCGGTCGAACTCGACCTCGCCGCGAAGCCCCGCGGGCCGGTGCCCGCCGCTGCCGTCGCGCGACGGGTCAGGCGGCGTGTCGGCCAGTTCATTCAGGCGTTTGAGGCTGGCCTCGGCGCGGGTGAACAGCATGGTGACCCAGCCCAGCGCGATCATGGGCCAGTACAGGTTCAGGTTGTACATCAGAAACGCGGCAAGGTCCCCCGTGGTCAGGGCGCCGCGGCCGACCTCCAGCGCGCCGAAGTAAAGGATGATCAGCACGCCCAGCCCCGAAAAGCCCCAGATGCTGGCCTGAAACAGCGACTGGTTGCGCGAGGCGCCCAGTTTGTTGTACAGGTAGCGGCGGCCCAGGCGGTCCAGTTCCTGGACCTCGAACGTTTCGCGCGAAAAGGCCTTGACCACGCGCGCGCCGGCAAAGTTTTCCTGGGCGCGGGCGGAAAGCTCGGCCAGGTCTTCCTGGCCCCGGGTGGTGTAGCGGCGCACGCGCGGGCTGAACCACAGGGTGGAAGCCGTCAGGCCGACCAGCGGCGCCATGGCGATCAATGTCAGCAGCGGGTTGAGCGACAGCATGACCGAAAGCGCCGCCGGAAACATGACCACCGTGCCGCCCAGATACATGACGGCCGGGCCGATCATCATGCGCACGTTTTCAATGTCGCTGGTCAAAAGGCTCTGGATCGCGCCGCTGCGGGTGTTGTTGTAATAGCCGGCGGGCAGGTTCTGCAGTTTGCCGTAAAGCCGCCGCTTGAGCGTGTATTCGGTGCGCCGCGAAAGCCGCACCAGGTAATAGCGCTTGAGAAACGTGAACACGCCCATCAGCGCCGCCACGCCCAGTGCCGTGCCCAGCGCCAGCATCACGAAGTGACCGCGGTCGTGCGGCTTGAACGGCATGAACACGTCCGTCAGCCAGCCCGAAAGACCCTCGCCGCGCACAAACCCCTGTGGCGAGGCCGCGTCCACGGCCAGTTTGATGAACACCGGAATCACGGCCTGGCACAGCGTGCCCATCAGCAGCGCCGCAAGGCCGATCACCAGCCAGCGCAGGTTGGCCCGGTACTCGGCAAGGATGAAGCGCAGTGTGCGCATGGTGTGCGGAGACTAACTGCAAACGCCGCCACAGTGGCGACTATTCCTGCGCTTACCCCCGGGTCGGCGGCCGGCCGCAGGTGCGTGAGGATGCGCCGGTTACAGTCAGGACTGCTCCAGCCAGCGCAGGTCGTGCTCGTCGGCGCCCATCAGTTCGCCGTTGAAGACGCGCCATTCATTGCCGGTTTTCACCATAACCTTGCGCAGTGGCAGGGTGACCGTGCTGCGGGTGATGATGTCAAGAATGATCGCCACCACGCCAACCAGCAGAAACGACAGCAGCCACAGCGACGTGTTCATCACAAAGCGCACCCGACATTCCACCAGCGCCATATCCTCGCGCAGTTGCGTCACCTGCACCTGGCTGATGCGGACCTGGCAATAGCAGGGTGGCCGCCAACACAGAAGCCCCTTCCAGTAGGCCGTGAACGACGCCGGGTCGTCAAACCGGTGGGGGGCCGGCGTGGGCTGGCCGAGTTTATCAATCACGGGCTGGAACCGGTCCATGGCGTCGCGGTCGGCTTCCAGCACCAGTGCATTGGCGCGCTTGTAGGAGCCCCGCCCCAGTGCCTGGAGATAAGACTTGAGCGCGCGAACCGGCGTCAGCGGTCGTGAGTGCAGGCAGATAACGACCGGAATCGAAAGTACGCCCAGCAGTGCCATCAACCCGACAACACCTACAATGACCGCGCCGTCGCCCTCTACAAAGAGAAACGCGGAAAGAAAGGCCGGAAGCAAGGCGGCAAAGAGAGCCAGCACCACGGCCTTGACTGTCCGCCCGATGTCGGCGCCGACGGGCGCGGCGGGTTGCAGCCTCGCGGCCTGGTACTTTTCGCCGGCGCGCCGAAGAATCATCTCTTGCAGCGAGCCTGGCTCAACGGGCGGCAGATTGGGCATCTGCGGCGCGCCGTAGGGCCGCAGGTTTGGTGTTGTGTCCATCGGGGTATTTCAGAAAGCCGCGGTGCAGGCGCAAGAACGGAATCGGACCAGCGGAAGGCGAAACGCGCCTGCAGGAGGGTGCCACATCACGAAAAGAGGTGGCGGGAGCACATGGGAATCGAACCCACCTGACCCGTTCAGGTCACACCGGTTTTGAAGACCAGGAGGCCCACCAGGCGCCTATCTGCTCCCGCGCCGGTTATAGCAAACCGCCGCCGGTCTGTCAGTGCCAATGCGCGGCAAGCCGCAATTTCAAGCGGGTTTCACGGTCTTGTCACGCCGCCTGGCCTCGCGGCGCAGCCGCCACAGACAGCGCAGAAACGCCCAGCCGTACTTGAAGATGCGGTTCTTGCTGCGGCCGGCGCTGCGCTGGTGGTAGTGAATGCCGACTTCGCGCACGCGCGCGCCCTTGCTGACGCCGTGGGCCAGCAGCGTGGGCTGTACCTCAAAGAACCGCGCGGCAAGCGTCATGTCGGTGAACAGCTCGCGCCGGTACAGGCGAAAGCCGCTGCTGATGTCGCGGGCCGGCAGGCGCGCGAACAGCGAGAACAGACCGGCCAGCACGCTGCTGAGCGCGCGGCGGTAGGCTGCGCCGTCACTGCCGCCGCCGGGCACCAGTCGCGAGCCGATCACCAGATCGGCGTTTTCGCGCGCGGCCCAGAGTTTCAGGGCGTCTTCGGCGCGGTGGCTGCCGTCGGCGTCCAGTACCATCACAAATGTTGTGACAGCCTGGGTCATGCCGATCTGCAGCGCGCGGGCATAGCCCTGGTCGTCGGCAATCACGCGCGCGCCGGCGGCCGCAGCCTCGGCCTGTGTGGCGTCGCGGCTGTGGCCGTCAATCACCAGCACTTCGGCCAGGGCGTCGCCGAAGGCCTGGCGAAGCGAGGCGATCAGAGGCCCGATGTTGCCGGCCTCGTTGAGTGTGGGCAGAACGATGGTGAGCTTGTCGGTCACTGGCGCTGGGCGGAAACAGCCGAGACAAGTTCAATGATCTGGCCCTGCAGCACGGTGCGCGGGTCGAACACCAGACAGTCGTCCTCAATGCGGCAGAATACGCTGGGTGTGCCCATGCGCAGGCGCTTTGCGGCGGCGTCGGGCGTGCCGCCCAGGTTTTTGATCACCACCACCGTGGTGGGCAGGTCGTCGCCGGGGGTGCTGCCGCCGCCGATCTGGCTGCGGCTTTCGCGGGTCTCGGCGGCGATGCCGCGTTTTTTCAGGCGCGCGCAGATGGCGCGGGCGGCGCGGGCGCATTCGGCGGCGCTGCGGGCGATCAGTTCCAGCGTCGGCACTTCTTCAATCGCGCGGGCCGGGTCCAGATACAGGCGCAGCGTGTGCTCCAGCAGGCTGAGTGTTACCTTGTCGCAGCGCATCATGCGGAACAGCGCGTTTTTCTTGACCGCCGCCACCAGGTCCTTGCGGCCGACAATGATGCCGGCCTGCGGGCCGCCGAACAGCTTGTCGCCGCTGAAGCACACCAGATCGGCCCCCTGTTTGATCAGTTCCGGCACGCTGGGCTCGCGTGTGATGCCGTAGGGCTTGAGGTCCACCAGACTGCCCGCGCCCAGATCGTACACCACCGGCACCTTGCGGCGGCGGCCGATTTCCACCAGTTCTTCCAGCGACGCCATTTCCGTAAAGCCCACAATCGCGTAGTTGCTGGTGTGGATCTTCAACAGCATCGCCGTGTGTTCGCCGACCGCCTGTTCATAGTCCGCGGCGCGGGTCTTGTTGGTGGTGCCGATTTCAACCAGCCGGCAGCCGGCCTTGCGCATCACATCGGGCATGCGGTAGCTGCCGCCGATTTCAACCATGTGGGCGCGCGAACAGACCACGTCGCGGCCGTCAGCCAGGGTGTTGAGAATGATCATGGTGGCCGCGGCGTTGTTGTTGACGACGGTGGCGGCCTCGGCGCCGGTAACGCGGCAGATCAGATCGTTGACCAGCTTGTCGCGGTCGCTGCGCTTGCCGGTTTCGCGGTCAAGTTCCAGCAGGCTGTACTGGGCGCTCTGGCGCGCCGCGGCGGCCATCACCGAAGGCGCCAGCGGCGCGCGGCCCAGACTGGTGTGCAGAATCACGCCGGTGGCGTTGATCACGCGGCACTGGTTGGGCGTATGCAGCCGTTCCAGCCGCCGGCGCGTGCTTACGACCAGCGCCGCGACGGTGGCGTCTGCCCCGTTGCCCTCGCGGATGCGCGCCCGGCACAGGTCAAGTTCGGCCCGCACTTCGGCCGTGACCAGCGCGCGGCCGTAGGCCGTGATCAGACCGGCGACTTCAGGGTGGGCCAGAACGGTGTCCACTTTGGGCAGATCGCGCAGAGACGCGGTGGCCGATTTCGGAGGCATGGTTTCCTGATAGTGCCTTGCGGTCCGCGCGGGGCAAGCGGTTTGCCGCAACGCGCGACGGCCGGCGCCATGCGCCGGCCGTCGGTGCCCGTAAAGCGCGTTACTTCTTCAGGCCGGCCAGGGCGGTGTCAATGTCCTTGGCCACGGCCGTGCCCTTGTACGTCGTCTTCATGGTCTTGAGCTGCTTTTCGGCCTCGGCTCCACCCTTTTCGGACAGATCCTTGACCTCGGCGCGGACGGCGTCCATCAGCTCGTGGTACAGGCGGATGGTTTCTTCCTGGGCCGAGACGCCGACAATGCCTTCCTTGAAATTCTTGAGGATGGCCTTGAGTGTGCCAGCGTGGTCTTTCTTGTCCCAAGCTGCCTTGGCAACGTCGTAGGTCTTTTGCAGCTTCTTATTGGTGGCGTCTACCTTGTCGGCCACCTTGTCCACGGCGCCCTTGAGTTCCGGGTGCTTGGGCGGCGTGGAGAAGCGGAAGTACTCGTTGCCCCAGCTGTCGGTGACCAGAACTGTGGCCTTGCCGACGGGAATCTTGTAGTCGCGGCTGGGATTGTCGGTCAGCAGCTTGGAAGTCGGGATTACCGACTCGTCAAACAGCGACTTTTCGCGGTCCGGGTTGTACGGGATGCGGATGAACACCGCGTCCTTTTTGGCCATTTCAGCCAGTTCGCGCCCGTACCAGGCGGTATCGCCTTCACCTTCGCCGGGAAAGTAGACGACCAGCGGCAAATTCTGCTGGGCGGCTGTTTCCAGGGCCTTGGTTGAGGGCGTCTGCCAACCGGGAATGTCCGCAGGATTGACTGAAGGACGGGCCGGGCCGACGGGCATTCCGCCGCCACCGGGTTGAGGATTATCTACACGGCCCATCTTGGAGGGCGGCTTGATGCCGGCACCACCGCCTCCGCCACCGCCGCCACCTGCGGCCGGGGCTGCACCACCACCAGCGGCGGAACCTCCGCCGCCTCCGCCGCCTCATCACTGAGCCGCAAGCGGCTGCGCCATAACGCCCATCAGCGCCAGCGCGCCAACGGCGACAAGCGCCTTAATTCCGGTAACCTTCATGGGTTCCTCCAGATAGGTTCGACTGCCGGGTCGTTTGTGCCTCAGAGCTTCGCACCGCTAATGAGTGCGATATAGGGTATCCGCCCTTACACATTTGGGCCAAGTAAATCACGCCAGCTTGGAACGGTCGGTTGCTGCTGCGTATGTGTCACATTTGTGTCACGGCGCCAGCCATGAAAACAGGGGATGCTGGCGCATCCCCTGTCACATTCGTGTCACGAATGTCATGCAACCTGACTGCCACAGGGCAAACCTGCCCGGTTCCAGTTTACCCCAGCTTCTTCAGGGCTTCGTTGGCGGCTTTGCCCGCGTCCGTGCCCTTGAGCTCCTTGGCCAGGTTCTTAAGCCCGTCCTTGTCGCCCTTGCCGGTCATGTCCGAGATCTGGGCCTTGGCGGCGTCCATGATCTCGTGGTACAGCCGGATGGTGCCTTCCTGAGCGTCAAGGCCGACAACGTCTTCCTTGAAGTTCTTCAGGATGGCCGCCAGGGCCGCCTTGCGATCCTGTTTGGTCCAGGCCGCGGTGGCGGAGTCCAGGTTCTTCTGGAGCTTCTTGTTGCTGTCTTCGGCCTTGTCCTTGACCTTGTCCAGAACCTTGCCGAGTTCGGGCGCCTTGATGCCGCCCTGGAAACGGTGGTACTCGTTGCCGTGCCAGTCGCAGACCAGCAGAGTGGCCTTGCCCACGGCGATCTTGTAATCGCGGCTGGGGTTGTCACTCAACAGCTTGCTGGTGGGGACCACCGAGTCGTCAAAGAGGCTCTTTTCGCGATCCGGGTTGTAGGGGATCTTGACGAAAAGGGCCTTCTCCTTGCTCAGCTTGGCCAGATCCTCGCCGTAGAACGTAGTGTCAGCTTCGTTCTCGGCAGGGAAGTAGACAACGATCGGCAGTTGTTCCTTGGCCGCGTTCTCCAGTGTGGCGCCCGAGACCGGGGCCCACTTCGGAACTTTGGCCGGATCAACCGCCGGAGCCGCAGCGCCGCCACCGGCCCGCACGGGCTGGGGAATCGGCGCAACGCCATTGACCTTCTTGGGCGCGGGAACGCCTCCGCCCCCGCCCGCGGACGGACAGCCGCCGGACGGGCAGCCGCCGGTGGGGCACCCGCCCGAACTGGTGCCGCAACCGCCTGTGCCGCAACCGCCGCCGCCGCTGCACTGCGCCAGCAGTGCCGGGGACATGCCCGTGATCAGTACGAGGGCTGTCAGGATATGCCACAATTGACGCATGAATCGTCCTCCGTTCGTTTGCTAACCCAGCAAACAACACATCCGCACCTGCTTTGAAACACGACGCCTTGCCGCGAACCGCGACTACACAGGCTTGCTGGATGGAGGGACGTTCAGAACGGGCTAAAGCACACATGTCTGGCGAACCGCCAACCAGCGGGTCGCCACTCAACGGAAAGGCAGTCGCATGCCTTGATTTGACATCGGTGTGCCTCGGTCTGGCAATTGTGTGGTGGCCAGGCGCCGTTGCCTACAGAAAAAGCAGCGGTTGCCAAACAGACCGGCGAGGCCGTTGGGCCTCGCCGGTTTGGCTTGTGTGTGACAATGGCTACTTGCCTTCTTGGGTCTTTCTGGAGACCGGGGCCTTGATCACCGCGTCTACTTCCTTGGCGACTTCGGTTCCCTTGACTTCCTTGGCCAGACCCTTGAGACCTTCCACGTCACCCTTTTCGTGCAGTTCCTTCATGCGGTTGCGGGTGGCGTCCATGATCTCGTGGTACAGGCGGATGCTGTTTTCCTGGGCCTCAAGGCCGACCACGTCTTCCTTGAAGTTTTTGAGCAAGGCCTTCAGGGCGTTGGTGCGGTCGGATTTGTCCCAGGCGGCCTTGGCCGATTCGTAGGTCTTGGCCAGCTTTTTGTTGCTGTCCTCGACCTTGGCCGGAACCTTTTCAATCATCTGCTTGAGTTCCGCGGCAGAAGGTTTGCGGTCGCTGCGGAAGTAACTGTTGCCGTACCAGTCGGCGACAACAAACAGCGGCTTGCCAACCGGAACGCCATAGTCACGGGCCGGGTTGTCGGACAGCAGCTTGCTGACCGGAATCGGGCTGTCGCTGGCGGGCGGCTTGTCGCGGTTTTCGTTGTACGGGATGCGCATGAACACCGCGTTGTCGCGGGCCAGCGCGGCGTAGTCGTCGCCGTACACGTAGAAGTCACCGTACTCGGCGCCTTCGCCCTGGAAGAACAGGACGATCGGACGCTTTTCCAGCGCGGCGTTTTCAAGCGTCTGCTTGGTCGGCTGGGCCCAGCTCGGAACCTTGGTCGGATCCGGACGGGCAGGTTGAACGGGAGCGGACGGGGGAGCAACACGGCCCACCCTGTTTCCACCGCCTCATCACTGTGCAGCGAGCGGCTGGGCGACGATCCCGGCGAGCGCAAAGGCTCCGGTCGCGGCCAGCGCCAAAACGGCGTAGCGGTTCATCAGCATCCTCCAGAGATGTTGGAACTGCGGTCAGTTGTATGCAGTCGCACCTGCACCACTTACGTGTACTTAAGGCTAAACTCCTTACGCCCTGCTTGCACCCTAAACCTATAAAAAGTGCTAAAGGGACAAAGCTTACAGGGCCTGCCCGGCGTCCTGCGGCTTTGTCCCCGCTGCTGCGTCACAGGGTGCACTTGCCTGCCAAGGCTCAGTTTCCGCGATGAACCGGCCAAGGGCCAACACAAGAAACGCGCTGGCGCGGAAACTCTCGCGTTCGTGAGAAAGCGTTGGCCCACTTTCTCGAAAACGATAAGACAAATGGATGCATCCTGTCGGCCCGAGTCTGGGCCGGCCGTGCGCGCCCCGTTGCGCCCGCTGCCCGTTTTCTTATCCTTCGCGCCCCCGCGACAGGCGCGGGCATCGAGGAACGCATGGCTCACAGTGACAACGCGCGCAAGCGCATCCGCCAGAACCGCAAGGCCAACCTGCACAACCGCAAGGTCAAATCCACGCTGCGCACCAGCATCAAAAACCTGCGCGTGGCGATTGCGGGCAACAGCGCCGACACCGGCAAGCTGCTGTCTGACGTGGAAAGCAAGCTGGACAAGGCCGCCAAGCGCAACATTATTCCGACCGGCCGCGCCAACCGCCTGAAGGGGCGGCTCAAGCGCACGCTGGCGCGCGCGGCCAAGCCCGCGGCGTAAGATGAAACCGCCGATCGCACTGGCGCGAGGGTGGTCCGCATGGGCCGCCCTCGCGTTGTTGTTTGCGGCCTGCACGCCGGCGACCTTGCCGCCTTCCGGCCCCGACGCGCTGGGTGACGCGGCCCGGCTGCTGCAGCGCGGCGACCGGCGGGCGCTTGCCGCGGCGCTGGGCCACGGGCCGGGCTACGCGGCAGTGGCGCGCGAGCTGTCCGACCGGCTGGACCCGCGCGCGTGGCTGGTGGCAATGGGTGCAAGCTGGCGCGAGCACGACCTTGGCGCCTGTGCCCGGGCCATGACGCACGGTGACGACGCCGCGCTGGCGGTTGCCCTGGGCTTTGGCGAACAGGCCCTGAACGCCGACATCCTGCACGCCGGGCGCAGCGTGTTCGCCCGCCGGTCCGGCGGCATGGATTACTATGAAGAAGGTCCCGCGCCGTTGTCGCTGCTGGACAACACTGTGCGCTTTGCCCCCGCGCCGCAATGGCCGGCGCTTGAGGCCGCGCTGTGGGGCGACGCTGGCGGACGCACCGCCCGCTTGCGGCTTGGCCTTCGGCGCGGCGCGGTGACAACCCTGCAGGCCGCCGCCGAAACCGTGGACCTGCCACCGCGCGCGCGCGACGCCGCCCGCCACGCTGACGCCCGCGCCGCCGCCGGATCCGCCGGTGCCGACCTTGGACTGCCGAGACTGGAGGCCTTGCACTGGCTTGGCCTTGAGGTGCGGGCGGTAAGTGAACAGGGCGAACTGTGGACCCTGCGGCTGGGTCGTGACGATCGCGGCTGGTGTCTGGTGGAATCGTCGCGCGTGACGCTGGCCCAGCGGCTGGAGTCAGAGCGCGACCGGCGGCTGGAACATCTGCGCCGTCTGGCGCTGGAACTGCAACGCGCGTCCGGCGCCTGGCCCGCCGACGAAAGCCGCCTGACGCTGCGCCCGGCCGACCTGTGCGACCCCAGCGCGCCTTCCGGCCGGCGCGGCTGGGCCGAGTTTGACGCCGCGCCGCCGCGCACGATCGCGTTGCGCCAACCCGACAGCGACAGGCCCCGTGACCCGGCGGCGGTGTGTCTTGAACGCGGCCCCGGCGGCTTTCGCGCCATTACCCGCGACGGAACACTGACTTGGTTGTCTGAATAGCCCGGATTGTGGCTATACTGTCAGCCTGAGTTTCTGACGGACCACCCATGCCCCGTGAACTGGGCCAGGCCAAGCGCGCGGACCTCACCGGACACTTTGTCGGCGAGCCGTCCGAGCAGGTCTCCAGCCTGACGCGCTTTCTGGTTGCGGCGGCGCAGCTTCAGCCCCCGCCCGAAGACGCGGGGGGCGGCAACGGGCGGCCGGGCACGGACACCGAAGTGGCGGGCCACCAGACGGCCGCGCCGCCGCGGCACCACGACACCGAAGTCGCGCCGCACCCGCGCGGCGGCAACGGCCAGGCCCGCGACACCGTGCATGACACCGTGTTTGACAGCCCGCTGCCGACACTGGACCTGTCACCCGAGGCGATGACGCCCGAACCGATGGAACCCGAACTGGCGCCCGAGCCGATGGGCGTGGCGCCGGTCGAAGCTCCGCCACTGGGCGCGCGTACGGAAATGTTGCGTCCGCCGCCAGTGGCCGCGCCGGCCCAGCCGCTTGCGCCCGCGCCTTTGTTGGCCTCAGAGCCCGAGGCTCTGGACAGCATTCCCGATTTTGCCTCGCCCGAACACGACGCGCCGGCACCCGAAGACGAAGACGCCGAACCGGTGACGGACAAGCTGCCGCCGCGGTCGCTGGTGTCTGTCACGCCGCTGCCGGATCTGCCGCCGCCGGTCAGTTCGGCCGACACCGGCATGCTGACCATGGAGGCCGAGACGATTTCGCCGGCGGATCAGTTGACGGTCGAAGAGCTGCGCGCCGACGAGGATACTCACCTGCAGGCCGGGATGGACCCGTCGGAAAAAATCACCAGCAAGGTCGAACCCAAGCGCGACATTGACCCGCGCTCGCAGGACCCCAACGCCGTCGTGCGCGACACGGTCAACTTCTACAACCAGACCCAGTCGCTGCACGGTCAGCGCCCGACGCCCAAGGCCGGGGGCGAAACCGTGGCCGGCACCGTGCCGCTGGCGCCGCGCCCGCGCGAGTTTGAGGATTCGCCGTCGCGCCGGTTTGTTCCGCCGCCGCCGTTGCCTGCCGCGCCGTCGCTGGATGCCGAAAGCGAAGAACTGCCGCTGGCGCCGTCCATGGACGAAGACCTGGCGCCCCAGTCTGTGACCGCGCCCAGCCTGACCGCCGACGACGAAATTGAGGACGCCAACCGCAAGGACACCGACCGCTTCCTTGAGGACGACCGCCGTCCGCCCGACCTGCCCAAACCCACGGGCATTGACGCCGCGGTGTCCGTCAAGACACGGCCCGCGCCCGGCCAAGTGCCGCCGCTGGATGCCGTAGCACCCGAAAAGGTGGCCGCCGGCAAGGACACCCAGAAGTTCTTTGTGGCCGAAATTCTGGCCAAACGCGATGCCGCGCCGCAACCCGCGCCGGCCAGAATGTCCAGCGACAGCACCGGCGAACTGCAGCCCGAAACCGCCCGCGAATTGCCGCCCGCGGACGGGCACGACACGGCTTTTGAAATCGGCACCGAGCGCCAGGCCACGGTCAGCGAAACCAAGGCCGCGCCGGTTCTGCCCGAGGCCACGGAAGTCGAAAAAGACTTTGACACCGGGTACTTCGGCAAGCCCGAAGAACGCATCATTCCCGAATACGACGGCGTGCCTGACGAAGCCAAAGGCCAGCCCGAGGAAGCTGAGGAAGCTGAAGAAACCGGCGATCAGCCCGTCGAGCGCATCACGGAAAAAGTCTCCAAGTCCGCCGAGTCCGCGCCCAAGGCGACCCCGGCGCCCGCCGCGCCGGCACGGGCGGCGGCATCGGGGCGGCCGGCACTGCCTTCGTCGGCCGGGCGCATGCCCGTGGCCGCGGGGGCGTCTTCGGCAACGTCGCAGCCGCGGCCTCTGCCGGTGGCGGCCCAGCGCAAACCTGAACCGCGCGTGTCCGACGAAGTTTCGCGCCGTCTGACCGCCGAGCGCGAGCAGACGCTGCAGTTGCTGGACGCCGCCGAGCAACTGGCCGCGCGGCTGCGCAACGCCAGCGAACAGTCGCGCACGGACCTGCTGGCGATCAGCCAGCGCCGCCGCGCCGCGCCGCTGGCCGAGGTCACCGTTCCGCCCGAGCCCGCGCCGGATCCCGTGCCCGACAGCCAGCCCACGCGCATTCTGTCGGCCCGCGACTACCCCGTGGATGAAAAGCCCACCACACCGGTACCGCCCCTGGCCGAGGCCGACGCCGTGCCGCCGGCCGCGGCCACCTCGCGCGCACGGCGCGAGCGCGTGCCGACACAGGCGATCAGCGACATCATCGGCACCATCGAGACCAAGCTGGGCAGTGGCGAGCCGCTTTCCAACCTGCTTCAGGAAGCCTCGCGCCGCATCACCAGCCGTATCGAACAGGAAAGCGGCAACGGCAACGGCCACCACGACCAGCCCGATGAAGACCTGGACCCGCTGGTGGCGGCGTCTGCTTCGTGGCGAGCCGTGGTCGGCCTTGACGAAGCCGGGGAGTCCGGCGACGGATCAGCGGCCGAGCGCGAACCGGCGCCGCCGGTCGTAGTGGCCCGGTCGCCCCTGGCCGATGATCTGGACCGCATGTGGAAGGAACTTTCCACACGCAAGGCCGCTGTGGTATCCAGTGTAGAGCCCGCTAGGATCAGCCGCCGTCTCGAGGCCGGCACCGGGTGGAATCAGGAGACGCTGTGGGCGACGCTTGGCGGCATTGCGATGGTCACGTTCGTGCTTGGCGGCCTGTTTGTCTGGATTGTCTACCGGCTGCTTGCCTGATGCTGTTTGCCGCGGTGCTTGCGGCGCCGCTGCGCGCGCAGGACAGCGGCGACCCCGAGGCCGACCTGCGCGCGCGTCTGGCGCGCCTGGAATCCGATGTCAACTCTCTGAAGAACCGCCTGGCCGATCGCGAACGCGAAGCCGCCGACCGCGAACTGCGCGCGCGCAACATTGTCAGCCTGTACGGCGACATCGGGCTTGGTTACCACATGTTGTTTGAAAGCCGCACCGAGACTTTCAACCGGCCGGATTTCCGGCTGCATCTGGGTGTGTTCGGCACGGCGTTTGATCAGGACCGCCAGCGCGTGCGGTACGACATGCGCCTGACCACCGTGGCCGAAGACATGAACGGCAAGCCCACGCCGACGCTGAGCTGGCTGCCCTTTCCGGGCTATGGCGTGAACCCGCAACTGGCCGTGGACCGGTTTTACGTTGAATACGATCTTGAGCGTGTGCTGGCCGTGACAGCCGGGCGTTTTCCGTCGCCCTTTGCCGGCGGCGAATTGCTGTTTGACCACGACTACCACTTTCAGGGTCTGACCGAAAGCCTGCGCATTGACCGGCTGTTGCCTTACGGTTTTCAGCGCGTGGTGCCGCGGCTGGGGCTGGTGGGGGTTCAGGGCTACATGGCCCAGAACAACATCGGGCTGCCTTCGCCCACGGCCGAATCTCAGCCGATCTACCTGGGCGTGCAGTTCCGGCTGGACCTCGCGCCATTTGAAACCGTGGGTCGCGGCGCCGACGGCCGCGAGATCACGGGCATCACCAGCGACTTTGAGTGGCGGCTGGCGCTGGGGCTGCACTGGTTTGACGGCGAAGAAGGCATCGCCGGCAACCTGGGCGTGGGGCACATCAGCCGCACCACCAACGTGCTGGCGCCCGACGGGCTGGTGCAGTCCGAGTTCATGATCGGCGAAATCTACACCGAGATCATCCTGTTGCGTTCGCGGCGCGCGCGCGTCACGGCTTGGTTTCACGGCCTGTGGAACTTTCACGCCGAGCCGCAGTACCCCCGCCGCAGCGAGCGCAACGACCAGGCCTTTGACGCCGGCATAAGCTGGGGCATGGAACAGATGACCCAGCGCTGGGATTTCCGTGTCAGCGCCCGCTACTTCATCATTGAAGCCGACGCCCTGATCCCCGAGTTCAACAGCGAAATCCTGAACACCAACATCAAGGGCTGGCAGGTGGATCTGCTGGTGCGGGCGTTTCCGACCCTGACGGTGTTCGGCAGCGCGATGCTGACCGAGCGCGAGAACTTTGAACTGGCCGGTTTCGGCCTTGCCAACAAGAACGACCCCAACCGCGCCAGCGGCCAGAGTTTTCGCGTCAGGCTGGGCCTGGTTCTGGAGTTCTGACCATGACCGAGCAGCGCGCGCCTTCAACCGGCCGGCACCGGTGGCTGGAACGCTACATGTATGTGGTAGGTGTGGGGGGCAACCTGTTCTTTTACATCCAGGCGGGCAAGATTTTTTATTACCGCCATGCCGAAGGCGTCAGTGTGCTGGCCTTTGGCGTGGCGCTGTGGGCGGTGATGAGCTGGTTTGTCTACGGACTGGCGCTGAAGAACCGGGTGCTGATTGTGGCCAACATTGTGGGCACGATCGGCGCGGCCCTGGTGGTGACGGGCTGTCTGCTGTACGGCTGAAGCTACTCTTCGGCGTCGTGGTGAGCCGACGGCGCGGCGCCCGAGGCGCGGGCCATGCGCGCCAGGTCAATCATGCGCGTCTTGCCCGATGCGTCCTGCGGGATGCGGGGCGCAAAGTGAATCGTGGTGGGCTGGCGTTTTTCGCCCAGTTCGTGCTTCATCCAGCGCTTGAGCGATTCGCGCATCTGTTCCTGCTGTTGTTCGCTGGCAGGCAGGCGGCCGTCTTCGGGCCCGCCCTCGAACGTGCCCTTGCGCATTACCACCCATGTAGTCACCAGCGACCCGCGGCGCGGGTCAGGCGTGGCAATGCTGGCGGCCTGTTCAACCTGTTCGTGGCCGAACAGCACTTCGTCAATTTCGCGCGGCATGAAGGTTTCGCCGTCGCGCCAGATTTCCTGGCCGCGTGAACCCAGCACATAGATGAAGCCGTCGGAATCCATGCGTCCCAGATCGCCGCTGTGGAACCACCCGCCGGCAAAGGCCTGGGGGTTCACGCTGGGCCGCTGGTAGTATTCCTTCAGCACGTTTTCGCCCCAAATGCAGATCTCGCCCGGTTCGCCCACGTTGGCGGTGGGGAAGATCGCCGGGCTCATGCGCGCCAGGCTGGTGGGCTGCCAGTTGTCCTCCAGCGGCCGGGGCGCAAACCGGTCGTCCTGGATCGCCACCTTGTTGCCCACGCCCAGGCCGACACTGCCGATCTTGCGCGTGCCGTCGGCCGGGTTCAGCGAGGCAAAGCCGGTGGTTTCGGTCATGCTGAAGCCTTCAATCACCGGCACCAGAAAGCACTGTTCAAAGGCCTTCAGTGTCGCGCGCGGCAGCGGCGCGGACCCGCACACTACCATGCGCAACTGGCTGATGTCGTGGGCGCGTGCCAGGCCGATTTCGCGGGCCTCGGCGTCTTCGCGCCGGCCCAGCGCGCCGGGGCTTTCGTGCGTGGCGGGCCAGGGGGCCTCGCCGCGCGCGCCGCGCGCTTCGGACAGTTCGCGGTTGGCCAGAATGCCCAGCATGGTGGGCACGGCGGCGATCACGCTGACGCGGTAGCGTTCGACCGTGCGCCAGAAGCGCGACACGTTGAACTCGCGCGAAAGCACCATGGTGCCGCCCAGCAACAGCGGCATGAACAGCCCCGCCACCTGGGCGTTGACATGAAACAGCGGCAGCACGTTCAGCACGCGGTCGCGCGATCCCAGCCGCAGCCACACCGAAAGCCAGCGAGCCGCGGTCATGAACTGGCGCTGCTGCAGAATCGCGCCGCGCGCGTGGCGCAGGTCGTGGCCGGTGTACAGAATTTCGGCTTCGTCCCACCAGCGCGGCGGGCGCTGGTCCAAGGGCCCCGGCGCGGCGGCATCCAGTGCGCCGTCAAGCGCGATCAGCGGCAGGACATCCACGCGCGCCGATTCCTTGTGGCTGCGGTGCACGCGCAGGCCGTCCACTTCTTCGCGGCTGCCGTTGACCAGCACCGCCTGAAGCCCCGGCAGATCAGCCAGATAGCGGCTGACCTTGGGCCACAGTGCCTGGTCCACCACCAGCACGGCCGCGCCGCTGTCTTCCAGCGCGAACCGGATCTGAACGTCGGAAAGATCGCTGTGCACCGGCACGGCGATCAGGCCGGATTTCATGGCGCCCAGCAGCAAGAACACGTACTCGGGCGAATTTTCCATCAGCAGCGCCACGCGCGCGCCGTCGGTGGCGCCGCATTCGCGCAGCACCCGCGCGGCTCGCGTCGTGCGGTCATCCAGCGCGGCAAAGGAATATTCACGGCCGTCGTCTTCGCAGATCAGAAACGTGCGGTCGCCCAGCGTCGCGCCGTGCGATTCAATCAGGGCGCGGATGCTTTCGTGTTCGTTGAACCGCCGCAGCGGATCGGTAAAGCGCGCCCGAACCCCGGCTGCGTCGGTGGTGCGTCGCGCCTCGGGTGACGGCGGCGCCTTGACCGTGGGCCGCGGCTCGCCGGGCGGCACAGCCCTGGTCGGCTTGGGTGGCGTAGCGTCGCGCTTTGCCGCGGGCGCGGGCTTGGCGGCCTTGGGCTTACTCTTGCCCGGTTTGGCCTTGGCGGGCTTGTTTTTGGCGGCTGATTTTTTCTTGCCCGGCATGGCGGGTCAGCTTAGCCGGGGCGGCCCCAGCCGCAAGGCAAGCCCGTAGATGTGTCAGGCGCGGCCAAGGGTGTGTCAGCAACGGCCTGAGGATTACCCACAGCATTTGTGGGTAAACTGTCAGTATCGGCTGCGCGGGATCCGGTTGTTTGGATTGTGAATGTGAAGAACTGGACGGTACCAGGTCAAAGAGACCGGCCGTGACGCGGGTCGCGGGAAAAAAGTGTTGGTGATAACGGCATTTAGGGAGTGTCTGCTTTGCTGGGGATCGTGCGTTACACAGTGTATTTTACAACACAGCTTCTTGGCCGCCGGTTCATGGCCTCCGCTATCGCCAAGCGAAACAATTGTGGATAAGTCCGTGCTAACCCTTGAGAGCCTCGGCAAACGCCACCGTCAGGGCCGGCACCACGTCTTCCACGTTGCCGACAATGCCGTAGTCAGCCACTTTGAAGATTGGTGCAGTTTCGTCCTTATTAACCGCCACGATCACCTTGCTGCCGCTCATGCCTGCCAGGTGCTGGATTGCCCCCGAAATGCCACAGGCGATATACAGCTTGGGGCTGACAGTTTTGCCGGTCTGGCCTACCTGGTCGCCGTGGGGGCGCCAGCCGGCATCCACCACCGCGCGCGATGCGCCCACCGCCGCGCCGATTGTGGCCGCCAGTTTTTCCAGATTTTCCCAGTTCTGTTTGCCCTCGCCCGCCGGGTCTTTCAGGCCGCGGCCGCCGCTGACGATGATCTCGGCCTCGGCCACGTCCAGCTTGCCGCGCGCGCCGGCGACGATTTCACGCACCACGTCGCGCAGATCGCCAACGCCGAAGTTCACGCTGACGGGTTCCACGCCGGCGGTCAGGCCCGCGTTTTCGGTGGCAAACACGTTGGGCCGCAGCGTCGCCCACAGTGCGCCCGGTGCCTGAACCTGCACCAGCGCCTTGCCGGCGTAGACCGGCCGTGTGGCCACGGCTTTGCCGGCGTTGACAGCCAGCGCGGTGCAGTCAGCGGCCAGGCCGCAGCCGGCGCGCGCGGCGGCGCGGGGCATGAAATCCTTGCCCGCGGGCGTGGCGGCGGCCAGAACGGCGGCGGCTCCGATTTCGGCGGCCTGGGCGGCCACCAGCCGGGCCAGACCTTCCTGGCTGTAGGCCTTGAACTGTTCGCCCTGGGCCACGCGCACACGGTTGGCGCCAAAGGCGCCCAGTCCGGCGGCGTGGGCTGTTACATCAGCGCCGGCCAACAGCGCCACGGTTTCGCCGCCAAGCTGGCGGGCAAGCCGGCATCCGGCGCCCAAGGCCTGAAGCCCGGCCTTGGAGGGTTTGCCGTCGGCAAGTTCTACAAATACAAGGACGTGGTTGGACATGGCGGCTTCTCTCAGATCACCTTGGCTTCGTTGCGCAACAGATTCACCAGCGCGCGGGCGGCGTCGGGGCCTTTGCCCACAATTTTGCCGGCGGGGCGGGGCGGCGGCGGATCCATGCGCGTGACGGCCACGCCGTTGGCGGGCGCGCCGGCTGGCGATTCGTCAATCACGGTTTTCTTGGCGTTCATCAGCCCCTTCATGTTGGGCTGGCGCGGCTTGTTCAGACCCTTCTGGCACGTGATCACGGCCGGCAGTTTGACCGCCAGTCGTTCGCGGTTGCCGCCGGCGGCCAGTCGTTCCACGTGGGCTACACCATCTTTGATCTCAAGCGCCACGGCCACGCTGACACAGGGCAGGCCCAGAAGTTCGGCCACCATCTGGCCGGTGGCGGCGCTCTGGTTGTCCACCGAGTTCCAGCCGAACAGAACCAGATCATGCGGCATGGTCTTGAGCTTGGCCGCCAGCGCGTTGGCCACCGCCCATGAATCGTGGCTGGCGTCGCTTACCAGCAGCGCCGCCGCGTCGCAGCCCATGGCCACGGCGGTGCGAAGTTCCTTGGACACCGCCGCCGGGCCCAGGCTGAGCACGGTGGCCTTGCCGCCGTGTTTTTCCTTCATTTCGATGGCGGCTTCGAGCGCGAACTTGTCGTACTCGCTGATGTCGTAGTTGATGCCGGCGGGGTCAAACGTTTTGCCGTCGGGTCCGGGTTTGATGCGCGCGTCGGTGGTAGGGGCGCGGCGGATACAGACGATGATTTCCATGGCCCTCTCGGTTTGTCGGCTGGTTTCGGGTCAGGCGGGCCGCCAAAATAGCGGGCAGTGCCGTCAGGGCAAGGAGAATGTCCGTGAGTGAACCGCCGCCTGTGGTCAGCGAGTTGGAAGGGCGCGAACTGCTGGCGCTGGCGCGTTCGGCGCTGGAAAGCTGGGTGCGTCATGGCCGTAGACCGGAGCTTGCGGGTCCGCTTCGGGGAGTTCTGGCACGTGAACTGGGCGCATTTGTCAGCCTGCACACCCGCGACGGTGAACTGCGCGGGTGCATCGGTCACATGCTGGCGGGCGGGCCGCTGGGCCGCGAGATTGTGGACCTGGCGATTGCCGCCGGGGTTCACGACCCGCGCTTTGAGCCTGTGACCGAGCCCGAACTGGGCAATCTGGTTTACGAGGTCAGCGTGCTGTCGCCGCTGACGCAGGTGAAAGCCGAAGACGTGCGGCCGGGCGTGCACGGGGTGCTGATCCGGCGCGGCAGTCGCTCGGGTGTGCTGCTGCCCCAGGTCGCCACCGAGCACGACTGGGACCGGCCGACGTTTCTGGCCCACACCTGCATGAAAGCCGGGCTTGCGCCCGACGCCTGGCGCGACCCGGCCACGGAAATCCGCGTGTTCACGGCCCAGGTGTTTCACGAGATGCGCTGAACGGCGGGCGTAACGGTCTATTCGAACGGCGAAATGCCGGCTTCGGCGCAGGCTTGATGCATGAACCTCACCTCGCGCTCGCGCACGCGCGGGGAGCCGCTGCCGGCATAAAACTGCCAGGCCTCAGCCCAGGTTGTCCTTGCTTCGGTTACGCGCCCCCGGGCCAGCAACACCCGGCACAGCACGGACCGGGCAAAGGCCTGCTCGGGCAGGCGCTGCGAAGCCCGGGCGTAATCCAGGGCTTCGCGCGCGAGTTGTTCGGCCTGGTCAAGGCAGCGCCGGCGGAGTTGTTCGCGAGCCAATCCCAACAGGTTCTCGCATACTCCGGTATGGTAACCAATCTGCCGACTGAGTCGGATGGCTTCCTCGCGCATGCCGCAGGCACGGTCGGGGTTGCCCTGTTCCTCAAGCAGCCCGGCATAGGAGGCCAGTGTGATGGCAAGGCAGCGGCGGTCGGCCGTTTCGTTCAGGCATACAAGTGCCTGTTCAAAGGTAGGGGCCGCGTCACCAGCGTGCCCGAAATCCACCTGCATGGCGGCCAGATTGCTCAGGCCCATGCCCAGCAGGTGACGGTTTCCTGTGCGGCGGGCGATTTCGATGGACTCGCGGGTCAGGGTAATGGCCAGTTCGGCGTTGCCCTGGTCTTCTTCGAGAATCGCAAGGCTTCCCAGCGCCGGGCCCAGATTCCACAAGTCCCCGGACTGTTGAAGCAGCCCTATGCCGCGTTGCAGCTCCGTGCGTGCCTCGCCGAACCGGCATTGGCCGCGCAACAGTGCGCCGAGATTGACTCGTGCCGCGCCATGTTTGGCGGTCAGGCACAGTTCTTCGGCCAGCGCGCATGTCTGCCGCCCGATTGTCTCGGCTTCTTCGGGGCGATTCAGTCGTCGCAGCGACGTTGCTGTGGCCATCATGGTGTCCAGCAGCCCTTCATGGTCGCCAAGCGCCTGAAAAATCCGGGCTGCTTCTTCTGTGTATGAAAGTGCTTCCGTGTATTCATCCAGCGCGCGAGCCGCCCGGGCGCGCAGAATCAGGAGATTGGCCAGCGCTGCGCCGCCGGTCTGCCGGGCCCACGCCATTCGTTCATCCAGCCAGGCTGCGGCTTCGATGGCAAACCCGGCATCCAGTGTTACCCGCGCGCAACTGTGGGCGGCCTGAAGTCGCATGTCTGTTTCCGCGCCAGCGTCATCGGCAACCAATCCAAAGCACTGGCTGGCCTCGGAAAGCAGATACCGGTCGCGGGCGTACTGTCCCGCCAGCAGGTTGTAGCGGCGCTCAGCTTCGGCCATTGCCTGGGGGTCAGCGCCGCCCTGTCGGGCGCGGCGCGCGTGTTCGGCCAGTTCGCGTGCCAGCGGCCCCGGCTGATTGATTTCTGATGGCGGCAGAACCGTCTCAGAGACCTCCAGCGCCAGACGGTGCAGAGCGGCCCGGTCAGACGGCAATTGCAGGCCGTAGGCCGCATCACGCATCAGCGCGTGGCGGAACAGATAGGCCAGTTCGGCGTACATGCAGACATGATAACCCGCCGGCGAGCTCCGCGCGGCGTTTGGCGAATGTGCAATGGCGATTTACGCGCGCGGGTTGGGGGGCTGGCGCTTGGGGCCGGCTTTGCGCACAATGGATGCGCGTACCTCTTTCAGGCTTGGGATCCGGCGGCGGCCTGTGGCCGCCTGTTGCGATTGACGGAGCCGCCATGAGCAAGTTTCTGCCCTGGGTTGTCACGCTGATGCTGGTTTTTCTGGCTGCCTGCGGTGCCGGCGGCAGCCCGCCGGGCGGCAGCCCCCAGCCCACACCAATTGTCGTTTCCGTGACGCCGGTTTCTGTGCAGGTGCAATTGGGAACCCAGCGGCAATTCACCGCCACCGTGCAGGGCGGCGGCATGGGCGGCCCCGGCGGCGTGACCTGGGGTGTCAACGGCGGCGCTGTCAACGGCACGATTGACAGCAACGGCCTGTACACCGCGCCGATGGCCATGCCCGGCAACCCCAACGTGACGATCACCGCCACCAGCATTGCCGACCCCACGGTGGTGGCCACGGCGGGCGTGCTGCTGACGGTCGCGCCGGTGTACGGGGCGTTTCCGGTGCGCTTTTCTGTGAAATCGCAAAACGGCTGGCAGGCCGTGAACGCGCCCGTCACCGTGGGCATTCCGCTGCCGCCGGCGCTGCACGGCAACGTGAACCAGTTGCGCGTGCAGACGGCGCTGTCGGTGGATGTTCCGGCCCAGTTCCGTGTCATGTCGCGCTGGCCGGACAACAGCATCCGCTGGGTGCTGGTGGATTTCATGGCCGACCTGTCGGGCACGGGCGGTGTGGGCAACTACCAGCTCAACAACGGCGGCAGCGGCAGCGCGACAACCAGCAACCTTCAGGTCATCAACGGCGCCGGTACCATTGAAGTGCGCACCGGCAACCTGAACTTCACCGTCAGCAAGACGGCCTTTCGGCTGTTTGAAAGCATCCAGGTTGACCGCGACAACGACGGCCAGGTGGACGACGAATGTCTGAACACTGCCGTGGCTCGCGGCGTGGTGATCACCGACGGCGTAAACCAGTTCCGCATGGACCAGATCGCGCCCACGCGCATTGCCGTCGAGGAACAGGGGCCGGTGCGCGCGACGCTGGTGGTGGAGGGCGTGCACCGCAACAGCACGCTGGGCCAGGACAAGCTGAATTACATCGTGCGCATCACGGCCTGGGCGAATCTGCCGCTGATTAAGGTCAGCTACAGTTTCCGCAACATGACCGGGCACGGCACGCCCGCGGCCACCCCCGCAGCCGCCGCCGCGCAACTGGCCCAGGTGACGACCGCCGACGCGGTAGAGTTTGACCTGCCGCTGCAGCTCAACACCGGCACGGCCGGCGCGCTGGTCGGCGGCCATCCGGCCACGCACGCCGCCCAGACCCTGACCGGCGCCGAGTTCATGGACCTGCAGCAGGGCTACACCGGCACCCACGACGCCAACGACCCCAACAACCCCCAGCCGCCGGGCTACAACGCCGGCACCGGCGACGGCAGCAGCGACCCGTTGCAGAACGTGTGGCCGGACCAGGGCGATGGCATGATCGCCTACGCACTGACCGGCAAGCTTTCCGCCACGGGCCAGAAGGCGCCGGGCTGGATGCAGATGACAGGCAACGGCCTGCGCGCCACGGTAGCGGTGCGCGAGTTCTGGCAGCAGTACCCCAAACAACTGCGCATGCAGGGCGACGGCGTGATGCGGGTGGGCCTGTGGCCCGCCGGAACCTGGCCGTTGCAGGTGTTTGCCGGCGCGCAGAAGACCCACGAACTGCTGCTTGGCCTTGACCGCGTGGGCAGCACCGACGCCAGCCTGGCCGGCGTTTATGCCAACATCCTGAACGACCCGCCGCTGGCGGTGCAGGCGCCCAAGCACAACGCCGCCGCGCGGGTGTACGGCCGGATCGGTGTGACCGACGACCTGATGACCAGCGTGGCCGACATCATTCCCGCCGCGCAGGCCGCCGTGACCAACTACATGGCCGATCTGCTGACCCACTACGGCGACATTCTGTTTGACCGTACCGACGGCAACGGCACCGCCACCGGCCACGAATACGGATTCTGGAACTGGGGTGACGGCAAGACCCACCTGCCCGGCGCGGGCTGGGAGAACAACGACTGGGAGATCAGCCGCTGCGCCCTGAACTGGTTTGCCGCCAGCGGCAACATCGGCATGTGGAAGCTGTTTGACGTCACGGCCCGGCACTTCCGCGACGTGGACGTGCTGCACAGCGACGTGGGGCTGCGCTTTGACTACACCGAACCCGGCAACCCCGCCGTCAGCGGCGGCAAGGCCAGCCAGCAGGGCAAGACGCGCTACACGCCCAACAACAAACAGCACGACCTGGGCAACTATCACCTGGGCGAACACCACCTGGACGTGTTCAAGGGCGCGTTTCTGGCCGAGCACTATCTGCTGACCGGCGACCAGTTGAGCCTGGACGTGCTCAAGGAAATCTTCACGTACCTGCGCGGCACGTGGAAGCGCTTCTTTGATTCCGGCAACGGCGGCGTGAACAGCACCATGACCTGCCCGACCACCTGGCTGTCGCACGCACTGTTCATTGCCGTGGCCTATGAAGTGGCCAACGGGATCAACGACACAAGCGCCGCGTCCATGGGCGCCTATGTGCTGAACGCCGTGCAGACGCGCCAGAACACCACCACGCCGCGCGACCCCAGCGGCAACGGCTTTGCCGACAGCAGCGGCAACTTCAGGGCCTGGCAGGTGGGCCATGTGGCCGAGGCGCTGGAATACGCGCGCGGCAACCTGAACGACGCGGCGCTTGATTCCAACATTGAACGCTGCATGAACTGGCTGCTGGGCACCAATGCCGCGGTTTACATGGGCAACCTTACGCCGCCGCAATTCGGCAAGTTCTATGAAATGCCCGGCGGCAGTACCGACTACGGCGCGCCGAACCTGATGATCGGTGCCGGATACGTGGGGGCATTCCGGTCCAGCGGCAACGCCAACTGGCAGGCCGCCACCCAGAGTCTGCTGGTGGCCCAGGACCCGAACATTGACCCCGTCACAATCGGCGACGCCGCGATCCGGCACAGCACCTTTGCCCAGTTTTTCCGGGCGGGGCCTTACCTGCTGGGGTGTCTGCGGCCGTAGTAAGCCCGGTGGGCAGAACCATCCGTGCGACGAAAGTCGGAATCCCGCCAGGCCGCTTCATTCCGCCGGTTCTGGGTGGTGGCGCAATTCCGCCGTGCAGCGCATAATGGTGTAGCGCAGTGCGTTTCGTGCAGTCGGAGCCCTGATGAATCGTCCCAGTCCGCCGGAGCAGAAATCGCTTGTCGGCTACACCATCGGCAAGTGCAAATTGCTTCGCATCTGTGGCCGCGGCGCCATGGGCACGGTCTACAAGGGCATGCACGGCGGCCTGGACATTGAGGTCGCGGTCAAGATTCTTCCGCCCCATCTGGCCAACAACAGCAATTTGGTGGAGCGCTTTCTGCGCGAGGCCAAACTGGCGGCGCGCCTGAACCACGCCAACACCGTGCGTGTCTACGACGTGGGCGAAGAGTCCGGGTACTACTACCTGGTCATGGAATTCATTGACGGCACCGACGCGCTGGAACTGGTGCGCAAGTACGGGCCCCAGGAAGCCTCGGTGGTGGCCGACATCGGCGCCGGCGCGGCGCGGGCTCTGGCCAGCGCGCACGCCAACAACGTGATCCACCGCGACATCAAGCCCGCCAACCTGATGCTGCCCAACAACGGCGGCGTCAAGGTGGCCGACTTTGGTCTGGCGCGGGCGCTGGCCAGCGAAAGCGGCCTGACCATGACCGGCGCGATCATGGGCACGCCCGACTACATGGCCCCCGAACAGGCCCAGGGCGTGGCGGTGGGGCCCAAGGCCGACGTGTACAGTCTGGGCGCCACGCTGTTTCACCTGTTTGTGGGCCGCCCGCCCTTTGCCGGCAGTACGCCGATGGCGGTGGCGCTTCAGCACGTGACAAACCGGATTGTGGTGCCCGAAGACCGCATCAAGGACGACGCGGGCATGAAGCTGACGCGCGTCATCCACGAGATGACGCAGAAGGACCACACCAAGCGCCCCGGCGACCTGGACGCGATTGCCTCCAAACTGGCCGACATCGCGCGCCTGAACCGCCGCACGCGCAAGCTGCTGTTTGAAGGCGCCACGATTTTCGCCACCACCGGCTTCAAGGTGGACGCCGAGGCAATCAACAAACAGAAAGAACAGGAGGCCGCCGCGGCTATAGACAAGGGCCGCGTCGAAAGCCCGCATCTGGACGCGCTGCGCAAGGCCGCCGAAAAGGCCCGCACCAGTTCGCCCGCCCTGCCCGCGATGGGGCCGGGCATGACCGACACGCCGCCGCGGCCGGCTACCGGCGCGGTCAAGGCCGCGCCCCAGATCCCGCCCGAACTGGCTGAACTGACCCAGGACATGGTGCGCGAGGCCAAGGCGCGCGCCCGGCGCAGCAGCGGCGAGATCAAAGCCCTGCCCCGCGACGCCGACACCGGCGTGCGCCGCGCCACCAGCAACCCGGCCATGTCGCCGCACCGCGACACGCGCCCCGGCAGCGGCAGCAGCTCGCGCCGCAAGACCGTGCAGAACCCGGAAAAGATAGACGAATCCGAATGGGAAAGTTACGCCGCCAAGAGTTTTCCCACCTTCCAGAAAAACAACATTCTGGACGGCAGCGCCAGCGCCGTTGTGGCTGCCGAACGGCATGCCTCGTCCTGGGACGGCAACCAGCCTCCCAGCAGCGCCGGGAAGCCCGATTTTTCCAAGCCCCAGGCCTTTGACGACAAGGTGGTGGTGGCCTCGCGTGCGCGCGGCGGCGGTGGCGGGATCCTGGGCCTGCTGGTGGTACTGGCGATTCTGGGCGGCGGGGCCTACGCGCTGTGGCACTTTGTGCTGCGCGAACCTGAGGGCGGCCCGTCCTCGAACACCGGCCCGACCCCGACCGTGCTGGCGGAACTGGAGGCCACGCACTGGCAGGGCTTTGAAAACTCCGGCGTGGCGCAACTGATTGCCGCCGGCGGGGGCGCCTGGGTTGCGGCCTCTGACACCGGCGTGCTGCGGCGCTGGGACGGGACTAACCGGCCCCACAGCGCCGAGGGCGTGGTTGAAAAGGCCGAAATTACGGCGCTGGCGCTGCGCCCCGACGGCCAGCGTCTGGCCGTGGGAACCGCCGCCGGCGAGGTGATTCTGCTGGACGCCAACAGCCTGAAAGTGGTTACGCCGCTGGTCGCGCGTGTGCCCGGCGTCTCGGCGCTGTACTTTCACCACAACATGCTGCTGATCGGCGACCGCCAGGGCAACCTGCGCAAGGGCGACGGCTCGGGCGTGGCGGTAAGCGTGTCCGACAAGGGCGAAGCCGTGGGCGCGATTTCGGCCTGGGGCGAAGAAATCTGGGTTGCGGCCGGGCGCGCTGTGCGGCGCTTCACCGTCAACGAAGGTGTGCTCAACGAAGTGTTCGCGGTCAAGGATCTGGCCGTGCCGGTCACCGCCTTTCTGCACACGCCCAAGGGCACGTTCGTGATCTTTGGCGGCAAGCTTCAGGCCATGGGCACCGGCGGCCCCGCCCAGCCGGAACTGGCGCTCAAGGCCCCGCTGGCCGTGGTCACGGAAGGCGGCCTGTACATCGCGGCCTTTGCCGGCCCCGGCCTGTCGTTTCTGAACCCGGAAACGCTGGAGGTGGCGGGCTTCACCCAAAGCCCCGTGCCTGACCGGCTGCGCTGCATGGCGGCGCTGGGCGGCGGCCAGTCGGCGGTGATGGGCACCGACAAAGGCAACCTGGTGCACCTGCGGCGCAAGTAGCGGCTATTTCGTGTCAGGCCCCGGTGCGGGTTTGCGCAGGCCCAGCATTTCGGGCAGGTCGCGCAGCGTTTCGCGTGCGAATCCGCCGCGGCGTTGTTCGGGCGAATAGTCGTGCTCGGGTTTACCCTTGAGCATGCGCCAGGCCACGATGGCCAGCCCCATGGCGATGATGACCACCGACAGAAACTGTCCCATGGTCATGCCAATGCTGTTCAGAAACGCCGCCGTGCCGCCCAATTCGGCGGCGCGGGCCGGGTCCACCTGGCTGTCGGGCTGGCGGATCATTTCGGCGGGAATGCGAAACACCGCGTAGGCCAGCAGAAACAGCCCGGCCAGAACGCCCGGTCGTTTCACGCGACGGCGCAACAGCCACATGGCCGCCAGCACCAGCACGCCCTCAAACGCGAACTGTACGATCTGGCTGGGGTAGCGGCCGGGAAAGTGTTCGCTGACCCTGGCCCAGACATCGGGGTCCACGGGCAAAGGATTGAACGAGGCCGGTGCGGTTGTGGCCTGGGGGTGCGCGGCGCGCCAGGCGGCCAGAAGCTCTTCTTGCAGGTACAACTGGGCGCCGGGCGTATGGTGGTCGGTGGGGAACTTCATGGCGTACCAGGGCAGGTCTTCGACCTTGAAGATCGGCGTGCCGTCGGGGTAGTTGATGGTGCGGCCGTACAGTTCGCCGTTGATGAAGTTTCCCACGCGCACCAATGCCACGCCCAGCGGCACGATGTGCGCGCTGCCGTCCATGATGTTCCAGAAGTTGTGTTTCTTCCAAAGTGAAAACGCCAGCACGGCAAATGTCACGCCGAACACGCCGCCGTGAAAGCTCATGCCGCCTTCCCAGACCGAAACCATCTTCCACAGGCGCTCGCCCAGCGACAGTTTGCCGTGCAGGAACAGTTCGTCGAACTGGTAGAATAGAAGATAGCCGATGCGCCCGCCCAGAAACGTGCCCAGTACGCCCACAATGATGTAGTTGCTGACATCGGCCGCCGAGATGCGCAGATAACCCGATTTCTGCAGCCAGCGAAAAATCGCGTAGCCCACGGTAAACGCCAGCACATACATCAACCCGTACCAGCGCAGGGCCAGTTGCGGCTCTTTCACCCACACGATTACGGGGTCAAGGTTCGGGTGTTGCAGGATGGAAAGCACGCGGTTCCTTGCTGGCGTGGCGCGATCGGGGGCAATCTAGACCTGGGCGGTCCGCGCCACAACCCCGCGCCCCTTGCATCGCGCAAACGGACGTACCATACTTCGATGCCGGGGTTCTACCGGAAGTCTTCCATGCCATCCAGAAAACAGCGCGCTGCCCGCGGGGGCAAGCGCCCAAAGCCCGCCCGCAAGGGCGGCGCGAAGGTTCGTGCTCGCAAAAAGAAAGCCGCGCGGCCGGTTGCCGGCCGCAAGCCCGCCAAACGCAAGCCGGCGCCCAAAGCCCGTCCGGCACCCGCGGCCGCTGCCCAGCCCGCGCGCGCCAGGGCCGAAAACGACCAGGCCACACCGGCGGCGCCGATGGTGTCACAGGCCGCCGCGGCGCTGGCCGTCAAGCCGCCGCAGGATCTGGCCGGTTACCGGCTGGATGAACGTGCCGACGGCCGCAACGACAGTCTGGGCACGTTTGACGTGACTGTGATCGGCGGCGGCCCCGGCGGCAGCACGCTGGCGGCGCTGCTGGCCAAACAGGGTCGCACGGTCGCCGTGGTCGAGCGCAGCGAGTTTCCGCGTTTCCGCATCGGCGAGTCGCTGCTGCCGTTCAGCATTGACATCTGGGAGAAAACCGGCGTTCTGCCCAAGATTCACCAGCAGGGCTACTGCGTAAAGCGCGGCGCGCGCTTTGTGATTGACGAAACGCTGGAGGAAGAGTGCTTCTGGTTCCGCAACGGACTGGACCCGAACCACCCCTACGCGTTTCAGGTGCAGCGCGGCCCGTTTGACAAACTGCTGCTGGATCACGCCCGCGAACTGGGCGTTGCCGTGTTCCAGCCCGCCACCGCCACCGGCTGGGCCGTGGATGCCGGCGGCGCGACGCTGGTCACCGACCGCGGCTCGATCCGCAGCCAGATTTTGTGCGACGTGACCGGCCGCTGGACGTTTCTTTCGGCACGTCAGAACCAGCGTCGTGTGCATCCGGCGCACCGCAAGATCACCTGCTACGCCCACTTCACCAACGTCGTGCGCTGCGAACAGGACCCCAACAACATCATCATCGTCCGCTTCGGCGACACGCGCATGGGCTGGTTCTGGCTGATCCCGTTTTCCGACGGCACCACCAGCGTGGGCGTCGTGGCTGACGCGACCTATTATCGCCAGAGCGGCCTGACACCGCATGAGTTTTTCTGGCGCAGCATTCAGCAGAGCCGCAGCATGGCCCCGCGCATGCGCGACGCCGTTGCGTGCTGCGACGTGCTGATGGAGGCCGATTTCAGCTACACCAGCGAGCGCCAGGTGGGCGACCGCTGGCTTAAGGTGGGGGACGCCGGCGTGTTTGTGGATCCGATTTTTTCCAGCGGTGTGTTTCTCAGCACCAAGGCCGCGGAACTGGCCGCCGACGCTATCGGCCGGGCCTTTGCCGCGCGGGATTTCCGCGAGGCCATGTTCCTGGATTACGAGCACAAGATCCGCCAGGGCACGCGGGTGTTCTGGGCGTTTATTGACGCGTTCTACAACCGCGATTTTCTGAAGCAGATGGTAACCAGCCGCCGCCGGCCAATGCTGCAAAGCAGCATCACAAGTCTGCTGGCCGGCGACGTGTTCAACGATCGCAACGCCCTGATTACGTACCTGACCGGTGAAGGCGGCGCCTACGCGGACACTGAGGTGAAAAAATTGCTGGGCTAAAGGCCGCGGCTTTCCGGGTTGTGGTACGCGCCGTTAACCAGTCGCACCCGCCACGTTGGCGGGTGCGCTGGGCATCCAAACAGTCCGGTGGACTGTTTGGAAAGCGAAGCTCTGCGGAGCGTGCGGTGTGGGGACCGGAACGACCGGCCGTTAACCAGTCGCACCCGCCACGTTGGCGGGTGCGCTGGGCGTAGAAAACGGCTTGGGGGCCGGTCTTCCGCCGCAAGTAGAGCAACCGTCATGCCAATCTCAAGGCGCTCTAAAAGTCTTGATTTAGAGCCTTTGCGAGGCTGTGGACAAACTGGACGCACTAAGACCTGTGTAAATACGTAACAAGTGGTCTTTGCGCTGTCTTTGTGGTTGCCAGTGCTAACCCCGGTATTCCTCGTCTTGCTCGATGATTGCCAGAACCCAGTCAAACTCACCGCTTACCACGCGGTTGCCGCAGTAGCCGCACACACCCGCGCGGTTGATGCGATCCAGCGGCGCGCCGCAACTGGGGCAACTGGCGACGTCGCCGGGCGCACGGGCCTTGCGCCCGGCGCGGCGTACCAGTGTCCAGTATTCGCTGAAGCGCCGTGGTTTGTGGCGGTTGCCCGCGACCGAGCCGTCGCGCAACAGATGGTAGTCAACCATGCTTGCGAACACGCGCACCGTGATGGCGTCAAACCAGGCGTCGTGCTCGATGCGCGCCACGTCAATTTTCTCGATCGTGATCTGTTCCAGCACGTTGCGGGTGCCTTCTTCGCGGTAACGGGCCAGCCAGTAACGGTGCGCGTCAAAGATACTGTCGCTTTCCCAGGGTCGTAGTCTTGACTCGTCAAGAGTTGTCCAGCCGTGCTGGATTTCCATAAACATGTGCCGCAGCCGCGCGCTGAAGCCAGGCCAGGAAAACTCCGGGTCGCGCGCCTGAAGCGCCCGGCGCTGGGCGCCCAGGTCGGGCGCGAACACCGTGGGCAGGTCGGTTCCTGCCTCCACGCCGCCGCGGACCACGGCCTCGGGCACGGATTCGCGGCCGTTGATTTCGACGCGAACAATCTGCCAGTCCAGTTCGCCCCCGCCGACGGGTGTTCCGCAACTGGGGCAGGTGCCGTCCAGGCGCAGTTCGGTCGCGCTGCCGCAGGCCGGACAGCCCAGCTTCATCACCTTGTCGGGGTCCTGTGTCAGCAAGTGCAGTGGCCGCGCCAGCACCAGCCGGTGGCGGTACAGCCAGCGGGTTTTGCGGCCGGCTTCTTCCTCGACCACGTTAGCCTTGTAATTCACGGCCACGCGCAGGTGTGTGGGTGTCTGCCACACTTCGCCCAGGTGCAGCGACCCCACGACCACCTCGTGCACGCGGGTGGCCATGTTCAGGTGCAGGCGGCGGATTTCGGGCGACAGGTAGGGCGCGATAGCGGCGTTGTCGCCGCGCAGGCCCATGCCGCCGCGGCTTTCGTGGAACTTCACATACAACAGGTGGGCGAAATCCAGAAACAGAACGCGCGAAAAGTTCGGGTCGTGCCTGCGGATCAGGGCCACGCCCTGGGTCTGCTGGCGCTGCTGGGTGCGCGACTGGATCAGGCGGCCCTGGCGGTTCAGTTCTTCCTGCTGTTGCCGGCGCTTGACGGCGGTCTTGTAGGCAAACACCGCAATCCCCGCCACGATCACCACGCACAGTACCTTGCCCACCGGGCCGCCTTCGGTCCACAGCAGCACCAGCAGGCGGATAACCAGATAGATGATAATGCCCGCGCCGTCGCCGCCCCCGCCGCTGCTTCCTCCACCGCCGCCACTGCCGCCGCTGTAACCGCCGCCGCCGCCGGCGCGGGCCTCCAGTTCATGGGCCAGCACGCCCGCGATCAGCGGTGACAGCAGCAGAAACCAGCACAGGGCGCGCGAGTGCATGATCAGGGCAGGCGAATCTGGGGTTTGTCCGGCAGCTCGTTGATGTCGTCGTCGCGGCGGGCAAAGCATTCGCCACAGGCGCGGCCAAGCGCCTCCAGGACGCTCTCGACACGTTCGACGGGGTCGCCGTCGCCGGGCGCCGACAGCATGGCCTTGATCTCGCCCAGTCTTGATTCCCGCAATGCGCGCGTCAGCCCGATGTCCGGCACCAGACGTGCCTCGCCTTCCAGCACGCTGATGTACAGCAGCACCGCGTTGCGTTCGCGGGTCAGGCTGACGTTTTCGCGCGTGAAGGTGGCCTCGGCCGCGGCATCCACACAGGCGCTCTGGCGCCAGCGTGGCACCAGCAGGCGCAGCAGCCGGTTGCTGCGCCGTGCCGCCAGCATGGCCAGGGCGCCCATGGCGACGGCTTCGGCCAGCAGCCACACCGGGTCGGCCGTCAGGTCAAGTGCCAGTTCGTGAACGCCCAGCAGCAACAGGTACACAGCCAGTGCCGCACCGACGGCCAGCGCCCAGACGCGGCCCTCGTAGCGCGAACTGGCCGGCGCCAGCACCACCACAAACTCGCAGCCGGTGCGGCGTTCAGCCGCGGCCACGGCTTGTTCGATGCGGTCCAGTGACCGGGGTTGCAGCAGGGCGCGGTTGTGCAGCAGGTTGCCGATGGTTCACCCCGCGCGCAGCGTAGCGCGACCGGAACATCTGTGAACCTACAAAAGAACCGGGGCTGTGTAACGCCGGTCAGTCGTGCGTCGCGGCGTCGGCAAAGCGCATGCGGGTCTGGGCCTCGGCGCCGGGGTACACGGCCTCCAGCAGCAGTTCGCGGCCGGCGGTGCCGCCGCCGACGCTCCAGGTCACCACGGCCGCGGGCACTTCACCGCGCCGGGCGAACCACAGGGCCAGTTCGCGGTGCTGCTCGACGTTGCCGCCGGTCGCCGAAATCGCCATCTGCGCCAGCATGCGGCCGTTGTCGCCTTCGGCTACGCTGACGTTGCGAAGCCCCGTGCGCGCGGCCTCAAGCCGGATTTCGCGCTCCAGCCCGCGGCACAGGGCCTGGTCTTCAGGGTCGGGGTCCACGCATACCAGCACAAACGGGATTTCGCGGGGCATCTGATCTTTGCCCAGGCCGGCCTTGCTCCAGCGCGGGGTCAGGTCGCGCACGGCCTGGTCGTTGCGTTCCTGCAGATGAGCCAGCAGTTGCGGAACCAGTTCAATGCGCGGCATCGGCTCGCGGTAGATGAAGTTCTGGGTCGCGGGCGGTTTGGCCAGCATGCCGTCCAGCGCCACAAAGTAGGGCGCAAGCTGATGTTTCTGATCCGGCAGGGCTTCAACCAGGCTGTAGGCGCGGGGTGCGGACTGGCGCTCGGCCTGAAGCTGGCGGCGTGTGCCCTCGGCGCCGGCCCACATGGCCATGACGGCAATAAACGCCACGCCGCCCAGCGCGATTGCGGCAATGCCGAACTTGCCCGCGGTGGACAAGCGCCGGGGCCGATAGGCCGGGGCGCTGTACCAGGCGCCATACCCGCCGGGGGCACCGGCCAGGCGGGTGCGGAATTCGGTGTTGTCGGCGCCGGCGGCCAGATGCGGCGGTACCGGCATGCCCTTGAAGCTGGGCAGGTCGGCAGGCTTGACATTGGCAAGCTGGCCTGTGGCGGCGGCCCAGAACAGATAGTCCACGTCGGTCAACATGGCGCGGGCGTCAGTGTAACGCTGGCTCATGCCGGTCATGGCGCGGTTGACAACCCACTGCAACGCGATCGGCAGATCGTTGGGCAGCCGCGACAGCGCGCCGCTGGTGGGGAACTCGCCCGACACGGCGAAGTACAGGACCGCGCCGATGCTGTAGACGTCGAACTTGGCGGCGTCTACTTCACGCACTTCACGGCCCTCCAGCGCCAGTTTGACCATTTCGGGGTCGCGGAAATACTCGGTGCCGTGGGTGGTCAGTTGCGCCATGCTGGACAGCGGTGTCATCAGACCGATGTCCACCAGATAGATGCGCTCGCCGGCGATGATCAGGTTGTCGGGTTTGATGTCCTTGTGGATCACGCCCGCTTCGTGGTACTGGGCGATGATCTGCAAAAGCTGGTGCACATAGCCCAGACTCATGCGCAGGTGTTCGTTCATGCTGGCGGCGGTTTCGCGCGCGCCCTTGATGTTGCGCAGTACGCCCTTGGTCAGCGTTTCGCCGTGGTAGTACGGCATGACGTACCAGAAGGCGTTGGTGCCCAGGCTGCTTTCGATAATCAGGCCCAGGCGTTTGGCCAGTTCGGCGGCCTGGCTTTCGCGCACAACGGATTCCAGGCTGCCGCCGCTGCGCAGGTCAAAGTATTTCAGCACGAACAACGACCCGCCGCCTTCTTCGGCTTTCTTGCGCACCACGTACAGCCGCGCGCTGGAGCCGCCGGGCGGCAGTTCGTCTACCACCACATAGTGTTCCGGGAACTCAGCCGGCTGGTCGGTGGGGGGCCATTCAGCGGCCACGTACAGGCGCCAGTCGCGGTTGGCGCGTTCCATGCGTTCTTCCAGCGACGCGAACAGCCCGCCCAGACCGAACGTTTTGCTCCAGGCCCGGCCCACGCCCATCAACGCGCGCCCGGCGTTGCGCCAGTCTTTGGCCACGGTTGCGCCCAGCGCGCGGCGGCGGCCCTTGACGCGCAACAACGCCGGGTCGTCGCGGTGCGAGGTCAGTGACTGGATCCATTCCTCGCACAGGCGCACGAACCAGAACGTGCTGCTGATTGAAGCCTCGATGGTGTAGCGCACAAAGTTGACGGCGTCGCCCAGCGACCAGATGGCGGCCACAATCACGAAGATCGGCCACAGAAAGAACGCCGCGACAATGAAGTGAACGATGTTGCCGACTGTCAGCGAAGGCTTGCGCCCGTCGGAAAAACCCGTCACGTGGGCAGTGTGGCGTTTGCGCCCGCGGCGCGGCTGTTGCGCCTCGGCGCTGTCCATGACTATCGATGTTCTGACTTCGCCCATGTGCTCCCCCGGATGGCAACGGCCGAAAGGCCGTGCGGCGGCCATCCCTGGTTGGGCAAATGCCCGTGATAATTTCAACCCATCATAGCAGCGTCAGGCCGGGCCGCCCCCGGCAGCCTTGGGTCAAGCGCCTGTTTACTGGCGGCGCAAAAAAGCTGCGCGACCGGCGAACCGGCCGCGCAGCGCTGTCTGGTACCCCTAACGGGATTCGAACCCGTGTCTAGGCCTTGAGAGGGCCTCGTCCTAGGCCTCTAGACGATAGGGGCGTGAGGTAAAAATTTGGCCCAAAACCGGTGGTTTTGGGGCGCAAAAGTGTAACGCATGTCGGTTTCCGGTCAAGTCTGAGCCGTTGGCAGAGTGTGGATCGCGGCGTAACGATCTATCAGCTATAGATTTGCGAGCAGATGCCACGTTTAGGCCTTGTCAAGTCCGTTTGACGCTTGGCCTGTGGTGTGGTACTGTTCGGGGTACGTTAGGAGACTGCCGAAAGGGCAGGGTCGGGTTACAGGCCCGCATCCCAAGCCATTTCCAGCGGTAATGGCCACGGCATCACGGAGAACGACTCATTGGGACGCATTGCGCGTGAAAGTATCGAGGAAGTCCGCCGGGCCAACGATATCGTCGAACTTGTCTCCGCCTATGTGCCGCTGAAGCGGCGCGGCGCGGGTTTTTGGGCGAACTGCCCGTTCCACGACGAAAAGACTCCCTCCTTTCAGGTTTCTCCTGCACGCCAGGTCTACAAGTGCTTTGGTTGCGGCGTATTCGGCAGCGCAATTGATTTTGTCATGGCCTACGAAAAGCTCGAGTTCGTCGAAGCCGTGGAAAAGCTGGCCTCGCGCGCCGGCGTCACCTTGCGCTATGAGGGCACCGGGCCCAGCCAGGCCGATCGCAGCCTGCGCCAGAAGGCCTTGGAGATCATGAACTGGGCCCAGCGCGGGTTTGTGGCCAATCTGGCGCGTCACGACGGCGCCAGAAAGTATCTGGAGGATCGCGGCTTGGGCGGCGAAGTGGCCGAGAACTGGGGTCTGGGATACGCGCCGGATGAATGGACGCGCGTGACGGATGCCGCGCGCAGCAAGTTTGACGACGAAGCACTGCTGGCCACGGGCATCTGCCGCAAGAATGACGAAGGCCGCTGGTACGACTTTTTTCGCGGCCGGGTGACGTTCCCGATTCGTGACGCGCAGGGCCGCATTGTGGGTTTTGGGGCGCGGTTGCTGGACCCTGATGCCAAGGCGCAGAAGTATGTGAACTCGGCCGAAGGTCTGCTGTTTCACAAGTCGCGGCTGTTGTACGCCGTAGACCGTCTGGCCGAAAGCCGGCGCCTGAAGGCCACCGGCCGCGCGCTGATCATGGAGGGCTACACCGACGTGATTGCCGCGCACGTGCACGGGTTTGACAACGCGGTGGCGCCGCTGGGCACGGCACTGACACTGGAACAACTGGCGCTCTTGCGCCGTTATGCCCCGCGCCTGACCCTGGTTCTGGACGGCGACAGTGCCGGTATCAAGGCCGCCGAACGCGCGGTGGATCTGGTGCTTGAGGCCGGCATGGACGCCGACGTGGCGGTTCTGCCCGACGAGATGGACCCGTTTGACCTGCTGCGGGCCCGTGGCGCGGCGGCGTTTGAAGCGGCGCTGGCGGCAGCCAAAGACGCCTTTGCGTTCAAGCTGGACACGCTGGGCGCGCGCTACGACCTGCGGCGACCGGTGGAGGCCGAAAAGGCGCTGGGCGAGCTTGCCCAGACCCTGGCGCGCGCTGAAAGCCAGAGTCTGCGTGAACTGTACGCCAAGACGGCCGCGGCGCGGCTTGGACTGCGCGAAGCCGTGGTGGTGGCGGCGGTCGAAAAAGCCCGGCGCGACATTGAAGCGCAGACGAACCGGTCCCAGGCCGCGGCCGAACCGCGGCCGGCGGCGCGCCCCGCCGGCGGTGTGGCCGCACAGTATGAACGCGAGCTGTTGCGACGACTGCTGGAGAACGGGGCTGCGCTCAAGGCTGCGGCCGAAATTGTCGAGCCCAAAGATTTTCACAGCGCGGCGCTGGGCGAGGTCTACCGCGAAATGCTTAACGCTGTAGATGAGCACGGGCAGGCGGTGCCCGGTGCGCTGCTGGGTGGTCTGGGGCCCGAAGCCCGGGCAGAACTGGCGCGGATTGAGGAGCTGATGTATCTGCCCACGGACCACAGCACCGGCCCCGGGGCTGACCAGACGGTACGGCTGCTGGAGGAACTGCGCCGGTTTGCCGCCGCGCGCGGCGAACCGGTTGTGGCGGCCAAAGGCAGCACGCAGGAACTGGAACTTTTGCGTCAGAAGAAGGGGCAGCAGGCCCGGCGCCGCCGCGGGCCCTAGACGGGATTGTGGAAGCCGTAAACGTCTGAAGCGCATTAACAGAAGGGGCGCGGGAACAATCCGCCGCACGAGAGGACACGGGATTCATGAGCAAGAAGACCGAAGACAACGCGATCAAGCTTCCGACACAGGCCGGCGCCAAACCGGCGCGCGATCCGGGCAAGAAGCGCCAGACGGGTTCGATTACCCGGTCTCTGCCCAATCTGCCGCCGCCGGAAGTGCCGGTGCAGAAAGTGTTCATCAAGCCCGTCAGCGGCTTCCAGAAGACCGCCGCCGGAACCACGACGATTGTGCCCACGGAAACGGCCAACCTGCTGCCGACCACCCATGTGCTGTCGCCCGAAGAGGTGGACAACCAGATCCGCAAGCTGATCCGTATGGGCCGCGAGCGCGGGTACATCACCTACGATGAAATGAACGAAGCCCTGCCTGGCGATGTGGTCAGCCCCGAGCGCCTGGACCAGATCCTGATGCGCCTGGACGAACTCAAGATCGAGGTCGTCGAGGACAGCCCCGAATACCGGGTGCGCGACAAGAAAGACCGCCGACACAGCGAGCCCAAGCCGCCGGTGGACGAAGACGGCCGGATTGATGACCCGGTGCGCACGTACCTGCAGCAGATGGGCGAGATTCCGCTGCTGACCCGCGACGAGGAAATCGCGCTGGCCAAGAAGATTGAAGTAACCCGCAAGCGCTTTCAGAAGCGGGTGCTGGAGTCCGAGATCGCCCAGGTGGACGCCATCCGCATTCTCAGCGAAGTAGAGCGCGGCGAACTGGCCTTTGACCGCACCATGAAGTTCAACAGTGAATTCGAGATGGCCAAGTCCGAGATGTCGGCGCGTCTGAACGACAACCTGACCACGTTGAAGTACCTGGTGCGCCTCAACCAGGACGAATGGATGGTCTGGGCCGGCAAGGGCGCCAAAAAGGACCGCGAACTGGCGTTCCAGCGCGTGCGCGCGCGCCAGAAAAAGGGCGTGATTCTGCTGGAAGAACTCAACATCCAGACCAAGAAGATCAAGCCGATGATGGACGAAATCGAACGCGTCAGCCGCAAGGCCAACTGGCTGGCGCGCGAGATCGAGCGTCTGGAAAACGTGCAGGAAGCCCGCAAGCGCGTGGATCAGCTCAAGGAAGAGCTTGAAACGCTGCTGCGCCGGGCCATGGAAACGCGCGAGGAACTGCACGAGCGCGTCGAGGAAATGAAGCGCCGCTACCAGGCCTACGAGGAGGCCAAGCGCCGGCTGTTCAGCGGCAACCTGCGCCTGGTGGTCAGCATTGCCAAGAAGTACCGCAACCGCGGCCTGAGCTTTCTGGACGTGATCCAGGAGGGCAACACCGGTCTGATGAAGGCAGTGGAAAAGTACGAATACCGTCGCGGCTACAAGTTCAGCACCTATGCCACGTGGTGGATCCGCCAGGCGATCACGCGCAGCATTGCCGACCAGGCGCGCACGATCCGTATTCCGGTGCACATGATTGAAACCATGAGCAAGCTGCGCAATGTGGCCAAGCGCCTGATGCAGGAAACCGGCCGCGAGCCCAGCGTGCGCGAACTGGCGACCGCCGCCGAGATCAGCTACGAAGAAGCCAAGCGCGTGCTGAAGATCAGCAAGCACCCGATCAGCCTTGACCGGCCCATCGGCGACAGCGACGACAGCTTCTTTGGTGACTTCATCAAGGACGACAACGCGGAAAACCCCGTGGGCGTGGCCAGCCAGGAAATGCTCAAGGACAAGATTGACCGCGTGCTGAACACCCTGACCTACCGCGAGCGCGAGATCATCCGTCTGCGTTACGGCATCGGCGATGGCCACACCTACACGCTGGAAGAGGTGGGCAAGATCTTCAAGGTCACCCGCGAGCGCGTGCGCCAGATCGAAGCCAAAGCCATCCGCAAACTGCAGCACCCGGTGCGCTCGCGCAAGCTGGAGGGCTTCCTGGATGGTGTCAGCGCCAGCGCCCTGCTGATGGAGGCTCTGAAGGCTGGCGGCGGCGGCGGTGGGGGCGAGGGCGACGAGGATTTTGACGCCGGCGGCGAAGACTGACCCCAAAGACAACCGCCCCCGGCGGTTGTCTGCTTTCCGGGGTGATTGCGTGGCGCCGCGTGGTAGAACGCTGGCATGTCCGGTTTTGCCGACCAGTTGAACCTGATGTGGCAGTTGCGCGAACTTGACGCGCGCGTGTTTGCCGCGGTTTCGCGCGCGGCGCTGGCGGCGCGCGAAACCGCCAATGCGGCATCCGCCGAGGCCGCGGCCCGCAAGAAACTGGATGACGCCAAAGCGCGCCTGCGCGATCTGGAAAGGCGCGAACGCGATACGGAAGTCGAAATCAACGCGCTGCAAAAACGCCTGGGCCAGCTTGAAGACACTGTGAACTCGGCCACCAGCGACGCGATCCGCAAGCAGGCCGCAGACGCCCTGGCCAAGGAGCGCGCCGGCCTTGATGCCCTGGAAAACACCGGGCTTGGCCTGCTGGACGAGATCGAAAAGGCCAAAGCCGCCGTGACCGCGGCCGAGGCCGCGCACAAAACCGCCACGGACAGGGTCGCGGCGGCCAAAGCCGCCCAGGACGGCCACCAGGCCGCGGCGGCCGCGACGCAACAGGAAGTTGCCGGGCCGCGCGGGCAACTGGCGGCGGCCATGCAGGAAGAACTGCTGCACGCCTATGAAAGCGCGCGAAGCAGACACCCCGATTCACCGATCTGCGGCATCAAGGACAGCTTCTGTGAAGGCTGCAGCGGCGAACTGACCATGCACCACGCCACCCGCGCGCGGGCGCGCAACGAAGTTATCCGTTGCCCGCACTGTACGCGGATACACGATTCGCGCTGACGCGGCTATTTGCGTTTGCGCCTGGCGGCCACAGGGTCGCGCACTTCGGTGGTTTCTACTTCGGCCTCGTGATGGGCCGGCAGAAGATCCTTCACAAAACGCAGCACATCGTCGGGTGTATCGTCACTGGCGCGCACGCTGCCGTTGCGTGTGACGGTCACGGCGCAGGCGCCGTCCGGCAGCTTCAGTGTCAGGGTGAAGGCCTGCAACTGGTCAGAAAAACGTTCGGCGAGTTTTTCGGCCTCCTGCGGCTCCACCAGCTTGAATGTCGCGCTGGCCAGCATGTTTTCGCGCGCCAGGTAATCCTTGATGCGCAAAGACTTCACTTCGTTCTTCTTGTACGCGCGCTGCAGGTCAAACATCAGCGCCGTCAGGTTCAGGTTCAGGTCTTCGAATTCGACACTGACCTCGGGCATTGAATCCAGGGCCTCATGCAGCGCGTTCAGTTCTCCGCGTCGCTGCTGGGCCATGACCAGGCCCTTCTGCTGATCCAGTTCAAACCGGCACTCGGCCAGCGTTTCCGTGGGCGTTTCCTTGGGCTGCAACGTTGCGGCGTCCAGTGTCACGGTTTTGCCGACCCTGGTGTAGACGTAGCGCCCGGCCACGCGGTTGACGCTGCTGTCTTTTTCCAGCAGAAAGCCGCGCTGCATGCCGGCCTCATAGGCCAGTTGCGGCAGGTTGTCGCGTACGCTGCGGAAGCTGGGCTGGCCGCAGACCATGAGTTTGTAGTGAAAGCTGCGCATAAGGTGTTCTCCGGCGCGCAACGGTAGCTGCCGGCGCGACAAACGAAAGCGCGCGGGAATCAAAGAAAGACTGACAGTCAGCAACGTGCGGACAGATTGTGGGTTACCCGGCGGGCTTGAGCCGTCGCGTGATTTCGGCGCGCAAGGTCGGCGGCAACTGCTCGCTTTTGGCCAGGGAATCCAGCAGGCCGCGCGCCACCAGAACCTTGCCGCGCATGGCGTCGAACAGGGCCTCGATCACTACCAGCCGCGCCTGTTCGATGTCCTGGGCGCGGTCGCCCATACGTGCGCGCTGGACCAGCGCCGTCATCGTTTGCAGTAACTGGCGGCGTTCGGTGAACTCGGGCGGCGGGTCGCCGTTGAGCCGCTTGTTCAATTCGGCAAAAATGCGCGCGGCCAGCCTGTCCATGCCCTCGCCGGTGGGGCGGGCGGCGGCGATGCGCGAAATCACCTGAAGCACCGGCAGCAGCGCCAGCCGCCGTGACAAGAGTTCGGCGACTTCATCCACCATCGCGTCGGGGCGGCGCGACCCCAAAGCGATCTGGCCCAGCAGGTTGGCCAGGGTCATGGTGGCGGCGGGGGCCCAGATGCGCTTGTAGTCAGTGATCTGGGTCCAGATTTCAATCAGGTCACGGGCGATCTTGTCAAACAGCGGCTGGGGCGTTTTCGGGGCCTCCAGCATGCGGCCCAGACCTTCAAGGATACGGGGGATCATGTCGGTGTAGGCCGTGGTTTCACGTCCGAAGTGCAGCACTTCTTCGCCTTCCGCGTTCTTGCGCACGCGCGCCGACGGGCCCGGAACGCCGCGGCGCAGGACATTAAGCAGCAAGTACCCTGTCTCCAGGCGTTCGGGGCCGCTCAGGTTCGCCCCTGCGGCCAGATACCCCAGGGCTTCCAGAACGTCGTAGACGGCGCTGGTGCGCCCCAGGATCTCGCGCAGATGGCGCGCCAGACTGTCGGCCTCGGCGGCCGGGTAGTTGCCATGCGCGGCAATACGGCCCAGGGCAATGAACAGCGGCCCGCGGTCGGGAAAATCGGTTTCTTCGGCGTCGGTGATGACGCGCAGCGAACGCGCCAGTTCCAGCAGCGTGTCCGTGTCCAGCGTGGGGTCGGCCTCGACAATGCGCGGCAACAGCACCGCGGCGCTGCGGCGCGTGACGTCGTGGCCGCTGCGGCCCAGCGCGTGACGCAATGGTTCCAGCGCCACGCGGCCGCAGCCCGCCAGGGCAATCTGCACCAGTTCAATCTGACGCTCGAACCGGAACTCGTGCAGGCTGCTTACAAACGCCGTCACGGCTTCCAGCCGCAGGCTGTCGTCCACGGCGGCGTGGGCATAAAATTGGCTTTCCAGAATCGCGGCACGGATTTCGGCGTTGGATGCCGGGTACAGATCCACCAGCGCGCGCGCTATTGCCAGCGCCTTGTCGCGGGCCAGCGGCCGGGGTTCAGTCGCGCGCAGCATGTGCCCGAACAGGTCAATGATGCGGCGCTTGCCGTTGTCTTCGGCGCCGGCCAGGCGCGCGACCAGACCATTCACGGCCGCGTCGCCCAGTTGCGCCAGCGCCGCGGCGCAGGCCTGGTAGTTGCGGTCAAGTTCCGAGCCGGTGCACAACCCGTTGACCAGTTGCGCCACCACCGGCGGCGAACCTGCGGCGTTCAGGTTGTGGCGTGTGATCAGGCTGAGCAGCAGAAAGCGCACGTTCTCCTGGGCGATATCCTGCAACGACGCGCTGAGCAGGCCCGACACGCCGTCTTTGTCCGTGGCGAACAGAGCGCCGTAGACGCGCCGGGCCGCGTCCTCATAGCGCGCGTAATGCACCTGCAGCAGTTCAACCAGTTGCCGGTGCAGTCGCGTGGCCAGAGCGCCCGCGCCCGGCAAACCCTCCAGCCGCACGGCCAGAAGCCCCAGCACCGCCAGCACCACTTCGCGGTCTTCACTCGGACGCAGCAGTTCCAGCAGCGCGCCCAGCGCAAGCTGCTGCTGCGGGCCGTCCAGTCGCGCCAAAGCCTGGCCGATATTGCCGATTGCCACCACGCGCTCGGGGGCGGCGGCGGCGCTGGCGCGGGCCAGGTTTTCGGTCAGGGTCTGGTCCAGCCCCATCGCCCCCAGGGCACGGGCGGCCTCGGCGCGAACTTCGGGCTCGCGGTCGCGCAGCGCCGCCAGAAACAGCGCCGACTTTTCATCGGGCGCAAGTCCGCTCAGGAACAGCTTGCGCAGCGCTTCCAGGCGCCGCCCGGCCTCGGCGCTGGTCACAAGGTCAAGCTTGAGCCGCGCCAGTTCCTCGGCCGGCAGCAGCCGCCGGGCTTCGGCGGGGGCGATCAAGGCCGCCGGCGTGCCCGGTGCCACGGCCAGTTCGCGACCTGACCGTGACAGGGTGCTGTCGGCTTCTTCGCCCAGGCACAGCACGCGCAGGTTGTCGCGTTCGACCACGGTGACAGGGTTGTCCTTGAACCACTTGGCCTTGGCCATGCGTCCAAGTGCGCGGGTGTCCAGTTTGCCCGCGGCATCCAGCAGCGACTTGGACAACAGCAGCGTCAACAACGGCTTGCCGTCGTCGTCGGCAGCCAGTTCCACCAGTGCCTCGGTCACGTGCAGGCCCGCGCGCGCCAGCGCCCCCACACGCGAGGCCAGCCGGCGCGACGCGCCCACACTTTCGACCAGCCCGTCAAAGTTGCCCTCGACAATCCGCACTTACGTCTCCGGTGGCCCGACCTATGATTCGCGCGGATGCTACGCGCCCTGCTGGAAGCCCGCAACGTCGTGGTCCGAGCGCCCAACGCGCTGGGCGACCTGGTTATGGCCACGCCGGCCTTTGCGCGCCTGGCCGCCCACTATGGCCGCGACAGGCTGTCGCTGGTGTGTCTGCCCGCCGGCGAATCGCTGCTGCGCGGCAATGTGTGGTTTCGCGAGGTTCTGGCCTACGACCGCAAGGGGCGGCACGCCGGTTTTGGCGGCTCGCTGGCGTTTGCGCGCGAGCTGCGCAAACGCCGGTTTGATCTGGGCATCATTCTGCCCAACAGCCTGGGCAGCGCGTTTCAGTTTCTGTGGGGCGGCGTGAAGCGCCGCGTGGGCTATTTCAAGGAAGGCCGCCGGTTTCTGCTGCACGCGGGCCGGCCGCGTGACCATGACGAACAGGGCCGGTTCGTGCCCAAGTACACCGGCCGCTATTTCATGGATCTGCTGGACGTGATGGGCCTGCCGCCAGCGCCTCTGGTGCCGGTGTTGCCGTTGACCGCCGAAGAACAATCCGAGGCCGGCCGCGCGCTGGCCGAGCGTGGTCTTGTCGAACGGCCCTTTGTGGTGATCGCGCCGGGGGCTGCTTTTGGTCCCAGCAAGCTGTGGCCCGCCGAACGTTTCGCCGCCGTGGCCGATGCTCTGGCCGGGCGCGGGCTGGGCGTGTTGTTCAGTCTGGGCCCCGGCGAAGAAGAGACCGTGGCGGCTGTGCGCCGCCACATGCGCGCCGATGCCGCCACCACGCAGGGCTTGAGCCTTGGCGTGATCAAGGCCGTGATTGCCCGCGCGGCGCTGGTGCTGACCAACGACACCGGGCCGCGCCACGTGGCGGTGGCACTGGGGCGGCCGGTGGTGTGCGTGATGGGTCCCAACGACCCGCGTTATTCAGCCCTGCCGGAGGTGGAAAAGGGCGAAGTGGTGCGCCAACCCGTGGACTGCGCGCCGTACGCCTGGCCCTGCCAATTGAAAGAGTGCCCGATTGACCACCGGTGCATGACCGCCATTGACGCAGAGCGGGTGCTGAAAGCCTGCTTGAAGCACCTGGCGGATGCCGGCAACGCTGGCGCCAGCCGCACAGCGTAAACCGGCTGGAGCCTTTCGCGCCTGCGGCGCCGGTACCACAATGAGGACACACGGAAATCGGGCATGGCAAATACGGATGGCATTCCGGCCCTGCTTGCGCCGCTGGCGGCGGAGTGTCCGGTCGTTGAGGGCGGCGCCGTGGCGTCGGCCGCGGCGCGGGCGATTGCGCAGGCTCTGGCGGACCCCGCGGCCTGGCGCACAATCCGCGTGCGGCCGGGGCGCGGGGTATTTGAAGTGCGCGCCGGCGGCGGCGAATACGTGGTCAAGGCCTACGAGGCCGGGCTGGTCGCGCGCATGTCGCCGCTGCGGTTCTGCGCCAGCGGGCGCGAGTGGCGGGCAATTGCCGCGGTGGTGAAGGCCGGCGTGCGCACCGCGCCGCCGGTGGGTCTGGTGTCAGGTCGCGGCGTGAATTTTGTGATCACGGAAAAGCTGACCGGCGCGGCCGAGTTTGAGGCGTACCTGGAACGCGAACGCGACCGGCTGCTTGAGGACGCAAAGCTGGCGCGCCGGCTGGTGGGGGACTTTGCCGCATTTGTGGCCGGGCTGCACCGCGCGGGGTTGCTGCACCATGACCTGCACCTGCGCAACATTCTGTTGCGCCCGCCGCGCAAGGGCCAGCCGGCCGAGTTCTTTGTGCTGGATCTGGCCGACGAATCGCTGGTGCCTTCCACGCCACTGGAAGGCGCGCGTCTGCGCAACCTGGCGCAGCTCAGCCTGGGGTTTCTGGACACACCGCAGAGTGTCAAGCGCCGCTTTCTGCGCGAATACCGCAGGGTCGTCGGCGACGCCGGCGACGAAACCCTGGCCGCGCGCGCGATTGCCGAACAGGCGGCCGAACTGATGTTCAATCTCAACACGTTGCGGATTGCCACCTGCGGCGATGCCAGTTCGGCGATTGCCCGGGTCGAGCGCGCGGGTGTGGCGCTGTTGATCGCGCGGCGCGCCAGCAACGCCGATCTGTCACAGCTTGAACAGCCGCTGGCCCAGGCCGAGCCCGCGCGCTGGGGCACCCTGTTGTACGACCATTTTGAACTGAGATTGGGCGAGGGCAGCATTTGGCGCCTGCGCAGCCCGATCGGCGGCGAGGCCGAAACCCGCCGCAAACTGGAGGCCCTGTGGGGGCGGCTGCTGGAGCTTCAGGCGATCGGCGTTTCGGCGCCGGCGCCGCTGGCGTGTCTGATCCAGCCGCCTGAACTGACGGTGTTCGGGGCGATTCCCGGGCGGTTGTCAGGCCTGCGCGAGCATCGCGGGCCGGACAGCCTTGTGCTGTATGAGCACCTGGCGCGCCAGGTGCTGCGCATGCACCGCTTCGGCTGTTTCTTTCTGCCCATGGATCCGGCGGCGACGGCCGAAGGCCTGTGCGTGGCCACGCCTGTTCGCGGCGGGCAAACGCTGGTGCTGTGCGCGCCGGAACATATCTTCCGGGGCACGCCCACGGTGCTGGGGTCGCAGGCGGTGGCCAGTCTGGGGCGCGCGGCGCGGGCGGTGAACCTGGCCGCAGGCGAGCGCGCGATGAAGGAACTGGTGTGGGCCTATGCCCGCGTGTTGCGGCTGAGGCCGGCCGACACGCAGGCACTGATGGACGAAGCCAGACGTGTGCCCACGGGCAACACGCTGGTGCTGACACGGGGCATTGAACGATCCCGGATTGCCTGATGGACGCGCGAGACATTGACCTAGCGGGCCGCAAGCTGCTGCTGATCAAGCCAAGCTCGCTGGGGGACGTGTGCCACGCCGCGGCCAGCGCCTGGGCGCTCAAGGCGCGCTGGCCGACGCTGCACCTGACCTGGCTGGTGAACACAACCTTTGAACCGCTGGTGAAACCGCTGTCCTGTGTGGACGCGACACTTCCGTTTGAACGGTCGCGGTTCAAGGGCCTGCTGGGGCCGCTGACACGCCAGGGCGAACTGCGCAGTTTTTCGCGCCAGTTGCGCCAGGGCGAGTTTGATGCCGTACTGGACCTGCAGGGCCTGTTCCGCAGCGGTTTGTTTGCCTGGCTTACGCGCGCGCCGCTGAGGGTGGGGGGCAGCACCGCGCGCGAGGGCTCACGCTGGTTTCACAACCTGCGTGTTCCCGAGCCGCCCCAGCCCGTGCACGCGCGCGACCGGTATGATGCAATCACGGCGGCGCTGGACTGTGCCAGGCCGGCGCGCCAGGACTTGGACGTGCGTGATACAGAGCGCGACCGCGCCCGCGCGCTGCTGCGCGACGCGGGTTTTGAGGGCGAGGCGCTGGTGGCCCTGTGTCCCGGCGCGCGCTGGGAAACCAAGCTGTACCCGGCGCGGCACTGGGCAGCGGTACTGGATGACCTGGCTGCGCGCGCGGGCGTACACCAGCCGGTGCTGGTGGGCAGCCCGGACATGGCCGGACTGTGTGAGGAGACGGTGCGGGCGTGTTCGCGGGCACGGCCTGTCAATCTGTGCGGCGCCACGGGATTGCGTGAACTGGCGGCGCTGCTGGACATGGCGCGACTGGTGCTGACCTGTGACAGCGGCCCGATGCACATTGCCGCGGCCCAGGGCACGCCGGTGGTGGCGGTGATGGGCTCGACGGACCCGCGCCGCACGGGGCCCTATGGCCAATTGCACAATGTTGTGACCGGGCGCTGTGAACTGATGCCGTGTTTGAGGCGGCATTGCCCGCAAATGGGTCTAACATGCATGCGGGATCTGGACCCGCTGGGTGTGTCAGAAAAGGCTCTGGCGCTTCTGGCGGCGGCACCGGATAAGGTGCGCACCTGATGGCCGAAACCAAGGAAAAGCGCGACCTGATGAACCTGCGCAAGGCGCTGGGGCTGTTTCGGCGCCTGTGGCCGTTTGTGAAACCGCAATGGAAGCAGTGCGGCATGGTGGTGCTGGGCATGGCGCTGGACGGCATCGGCGGGGCCTCGCGCCTGCTGGTAATTGCGCCGTTTGCCACGTTTGCGATGCAGCAGGACCGCAACGCGGGTACGGTCAGCCAGGACATCCGCAACATCCTGGACAACTTTCTGGGCTACTCGATCCTGCTGGTGGTGGCGGCTCTGGCGATGGCCACCGGCACACTGTTGAAACAGTACTACACCGGCTATGTCCAGTCACACACGGTGATCAACCTTCAGCGCGCGCTGCTGCACCGGGTGCTTCAGCAGCCCATGACGTTTTTCAACGCCCAGCGGCGCGGGGCGCTGATGTCGCGCATGACCGCCAACGCCGGCGGCGCGGGCCAGCTTGTCAAGCTGATGTTCGACGGTGTGCTTTCGTCGCCGATCTCGATCCTGTCACTGCTGGCCGTCATGCTGTACACCAGCCCGCTGCTTACGCTGATTGTGTTTGTGATTCTGCCGGTGCTGATGCTGCCGGTCATGCTGTTTGCAGCCAAGATCCGCAAGGCCACCAAGACCAAGTACCGCCGGCTGGAGGCCAGCGGCAACTTCTTTCACCAGATGCTTGAGGGCATCCGGGTGGTCAAAAGCTACCGGCTGGAGGCCGCCCAGCGCGAAGAGTTTGAACGCGTCAGCGAAGAAGTCTTTCGCAAGGACCGCAAGGTGGCGCGCTACAAGGGTCTGTCGCGCTTCGGCATCGAGATCACGTACAACAGCATTTTTGCCGTGGCGCTGATTCTGGTCGGTTTGATGCTGACCTCAGCGTGGTTTCACGAGGCCGGCGGGCTGGGCATGTTCCTGCAATTCTTTGCAGGCCTGATTCTGTTGTACGACCCGGTACGCAAGATGGGCCATGCCCTGAACGATGTGCAGGAAAGCACCAGCACCCTGGACGCGGTGTTTGAGCTGTACGACCGCAAGCCCGAGATCGGCGACCCGACGGGGGCGCGCCAGGCGCCGGCCGAGTTTGCCGAGATCGCGTTCGACAACGTGCAGTTTCACTATGATCCGGCGCGGCCGGTGCTGCGCGGCATTGATTTCAGGGTGAAACGCGGCCAGATGGTGGCGTTTGTGGGCCAAAGCGGCATGGGCAAGTCCACGCTGATGGACCTGATCCCGCGCTTTTATGACCCGGTGGCCGGGGCGATCCGCGTGGACGGCGTGGACCTGCGCGAGTTTGCTGTGGAAAGCTGGCTGCGGAACATCGCGATCGTCAGCCAGGACACGTTTCTGTTCAACACCACAATCCGCCAGAACATCATGGCCGGCAAACCCGACGCCACCGAGGCCGAAGTGATTGCCGCGGCGAGGGCTGCGCATATCTGGGATGAAATCCAGGCCATGCCCCAGGGGCTGGACACGCCGCTTGGCGACCGCGGCGTGAACCTTTCCGGCGGCCAGCGTCAGCGCGTGGCGATCGCGCGGGCGTTTTTGCGACGTGCCCCGATTCTGCTGCTGGATGAAGCCACCAGCAGTCTGGACACCAACAGCGAGCGCGAAGTGCAGAAGGCGCTGGATGAACTGATTGAGGGCTGCACCGTGTTTGCCGTGGCTCACCGCCTGAGCACCATCCGCGACGCCGACCAGATTCTGGTGCTGGCCCACGGGCGCATCATTGAACGCGGCACCCACGACGAATTGATGGCCCTGGGCGGGGCCTACGCCACGGCCGTCAAGCTGCAGCAGGGTGAAGACGGCGAAGAAGCGGAGGCCGCGTGATGGCCGACACCGGGCGACAGGGCGGACCGGAGCGCGAATCCACCCGCCGCGACACCACGCGCATCAAGGCCCGGGACACCGGAAAGCTGCGCCAGCGCGCGGCGCTGCCCTGGCGCGTGGCGGCGTTTGCCCCGGCGCTGGAACTCAACGGTGTCACGTTTTCGGTGCTGAACGCGCTGGGGGCGCTGGTCGCCGCAGGCAGCAAGGTGCTGCTGGTCGCGCCTTCGGGGGCGCTGCGTCAGGCCGCGACGGCAGCCTGCACCCAGTGGTTTGAACTGCCGCCCGGCCGCATGGGGTTTTTCACGCGGCGCGAGCTCAAGCGCCGGCTTGCAGATTTTGACCCGGAAGTTCTGCATGCCGCCACACCCGCCCACGGCCTGGGCGCGGTGTGGGCCGCCGACCTGCTGGACCGGCCACTGGTGTTGAGCGTTTACGGCGTCAAACCCCACGAACTGCCGCCCGTGGGCGACACGCGCCATGACGCCTATGTGGCCGTGGATCATGCCGTGCGTGAACACCTGCTGAACGACTGCCGCATTGACCGTGACCGCACCACGCTGCTGCCTCATGTGGTGGCTCCGGCGCGCCCGCCGGTCGAACGCGAGATTCTGAACCCCCGGCGCCAGCCCGTAATCGGGTTTGTCTCGCCGCTGTTTGAAGGCTGCGCCTACCGCACGTTTGTCGAGGCCGCCATGCGGGTGATGGGCCGCGGTGTGGACTGCATGTTTGCCATTCTGGGTGACGGACCCGAAGGCCCGCGGGTGCGCGAACTGGTCGAGGAACGCGGCATGCAGCAGCGAGTGGTGCAGGTGCAGCACATGTTTGATTACGGCCGCATCTGGGAGCCCTTTGACGCCGTGGTGATTGATTCACGCCAGGTTGCCGCCGGTGCCATGGTGCTGCAGGCCATGGCCCACGGCCTGCCCGTTGTCGCCACTGAAGGCGGCGCGGTGTTTGACGTGATCGAGGACGGCGTGGACGGTCTGATTGTCCCCCGCGACAACCCCGACGCCCTGGCCGAACGCCTGCTGATGCTGGTGCAGAACCCGCAGGAACGCCTGCGCATGGCCCGCGCCTGTTACGCCCGCATTGAGCAGGGTTACGACGCCGAGGCCTTGGCCGGCGCGCTGGGTACCGTATATGCTGCGCTGCAGGCGCAGGAGCCGCTTCCGCGCAGCTTCGAGTTCCTGCGACCGACGCGCGGCGCAAAACGCGCCAGTTGAGGCCCGATGCCCGTCACCCGATACGACCGCCTGTTTGCCCACGTGGCCTCGATCACCGGTCTGCTGACCGGCACCCAGATCGAAAAACTGTTTTCCGCCGTCGAGGCCGGAGAGGCCCGCGACATGGCCACGGCGGCGGCCCGCACCGGAGCCCTGGCCGGCGATGTGGCGGCGGCAATCGGTATTCTGGCCAGCGAATTGGCCTCGCGGCGGATTGCAGAAAATCTGGAACCCGCGTCCATTGTGGCGTCGGGCCGGGCCGGCGCGGCCAAAGACCGCGACAGCCAGATTTTTCCGCGGGCGCTGGGTGAATACCGCAACCTCAAGCAGATCGCGCGCGGGGCCATGGGCATCATCTTTCGCGGCGAACACCGCGATGGCCGCGTCGTGGCGCTCAAGGTTCTGCCGGTGCAGATGGTGCGCGAGCCACAGGACATTGAACGTTTCCGGCGCGAGGTGGAGACCATCACCGCGCTGGTGCACCCCAACATCGTGCGCGTATTTGATTTCGGCCAGGACGAAGATTTCTACTACTACGCGATGGAGTTTCTGGACGGCCGGTCGCTGCGTGAACTGGTGCAGGACCGGGGGCATCTGAGCCCGTACCACGCCGCAGAAATCGTGCGCGACGCCGCACGCGGCCTGGCCTACGCGCACCAGCACGGTGTGATCCACCGCGACGTCAAGCCCAGCAACGTCATGATCTGCAAGGACGGCTCGGTCAAGCTGGTGGATTTCGGCCTGGCTTTTCAGAAGGCCAGCGACGTGCTGACGGCCACGGGCATCAGTCTGGGCACACCGGCGTACATGAGCCCCGAGCAGATCGAGGGCGGCCGCAACGAAGTCAACGAACGCAGCGACATCTACAGCCTGGGCGTGACACTGTACGAAGCCGCGGCGGGACAGCGGCCCTTTGAGGGCGACAACCAGTACGACGTGATGAAGCGCGTACTGTTTGACGTGCCGCGCCCGCCGCAAGAGGTGAACCCCGCGATCCCGCCCGAACTCAGCCGTATCATCGGCAAGGCCATGAACAAGCAGCCCTCAGAGCGCTACGCGCGTGTTACAGACATGATTGCGGACCTGGACCGGTTTTTGGAATCAGGCAACGGGCGGTAGGCGCGTGTGCGATGGCAGGGGCGGGATGTCGCAAAATTGCACTGAAGTGCCACAAGAATTGGCTCGTTGCACAGAATGAGACACAAGTTCTTACACGGTGGCAGCAGTTTTGGCGGGAATTACTGGACAAGGTTCGTTAGCCATGATACAGTCATGACAAGCCGTGAAGAAAGCTGTGAAGTGACGGACAGAAAGACGTGATTGTTCCGTTTTTGTCCTTTACATCCTGCTTGCTTCACATTGGAATCCGTCCCCTAACCGTTTGGTCCTGCCCACAGGGCAATCTCAGGAGACACTTATGAAGAAGGGTCGTAAGGGCTTTACACTGATTGAGCTGCTGATCGTGGTGGTTATCGTCGGCATTCTGGCTCTGGCCGCGATTCCGCTGATCACCAGCAACACGCGCGACGCCCGTCGCGCCGAAGGCGAGCAGATTCTCGGTTCCATGAAGGGCCAGGTTCGCGTGGCCTATGCCAAGCTGGGTGGACACACCAACATCAGCCAACTTACCGGCGCTATCGGCACCGGCGGCTGCGGTGTGCTGGCTGCGGAAATGACCGGCAAGTACTTCAACGTGACGGACAGTGTGAGCAACAAGACCAACACCGGCGCTACGCTGGTGGCCACGGCCCAGGCTGGTAACGCTTCGGACGGCGCTGCCGTGCTGGCGTTCAACTGGGGTGGTGGCGACGGCAGCTTCACTTGGTCTCCGTGATTCTGGTTCGTGCTGTGGATCCAAAAGAGGCCGGAGCTTGCTCCGGCCTCTTGCTTTACGCATGTTGCCTCCGGCGTGTAATGTTCCGCGAGAATTCATTTGACACAATCCATGCATAGTGTATGGTTCGTGTAAGAACTCCCAATATCAGAGGCCGATCATGGTTCACACCACACTTCGTCAGGGCCGCAAGGGTTTTACGCTGGTCGAGGTTGGCATTGCCGTGTTCATCGTAGCTGTGGTGTCCCTTGCCGGTGCGGCGTACTACATTAGCTCGCGTGTCAAAGAGATTACCGAGTGGCAGGAACAGAACGCGCTGTTTCTGGCCGAGCGCGAAGTCGAAAACTGGCAGTCGGAAGGCTACACGGCGCTGGCTGGCTTTCAGGCCGCCGATGTTGCGCCGAACCTGTTGCCCTATGGCTATCGTTTTGGTTCTGCGGACGCGGCCTGGAACCAGGTGAACCGCTATAAACCTGTGACCCTGGACGGCTTCAACTATCGTGTTCGGGCGATGTTGATCTGGACACACTCAACGGGCTCGCCGGCCAACGACCATTTCGTCCAGGAGGTCTACAACAACGGCGTTGGCGACATCAACGTCTACTACCGCCGGGTTCGTGTCATCATGCAGTGGGGAACGTTTATTGGCGCCGGCGCCGACAATGAAATGATCCAGGAAACCCGCATGGCCCGCTAGGCCGTGACAACCAACCCGAACAAGGAGTCAGCCATGCGCAACCGTTCTGCCCGCCGCCGCAACCGTGGTTTTTCGCTGGTCGAAATCATGATCGGCATGATTGCCGCCAGCATCCTGCTGCTGGGGATGGGTGCCGTGCTGGTGATGATCTACCGCGGCTTCAACGAGTCCCACAATTTCAGCGAAGCAACCACCCGCGTGGACCTGATCCGCCAGCTTTCGTTCGACGCACGCACGGCCCGCAACATTCTGTACCCGACCAACTGGGATGTGAACGGCGTGCCGCTGGATTCGCGTGGAGACTACAGTTCGGGCGGCTTTGTCGGCGACCGCGTGCAGTTTGTCAGCCTGCGCTTTGACGGTACAACGACCACGCCGTTTCTGATTACATGGCAGTCCAAGCGTCCGGCGGCGGCCGCGCCGACCGACCCGTACAACGTCGAACGCTGGATCCAGGAGGTTGACGCCGGCAACAACCCGATCGGCGTTTCGACCCTGACCTTTGACCAGAACAAAATCAACTATTTCGAGGTCGTGCGCACCACGATCCGCACGTTCCGGGTTAACATGCAGACTACGGAAAGCACTGAAACAGCAACTGTGCAGATGGTTGTGACCTGTCGCAACGTGATCAACTGAAGCCTTGGCCGGTTTCCAGCCGCCGGGCCGCGCAAGCGGCCCGGTTGGCGTTTGCGTATCTGCTTGTCCCGTTGGGGGTTGACGGATACTCAGGGCTGGTCTATGTTTCGGACATCGTTCCGGAAATCTTTTCACACCTCAAACGGAAGAGCCCATGGCTACGCTTGCCGTAGGCATTGATGTGGGAACCTCATCGGTCAAGGCCGTGGCCCTCAAGCGCACGGGTTCGGGTTACGCCCTGCGCAGCGTGGGCCAGGCCGACATCCGCCGCGCCGAATACCATCCCGAGGAGTCTCCGCAAAGCCTTGCGGAAGCCCCACTAAGGGCGTTGGAGCGCATCTCGCAGGACTCGGCGTTCTCGCGCAAGCCTTGCGCTTTTTCCGTGTCCGGCCCGCGCGTGGCCCCCCGTTTGTTCAAGTTTCCGTCCATTCCCAAGGGCGAAGTGGAACAGGCGATCCGCTTTGAGGCCGAACAGATCATTCCCTTTGATTTGGCCCAGGCGGCCCTTGACTACGTGCTCTTTGACGAGGGCATGGAAGAGGGCAAGCCGGTCATGGAAGGCTTGGTGGTGGCCGTCCACAAGGAAGAAGTGGACAAGCAATATGTGCTGCTCAAGAGCGGCGGCTTTGACCCGGTAGTGCTGGATATTGACACGCTGGCGCTGTCGAACGCGTACCTGGAAACCGAGGGCGTGGCCGATCGCGAGACCGTGGCGCTGATCAACATCGGCGCGCGCTTTACGAATCTGGCTATTCTGCACGGGCCCCGTCGTGTATTCGTGCGCGACATTGCCAGCGGTGGCGACATGCTTTCGCGCGCGATCAGTGAAATTTACGGGCTTGACCTGCCCCAAGCCGAAAAACGCAAGCGCGAGGCGACCTACACGCCGCTGGACGAGCTTGAGGGCGGTGCCGATGCGGGTGGTGGCGATCTGGGTGAAACCCAGCCGGCCGGCGGCACGGAAGGTTTTGGCGACACCGAGGGGTTCCAGCCGGTAGACGAAGGCAACGAAGAGTACGTGCTGCTGGACAGCGATGAAACCGGGTTCACCAGCGGCGGCGGCGACACCATGACCGGCGACGAAGAACAAGGCTTTGCTGCCTCGGGTGAAACCCAGAACAACATGACTGCGGCCCAGCGCATCAGCGCCAACCGCGCCGTGCTGGTGGATGCTTTGGGTGACCTGATCAGTGAAATCCAGGACACTTTCAAGTACTACATCAACCGTCGCATCGTGCCGCGCATTGACAAGGTGCGCCTGTGCGGCGGCACCGCGAAGTTCCCGGACATTGATGAGTTCTTTGCCAGCCAGCTTGGTGTTCCGGCCCAGTTGTGGAACCCGTTTGCGCGGCTGGATGTGGGCGGCGTGGCCGGCAAGTTTCCACCCAACTTTCTGGACGAGCTGGGCCCGCTGATGGCGATTGCCACCGGGCTGGCCATGCGGCAGCTTTGATTCGCGCGGTTTGGGACCTATAGGAACCCGGCGCCATGTTTGAACTGAACCTGATCAAGGACAAGGCCAAGGCACGCCAGAGACGGCGCGTCATCTTCCTGTCCGTCGTGTGCATCCTGTTCCTGTCCGGTCTGACCGCGATCTTCGTGGGCAGTCTGTACTGGAACGAGACCACGAAGCTGAACAAGGCCAAAGGGCTGGCCGACGAGCTGGCCAAGAAAAACGAGGCCATGAACAATGACCTTGCTATCCGTGAGCCCAAGTCACTCAAGCGCCGCAACGGCCTGATTGAAGCATGGCGCGAGAGCATGGCTGTTCACAAGGATCGCAAATTTTTCAGCCCCGGTCTGAAGGAAATCATGGAACGTCGTCCGGCCGGCCAGTTCTGGTACCGCAGCATCAACATTACGGTGGTGCGTCAGGGTGGCCCCGGTGAAACATTGAAGGGTGAAGACCTGCTGGGCCCCCGCGGTCTGCTGGGTGGCGGCTATGTGCAGATTGAGGGCGGTGCCGAGACCCTGACCCAGCGCGAGCTGGACGCGCGTTCGGGCCAGATGACACACCTGACATCGCTGGTGGGCCAGCCCAAGTTCACGCTGAACATGGATCGCCAGGACACTGCCAACCGGCAGTCGCGCCCCGGCGAAGATGAGAACAAGCAGTTTGTGGACTTTACGATCTCCGCGGCGATGCGCGTGTTCACGGGCGGTGGTGGCAGCCAGCCCTAGGAGAAGCCATGGCGAAGCAGGCGAATGATCCTTCAGGTGACTGGACCGCCGGCATTGTGGCGATCTTTGCCGCGTTGTTGCTGGGCGGGGCCATTCCGATCGCGTTGTACTACACGCTTTATGTTCCGCGCGTGCAGGCCCGCATTGCCGAAGAAAAGCGTCTGGAAAACCAGCAGGCTGAACAGGCCGCGCTGGTCGCACGCGAAGAGCGTGTGCGCAAGCTTGAAGAAGACGCCGCCGAAATGGAAAAACGCCTGCGCCAGGTTGAGGAAAACTTTACCGCGCCTGTGGATCGCGACGTTCTGATCAGCAAGATCACCAACTTTGCCCGCGACCACAACATCCGTCTGCCTGCCGAACAGGCCAACGTTCTTCGCGCCAAGATTGTCTACGAAGGCGGCCAGGAAATCACGTTTGCCAAGGGACTCAAGGCGGTTCCGATCATCATCAACTGCCAGGCCACGTTCCACGATTTTTGCCGGTTCCTGACCCAGATTGAAAACATGAAGGACGCGGTGCTGATCATCGAGTCGCTGGACATCAATGGTGACCAGAACGGCGGCAACAGCCATCGGTTTGAGGTCGTGCTCTATTCCATCGAACGCCGTGACATCGCGGCGGTGGGCACGAACTAGGGGGCGCCATGAGCAAACAGAACAAACAGTTGATCCTGCTTGTGGGCCTGATTGTCGTGGGCGGCATTGTCGCCTACTTCATGGTGTTCAGGGATAAGACGCCGCCGCCGGCTCCGGCCCAGAACCCGCCGGCCGCCCAGAACCCGCCGTCGGCGCAGCAACCGCCTGCTGGCACGCCGGGCCCCGGCACACCCGGCGCCGCCGGCCCGGCTGTGGCCTCCAATGAGCCTTTGCCCATGCCCAAGGCCGAGGAAATCCCGTCGGTCACTTATACATGGCCCGTTGCGCCCGGTGTGGGCGGCTTCAACTGGGACTTCAAGGATTTCACCAAAGAGCAGCCCTATGACCCGCTGCGCGTGCAAGACCTGTACGTCGTGGCGCCGGAACGCCGCCAGTACATTGACAAGATCCGCCAGGACTGGGTGCTTGAGGGTATCTCGATCACGCCACAGCATGTCCTGAAGGTGAACGAGCGTGGCGAGCCCGAACTGTCACCCGAGGGCAAACGCCAGTACGAGAAAAAGGACGTCCGGGAGGCCTGGTTCAAGGGCAAACGCCGTCCCTACAAGGCCGGAGAACGCCTTACCGGCACGCGCTTTGTAGTGACGGAGGTTGTCCAGACCCGCGACAAGACTTCGGTCAAGCTGCGCGGTGACAACGGCGAAGAGCTTGAACTCGAGCTGGCCATTCCCAGCAGATACCCGGACTAACGCGGCCGCGGGCGGGGGCCCGTGGCGCGAGGCAGGTTTTAGAGGCAGCAGATCAACGCGACAGAGTTACATCTTGGGGGGAAGATTCATGACTGACATGAACGGGCACGCCGGCCGGCTGAATGCGGGGCTGCTGCCCTGTCTGCTGCTGGCGCTTGCCGCCTTTGCCGGGGCCGCCAACGCCCAGAACAACGCCAACAACGGCCGGGCGGCTGATCCCAACGAAGCCAAGGCCGAGGCTGCGCGCCAGGCCGAAGAGGCACTGGCTGATCCTGACCCGGAAGACCCCATCACCGTGGATTTTGTTCGCAAGGACATCCATACCGTGATGCATTACATAGGCTTGCGTTCCGGTCTGCAGATCCAGATCCAGGGTACCGTGGACGCCAACCTCACGGTCATGTACCGCAAGGTCAAGCCGATTGAGGCGATTGACCAGATCTGCAAGGCCAACGAACTCGACTTTGTCCGCGACGGCAAGTTCATCATCATCAAGCGACGTGTGGCTGCAGCCGGCCTTGCCAACGTGGTCAAGGGTGACGCTGACGGGCGTTATAACGTGGCTTTTGAGGCCCAGGAGCTGGTGGCCGCGATCATGGAAGTGGCCCGCGTGACGAACACCCAGGTGTTCATTCCGGCGCTGCCCGAAACCTCAACGGCGACCCCGGGTGGCCCCGGCGGTCCCGTCCGCACGCCGCAGCAGGAACAGCAGGGTGAGCAGCGCGTGCAGCAGGTTCAGCAGCGCCGCGTCAGCATGTACATGCGCAACGCCGAGCCCGACCTGATCATCCGGCGCCTGGCCGAAGTCGGCGCGATGCGCGTCGTGTTCAAGGACGGCGGCTATCACTTCACCTATGAGCCCGTGGCCGACCCGGATTCCGGCGGCACCTCGGGCCCGACGCCTGATCAGGGCTCGCTGGTTACCAAGGACTGGTTTCTGCCGGGTGTGGACGTGACCGCTTTGTCGGGACAGATCCAGAACATGCTCAGCACCCGCGGCCGCCTGCTGTTTGACCAGTCCACACGCTACATCATGGTTACCGACCGCGAAGATATCGTGGCCCGTATTGACCAGTTCCTGACCCGTGTCGGCGACGCCGCGGTTACCCGTGATCGCCTTGCTGCCGAGGCCGCCAACGACCCGATGCAGGTGATCGAGATCAGCCTGATCCGCGATGTCAACGACAACAACGTGCGTGAAGCCATCAATGCCATGTTGTCCGAACAGGGGCGGGCCACGATCAACCCCGAAAACAACACCGTGGTAATTTACGACCGTCAGTCGCGCCTGGCGGATCTGCGCCGTTACATCCGCAGCTTTGACATGATGCCCCAGCAGGTCTGGATTGACGCCAAGCTGGTTGAGGTCGGGCTGGAGAGCTACATGGGCTACGGCCTGCAGTTGTTCAGCACCCAGCCTGTGGATAGCTGGAAAGACGGCGTAGTGACGGGCAACAGCCGTGACTCAGGTTCGGGTACCGTGGGCGGTCTGTTCGGCAACCCGACAGGCTTCAACCCGTTTGTCGGCACGTTTGTAAACCAGGTAATTGACGCGCGTCTGGAACTGTTGGCCAACGACGGCCGGGTCAAGACCCTCAGCCAGCCCAAGCAACTGGTGAGCAACCGCCGCCAGGCCCGCATCGAGGTCGGCCAGGAAATCCCGTACATCCAGAGCCAGACCACCGGCACCGGCACGGGCACCCAGACGGCCAGCGTGACCTTCCGTGAAGTTTCGATTGTCATGGAAGTGCGCCCCACGATCTTTGAACAGGGCATTGTGCGCCTGGAAATCACCGTGACCGTGCGCGAGGTGATCGGCAACGCGGCGCTGGAAGGCAACAACACGCCGATTCTGTCGCTGCGCGAGTCGCGCACCGACGTCTACATGCGCGACGGCGAAACCATGGTCATGGGCGGTCTGCTGCGCGAGCGCGAGCGTATGGACGAAAACGGCCTGCCGTTCCTCAAGGATATTCCGTTTGTCGGCTATCTGTTCAAGAGCGCCAACAAGTCCATCAGCAAGACCGACCTGATGTTCTTCCTGCGGCCGACGGTGATCAACGCCCTGGCCCCGGAAGGCGAAGACACCAAGAACGGAATTTCCATCGCCCGCGATCTGACCCCGGCGATTGACCAGGACGGTGATGCCGATCTGGCCAACCTGCGTCCCGGAAACTTCCGCAAGCTGGGCAAGGCTGCCAAGCCCGCCCATTACAACGAGTCCGCGCGCCCCAAGAAGGCCGCCGACGTCAAGCCCGGTGCCTGATCACGCCGCAAAGCCCCACCCATTTGAGCGCCTGTCCGACCGGTTGAGTCCTCTGGTCGAACAGGCGCTCCGGCGCTTTGCCTGGCCCGAATCCTCGGCCCCGCGCCGGCTGGTCGAGGCCATGAACTACTCGTTGTTTGCCGGCGGCAAGCGTCTGCGCCCACTGCTGGTGCTGGCGGCCTGCGAATCCGTCGGCGGCCAACTTGAGTCCGCCTTGCCCGTGGCTGCGGCCCTGGAGATGGTCCATACCTACAGCCTGATCCACGACGATCTGCCGGCCATGGACGATGACGACCTGCGCCGGGGCCGGCCCACATGCCACAAGGCCTTTGACGAGGCCACGGCGATTCTGGCCGGCGACGCCATGAACACCTTTGCCCTGCAGGCCATACTCGACAACGTGCCCGATCCGGCCCGTGCGGTGGCGGCTGCGCGCGAGCTGGCCGTGGCTGCCGGGCTTGAGGGCATGGTGGGGGGCCAGATGGCCGACCTTGAAAGCGAGGGCGCGGCGCCGGATCTGGCGCGGCTGCGTTACATCCACGAGCACAAGACCGGCGCGCTGATCACCGCTGCCGTGGTTTGCGGCGGCATCATTGGCGGCGCCGGCAGTGCGACGCTTGGCCGCTTGCGCAATTATGGCCGCCGGATCGGCCTGGCGTTTCAGGTGGTGGACGACATTCTGGACGAAACCTCAACGGCCGAGCAGCTTGGCAAGTCTCCGGGTAAAGACCGCGACGCAGGCAAAATGACCTACCCGCGCGTGATGGGCTTGGACGCCGCCCGTACCCACGCCGCTGAACTTGTGACCGCGGCGCTGGCCGAGTTGACCGGCTTGGCCAGGCCGGACGGCTTACGCGCAATTGCCGAGTATTTTGTGTCACGCACACATTAGTCGGCGCTAATTCTGGCCCCCAAAGGGTTTGGCTGAAGGCTGGCGGGTATGTTGGCAAACGGCTAAGATCGCCCGCTTGCGAGGGGGCGCCTCGCCATGCAGGGGAAGGCATGTCCTATCCGCTTCTGGAACAGGCCGATACGCCACAGGGGTTGAAGCAGCTTGACGCCCGCGACCTGCCCAAACTCGCGCAGGAGATGCGCGCGTTCATCATTGACAGCGTTTCGGGGCGAACTGGAGGACACCTGGGCTCGGGTTTGGGCGCGGTCGAACTCACGATCGCGTTGCACTACCACTACAACCTGCTGGATCACGACAGCGTGGTGTTTGACGTCGGCCACCAGTGCTACCCGCACAAGCTTCTGACCGGTCGCCGTGGCCAGTTCGGCACGCTGCGCCAGTATCACGGCATTTCGGGCTTTCCCGACCCCAAAGAGAGCCCCTACGACCGCGTCAAGACCGGCCACGGCGGCACGAGCCTCAGCACAGCGCTGGGCATTGCCATTGCCAACAAGCAGTTGGGCCGCGATGACCGCACCAGCATCGCCGTGATCGGTGATGGCGCGCTCCAGGAAGGCCAGGCGCTTGAAGCCTTGAACCACGGCGGTGACCTGCGCGACCTGAAGTACCTGGTGATTCTCAACGACAACGAACACGGCATCGGGCCGGCCACAGGTGCCCTGGCCAGCTATTTCAGCAAGTTCCGCACCAGCCACGCCTACACCGCGGCCAAACGCGATATCAAGCGCGTGCTCAAGTCGCTGGAGGAATCCACCGGCTCCGTCGGGCGCGCCCTGCACGACGTTCTGGATCACGTCAAGGCCGGCATGCACGGTCTGATGCCCGCCACGCACCCCGGCGTGTTGTTTGAAGAGCTGGGCTATTTCTACTACGGGCCGATTGACGGCCATGACATTGAGGCACTGCTGGAAGCCTTTGAAAACGTCAGCCGCATTCCCAAGCCCGTACTGCTGCACGTGCTGACCAAGAAAGGCAAGGGGTTTAAGGACGATATCCCTGACCACTACGCCTACCATGCGGCCAAGACCAGCAGCAAGCTGACGGCGCATCTGCCCAAGGAGTACGCGCGCACTGGCGGGCTGGCCTACACCGACGTGTTTGTCGAAAAGACCCTGGATCTGATGGCCCGCGACCCCAAGGTTGTCGCCATCACCGCGGCGATGCTGCAGGGAACCGGTCTTGAGATCGTGCAGAAGAAATATCCCGAGCGCGTGTTTGATGTCGGCATGGCCGAACAGCACGCTGTTGGTTTCGCCCAGGGCCTGAAGATGGGCGGAATGAAGCCGATCTGCGCCATCTACAGCACGTTTTTGCAGCGCAGCGTGGACCAGTTGTTCCAGGAACTGGCGCTGATCAAGCTGCCGGTGCTGCTGGCGCTGGATCGCGCGGGTCTGGTCGGCCCCGACGGCGCGACCCACAACGGCGTGTTCGATATCGCTTACATCAGCATGCTGCCGAACTTTGTGGTCATGGCGCCGCGCGACGCCACGGAACTGCGCAAGATGATGGAGTTCGGGCTTGAACTTGGCCTGCCCTCGGCGGTGCGTTTCCCGCGCACAAACTCGCCGCGGCCTGATGCCGAACTGCCCGATGCCCAGCCGATTGAACTGGGCCGTGCCGAGATTCTGCGCCAGGGTGACGACGGCGTGGTGTTTGCCTATGGCGCCATGGTGTACCACGCGCTGGAGGCTCTGGAACTGATCGAAGAACGCTGGGGCCGGCGCTTGACACTGATCAACGCCCGCTTTGCCAAGCCTCTGGACGAAACGCTGTTCGCTCCGCTGATTGAAAGCATGCCGGTTGTATTCACGGTGGAAGAACACGTGCGGCGCGGCGGTTTTGGCTCGCACGTGCTGGAGTTCGCCAACCGCGCCCGTCTGGACGCCAACAAGATCGAGATTCTGGCAATCGAAGACCGCTTTGTGGATCACGGCGCGCGCTGCGAGGTGCTCAGCGAAGTCGGCCTTGACCCGGCGGGCATCGCCGCTGCCATCGAAAAACGCATGGGACTGCGCCGTTCGGCGCCGCGCACGGATTCCAGGCGCAACGTCGCAACGGGCAGCAGCGTGGCCGGATGATTCTGCTGGCCGGTGACGGCTCGCGTGCCGACGTGCGCCACGCGATCGCGCAGGTGGAACCCCTGGCCCGCGAACACGCCGACAGCGTGCTGGTAGATCTGGACGGCAAGGCTGACCTTGACTGCCACCATCCTTCACTGGTGATCAATTTTGGCGGCGACGGCAGTCTGCTGCGCGCGGTGCGCCGGCTTGGTGCGCGTCAGGTGCCGGTGCTGGGCGTCAACTTTGGCAAGTTCGGGTTTCTGGCCGAATACGAACTGCCAGAGCTGCTGGTGCGCCTGGCCGATGCCGTGCAGGGGCGCCTGCCCACGCGCCAGTCGCTGATGCTCAAGGTAACCGTGCACAGCGGCGGGCGGCGCGACGAAGTGATCGTGTTGAACGATATTGTTCTGCTGCGTGCACCAGAAGAACGCATGCCCACGCTGCACGTCAGCGCCGGTGACGCCGAAGTTGCCAGCTATTACGGTGACGGGCTGATTGTCAGCACCCCGCTGGGCAGCACGGCCTACAACCTCAGTGCCGGGGGGCCGCTGCTGCATCCCAACCTGGACGCGCTGGTCATGACGCCGATCTGTCCGCACACGCTGAGCATCCGGCCGCTGGTTCTGCCGGCCGTCGGGCCGCTGCTGATCGAGCTTGACGAAAACGACGCGATCACCGCCACCATGGACGGCCAGGGAACGCTTACCCTGCGCCACGGCGACACGCTGACCGTCGAAAAATCTCCTGTTCCCATGACGCTGGTGGCGCACCCGACCCGAAGCTATTTCGACACCCTGCGCCTGAAGTTTGACTGGACCAAACGCAGTTCCATAAGCCGCCCGCGCTAAATTGCTCAAACCTTGCTGCGCCGCGGCTATACTCGCGCCATGCGCACGCCCACCTCGCGCCTGTACAAACGCCTGCCGATCACGGCCGCGGTCCAGCCGCTGACACTGTACCTTTACAGTGACAACGCGGCGCGGCGCGGCATGCTGGTGGCAGCTTTTTCCGGCAGCCGCCACGTCAGTACCGAACGCGACCAGATTATCGAGCTGGCTTCGGCCGATGCCTGCGCCGGTCTGAAGCTGCGCGACGGCGCGTGTCTGGTGCTGGATACGGCCTCGGCCCCTTTGCCGCCGCATGTGCTGGGCGAGCGCGCGCCGTCGGCGGTGGTGATCACGGCCGGGGCGCGCGTGGCCGACGACACCGAGATTGACGGCCACATGGACATTCCGCCGGCTCCGGCCGACGTCCAGCGTGTCGTGCGCCGTGCACGCGAGCTGGCGTGGCTGCGCGGCCGGGCGTTTTCCGAGGGCACCCAGGGCTCCTCGCGTGACAGGCTGGCGCGGCTCAACCGCATCGGCACGGCGCTTTCCGATGTGCGCCAGCTTGACGAGCTGCTCGAGGTCGTGCTCAACGAGGCCCGCAACATTCTGGATGCCGACGCCGGCAGCATCTACATCATTGAACGCGGCAGCGGCGCGGCTTCGGCCTCGGCGCGCAAGGTACTGGGCAAGGCCGAAAAGCGCACCCGCGCCGTGGCGGTGCGCCGGGCTGAACTGACCACACAGGTCTTCAGTCTGCGCTTTGCCGCGGCCCAGAACGACAGTGTAGAAATCCCGTTTCAGCAGATCGTGTTTCCGGCCAACCTGGAAAGCATCGCGGGCTACGCGGCGCTTACCGGCGAGATGGTGGCGATTGAAGACGTTTACACACTGCCGCCCGACGCGCCGTACCGGTTCAACAACAGCATTGACGTGAAGTACGGCTATCGCACGCGCTCGATGCTTACCGTGCCGTTGAAGAACACCAGCGACGAGGTCGTGGGCGTGGTGCAGTTGATCAACAAGAAACGCGACCCGCGCCGTCGGCTGACGCCCGACGAAACCGAGCGCCTGGTCGTGCCGTTTTCGGGTGATGACCTGGAAATCGCTGCCAGTCTGGGCAGCCAGGCCGGCGTCGCGATCGAAAACGTGCGGTTGTTGGACGCGATTGCCAACCTGTTTGAGCGCTTTGTGATCGCCTGCGTGGGTGCGATCGAACAGCGCGACCCCAGCACCGCCGGCCATTCCGGCCGCGTGGATCGCATCACCATGGCCCTGGCCGACGAAGTGAACAAGGACAAGACCGGGCGCTACCGCGACGTCACGTTCAGCGACGCCGAAATGACCGAGCTGCACTACGCCGCGCTGCTGCATGACTTCGGCAAGATCGGCGTGCGCGAGCATGTGCTGCAGAAGGCCGAAAAGCTGTACCCGGCGCAGCAGCAGGCCATCGCCTTTCGGGGTGAAATCGCCGCGCGCGAGCTGCGGCTGGACGCGCTGGAGCGCGAGGCCCGCCTGATCGAGGCCGGCCGCGCCGGCGAAGTACCGTCCGTGCGCGCGAAGCTGGAACAGGATCTGGCGGCGCTGCGCGACGACGTGGCGTTTCTGCTGGAACATTCCAAGCCGCTGTTCATGACGGATGAAAAGCTGGCCCGGCTCAAGGCGATTCACGAAAATCCCCGCCGCATCAACGGCCAGGTTTATGCCCTGATCAGCGACGAGGACTACCAGAGCCTTCAGACCCGCAAGGGCACGCTCAACGACGCCGAACGCCGCGAAATTGAGAACCATGTGGCCGACAGTTGGCAGTTTCTCAAGCGCATTCCCTGGACGGCCGACCTGGCCCGCGTGCCCGAAATTGCCGGACAGCACCACGAAAAAATGAACGCCAAAGGCTACCCCAACGGCGTGCCCGCCGCCGAAACGCCGCTGGGTTCGCGCCTGATGGCCGTGGCCGACGTGTTTGACAGCCTGACCGCCAGCGACCGGCCTTACAAACCGGCGATCCCGCTGGAGCGCGCGGTCCAGATCCTTCAGGCAATGGCCAAAGAAGGCGACCTTGACCCGGATGTGGTGGATCTGTTTGTGAACACCAGAATCTGGGAAAAGCTCAAGCTCAAGGTGGTACGCCTGGCCGACGCGACGGACGCCCAGAAAGCTGCGCGATAGGGCGAATGCGGATTGCAGATTGTGGATTTCCGATTAGGGTCTGTGCGCCGCGTGTGTGCGGGTTGGCCGCGGCAGAGCGTGCTTCAATCCGCAGTCTGCAAACCACAATCCGGCATGCCCGCGCACAAGACCATCACTGTTGCCCACAGCCCTGACGCCGATGACGCGTTCATGTTTCACGCGCTGGTCAACGGCAAGATTGACACCGGCTGGCTTGAGATCAAACACGAACTGTGCGACATCGAAACGCTCAACCAGCGCGCCAGAACCGGCGAGCTTGAGGTCACGGCCTGCAGCTACCATGCCTATCCCTACATTGCCGACCGGTACGTGATCACGCGTGCCGGGGCCAGCATGGGCGACCGCTACGGACCGATTGTGGTCACGCGCGAGCCGATCAACCCCGGCGAACTCGACGGCAGGCGCGTGGCCGTGCCCGGCCCGCTGACCAGCGCGACGCTGGCGCTGAAGCTTTACAACCCGCGCGTGCAGACGGTGAACATGAACTTCAACCAGGTTCAGCATGCCGTGCTCAACGGCGAAGTGGACGCCGGCGTGATCATCCACGAGGGCCAGGTCACCTACAACGACCTGAAGCTGTTCAAGCTGGTGGATCTGGGCGAATGGTGGCACACGCGGCATGAACTGCCGCTGCCGCTGGGCTGCAACGTGGCGCGCCGCGATCTGGGCCACGAGGTGATTGCCCAGTTTTCGCGTTGTTTTTCTGCCAGCATTGACTACGCGCTGAAGCACCGCCAGGAGGCGCTGGATCACGCTCTGAGCTACGGCCGCGGCCTGGACCGCGCCCGCGCCGACAAGTTCGTGGGCATGTACGTAAACCACTACACTGTGGACATCGGCGACCGGGGCATGGCCGCCGCGCGGCTGTTTCTGCGGCTTGGGCGCGAGGCCGGCATCATCACGGCGACATCAGAGCCCCAGTGGGTGTGATGACCGGAGGGCGCGGTGCTTCTGGCGGCTCAAGCCTCTGCTAAAGTGGGCGCATGACTTCCGGTCCCGTTGATCGCACCAAACGTGAATCGCTGCGCCAATTCGCCGGCGAGGCCGCCAAATACGCCACGCGCATGGTGCCCGGCGCCCGCATTGTCCAGAACTTTGACGCCGACCTGTTCCGCAAGCTGTACGAAGAGGGCAAGTCGCCGGTGCCGGCCCGGGGCGACTTTGAAGACATGCACGGCCGTCGCTTCTTTCGCCCGCCGGGCGCGATCCATGAACGCGAGTTCCTGGATGCCTGTTCGCGCTGCGGCAAATGTGTCGAGGCCTGCCCCGAAAAAGTGCTGCACCTGGCCGCGGAAAACGAAGGCCCGCCCAAGGGCACGCCGGTTCTGCGGCCCAATCATGGGGCGTGCACGCTGTGCGGTGACTGCATGACGGCCTGCCCGACCGGGGCGCTGAAGCCGACGCCGGTGGGCGAAATCCGCATCGGCATTGCCGTGATCCAGCCCGATTCGTGTCTTGGCTATCACAACAAGAGCTGCCGTGCCTGCCACGACGCCTGCCCGCTGGAACCCAACGCGATTGACTTTGAAGCCACGGTGCCCAAAGTAGACAGCCGCGTCTGCACCGGGTGCGGGCTGTGTGTGCATGCCTGCCCCACACGGCCGCCCAGCGTTCTGGTGCTGCCGCGCCCGGCACGCCCGCCCAGAGGAACCGGATGAAGGCCAGCGACTACGTCTATTGCGACCACGCGGCCGGGGCGCCGTGCCGGCCCGAGGCGCGGGCCGAATGGGCGGCCTATGCCACGCACGAATACGCCAACCCCGGCGCGCACCATCCGCTGGCGTACCTGGCGCGCCGCAAGCTGATTGAGCTGCACGAACGCGCGGCCGGCGTACTGGGTGTAGACCCGCGCGAAATTGTGTTCACCAGCGGCGGCACGGAAAGCGACCTGCTGGCCCTGCGCGGTGTCATGAAATCGGCGCTGCAGGGCCGCAACGAACTGGTGGTCAGCGGCATTGAGCATCACGCCGTGCTGCTGGAGGCCCAGCGGCTGGAGTCCGAAGGCACGGTGGTGCATTACGCCCCCGTGACGCGCGACGGTGTGGTGGATCTGGATGCGCTGAAGGCCCTGGTCGGCCCTCGCACGGCGCTGGTCAGTGTGATGTACGCCAACAACGAAACCGGCGTTGTGCAGCCTGTCCGACAGGTGGCCGAAATCGCGCGCCGGGCCGGGGCACGGTATCACTGCGACGCCGTGCAGGCCTTTGGCAAGGTGGAACTGAAGCCGCGCGAGCTGGGTTGTGACCTGATGAGTCTGGCCGGGGCCAAGTTCGGCGGACCCAAGGGCACAGGTCTGCTGTACAACCAGATGAACAGCCGCCTGGTGCCGGTGATTGTCGGCGGGCCCCAGGAATGGGGGCTGCGCGCCGGCACCGAAGACCTGCCGGGCATGGCCGCCATGACCGTGGCCATGGAACTGGCCGAGCGCGAACGCTCCGGTCTGTGGGAGCGCGTAGCCGCGATTCGCGACGCACTGGAACGCCGGCTCGTGGAGGGTCTTGGTGCCAACGTGCGTCTGAACGGTGCCGGGGCACCGCGTTTGCCCAACATCAGCAACATCAGCTTTCTGCACATTGAAGGCCAGGCGATGGCGATTGAGCTTGGCGAACAGGGCTTCTGCGTGGGGCTGGGCAGTGCCTGCGCGCCCGGCGAAACCGATCCCAGCCACGTTCTGGCGGCCATGGGCCTGAGCTGGGAGGACGCGATCGGCTGCATTCGTGTCAGCTTCGGCCCGGACATCACCGAGGCCCAGGCACGACGGCTGGGCGACCTTTGCATTGCCAACTACCGCAACCTGCGGGGGCTGGGATGATCACACGGACGATCGAACCTCTGTTGCGCCCTTTGGATGCACGGCTGGAACTGCCGGGCAGCAAGAGCTACGCCAACCGCGCGCTGGTGTGCGCGGCGCTGGCGGGCACGCCGCGAACGATTGCCAACATTTCGCCCGGCGACGACACGGCCCTGATGCTGAACGTGTTGGGCGATCTGGGCTGGACGATCACGCGGCCCAACCCGCTTTCGCGCGACGTGCGGCTGGCGCCGCCGGGGCCGCGCAAGGCACCGGGCGGGCGCGTGTACGCCGGCGCGGCCGGAACCGTGGCGCGCTTTGCCTGCGCGTTGCTGTGCGCGGTGCCGGGGCGTTTTGAACTGGACGGCAATGCCCGCATGCGGCAGCGGCCGATGGCCGACCTGATTGCCGCGCTGCGCGGGCTGGGCGCGAAGATCACCGAACTTGGCCAGCCCGGCTGTCTGCCCGTTTCCATCGAGGGCGCGAGTCTGCGCGGCGGCGAGGTCACGCTGCCGGGCGGTGTATCAAGCCAGTTCCTGTCGGCGCTGTTGATGATCGCGCCGGCACTGGCCAAGCCTGCGGTAATCCACATCGCGGGCGATCTGGTCAGCAAGCCCTACGTCGGGATCACGCTGGAGGTCATGCTCGCGTTTGGTTTGCCGCCTTCGTGTGTGCGGCGCGCGGGCTGGACCGAGTTTCACGTGATGCCGCACCCCTATGCCCCGGCGGGCGACTACCACTGCCCGCCTGACGGCACGGCGGCCGGCTATTTCTGGGGTGCCGCGGCGATCACCGGCGGCCGGTGCGTGGTGGACGGTCTGGCACGAACCAGCCCCCAGGGCGACGTGCGGTTTGTGGACATTCTGGCCCGCATGGGCTGTACGGTGCTTGAGCCTGGCGGCGGCCTTGGTGTCCAGGGGCCGCGGGGCGGCCTGAAACCGGTTCGGGCCAACCTGTCCGACCTGCCCGATTGCGCCCAGACTCTGGCCGTGGTGGCGGCCTTTGCCGAGGGCGAAAGCCGCCTGGACGGTCTTTCAACGCTGCGGCACAAGGAAACGGATCGTGTGGCCGCGCTGGTGACTGAACTGGCCAAGCTTGGCATTGCCGCCCGCGCCGAGGGCGATTCGCTGCTGGTGCGTGGCGGCAAGCCCCGCGCCACGGGCGAGATTGCGACCTATGATGACCACCGCATGGCCATGAGCTTTGCCATGGCCGGTCTGGCGATTCCGGGCGTGAGAATCCAGAACCCTGACGTGGTGTCCAAGAGCTTTCCCGCGTTCTGGGATTATCTGGCCGGGCTGGGGTCTACTTCAGGCTGAGTTTGGCCAGTTCCATGGTTGTTTCCACGGTCTTGCCGCCCTGGTCGCGTTTGACATGCAGTTTGATCAGCACGCCGTCGCTGACCCAGGCCGTGGTGGTCATGTTGGTGCCTTCTTTGACGTGCATGGTGCACACGTACTCGCCGGCGGGCACGGTCAGTTTGATGTCGCGGCCCTTTTCTTCGCCCTGGTCTTCGATCCAGCGCGTGCCGTTGACCTGCAGCGTGGAGACCTTGGCGTCGGCGGCGACAACGCCCTCGGCGTCGCAGGGTGTCTGTTCGAGCGTCACGTTTTCACCCTGGATGGCCGCGACCTCGCGTTTTTGCCATTGGGTGCCGGCGGCGCCGGTGATCTTGTAGATGGCGCTGTTGCCGACCTTGGCCAGAAATTTGGGCAGGTTCACCGTCTGTTTGGGCGCGGCGCCGGTGCCGGAAAGTTTCTTGCTGTTCACGCCGGTCAGAACCACCGTGTCGGCACCGCTGCTGGTCTGCTTGACCACGCCACCGCAGGGCACATCCACGCAGTACCAGATTTCGTCCACGATTTTGTCAACGCGCCAGGACGCCACGCGGCACTTCAGCTTGTGGCCGCACAGCTCCGTGGTGTCGTCGCGCCAGGTGACTTCGGCCCGCGGCGAGGGTGTCGCCTGGAGCCGGATCTGGTTCCAGGCCAGTTCCTGTTCGGCCGTGCCAGTTTCCTTGCCGTCGGCGTCGAACATCTTGCGCGAGTATTTGACCTTGCCGTTTTTGGGTTCTTCGAGAACTTCAAAGCGAACTTTGGGGCCAAGCGACAGCGTGTATTCAACCCAGTCGCCCTTGGCCGCGACCTTCCAGGTGTTCCACTTGGGGAAGTCGCCTTCTTTGGGCTCCTGGGCGCAGACCACCGCCGACAACGCCAGCAACAGCAGCGGCAAAGCCGCCAGCACGCCTGATGCGCGGATCATGGAATCCTCCTCGGCCCTCGTTCTTATTGTAGCGCGCGGATTGGTCTAATCCAACTTGAGATCCGTCACCTCGGTGGTCATTACAAAATCGGCGTTGCGCATCTCTTGCTTCACGGTGATGCCGTGGTGAGTCCAGTTGCGAAGTTCGTTGCCGGGGCTCTGGACAATCGCCACAAAGTTGCCAGCCGGTGTGACCACCAGTTCTTCGCGCTGGCCGGCATACTTCAGCACGGGCAGAGTTTTATCCGGCACGTCAAGCTGCATTTCGTTGCGGGTAACTTCGCGGCCGTTGCCGTCCAGCGTCACGGTCTGGACCGTGGCCTTGCCGTCTTCAAACTTGGTGACGGTGCGGCGCGTCAGGGATGTCGCCTGCATGCCGCCCACTTCGGTGGTGATGCGGGTGGTTTCGGTGTTGCCGGCGGTGCGGAAGAAGCGCAGCAGGTCGTGGCCGAGGTCAAACTCGACCAGTTCCTGCACCATGGTGGGGGACTCAAGTTTGACCACCAGCATGGTCCAGACGGCGGACATCCAGACTTTGGTTTCGCCGGTTTTAGTAACCATGCAGTCGAACTCGCCGGCCTCGGTGGTGAGTTTTTCGCGCGTGGGGACGGGCGGGTTTTCCGCCAGCACGCCGTCCTCGGCGATGGCCGTGAAGTTGTAGCGCGTGGGCGGGATTTCCACGCCGCCGAGCATGGATTTGCGGTCTTTGTCGAGCATGTCCATGCTGACCATGGCGTGGTCAGAGGCCACGGACTTGACCGTCTGGACCATGTAATGGGTTGTTGCCGCGTCCTTGCCTGTGGAATTCTTGTGAACCCAGCGGCGGCCGGCCATGCGGTACAGCAGCCAGGGGTCGGGCGTGGCCAGGGCGAAACCGGTCAGTTTGCGGATGACGCTGTGGTCCGGGCCCAAGCGCACCTGCTTGATCACCAGCGGGTGGTGTTCGGTGCTGACCCAGGTGGTGATCTGTTCGCCGTCCCGCGTGACGCGGTGGCGGCGGCAGGCAAAGCGGGCAAAGCCAAGGTCCAGTTCTTCCAGCGGCAGCTTTTCGTCTGCAAAGGCGAGGTCTTCGTCTGTCGGTTTGGAAAGATCGCGGGCGGTTTTGGTGCCGTTGACCAGACCGGTGAACGTGCGCGTGCTTTCCACCACCACGGCGTTGTTGCCCTCGACGCTTTCGACGCGGCCGGACTCCGTGGACGATTCGGCGGCGCCGCCACGCTGCCACGAAACCACGCGGTGGTGCCACACGGTGCCGGCGGTGCGGTACAGCTTCAGCAGTTCCGTCTTGCCGGCGGATTTTGGACGGGGCGCGTCCTGGGCCAGGGTGTGGGCCAGCAGCAGCGGCAACAGACAGACCAGCGGAAAAATCCGGACAGGACGCATGGTGGGCTCCGTGAACGGCCCAAGTCTAGCAGCCGCGCCCGGCGACGGGGAAAACGAAACCGGGCGCCCGAAAGCGCCCGGCGCGATACGCACACGGCTATTCGTTGAACTCTACCAATTCCATGGTCATGGTCTTGCTTTCCATTTTTACCGCCAGGCCGGGGTATTTCTTGCTGGTCCAGGAGGTGATTCCGGAATCGGGGATAGACACCCGGTAACAAACAAACTCGCCGGCCTCAACCTTGATTGTTTCTTCGGTGGTTTCCACGGCAGGTTGTTCCGCCGGTGGAACGGCCGGGTCGGCCTGTTTGAACTCCACGCGGACAGGCTCAGGTTCGGGCATGCCCGGCATGGGCTGTTTGTCCTTGTCCAGAAAATACATTTTGATTTCGGCGTAGTCTTTTTCGACGGTCACGACTTCTGTCTTGGAGTAATTCACGAAGGGAGTCACACCTTCCATCGAGACCGTCATGCGGGTGGTCCAGTTGCGGCCCTTTTTCCGGTACAGCGCATAGGGGTCGGCGGGTGCGCCGGTTTCTTTTTCCTTGTCCTTGGCGGCCTCAAAGGTGATGTCCTTGTTGGCCTTTTTGAGCGCGTCCATCGAGTCGTGCCAGGTTGTGGTTGAATCCCCGGTGCCCAGGTTGAACTTCATCAGGCCCAGACCGTCGGCGGCAACCGTGGGCTCGGCCAGCAGGGCCAGCCGGTTGACCCCGGCCTCGTAGACTTTGTCTTTGACGGCGTAATGCTTGCCGGCTAGCTCGTTGGCCTCGACGCCGCAGCCGCTGGCGGCGGTGTCGCCGGTGAGTTTGCGCGGCGCCGAGCCCGTCTTGGCAAAGGCCACGCGCACGCGGTCGCGCAGGGCACCCAGCAGTGCGGTGCCTTCTTCGCGGCGTTCTTCCAGGCCTTTGCGGTCGGGCGCGGGCACGGGTTTGGCCTCGGGCAGCGGTTCTGCCTTCTGGGCCAGGCTGGTGGAGGCTACGACAAGGCCGAGTGCGGCAACCAGGGCAAGACGTGCAAGACGGTTCATGGTGTCTCCGGATGCAAATTGAGTCTGGTATGCTAACGGACTGCTACGACAAAGCGCCACTGTAGAAAAGAAAACGGGCGCCCGAAGGCGCCCGTTTTGTGGTGTTGCGGGAAACTACTTCTTGAACTCGATCAGCTCGCTCTTCATGGTCGCGCTTTCCATCTTGACCATGAGGCCGGGGTATTCCTTGGACATCCAAGTCTTGGTGCCGGCGTTTTCAGTCACAGTGCACTCAAACTTACCAGCCTTGACTTCGACGGTTTCTTCCTTGGTTTCGACCTTCGGGGCGTTGCCGGCCGGAGCATCGGCGGTCTTGAACTCGATCTTGGTGGGGGTGGGTTCAGGCATGCCGGCCATGGGCTTCATGTCGGCGTCCAGCGTCCACATCTTGATCATGGCGTGATCAGCAGCGACTTCCACAACTTCCGTCTTGCTGTGGGTGACCATCTTGGTGCCGCCGGCGTCCATCTCGTTCTTGACCGTCCAAGACCAGCCTTTGTTCTTGTACAGGGCGTAGGGGTCAGACGTGGTCTTGCCGCTGTCGCCCGTGGCGCTGTTGCCACCGGGGCCACCCTTGGCGTTGTTGCCGCTGCCGCAGGCGACCGCGAACACGGCCAGCACGCAGAGCAGCGCGAGCATGATGCTGTTCTTCATGGAAACTCTCCTCATCGGATTGGTTGGATTACAGGCCCGGGGGCACATCCCCGCCCGCGGGTCAGCGCAGGCAAAGCAACCGCTATGCCAGTCTGGCAATGGGCGCCTAACCCTTGTACCATAGGGGCTTATGCGTTGGGTTCGACGCCCGGCGTCAAGGGATTTGTCACGTTTCATGGCCCGCATGTAACAGAAATTGACACTCCATGCCCATCTACGAATACAAACACACTGGCCAGCGCGGCGAAACCTGCGATGAGGTCTTTGAGACCATCCAGAAAATGTCCGAAGACGCCCTGGAAAAGTGTCCCGTGTGCGGAAAGCCCGTCCAGCGCCTGATCTCGCGCTTCTCCGGCAACGTGGACAAAATGGCGCCTTCGCGTCTGAAAGAGCTGGGCTTCCAGAAGCTTGTCAAACGCGACAAGGGCGTGTACGAAAAGACCGTCAAGTAGCGTCCCGCGTCCCCGTCTGTCCCCTGAAAGTTCGCAGCATGAGACCACACCTGCTTTGGCTGTTGTGCCTTGGCGTTCTTGCCCTTTCCGCCTGCGGCAAGGACGACGAAAAAGACGACAAGCCCAAACCCGTCAACATCACCCCCGGCGCGGCGCTGGGCGAGCCGGCATCGCCGGCCAACGCGGCGATTGAGCCCGTCGTGGTCTATGACGGCACGCGCACCCATCTGGTGTACTGCCAGAACGACGGCACGGCCAACCACAACGTGGTCTACACCCAGCGCGTGGGGGCCGGGCCTTACGCGACGCCGGCGCCGCTGTTTCCGGGTTCGACCAACGATTCGCGGCGGCCGCACGCGGCCATGGATGCCGCGGGCACGTTGCACGTGGTGTGGGTCGAGGGTACGGCGCCCAACCGCGACATCTTTTATGCCACACGCAGCAGCACCGGCGTGATCAGCACCGCCACGAACCTCAGCAACACGCCCGGCGGCGACGAAAACAACCCGCGCATCCACGCCGACGTGGCGGGCCGGCTGCACGTGGTGTGGGAGGGCACCAGCGGCCTGACCAGCGCGATTTTCTACCGACGCACAGTGGGCAGCATTTTCACGGCTGCCCAGGTTCTGCCGTTTTCGACCAGCGGCATCAGCGGCGAAATGCCCGATGTCGGTGCCGACAGCGACCAGCATGTGTACGTGGTCTGGGCCGAAAGCGTGGGCCCCAACCGTGTGGTGCGCATGATGCGCAGCGACGACAATGGTGCCACCTTCAACAACGTCGGCGCGGGCATTGCCGTGGGCGGCACAGCCGACAAGTCTGAACCGCGCATTGCCTGCGGCGGGCTGGGTGACGTGGTGCTGACGTTCGTTGCCCAGAACACCGCCGGCGACCGCGCGCTGTTTGTTACCTTTACACGCACCGGCGGAACGTTTGCCAACCCCGGCACGCTGTTCACCAGCACCACCGGCGGCGTGCGCAGCCCGGCGATTGCGCGCTTCAAGCAGACATCCGGCGAGCAGTGCGTGATGATCGCCTGCAATGACGGCCCGGCCGGCGGCGGCAACATTCTGGTGTTTGCCAGCCGCGACGGCGGGGCCAACTGGCCCAACAACCCCGTGGACATGAGCGCCGGAAACAGCCAGCCCGCCACCAACCGCACGCCGGCGATTGCCATGGACGACAACGAGGTGATCGTGGCCTGGGCGGCCCAGCCCACGGGTGGCGGAGTGGTGCGCACCTATACTTCGGCCAGCACCTACACCCTGCCGTGAACCCGGCAGGCCCCCGGTTGACAGTGATGATTCCGTTCCTACCCTGTTCGCCTCGATTCGACTGCCCCGGTGCGCCTGCTGCGGGGCATGGCCCATTGGAGCCGTGAATGTCCACCGCCGTTGCCGCAGACTTCCTGACAGAGATCACCGAGACGAAAAGCCCTGATGTCAAGCTGCTGCTGGAGTTGCGCGAACGCCTGTACGCCGACCCGGTACTGAAGCGTCAGGCCGAAAACGCGCTGGAGCGCTGGACTGCCACGCGCGAGCGCCAGGGCGTGCTGCTGTTTCTGATGGGCCGCGTGTCGCGGGCGCTGAACATCCTGGAATCCGAGGCCGGAACGGCCTGGGGCCGCCACTTTCTGGCCCGCGCCTATGCCGACAGCGGCTTTTACGCCAAGGCCGAGGAACTGCTGACGGCCGAGTACAAAGACACCAAGGCCCTGTATACGGCTCTGCCCCTGTTTCGGGCGCTGGTGGGCCAGGGCAAGCTGGCCGAGGCCGAAAAACTGGTCAAGTCCATCAAGGACGACAGCCCGGCCGTGCGCGCCTGCCGTCTGGAGCTTCAGTACCGCGAGGGCGACCTTGAGGGCGCCGTTGAGGGCATTGTGGCGCTGCATGAGGCGCACCCCGAAGATCGCGTTGTGGGTTTCGTGCTGGCGCTGATTGCCCAGGCCGCAGGCGACGACGACGCCGCCCGCCGCGCCTATGAACGCATCAGCCAGAACCCGCCCGTGGCCGTGGACGTGCTGATCAACCTGGGCACGCTGTATGAGGATGAAGGCCTGTGGGATCTGGCGCTGAAGTGCTACGAGGCCGTGCTGAAGGATTTTCCGAACCACCCGCGCGCGCGGCTGTTCAAACGCGACGCGGAAGCCAGCAAGAACATGTTCTACGACGAGGATCGCGAGCGCAAGGAAGACAAGCGCATGCAGATCCTGCGCACGCCGGTCACGGACTTTGAGCTTTCGGTGCGTTCGCGCAACTGTCTGCAGAAGATGAAGATCGAGACGCTGGGCGACCTGATTCTGAAGACGGAATCGGAACTGCTGAGCTACAAGAACTTCGGCGAGACCTCGCTTCAGGAAATCAAGAGCATTCTGGCGTCCAAGGGGCTGCGTCTTGGCATGCGCCAGGAAGAGGCTCTGGCCTACGCCCCGCCCGAAGACGCCACCGCGGCCGCGGCGGCTGTGGCGGCCGGCGACGACAAGCTGGCCCGCGGCATCGAGACACTGGAGCTGTCGGTGCGTTCGCGCCGCTGCATGGAGCGCCTGGGTATCAAGACAGTGGGCGAACTGGTCGAACAGACCGAGGCCGAGCTGCTGGCGGCGCCGAACTTCGGCCAGACGTCGCTCAACGAAGTGCGCCAGAAACTGGCCGAGCTTGGTCTGGCGCTGAAGGGCTGAACAGGCGGTCCACGGGCGCCCGCCGCGCGCGGGTAACGGGAAATCACGATGTCCGACGACACCAGCACCCTTGCTGACCCGCTGGAACACCGGGAAGGCAGGGGTGCTCTTGATTTCGGCGTTCTGGCCGTGCGCAACGGCCTGCTGACGCAGGACCAGCTTGACGCCTGCCGTGACCAGCAACTGGCCAGCGCCAACCTGGGCCAGAACCTGACGCTCAAACAGATCGTGCTGGACCGCCACCTGATGACCGAAGAACAGGTGGCCCGTGTCGAGCGCGCCCAGGCCCAGCTTACGCAGGATCGCGAGCGCAAGGCCGACCTGAAGTTCAAGGGCTACGACATCATTTCAAGCCTGGGCGAAGGCGGCCTGGGCAGCGTGTTCAAGGCGCGCCAGGTCAGCATGAACCGGCTGGTGGCGCTGAAGGTGCTGCACCTTCAGTGGCTGAGCGATGAGGAGTTCCGCAAGCGTTTTGTGCTTGAGGCGCGCATTGTGGGCAAGCTGAGCCACCAGAACCTGATTCAGGTCTATGACGTGGGCAAGGAAGGCGATTACTACTTCTTCAGCATGGAGTTCGTGGACGGCCGCACGGTGGAAGATCTGGTCAAGGAATCGCCCCGGCACCAGATGGAAATCAGCCGTGCCGTGGACCTGACCATCCAGGTGGTGCGCGCGATCAACTACTACAAGGACTTCGACATCGTCCACCGCGACATCAAGCCCAGCAACATCATGGTGACCCGCGCGGGCCTGGTGAAACTGGGCGATTTCGGCTTTGTGAAAAGCCGGCTGGACAAGGAACTGGGTTACGAGGGCATGGTGCTGGGCACACCGGATTACATCGCGCCCGAACAGGCCATGGGCAAGGACGACGTAGACTATCGCGCCGATGTCTACAGCCTGGGCGCCAGTTTCTACCACATGCTGACGGGCAGGCCCATGTACAACGGCACACCCTCGCGCGTGATGCTGGCCCACACCCGCGAGCCCATGCCCGACCCGCGCCAGTATCGCCCCAGCCTGCCTGACGACGTGATTGACGTGCTCAAGCGCATGCTGGCCAAGAACCCCAACGACCGGTACTCGAACCTGGGCAGCCTGTTTGTGGATCTTGAGGCCTTGCGCGACGCGCACAAACCCAAGTCTCCGCCCAAGTATGAAATCGGCAAGTCCAGCATCATGCGCGCGCTGAACATCGAAAAGAACCGGCACGCCGAAATGGCCGAACGTATGAAGCAGCTTGAGCAGCGGGCCGAGTCACTTCAGGCCCGCGTGGCCATAGCCGGCGGCGCGGCGCTGGTGGCGGCACTGGCGGCGGTGCTGTTTCTGATTCTGTGGCTGGTGACCTGAGGCCTGGCGAGGCTGTGGGATCAGAAGTCCACGGCAATTGCAGTCGGCCGACTTTCCTTCAGCCCGGGCCTGCCCCTGCGCGTATAATTGCTGCGTGCGCATCCTCTTTGTCGAAAACCACGAAGTCTTTTCGAACCTTGTCGCGCGCAAGTTTCTGGCCGCGCACGAGGTGCGCATTGTCAGGACACTGCGCGAGGCCCGCGACGCCCTGGCCGCGGCCGAGTACGATCTGCTGCTGCTGGATTACGACCTGGATGACGGCAAGGGCGACGAACTGCTGGCCGAACTTGGCCATGACGGCCGGCGGCCCATGATCATCGGAGTCAGTGCCTATGAGCATCTCAACGCAGCGCTGTTGCGCGCCGGCGCTGACGCGGCCTGCGGCAAACTTGAATTCAGCCAGATTGACTCCCTGATCCGCAGCCTGCAGAATTAGCGCATGTCTTTGGAACGTCTTCTCGGTCTTGGGCCGGTCAGCAGCGGCTGGCTGCGGGATGCGGGCATTGACTCGCCCGCCAAGCTGCGCCGGTTGGGCGCGGCCAAGGCCTATGTGCGCGTGCTGAAAACCGGCGTGCCCGCAAACCGCAACCTGCTGCATGGTCTGCACGGCGCGATCTGTGACGTTCACTGGACGTGGCTTTCGCGCGAGGTGAAGCAGCAGCTGGATGACGAAGTCGCGGCGCTTCTGGCGCCCAAACGCAAAGCGCCGCGCGGCAAGCGCGGCGCTTGAGTGTCCGTGTTGCGGGTCAGCCGCCTTCCTTTTCGGCGTCGGCCAGTTCTTTGGGAAAGCCGATCGCCAGGGCGGCCTTGAGTTTCTCGGCGCGCTTCTTCCACTTTTCGTCCGTACCGGAAAGCTTCTTGGCGCAGATGTACGCCTGGGCCAGACACTTGCCTTCATTATCACCCTGGTTCCACCACACGTAGTAACCCGCCAGGATGTAGGCGTCATAGGCCTTCTGGAAGTTGCCGGCCGCAAAGTAGGCCTCGCCCAGTGCCGGGTAGGCCACGGCCAGCGCGGCTTCGTCGTCGTTGCCGTCGTCCTGGAACGTTTCGTCGTTGGTCACGGTTTCCAGAATCGCGCGCGCCGCGGCGGCGTCACCCTTGCGCAGCAGCGCCAGACCTTGCCAGGCCATGGCGGTGTATTTGGCAACCTTGTCGTCACCCGATGCGTTTTCGGCGGCCTTGAGAGCCGTCAGCGCGGCGTTCCAGTCGCCGTTGCGCACCTCAAGTTCGCCGAGTTTCTGGTTGCCCAGCCGCTGCAGCACCGGGTCGGCCGAAATCATGTTGCGCAGCGTGGCGCGTGCGTCGGCGGGTTTCTTCTGCCACTGCTGGGCCGCGCTCAGGGCCGTGTAGGCTTCGCGCGCGAAGAACCCGGCCTTGTAGCGGTTGACATAGGCCGAATATTCGCTCACAGCCTGGGCGTAGGCGGGGGCGCGGTTGGTGGTGCGGGCCTCAGTGCCGAAGTAGTCGGCCTTGCGGAACAGGGCCTCTTCCTTGTCCAGGTCGTTGCCGCGCGAGGCGATTTCGTTCAAGGCTTTGACGGCGGATTCCGGATCCGTCGAAAGACTGCCCAGTGCCGAGGCAAGATCGCGGCTCATGGTGGTGCTGCGTGTCAGCGACAGCACCGTGCTGGTGTCAATGCTGCCGGTTTTGCGGTCGGCGGTCTGGTAGGTGACGGCCTTGGCGTTCCAGGCGGTGATGTTGACTTCATCCACGGTCTCGACGGTGGTTTTGCCGCCGGCACGCTTGAGGTACTGAATACGGTCTGCGGCCAGCGACCCGGCAAGAACAAGGGCCAGCATGGCAACCACGGCGGTATGGCGCATCGTGCGATTCTCCTGCCTTTGGGGGCGCGACAGTGTGCCTGAAACCGCCCCGCGGCTCAACCCCGGTTTCCTGTATCCCTACCAACGGGCGCAGCCGCGCGGGGTTCAGCGCAACAGGGCCGCGATCTCGGCCTTGAAGGCCGCGGCGGCTTCGGTGACGGCCTGGCGCCAGCGGGCAAAGCCGTAGGATTTGAGCGGCCCGGCGGCATAGGCGTGCATCACGCCGCGGCTGCTGTTGACCAGCGCGCCGCGGCCGCGGGTGTCAAAACAGGCGCGTACGGTTTCGGCGCTGCCGCCCTGGGCACCCCATCCCGGCACAAGAAACGGCGTGTGCGGCATCAGGCCGCGCAGCCGCGCCGCGGCTTCGGCATGGGTTGCGCCGACCACGGCGCCCACGTCACTGTAACCGCATTGACCGATGCCGGCCTGGCCCCAGGTGCTGATCTTGCGGGCGATTTCATCCACGGCGCTGCCGCCCTGCTTGAGCTCAAGTTGCTGGAACTCGGCGCTGCCGGGGTTGCTGGTGCGGGCCAGAATGTAAACGCCCGCGCCCTCAGCCTGGGCGCGGTCAATGAACGGCAGAACGCCGTCGGCGCCAAGGTACGGGTTGATCGTGGCGGCGTCGGCGCGCATGGATTCGATGTTCACGCCCTGCACACTCTGGGCGCCGAACAGGCTCTGCGCATAGGCTTCGGCGGTGCTGCCGATGTCGCCGCGCTTGACATCAGCGATCACAATCAGGCCCAGCTCGCGCGCGGCGCGGCACAGGTCGGCAAAATCGGCCAGGCCCTGAGGCCCCAGGGCCTCAAAGAACGCGGCCTGCGGCTTGACCGCCGGCACCAGCGGCGCCACCAACCGCAAAACCTCCAGACAGAAGGCTTTCACGGCGGCGCGCACGGCCGCCGGCGTGCGGCCTTGGCGCGAGAATTCGGTCTCGAAGAACTCGGGCGGGATCCAGTCGGGTCGTGGGTCAAGGCCGGCGCAGATTGGCGCGCCTTTGGCTTCGATGGCGGCCTGCAGGCGATCGGCGAAGTGTGAATCAGGCATGGTGGGTGATTGTGCGGTGGTTGGCGGGCAAGGGGAAGGGGCGCTGCGGTGGGGTTTTGTGGTGGTTTTGGTTGCGTAGCGTGCAGAAAAGTGGAGATTCAGGGTGTGTCAGCAACGACCTAGAAATCATAAATACACTACATATATGTGTAAAGTTCGCTTCGACATTCCATATATATGGTATGCGACAGAATTTGTCGCCATAACCTGTTTCTCCCAAAAAATTTGAAAAAAGTGGGGAGCTGGATTTGCCAAGTGGGGCAAAGTGGGGTATTGTAGTGCCGGTGGGGGCAACATGGCGAAGCCGCAGCGTTATTTCGGTTCCGCCGTGTCCTCGCTGGACGCCAAAAACCGCATCAACGTCCCGGCCAAGTTTCGCTCGAGGTTCCCGGTCTCACAGGACAACAAGGTGTTTGTCTATGTGATGCCCGGGCCGGACTTCCGGCATCTGGAAGTCTTTGACAGCGAGCAAGGCGAACGCCGGGTGGACGAACTTACCGGCGGCCACGGCCTGCCTGACGCGCAGCAGCGCTCCAGGCAGAGCCTGCTGGGGCTGGTCGAGCAAGTCGAGTTGGACGGCCAGGGGCGTATCCTGTTGCCGAAGCACCTTGTGGATTACGCGCGACTGAAGGGTGAAGTGATCGTGTCTGGGGCGGGCGACCACCTGCAGATCTGCGATCCGGACGAAGCCAGAACGCAAAGCGTGCCGGTCCATCCTGACCAGTTGGATCCGACACAGATCGCCGAGATTTACAACGGGGCCATGCCCAAACAGGCCTAGCCCCGTGGCGCGCAAGCGCCCCGGAACACGGCATTCCGGCGCACGCCAGCCGCGAAACCGCTGGCCGCCAGCGACCCGGCGCCCGGGCCGCACCAGTCTTCTTCTCAATTTTCTCACGGCACCGCGCGGCGCGTTTTTGCGCCTGCCGCACGAGTTGCCATACCCGAACTCCAAGGGGGGAGTCATGGAATTGCTTCGTAACACGCGCCAGGAAGATGATCCGCACGGCCTGAAGGCAATTGCCGATCTGCTGCAGTTCGGCACCAGCGACGACTTTGAAGACCGCGTGTGCCGTCACCTGCCCGAAATCCGCCGCGTGCGCGCGCTGCTGGAGCGCGTGCGCCAGCTTACGCCCGGGGTCGAGTTCAGCCCCTACGTGACGCGCGTGCTGAACGTGGCCGAAAAGGCGGAAAGCGCCCGCCTGGCGGAGGTCGCGTGAACGCGTGGCCCAGCACATTCCCGTCCTTTGCGGATCCGTCGTTGCGGCTTTCGACCGTCAGTTCGCTGGCGCGCCTGTCGTGGACGGTACCTGCGGCTGGGGCGGCCACAGCGACGCACTGCTTGCCCGGTTCCCCGCCCTGCGCGTCGTTGCCATTGATCGCGACGCGCGCGCTGTGGCTGCTGGAACTGAACGTCTTGCGCGACACGGCGACCGTGCCGTTGTCGCGCACGGACGCTTTGGCGACTGGCCCCGTCTGCTGCACGGCATGGGTCTGGAGCGCGCGGCCGGGCTGCTGCTAGACCTGGGTGTGTCCAGCCCACAGCTCGACGTGGCCGAACGCGGCTTCAGTTTCGCGCGTGAGGGGCCGCTGGACATGCGCATGGATGACAGTTCCGGCCCCACGGTGCACGAACTGCTGCACGCCACGCCCGAGTCCGACCTGGCCGACATTCTGTGGCGGCTGGGTGAAGAGCGCCTGAGCCGCCGTATTGCCCGCGGCATCAAACAGGCGCTGGCCGACGGCGCCATGCGCACCACGCTGGACCTCGCCCGTGTCTGCCGCGACGCCTACCCCCGCGGCCATCATCGCATTGATCCGGCCACCCGCACCTTTCAGGCGCTGCGCATGGCGCTCAACGACGAACTGGGCGAACTGGAACGGGCGCTGGACGGCTGTCAGACGCATCTGGCCTCGCCGGGGGTGGTGGCGGTGATCAGTTTTCACTCGCTGGAAGACCGGATTGTCAAGCAGCGCTTCCGGCATTGGCAGGCCACAGAGTCGGGGAGAATCCTCAAGCCGGAGTTCGTGACAGCCGATGAATCAGAGCGGCAGGCCAACCCCCGCTCCCGCAGCGCCAAGCTGCGGGTGTTTCTGTGGGGGCAAAGCCCGCCGGCGGTTGACCCCGCGGACAAGTACCGAAGCCGGCGGCACCGCCAAGGTCACGGCAACCGGTAACGGATCAAATGCAAGCCTGGCGCGGCCCATGAACCTGAAGACCGGCATTCTGCTGATCCTGTTTGGCGTGTTGCTGGGCGGCGTAGTGGTCGGCCAGCGGCTGCAGATCCGTTCGGTCGCCTTCGAGGCCGGTCAGGTCGAGCGCGAGGTGCGCGCGGCCCAGAAACAGAACCTTGTGCTGCGCGTGGAGCGTACGCGCAAGTCTGACCCCACCTGGATGATGGCGCGGGTGCGCGAGGCCGGGATTCCGTTGTTGCCGCCCGAACAAAAGGTTGTGCCGGTCGCGCCGCAGGACGGCACCCGTCGCAAGGAAGGCAAGGGTTGAACATGGCCCGCTGGCTGGCATGGATGATCGGCGGCACTTCCGGTACGCGCAACGCGCGGCGCGGGGCGCTGGTCATGCTGGGGCTGATGGTGGCCGTATTCTTTGGCCTGGCGGGGCGGCTGTATGACCTTCAGGTAACGCAGCACGAGCATTACTCGGCCAAGCGCCGGGCCAACTCGACACGCACCATCACGCTGGTGGGCACGCGCGGCACGATCCGCACCGAAGACGGAGTGGCCCTGGCCCAGACCACGTTTTCCGGTGCCTCGCTGGCGGTGAATCCGCGCGTCGTGCCGGCGGGCGACCGTGCCGCCGTGGCGGCCCGCGTGGCCCAGATTCTGGGTCGGGATCAGGCCTGGGCCGATGAACTGCACCGCCAGCTTTATGAACGGCGCGAAAAGGCCTACTACAACATCCGGCGCGAAATAGACGCCGAAACGGCGGCACGCATTCGCGCTGCCTGCGAAGCCGGCGAACTGCCCGGTGTTGAAGTGCGCGCGATCGAAACGCGCGAATACCCGCTGGGTGACTTCGCGGCCCACATTGTGGGGTTTGTAGACGGCGACATGCGCGGCCAGGAGGGGGTCGAGCGCGCGCTGGAAAAGTATCTGGCGGCCCAGGCCGGCCGTCGCGTGATCACCGTGGACGCCCTGGGCCGGCCGCTGGAGGGCACCCAGGACTGGGTGGAAGCCCCCCGCGATGGCGCCGATGTGCAGTTGACCATCAATGCCGGCATCCAGGCGATCGTGGAAGAAGAACTGCGTGCCTGTGTCGAAAAATGGGATCCGGTCACCGTGTCGGTGATCGTCATGGAAACCAACACCGGCGCGATTCTGGGTCTGGCCAACTATCCCAGCTTTGACCCGAACCGGCCGGGCACTGACGCTGCCGCGCGCAAGAATATTTCGATCACCGACCCGTTCGAGCCCGGCAGCATGTTCAAGCCGCTGATTGTCTGCGCCGCGTACCAGAAAGGGCTGCTGACGCCGGACAGCCTGATTGAATACACCCCCGAACTCAAGGTTCCCGGCCGCCCCAAGCTGATTTCCGACCACGGGCACGAGATTCCGGCCAGCGAATGGATCTTTCACAACGGCGCCAACTGCGTGCCGGTCAGCACTGCGCTGGTCAAGTCCAGCAACACGGTGATGACGCGCATCGGTCTGATGCTGGGGTGCCGCGATCTGCACGCGACCGTGACCGGCATGGGCTTTGGTCGCCGCACCGGGTTTGATCTGGGCGGGCCTGCCTTTGGCGAAAGCGCCGGGCGTGTGCGGCCGCTGGAAAAGTGGACGGTTCCAAGTTCGATCCCGTCGCTCAGCATCGGCTATGAAGTCCAGGTCACGCCCATGCAGATGCTGAACTGTTTCAACGCGATTGCCAACGGCGGCCGGGTGCTCAAGCCCTATGTCGTCAACCGCGTGGTCGGCGCCGACGGCCGCATGCTGTACCAGGCTGCGCCCGAAGACCTGCTGCAGACCGGGCTGACCCGCCAGGTAACCCGCGAAATGATGAACGAAACGCTCAAGCGTGTGGTCAGCGGCGAGGGCACGGCCGGCAGCGGCGCGCTGAAGGAATACCGCATTGCCGGCAAGACCGGCACCGCCCACAAGGTCAAACAGGGCCAGTACAGCAGCGACAAGATCTGCAGCTTCGTCGGCTACGCCCCGGCCGACCAGCCCGTGATCAGCGTGATCGTCGTGGTCAACGAGGCCCGGGCCAAGGTTCTCAACCGTTACGGCTGGCGCATCCGCCACTACGGCGGCACGGTGGCCGCGCCGGTGATGTCGCGCATTGTGCTGCGCTCTCTGAAGCACCTGGGAGTTCCCGAAGATTCCGACACGGCGCCGGTGGTTGAGGCGCCGCGTCGTGACTGAACATGGCAGGAAAGATGACGATGCGATTTTCTTCGATTGCCAAACGCCTGAAATTTGCCGACCCCGGAATCTGGGTTCTGAACCTCCAGCATCTGCGGGTTACCGGCCTGTGCGACGACAGCCGCCAGGTCATGCCCGGCAACCTGTTTGCTGCCGTGCCCGGCACGCGCGTGGACGGCGCGCGTTTCGTGCGCGACGCGCTGAACCGCGGTGCCAGCGCGCTGCTGGTGGAGCGGCCGCTGCCTGAGTTCAAGCTGGTGCCCCAGATTGTCAGCCCCGACGTGCGCCGCACGCTGGGCATTCTGGCCTCGATGCTTTATGGCGACCCCAGCCGCCACATGACGGTCGTGGGCATCACCGGAACCAACGGCAAGACCACCAGCGCGTTTCTGATGCGCGAGGTGTTCGAGGCCTGCGGCATCGGCTGCGGCCTGATGGGCACGGTGTGCAACATTGTGGGGGCCGAGCGCCGGCCGGCCGACCAGACCACGCCCGGCCCGCTGCAGGTGCAGCAGATGCTGGCGGAAATGCGCGCGCGCGGCCAGCAGGCCTGTGTGATGGAGGTTTCCAGCCACGCCCTGGACCAGCAGCGCGTGGCCGGTGTGCGTTTTGCCGGCGCGATCTTTACCAACCTGACGCGCGACCACCTGGATTACCACAAAGACTTCGAGCACTACTTTGCCGCCAAGGCCAAATTGTTCGAACAACTGCCGCCCGACGGCATCGGTGTATTCAACCTGGACGACGCCTGGGGCGAACGCATGCGCGCGGCCTGTCGCGGGCGGGCGCTGGGTTTCCGATTTGACGCTGAGGCTGACTTCCGCATTGAGCAGGGCCGCATGGCGGTGGAAGGCATGACTTTTGGTTTGCGCTGGCGCGATCGCGGAGCGCTGTTTTTGAGCCCGCTGACCGGCCGCTATAACGTGCAGAACATCGCGGGCGTGACGGCCCTGGCGCTGGCACTGGGTCTGCCGCTTCAGCCGGTGCGGGCGGCGGTGCGGTCTTTCCGGGGCGCGCCGGGCAGGCTCGAGCGCGTCCCGCACGGTTCCGGGCCGGCGGTGTTTGTGGATTACGCCCACACGCCCGACGCGATGCAGAACGTACTGGAAACCCTGCGCCGCGTATGCGCCGGGCGCCGGCTGACGGTTGTGTTTGGTTGCGGCGGCGACCGCGACCGTACAAAGCGGCCCAAGATGGGCGCGATTGCGGCCGCGCTGGCCGACCGGCCGATCATCACCAGCGACAACCCCCGCAGCGAGCGCCCCGAGGCCATCATTCAGGAAATTCTCGACGGCGTTCCGCCCCAGCAGCGACCGGTGGAAACCTTTGTGGATCGCCGCGAAGCCATCACGCGCGCGATTGCCGAGGCCGCGCCCGACGACGTGATTGCGATTCTGGGCAAGGGCCACGAGCACTACCAGATTTTCTCAGACCGCACCGTGCACTTTGACGATACCGAAGAGGCGCGCAACGCCCTGCACCGCCACTGGGGCGCACAGGGCAGCGGGCGCCGTCAGCACGCTCTGGTCTGAACATGCACGACATCACGATTGCCGAGGCACGCCTGATTGTCGGCGGGCAATGGGCGCGCCGGCCCGACGAGACCAACCCCGCTGAAAGCGGATGGCTGGCCGCGTTGACCTTTGGCGCCGTTTGCACCGACACGCGGCAACTTGTCCAGGGTGACCTGTTTCTGGCCCTGCGCGGCCAGCGATTTGACGGTTCGGCTTTTCTGCCCCAGGCCGAGGCCGCCGGCGCGCGCGTGATGGTGGCCGAACGTCTGCCCGACGGCTACGTGCCTGGCGTTCCGGTGATTCTGGTGGACGACGCGCTGGAGGCATTGGGCCGGCTGGCCCGCCACCACCGCGACCGCCAGAAGGCCTGTGTGGTGGGCATCACCGGCAGCAACGGCAAGACCACAACCCGCGAACTGGCCTGCGCGGTGCTGCGTTCGCAGTTTGAGGTGTTGCAGAACCAGGCCAACGAAAACAACCGCATCGGGGTGCCCAAGACGCTGTTGCGGTTGAACAGCCACCACGATTTTGCCGTGATCGAAATGGGCACCAGCGAGAAGGGCGAGATCGCCGCGCTGGCGCGGATTGCCGCGCCGCAATGCGGCGTGCTGACGGCCGTGGGCGAAAGCCATCTGCTGGGGCTTGGTGATCTTGACGGCGTGATGCGCGAAAAGGGCGACCTGCTGGCGGCGCTGGGCCGTGACGGGATCGCGATTGTGAACTTTGACGACGCGCGCTGTGTTCGCGCCGCCGAGCGCGCCAACTGCCGCGTAGTCGGCTACGGCACGGACGCGCGCTGTGAGCTGCGCGCTACCGACCTGCGGGCCAACCGCCACGGCACTCATTTTACACTCAACGGCCGGCACGAGTTCCGTCTGCCGCTGCATGGTCTGCACAACGTCAGCAACGCGCTGGCCGCGATTGCCGTGGGCTGGGTCAGCGGCATTGACATTCCAGTCATGCAGCTTGCCCTGCGTCGGGCCGAGCCCGTGGGCCGCCGACTGGAGTATGCCGAGCTTGCCGGCATCGGGCTTCTGGATGACAGCTACAACGCCAACCCGGCCAGCACGCGCGCGGCCCTGCGCACGCTGGCAGCCTTTGAGACAAAGGGCCAGCGCATTGCCGTGCTGGGCGACATGCTGGAACTGGGCGAGCACTCGGCGCGTCTGCACCGCGAGGTCGGCGCCTACGCGGCGTCACAGGGCATTGACCTGCTGATTACCGCGGGGCGCGAGACGCGGGCGCTGGCCGATGCCGCCGAAGAGGGCTTCGCCGCGCTGGGCCGCGGCGCGGTGTGGCGCTGCAACGACAGCGCCGAGGCCGCACGGATGCTTCTGGATGAAGCCCGCGCCGGCGATCTGGTGCTGGTCAAGGGCAGCCACGGCATGCGCATGGATGCCGTCAGCGACGCGCTGAAGGCCCGTTACGGCGCGCCCACGCCCGCGCTGGTCACGCGCCCGACACTGCGCGAACAGCCCGTGGGCGACCCGCTGCCGGCGCGCCTGCACACGACCAAACCGATTGTGGCCTAGAGGATTCCATGCCGAGTGATCTTGCCCGACTTGACTGGCGGCTGTGCGTTCTGCTGCTGGGCCTGTGCGCGCTGGCGGCTTTGGGTTCGGTGCTGGCCGGGCGGCTGGTGATTCCCGTGCTGGTGCGGCGCAAACTCAACGACGGCGAACCGCGCAAGGCCAGCGAATACCTGAACCTTCTGAACAGCGGCAAGAAACACACACCCACCATGGGCGGGGTGTTTCTGGTGCCCGTTCTGCTGGCCGCGTCCGCGCCCGGGGGCGTGCTGCTGGTATGGCTGGGTGCCGATGCGCTGAAGGTGTGGGGCGCGCTGGCGATTGCGGCGTTCGTGCTGGTCAGCCACGCGGCACTTGGAATGGTGGATGACTGGGCCAAGCTGAACCGGCGCAAGGGCGACGGCATCTCGGGCCGGGCCAAGCTGGCCGTGCAGACGGCGACCGCGCTGGTGGCCTGCGGCGCGGCGGTGATGCTGATGGGGCCCGAAAACGCCGTGCTGCACCTGTTTGGCTGGCAGTGGAACCTTGGCTGGCTGCTGGTTCCGTTTGGCGTGTTTGTCATGGTGGGGGCCGGCAATGCCTACAACCTGACGGACGGCCTGGACGGCCTGGCCGGCGGCACCGGGGCGGTGGCGTTTCATGCGCTGGCCGTAGCCGCCGCACTGACGGCGCTGTCAGGCGCGGGTGATGCTGACCTTGGCTGGACAACGGCCATGCTGGCACTTACGGCTTCGGGCGCGCTGGTGGGCTTTCTGTTCTGGAACCGGCACCCGGCACGCGTTTTTATGGGCGACACCGGCAGCCTGAGTTTCGGTGCGCTGCTGGGGCTGGTGGCTGTGCTGGGGCGCGTCGAGCCGGTGCTGGCTGTGGCCGGCGGCGTGTTTGTGGCCGAGGCTCTGTCGGTCATGCTCCAGGTCGGCTGGTTCAAGGCCACGGGCGGCCGGCGCATTCTGCGCTGTGCGCCGCTGCACCATCACTTTCAGTTCGGCGGCTGGCACGAAACCCGCGTGACACGGCGTTTTGTGGCCGCGGGCATGATGCTGGCGGCGCTTTCGATTCTGCTGCTGCCGCTGCCGCGTTCCGGCCGGCACGAGACGCCACTGGCCAAACCGGCCCCGGTCTCCGTACCCGCCGACGCCGTGGTCAGCCGCTAGAATTGTCGCCGGCCCGCGGCGGCAGTTTCGGGTTGGGCACATACGGAAAAGTCTTGGCACTGCGCCGCAGGTCCAGCCGCCAGGCGGTGCGGTCGCTGATTTTGACCTTCACAAAGTACAGCTTGCCGTCCACCGAGGCCGGGCGCGAACTGACAATGCCGCCCGGTGCTTCGTAACGCGCGATCACCGTGACCTCGACCATGAACTCGGTGGCGTTGTCGGGCACAGTCAGGAAGTTCCTGGGGGTCAGTGTGTCCAGCACGACATAACTGGCCTCGCGCGGCATGGAACGCTTCCAGATGTCGGCTTCTTCGGGTGTGGAATCGGTCAAGGCCAGCAGGGCGTCCCAATCGTGGTCGTTGATCTCTTCCTTTACGCCCTCGATCAGTTTGCGGATCTGGGCTTCGTTGGACTGGTCGCCCTCAAAGGCGCCAAAAAAGGCCAGCACAAACAGGGCCACAATCACCAGACCCACGCCGCCCACCACGTTGCGAATCAGCACGTTGCGCTGCTGTGTGTTCATGCGTTCATGATACCGCGTGCGGGCGCCCGGGGCGAACGCCTGAAAAGCAACCATCGCGCAAGCGCAAGGCCGCGCGATGGCGCACGATGCCGCGAAAGTTTACTTGCCGATAGGTACGTACCTGCCCTTGCAGCGGCGGGCCAAGGCACCCAGGTTGGTGCTGTCCTGGGGGTTGCCCACGCCGATGCAGTTGATCTGGATACGCGACACCCGGTTGCGGTCCTCGATCTCGTCCAGGAAGTACTTCATGATTTCGCTGTACAGCTTGACCTTTTCGTCCTGTGATTTGCCCTGCCAGGCCTGGTCGTTGCCGGCGTACTTGCCGTTGGTGGCGTAGCCGTCGGTGTACAGAAAGATCGTGTCAGGAATGGCCTCGTCGGGGTGGGCGCCGGTGACCACCTTTCCGCCCGAGGGCTTGGGCTGGCGGGGCTTGCGCTTGTCCACGTCAATGCCGGCCAGGCGCTCGCTGAGATCCAGCGCAGCGTTCAGGGCCGCAAAAATGTTGGTGCGGTTGCCGCCTGCAATCTTGCGCAGCCAGTCGGCGGCTTCCTTGACGTTCTTGGCGTCGGTGGGCACCAGTTCGTCTTTCCAGACCTTGGCTTCCACGTCGAAGCTGATCACGGTGAACCTGGTGCGTTCGGCGTCCATGACCTCCAGCGAGCGGATCATTTCCTCGCGCGCAAGGTCAAGCTTGCAGTTGATGGCCGACCAATCCAGCGGCTTGCGCTTGTCGTTGGGATCAGCCTTTTCGGACATGGACTTCTTGAGCCGTTCTTTCTCTTCTTCCTTGATCACTTCCTTCATGGACACCGAGGTGTCAATCACGAACACATAACGGTCCGAGAAAGACTCGGTTTCGAACACCTTGACGCGCGTGCCGCGGTCGCCTTTGCCGCTTTTGGGCGGCAGGCCCTGTTCCTCGCGTTTCTTTTCCTTGAACCAGTCAATCCAGGCGTCGGGGTCGGTACCGCGATCCACGCCGGTGATGCGCGCCAGAGCCTCGGACAGATGCTTGCGCAGCTTGCCGGTTTCCTTGGCCAGAGCCTGAATCATGGCCAGTGTCACCTTGTCCTTGTCAGCGTCGGAGGCCGCCACCAGTCCGTTGATGGAAACCTCGCGGATGCGCCACGACTTGTCGGCCAGCGTCACCAGCAGCGCGTCCAGCACGCCCTCGGCACGCGGGTGGTCGGCCAGGTGGTGAATGATCAGCACCCGCATGTCTGTGTCTTTGGTGGCGTCTTTGGTCCAAGCCAGCATCAGGTCGGCGCAGCGTTTGTCTTCAAAGTTGCGGGCAATGGCGTCCACCATCGCGGTGCGCTGGCGCAGCGAGTATTTTTCGCGGTCGGCAAGCTGTTTTTCGAACTTTATGACTTCGTCGGGGGCGTCCATCGTGCGCACGGCCTTGAGGATGGCATTGGCGATCTGGTACGACTCCACGGGGCGCGGGCCGGCCACAGGGCGGCCCAGTTTGTCTTTGTCGTTGCTGTGCCAAGCCTCGTCACACTGGTCAAAGAACCCCAGCAGATTGAGCGCGGTTTCGTGATCCAGAATGCCGTTCAGCTTTTCGACCGCGGCCACGGCATCCGGAACGGGCGATTTGGCGTTGGACAGAACCTTTTCGGCGCTGGTCCAGGCGTCTTTCAGGGCTTTTTTGTCAATCTTCTGTGACTGCGCGGGGGCGGGCGCGTACACCAGCAACGCCAAGGCGCCCAACGCAAGCCAGCGGGCTGAAAGCAGGGTCTTCATGGGTCCTCCTCCCATGTATGCTGCAATGCCGGGGCGTGCCTGTCGCCGCCGGAATTCTGGCGCATCATTGTAACAGCCGGCGCTGGCACTCACACCACAGATTGGTGGTCCCAGTCAGGCCGGGATTTCGCCAAAAATGCCTTGGGGCCAAGAGTTGCATCGTTCAGAGCCAGCAGCCGTTCCAGATAGGCGGCCTCAAGACCGCTGGCTGCTGCGGCAAACCGTTCGGCGGCCCCGCAACGCAGCAGACGGGTGGCCTCAACCAGAACCCCGCGCGGAAGGGCGGCGTGACGTTGGGCAGACTGAGCCAGCGCATTCTCGAAGTCAGGGGCAGCAACGGCCGCGCACCCGGCGCGGGCGCAGAACTCGGGGGCGGGCAGAACGCGCCCGGTCTGGATCATTTCGGCGGCCAGGGCGGCGGGCAGTTTGTGGGGCGCAAGCACCAGCGCCGCGGGCGGATAACACCCCAGCGTGATCTCGGGCAGACCAAACCCGGCCTCGGCACCGGCCAGCCACTGGTCACAGGCCAGCATCAGTTCAAAGGCTCCGCCCAGGCAGTTGCCGCGCGCGGCGCACAACGTGGGCACAGGAAAGCACAGCAGCTCGGCAATCAACCCGTGGGCGGCGCGCAGCATGGCGGCCACGTTGTCGCGACCCAGGTGTTCGCGCACGTCAGCCCCGGCGGAAAATACGTTCGGCAGGGCGCTGGAGATCGCCAGAACGTTGACATCGTTGCGGCCGGCCAGTTGTTTCACTGTCGCGGCCAGTTCGGTTTGCAGCTTGGCGGTCAGGATATTCAACGGCGGCGCGTTCAGGCGCAGGCTGGCAACGCGGTCGGCAACATGGATGGTGAAGCCGTCAGGCATGGGCGAGGTATTTTCAGCAAGAACAGGTTGTCCGGCCAGCCTAGAGTCGGCGTTGTGAACTGAAAACGGGCAAGGCAGACCGGCGGCACGTACCAGGGAAGGTAATGAATCAGTCCCGTCCATCACTGGGGCGACGTTCCGCGGTGTTTGCGGCTGTGATTGCCGTGGCTGTGCTGGCGGCCTGGTGGCTGCAGCGCCCGGGCGAACGCCCCAAACCGGTGCAGATTGACAAGGAAGAAGTCCTGCACCCCGACGAAATCTTGTTCACCGAGATCCTGGGCCGGCCGGCCGGCGCACCGGCGGATTTTCAGTGCATACAGGTATATGAGATACGGCCCCACGACCCCAGGGCCGTGTTCCATAAACCGTTCACCCTGAACTTCTTTGAAGGCCGGGGCGAGACGGGTCTGGAAATCGCGCGACTGGTGGACGGCCGGTGGGTGCGGGTAGAAACAACCAGACCGCGCCACCCCGAGGTTACGGCCAGCGCGCGCGTCACCGAGGGCGGCATCTACGCGCTGGGGCGCTTTCAGGCCGGGCCTACGGATTGACGCCGAAGTAGTCGGCCCAGGCGTGGCGGTTGGTGCCGAAGTCCTTGCCACCGGAAAGGCGCACCAGCGCGCGGCTGGCGCCCGTGACGATGATCGGGTCTTCGTCGGACAACAGCTTGATCAGGGGCTGGGCGGCCGATTTGTCCCCAAGTTTGCCCAGCGTGTCGCAGATGGTCAGGCGCAGGTCGCGGTTTTCGCTGCGGCCCAGCATGCGCGTTACCGGTTCCACGGCGTCCTTGGCCTTGAGCCTGCCCACTTCGTACAGCGCGGTGGTGCGCACGGTGGCGGATTCGTCTTCAAGATGACTGACCAGCACCGGAACCGCCGCCAGCCCCTGTTCTTTGCCCAGCAGCCGCAGGTACTTGGCGCGGTCGCCGGGCTTTGCCAGATCCAGCGTGACGCCGCCGATAGTGACGGGTTTCAGCGGCTTGGGTTCGGGTTTGGGCGCGGGGGGGTGGCCGTCGCCGTGGGCGACCTCAGGCGCCGGAGTCACATGGGTTTCGGGCTGGTGCATCGGGTTGTAGCGGTAATAAACCTCCAGACACAGCACACTGCAGGCAGTGCTGTACAGATCGCCCATGATCGGGCCGATCCAGGAATCCGCCGCCGGCCACGAACCCTTGCGCGGGCCCTTGAGAACCTGATTCTCCAGCAGTGTCTTTTTCAGGGCCGCGTTCCATTGTTCCCAGGCCGGGCCCTCGCCCTGGTTCTTCAGAAAGATTCCCAGGGTGCCGTAGTAGAGGCCGTAAAAGGTGTGAAAGTTCGGCGCCGAAGGACCGTAGCTGGGTTCCAGGAACTGGATCCACTGTGGTTTCTTTGCCAGCAGCAGTTTTTCCGCCGCGGCGTTGCGCGCAAGAAAACGATCCGGGTCCAGGATCACGCGCGAGGTCAGGCCTACGCCGACCATGCCGATACCCTTGCGCGTGGCGGGCAGTTCGCCGTATTCGCGGTCGGCGTAGTACGTCTCGCCGTTGTCCAGGCTGTGGCGGTCGTACAGGTCGCCCAGGCGTTCGAGTGTCAGGTCGTTGACGCCCAGCCCCACGGCTCTTGCGCTCTTGAGCGCAAGCACCGCCCAGCCGCTGATGGACAGGTCGTTGCGTTCAACGCCGCGCATCGGCCCGCTGATCACGGCCTGGTAGTCCCAGCCGCCGCCGGTGCCCTGGGTGCGTTCCAGAAAGCGCACGGCGCGTTCGGCGGCGGTCTTCAGGCGGCCGTCGCGTGTCATGCCGTAGGCTTCGCAAAGTGCCAGTGTCGCCACGGTGTGGGCGTACATCTGCATCACGCCGCGGTAGGAGATGCAGCCGTCGCTGGTCTGGTTTTTCAGCAACCATTGAATTGCGCGCCGAACGTTGGGGGCATAGCGGCCCTCATCGGGCGAGTGTCCGGCGGCCAGAAACGGCAGCGTGCACAGCGCGGTGATTGCCCCGCGGTAGCCGTTGTCGTCGGTGGCCCAGCGGGGCCGGACCTCGAAGCCTCGGTTGGGGTCCCAACTTCCGTCGGCCGACTGGCGGTCGGCCAGATACTCAAGCCCCAGGTTTACGGCCTGTTCGGTGTCTTCACCCCCGCCGTAACGTTTCAGGGCCGCGGCGCGGCTATCGCCCCGGCGGTTCTGCAGCAGCCCGGCGCCGCTGGGTGCCTCGTTGGCCGAGGGCGCGGGCTGACCGGCGCCAAGACCACTGTTGGTGCGGGCCGGCAGGCGCGGCAAGGGCGTGGCTACGGCCGGGCGCACCGGTGCTACTTCGAACTCGGGGGCGTAGGGTTTGTGCTCGGGCGGTGGTTCGTATTCGGGGTCGCCCGCGGCCAGGTCTTTGATCACTTCGCGCGGGATCTGCATTTCCGTGGCGTCGGCCTGAAGGTCGGGAACCTTCAATTCGTCGGGTTGCGGCGCAACAATCGGCGCGGCGGCCTCGCGCTCCAGTGACAGTTGCTGCACGCGCTCCAGTGCCACATGCAATTCGTCGCGGAACAGAAATGCCAGCAGGAACACGAGCACGTGAACGATGCTGGCAATCGCCAGGCTGTTCCACGTCCAGCGGCCCACCAGTGTCAGGGTGCGGATGGCCCGCCGGCCGCGCGGGGCACGGATCTTTTTGCCGCGCAGATGCGGCGGCAGCGCGAACTCGGGCAGGCGCGCGCGTTCGGCGCGTGTGGCGCCGGCGATCTCGCGCACCGCGCCGTCTTCCAGCCGGAACGTGGCCGGGCTCAGGCACAGCGCGCAGGGCCGGCCGGCATAACCCAGTTCACTGCCGCAGCGTGTACAGGCCTGCATCACGGCGCTCCGGGGGAGGAGTGCGGGGAAGTCTACGCGCCCGTATTGTCACCCGGCGCGGGCGGTTAGTAAAGCGCAAGTATGAACCGGACATGCCCTTGCATCGCAAGCCAGCCAAGCCCGGCCAACATGAGCAGATTGGCGATAGTCACCAAAATCGCCCTGGCCAGGAAGCTTCCCTTGCGGGTTTTGTGCCGGAAGGTGCGCATGCCCAGCCACATTCCCGGCGCGGCCAGCGGCAGGCCCATCAGCAGCAAAGTGGCTTCGGGCGTGCGTGATGCGCCACGGGCGGCCCTGCGTTTGTCCAGACCCTGGGCGGCAAAGGCCAGCAGGTTGAACAACAGGGCGGGCAGGACAACCCAGCCAAGCGGGATGATCATGCCGCGATTGTGAAATGGGTGTCCGGTTTGCGCAGCCGCAAGAAAGCAAAAACGCCAATGGCCGGTCAGCCATTGGCGCTTTCGCTGTCTTGAGGCTCAAGCCACTTATCCGGCCTTGCGCCAGTGGCCGGGGGCAATGCTGAAATCCTGTTCTTTGGCCGGGGCGTCGGGGTCGGGCGCGGGCTCTACCTTGGGCTTGTCCTTGACCAGGTCGTACAGGATTTTGATGCCCGCTTCCTTGATCGTGTCCACGCCGGCGGCATAGGGCAGAAGGTCTTTGACCGGGTGGGTGGGCTCAACCGGGTTGCCCTCCAGTTCCACCTGGCCAAAGGTCAGACTGCGCACGTTCTGGGCCGGGTAAATCAACTGGCTGCCGTCGGGCATGGCGGCAAAAGTGCTGCCCAGTACCGCGCCGGGCGTGCTTTCGCCCACCAGCGGGCCGACTTTCTGCCACTTCCAGTTGTGGGCGTAGACTTCTTTGGCGCTGCGTGACCCGGCATCCTGCAGAGCCACTACCGGGCGGGTCCACCTGGGCATCGGTGTGGCGCCCATACCCATGCCCATGCCGCCGCGCGGCGGCTCGGCAAACGGGCGGAAACAGTCGTTCATGACCACCGGGCTGCCGCCGCGCCCGCGCAGGTCAATGATCAGGCCGTCGCAATCCTTGAACTCTTTACCAAGGGCGCGGCGCAGGGCCTCAGTCATGCCGCCGTGCAGGAAGTGCCAGAAACGGATGTAGCCGAACTTGCGGCCTTCGTGCTCAATCACGCACACGCTTTTGCGCGTGGCCTCGATCATGTTGGTGGCCGTGCAGTGCAACGTGACAGTTACCAGTTCCTTGTCCTGGGCCCGGCGCTGGAGCCTGAGCACCAGCGGCGCGTTGTCGGCGGGAACACGGATAAAATAGTGCGGGTCGCCGGGCAGGCCGGGGTCGCCGCCGCTGTCGGCCATCAGCGGGCTTTCGGCCGCGGGCACGCCGTTGACCTCGACAATGCGGTCGCCGCGCAGCACGCCGGCTTTTTCGGCGGCGCTGCCCTGCAGGATTCCTGAAACAAAGAACTGGCCGGGTGCAGTTTCGGTGATGTCCAGGCCGGGGCGCACGCTGCGGGTGTTGTTCATTTCAGGGGCAAAGTTGGTGTCGTAGATATCCTGCGGGATGATGGTCAGGTGACTGACCTTGAACTCGCCCAGCATCTCGCGAATCACCTTGTACAGCGGTTCGCCGGGCTGGCTTGCCACCACGCGCGCCAGATAGCGGCCGCGCATTTCATCCAGATTCTTTCCGCCGTAGGTCTTGTCGTAAAAGCCGTTGCGGATGGTGCGCAGCACCGCGTCGAGAACTGCGACGTTGGCCTTCTGCTGGGCCGTAAGTTCGGCCGGCGCGGCCTTGGGTTCTTCGGGTTTGGGCGCGTCCTGGGCCCGGACGGGAACAAGCGCGCCGGCCAGCAGCGCCAGCGCCAGTACGGCAAACAACCTCAGTCGCATCGTAAACTCCTGTGTGACGGTTTCTGTAGTACGGGCGGTGGCGTGCGTATCGCACCCTGAAGTGGCCTGTACCCGCATTGACGGGCCACCCCCGCACGGCATCATGCCCAGCCTCTAACGGAGTAGTCACCCCATGAACTTTTCTCTCACGGAACACGAGCGGTTTTTTGGTGCCGTCGGCGGTCTTGACGCGAAACCGGCCTGGAAGCCGTTCATGAAAAAGGGCACCCGCCCCAAGTGGTGCCGCGACCGCGTTGTGGACGTGCGCCACATCAAGCTTGAAATCGCGCCTGATTTCGAGCGCAAATCCATCACCGGCACGGCGCACCTGACCGTGGCACCAATCAACGACGGCACCACACTGCTGGATCTGGACGCCTGCGAAATGCAGATCGCCGCCGTGCGCGCCGACGGCAAGCCCGTGAACTGGCACCACGACGGCGAAAAGCTGACGGTCAACTTCGGCCGCGAACTCGCGCCCGACCGCGACATCACGATTGCCGTGGATTATTCGGCCACGCCGCGCCGCGGCGCGTACTTTGTGGGGCCGGATCGCGATTATCCCGACAAGCACCGCGAGTTCTGGACCCAGGGCCAGGACGAAGACAGCCGGTACTGGTTTCCGTGCTTTGACTACCCCAATGAAAAGGCCACCACCGAAATCATCGCCCGCGTACCCAAGGGCATGACCAGCCTAAGCAACGGCGTGCTGGTCAATGTGCAGGAAAAGCGCGACCACGCCCTGCACCACTGGAAGATGGATGTACCGCACGTGGCCTATCTGGTCACGCTGGTGATCGGTGACTACGTGAAGGTCAGCAAAGAATGGGACGGCATCCAGGTGGATTACTATGTGCCGCCGGGCCGCGAAGAAGACGGCGAGCGCAGCTTCGGCCGCACGCCCGAAATGGTGAAGTTCTTCAGCGAAAAGATCGGCGTGAAGTATCCGTACCCCAAATACGCCCAGATCACGGCCACGGACTTCATTTTCGGCGGCATGGAAAACACCACCGCCACCACCCAGACCGACCTGACCCTGCACGACGCGCGCGCGCACCTGGATTTCAGCAGCGACCCGCTGAACAGCCACGAACTGGCCCACCAGTGGTTCGGCGACTATCTGACTTGCCGCGACTGGAGCCATGCCTGGCTGAACGAAAGTTTCGCCACGTACTTTGAGGCCATGTGGTGCGAACAGTCGCTGGGGGACGACGAGTTCAAGTATTACCTGGACGGCGACTGGAAGGCCTACCTGGACGAAGACCGCGGCGCCTACCGCCGCCCGATCCAGACCAACGTCTACAACGAGCCGCTGGATCTGTTTGACCGTCACCTGTACCAGAAGGGCGCGGTGATTCTGCACCATCTGCGCAAGCTGCTGGGCGACCGGCTGTGGTGGAAGGTGATCAACCACTACGTGACCCGCCACGCGCGCTCGACGGTGATCACGCAGGATTTTGCCGACGCCATCGAGGACGTGACCGGCCGCAACTTTGACTGGTTTTTCAGCCAGTGGATCTACGGTGGCGGCCACCCCGAGTTCAAGGTCAGCGCGCGCTGGGATGAAAAGACCGGTACGCTGGATTTTTCCGTGACCCAGAAACAGAAGGCCGACGAACTCACGGCCATCTTCCGCACGCCCGTCAGCGTGCGCTTTGTCTGGCAGGGCGGCGAAGAAACCCGCACCTTCGAGATCGAAAAGGAAGCCCACCGCTATCATCTGAAGCTGCCGGCGCGACCCCAGTGGATCGGTTTTGACCCCGGCAACGCCGTGCCCAAGACCCTGGAGCTGGATCTGTCCGAAGACATGCTGACGGCCCAGCTTGCCCATGATTCGTGCGTCATGGGCCGGGTGCACGCCGTCCGCGCGTTGGGCGCCAAGGCCACACCCAAGGCCGCCGATGCCCTGGCCAACGCCCTGGCGACGGATTCGTTCTGGGGCGTTCAGGCCGAGTGTGCCACGGCGCTGGGCAAGGTGCATTCCGAACGCGCGCTTGCGGCCCTGTGTGAAACCGAGGTCAAGCACTCCAAGGCGCGCCGCGCCGTGGCGGCGGCGCTGGGCCAGTGGCGGCTTTCGCCCGCGGTCGAAAAACTGGCCAGGATGCTGGCCAAAGACGAAAGCTATTACGTCGCCGCCGAGGCCGCCCAGTCACTGGGCAAGACGCGCGCAGCCATCGCCTACGACCTGCTGGCCGACGCTCTCAAGCGCCCCAGCCACAACGACGTGATTCGTTCGCACGTGTTTTCAGGCCTGTGCGAACTGCGCGACCGTCGCGGCCTTGAGCTGATGACGCGCTGGACCGAGCCCGGCCGCAGCCAGCAGGCCCGCTACGCGGCAATCGCGGCGCTGGGCCGTCTGGCCGCCGAAGTGCCCGACGAAAAGGAAAAGCAGACTGCCCGCGAGATTCTGGAACCGTTGCTGGAGGGGCCCTTCCGCCAGGCCATGGCCGCCATTTCCGGCCTGCGCGCGCTGAAGGATCCCAAGGCGATCGGCGCCCTGGCTCGACTGGCCGAGGTCAGCCACGACAGCCGTGTTCAGCGAAACGCCCGCATGGCGATTGACGCCCTGCGGGAAGCCGCGGGCACGGCCCGCGAAGTCAAGGAGTTGCGTGACGACTACGACGCGCTGAAGAAAGACTATGACCAGTTGCGCGACCGGCTGGAAAAACTTGAAGGCGACAAGGGCGGCCGCGGTGGACGCAAACCGGCCGCGGCCGGGCGCAACGGCCACGGCCGCAACGGCAAGGCCGCCAGGGCCAAACGCCGGGCCAGTGCGCGCCGGTAAGGGCTGCCACAGGAAACGACGCGCGCGGGTTTCCGCGCGCGTCGTGTTTTCAGGCCAGTGCAAGCCAGACCAGGGCGGCAACGCCCGCCAGGGCACAGTAGACGGCGAACCAGCGCAGCTTCTGGCGCGCCACCACCAGCCGCAGCGCCAGAAGGCCCACCAGGCTGAACACAACGCTGGAAGCAAAGCCGGCCAGTGCCGGCACGGCGTCGAACTCACTGATGTGGCGGGCCTCGACCAGACCCGCGCCGCCAATGGCGATCAGGCCCATCAGAAAGCTCAGGCGCACGGCGTCGGCCCGCACCCAGTGCAGCATCAGCGCCACGCAGATTGTGCTGCCGCTGCGCGAAACACCCGGCAGAATCGCCACCGCCTGGGCGCAGCCCACCAGCAGCGTCAGCCACCAGTCGCGTCCGGACACCGTTTGCCACGTCACGCGCGCCTGGCGCGGCTGTTCCGCCAGCCACAGCACCGACGCCGTCAGTATCAGACCGCATGCCGCCACCCAGGGCGATTGCAGCACGTTCGTTTCAACCCACTGCGCGGAAGCGTCCGGCAGGCCTTTCTTGATGCCAAGTCCGACAATCGCCGCGGGCAGACTGGCCACAAACAGCAGGGCCAGCTTGTTCAGGTCCAGCCGCGGGACAAACAACTTCAGTACGTCCTTGTGAAACACCACCAGAATCGCGCACAGGCTTCCCAGATGCAGCAGCACACTCATGGCCGTGCCGGCCTCGCCCTCCAGGTCACGGCCCAGCATGTGGCCCACCAGCACCAGATGACCAGACGACGAAACCGGCAGAAACTCGGTAAGTCCCTGCACCGCGCCCAGAAGGATGGCTTTGAACGTGTCCATGGTCCCTGCGGTAGTATCGGCTGTTCGCCGCCCGTGGATGCAGGCAAAGCGCGCCGTGTCCGGGCCTTGACGCTGTGGTGGGGTCGCGGTATCTATCGCGGCCCCGTTGGGGGTGTAGCTCAATCGGTTAGAGCGTCGGCCTGTCACGCCGAAGGTTACGGGTTCGAGTCCCGCCACCCTCGCCAGCCTGCCATAAGCGGTCGCGTTGCGGCGAGAGCCTGCGCGCGACCGCTTCGTTTACGCCCGGTCTCGTCCGCCTTTGGGCGGACTCAACCGGGCTACTTCGCGGCCGCAACAGCCCACCGGGCTGTTGCGGGGTTCGAGTCCCGCCACCCTCGCCAGCCTGCCATAAGCGGTCGCGTTGCGGCGGGAGCCTGCGCGCGACCGCTTCTTTTTCGGGTTTGGTGCCTACAAACCCCGGCCCGGAGTATAAGCGACGGGCTTTGCCCGTTTCTGTTTCCTGTGCTCGGAGGATACCCATGCGCAACAACAAGATGGCAATCATGGCTGGTGTCGGCGTCACCGTGCTGATTCTGACCCTGATGGTCGGCGGATCGTTCTTTGAAGTCGTTGATCCCGGCTATCGCGGCGTCAAGGTCGCGTTCGGCGACCTGACCGAAGAATCGCTGCCTGAAGGCCTGCACTTCAAGGCGCCCTGGACGACCATTTACGAACTTGAAGTGCGCGAACGCATCGTCAACTCCAAGGCCGGCGCGGCCTCCAGCGACCTGCAAAGCGTCAGCACCCAGGTTGCCGTGAACTTCCGCGGCGACCCCGAAATGGTCTGGTGGCTTTACAAGAACATCGGCACCAGTGTGGAGGCCTGGGAGTTCACCAAGCTCAGCCCGATCATCCAGGAATCGGTCAAGGCCGTCACCGCCAAGTACACCGCCGAAAACCTGATCAAGAACCGCGAACAGGTGAAAAAACAGATCGAAGACATGATCACCACGCGCGCGCTTTCGAGCCACCTGATCGTCACGGCTGTAAACATCACGGACTTCAGCTTCAGCGACGCTTTTGACCGCGCCATTGAAGCCAAGGTACAGGCCGAGCAGGACTTCCTGCGCAGCCAGAACGAACTCAAGAAAGAAGAAGTCGAGGCCCAGAAAACCGTGGTCAAAGCCGAAGCCGACAAGCAGATCCGCGAACTCAAGGCAAAAGCCGAACGTGTGGCCACCGAAGAAGCCGCGGCCGGCCAGGCCAAGCAGATTGAACTGATCAGCCTGGCCGAAGCCGAAGCCACCAAGCGCGCGGCCGAAGCCCAAGCCGAGGCCAACCGCAAACTGCTGGAGACGCTGGACCCGAAGGTTCTGGAATACAAGAAGCTCGAAAAGTGGGACGGTGCCCTGCCGCGTGTCAGCGGCGGCAAGGACAGCATCATTCTGATTGATCCGGAGAAAAAGTAGCGCGGGTTAAAGGTACGGCTTGAGTGCAGCAAAGTCCGCGTTGCCGCCGCTCAGGATCACGCCCACGCGCCGGCCCGGAAGCTTCAGCGTGCCGTCCATCAGCGCGCCCAGGGCCAGCGCGCCGGTGGGCTCGATCACCAGTTTCATGCGTTCCCACAGGAACAGCATGGCTTTGATGATGCTCTGTTCGCTGACGGGCACAATGTCCGTGACGTGCCGGCGGATCAGGTCGAAGTTCAGTTTGCCCAGGCTGGGTGTGCGCGCGCCGTCGGCAATGGTGGCGGGGTTGTGCACGGTTTCAATGCGTCCGCTGCGGAAACTGCGGCAGGCGTCGTCGGCCAGCGCGGGTTCGGCGCCGTAGACTCCGGCGTCAGGCAGCAGGTGGCGGGTGGCAACGGCCGTGCCAGCCAGCAGCCCGCCGCCGCCGCAGGGCGTGAGCACGGCATCCAGCCCCTCGATCTCTTCGATCAGTTCCAGTGCCGCTGTGCCCTGGCCCGCGATGATATGCGGGTGGTCGTAGGGCGGCACAATCGCCAGCCCGCGCCGGCGCGCGATTGTTTCACCGAGTTCCTCGCGCGTGGTTGTGTGCTTGTCGTAGGTGATGACTTCCGCGCCGTAGGACCTGGTAGCTGCCAGCTTCACGGCTGGCGCGTCCTGGGGCATCACGATCGTGCGTGGGATGCCCAGCAGCCGCCCGGCCAAGGCGATCGCCTGGGCGTGGTTGCCGCTGGACCACGTCAGCACGCCCTGGCGCGCCTGTGCCGGGTCAAGCTGCGACAGCGCGTTGAACGCGCCGCGGAACTTGAACGCGCCGCCGCGCTGGAAACTTTCGGCCTTGAAAAACAGGCTGGCGCCGGTGAGTTCGTCGGCTGTGCGCGACGTGAACACCGGTGTGCGGTTGGCGTTGCCTTCAAGCCGCGCGACCGCGGCCCGGATGTCGGCAAACAGGACGGTCATGGCCGGTCTTTCTCGTGTTCAGCGTGCTCGCGCGCAACGTACATCATGACCCGGTCGTTGTCGCCGCCCGGCGCAGGTTCGGCGCGTGCCAGCACATAGTTCACCCCGGACAACCCAAAGCGCGTGCCGGGGGCAAAGCCGCCCTCAATCGCGGCACGGCGCACGGTCGCGCTGCCGATCGGTGTGTTGGCGTCGGCGTCCACAAACACAAGGGTGACCAGAGGCTCGGGCGGGGCCTGGCCGGTGTTGATCAGAAAGTGCGCGGTTTCGCGGAAATACGCGCGCAGTTCGGCGGCGACGGATTGGGGCAGCCCGGCCTCTTCCAGGGCGGCGTCCATCAGCGCCAGCCAGCGCTCGGCGGCACGCGCGTCAAGCGGAAACGGTGCGTGCCGCAGCCTCAGTCTTGGGTGTCCGCGGCGCTGGACGTAGGTGTCAGGTCCCCCAAACCGAAAGATCAGAAACAGGCGCAGGCGCAGTTCCGCGCCGTCAAGGTCATCGGGCGGATACATCGGCCCCAGAATGTCGTCGCGCGGCACGCGGGCGTAAAACGCGCGGGTCAGCCGGGTGAAGCCTTCTTCGCCGATGATTTCCCAGGGCGTGGGCATGAAGCCTACAGGTTCAACAATCGCGCCAGATAACCTTCGCGCGCGGCCAGCAGCAGCCCGCCGACCACCAGCAGCACAACCGCCAGCGTGCTGAGCAGCACCACCAGCATCAGCAGTCCGGGGCTGAACTGGCGTTTTTCGCTTTCCTCAAGGCGCGCGCTGATCTGCTTGAGCAGGCCCGAGACCTGGGCCAGACTGACGGCTTCTTCTTCGGCGTTCTCATGCAGCAGTTCCAGAACGCCGCGCGCGGCCACGTCAGTGCGGCGGCTTTTGTCAGGCTTGACGCGGTCGGTCGCGCGCTCGGTGCTTGCTGCCTGGGGCACCGGCTGGTCGGTCTGGTCCAGATGATAGACCTCTTCGCCGTCCTCCACCGTTGCTGCCGCCATGCCCGACGTGGGGGCGGTTTCGGCCGGCGGCAGAACCAGCGGGCGGCTGCCGTAACGTTTGACAGGTCCGCGTGGCGGGGCGGCGACAAACCCCTCCGGGTCGCGTTCGGCCCATTGCACTTCCTCGAGCACGGCCTCCATGCTCTCGTAGCGGTCTTCAAGCCTGATCTCCATCATCTTGCCGATGATGTAACTGACCCAGGCCGGGATATCGCGCTGGATATGGCTGGGCGGGGCGATCTCGCGCGAACGCTGCTGCTCAAGGATGTCCATCACGTTGCTGCCTTCAACGTGGCGCTGGCCGGTCATCAGGTAGTACAGCGTCGCCCCGAAGCTGTAAACGTCGCTGCGCCGGTCAAGCTGTTTGCCGCTGACCTGTTCGGGGCTCATGTAATGCGGCGTGCCAACCACCATGCCGGTGCGTGTCAGGTGAATGTCCACCGGTTCGCCGTACATGCGCGCCAGGCCGAAATCCACCAGCTTCATCACGTTGTGGCGCTCGGAAAACAGAATGTTGTCGGGCTTGATGTCGCGGTGGATCACGCCGCGTTCGTGCGCGTAGCCCAGCGCCGCGCCTATATCCTTGAGCACGCGCACCCCGAACTCCCAGGTAATGCGCCGGCCCGCGCCGATCTCGTGATCCAGCGGCAGGCCGTCAATGTATTCCATGACGATCGCGCTGCCGCGCGGGAACTTGAGAAAGTCGTACACCTTGACGATGCCGGGGTGGTTCAGTTCCTTGAGCAGCTTGGCCTCGTGCTCGACGCGCTGCTCGACCTTCATGCCGGGCTTGAGTTCGGTGCGGATGTCCTTGACGGCAATGACCTTGCCTTTGCCGCGCGGGTCGCGGCACAGGTACACCACGCCCATGCCGCCTTTGCCCAGTTGCAGAATCACGTCAAAGCGCTTGGCGACTTCGGGGCTGGGCGGAATCTCGCCCTCTTCAATCTGGTAATGCCGCAGCGCCTTTTTTTCTTCGCGCTCGATCTCGGCGGCCAGGGCCGCGCGGGCCAGTTCCCTGGCCGCTTCGTCCACAATCGAGTGCGTGCGCCGCGACGGCGGCCCGGCTGTCGGGGGCGGCGGTGTGGCCGCCGAGGGTTCCTCGGTCTTGCGCACAGGCAATGCGGTCAGGCTGGGTGCCGAAGCGGGCTGAAGCTCGGGCGCGCTGACGGGGCGCTGGCGGTCGCTGTCACGCCCGCGCAGTTCGGCGCTGGTGCGCGCGGCGGAATGGTCCCAGCCCGGGGCGCGCACGGTGGCACTCTGGCCGGGGTAGATGCTGGCCGACGCCGGTGTGGCGGATTCGGTGAGCGGCTCTGTGGCGCTGGTGGCTTCGGGTTCCAGTTCCGTGGCGCCTTCGGTGGCTGTGGCGTCGTCGGCGTCCAGCGCGTCCGTCACCGGGTCAGGAAACGGCAGTTCGCGGGTCGGAACCAGCGGCATGGCCGCCTTTGGCGCAAGCGGCAGTGTCGTGCTGTCCGGTTGCGCCGAAGGCGCAACGGGCAGTTCAGCCGATTCGGGTCTCAGTTCGGGCAAGGGCGCGCCCAGCCCGGGCATTTCCTGGGGGGTAGGATCCGATGGCGGCACGGGAATCTCCGCCCTTACTGTATCCGGTGCCGGGACGAAACAAAAGCGTCCCGGCGTTTGCGCCCGGCCAATGGCCGCGAGCGTCTGCCGGGGCTACACTGCGCGCGGGTGAACTATGAAAAACGTGCAGATGAAGGTTGAGGGCGACACACTGACCATTACCGTGGACCTGAGCAAGGAGTTCGGCCCCAGTTCCAGCGGCAAGACGATCATCGTGGCCAGCACCGAAGGCAACCAGACGATCGAAGGCTACAAGTCCGAGAACTACAAGATCGGGCTGAACATCTACCGAAAGCCATAGGCATCTACTTGCCGGATTCGCGGGCGGTCTGCAGCAGTGTCAGCGCGCCATGCAGGGAAACCCAGCGCGCGCCGGTGCGTTCACCGACCGCCGGCAGGGCAAAACCGGCCAGGTTCAGGCCGTCCACAAACGCCACGCGGCCGCCGGTCAGGGCCGCGCGGAACTCCAGCCCGCCGTTGCCGTGACGCGCCGCCCAGGACAGCCCGTCAAAATCGGCCAGAACCAGTCCCTGGCCGTCGGCAAGTTCGTGGGGCCAAAGCGGCGCCACCGTGCCGCGCCAGGCGCTGCCTTCGACGGCCAGAACACACAGCGCGCCCTGGGTTGCCACCAGCCGCGCCGAGGCGACCTCGCCGCCGGCAAGTTCCACACGCGCGCGGGCTGACAGCGCCGCGCCGGCGTTTTCGAACAGCCAGGCCGGCGCCAGCACCAGCAGTGTACCGGACTCGGCGTGCGCCACCGCGGCGGCGCTGTGGCGGGCCTGGTCACGCACTGTGTCGGCCCCGTCAGGCAGAGTCAGCACCGCCCGCGCGTCACACAGCCAGGCCGGCCGCGAGGCCAGCTTGCGCGGGGTCGGCGCGGGCAGGGCACCCGGCGGTGGCTCGGGCGGCCGGGCAAGACCCTCAAAGCGGGCGCCCTGAACTGCGGGCGGGCCGGCGGAAGGCGGAGAATCAAAGACCAGAAAGCGCGCCGCCAGGGTGTTCTGGACCCAGAAGCGGCTGCCCTCGCGCACCAGATCGGCGTAATCGGCGGCAATGCGGGCGCCAACTTCGTTGTCACGGGCGGATTCGACGCGGCCGACGACCTTGTCGCCGTACAGCACATCGTGGTCGGGCGCCAGCCCCGGGTTCTCGGCAAAACGCACCGCCACGCGCAACCCACCGCTGTCAGTTTCGCGCAGCAGATACAGCCCGGCCACAACGCCGGCCGCCAGCGCGCAGACCAGCAACGCCCCGATCGTGACATGCACCAGACGCATGCTACTTTTTGGCTTCGGCGCGGTTCTTGATGCCGCCAAGGCCCTTGTCGAACATCTCGTTGATCATTGAGCCGCCCAGTTTGTGGAACCATCGGTTCATCGGCTCATAGCCCAGGCTGCCCTTCCACACCCATGTCACCTTGGTGGCGTCCTGGGGTGCGGCCTCGTACCGGATCACGCCGCTGCCGGCATCTTCGCCGTTGAAGGACATGCGGTATTCAATGCCGCTGTGTTCGCTTACGCGGGTCAGTTCAATGCGACCCTTGCCTGATTTGGGGCTGTTCCATTCGGTCCAGGAGCCGACCTCGCCGGATTTTTCACTGTAGGTCCAGGTCATCTGCGGGTCTTCGGCCTTCCAGGGCCCCCAGTGTTCCCAGTTGCGCAGGTCGCCGACGTCCTTGTGAATGCGCGCACGGTCGGCGGCGATCACGACCGAGCGTTCGTAGTTGTAGTCCGCCGGCAACATCAGCGCGCCGCCAAAAAACACGGCGGCCAGCAGAACCACCAGCCCCAGCACTGCCTTGAACAGAGTGCCCAGCAGGCTTCCTTTCCTGGATTTGTCGGACATGCACCGCTCCTTTCTGCGGCGGATTATAGCGTGATTCTCCGCGCTGTGACCTGTCGGCATTGCACAGATTGCCGGGCTTGGCGTGTATCAAATCCGCGAGGTAGAATGAACTTCGGTGGTGTTATGAGCGGCAAGCCACGAAGCCACGACAACTTCGGCACCGACAAGGTGGCCAAGCCTACGCGCGAGAAGGGCGAAGGCACGCTGCAATCGCCGCCGCTGGCGACGCTGGTGCACGAAAAGACGGGGCAGATTCACCCGCTGCTGACCGACATCACCACGATCGGCCGCGACAAAACCAGCACGATCATGGTGCGCGAGGATACGGCGGTTTCACGACGGCATGCCCACGTGTTGCGCAAGGGCGTGAACTTCGTGATCGAAGATCTGGGCAGCAGCAACGGCGTGTACATCAACGGGCGCAAGCTCGAGGGCAGTCACATTCTGCAGGTTGGCGACAAGGTAGAGATCGGCGCGCAGGTTTATCTGTTCAAGCGCCGGGCCTGACACGATGCACAACGGGAAACGCCATGTCGAAAAAACGCGGCAAGGCCACTGACGATTTCGCGTCGGATTCTGCGGCGCCGGCCTCGGGCAGTTTTACGGTGCCGACCAAGCGCGACGTGGTTCAAACCGGGTTTGAGGAAATAGACACGTCAGGCGAAAAGCTGTTCCACGCCATTGTTACCGACGTGTGTACCGTGGGCCGTGATTCCGAATGCAACATTGTGATCCGTGGTGACAGCAAAGTCTCGCGCAAGCACGCGATTATTGAACGCAAGGACATTGCGTACTGGATACGCGACAACGACAGCAGCAACGGCGTGATCGTCAACGGCCGCAAGATCACTGCGCCGCACGAACTCAAGGTTGGCGACGAGGTACAGATCGGGCTGCAGAAGTGGACGTTTGCCCGGCGCGCCTCGGGCTGAAAACCGTTACAGGTCATGAAAGTGGCGCTTGAGTTTTTCGCGCAGGGTCACGCGCGCGCGCGCAGTCATGCTTTTGACGGCCGCCACGGTGGTGCCCAGGATTTTGGCGATTTCCTCGTAATCCTTGTTCTCGTATTTGCTCAAAATCAGCGCCATGCGCTGGTTTTCGGGCAGTTCGTCCAGCGCGGCGCGGATCAGTGCGGCCTTGCGGGCGCGTTCGTCGCTGTCGTCGTGCGGCGGGTCGTCGGCGCCGGCGATTTGTTCCAGCGGGTTGCCGCCGTCTTGGTCGGGGCTGACCAGCCGCAGCCGGTCGCGGGCGCGGTCGCGCTTGTAGTTCAGGCACAGGTTGCTGACGATGGTGTAGAACCAGGTGCTGAACTTGGCACTGGGTTCCCACTTTGCGGCGTTGCGGTACACGCGCAGAAACGCCTCCTGTACCAGATCCTCGGCGGCGGCTTGAAGGCCGATGTGGCGGTAGATGACGGAATAGGCCAGCCGGTAATGGCGCTCAAATAGAACCCTGAACGCGTCATCGTCGCCGCGCGCGATGCGCCGCAGCAATTCGCCGTCTGGGTCTATGATCTTGCCGGGCATGGCGGCGGGTATCCGTGGGCCGTGGCCACAGATTGACCCCGCGCCCGCGGCGGGAGTTTCCCTGTTCGCGGCGCGGCGCGCAAGAGAGCCCGGTCACCCGCCGCGCTGAAGCCAGCCCAGAAATGAGTCTTCCAGCCGCGCGACATCGGACTGGGTGGCCGAACGCAGGGCCTCTTCCATGGTGCTGCCACCCTTGACGGCCGCGCAGAAGGGTTCCAGGCACGCCGCGTGTTCGTAGATCAGAAAGCGCGTGAAGAAATGCGCCAGCATGGCCTGGCCTTCGTCGGGGTCGCGCGCGGCAAGCATGCGGTCCAGACGCGGCTGGGTCTCGGCCGCCACCTGCTGCAGCAGCGTGCGTTTCCAGCGGCCGGATTCGGTGGGGCCCGACGGGTTTCCTGAAAACGGCGTCAGTGCCACGCTGCCACACAGCCGCCGCGTCAGGTTCGACACGTAGCCGATTTCGAACCAGGTATGGCTGGGTTCGCCGCAGCGCGCCCGCACCTCGTGCAGGGCCGCCGCCAGCACGATGCGTTCGTGGGTCAGCTTGTCGTCTTTCTCGTCACGTTCCACCGCGATCTCGCCCACGGCCACGCACCACTGTTCGGCCGCAAGGCCCGGGCTGCCGGGGTGGCGTTTGACCGCATAGGCCTGTTGTTGCGCCCGGTTGCGGGCGACGAACAGCGTCATTTCGGGGCCTTCACCGCCCAGGGCGCGGGCGGCCAGGGTGCGGACGGCGGCGGCAAGGCGCAGCCACTGGGCGTGATCGCTGCCGCTGCCCAGAATCGTCAGGTTGCCTGCCTTCTGGCCCGTGACCGGGTTGCCGGCGTCGCCAAGATCCTGGGCCCATTGGGGCACCGTTTCCAGTTCGCGCGAGTCGGGCGGGTTATCCAGCGCCTTGCGGACGGCTTCGCGCTCCAGTACTTCGGCGGGGCTGATCCAGTCCGGGCCGTCCTTGACCCAGCCGGCGCCGCGCAGGGCGTCTTCGTGCAGAGGGTTGTAGCGCAGCGCAGCGCCGAAACTGGCGCGGGCGTGGGCATCCAGCCCCAGTTTGGTCGCGTACTGGCCCAGACCGACCAGCTCTTTGGCGGTGTCGGCATACAGTTTGTCGCGGGCCTTGCGGTATTCGGCGCGAACCTGCGGTGTCACGCCTTTGGCGTCATCGGCGGGCGGCGCCTTCTTCGGGTCGGGAACCCAGGTGGTCTGGCCGTCCACTTTCTTTTTCTCGTGACCCAGGGCCTTGCGGGCGCGTTCGTTGGCGGCGTCGTGTTCCAGCGCCTGGCGCAGGTGTGTGGCGGCAGCCGCGTTCAGGCCCTGTTTGAGGCAATCGGCGCCCAGTTTCGCCAGCGCGTCGGCAACCGCCGCGTTTACCCTGGCTGCGCGTTCGGCAAACTTGGCCTCGGCGTCGGCGGCCTGACCCGCGGCCGTGCCGGCCAGCAAAAGCAGGGTCAGAAACAGGACAGGCAAACGGGTGCGCATGGCAGTATGGCTCCTGGCGGCCCGTGACGATTGTAGCAACGCCGGATGTCACCGCAGCTTGCCGCTCTTGCGCGGCACCTTGCCGCTTTTGCGCCTGGTGGGGGGTGTCACGGGCGTGGATTTCACGTGACGCAGGATATCGCTGGTGCGACGGGGTTTGTTCGGGCGGGGCGGTTCGGTGCTGTCCTCGCCGGGTTCGGGCAACTGGTCGGCGCCGCAGACACGGTTGCGCCCGCGTTCCTTGGCCAGATACAGCGCCTCGTCGGCCAGCGCCACCAGCTCCGACGCGCTTTGGGCGTGGTCCGGAAAGGTGGCCACGCCGAAGCTGGCCGTAACGTTCAGCTTTTCGCCCTTGGGACCGGTGACCGTGGCCTTGCGGGCCACGCCGTCGCGCAGTCTTTCGGCGGTTTCGCGCGCGGCCTGGTAGGGAGTCTGGGGCAGCAGCACGGCAAATTCTTCGCCGCCGTAGCGCGCCGCCACGTCGGACACGCGCACCAGAGAGTTCAGCAGCAGCGCCGTCTGGCGCAGCACCTTGTCGCCGGTCTGGTGGCCGTAGACGTCGTTGAATTTCTTGAAATGGTCAATGTCCAGCAGCACCAGACTGATCTGGTTGCCGTAGCGTTCGGCCCGATCAATTTCGGTCTTGAGCACTTCCTGAAAGTGCCCGTGGTTGTAAAGCCGCGTAAGGCTGTCGCGCTGGGCGCGATCCACCATGTTCTGGTACTTCAGCGCATTGTTGATGGCCAGCGCGGCCTGGCTGGCGAACATTTCAAGCATCGTGAGCTGTTCGGGCGAAAAGCGCATGGTTTTGGGCCCGGCGTCCACGACAATCAGGCCGATTGCTTCGCGGTCGGCCAGCATGGGCGCGGCGGCAAAGTGTTTGAGCGGAAACTGGGCCAGCACGGACTCGTGCACGCGCAGGTGCGGCTGATCGCGCAGCGTGTCATGGGTTACGGTTTCGCCGGTGCGCACGGCGTGTGCCAGCACGCTGTGTTCGGCACTCAGGGGTACCTTGATGCGACGGACTTTTTCTGTGAGTTCGCCCCAGCGTCGCGCCAGCACGGGCTGGGTCTTTTCCAGCGACTGGCTGACCGAGCCGTCGTTGCTGGTAAGCCCGCGCCAGATGCCGCGCGGGTCGCTGACCCCCAGGCTGTCCACGCACACGGTGCCCTGCAGGGTCTCGCGGTGTTCGTCCACCAGAAAAATCATGGCCTGGGCGTAGCCGCCGGATTCGCCGCTGGTCAGGGCGCTGGCGATGATCAGGGCCGCGCGCTCAAGGTCCATGGTCTTGCGCAGGGCGTTGCTGACGCGCTGCAGCGCCAGCAGGTCACGGTTCTGGTCGGCCAGTTTGCGGCGCAGCAGCGTGCGTTCGGTGGAATCCAGGCCGATCACGCTTACGCCGGCCAGCTTGCCATCGTCGCCCAGAACCGGATCCACGGTGAAATCAAAGAAATAGCTTTCGCCGTCTTCAGGGTCCACGATTTCGACTTCGCGCGCTTCGTTGGGCGTGCCCAGCGCGATGGTGCGCTGGATAATGTGGTCGCGGTTGACGCGCCCGAAGATTTCAAGCACTTCGTCGTAGGGCCGGCCCAGCACCTCGTGGTAGGCCTTGCCGAACAGGCGCTCGGCCGCGCGGTTGAAGCGCACGATGCGCATGTTGGTGTCCAGCACTACTGCCACGATCGAGACCTGGTCGAAGATGCGCTTGGCCGGCGGGCCGCCGATGTCCAGTGTGCGTGTGGACTTTTCGGGCGGCAGATCAGCCGGCGGGTGACGCTTGGGACGCACGGTTGTTTCGTCGGGATTCATGCGGGGCGCGGCCTACCCACCGGCGGCGAATTTCTGCCTTGCCCCGCGCAGGAAGTCCGCAAACTCCCGGGTGCTGAGCCTGGCAATGTTGGTCGGTGGGGTAAGCCGGGCGATCTCCTTGCCTTTGGTGTCGGTCACGATGTACAGGGGAACCGCCACGCCGTCGCCGGCGTACCGGATCAGATTCTGCGCGGGCAGGGCATTGTTCGGGTCGTCGGTGTACTGGGCCACCAGCACAAACTCCTTTTCGAGCTGCGAGTACACTTCGTCGGCGGGAAAGATGTCTCGTTCCACGAGACGGCAGTTCTTTCAGTTGAAACCCGTAAAATCAATGAACACGGGTTTGTTCACTTTGGCGGCTATGTCGAGCCCGTCCTGCAACACCTTGTTCCAGGGCAGATGCTCCACGTCATTGCTTTTACCACCGCCGCCCAGCGACAGCTTGATGCCGCTTTCCCTGGGGGGCGGGGGCAGGATGCCCTCCAGTGTCGCGCCCAGACGGGCCCCGAACAGACCGGGCACCAGGTAAAGACCGAACGCCAGAAACGCGACGGCAAACAGGCTGCGGAGCACGCCGATCTGCTCCACCTTTTCGTGATCGTGCGGCATGCGGAACACAGAAAACAGGTACAGCGCCGAGGCCACGCACACCGAAATCCACACCGCCAGCACGACATACCGGTTCACGATTTCGGCGGCCTTGGCGCTCATGAATGCCTGTTCGGCGGCCGACAGATACATGATTGCCAGGCCGATTTCGATGAAGCCGAACACAACCTTCATGGCGTTCATCCAGCCGCCGGACTTGGGCATGCGTTTCAGCGCCGACGGGAACAATCCCATGATGAAAATCGGCAGTGCCATGCCCGAGGCGTAGGCCAGCATGGCCAAAGTCGGCGTCCAGACGGCGCCGGTTGCGGCCTGGGCCAGAAACACGCCGGCGATGGGGCCGGTGCAGGAAAAGGTGATCAGGCTGAACGCGCTGCCGCTGAAGATAGCCTTTGCGTAACCACGCCCCTCCTGCTGGGCGGACATCTGTTTGCGGCTGAACCATGCTGTAAGGAACGTGGGGACGCGCAGTTCAAACAGCCCCAGAAAACTCAGCGCGAAAGTCAGAAACAGCAAGGCCAGAAACGTGTTCACGTACCCGTTGGTGGCCAGATTCTGGGCGCCGGTGGCCCCAAGCACTGCGGACGTGATCAGCCCGAACAGGGTGAAGCTGACCAGGATGCACGCGCAATAAATGAAGGCCGTGAAGAACGGTGACTTGCCCTTGCTGGCCTGGCCCACAAAAAAGCCGACTGTCAGGGGCAGCACCGGCAGTACGCAGGGCGTCAACAGCGTGACCATGCCGGCGCCGAACGCCACCAGCAGAAACCACAACAGCCCGTCCTTTTCGGGCGTGACCGTCGCGCTGGTGGTGCCTTCACCGGAGTCAACCTGCACTACGGCCGTTGTGGCGCCGTCATCGGCTACGGTCAGCGCCGCCACCCAGCCGAACTTGCGCCCGGGGTGCTTGGGGTCGGCCTTGTTGAAGTCCGTACAACCGGCGTCGTCGCAGTACTGGCCCGATACGTTGCCGTACACGCGATAGGTGCCCGGCTTCAGTTCCTGCGGCACAACAAACTTCTGAACCACAGTGAACTCGTGGGCCATGACCCACTCTTCGCCAAAACCGTCATCCTTCTTTTTGGCCGGGGCCGGAAAGACCATCTCGCCGACAGGTTTGAGACCGCCCGGTTCCACAAGCTCAATCGCCAGCGGAATGTTCACGTCCAGGGCTTTGGTCTGCGGGTGGTAGACGTGAAAGTACTCGCCCGAGTCGTTCTTGTTCATGCGAAACCGGAACTCGAGCGTAACCTCGGCCCCCGGCTTCAGCTTTTCAGCCGAAAATGCCGCCGAAAACTGAAACCCGCGGGTAATGCGCTCTGTGGGCGGGGGAAGAACCTTGTCAGGCCAGCTTGCCGCATTGTCTGCGGTTGTGGGCGCGGGCGTGCTTTCTCCGGAAAATGCTTCGGGACTGCTGCTGTCGGGCAGCGCGTCGCCGTCCTTGTCGTCCTTGGCCGCACCCAGTGTCGCCGTGGCCGCGAATTTGCCGTCGCGGTCGTGGCACATGTCGGGGTCGCAGATCTGGGCTTCAAAACTGCCTGCTACCTTCACTTCGCCCTTGGCGTCGGCGGGTACCGAAAACACATACTTGACGGTGAACTTGCCGCTGAGCTTCCAGTCTTCCTTGTCCGCCCATTCCTCTTTGACCTTTTTGGGTTCAGGCCAGGTCTCGCTCTCCAGTTTCAGGCCGTTCAGTTCCGTCCACTTCACGGCAATCGGCTTGCTCAGGCCGGGGCTGTCCTTGTGGTAGGCCGAAAACCCCTTGCTGACCTCAAACGTCAGGGCCACTGTGGCCTTGCCGCCGGGTTTGACTTCGCCTTCGAAGGCGGCCGTTGCGGTGATGGTGGGACCTTTGGGTGCTTCGGTCGTGCCGGCAACCTCGACGCTGGTCTCGAACTTGCCGTCGCCGATGTTGCAGCCGTTCTCGTCACAGAACTGGACTTCGTATTCGCCCTTGATCGCCAGCTTGCCCCTGGCGGTGGCCGGCACGGCAAACACCCAGGCGATTTCGACGTTGCCCGAGAGTTCCCATTCTTCGCCGTAGTCGTACTTGTGTTTCTTGGGTTCGGGCCAGATCTGCTTCACTTCCTTGAGCCCCGAAAGCTCCTTGAACTCCACCTTGATCGGCTGGCTGACGCCAGGGTTATCCTTGTGGTAGGCGTGGTAGCCCTCAGGCACCGCAAAACGCAGCTTTAGCGTCCATTCCTTGCCGGGTTCGGCCTTGCCGGTGTCCAGAACGGTGACGGGTACCCTGGATTCCTGGGCGGTGACGGGTGCGGCTGCGGCCAAGGCCAGCAGCGCCAGAAGAAACAGCCTGTGGGCAGTATTCATGTGTGCAAAGTTCCAGATCGCACCGCTGGACATCTTAGCAATTAATCCGGCCATGGCCGGGTTTGCATCCTTTGTGGGCGCAGTTATCGTCCAGAATCAACATACGGGCGGCATGGGTTATTCTGGCGCTTTTTGGGGGCCTGCTTGCGCTACCTGCTGGTCCTGATTGACGGTCTGGCCGACACGCCCCTGGCGGCGCTGGGCGGCAAAACGCCGCTGGAGTCGGCCAACTCGCCGGCGTTGGACAAACTGGCCAGTGCCGGGCGCCTTGGGACCATCCGCACCATCCCGCGCGACAACCCGCCGGAGACCCTGGCGGCGCTGTTCACCATACTTGGTTATCCGCCGGGGCCGTACCTTACAGGCCGTGGCTACTACGAGGCCCTGGCTACGGGGCTGATGCTGGGCGAAGGCGAGTGGTGCTTTCGTCTCCAGTTTGTGACCGTGGCCGACCGCAAGGTTGTGGACCCCCGCGCCGGCGGCCTGAGCGAAGCCGAGGGCCGTGAGCTGATGCGCGCGCTGGAACAGCACTTCAAGCAGTCGCGTGTCCGGTTTGTTCAGGGCCACGGCCACAACCACCTGCTGGTGGTCGAGGGCGCGGACTTTACCGGCCTGACCAGTGTCAGCCCGTTCAACGTGGTGGACCTGCCGGTGCAGGCGCACCGGCCCGAGGGCCCTAACGCCGAACTGCTGAACAAGCTGATGGACGAGGCCCCCAACGCGCTGGCCCGCCACGAGGTCAACCGCGTGCGTCTGGATCTGAAGCAGAACCCGGCCAACGGTATCTGGATCTGGGGCGGCGGCACCACGGTGGAAGTGCCGGGGTTCCAAAAGACGTTCGGCCTGGATGCCGCGCTGGTCAGTTATTCCAGCCTGCTGCGCGGCGTGGGGGTGGCCACGGGCATCCGTGTGATCTCGCCGGGTGAGTCCCCGCTGGTGCCCGATCCCAGCGGCCGCATGCCCAAGGTGGGGGGTGACGACCGCAAGGCCGTCATGACCGAAGAAATCGGCCGGATCCGCGACTCGACACTGGGGGCGCTGGAAAAACACCAGTTTGTGATCGCCCACTTCAGCTACCCCGATGACTTCAGCCACCAGGGCGACGCCGAAGGCAAGGTGCGGGCAATCGAGTTGATAGACAGGCACTTCTTCAAGCCGCTGGCCAAGACGCTGGCATCGGCGGAAGTGCGCCTGACCGTGGTGCCGACGCTGATGTCGCGTGTGGAAACACGCCAGCACGACGACCGGCCGGTGCCTTTTCTTATGCATGGGCCGGGGGTGGAAAGTCGCGCCCAATTGACCCTGACCGAGTCCAACGCCGAGCAATCGGGCATCAAGATTGATGACGGCACGAGGTTGATTGATTACATCATGAACGGGCTGTAACGCGCCGACAACGCCATGAGCGAATACCGTGTTGTGTTTACCCCCGGCCAGATCCAGCAGCGCGTGCGCGAGCTGGCAGCGCGCATTTCGGCCGACTATGCCGGCAAACGGCTGCTGTGTCTGGTGGTGCTGCGCGGCGGGTTTTTCTTCGGCGCCGACCTGATCCGGCACATTGAGGGCGTGGAAGTCGAACTCGATTTCGTGCGCCTTCAAAGCTACGCCGGCAAAAGCAGCCGTGGCGACGTCCGCGGCCGCCAGCAACTGCCACGCGTCGCGGGCTACGACGTACTGGTGATCGAAGACCTGGTGGACACCGGCCTGACACTGGCCAACCTGCATGAGGCGCTGAAGGCCCAGGGGCCGCGTTCGCTGCGCTATGCGATTGTGGTGGACAAGAAAGCCCGGCGCAAAATCCCGTTCGAGTGCGAATACGTGGCCTTTGACGTGGCCGACGACACGTTTCTGGTCGGCTACGGAATGGACGACAACAACAAAGGCCGCAACCTGCCGTACATCGGCGCGGTGTAAGTCCGCTGCTTCGTCCTGATCACTCCTGAACAGCAACCAGGTTCCGCGCCGGTGCGCGGGTGGCGGTGTCCTGCACCATCAACGTGCCAGATTTCCGGCACCACTGCCAGAACATTTGCACGTAAGTCCTGAAAAAATAATAGTTTATATGGAACCGCAACGGTTGATCCGGCATCCATAGGGTGTCGGGCCGAAGAACACAAAACCCAAACAGGGAGACAGTCATGAACAAGTTGTTTGCCAGCATCGCCGGAATCGCGCTGATGGGCGCCGTGGGCGCGGGCAGCCTTCAGGCCCAGGGTGTCCACATCAAGATCGAAAAGCCCGGCAAGAGCATTGAGATCAAGCACGGCCAGCCCGCCCCGGCGCCCCAGCCGCCCGCGGGCCACTTCATCACGGTGAAGAAGAAGGTGTGGGTTGAGGGCCGCTACGAAACCGTGTGCGAAACTGTGTGGATCCCGCCCACCTGCCGCATTGTCGAAGAGCGCGTGTGGGTTCCGGCAAGCTGCGCCATTGTGGAAGAAAAGGTCTACGTGCCGGCCCAGCATGTGACGGTGCGCGAGCGGCGTGTGGATTGCTGCGGCCATGTCTACTACGTCAACGTGTGCCAGGTGATACCGGCGCACTACAAGACGGTGCAGAAACACGTGGACATCCCCGGCCACTACAAGACCGTGCAGCGCGAAGTGCACGTGCCCGGCCGCTACGAAAAGGTGGAAAAGCAGGTCTGGGTTCCGGGCCGCTACGAAATCGTGGAAGAGCGCGTGTTCGTCAAGAACGACGACTGCCACAGTCACGGCAAGGCGGTGCGGGTTGAAGTCGCCGCCACCGGTCGCAGCACCCGCTGATCGGACGCCCCAACCCCGCCCCCGGCGTCCCATCGCACCCGCCCCGCGCACCAGCGCGGGGCGGCTTCCTTGTGGCCCGGTCATGCCGCCGATGGCACGGCGTGCCGGCCGTGCTATCTTCGGGCGACCGTTCAAGGAGCGCCCGTGGCTTTCAAGGTGGAGCGTCGCAAGACCCGTACCTGCACTGTCGGCAGCCGCCCCGTCGGCGGCGATCATCTGGTCGCCGTGCAGACCATGACCAAGACCAAGACCCACGATGTCGAGGGCACGCTGCGCCAGATTCGCGGCGCGCAGGACAAGGGCGTGGACATCGTGCGCGTGGCCTGCCCCGACGAAAAATCGGCCGCGGCCCTGCCGGCGATCATTGCCGGTTCGCGCGTGCCGATCATTGCCGACATTCATTTCGCGCCGGGGCTGGCGATCAAGGCCCTGGAGGCCGGCGTGCACTGCGTGCGCATCAACCCCGGCAACATCAAGCTGGATCTGGTGCAGAAGATTGTGGCACTGGCCCGCGACAAGGGCGCGGCCATACGCATTGGTGTCAACAGCGGCAGCATCATGCCGCGCAAGGGCCTTGAGGTAAAAACCGACATGGAGCTTGAGATGGCGGACCTGATGGTCGAAACCGCCATCAACTGGTGCGAAACTTTCGACAAGTGGGGCTTTCACAACTTCAAGGTCAGCCTGAAGTCGTCGGATGTTCTTACCACCATCTACACCAACCGCCGCTTTGCCAAAGAAACGGACGTGCCGCTGCATCTGGGCGTCACCGAAGCCGGCATGCTGCAGGCCAGCACGGTGAAGTCCAGCATCGGCCTGGGCACGCTGCTGGGCGAGGGCATCGGCGACACGATCCGCGTCAGCATCACCGGTGACCCGCTGGACGAAGTGGATGTGGGCTATGAAATTCTCAGTGCCCTGCGCCTGCGCCGCAAGAACGTCGAGATCGTGGCCTGCCCCAGCTGCGGCCGCGATGAAGTGGACGGCGGCGTCGAAACGCTGGCGCGCCAGGTGCAGGAACGGCTGAAAGACTACACCGGCAACATCGTCGTCAGCGTACTGGGCTGCATTGTCAACGGGCCGGGCGAAGCCGCCGAGGCCGACCTTGGCATCGCCGGCGCCAAAGACGCGGGCTATCTGTTCAAGGGCGAAACGATTCTGCGCCGCGTTCCCAACGAAAAGCTGGTGGACGAGCTGATGCTCGAACTCCACAAGATGGAGCGCGAACGCGCCGAGGCCGGCAAGCTGGAACCCGCCAAGGCCTGAGCCGCCCCCTTCACGCGCGGTGCTGCCTGTCCAGCAGTTCCTTGCGCAGAAGCTGCGTCTGTGAGGCAGCCTGGGAATCGGCGTGCAGGCCGGATCGGCGCACCAGATGTTCGGCGCGTTCCAGTATGCGCCACGCCGCGCCCTGGCGGTTGCGGGCCGCGGCGGCAAGGCCGCGCTGGATCAGCACCGTAATGCGCAGAATCGGGTCGCCGATCCGGCGAGCCAGTGTGTTGGCCTCGCGCATGCTGCCGTGGCGAACCTGGCCCAGCTTGTCCTGAACCGCCGCAAGATTGACCAGCGCCGTGACCACGCCGCGCCGGTCGCCGATCTCGCGGGCCAGTTCCAGGCTGCGTCGCGTGTCGCCCAGCGCCGCGGCGGGGCCTTGCTGGTTGAAGTTCAGGACCGACAGGTTCGACAGGCTGACCTGTTCCACAAGCCGCAAGCCCAGTTCTCGTGCCAGTTTTCCGGCCTCCAGATATGCCGCCCGCGCCGCCGGCGCGTCAGGCAGCCGGTGCAGCAGAATGCCGTGGTTCACCAGCACCGACGCCAGCGCGTAGCGGTTGCCCGATCGGCGGCACTCCTGCACCAGTTCCTCTGTCATGTGCAATGCCGCGGAGTGGCCGCGGCTGTCCATGTACAGCATCGCGCGGTTGACGCGAAGGACGATGCTGCCGGTGGTGTCCATGGCGCAGGCCTCGTCATACAGTTGTTCGGCCAGCGGCAGTTTGCCCGATCCGTGGCAGGCGTTGGCCAGCCCGCCCAGCACGCGCGCCAGTTCGGGTGAGGCTCCGCGCGGTCGCAACAGGTTCACCGCCTGTTGCAGCACGGCTTCGGCGGCCTCGCTGTGGCCCAGCGCGATTTCAATCTGGCCGCGTTCAGCCAGAACCTGCCACCGGTGTTCGGGTGCGGCGTCGCACAGAATGTCCGCCTGTTCCAGGGCGTCGCGGGCCGGCGCCAGGTTGCCCAGGCGACGCAACAGGCCGGCCGCGCGCAGGTGATATTCCAGCGCGCGGCCGGGCTCGCGCGCGGCCAGTTGTGCCGCGCGGCCCAGTGCGTCGGCCGCCGGCCCGAAGGCGTAAGTACGTTCAAGATAGTCGGCGCCGCGCACAAGATAGTGCAGCGCCACGGCCGCCATCTGCGCCGCGTTGGTTTCACGGCTGGTGGATGCCGCCTCGGCGTGGCCCGCCAGTTCCAGGGCAATCGCGTCGCGCGCGGAATCGGGCGTGACAGCCTCAAGTGTTTCCAGTGCCACGCGGTGCAGCCGCCCGCGCTGGCTGGGCAGCACAAGCTGATAGGCCGCGTCGCGCAGCACAGCGTGTCGAAACACATAGGCGTCTTCGGCCGCGATCATGGGTTGTTGGATTGTCGCAGCTGGCTGAGTTCGCGCAGCAGGCGGTGCTGCATGTAGCCGAAGTTGAGCGCGGGCATTTTCAGGGCGCGCGCGGGTTTTTCGAGCCTGTCAACCTGCTGCCAGTCCGGGTGGGCGATCTTGTTCCACGCGATGCTGTCCACGGTCAGGGCGACGCGGTCGTGGCGCGACGAAATCACAATCTGCGCGGCAAACGGCTGTTCGTCTTCTTTCTTTTCGCTGTCGCGCGGCAGGGCGCGGCAGTGCCAGGCGATTTCGGCGCCGTCCAGCGGCAGGTCGCTTTTCCAGGCAGACTTGGGGGCAAGCACGACGATCCGGCCGTGCTTGATCGTGACGCGCCCGCTGCGGTTGGTGCGGAAGTTCCAGGCGTCAATGCGAATGGCAACCAGAATGCCGCCGACCAGGCCGGAGACCACGGCAACAATCTTGCCCAGCACCTCAAGAAACCCGTCTTCCAGGGCGCCCCAGCCGGTTCTGGTGGCAAGCCAGGCGCGCGAGTAGTCGTCAAAAACCCAGCAGCCGGCAATCAGCACCGCGGTGATGGCAAGCATCGGCAGACAGCCGGTGAGAAAGGGCAGCTCGCCGGCGAAGTCGTCCTTACGGCTTTCCTCGTGCTGGGCGTCGTTGTTCGGCCGGACCGGCGGCAGCGATTGTTGCGCGTCAGCAGGCAGTGGCTGGGGTGGTGCCTGGTCCAAAGGTGCCGGTTCCGGTGGGGGAGGCGGCGAAGGCGGCAAGACCGGTGGTGCAGCCGGCACAGGGGCCGGCGGCACCTCGGCGGCTGCCGCGAGTGGCGTCGTCGCGGCCGGCAGCGCCGCCAGAAGCCGCTGGATATCAGCCCGTTCAAATGGGCTGATGCGCAGACGGGCCGGTTCGCCGCCCGCAGGCTGGATCACCAGCACACCGGAAAAGTCGTCGCCCTCCAGGCGCGGGGCAAACGCCGGGTCCAGCGCCAGCGGCTCGTACCCGCCGATCAGCGACTGGCGCACAAAGGCATGCAGTTGTCCCTGCGCCAGCACCAGCCGCGTTTCGCCCACGGGGCTGGCCGGACTGCACGAAAGCCCGGCCTGTGCCTGCACGGCGGCGCCGGGCGGCAACAGGCGGCGGATTTCGTCGGGCAAATTCATCCCGCCAGAATACGCCCCTGCCGTGCGTGGCAACAGAGTGCCCCGCTAAGCTTGCGCCGGCAGGGCGCTCTGGCGGGCCGCGTCGGTCAGCGAGATGCCCTGGGGGTCCTGGGTGTGAATGTGAATGCCGGGCAGCTTCGCCGCCTGTTCCAGCAGTTGCGGCAGGTTCCTGCCCGGCAGGGCTGTCGCGAGTTCGTGAAAACCGACCTTGCGCGGCCGGGCCAGCAGTTGCTCGACCAGCGCGGCCAGGTCGGTTGTGTCCAGCCTGTCCAGTGCCCGCGCCGTTGCAAAATCGCGCCAGGCCGCATCAAAGGCCGCTGCTGCATAGAAGTAGACGCTGCCCGTGGCGCGCAGAAACGAAAAGCCGTGGTCCTGGCCGAATGCTTCGGGGTCATCCACGGCCCGGGGCGGGGCCACGGCCACGATCTCATTGTTGTCCGGCGCGTGCTCAAAGCGATAGCCCGGCCGACCTTTGCGCCGCGCCAGCGGATACAACACGAACTGGGGCACCAGCCACAGTGCCCCGAACACCCAGGGCGAGAAAGGAAAGCCTACGCCGATAAAGCCCAGAATCACATACGGAATGCCGTACAGCCCCGTCATCGCGACATACCAGGCGGCGGTGGCACCCAGTCCGACAAGCAACTGCCACGCCGCCGTGCCGCGCAAGTCCGCGCGCAGGTCAGCCAGTGCGGCCTGAACCCACGTTTTGGCAGGGCCGGAATGATCCGGCGCCGTCGGAGTAATCGGGTTGCTGGCATACCCGGACATACTGTTAACGGTAGGCTGTCACGCGCCAACGACCAAGGAGTTCGTGATTCCCGAGTGCACCCCGGCGCACAATGACATCGGCGCCCGCGCCCCGGCCTGGCGCCATGACACCCGCATGACAAATGGGTCGCCGGAAACCCGAATTCCGGTTGTAAGTCCATGCCCCACAAGGCCACTCAAGTTCGGGCAGCCGTTTTCTAGAGAAATTAGTCAGGTTTGGGCGTATTCTGGAACGCGCCAACCCGTTTCCTTACGCGGAGAACCGCATGTACAAAGCGTTGACGCTGTCTGCTCTGGGTCTGTCGCTGCTGGTCGGTCTTGCCACGAACCCGGTGGCCCAGGACAAACCCGACGATGAACGCAAAAAAGTGTTCGGCAAGACCTTCGAGGAGAAGGTCGAAGACGCCGTTGATTCCGGCTGTGACTGGCTGAAGAAACAGCAGGGCATTGAAAAGGGCGAAGACCCGGCGGTGTTCGGCCAGTTCCCGCCCAACCCGCCGCTGTACGGCGCCGGTGAGCCGCACCGCTATCGCTTTGCGCGCACGGCGTTTCCGGTTCAGGCGCTGTGCAAGTCCGGCGTGTTCGCCGACGACCCGGCCGTGGTCAAGGCCATGGACTACATCCGCAAGAACTACAAGGAAAACGGCGTGCTGCGCAGCGAGGCCGGCTTTGTGCCCAGCACGACCTACGAAGACGCGACGGTGTTGAACGCGATTGAGGCCTATTACGTCAGCCTGATGGAGGCCAAAGAGCGCGGGCTGGAAAACCCCAAGAAGCGCGTGATGGAAGACGAGAACGGCAAGAAGGTGCCGATCAAGCGCTGGGGCACGGAAGAAAAGGGTGCCAAGAAGGCCAAAGAAAAGAAGAAGCAGCCGATTGTGCTGAGCGCCCAGGACAAGAAAGTTGCCGAACTGGCGGTCAAGGCGCTGATCCACCGTTACCGCAAGGCCTACGGCGGCGGCGGCTGGCGCTATGCTCCGTCGGGCCAGGGCGAAAACGACCCGATCATTGAATGCTCGGCCACGCAGTACGCGCTGATGGGCTTTCTGTGCGCCACGCGCATGGGCATCAGCTATGACCGTTCGTTCCTGATGGACGTGTACCACTTCTACCGCACCCAGCAGGACAAGGACGGCCCCGAAGTCGTGCGCAAGGAAAAGGACGCCGAAGGCAAGGACATTGACAAGCCCGAAGACGACCCGGGCAAGAAGAAGGACCCCAACCGCTCCACCCGCGCCTACACGCCGGGCAAGAAAGACAAGGCCCGCGGCTGGGCCTACGCCCGCGAAAGCAAGCACGGCAGCCCGCAGCAGATCCAGGCCGACACCAACGCCTACGGCAGCATGACCGCCGCCGGCGTGTGCGCGCTGATCATGCTGCGCGAAGAACTCGAAAACGACCCGAAGATGATGCCGCGCTGGAAGCCCGTGGCCGACCAGTGCCAGCAGATGCTGAACGACGGCATGGCCTGGATGGTGGTGAACTGGACAATGAAAGAAAACCCGCGCCGCCAGATGTACCGGTACTACTACTACCTGTACATGGTGGAACGTATCGGGATGCTGGGCGGCATTGACTGGATCGGCAAGCACGACTGGTACATGCAGGGCGCTGAAATCCTGCTGGACCAGCAGACCAAGGGCGGCGCCAGCGACGGCATGTGGGACATCCAGAACGAGATTGACCCGTCGGATATCTACAACACCTGCTATGCCCTGCTGTTCCTCAAGCGCGGCACCACGGGCATCAACCGTCCCAAGCCGGTGTTCACCGGCGGCGACGGCGAAGACTAACCCGCCGCAAAAGCAAACCGGGCCGCGCGAGCGGCCCGGTTTTCATTTTCGTGCCTACTTGCCCTTGCCCAGAAAGTCGCGGATCGAATCCATGATTCCGTCGGCGCTGGAGATGTCGCTGGTAATCACGCGCTCGTCGTCGCCGTAGTGACCGTCAAGGTCCTCCTTGAACTTGCCGCTGCCGTAGGCCGACCGCACCTGGCCGTAACAGAACACGTTGGCGTTGGGCAGGATTTCTTCGTCCAGAATCTTGAAACACAGGCTGGTGTCGTCGGCGCCCCAGTTGTCGCCGTCGGAAAAATGAAACGGGTAGATGTTCCATTCGGCGGGGTTGTAGCGCTCCTTGATGATGCGCGAACACAGGCTGTAGGCGCTGCTGATCTTCGTGCCGCCGCTTTCGCGCAGGTGATAGAACGTGTGTTCGTCCACTTCCTTGGCCTCGGCGTCGTGGACGATGTAGACGCTCTGGATGTTTTTGTACTGGCTGCGCAGCCAGGTATCGAGCCAGAAGGCCTCAATGCGCACGATCTCTTTCTGTTCTTCGCCCATGCTGCCGGAAACGTCCATCATGTACATCAGCACGGCGCTGTTTTCGGGGATCGGTTTGACCTCCCAGCTCCGGTACCGGCGGTCTTCGCGCTCGGGGATGATCACCGGGTTCAGCGGGTCGTAAGTCCCGCTGGCCACCTGGCGCAGCAGCGCGGCCTTGAACGTGCGCCGGAAGTGCCGCAGCGATTCCGGCCCGACACTGCGGATGCCGATGTAGCGCGACTTTTCGGTCTGGACCACGTTTTTGCCCTTGGGCTGGATGCGCGGCAGGGCCAGTTCCTCGCCCAAAATTTCGGCCAGTTCCTTCAGGCTGACTTCGACCTCAAGAATGTGGTCGCCGGGCTTGTCGCCGGCCTTGGCGCCCTGGCCGGCCTCGTCGCCGTCGCCGCCCAGGCTCTGGCCGATTTCGCCGTCGCCCTGGCCCACGCCGCCGGTCTGTTTCTGGCCGAACTTGAAGCGCGGGATGTCAATCTGGGGCAGGGGAATGCTGACGGCGTCTTTGCCCTTGCGGCCGACCAGTTCGCCGTTGGTCAGAAAGCGGCGCAGCTCTTTGCGGATGCGTCCGCGCACGATGTCGCGGAACCTGGCGTGATCACCCTCTATCTTGTGCATTGCCATGGGTGCCATTCTATCACGCCAGCACGCGCTGTAATGCGTCCAGCACGCGGTCAGGGGCAATCGAACGCATCAGCACGCCGGTTTTGTCCTTGCGCCGGTCGTAATCGGGGGGCTTCAGCGCCATGTCGGCCTGCACAACCACGGCGCGGGGCTGCAGCGGATAGGGGCCGGTCCACTTCGGGTCGTCAGGGCCGAACAGCGCCACGGTGGGGACATCCAGCGCCAGCCCGGCGTGCATCAACCCGGTGTCGGGCGTGATGTGCGCCCGGCACAGCGCCAGCAGCGCCGCCGAGGCCATCAGCGGCAGCCGGCCCGGCAGCATCAGCGGCCGCACGGCGGCCCCAAGCCGCGTGCGGACCATTTCGCCGGCGATGGTGTCCGACGGCCCGCCGACAATCACCAGCGGATGACCGCGCCGGTGCAGTTCAAGGCCCAGTTGCGCCCAGTGTTCGGGCGGCCAGCGCTTGCTGGCCAGCGACCCGCCCACGTTCAGCGCCACGGCCGTGCCGGGCTGCAGACCGCCTTCGGCCAGTGCTGCCTGGGCCCGCGCGCGGTCGGCGGGGGCGGGGTACAGTTCCATGTGCCAGTGCGTGCCGGCGGCGCCCACGGCGCGGGTCAGGGCCAGGCGCGCGTCCAGTGTGTGCGCGCCGCCGGCGCGGTCGGCCGGCGGCAGCTTGACCGAATAGAGGTCCGAAAAGGTGTGGCTGGCATAGCCCACCAGGGCGCCGGGCTTTGCGCGCGCCACCATCGGCACCACGTCGGGGTCGTTGGCGTGCTGGATGACGGCGACATCAAAGGGCGGGTCGGCCAGCGCGCGCGTGGTGGCCAGAACCTTTTTGAACTTGCCGGGGTAGGCGATGATCTGGTTCAGGCGCGGGTTGTCGCGCACAAGCTCGACGCGGCGGCGATCCACAAAGGCCGCAAGGAAGGCGTCGGGAAACGATTGGCGCAGGTCGGCAATCGGCGCGGTGCAGAACAGCGTGTCGCCGATGCCGGTGGTGTTGACAACCAGGATGCGGGCGCGGGTGTCGCGCGCCAGCGGCTGAAACGGGGGCGGCGGGCTGGCTCTGGCGCGACGCCGGGCCCAGGCAAGGGCGATGCGCGTCGTCAGGCGGGGCACGGGGCCTCCTTAGAGCCACGAATACTTGCACTTGGTGCAGAACGGCGCGGCAAAGCGCACATAGGTTCCGCAGCGCGGACACTGCTTGCTGTCGCGGGAAAAGGCGCCGGAAGTCGCCTGCAGAAGCTGGCTTTGCGGCCACTTCTTGACGGCCTTCTGCAGCATGCCCGCGGCCTTCTGGTAGTCTTCCTGAAGCATGAACAGCTCGACCTTGTCGTTGACGGCTTCGGTGTCGTTGGGGTCAAGCCGCAGCATCATGTCCAGAAACTTGTGGGCCTTGGCGAAGTTGCGCTCGGACTTGGCGATAATCGAATGCGCCCGGATCAGCAGGCGGTTGGCCGGGCGCTTTTTGGCCGCGGCATCCAGGATGGCCTTGCCGCGCTGGCGCAGTTCGGTTTCCATCATCGGGCCGGCGCTGGCCCAGACGGTCATGCCAAGCCCCCAGACCACGGTGCCGGGCTCGTCGCTGTAGGCGGCGTTGATGAAGGTTTCGGCGAACTCGTTCTGGCCGTCCACGATCTCGCGCATGGCCTGTTCGACCTTGATCTTGGCCAGATCCATTTTGGCGGGGTCGGGCCGGTCGTTGCTGGCCGGCAGTGACATGACGTATCGCCGGCCCAGACGGGCGAAATATTCAAGATAGCGGACATCAAAGGCTTCGGCGGCTTCGAACATGGCGCTCTGGTTTCGGGTCTGTCTGCCGGCGCGGTTGTGTCAGGGCCGCGCCGGGGTGTCAACCGGCCGTCAGTCCTTGATATCGCCGCGCGCGAAGATGCTGGCCACAAAGTTCAGCAGGTCCGTCGCGCTGGTGTCGTTGTAGCCGTAGCGGTCAATCAGGCGCTGCTTGACCACGTCAATCTTGGCCTGGGTTTCCTTGTCCACCACGTTGCTGACCAGACTGGTCAGCTTGATGCTGTCTTTCTGGTCTTCAAACAGCTTGAGTTCCAGCGCGCGGTGCAGGCGCTCGTTGGTCTTGTAGTCGAACGTGCGGCCCTCCAGGGCCAGCGCGCCGATGTAATTCATGATCTCGCGCCGGAAGTCGTCCTTGCGGCTGTCCTGGATATCAATCTTTTCCTCGATGCTGCGCATGAAGCGCTCGTCGGCTTCCTCAAGCTCGCCGGTGTACTTGTTGCGCACGCGCTCGCGCTGGGTGTAGGCCTTGACGTGGTCAATGTAGTTGCTGCACAGCCGCGCGATTGCCTCTTCGTCGGCGGAGATCGCGCGCTGGACTTCGTTTTTGGCGATTTCCTCGTATTCCTGGCGCACCACGCCCAGCAGCTCCTTGTAGCGTTTCTTGGTTTCTTCGCTGCTGATCAGACTGTGGTGCTTGAGCCCTTCCTCAAGCTCGTTCATCACCATGAACGGGTTGACCGTGTCGGTGTTGGGGTAGTTGACGATCGCGTTGCTGATTTTGTCCTGAATGTAGCGCGGGCTGATGCCGTGCATGCCCTCGTGCTTGGCCTCGGCGCGCAGCTCGCGGATGTTGTCTTCGGTGAAGCCGGGAATCGCCTTGCCGTTGTACAGCTTCAGCTTCTGCAGCAGGCTCAGGCCGCTGCGCTTGGGGTCTTCCAGCCGGGTCAGAATCGCCCACATGGCCGCGATTTCAATCGTGTGCGGGGCAATGTGCTTGTTGACGCGGTCGGCCTTGAAGTCCTTGTTGTAGATGCGGATTTCGTGGTCCAGCACGGTGTTGTAGGGCACGTCAATCTTGACCGTGCGGTCGCGGAACGCCTCCATCAGTTCGTTGCTTTGCAGGCGGCGGTATTCGGGTTCGTTGGTGTGGCCGATGATGACTTCGTCAATGTCGGTCTGGGGGAACTTCTTGGGCTTGATGCTGTGTTCCTGCGACGCGCCCAGCAGGTCGTACAGAAACGCGACATCAAGCTTGAGCACTTCGATGAACTCGACCAGTCCGCGGTTGGCGACGTTGAACTCGCCGTCAAAGTTGAAAGCGCGGGGGTCGGAATCCACGCCGTAGAACGCGATCTTGCGGTAGTTGACGTCGCCGGTCAGTTCGGTGGCGTCCTGGTTCTTTTCGTCCTTGGGCTGGAAGGTGCCGATGCCGACGCGGTCTTTTTCGCTGATCAGCAGGCGCTTGACGACAATGTAGTTGTCCACGACCTCGCGCCAGTTGCCGCCGTGCTTGTTCAGCAGGTCGTTGAGAATCTTGCGCGAAAGCGGGTCCAGGTCGCCGTCCACGCGCAGCTTGTAGGGCAGGTTGTGGCTTTCATTGAGCTGCTGCAGAAAACGCGCGCGGGGCTCGGCCGGGATCAGCTTGAGCGGATCCTCGTGCATCGGGCTCCAGATCACGTCCGCGCCCGTGACTTCGTCTTTGAGCTTCCAGCCAAACGTGTACAGCCGGCCTTCGCTGGTGCGTGAGTACTTTTCAAGCCCGCGCTTGAGCAGCCGCGTGATTGTGGACTTGGCGCTGCCCACCGGGCCGTGCAGCAGCAGCACGCGCTTTTCGGTGCCGAAGTTGTAGGCCGCGCTCTTGAAGTGGCTGACCAGTTGCATCAACTGGCGCTCAATGCCGAACACGGCGTCGCGCCCGCCGGTGAACGGGTCGGAAAAGAACTTGTAGCGCACCAGACGTTCCTTGTACTGCACGAAGTCCTCCGAGCCGTGGCTGAGGATCATGTCGTACATGCGCTGGTGAGCGTTGCGGACAATGCGGGGGTCTTCGGTGACAAGCTTGAGGTAATCCGAAAAGCTGCCCTGCCATTGCAGGTCGCGGTAGGTGCGCACTTCCGGGCTGTCGCCGATGGCGTCGAGAATCTGGCTGATGCTTGCGGCGCCGGTTGACTTCTTGGCTGCCATGCGTGGTGCCTCCAGTGTGCTGCCAAACCCCAAGTGTACCAGCCGCAACGGGATGCGGAAGTTCCCGAAGTATGCTGTGGAAAGGCTGTTAGCGAGTGCGCGAGCGCGGGTCCAGCCAGTCGCGCAGGCCGTCGCCGAACAGGTTGAAACCCAGCACCGTCACCAGGATGCAGGCGCCGGCAATACCGACCTGAAACGCGCCGTGGGTGCTTTGATCCCAGCCCAGCTTCAGCATCAGGCCCCATTCGGGCACAAACGGGTCGCCGCCCAGGCCCAGAAACGCCAGCCCGGCGACAGAAAGAATGCTGCCGCCCATGCCCAGCGTGCCCAGCACAATCACGGGGGACAGACAGTTGGGCAGGATATGACGCCCCAGAATGCGCCAGTGCGAATACCCCAGAGAATGCGCCGCCTCAACGAACTCCAGCGACCGCAGGCGCAGCACTTCGGCGCGAACCTGGCGCGCGAAACTGGGGGCCCCGGCAATGCCCACGGCCCAGATCAGGTTTTCCAGCGACTTGCCCAGAATCGCTACCGCCACGCAGGCCAGCAGAAAACTGGGAAAGCTCATCATGAAGTCCACACAGCGCATCAGCAACATGTCCACCCAACGGCCGAAATAACCGGCCAGGGCGCCGACCAGGCTGCCCGTCAGCAGCGACAACGTGGTGGCGGCCAGAGCCACCAGCAGCGTGTAGCGCGCGCCGTGCAGCAGGCGCGAAAACAGGTCACGCCCCTGGCTGTCGGTTCCCAGCCAGTGCGTGGTAGAGGGTTTGAGAAAGAACGCGTTGGGGACGGCCTCCATCGGCCCGAACGGAGAAATCACCCCGGCAAACACCGCCGCCGCCATCACCAGCGCGATCAGCGCCAGGCCGAACTGGGCGGGCCGGTGCGTCTTCAGAAAGCGCACGAAGTCCTTCATGCCGCCTCCCGTTTGCGCAGGCGCGGGTCAATGAAGGCATAGCTCAGGTCGGTCAGCAGGTTCACCAGCACAAAGGCCGTGGCCACCACAAGCACGCTGGCCTGCAGCGGGCGGGCGTCCAGCGCGTCAATGGATTCGATCACGTAACGCCCCAGACCGGGCCAGGCAAAGATCGTTTCGGTCAGCACCGCGCCGCCCAGCAGATAGCCGAACTGGGTGGCAACGGCCGTAAGGATCGGAATCAGCGCGTTGCGCAGCCCGTGGCGCAGCACAACCGCGGCCGGCGTCGCGCCCTTGGCGCGGGCGGTGCGGATGAAGTCCTGCTTGAGCGTTTCCAGCATGGTGGCGCGGGTGATGCGCGCGATCAGGGCCGTGGGAACGGTGGACAGAACAATTGCCGGCAGCGCCAGGTGCAGCATCACGTCGGCAAACAGGTCGGCGCGCTGGTACACAAACAGCGCGTCCAGTGTGTAGAAGCCGGTGTCAGACTGAAAGCGCGCCCAGGTGCCGAAGTCCAGCCGCCCGGAAAAAGGCAGCCACTTGAGTTCACCGGCCAGCACTTTCTGGGCCATGAAACCCAGCCAGAACACGGGCATGGAAACACCCACCAGCGCCATGGACAGGCACGCGAAGTCAAACACCGAACGCGGCTTGATCGCGGCCAGCACGCCCAGCGAGACCCCGACAATCGTGGCCAGAAACATGGCCGCCAGCGCCAGCTCGATCGTGGCCGGAATCTTCTGCTTCAGTTCCGTCAGCACGGGCTGGTTGGTGCGGTGGCTTTCGCCGAAGTCACCGCGCAGCGTGCCGCCCACATACTGGCCGTACTGAGCGTGCAGCGGCTGGTCCAGCCCCAGTTGCCGGCGCAGCTCCTGCTTGTTCTGTTCCGTGGCGCGCTGGCCCAGCAGCACGGCCGTGGGGTCGCCCGGCAGTGCGTGCAGCAGCAGAAAGCTGACCAGCGTGATCCCGACCAGCATCGGGATCGTGGCCAGTATCCTGCGCACGATGTAGGTCAGCATGGAGGTTTCGGGCGCCGGCTATTTCTCGTAATAGGCCTTGTCGAGATAAAACTGGTCGCCGGTGTCAACTCGCACGCCCTTGAGTTTGGCCGACCAGCAGTAGCTCTTTTTGGCCGTAAGCAGCGGCACAATCGGCCGGAACTCGTCGTGGGCCCACATCTCGAGTTCCTTGTACATCCGGTCGCGCTTGCTGATGTCGGCCTCGCGGCCGGCGGCCTCGATGCGGGCATGAACTTCGGGGTGGAAGAACCGGGCCAGGTTGTTGTCACCCGGCTTCCAGTTGCCGTTTTCGTCCTTGTCGCCGTCCAGCAGCGGGCGCCAGAAGTTGTCGGGTTCGCCGTTGTCGCCCATCCAGCCCAGCAGCATCAGCGGGTAGTCGCCCTTTGGGATCATCTCGCCGATTTCGGCCATCTTGCGCGGCTCAAGTTCGATCTTCAGGCCGATCGGCTCCAGTTGCTGCCGGATCAGGTCTGCCAGTTCGCGCGGGTACAGCAGATAGGGCCGGGGTACCTCGGGCAGGATCAGCTTCATCACGGATCCGTCGGCCCCGGCTTCCTTGACCAGGGCTTTGGCCTTGGCCAGCGCGTCCTCGCGCGACAGCGTGTCGGTTTTGGGCTTGTAGTCTCTGGGGAAACCAAAGGGCATGGTGTAGGGAATCAGAACATGCGCGGGTTTGGCCGCGCCGTAATAGCGTTCCACAAACGGCGCGCGGTCAATCGCCATCGCAATCGCGTCCCGCACGCGCTTGTCTTTGGTGGGGAAGTTTTTGGTCTGGTCGCAGTTCATGGCCAGGTACATGATGTTGATGGCATCCCAGGTGAACAGCGTGACATCCTTGTTCTTGCCCAGGTCATCCCAGTCCGAGGGCAGAAGCGTGTCGGTAAACCCGGCGGCGCCGGCCACGATCTGCTCACGCCGCGACTTGTGGTCGGTCATGGTCGTGAAACTCAGCAGTCCGATGCGGGGCTTGCCGCCCCAGTAGTCGTCAAAGGCCGTCAGCGTCACGCTTTCCGAGCCGCGGTAGTCGTCGGCCTTGGCAATGCGGTAGGGGCCAGTTCCGGCGGTGTTTTTGATCAGCCAGGCCTGACGCTTGGCGGCGTCCTTTTCCCTGGTCATTTCGTCAATCGCCCTGGGGCTGATGATGAAGGCGGCGTGCAGGCTCACGTTGGCCAGAAAGCGCGGGTTGGAGTCGCGCAGGGTAAAGCGGATGGTGCGGGCATCCACCACGTCCATTTTGCTGATGTCAGCCAGGTCGCCCGCGTAGGGGCGCTTGGTAGGGGCCGCCGGGTGGTCCTTGACCAGAAGGCGTTCAAAGCTGCGTTTGACGGCATCGGCGTCGAGTTCCGCGCCGTCGTGGAACTTCACGCCCTGGCGCAGGGTGAAGGTATAGACCCGGGCGCTGTCTTCGATCTTCCAGTCCGTGGCCAGGCTGGGCTCCCACTTGGGCACCGTGATCGGGCCGCCCTCAATGGCCGGGGCACGCACCAGACCTTCGTACATCTGGCTGACAATCGCGACGTCGCCGCCGCTGCTGCTGGCCTGGGGATCCAGAATCTCGAACTTGTCCGAGCGCAGGATCTTGAGCACATCCTGGGCTTCAACTTTTTCGATTTCTTTGCCTCCACCGCAGGCGGCAAGCGCGAATGTGGCGACAACAAGCGTGACGGCCCAAATGGGTCTGTTCATGGCTTACCTCGCTGTGGGGGAGTGGTGTTTTACGCCCGCCTGCGCCGGGGGCAAAGGGTTATCGCCGCAATCCGTTGCCAAGTGCGTTGCCCGGTAACCCCCAAACGGCAAGGGGACGCGCCGCACCGGTCGCGTCCCCCGCACATCCGGCTTGCGCCGGGCCTGCTAGTTGTTGTTGCCGCCGCGCGGGCCGCGTCCACCCTGGCCGGGGCCGCCCTGTCCGGGGCCACGGCCGCCGCCCATGCCGCCAAAACCGCGCTCCAGCGCGCTGAGGCCGCGGTCGCCGACCAGCTCATTGAACGTCGTAAGCTGGGCCGGCGAAAGTTCGGCGCGCACCGCGTCGGTGCTGGCCTTGGTGACGGCCTGCATTTCGGCGCCCCAGTCGAACTGGGTGCCGTTGCGGCGGGCTTCTTCGCCCTTGGTCCAGACTTCGCGGCGCTTGACCGACATGTCGTCAATGATCGCCTTGATTTTGGGGATCTGGTCGCTGGTCAGGGCCAGTTCGGTGGTCAGGCGATCCACCATCTGCTTGTTGGCGTTGGCCACGAACTCGGCCATCTGCTTTTCACGCTCGGCGTCGCGGGCGGCGCGGTCGGCGGCTTCTTTTTCTTCGATTGCCTTGACCACAGCCTCCTTGAACATCGGCGAGTCCGGGTCAACCACCGGCGCGGTTGTGCCGCCGCCTGACGGCGCGGGCCGGTTCTGAAGCGCCACAATCTGCTTGTTCAGGGTGTCCTTTTCAGCCTCAACCTGGGCCACCTTGGCCTCGGCGGCGCGAACCCGCGCATCCAGCGAGTCAATTTCCTTGCGCATGGACGAAATGGCGTCGCCCTGGCTGGATACCACCGGCGACAGGTCGGGCTTGTCGTCGGTCTTGGATTCGGGCAGCGTGCTGGCCACGCGCGGGGCCGAGGGCTTTTCCGGCGTGTTCAGACTGCTGGCCACATAGCCGCCGGCAGCGCCGGCAAGCACGGCACCGAACACCACGGCGATCATCAACACAGGCTTCATCGTTTCTCCTCAGGGTTACCGGTTTACCGGCAGTGCGTCAGCCGGACTGGCGCGTTTCTTCACTCCAGTTCAGCCAGGTTTCGTAATCGGTTGCTGTCGCAAACACGGGGTTGGGGCCCCAGTCCGCCAGGTCCGCCCCCGGCAGGTTGCGGGGAACTTCGGCCAGCAGCAGCGCCAGCCGGTCTTCGGTGGCTTCGCGGATGCGGTCAAATTCGTGGTCCATGCCGCGGCCGCGGCCCTTGCCGTGAAAGCCGCCACGGTAATGCTTGCCGATCAGGGTTTCCACCTGGGCGCCGTGTTCGGCAAACACCTTGCGCACCTGGGCCTCCTGGTCGTCGCCCAGGCGATAGCGCGCGCGAAGCTCTACCACCGCGTTTTCAACCTCCTGCTGGTACTGGCGCCGCGCGTAGGCCAGGTGGCGTTCGCGGTACTGTTCACGGCGCTGGCGTTCGCGTTCGTCCAGCACGCGCGAGACTTCGGCGGCCAGCGCCTGATCCAGCGGCCGGCCGGTTGCAGTTTCGCCGCCGCGCGATGCCAGAACGGCCGCGCGGGCATCCAGCGCGTCGGAGCGTTGCCGGAGTTTCGTCAGGTCAGCCTGAAGCGCGTCCAGCGTATCAGGCGCGGGTTCAGCGGCGCGGCCCCGCCAGGCCACGGCGGCAAACCCCGAGGCCGCGGCAAGCGCCAGAACCGCCGCCACGCGCAGCCACGGCATGGGCCGCACCGGCGCGAACGCCGGCACGACCTGTTCGATTACGCGCTGGCGCGCAAGGTCGCTGGTGGCGGGCCTGGCGGCGCGGATGAGGTTGTCGAGGTCTTGCCTCACGTGTTTGTCCTGTCAGTGGCCGCGTGTCAGTTCAAGCCACACTTCCCGGAACTTCTCGCGCGCCCGGAACAGGCGCGATTTAACCGTTCCTTCGGGAAGCCCCAGCGCGTCGGCCATTTCGCGCACGCTGCGTTCTTCCCACAGTTCCAGAACCAGCGGCAGGCGGAACTTTTCGGGCAGGCGCCGCAAGGCTTCGTGCACCAGCTCGGCCCTGTCGTTCCGGTCGTTCTCGGCACCGCTGTCCTGCACTGGCTCAGGGAGCACGGGCAACGCCCGGTACTTCCGCAACCGCCGGTGTGCTTCGTTGCGGGCAATCCGGCAGGCCCATGTATAAAACCCCGACCGGCCCGAAAACCCGCCAATCCCCCGCGCGATGCGCCACCAGGTTTCCTGGGCCACATCCTCGGCGGATGCCCGATCGGCCCCCACGTACAGCACGATCTGGCGCATCACCGCGTCAAAGTACCGCCGCATCAGCTCCGTAAAGGCCTGGCGGTCGCCGTTCTGGGCCCCGGCCACAAGGGCCGGGGTATCCAGCGCCGGCACAGCCGATGCGGAAGCAGTGTCCGAATCGCCGGGCAACGGGGGTTCGTCAGGCGTTCCGGCCATCTGCTCCACCAAAGTGACCCGAGGGTTACGAACCGGGTTCCCCCGGCACGAGGGAATTCCGTGACCCGATTGTGACGATTGCAACGACGGCGAAAAGGGCATAGGTGGGCCGGGTTTGGGGTTCTTCACGCAGTCGAGCCATGATTTTCACGCCTGTTTTGACGCCTGATTCATCCCGCAGGCCACAATTCCTCAATGTCCGGCCTTCAAGTGCCGATAAGCCCCGGGACGTGCAGCCGCTTCGGCGCACGGTTTGACGCTTACGCCCGGAGAAATCCATGAAAGCGGTCCTCTCTTTGTTCGTGCTCTTTCTGCTTGCGGCGCCCCTGGGTGCCCAGGAAAGCTTCAAGCCCTGGCTGGCCAAGGTGACCGGTGAATCGGTGCGCCTGCGCTCAGGCCCCAGTCTGGCCCATCCGCCGATGCATGTGCTCCAGAAAGGCGACACCCTGACGGTGGTGGCCGAAAAGGACACCTTTGCCGTGGTGCGCCTGCCTGCCGCCGCGCCGTGCTGGGTTGCCGCCGAGTTCGTGCAGCTTGCCGCCGACGGCAAAAGCTACACCGTGACCGGCGACAACGTGAACCTGCGCTGCACGCCTGACACGCGCTATTACAGCATTGGCCAGATCGGCAAGGGCGCGACGCTGGCCGTGGTCATGGACGGCCAGACCGGCAAACCCGCCGCCGAAAACGAGTTTGTCAAGGTCAGCCCGCCGCGCCAGGCCACCGGCGCTGTGGCACTGGAGTTCCTGGAACGTGTGGGCGACGCGCCTGCCGAGGCCGACCCGGCGCCGGCCTCCGCGCCCGCCGAACCTGTTGCCGCGCCGAAAGAGAAGCCAAAGCGCGAACCTACCGCCACGGAACTGGAGGACGAGCGCAAGGCCTTTGCGGCACTGGAAAAACTGCTGCGCGAAGAACTGGCCAAGCCCGCGCTGGAGGTTGACCTGACCGGCATCCGCAAGCTGTTTGAACAGTTCAAGGAGTTCAGCCTGGATCCCAAGGTCAGCGAAAAGGCCGCCGCACACATTGACCGCATTGATTCAACCGTTCGGCTGATTGAGGCCGAAAAGAAGCGTCTGGCCGAAGAAGCCGCCCGGCGCCAGGCCGAACTCGACCGGTTGCGCGACGAAGCCATGAACAAGGGCGAAAAGACCGAAAAGCCTGCCGGCCCCGTCGAATACATCGCCAAGGGTACAATCGGCAGCACCGGCAAGAACGCCAAGACCCCGGCCAGTCACCGCCTGTTTGATGCCGACGGCAAGGTCATCTACGACCTGCGCTGGGACAAAGGCGATCTGGGCAAGCTGATGGGCAGCCATGTCGGCATTGTGGGCACGGTGCGGCAGTATGAGGGTTGGCCTTACAAAGTGCTGGTGATTGAACGGATTGACGTGCTGGCCGCCGAAGAAGAGAAGTAGCCGGCAAGCCATAGCAACGGAAACGCAGGGGCGGCCAATGGCCGCCCCTAAAGTTTTTTCTTCATGGAGACGGCGCGGGCGCGGTAGCCCAGGCGCTCGTAGAGTTTCGCGGCGGCATCATTGTGGGCCATGAGCTGAAGCCCCAGAAACGGCGCGCCGGTGGCGCGCACGTATTGTTCAGCCCGGGCATGCAGGGCGCGGGCAATGCCGCGACGCCGGAACTCGGGCTTGACGCTGAGGTCAAAAATCCAGGGGTCCACGCGGCGGGTAAAGAAGTCCGTCTGCGAGCCGATCCAGCAATGGCCGGCGTAACGGCCGCCCAGTTCGGCGACAAACACCTTGTTGCGCCCGGGGTCGTTGGGCGCGAAGTGTCCCAGCAGCCAGTGGTGATGGCGCCGGAACTCGTCTTCGTTCACGGGTTCGTCGGGCGGAATGCTGTCACGGAACGTGCGATAGTTCAGCAGCGCGAACTCGCGCCAGTCGCGCGCGGGTTCAAAGTCTCGGATCGCCAGCTCAGACAACGCAGGTCTCCGCGGAAAACGCCCGGATGATCATGCCCGCGCGCGAGTGACAGGGCAACATGGGCGCCTGCTTGCGCCAGCGTGGCGCCGGCATTACCATCCCGCCGCGTTGGGCCAATAGCTCAGCTGGTAGAGCACCTGCATGGCATGCAGGGGGTCAGGGGTTCGAGTCCCCTTTGGTCCACCATGCGGGACAGTTCTTCGCAAACGCGAGGGGCTGTCCCGCTCCAATTTCGGTTGGTTCTGCGGCTAGCGGGTCTGGGCTTTGGGTCAGGTCTATGTCATAGATCGCAAGGGTCAGCCTGTCCTCGGTCAGCGTTGCGTGGTCGAGCATTAGCTGGAACAACTTTTTTCTTTGTTCCATGGTGGCGTTTTCGTAGGCCTTGGCGAAGTAGTTGAGGCCTTCTTTGGCCGTGTCGAGCTTGACCGATTTTCTCTTGAGCGTTTTGAGTTGTTCGCGGGTTTGGTCGAGTTCGGCTTGCAGGCCTACCTTTCTGGTTTCCAGGTCGGCGAGCCGTTCTTTGACGGAATTGGAGTTGCCTCCGCTGGCGAGGAAGTCCACCAGCGTGTCGAGTTGGGTGGACACAGCTGAGAGTTGGGCGAGGAGCGCGTTGACCTTGTCGTTGACCGACTTGCGTTCGTCCTCGTGCCCCAAGTTTGCCTGGCTGAGCACCATCGCGAGCAGAGCTGGATCTTCGGAGAGTTTGATGAGCCGCTGCGCGATGATGTTCTCGATGTCGTCGGCACCGACCCTTGAGGCGTTGCAGTCGCCGACGTCTCGTTGGCGGGCGCAGTGGTAGTATCTGTATTCCTTGCCTGTTTTGCCGCGGCTCCAGGTCATAGTCATGGCCGAGCCGCATCCGCACCGAAGCAGTCCCTCCAAGGGGAAGACGAACCTGGTCTTGGTTCGCGGGCGTGCGCGCACGATACCTTGACGCGTTAGCAGGGCTTGAACTTCGTCGAAGAGCTTGCGTTCGACGAGTGGCTGGTGTTTGGCCTCCAGCCATCGGCCTTTGTGCTGCTGCTTTCCGAGGTATACCTCGTCGGTGAGGATTCGCTGGACGGTGCTCTTACTGAAGCGCTTTCCGCCCTGGGAGAGGCCGCGGCGGCTCCTGTACTTCTTGGTACGCCAGCCTTGCTCGTTGAGTTTGCGCGCTGTTTCGCGAAGGCTTGCGGTCGCGAGGTAGGTTTCGAATGTGGCTTGGACGATTACGCGTTCTTCGTTGTTTGGCGTGAGCACGCCTTTGTTGTCGGGATCCGAGTCGTAGCCGAGTCTTGGTACGCCGCCGTTCCAGAGGTGCGCGACTTCAGCGCGCCAGTTCATCTTGCCGCGCACTCGCTCGGCAATGGTTGCTCGTTCGAGTTCTGCAAGTGCCGCGAGGAGCGTGATGAGAAAGCGTCCCATCGGGCCCGTGGTGTTTAGGTCTTCCTGTAGGGAGTAGAACTCGCACTTGAATGCCTCAAAGTGTTGGACGATGCGCAGCAGGTCTTGAGTGCTGCGGCTGATTCTATCCAACTTGGTGAAAACTACGCAGTTGACGCGGCCTTCGGCTATATCGCGCATCATGCGCTGGAACTCGCGCCGATGAGTATCTTTCGCGCTGGCGCTCTCGCGGTAGATTTCAGCCACGCACCATCGTTCGTCATTGGAAAGCGCGTTCTTCTGCTCAACGAAGTTGCGAAGCAATGACTCCTGGGTGACCAGCGAACCTGCCTCTTTGTCCACATCCTGCATCAGCGTGCTTACGCGAACATAGCAGCCTACCTTCTTGACGGTCATCGCGAGACCTCCATTGCCTTGGAAGGCGCTATTCTAGCGGAGTTGCGGGCGGTTGCCAGAAATCCTTCGTAACTTGCGGGTTTCACGATGGACTGTCTTGGGATTTGTCAGTGGCTGCCGCATTGAGGCGCTCGGACATTTCGTGCCAGAGTTTGGCGAGTCTTTCAGCTCGTTCCTGGGGCGTAAGGTAGCTGTACGGGTTGGCCGGGTTGCGTACTTTCGCTTGTACGACCTCGACGGGGAGGTCGCCCATGTCCCTGCGGCTCTTGCCGTTCTTCGCGGATCGCTCTTCCGCTTGCGGCGCCGGCGAGTGCGGCATCTTCGGCGGCGGCGTTGGTGCTACGGTTTTCGCCAGTGCGTCCGTCGAATTGTTGTCTTGGCCGTCTTGCATGGTTGGCACGCGGGGGCGGGAGAGGGGCGCTGTTGCGCCCCTCCGGTGTTGGTGGGCTTATTGACCGCATGGTCGGCGGGAAGTTGTGGGCTGCCGCGCGGCAGTCTGGGCCGGGTTTGATGCTCGGCCGCGAGGGCCTAGCAGTTGCGGGCGGTTTGGGTGATGGTCTTGCCGAGTTTGGCGAAGATGCGCTTGTAGCTTTCGGCGTCGTTGTGCTTGTTGATGTCAAAGAACATGCCGCCGGTTTCGCGGCAGAGCTTGAGGTAGTCCGCGTCTTCGGGTCCGATGATGTGGATGAAGCACCCGTTCTTGATGGCCAGCTTGAGGACTTCCTTCGCGTCAAGGCCGTCCAAGGTCTTGCGGTGCGGCCCGCTGTTCGTGGTCAGGACGATGTTCTTGGGGTGGCGCGGTTTCATGTTCGGCCAAGGACCCCGGATGGCTGCGAGGATGGCGTCAAGCTGGCTTTCAGGGTCCGTGGTGTTGGCGATCACGGGTTCCTTTTCGAGCTTGTTCTTGAACTCGTCCACGGTCATGAACCCGTCGTCGCGCAGGCCTTCGTCGCGTTTGTTGTCGATGAGGTCGCGAACGACAAGGAAGGCCGGCATGAGGTTGACCTTGCCGGCTGCGCATTCGGCGACGGCGACGCTGATGTTGCGGCGCACCATGGCGATGATTGGATCCATCGAGTAGGTGAAGTCCGTGATGATCTTGCAGGGCGCATCGATGAAGGGCTCCTGCACAGTGGGCGGGATGGCGATGCTCTTGGCGTAGGTGGTCATGGCTCTTTCTCCTATAAGGTTTTGATGACTTCGCGAAGCGAAGGACGATCAGTGGGTTCATAGGCCAGCATGCGGCCGATCAACGCGATAACCTCTTCGGGAACCTGGGCGGTATGCAGGTGTTTGGCGAGGGACGCATTCCAGCGAAGGCCGTGAAACTCTTCTGTGGGCGCGGTGGGAAATGGCGGGCAGCCGGTCAGCATGTGGTATGCGGTGGCGCCGAGGCAGTAGACGTCGCTTGCCGTGTTTACAGATGCATGCGCGTACTGTTCGGGTGGTGCGTAGCCGGGCGTGAAGCCAGGCATGATTGGCGGGCGCAGCAACTCGCCTGATAGTCCCAAGTCCAGCAGGACGACGTTGTCGAACATGAACATCTGGATGTTGCTGGGCGTAGGGTCGCGGTGGGCAAAGCCTGCGCGCTCGAACAGCATCAATGCGAGGGTAACGGCTTTGAGGATGTGACGGGCACTCTGGTAGACGATGCGGTTGTCGGGTTGCAGTCGGTGCGCAACGGTTTCACCCTCGATATAGGGTTCGACCAGGAAGTGGTCTCCGTTGATGAAGTAGCTGGTGGGCGCAACGATGTGGTTGATCGCGTGTTCCCAGCCGGGTGTGCGTGCCGTCTTGGACAGAAGACTGGCACACCTGAGCTGGTGGTTGGCATGAGCCACGCTGGGACGGATGAGGACCTTGAGGCAGACCTGAAAGCCGATGGGATCGAGCGCTCGGTAGGCGTGAACTTGGCCTCCCTGGCCGAGTTCTTCAACGATGGTGAATTCGCCGAAGTCGCCGCGAATCTTGTCTGATGGGGAGTAGCAGACGGGCATGGCCTATTCCTCCTCGAAAGTGAGCTCGTCGAGCGCGCGAGTGTCGTCGTTGCCCGCGATGATGAGCGTGGCGTTGTCGGTGGCGAATGCGTGGATGGCGCGTTCGAGCTGGTGGCGGGCGGTGTCGATCCATGGCTGGCAGCAGGCGACAGCCGTCAGTACTTCGCCGGCCGCTTCAAAGGCTCCGTCCGAGCAGACGATGAGCCGGTCGAACTCTTGGAGTTCTTCATGGGCGTAGTGCGCGTCGCTGCTGGTTTCTTGGCGCAGGCTGATGTAGCTGGCGAGTACGCCGCGGAAGGGGCTGTTCTCGTACTCATCGCGGGTGAGTGCGCCGGCGGCAACGAGTCTTGCTGCGCGGGAGTGCTCTTCGCTGACGATGCGGACACCGTTTTTGTTGCCGATGAGGATGGGGCTGTCGCCGATGTTGGTGAAGAAGGCGTGGCCGTTGATGATGACGCACGCGGAGAGAGTAGTTGCGGCATCGCCAAGCTCAGGATCCGTTTTGGTGTCGCGGGCGAGTTGTTTGGTAGCCGCGTGGCGGGCGCGCTCGCAATGCGCGCGAAAGGTGGCGAGGGTGTGGCGTTCGCCGGTGGCGAACGCGTGAAGTTGGCGCGCGTAGGCCTTGGTTGTGGTGAAGCTTGCCCAGCTTCCGCCAGGAGTGCTGCCAACCCCGTCAGCGACGATGGAAACGATGAACTCGCCGCTTTCCGAGTCGAACTTGCCTGCGTGCCGCGAGTCCTGTTGGGTGTCTCGCTTGCCGATGTGTTGGATGACGCGAAGTTCCATGCTGTTTCTCCCGTCAGGTCAGTAACGGAGTAAGGGCTGGGCTTTTGCGCGGCGTTTGAAGGTTTCTTGCGAGCCCTTGGGCGTTGCGTGGCTTCCTGCTTGGATAACGTGGCAGGGTCGTTTGGTTTTCAGGAAATCGAGTCAGGGCGAGAGCAGCGATGGTTGTTTGATTGCGTCGTAGAAGCTGATGACGCCGATGCGTGGGTTGTTTACGAACTGTTTCCGCAGCTTGTCTCGGACCCGGCCTGTTTCGGCGACGATGACGTATTTCGCGATCTGGTCGCCTGACTCTACGAGGGTGCGCGCGTTTTTCGTTTCGTGGTCCGCGTTCTTGGTTGAAGCGAACTCGATGCAGATTGCTTTGCCGTCTTGAAGTCTGGCGAGGATGTCCACGCGCTTGAGGTTTTGGCCGATGGCGCCTTCAAGCTCGACACTGACGACCCCAGGCAGGGTTCTGACGAGTTGGCCGAGGGAGTGCTGGTAGTAGCGAGTGCTGTGCTTGCCGCGCGTGACCATGAATGACTCGGGAGAGGCCAACTTGAGTTGTTGGCGGGCGAGGTCGGTGACGATGGCGAGTTTGATGGGCTTGCCGTTCTTGCCGGTGACTCGCGCATCGTCTTTTTCTAGCCAGCCCATGGCGCGGGCTGTTCGCAAGAGCCCTTCCTTTTCCGTGCCACCTTTTATCCCGGCTGCTTTGAAGTGGGTCTCGTGGCCTTCAAACCAGTGTTCGTTGGCGCTGGCAACGAACTGCTTGATCGGCGCGAGTTCGTCAGGCTTTTGCTCGCCTTCCTGCTGTGCCGATTCTGTTTGAGTTGGCTGCGTTGCTTCGACGGGCGCTGGTGTGCCAGATGGCGCTTCGTTGTTTGGATTGTCGTTCGGGATGTTGGTTGTGAGCCAATTGCCGAGGCGTTGTTTGCGTTCTGCCTCGCCGAATTCGGCCTCCGGGATTAGGGGAATCCGGATGAACGTTGGTGCGCGGTAGGCGGCGAAGGGCTGTCTTGCGATGGCTCGGCCGGCTTCCCCGCCCTGCAGTTCGGCGGTCATGGGGTCTTTGAACGACAGTCCCATCGCGGCCATGCTTTGGGTCAGGTCGCGTTGGTTAGTTTGGGGTCCGACGAGCACGAATGTTTGCACGTTGCCGAGTACGTCGTTTGACAAGGCTCCGATGTTTTGCGGGGCGACCAGGAAGGAAAAGCCGGCGTGCCTGCTGATTCGTATCAGGCGATGAACGGCGCCGCCTTCACGGCAGGCCTCTTGCAAGTCGTCCAGCACGACCAGGTGTTTAAGTTCGGGTGTGCTGGTTCTGGTGTGTTGTTGTCGCAGCCAGAGTTGGCCGAGCAGGAGCTCGATGAGAAAGGCCGCGTCTTCAGGCGAGTAGCTTCCGGTTTCAATGACCAGGTTGGTGCTGCCAAAGAGTTCGTGGACGTTGATGCCGGTTCGCGTGTTCAGGACGCCGAGGCCGTTGAGGGCGAAGTTCTTGAGCGTGAGTGTGAGGCTTTCTTCGTGTTGGCTCTTGCCGCCCATGCGCGCCCGGTAGGCGCGCGAGTCGAAGAACTTGAGGATGTCGTGGTAGCCCGGCCATTGGCGCTCTTGTGGCCGCGTTGAAGGGTTGAGGGTCTTGAGGTCGTGAAGAAGCAATTCGATGCCGCGGTGTAGAACGAGCAAGGCGTCGTGGCGTGAGAATCTCTGGCCGAAGGCCGTGCAGAACCAGTGCGCCGTTTTCTGCGTTTCTTCCGCCAATACCCGGAGAGTTGCGGTTGTGCCGAGGTAGGTTGGCCGTGTTGGGCAGAGCTTGAGTTCTTCAAGCTGGACGATCTTGAACGCGTCGCGAACCGGCTCGGGGATGCGCTTGCGAAAGCTTGCGTTGCGTGCGAACACGATCACGCGGCACAGCACGGCCGCTTGCAACACGAGATAGGCCAAAAGGTTGGTTTTGCCAGAACCGACGGGGCCGGCCACGACGGCGTTGATGCTGGGCGTGTTGAGCAGGTTGCCCGTGCGGCGCAGTTCCAGCCGGTATGGGATGCCGGTTCGGGTTTCAAAGCCGAGTGTGATGTAGCCGCGGTGTATGCCGTCTTTGAGGCTGGGGTGGTGGAACGGGTCTCCGCCGCGCGTTCTTGCTTCGGCGTCGCGGACGAGGTCCTGATAGTACAGGCGCAAATCGTCGTCATCTTTTGAGTGGCGCAGGTAGGTCTCAAAGTGTTCGCGAAGCGCCTGGTCTTTCGCCAACGAAGAGGCGTAAAAGCGCTTTTCGAGTTCTTCCCATTTCCAGAGCGACATGGCTGTTTTACCGGTAGGCGCGAAACCATGCGTGCCAGAGCCCGCGCATGACCAAGGCGACGAGTTTCAGCACGAAGCCGAACAGGCTGAGCAAGACTTCCACGGCGCGAACGAACAGGCACCACGAGCAAAAGCGGCTTTTGGAGAACAGGAACTGCCACGCGTGACGCCGGCAGAGCGGAGCGTTGCAGCGCGTGCACTGAATGACGCTGTCTTTGGTCTGTGGGCCGCAATACTTGAGCTGACTCTTGCGGCGAAACTTGCAACACCAGAAGGCCACTTCGTCCGGGTTGCCGACGCGAACGCCGCTCGGCAGCACCAGGTGATTGGAGCGTTCCGTGGTTGCGAACCCGCCTTGGTCGTCAAAGTCTGTTTGTTTGTCGTTGGAGAGTTTGAGCGCGATGCCCTGGAAAGCCATGTGGCGCAGCGTGAGCTGTTGCTTGCGACTGCGCGCGCCAAGACCGGGCTTTTCGGGGACGGGAGGTTGTTGGAGCAACGCAAGTTGCTGGGCAAGGGCAAGCGCACCAAGCGCGGCAGCTTCCCCGTCAGGAGGATTAGCCGGCTTCGCCTCATCGACTTGTGGTGGATCGGCGTCGGCCATCGGCTATCTCCGCAGCAGTCGATACAAGACGGCAATGGCGAAAAGCGCTGTCGCCCAGGTGGCGAGTTCCTTAACTTGGCGGTCGCGGGCTTCAGGCCACAACTGAACCTGCGTCCAAAGCCACGCCAGAAAAATGGCCGCGATCGTGACCGCGCCAGTTGTCAGGATGGCTCGCGAGCGCATACGCGCGTCAGAACGCCAGCGCAAAGCCCAAAGCCAGCACAAACCAATCAAGGCGACAGCGACAATGGAAAGATCGCGATAGAACTCCGCGTAAACAGTGAGGCCGACCTGGGGGCGCAAATCCAGCGGGAAAACCACCTCGTGGCGAAACCAAAGCCAAATCATCGTCCCAACGGTCAACCCAAGTACAACAAACGCCAGACACCCCCGCCCGCTCGCCGGGGTGGAAGGCACCATCCGAATCTGCTCGACAGGCTCCACGGGCGCAGCCTCGACAGGCTGCCTGCCCTTTACGCCATCGCGGTGCGCCTCACGCGCAACCACCTCACGACCATCACCCATGACAAGGACCTCCGCGGTTCCCCGTAGAGGTCAACGATCAATATGGTGCGGGTTTTCAATGAATTCTTCGCGCCGTGCTAGCTTCCTCCGTTCACTAACAAATGCCGGATCACTTGAAAATTAGCGGATGTGCCGGACGTTAAGCCACTCCCAGTCCCTAGCCTCATCTCCAATGACAAATCCTTCTGCTTTCAATGCCTCCGTCGAAGGAACCCATTGGTCAGAGCCAACTATGAACTTGGAAAGCCGATCATCACAACCGGGCTTTGACCACATTCGATTGTGGACGCACAGGCTTGCAAGGGGGTACCAGACACCTTCTCCGGTGCCGCGCGGTGAATAGCTAATCGTCCCGAAGTCAAACCTTCCCCACGGATCGTTGCACTTCACTTCATACCCTTTCGTCGTTGACCTGATCCCAGTAACAACCACAACATGGCCACGCTCAGTCAGCCGTGTCGAAAGAACTACAGGTATTCCGCTTTCCAGTTGCATGGTGATCTCGCGGGCAGCCTTTTGTAAATCGGCTTCGTATCTCATCTCGCACCGAAATGCGCTGCCAAGCGCGCGCTGCGCCCACTCCAGACGTGCGCGATGCGAATCTGGATCGCTTCCGAGACTGTCGCGAATCGCTTGCTGACCTCCCGGACTTGGCTGGCCAGTAACAAACTCCAATAGCATCTGAAGGGCGGCGCTCTGGCACCAATCGGAAGTCTCCTGCGGACGGTAGGGCACGTTGCCCAATTCGACAACTCGCCCCGGAGGGGGAGCAGACGGCAATTGGGAAGGCTTGGGAGGCTCATCCTTGAATCGGATCACGCGTCCCCACGGGGCGACTTCATTTAATTGCCACATCTCTGAGTCGTTATCATACTTTAGTGCAATACTAACCCATGCGTACTCCACACCGAATCGCAGACTATTGTCCGAGACTGCTCCAACATCGACATGCCGTTGCCTAAGTCTGAAGGCAAGAAGGTCGGCCAAGTTCGGCTCAAACATGTCCGAGGCGGGTAGTGCAAGAACTTCCTCCCACTCATTCCTTACATTCATCTCTGGAAAGGTAGAGCTCAGCCATTGTTGCACCTCTTGTGCCTGTGGCGAGTCAGGATCAACAGCAAGATAGCTCATGTCGGATAGGCTGTATCGCCGTTCCGGGAAGTCATTGTAGACGAAGTTTCCTCGGTACTCTATAGTGGCAAAGGCCGAAGCTGTGTCCCCTTCGAGCTTGTCAATGACGATAGAGATTGCTCTGGCACTCTCGATCGAGCCGTACGATAAACGGTACTCCTTGGCGATGCTGACCGGATTCACGCTGCCGTCGGATGACGCGCTTAGCACTGCTTCGGTGTTCTCGGGAAAGCGGGCCTTCCGCGAACGGTAGTCTGCAGAATATGTGGTAGCTATGGCGCGAAAGGAGTCTACTAGCTCTTTGTCCTCCTTTGCGCGGAGAAACTCGTCCAGTAGTACGTAGTGCTTCTCCAGTTGGAGCTTAGCCAGCCTCTCGTTGTGAACGAGACGCGCGACGCCTCTTGGCATTGATACCACGGCCGCGTCAGTCATGGAAACCGCCACAAATAGAACCATTACACTAAAGGTAGACGCGAACAGTGCTACGCGACGCCCTCGAACGGGAGTAATCGAAAACTGCTGTCGCGGCTCAAGTGTTTGCTTGACCTCGGTCTGGAGTTCCTTTGACCGGACGCCGGGTTGTGGTCTTCGTGTGAGGCGTTTTCGAAAAAACTCTCCGAACGTGAAGTGACCGAAGAGCAGCAGTGTAATTGACATGACCACAATGAGTACTGGGGCAGTTGGACTCGTCAAACAGATCAACGTGACAGTAGTGACCATCACGAAGGCAAAGACGGCGTGCACGCGAAGGACATCGCTGTCCGTTGGCCGGATGAGCGCAAGAACAACGTCCTTAGTTGCAGTCATTACTCTACTCAACGCGGAAGTCCAGCCAGCGGCGGCTTGTGGTTCTACCTGCGCGTGCTGGTTGGGTGGTGACCGATCTGGCGACTGACGGCGCTCTAGATGGCTCTCGGAATCTCCCTTCGCGCCATCATGTGGCTGAGAGTCCCCAGCTTTTGCTTTCTTGCCTGGCTTTTTCTTTGATCTGCGCGACATGAGTGCGCCTTCCTCGCTGGAATGATGGTTCACTCGCTAACTCTTAAGGTATTCCTTGCCGGTTTCGACGATTGCAGCGAGGTACCTTACTGCCATGACACCCGAGGGTGTTCTTGCTGCGTTGACTACTTTCTCAAGATCCTTGATCAACTTCTGGTACAGCTCAGTTGCGCTGGTCAAGTCAGCAAGGATTGAGTCTTCGTACGCGTCGAGCAGCTTGTTTAGGCAGTCTTTGGCGGCCCGGCGCACTTTTTCGGGCGCGTCGGAGTCAGTGGAGGTGCTTCGCAGTTGGGCAAAGGACTCGTGAACCTCGCTACGAATGTGGCTGGCTGTCAGGTGTTTTGCCGGCATAGGGCCCCTTGGCTAAACTATTTGCGGAGTGCCTCGTACTGCTTCCACGCGCTGTGGACGACATCAAACGCCCCCTTGACGCTGCTAGGGTTGGGCAGTCGGCGAGTTCCTGCCGCAGCGGTTAGCGCCGCATGAGCGGTACGCATGGTGTCGAGCGCGCGCACGTAGGCCGCCAGCACGTTGATGTACGCGACCAGCCGCTCGCGATGTGCGCCGCAGCGTTTGTGATACTTTTCGAACCATGATCTGGCGCTCGAGATGTCGGCCAAGGCCCCGTCCGTCATCGCAGGCTCGTTACTGGTGGCAGCAAGCGCTTCCAATATCTCGCGAACTTGTTCGGCCTTCTTGGCGTCGGGCGACAGGGGTATGGTTTCAAGTAGCTTGGCAATTGCCTCAACGTCGGCGTTGAGGGCGTTAGCCTTTTCGCTGTCTGCTGGCAGAGATGCGCCGCGCAGCCTCGACAACAATATCTTGTGTTGCGCGAGCAACTCGCCGTCTTCGGCTTGAAGTTCGCGCATGACGTTGACCTCTTTCAGGTGATAGAACGACCTGGTGTCGTCTATCATCAACTGGACTAGGTCGGAGACCAGCTTATCTGCGGCGGCCACGGCCTCCTTGAAACGCTCGGCTGCCATCAACCTTATGATTGCTTCGATTGGCGCAGTTAGCAGTCCGATGAGCGCACCAGCGCCAGGGTATGCTGCGTTTGCTGCCGTTGCTGCAACGTCCGCCGCGGTCGAGACAAAATTCTTGAGCTCACCTGACAGTTCGTCAGTCCCGGCAGCAAGGCTGGTGAGCAACTGCGTGTAGGAGCGCAAGATGTTCCACACTTCGTCGCGGGCCTTGATTTGCTCATCCGGGGCTAATCCGGTTGCTTTGCGCGGATCGAATTCCGGCCATGTCGTTGGGTCATCGACGCGGGAGAGCTTGCGTGCGAGTAAAAGCTGAAGGTCCGTTTCAGCTTCAGAAAGTACGATCTTCGACGCGTTTTCGGCCTGGTTGAACGTTTGAACGTATCGTGCAAGTTCCTGCTCCGGTATTGAGGCGCAGGAAGCCAAGACTCCAGCGAACAAGAAGAAGACCAAGCTGACCGAGCACTTCATTGGATGCCCCCAATACTTGACGCCGCACCCTTGCGGGACTCGACAAGGCCTCTTTGGCTCGCCCTAGCACCGACTACCACTCGCGATCAGACCCGCGTTCGCTGATGCCGAAGGCCAATGCGCTGCGAGCCCGTCATTGCCGCCACCACCCATCAGTCTACTTGCGTTTGAACACATGCATCTGGACGTCTCGTGTGTTACCGTTGTCTTGTTTGTGAAGCAGCACGGCGACCACTGTTGCATCGGCGCTGCAACTGGCGCCCTTGATCAGCAACGGGTCCATCGCGAAATCCGGCCGGACAATCGCAACAACCCTTCCGTGCAAAGTGGGCGCGATGACCACGTTGCCCTTTTCGATCCAGGCGAGCTGGTATGCGCCGGCCGCGCAGAGGCAGTTTTGGCTCTCGCCGTAGATTCCGGTTTCTTCGCACCAGGTGAGGGCATTGCCGGGTACGCTGCATGACGGCCCAAAGCCGACCGACAGCGGCCCTGTTCCGGTCTTTGTCCATGCTGCGGGAGTAGGATCGGAGCCTGACAATGTCTTGATGTAGTCGCCGGTTTTGGCGTCGTACTCGCTCCAGCTCAGTAATGTCCTTTTGTCGTCAGACAGGTCGGCTACGCACAATCTCGTGCCGTCTGGTGACAGCAAGCCGCCTGTGATCAACTTCCCGCTAGGCGCCTTCAGCGCGACGCTCGACTTTTCCTTCAGTGTGTCGGGCTCAAGGTAGAGCAGTTTGGCGTCCTTGCCCGCGTTTGAGGTGAATGCGACGGCCTGCGTTCCGTCTGGCGTGAGGTAAACATCGTGCCAGTTCGAAGGGATCTTCCACTCGCGTGTTACGCTCCCTGTCGCGCAATCGAAGTAGACTTGGCCGTCTTTGGTTTCGAATGCGATCTCGTCCCCCAGATACGTGGGGCCTAGCAGCTTGACTGTCGCGACTTGTTCGTGTTTGACCTGGTAAGCAAGGCTGCCGGTTGCCGTGTCGTAGGCGATCAGGTGTGGGAACGTGCGTCTGGAATCTCGGCAGGCGAATACGGCGAACTTCCCATCCGGGGTGACATGGCAGCAAGCGTCGCTCTGACCGCAATGCTGGAACAGCCCTTCAACCCGGAAACCAACATCGAATTCTGCTCCGCGCAGGGGATCCTTCTCGAACGCATCCCACGCCGCGTCATAGCGCTTCTTCGCCTGGCTCCAGCCCTTTTCTAAGGCCGCTCGATCTGGGAAGAACTGGCGTACCTGGAAGCTCAGATCCGTCACCTGGCTGGCCTCGTTGTCCAGCAAGGCCTTCTTCTTGAATGCGACGTACAGGGCATCCAGCCCTTTCGGCGGGAGGAACACTCGACGAGCGCCGGGCCGCCACAAACTGGTCGTACCGGCTGTCTTGGCGTCTGAGCACTCTTTCACGAACAGCTTCACGTGCGCTTCCAGTGCTACCGTGTCTCCTGATTCGAGCGCGTAACGGCTGGCTTCGCGATTTGGTGTTGGAGAGCCCAATGACTTTGCGGCGTCCTTGCCCAAACCCGGTAGGCGCATGCGGCTTGCGACGTGCCAGGCGTAGGCTGCCGTCATTTCATCCTTGGACTTGATGTCTTTGGCAACGAGGGCTTCAACCTGTGAGGGATCCACTCGATAGAACAAGTCTCCGATCGCTTCACGATCTTCAAGATCCTCGGTGGAGTGAACGTACTTCTGGTAAAGCGCCTTGGCATCCTCATCAGGGGCCGCCCTTCGTTGTCCGATACTAACGCTGGTCACCAACAGGCACACCAAGACTAGTGACAACATGGTACGAATTCGGCACATGGTCTGGCTCCGAGGCCCATCTTCGAATCAGAAACACGCCGGCAAGTCGTTCCCTAGCTAAAGTCTAGAAAAGCCTCGTGCTCAAGGACGACCACTCGGTCACTCACCTCTTTGTCTGCCAATAGACTATCAACTTGTGCTTGGCTTGCATGATGGACCGGAACGGCTCGCCCAGTGTGTATCGCGGCTTGGGCATTTGTCTCCTCGTCCCCGACTCCTTCGTCGACCAAGGGGTTCGCCCACCACCAGAGAACCCCCGAGTAGCCGGTTGTGCGGTTCACTATGAACCTGCCTTCACCCGCCCTGGCAGATGCTAAGGCGTCTTGGTATTTGATCCCCCGGTGGCGCATTCGTATTACTATTCTTGCTGCAACTAGGACTGCCGACAGCACCACCACTACGGCGACCAGCTTCAGAATTAGAAAGTAGGGCTCAGGCATATCAGTCGCTCAACCAGTCATATACGCCGTACCCAGCCGCCCCGACTCCGGCAACACCTGCCCCAACGTCAGTGGCGAACTGCCGTTTCTCAGCGCCTGAAAATGATCGGAATGGAGTAAGCGGTGAGGAGTAGTTTCCGCCAGCTTTGTAACCCCTGCGCTCGAACCAATAGCGAGCGACTCCCTTGCCAATCGGCAACTTACTTTCAAACAACAGGTGCGTCAGTTGCGGGTTGTTCCGAATGTCGGCTGCGTGCCGATTTTCATGTCGTTCGGTACGTGCAATGTCCTGAGGGGTACGACCCCTGCGGTTAACCGATACTTTTGCATCATACTTCGGCTTCAAGGGCTTGTACCAAGGCGTCTTTGGGTGAAGCCGGATGGGTTTTGTCGTTCCCTGAGTAATACCGCTGGCCAAGTCCCTCTCCATCAGGTTCCCAGCGGACCCGCCTCCGCGAGTGCTTCCACTCATCGCTGACCCAATTGCCGGTCCCGCCAAGGCTAGAGCAAGTTTCACGGTACCGAGAATCCCCTTCATCCATCGCTGGCCCTCGGTGAGGTGGCAGCCTGTCCAGACATCCTTGCCCTCGATGGCCGAAATGATGTCCGGAATACCGGTCATGTCGCCGAGATCTATGAAGACCGCTGTGAATGCGACTTCGAAACCGGACTTGCCATTGTCGCTTTGTCGAAGGGCCGCCAACGACCTGGCGTAACTGCGCTCGCCAACCACCGCTCCCCAAGCACCGTAGCGCTCGTACCCGGTGATCCGGTCATCAATGGAGGTAAGGGCGCTGCCGATCGGGTTGAACGGCATGGCGCCGCCGATGTCGCCGAGGATGCCTTCACCGAACGGGTCAAGGTTGTATGCCGGGCTGGAGCCGAGGAACTCGTAAAGGTTCATCGAGTCTTCGAACCCAAGTGGGTCGTGGCTGATGAATCGGCCCGTGCTTGCGTTGTAGCAGCGCGCGCGGAAGAAGAAGAGACTGGTTTCGGGGTCGAACCGGCGGCCCTGGAACGTCCATGGATTGTCAAACAACGAGCGCGACAGCCGCGTACCGGATTCGAACCACGGACCCACGCCGGGCGAGGTTGGAACGTATCGCTGGAATGCGCCATAAGCGTCGTAGCGATATTGCTCGACGATGGTTCCCGTTGTGTTGTTTGCCGCGCCTGAGCCGAAGCCGCCGGCCATGAGGGCGTAGACGTTGAAATTTTCGTCCTGGCCGAACAGGTACTCGCCGGCGTTGGCGCCGGTGTAGGTGCGCATCCAGAGCGGTTCGTCGATGTAGTTGCCGAACACAGACTCGCGCAACAGCGAGCCTGTAGAGTCGCGTTCCTCGATCTCCTGATCGCCGTCGAAGACGTAGCGAACCTGGGTTTCGAGGCTGCCATCGTGATCTTCGTCGGCCTTGCGGAAGATGCGGCGCCCCGCGGCATCGTAGTCGTACTCGCCTATGGTGTTGGTGTCGCAGATGACTCGGCGCAGGCGGTTCAGGCCGTCGAACTCGTAGCGCACCTGAGTGCTGAGCGGCGCGCTGCTGGTGGACATTGGCGTGAACATGAAGGACGCGGCCGCCGGGGGCGGGGCGGTCTGGCACAGTTCGACAGCGTCAATGACCGTGTTGCCGTTGGGCGCGTGGTCGAGAGTGTAGCCTTTGAACTGGGTGTATTGGTTTAACGGGCCGGTGCTGTTGGCGTGGGCCGTGCTGTTTTCCGTGAAGCCTTGCCAGGAGCCTACGCCGTCAAGCGCCCATTGCAGGCTCGTCGTTACCGTGGCTATGCCTGGGTTGGCGACTTGCTGGCCGTTAAAGCGTTGCGGGCCGGAACTTGCCAGGGAGGCTAGCGTGTCGGTCAGCGGAATTGTGGGAGATGTGCTGACACTGCCGCTGGTGCCGGTGCTGACAGAGGTTCGGAAATCAACCAGGCGATAGGCTGCGTCGTAGGTGAAGTCTTCCAGGTTGCGCGGCGATGTGACGCCAACGACGGCCGTGTCGTGTTCGAATCGCTGGTTGCCGATGGCGTCGTGCCCAAACGTCAGCGTTGCTAGTTGTTGGCCGCCGGATAGGGCGGGCGCGTAACTCAGGTACACGGGCCGAGCGAGGCCGTCGTAACCGCTCTTGGTGGGGTCGGTCGGGTCGTGGAAGTCGCGGGTGACAGCGCCGAGCACCGTGCGCTTCAGCGGGCGACTTGGGCCCATGTAGGTCTGGGTGCTTTCGGTGCCTGTGTAGCCGGTGTTGGTCCAGTCCTGGCTGGTGACGCGGTCAAGGGCGTCGAAGGTGCGCGTGATCGTGTTTCCGCCAGGGTAAGCCGCGCTCTGTTCGCGGCTGTCGCTCGTCCATGTGTAGCTGACGGTATACGACTGCGTTCCATAGGTCTGGACTTCGCGAGTCAGACGCGAGAGCGAGTCGTAGACGTAGGTGCACTCGGCGTCGTCGTTCGTGTCCGCGAGGTCGTTGTTGTCTGTGCTGCGGGTCAGGCGGTTGGCGCCGTCGTACTCGAAGGACTGCTCAGTCGTGCCGATGATTTGTGTTACGCCTTGCTCGGTCGTTACGGGGTTGGTTGGCGCAATGGTTCGTGACGTGAGCCGGTTGATGGCGTCGAAGGCGTTGGTGATGAGGGTGCCGTTCTGGTCGGTGCGGGTCAGGATGTTGTCGTCTTCGTCGTAGGTCAGGGTGACTGTCGCGAGGTTGGCGAACGTTGTGACCTTTAAGCGGTCGAGGGCGTCATACTGGTAGCTGGTGGCGTTGCCGGAATCGTCTGTGATGCTGGTGAGGCGGCTGTTCGAGTCATATGCATAGAGCGTGTTGATGGCATCGTCCGTGATGCTGGATGACCCGGTGCCGCGCATGTTGCGGATGCTTTCGACAAGTCGCGATGCTCCGTCGAATACGCTGATGCTCGTGTTGCCCAGCGCGTCGGTGCTGTGCGTCTGGTTGTTGCGCGAGTCGTAGCCGAACTTGGTTTCGTTGAGCAGGTTGTCGGTGGCGCGTGTGAGGCGGTTGAGGGCGTCGTAATCGTAGGTGGTCTTGTAGAATTCACTGACTGTGGCGCCGTCCGTGGCTACGTGCTGGGTGAGCACCTCGATAAGGTTGGATGCAGCGTCGTACGTGAAGGTTTCCGTGTTGCCCAGCGCGTCAATGCGCTGAAGCAGGCGGTTGAGGCCGTCGTAGCGCAGGGATGTTGTGGCGTTGGTGGATGTGTTGACCGCCCCGTCGTCTTCGACGACTGCGGCCACGCGGTGGTTGCGGTCAAAAGCAGTGAGGGTCTGGACAAACGTGTTGCTGCCGGCCGGGCCGCCGGATGCAACCGGGGCGCCGGTTTCGTCGAAGATGTCCATTCGCGACTGGAATGGACGCGAGAGTTCGTCGTACAACGTGAAGGTGCGTGCGAGGTCCACGTTGGTCGTGGCCTGGCCGTTTATCGGGCCGCGCAGCGTGCTGGTTAGCCGGTTGCCGACTGCGTCGTATGTGAACTCGAGTTCGTTGCCTTCGGCATCGAGAACCTCGATGAGTCGGTCGTAGCCGTCGTGGACGGAAATGGTTGCGTCGCCGGTGCCGTCCAGCACGCGGACTAGGGTCGCGTTCCTGTTGTAGTCGAATTCCATCGTGGAGGCGTCGGCGGAGCCAAAGCCTCGCGTGATGGTGAACACTAGGTCGCGTTCGTCGTGGATTATCTGGACGGAGTTGCCGAGGGGCTTGAGTATTGTTGTGAGGTTTTGGTTTGGGTCGTGGGAGAATTGGGTGACGATTCGTTGCGTTGTGCCGGTGGGAGTTACCGCGTCGATGTCCTGCTCGACAAGGTTGTTGAGGATGTCGAACTTGAAGCGGTGTTCGAAGGTGGCCGGCGTGCCGGTTGTGTGCAGGATGTTGGTGAAGCTTCCGGTTGTCTGGAGTTGCAGGCGGCCATTGGAGTCAAGCTGTACAACGGCGTTATCGAGGGTGGTTGTCACGACGTTATTGTTGGCGTCGTAGAAGAACGATGTGACGTGGTTGTAGGGCGCCGGGGATGTGATCTTCACGATCTGGTCGAGGGCGTTGTATTCGAAGGTTGTTGTCGCGCCGCGTGGGTCTGTAAGGCCGAGGGAGTTGCCGACGAGGTCATGGATGCAGCCGATCGAGGCGTTTACTGGCGCGCTGGATGTGCTTCGGGCGACTGGTGACGAGTAAGGGCCCAATGGCTCGTCGACGAGCTGACCGGATGTGTTGTACCTGGCGACTACGACGACGTTGGTTGCGTGGGATTGGTCGGAGAATATCTCGTGGTGGTAGCCTCCGGATATGCTTCCGTCGTCGCGTACGACTTCTGGTGAGGGAGTGCCGTCGCCGCTCGGGTCGTCGGTCGAGTGGTATTCGATGGCGGAGAGGTTGCCCTCAGCGTCCACGCTGCCGGTCAGTTGGCCGAACCTGTTGTAGAGCATTGTGGTTGAGACGTACTGCTCTAACGATGTGGCGCCCAGCATGTCGCGTTGCTGTGTGGTGAGTAGCACTTTGGGGAGCAGGGTGCGGACGACGTTGCCCGCGATGCGGGCGGTCTCGCCGTCGTTGTTCATGTCGGAGCCGACGGAGATGCCGACGGCCGGCACGTTGTCGGTTGGGGCAAGGCCAAGTGCCGTGCCCTGTGCTTTCATTCGCAGTAGCAACGCGTTGACGTATTGCCAGCCTGCCCCTGTGTTCGGCGCGTTGTCGAGGTGGGGAACCAGGTAGGTTGCGAGCTTGCTTGTGTTGTTGCCTTCTTCCCAGTCGAAGTAGAAGCGCGTTGCGAAGCGGAGGTTGTCGTTTGTGTCCGCGCCGCGCGGGTCGATAACAACGCAGGGCTTGTTGTAGATGGGATCAACAACAAACCGTGTGATGAGTACGCCTTGACTTGCTGACCTGGGGCCGGGGTTCTGCCGGATTTCGATGATGTTTGCCTGGAGCCGTGAGTCGATTACGGTCGCTGACCCTACCTGTACTAAGCCGTTATCGTAGACGTATTCGGTGAAATTGCCCTCGGGTGAGGTCAGCCTTACGAGTTGGTTCTTGTCGTTGAACTTCCAGCGCGTGATGAAGTCTGCGGGGTCGCCTTGGCGGATGCCGCGGGTCTTCTCGCGCTTTTCAACAATCTGGCCTTCTTTGGAGAAGTAGTACTCAGTGACGTTTCCGCTGCGATCGACAACAGTGGTCTTGCGGACTGCCGCGTTGCGTTGCGCGGTTGCAGGCAGGAAGGCTGCGCTGTAGGTGTACGTTACAACTTGACCGGGGCCACCCCAGCGTTGGCTGGTTGCGCGCCCTTGGCTGTCGTAGATGGTTTCGAACGTTGGCGTGCCCAGTGCTACGCCGGTGCTGGAGCCGTATCCCGCGCGGGGTTCGTTCTGGTTGGCTTCGATGATGCGGTGCAGCAGGTTCTCTGTCTTGGCGTTGCCGCTGTTGGTGATGTACTCGTAAGTCTCGGTCTTACCTTGTGGGAAGTCGTTACCGTTGGAGGTGCCGGTGATGATGGGCGTGCGCGCTGAGATGAGGCGACCGAGGTTGTCGTAGTCGTATAGCACTTCGCGTCCCGCGAAGTCGGTCAGTGACTTGAGCTTTCCTGGTTTCACCGGGTCTGTGACCGGGTAGTACTCGTACACAATGGGCCTGCCCATTGTATCGATTACTCGGGTCAACCGTTCGGGGTGCTGCGCGTCGGTGTACTCGAACTGCATGCGGTTGCCGTTTGAGTCCTGCATTTCGGCGAGCCGCCCGGACAGGTCGAATATCTGGATCATTCCGTCGGCCTGGAGCAGCCGATAGTAGTTGCCCAGGAACACTAGCGACGTGAAGTGTGGCGCGGGGCTGGCGAACCGCGTGGCGTCAACTTTCTTGTATGTCTCGATGCGTACTTTGTCGCCTTCAACAAGGTCGATGTCGCCTGTGGTGCCGATGTCCAGGCGGAGGTTGTAGTTGAAGTCCCACTTCAGCCCTTGGACGGTGTTGCGACCGCCCATGCCGCGATAGGAGCGAACGTGGGCGAAGTCGAATCCGCGGCCTTGGATGACGAGGTCGGAGCGAAGGATCTTGAGATCACCGCGATCAAGCTCGATTGGGTCAGTGGAGTCGTTCTCGTCGCCGATGGCGCGTCCTGAAGTCGGGGGCGAGTTGAGTATTGGGCCGACTGCTTTGGGCTTTACACAGTCAGGATAGTCCGGGGACTGGTTGCGGATGAATGTGATTTGGAAGTCGGCCGTGCATGCTGGTGCGCCGGCCAGAGTAAGTGAAGTGCGGAACGTGTTGGGGCCTTTAGATGCAACGCTGTGGCCGACTGTTACCGAGTCCGTTTGGGTTGATAGGGTGAAGGTCCCTGCGGTGATTGTGGCGTCAAACGTACCAATTCCGCGCGGTATTTCGCGCAGGGGCAGTGCCTCATCTACTCCGCCGTAAAGCGTGAACTCGTTTGTGAACTTTACTACTTCGGGCGGCCCCTCTTCAACGAGGTGCGGGACTCCTGCCGGCAAGCCACCAACGGTTAGCGTCGTTTGGGCGTCCCCGCACACGTATTGGAAGCCGTCTACGATAATCGTTACGCCGACGGTGCTTCTTCCGAATCCGGCGTTTGTCGGGATGGCAACGGCCCCGCCAATTCCTTCTCGAAGGACATCGACAACTCCGGGTAGTTCGATCGGGTCGAAGTCTGGATCCGTCAGGTCCTGAGATATGTTCACTAACTGCACAGAGTTGAACCGCTCAGGAATTGCTGGGATTACTTGGATCGTGCCTGTTACTTGTTGGGGATGTTGGAAGTTCTCGCCGAGCAACAGGCAGAGCGGCTGGAGGACGACGTCAACTTCGTAGACGGTTTGGTGTGGTCCGCATCCTTTGAACAAGCAGCTGTCCACGGTCACGTCGTATTTGACGACTATGTCGTCGGCTGCTGCGCTTGGGTTGGCGCCTGTCGTTATGAAAACGAATTGTGGTGTTTGGTAGCCGCCGAACACCAATTGTGTCGGAGCGAGCGAGTAGGAAGCTGGGCCACCGGTGAAAGTGCTTAGATCAAGGGTTATAGTGCCGCCAATTCCGAGCGGGGTTCCGGAGGGTGCCTGGAGTTCAAATGCGGCGAGCACATTTGTTTCGTTGACGCAGATGAAATCGGGAAGTGTTGCTTCGACCTCGAAAACGGTCACGGCGCCTATTGCGCACGGGGGGCTGGGTTGGAGTGTGATCTCGGCTTCCGCTTTGTCGCAGGGGATGATCTTGGTTGGGCAGTCGTCTTCGACGACGAAAGTGCCGTCGCGCACGCTGGAGCTTCGCGTGTTGCCGTGTACGTAGAACGTGGCCTGGTTGTTGACGTCGATGACAATCGATTCGAGTGCTTCCTCGTCGGGGGACTGGGGGGTGCAGTCTGGTGAACTTGGGCGTTCCTTGCGCAAGGACACGATGGGCGTGGTTGAGCGAACCTTCAGGCCTTCAAAGGTGAACCCGCTGCTGGGCGAGACAGTGATGAGCACCGGGGCGTCGCCGTCTTTCATGGCGAGGTCATCGCGCTGGTCGGATGTATCGCAGGGCTGGACAAGTATTTCGACAATCGTCAGCGCCTCCACGTTGACCATGACCTTGTCAAGCTTGTTGTCCAAGTCCTGACGATTTGTGGGCTCGGCGATGGTTGTTGTGGCTGGTTGGCAGTGGCGGTAGATGCCGATCATGATGTCGTCGCGTGCGGTGCTTACTTCGCCGAGCGCTCCCATGATCTTGATGGCTTCAGTGCGTTGCGTGCGGAGGAGTTTTGAGAACTCGTTGTCCGTTATGCCGGGTTGTGGCTGGCAGTGGTGGCTTGGGGATGTGACTGCATCGTTGATGAGAGTGCAAATGGGATTGATAGCGTAGCGGTCGAGTTCGATTTTCGCGGCGTTGGGTCCGATTCGGATGAGTTCCAACGGCACGGGGAAGCCCTTGGGGCCTAGGGCGGCAACAAGCAAGTGCGTGTGGGGGCGTGGGTCGGTTGCGTTTTGCCATGCGCAGACGTAGTCGTCGTTCTGATTGTCGAGCACGTCGCAAATGGAGGCGAGGATCTGGATTACTGTGCAGGGTCTGGTGATGCAGAGCTGGCACGGGAGGGGCTCGTCTTTCGGTGCGTTCGGCGCGGCGCTTCCGCCGTGGCTGGGGCTGGTCTCGTGTGAGCTTGCGCCGCCGGCAGGGTTCGACGGTGTGACGTCGAATGTGAATGGGCCGGATGGCGGGAGCGTTGCGGGCTCGCTAAGGATCGCGTCGACAAAGTCTGATTGACCTGGATTATAAATCACGGCAGCTGCGGCGCCGTACTCTGGCTGCGGCATTGAGGCGGTAGCGCAGACCTTGAAGCGTACCTGGCCGATGTTCTTGCTAGGGAATTCCAAACCGGCGTCGAGCCAAACGTAGATGGGATCCAGTGGAGTCAACTTGAGCGCGTTGCAGTGTTCCTTTGCAACTCCCTGCGCGTTGAAGGTAATGCATGGCGCTGCAGGGGCCGATCCTTGTGCGTGCCAAATCAGGACGCCTCCGCCATTGCTGGTTGCAGTTGGCTGCCGGTAGGACGTGCCTTCCATCTTCAGGCTCACGGACAGGCCGCACTCGTCGGGTCCGAGCATGAAGACTTTGCCGGGCGTGAACTCGGCGCGTTCATTGCGAGGGTTGCCGACTCCTGTTTCGTACCCTTGGTCGAGACGCGCGCTCACGTCATTTGCTTTAGTCGTAGGAAAGCCTGGCATGGTGAAGAGCAGGTTGTCTGCTCCGTTGTCCGATTGCATGCCGCATATCTCGACACGCATGTCGACGACCGTGGCCTTTGTCTTTCCGCAAACGTGCTCGTCTAGCGTGAACAGGAAACCCAATATTTCAACGTCACGTTTGCTGGTGCTGACTCCGTTGGCGGAGAGCGGTCGTTTCTTGGGTATGCCTGCTTCGAGCGTGAAGGTTTTTCCGTCCGATGATGCGGGGCCTGCCACCGCGAGGCGTGCGCTCAGGATCAGGCCTGAGGGTCCGAGGAGCGTGCAGCGGACGCCGTCCGGTGCGGATGCGAAGATGTAGTCGTCAGCGGGGCCGTCTCCGCAGATTTCGAGCTTGAGGCTGACTGCGGTGCAGGTTGTGGTGATGATTGCCTTATCGAAGGGTGGCTGGTGCGGCGTGATCAGAGAAGGGCCGTTTGCGACGAATCGGAACTTGATGTCTTCCATGGAGCCGCTTACTGCTGTCGGGCGCCATTGGATAGTGAAGAATGTGATGATCTTGCCTTGGTTTCCCGGGTCAAACTCTTCCTGGTCAACCCATTTAACGGCCGCTGGTCCCGAAATGATGAGCCTGGACTCCCATTCGTTCTGGGGATCAAACATAGATGGCGGTGCGGTGCCGGCTTCAACAACCGAGAATGGAAACTTGCCGCCTGGGAGTTGGCCGCTGTCGATCTCGTGGAACAGTGCCACGCGGATCGTGCATTCGTCGATGGTGCAGCAGCCGTAAGGCAGGGGTCCAGTCCACCACCAGCGAACCGCAAAACCATCTTGCTTTGTTTTCGTGATCTTGATGTTGGGTTTGCCCCCATCTGAACCTTTCTTCGGTCCTTTCTTGCCTGAGCCTTGCTGGCCGCCGGTGGAGGGGATGGCGCCGACTGTCGGGCAATCCAAGTCGTCCGCAACGGTATAGAGGTTTACGTAGGCGAATGCCTCGGTGGGTGGCGCTGGCAGGGGTGCACCGCTGTCGTCGTAGTCGGTGGCTTGGAGCCTGAGTGTTTGTCTGCCCACCAGGTCGCTGGCGAAGATGCCGGTGAAGTAGACGAGTCCGTCGCTGTTGGTGATGAGGACTGGCTCGCGCTCATCTGGCGCGATGGATGCAATGAAGTCCTCAGCTGTTTCGTTGAGGACAAGAGCTCGTGGTTCCGTCAGGGTCTCCAATGTTGACGCCGTGCCGCCGCCCGCTATCGCTACTCGCCCGTATTGACTGTTAGGCAGCGTTAGGGCTACAAATCCGTCGCTGCGGTTTGGGGTGTCGAAGGCTGGCAGGGGGTGTGCGGTGTAGGCCGGCGTACCGGTTACTCGTACCAGTCTTGAGCTTGCTGACCCGATGACTGCGATGCGGGAGACTGCGTCATCGTTGCCGCCGAGGAGCGGGTCGGCGTCCAGTGGCAGTTCGTGCAAGCTGACAGTATGTCCAATTGATCGTTCTTCGGTGAAGGTCACGCTGCCGAGCGAGGACAGGACTACGAGTCCCTCCTTGCAGCCGATTACGCAATCGCCAGTTGCGGCGAACAGAGCGGTACGTGGCTCGAAGCTGGTGCCGTTCTGACGTAGCGGGGCAATGAACGAAGGTAGGAACTGGTTGTTTGAGGGGTCGAACCTGTCGATCGTGTCTACCGGGCTGCTGGTTTCGCTGCCGACGATCCAGATCTCGTTTCCCGAGGGCGAGGCAATGACTGCGGGATAGTGGCGTTCGGTTGCGGCTGGGAAGGGAATTGTTGCCGCGGTCGTCCAGGTACCGGACACTTGTGTCATTCGGATGATGCTGTTTTGCGGCGAACCGGTACCGGAGAACCCACCGATGATCAGAATGTCTCCGCCAGGCAGGGCAAACAGGCTCGCGCGATTGCGTGCTGGAAAGCCGCTTAGCGGCGAGACAATCCCGGTGGACGGGTCGAAGACTTCCGTGCCTGCTGCCGTCCCGGACGCGTTTATGCCGCCGTAGATAAGCACACTTCCTCCGGGCACCAAGAGTACGGAGTGGTCTTCACGAGCTGTGAGATTTGAGTATTCCGTTGTTTCGCAACCCGTCACCAGGTCGACAACGAAAGAGGAAGCGAGTTGGCCGCCGGGCCCGTTTCGACCGCCCACAAAGAGAAGTTTTCCGTCGGTCAGGGTGACGCCGCGGTGGCCGAATCTGCCTTCCGGCGCCGGGCTCGATACGTTGAGGCTCTTCACCGTTCCAAACTGGTGAGTTGGCAAGTAGATGGTTCCGGCCGGGGTCTGCGGGCCCCGAGCGGAGAGTACGTCCTCAAGGTAGTAGCCTTCCGGTGGAATTGGTGGTGCGGCTGCGCCGACGTTGACACTTGCGGTGCGAAGTCTTACGTAAACGCCAGCGACGGGCTCGCCGTTCAACGCGTTTGTGACTCGCACGCCGACGGGCGCGAACCGGTCGCCCGCGTTGAGTTCTTGGTCGACGCCGATGGGTTCGAGCTGGAGCGGCACCGGTGGGTTTGTGCTGTGTACTTCTTTTCGACCGATGATTGCGTAAGCGAGCGTCAGGGTTCCAATGGCGGGGTTGTCAGTTTCCACTTCAAGTTCTTCCGCGAACCCATAGGTGCCGACTAGGTCCATGTCAGGCGAGGTAGCCTCGCCTGAGGGGTCTGTCGTTACGTCGATGCTCTTTGGGTCTGGTGTGCCTACGAATCGAGCTTCGCCGCCGCCGTGCGCGTCGTGAAGCCTGAATCGGATGGTTGCATTTTGGACGGGGTTGCCGTCGGCGTCTATCGTGCGAACCCTGACACCTGGCACCGTTTGACCGACATCGTCTGCAACGAACAGCCCGTCTGCCGGGGTTGGCAATACGGTCTCGAGGGTGACGGCTCCATCCGTTGGCGTTACGCGGCAGTACAGGGTTGCATCTCTGCCCGCAAATGTGGATTTGACTTCGATGAACACGACTTCTGTTTCGCCGTTCATCGAAACCAATCCCGCGGATGCGAGTCCGGATGAGTTGATATTGGTGGTGAGAGTCCGCTGGCCGTTGTTTACGAATGTGGCGACGGTCCCGGTTGTGATGGTGAATTCGACTGGCGTCCCGGTGAACTGAGTGGCGACAGGTGTGCCTTGAATGTCAGTGACCGCGACATCGATGGTGAGCGATGTTGTGCCTGAGGTTGTTGCGTACTGGATATCGCCTTGCTCGAAGGCCAAGAAGAAGTCGGCTGCAGGTATGTTGACTGCATTGGTAACCAGAGGTGCGGAGGGAATCCCGTCCTGATTGCGGTAGGTGATGCGGTAGTAGTAGGTGGTTCCGGGCACTACAGTGTCGTCGCGGAACGAGTACTGAGGAGCGTAGGCGGGGGTTTGCCAGAGGTCGGGGGAGTTGAACGTGGTTGTCTGGTCGCGTTCGAGGAATGCTCCTGTTTGGCCCTCGCGCGGGTTGAGTGGCTCTGGGAAAAAGATGCGAATTGAGACGCTGGAGTCGAGGAGGATTTGGACGCTTGCCGGGGTCGGCGTGGCCACGAAGGTTATGCTGGTTGCAGAGGGCGAGCCTGCGCTGGGGTCGCTCGCGGGCCCTAGTGATGCGACAGATCGGGTGTAAGCGGTGTTCTCGTTTAGTTCAATTTCAGTGTAGCTTGTCGTGTTGGGTCCGACTTCGGCGACGGTTTCACCCGTGGGTGAGAGGATGCGGAAGCCAGACTCGAATGGACTGTTGTCTTGCCACGTCCAGAGGATGGAGTCTTCGCTTAGGACGGTTCCAACGAGGCCGGTTGGTGTGGGTTGGATGGCTGGAGCGATATGTAGCGTGAAGACATCGCTGGTCTGGACTGAACCCTGAGTTGCCGAAATTTCGACTTGGTAGGGCGAGCCGCTTTCGTCTGACACGCTCGGAGTTATTTCTAATTCGGTGCTGTTGAGTGAAACGAAGGCAGGCGCGGTGATGATGGCGAACGCCACTTCCTCGCCCGTGCCGCCCGTTAGAAACGTGGTGAGGTCGAGAATCTTTGTGCGGGTTGAGGCTGCGACCTGGGTGGGGATGTCGAACGAGAGTATTGCATTGGTGGTGAATAAAGCGGGCTCGGTGCTATACGGACTCGGGTTCGTGTGGTCGTCCCAGAATCGGATTCTCCAGTAGTAAGTTGTCGCGCTTGACAGCGGCGTGCCGGCGTACGCGATGCTGGTTGAGCGCTGGCCTGCCTGGATGCTTGGCATGGTCTCTATGTTGCTGTTCCAGTGCGTGACGCTGTTGAACGATGGATCGGTGGAGACTTGGATGCGGTAGAAGCTGGAGTGCCGAGCGTTGTCGTTGTGGTTGAAGACTGCGGAGAAGACGGGTGTTAGGTCGATGTCGGCTACGGGGTTGCCTGATTGACCCGCTTGGGCGTTCGTGCTGTCGACGGAGAGACTGCTCGGGGCAAGCGGATCCGCCGAGACGATGAACGAAGAGGCTTCAGTGCTCCATGCGGTTGGAGACGCGTTGCCGTCTATGAAGCGGATTCGCCAGTAGTAGGTCAGCCCAGTTGTCAGCGGAGTACCTGAGAGGGTTGCGTCTGGGCTTCTCGAACCTGCCGAGGTTGTCGCGATGGTTACGGTACCGCTCGTCCAGCCGTTGATCGTTGTGAACGTTGGGTCGGTAGAGACTTCTATCTGAACGCCGACTGCGGTCGAGGCCGTGCCAGGATGGTTGAAAATCGCACTGAACCGGGGTTGCGAAGAGATGCCGGTTACGGGGTTGCCTCGGGTTCCGATTTGCGCGTCGGTGTTTGCCACATGGAGGATTGTTGGTGCTGACTCGGAATCTTCGATGATGAAGTACACGGTTTGGGCCGCGCTAAGTTGGGGGGTTCCGTTGTCCTGAACGATGAAGCGGATGGTGTAGATGCCTTGCTGGGTGAACTCCGGGCGCCAGGTGAGTTCTCGTGTGGATGGATTGAAAGTTGCGCCGGAAGGTAGCGCGCCGCCACTGCCGTCGTCGGCGGAGTACGTGAGAATGTCCGATGGATCCGGGTCGCTCCCGTTTGCTGTTACCACGAGTTGCACGCCTTCGGATACGAACTGGTCAGCAATCGGAGTTAGTGTTGGTGGGTTGTTTGGTGTGCCGCCTGTGGGGGTAAAACTGGCGGGTTCTGTGCTCCATGGGCTGCGTGTTCCTTGTGCGTCTTCGAATCTGACTCGCCAGAAGTAGGTGATGCCGGCCATCAGGGCGGGGCCGGAGTACGGCAGGTCTGGCGAACGACTAGCGGCGGGGGTGTCCGCCATGTTTGTCCATGCGGAGGCCCAGATCAGGTTGGTGAAGGCAGCGTCGGTGGCGACTTGCAGGCGATAACGCTTGCCGACTGCGCCGCTGTCTTGGTGGTGGAAGATGGCGGAGAATACGGGGGTAGTGTCGATCCCGGTTACGGGGTTGCCTTGGGTGCCGGATTGGGCTTGCGTGCTATCGACGAACAGCGTGGTTGGCGCTGTTGGTACTGGTTGTGTCGTGAAAGATGCGGCCTCAACGCTCCATAGTCCGATGACTCCTGAAGAGTCGCGGTGGCGTATGCGCCAGTAGATTTGGGTGCTTCCGGGGAGTGCGTTTCCAGTGTAGTGGATATCCGGTGTCCTGGCTCCAACACTTGTAGCTGTAAATGTTTTCCAGCCGGTGCTGCCGATGACGTTCGCAAAGTTGGCATCCAGGGCGAACTGGATTCGGGCGGCCGTGACAGTGGCGTTCGTGTCGGTGTGCGTGACGATGGCGCTAAAGTAGGGTTGCAGTGGCATGCCCGTGACGGGGTTGCCTTGCGTGCCGGTTTGTGCCTGTGAGGCGCCTACGAATAGGTTCGTTGGCTCTTCGGGGCAGTGTTCTGTGATGAACGACGCGGTTTCCGTGCTCCATGGGCTGACGACGCCCTGGGTGTCGCGGGTTCGGATGCGCCAATAGTATCGAACGTTGCAGTCGAGTTTTGCGCCGGTGTACTCGATGTCGGTGAGGCGCTGACCGTTGGTTGCAGGACTTACCGGTTTCCATCCCGTGCTGGCGATGATTGTTGTGAACGTGTCGTCAGTGGCGATTTGAACGCGGGCATCTGACGCGCTGATTGTGGTTGAGTCGTGGGTAAATACCGCGCTGAAGTTGGGTCGTCGGTTGATGTCCGCGACGGGATCGCCTTGGGTTCCTTGCTGGGCGTCGTCGCTGTCAACGAACAAGTTTGTTGGTTCGAGAGGACACTGGACTGTGATGAAGCTTGCTGCTTCTGTGCTCCAGGGGCTTAGCAGGCCGGTGTTGTCTCTGACGCGAATTCGCCAGTAGTAGCGTGTGTTGCACGCGAGAGCGTTGCCGGTGTAGTGCACGTCGGCGACTCGGGCGCCAGGGTTTGCTGGTCCGATGTTCTGCCAGCCTGTAGTCACGAGGACGGTTGAGAACGCGGCGTCGCTTGCAATCTGGATTCGGGCGTCGGCGGCGGGAGATGTGCTCGCTGTGTTGTAGATCGCGCTGAAGTATGGCTTGTGGTTGATGTCTGCAACTGGGTCGCCTTGCGCGCCGGTTTGGGCGTCACTGTTTCCTACATACAGCACGGTTGGTTCCGTCGGCGCTTGCGCGCTTAGCGCCGTGGTGGCGGCCGTTAGGACCAATTGGATTGAGATGAAGAGAACGACGTGGTTGCGTAGTGTGATCATGGATTGCCGCCCCGTTTGGTGACTGCCGTCTGCGCCGGCCGACAGCTGCTTGAGGCAGCGGATGGCTTTGGCGTAACCGTGCTGGCTTGCTTGTTCGTGTCTAGCGCGTGGCGGAGTCTAGCTAATCGGCGCGCGCCTAGGAAAGTGTGTTATGGCAAAGAATCGATCAGGACGGCGATTGCAATGATATTGTCATGGCAGCGTAATGACTGACAGATTCTTGATGGACCGAATGCGACAAGTTCAGTCGCACTTACTGCCGAATGTGGCAGTTCGGGTAGCGACTACGCAGCTTGACGATGGCGTCGAGTGAGCGTCGCGGCATGCCGCGAACGTCCAGCAGTTTGATCGGTTCGGGTAGGTTTATGGCCAGAAGGTCTGCGTCCGTGTAGGGAGTATGTGCGAGCGAGAGAACTCTAAGCCGTGATAGCGCCTCGATTTTCTCCAAGCCGGCTCGGGTGAAGCGTGAGCACCACGATAGATCCAGCACCTCAAGGGTCTCGAAGGTCGAGATGTGTGTTAGCGCGCTGTCGGTTAGCTGCGTACAGCCCGATAAAACTAACGTTCGAAGTTTGGGCAGGGTTGCGATGGCCTTGATGCCTTCGTCGGTTACGTTGTCGCATAGGCTAAGGTCGATCTCTTCGAGCTCGCGCATGTTAGCCAATGCGGATAGGGCTCGATCTCCGGCACCGGTGCGCCCAAAGTCAACTCGTCGGAGGCGCTTCAGGTTCGCTAGTGTCGCGATGCCATCGTCGGTTACGGCGGAGCACCCGCGTAGGCTGAGTTCTTCAAGGTTCGTCAGCGAAGCTACTTCGCGAAGTCCATCGTCTGTTACGCTGTAGTCGTTCTCTCGGCGAAAGACCCTGGTCTCGTCGGCGGGTCCGTCACGTTCTGTGCCCGGCTTGTGGTCTGGGGAGTTGGCACCGTTCGATATAGCACCGTTGGCCTGATCGAGTTGGCCAGGTGAAACGCGATCCAAGGCGAACCACGCAATCGCCGCGGCGCCAACGACAACAACAAGTGCATATGCCAACTTTTTCATGGCAATGCAGGCTACATTCCGGCACCTTCGTCACAACAACCAGCTTCTTGTGGGATGACGACAGCGTGATTGCAGCAGGCGACACGCGAGGGGATGGCGAGCGATGTCCGATGTGTCATTGAACCTGGGGCAGTTCAAAGTGGTCGGGTCGCTCGGCAGAAGCCACTACGCCACGGTTTACGAGGCACAGGACACCAAGAGCGGGAGCCGAGTCGCGGTGAAGGTCTTGGAGCTTGCTGGTACCCATCGCGAGGTTGCGCAGGCGATGTTTCGTAAGGAAATTGGCGCGCTTTCAGGTCTTGAACACCCTGCCGTAGTTCGCCTGGTTGGACACTTTGAAGAGCAAAACCCTGAGCGTCTTGGAATCGTTTTGGAACTTGTGCCGGGAGGTAGGACCCTTGAACACTTGATCCTCGACGTTGCGGCCGGCCGCGAGATAAAGCGTTCTCTACGTTGGCGGCTGGAACAGTTGTCCGCTTTGCTGGATGGGCTTGAGTGCGCGCATAAGCGCAACGTGATTCACCGAGACGTCAAGCCGACAAACGTGCTGTTAGATCGTGACGTCGACTCGCTGAAGCTCGCCGACTTCGGCATTGCACGGCTCCTCGAAAACTACGGTCGGGGCGAAACGGCGTTGACATTGCGCGAGTTCTACACTCGGCCTTTCGCCGCTCCGGAGCAAGTCTTACAGGGAGACGCAAGTTTCGCCGCGGACCTTCATGCGTTTGGACTGCTCACGGCATGCTTGCTGGCGTGGCGTGTTCCGGCGCCTACGTTCAAGCGCGAGGAGATGATCGACTTCCTCGCCCCGTTGAAAGCGGAAATCCCTGATCCCGAGGCGTACCACAAGATTGAGCAGTTGCTTGTTGACTTGTTGCATCCAGATCCGTCGGCTCGCCCCCGAGCGGTAGAAGTTCAGCGAGTTCTTCGAGAGCTTCTTGAGCGTACCGCTGACAGGCCTGTCTTCTATGCGCGGCTGACACGGAGCGCGGAGGAAAACGCACGCAAGCACGGCTGCCCGTCCGTGGCGGACATTCTCCGGGATCTAAACGATGGACTACGAGGCAAGTACGAGGTGGCGGTAGACAAGCAAACGGGTGCGGAGTCGTTTTCCATCAAGTGTTTTGGGCGAGGTCTTTGGGCCCACTTGCGGCCTGAATCGGGAGATCCGGAACGCTTGGTGGTAACGAATGTAGGCAGGAACCCGTCGAGCATCCACGCAAGCCAGCGGGAGCGCGCGCTCTCCGTGCCCTTTACTTTGCAGTTTGGCGAGGGTCCAGCCGGTGAATTGATTTCTGCGCTGTTCGAGAAGTTCGAGGCCGAGCGACGCGCCGAAGACGTGCGGCGGCGCAAGGAGAGCCTTTTCGAGGTTGCCAGGTTCATCTTGGCGAAGCAGCGCGAGTCGCTCCTGCAGTTCCGCATACGTTACGAAATTGATGACGCGCCGCCGGAGCCTGGAAGTGACTCATCGGCCTTTGTTGACGCTCATCCTGGTTTTCAAAACGTGCGGGTCGTTGAGGTGCTGCCGACCGACGAACTTGCAGATGTGCCAGAAGACCTGGACGACACATGGACTGCTGATTTGGATCAGCGCTCACCGCTGCTTTTGGATGGTCAGCGGGTAGGTACTTTTCACTCGTACAACCAGGAATCGCGAGTGCTTGCCATAAGGATTCAAAAGCGCGCTCGGTTGGCGCGCCGCGGCGACCTGGTGTGCAAAGATGTTGCGTTGGATGCCGCTTTGAACCGACAGGAGACTGCGCTCGATCACTTTTTCAAGGACGAGTGCGTCAATCCCAACCTGGGTGAGCTGCTGTTGTATCCAGAGAGCAATCGCTTGGCGGACATGCTGCCGCGCAGGCTGGTGCAAAAGCTTGAGCCTGAGAGTGCGATGCTTTCGCTTGTCGAGAGAGTCCTTGCCGCCAAAGACTTTTTTCTTGTTCAAGGGCCCCCGGGTACGGGCAAGACAACAGTAATTGCCGAGGTGATGGCCCAGATTCTGATGCAGGATCCCGACGCACGGGTGCTGCTCACTTCGCAGGCCAACGAGGCGGTGAACAATGCGCTGGACGCTCTCCGAGTTGTGGCGAAGTCGGCCGGTAAGGATTGGCGCTTGCATCGAGACGTGAAGCCCGAGCGCAGAAACCATGATGATGCCGATGGCGTTGAGGCGAGTTTCGCCGAGTGGGTCAAGCGAACTCGAGAGAAGAGCCGCGCGGCGCTTGTCGCATTTGTCGCTCAGGACGAGGAACGGGCTGCCATCGTTCGAGACGCTTTGAAGAAGTGGGATGAGCGATTGGACGTGAATGAAGACGTGCGCGTGGACTATGCGGAGTCTGTTCAAGTTTTTGGCGTGACGTGCCTTCGCGTTCCGACGCTGTGGCGCATGCTGCGTGACGTCCAGTTTGATTGGGTGATCGTTGACGAGGCGGCTAAAGCCACTGCCGCCGAAGTGCTGGTTTCCTTGGTTGTTGGAAAGAGGTTCGTGCTGGTCGGCGATCATAAGCAACTGCCGCCTTTTTTGGACACGCAAACCGAGAAGGAGCTCAAGGCAAGCGGCATTGACGTTGGACGCGCTCGAAAGTCGTTGTTCGAAGAGCTGTTTGAGAAGATCTCGCCGGACAATCGGCAAACGTTGCGCCGACAGTTTCGCATGCACCGCTCGATCGGGTCATTCGTAGGCAACTTGTTTTACGCAGAGTTTGGAGGCTTGGAAACTGGTGTTGATGATTCAGAACGAACTCTTGCGTTGAGCCGTTTTGACAAGGCACATCGAGTGAACTGGGTCGACGTTCGGGGTCGCGCGCGCAAGGAGCAGAACGGTACAAGTTGGTGGAACCAGGAGGAGCTGGACGCCGTGCATCGCCTGCTCCGTGAGTTCGAGAACGAGTTGCGCCAGAAGAACGTTACGTATTCCGTGGGAGTAATCTCCCCCTATCGGGCACAGATAGAACGGCTGCGACGCAAAATCTCGCGCGCAGCGCAAACCTGGTCAGCACTGAAGATTCGTATTGACACCGTGGACGCTTTCCAAGGAAAGCAGGACGACATCATTGTGTACTCGCTTGTTCGCGAGGGTGAGCAGGAAAGTCGGTTCGTGTCCGATCCGCGGCGGTTGAACGTGGCGTTTTCGCGCTCCAAACGCTTGTTGGTCATCGTTGGCGACGCGGAAGGCGCGCGTCGAAGTGCAGGACTGTCCGAAATTGTGCGCGCGATCCCACCCGAAAACCTGGAAGCGTGGAGGGCGGGCCGATGAACAGCGATCGCACAGCGCAACTCATCGCAGATGGGTACGAGCTCGTCGATACGCTCGAAGTGGGCCTGCCGCACTTCATATGGCGGGTTGACGTTGAAGTTGAAGTTGACAGGGACTTGCGGCTGGTGCCCGAAACAGTGCTAAGGTTGGTTTCGGCCGGCATTGGCGAGGCCAAGGATCTTGCGCACCTGATGGGCTTGGTTGATGCCAGGATGGTTCACAACGCGATAGTTGACCTGCTGCGACTGGGGGCGTTGAGCCATCGCGACGACAAGCTGACCTTGACTCCTTTTGGCGTGCAGGTGCTTCATCGGGCCGTGACCCGCGAGATTGAAGTTTTCGAGGATGTAGAACTTCGGCATGACCCGTTTCGAGATGAGCTTAGATGGTCGTACCGTGAACGTGAATTCAGGGTTGGCCGGCAGTTGCGCGAATCTGGTCTGCGAACGTTGCCTGCTCCCAGTGGTTTGACGGATCGCGCGCTTGAGTTGAGGTTTCGTGACGTGCAGGCGTTGTTTGACCGTGATGGGCCGCCGCGCGAGGACGAGCCTGGCGTAACCAGAAAGAGAGACGTTTTGCGGCTTAGGCCCTTGCGCATGATGACGGCGTATCGGGTGGCGAGCTTGGAGGTTTGGTACCAACCGACAACGTTGGCGTGGGATTGGCGGTTGATGCGGCATGGTGGTGAAGAAGTTGACGTGAGCGCCAAGCTACGCGAGTTGCAGGCGGATGGGGCAGAGATCATTCCGTTTGAAGAACAGCGAGAACTCGCGCTCAGTAAGAAGGGCAAAGTGGTCCACTCGGTTGGCGAGAGGGTTCGCGAGACCGGGAAGACGGAGTTGTTGAAGACTAGCGAGCATCGCAACGCGCTGCGCGACGCGATCTTTGAGGCCAAGGAGCACCTGATCATCCTGTCGCCGTGGCTCCGCACGGCGGCGGTGGACGGTGAGTTGCTTGGCTGGTTACGAACGGCGCTGGATAGAACGAAACTCCTCAAGATCACCATCGGCTACGGAATTGAGCGCGCCCAAGGCAAGCCAAAAGATCGTGCCGCCCAAGACCAGGAGCACGCGCTGTCAAAGTTGAAGCAGCTGGGAGAGCGGTACGCGAAACGACTTCGGACGGTCGAGATTGGCAACACGCACGAGAAGGTCGTTATCTGCGACGACAGATACATCATCATCACCAGCTTCAACTTCTTGTCGTTCAATCCCAAGTCGAACAAGGGGCTGCGTCGAGAACTCGGTCACCTGGTACGGGATCGATCAATCATCGGCCAGGCGAAGAAGGAGATTCTTGACGCCCTTGAAGACGCGCAGCCTTGAAGATCATGCTCTTCGGCTCCGGCAGAAAGCGGTGAGCTACCTGAGAGCATTGCGCTCGGCAAAGTCCCATATTTCCTTCGCACTGTTTGGGTTCCGGGTTTCATCCAAGCTGGCTCGCTCATCAAGCAGGATGGCCAAGTTGATGTCTTTGGCCCAGCCGGCGTCGATGAGGGTCGTGGCGAGCTGGATGACTTCGTCTGTTGTCAGCACGATCTTGCTGTCTGGTGTCGGCGGCTTGATTGCTTGGGCGGCGAGATTTTGGAGTTGGCGTTTTCGCTCTTTGCCCTCGCGCGTTGGGCGGTTGGTGTCTTTGTGCGCGAGACCGACCACGGCGTGACCTGCTAGCGCGGTGGTGTATTTCAGGGCTTGGACGTGGTCATTCCACTCGCGTTCCCAGCGCGCGAAGAGCCTTGTGGCGCGGCACAGGTCGTCGCCGTTGCGAATGTGCTCGGGGTTCGTGACACGGTACAGCTCGTCGAAGTAGGCACGCCTGTCAGCGATGGCGCGGTCAAGCTCGACTTTGGGCTCTGGGTGACCATTCCCCTTCAGGCTGTTAACCCAGGCAAAAGCTGCAAGCACGAAGCTAGCGCAGGCAAGCAAGAGGCTGCCCAAATTTCTCCAGCGCTGGTTATGGGCGCGACGGCTAAAGACGATTGCCCCGTACGGGCTGGAGCAACAGCTTGCCGGTGCCGTCTCGGTGAGGTTCTCCGGGTCGGGCTCGGGCGGGTGCGTGAACGGGTTGGTTGTGTCCGTCCAAGTCATGGGGTTAGTTGCGATCTGGGTTGCTTGCGTGTTTGAACTCGGCAAGGAAGCCGAGGATGAGCTGGTTGCGAAACTTGCAGAGCGTGCGGGCTTCGTCTTCCGCGTCCTGAAGAATGTTCCAGGCCTTGCCCAAGAGTTCGGTGACTTCGGGCAGCGTGTTTTGCGTACAAATTGTAGCCGCGCACGCGATGGTCTTGGCGATCGTGTTGCGCAGTTTGCGCAGGTGGTAGCCTGTGTCGTCGCAAATGTCCGGCTCGCGCGCAATATGCATGTCGAGTTCTTCCTTGAATCGTTCAATTTCACTTGTGAGCGCCTTGAAGTCGTCTGTGGTGAACGCGAGGTCGGGGTCAATGACGAGTCTGCGCTGGGCGGTGATCGCGGCGTCAACCATCACTTTCTCCGCAGGCTTGCCCTTTTCGTGGTGCTGTTCGGCGATGTGAAGGCAGCCGGTGTGAACAAGCTCGCGGGCGAGTTCGCGGTAGTCGTGTTTGGGCATGGCGCGTCTCCTTGTGCGGGTTGGGGGTTGTCTGCATTGGAGAACGGTGTGACCCGTCGGGGTTTTCGTCTTTTTTCGAAACTTCTACCGCACGCTGGCTGTCTCCAAGGTTGCCGGCTTGCCTGGTGTGTGCTGGAAATGAACTGTTCTGGTGTGCCGATGGACTCGTGGCTGCGCGTTTGCTAATTGAGACGAGATGATCCGTTGGCGGCGCTTACTGATTGGTAGGGCCAGTCATGCCCCAAAGTTGGTTTGAGTTCACTATTTTCGCCCGTCTGTGGTTGCCCCGCGAGCGTGACGCGAAGAAGCGCAAGGAAGAGCCGCAGGCCTACTCTGTGGTCGATAGGTCACGCATGGACGCGGTTCTAAAGTTCAAGGAGCTCAACCCAAAGATGTTCGTGGAGCGGTGTGAAAAGGGCGGGCGAGTGCCGCGCCCGAGTTGAGCTTGGGCCGCTTTTGCGGTCTCCCAAGGAACTGTCGATTATCGCAGTTGCACGTCGAGGCGAAGGCGTGTGCCGGTCGAGATAAGTCCTATCCCTTGAATGTCCGTTCGTGCTGCATCGAATGGGCCGACGTCGTCTTCTGTGATGGCTCGCCTGCCGGTGCGAGTGATGTTGGTGAAGGCGGTGCGTGCTTCGCGCCATCGTCCATTCGCGAGAAGCGTTCGGACTGGCGGTGATGGGTCGGTGTTCCAGCGGACTTTGGCTCTGATCGGTCGGTCGGCTGACGGAATCACTGTTGTGAGTTCGCCCGCCCTGCCTGCCAGGCTGTCGTCTTCGACCGGGTTGCGCATTGGCCATGAAGGGAGTCCGAGGTCAGCCCATACAGAGCTGGCTGCGTTGTATTCGCCGAGCATGGAGAGTTCTTGTGCGCAGAGGTTGGCGCGTAGCAATTCTTGGAAGTCCTCTCGAGTGACAACCCATTCTGTCGGATCGTCGATGTGTAGGACGGCGTTCTTGCCGTGGCGTAGTTGAGCCGCGACTGCGACGCGTGGGAACGCGGCTGCTGGCATGCCTGCAAGAGTGTTCACGTTTGTTAACTGTTTGCATGCGCTCGTTAGTTGTGCTTTTTGGGCTCCGTTCGTTTGGCTTCCCTTGCACTCGAGGAGGATGATGTTGCTTCCTCCGATGGGCGCGGCGAGCAGCACTATGAAGTCGGGCATTTTTCGGTGTTTTCCCGCGACAGTTAGCGTCAGCAGGCCTGCTTTGTGAGCGCGGTAGCAGTCCATGATGCCCACGACGCCGAACGAGACGTCGAGCAGGGCGAGGGATAGTCCAACGCCGATGTCGTCGGATAGTACGGTCTTTTGGTGTGGGTCGAGGTCGGCAAGTCCAGGATTGACTCGGAGGCTCTGGGGCGGTGGCGTGGTTAGGCGATAGAGTGGGTCCCATACGCCAATGTACTTTGCGAGTGCCCACGACAGTTGCTGCATGTACATCGAGCCAGGTGCGGGAGCGCAAGCGATGGCCAAGAGCAGTAGGGCGTCGTTGTAGTTCAACGGGATCGTTGGGGCCGCGCCAAGGCCGAGGATTCCTTTAGGGTCAATAATGGGCACGTTAGGCATTGGGTGCTGGGCCCCTGTAAGCACGAGGGCCCCGAGGACAGTTTGCCTTGAGGCCCTTCGGCGTTGAGCTGCACTCGAGCGTGGATTCACGCGGTATCCGTGCAGCATCAACCTGATGTATGTGATTGGGTTGTAGGAGCGTAGCCGTTGGAGGGCAAGAGAGTCTCTTGATTGGACACTCGCGTCGGCCGGGTACTCTGGCAACTCGGACCTTTCGGCGAGTTGCCGGAGGTTTGGCCGTGGACGACGATGGGTGCAGCAATGGCGTGTTGTTGTTTCCTACCTGGTCAGAGCGTTGTTTGCAGTGCGGGTGCAAGCGGCGAGTCTTGAAGGGCTGGCAGTGCGCGAACTGCCGGCTGGAAGCGCACGACGAGATTGTTGACGCAATCAGGCGCGTGCGTGGCAACTACACGGCTTCCTTTTCGGAGCCGTGAGTTGCCCTCGACAAGAACAGAGGTGCTCTTGGGGTGACTTGCGGTTCCACCCCCTTCCTTCTCGCGCGGTTCTCCCGTCGTTTCTTGGTGACGTGCGTCTTCTCCGCCCGTTTTCGGCAGCCATTGCGTCCGAAAAACGGACGGAGGGACTTTTTGCATGGAAAAGCATGAACAGGACTGCAAGGCGAAGGTGTGTGGTCAACTCGTGTACGGCAGGGCAAGCCTGCTTGATCTTGAGCACCAGACCGTTTGCCGCGACGACGAAGACAGCTGGCATGTGAACGAGACGAAGCAGCGCGTGTTGTTGGTCGTTCGCCGGCGCCGGGGCGGGACGCAGAGCATGGCGCTGCATCCGGTTGAAGTTGAGAACTTGTGGGCGCTGCTCGACCACTGGGAACGAAGGAGCACCGAACGCTACAAGCTTGTTCGCCGCTCGCTTGGCGAGGAACGCACGCGAAAGCTGCGTTGGAGGTAAGCGCATGGCCTACGAGCATTACTGGAGGCGGCCTCGCGTGTTTTGCGAGGAATTGTTTTGGAAGTTTGTTGATGACGTTCGGCAGCTCGTTGCGCGGTTGCCTGATCAGTCCAGGGCGCACCGCAAGTACGCGCGTTGTGAACTGCGTGTTGCCGGCCCTCTCGGGACGGGAAAGCCGCGCCTGGAGTTCGATCAAGTGTCGTTCAACGGCCACGGCAGGCGCCTTTCGCACGACACCTTCTGCATCGAGCGCGTCGTGACCGGGCTCAAGCCTTGGAAAGGCCTGTACGCACTGAGTTGCGCGACGGACCGCAAGCCATACGACCTTTTGGTTTGCGCATCGCTCATCGCGCTGAAAGCACGCTTTCCTGTCGTGCGAGTGCTCAGCGACGGCGGACCCAAAGAGTGGACCGAGGCCGTCAAGCTCTACGAACGAGCTATAGGACCAGCGCCGGTAGACGGGCCGTGGGTAGTGCAAGACTCGGTCCTTTAGGTTTGTGGCTGGCTTCGGCGCTTGCGGATTTCGTTGTGTAGGGCTTGCTCGAGGTGGCATGTGAGGCGGAAGCCGAGGGCGCATTGGAGGCGTAGTTCGGCGTCGCTGGGTTCTTTGGCCTCGCACATTTCTGCTATTGCCAGTCCGGCCAGTCGGTTGATTTCTGGGGATTTGGCGGTGAGCGCCATGTCGATGACTTCTTTTGCGTCAACGGTGAACATTCGACCCATGTGGTCCTTGAGGCGTGCCAGCATTTTGTCAACGAAGGCCTCGGTTTCGGCGGTGGAGAGTTCTGGTTGACGGCTGGCAAGCAGCGCAACCATCTGCTCCAGCTCATTCGAGGGGAGTTTGGCCGCCAAGTCTTTGCGAAGCGGTCCGACGGCAGTTGCGAAGCGGCGGACGAACTCCTCCGATGAGGGCCGCCGCTTGCGGCGCTTAAGCCAGCCGATGTCCTTTGTGGCGGAAATTAGCGCGACTTGGTCGAGGAAGTCTCCAGGTTTCGCCGAATCGTACGTGATGAGTTTGTTGTTGAAGACGAACGAGATTGGTTCGGGCATGGTTTTCGACCTTGTTTTGGGGTGTTTGTGCTCTGCTAACCTTTCAACGGGTACGGTCGCCTTGGTTTTCAAGAATTCTTGCGAGCGTTTACAGGCACCTCCGAGCAGCTTGGCGGAGGTGCCTTTATGACAAGAACAGAACCCGTTACGCGAAGGCCGCGAGAGGTATGGCGGTGTAAGCGCGGCGACGTGGAGCTGGCGAAGCTTCGCTGGAAGTTCGTCTCGGGCGATGGCGGGGTCGGCGAGTGGTTTGAACTACGCGCGCACGGAAGGAAGCTGCGGCTGAACATCCAGGACATGGAGTGCTTGGCACTGCTGTCGCACCAGTTCGTAATGCGCCAGATTGGCAAGTAAGGCCGATTCTTCCCGGGGCGAATCACCTCTTCTTTTGGGGCGGGTCGGAAGAAGTTGATGGCCTTGAGGGCTGCGCGTTCACGCCCACCTGCTGTGGGGGCCGTGAGCCGCGCCGAGGTGCTCCTGTTCAAGCGTGGCGATGATCCGCCCTTTCCTTCTTTCGTGATTCGAAGAACGCGCTCGGCCGGTGGCTTGCCCGAGCGCGTTTGCGTTGTGGGCGGAGGTTTTGGACATGGCAGAGAAACAGGGTGAGGACTTGCAGAAGTGTGCGGCGATTCTTGAGGCGGCAGTGCGCGAGTTGGTGAAGGAGGCGGTGCGCAACCGTTACTGTTTGAGCAGTGGTTGCGTGAGGTGCAACGGTGCTTGCGTTTTGGAAGAGCATGTTTGGATTGACGAGGTGGACGAGTGGTTCAAGGAGCCTGCCGAGAAGCGCACGCCGTGATTGGGCGGCGGCTCGTTTGCCTGACTTCACGCGCGCGGGGGTTTTCGTTTTCTTGCCTCCGCGCAGCATAGTCGCTCTTTGGCGCCCCGTAGGGTGGGCGGCGAGTGCTCGCAGGTCTTCGTAAAGCTGTCGGCCTGATTCTGGTCGGCAAAGCCTTGCCGAAGCTCGAATAGTTGCCGGCCGAAAGCTTTAGCGATCCCTTTGCTCGCTTTGTTCGCGCCGCACCCTTTCAAAGGGCGCCAAAAAGGGCGTTCGGGGGGTGCGGAGGCATCTATGGAAAACGAAAATGGAATCGGCGCGCGTGTGCGTGAGAGTGTGACGAGCCGCGCGGTGAAGGGCGGCGTGCGTGTTGAGGCGTTGCAGCACGAGATTGAGTCGGATGGTGAGACAGTGGTGTTGCAGAGCGTGCAGGTGAGTGTTCGCCGTGGTGATGACGAGCACGCGACGGTTTCCTTGACGGTGAGTGAAGCAACGAACCTGTACGAGGCGTTGGCTGACTTGTTCCAGGGAAGTGCGGAGCGTGTGTTTGACGAGCGTGAGCGGGGCAGTTTTGCCGGGGCGGAGACGGTCGAGGGAGACAGTGAGGATGGGGAGGTGGTGGATGGCCTTCCTGTTCGGGCGGGTTTGGTGTTGAGGGTTGATGATTGGGGTCGGGTGGAGGGTTTGGATGAGGGGGAGTTGGCTGATCCGTTTGAGCTTGAGCGGTGTGCGATTCGGAGTTATTGGCCGTGGTGGATGTTCAAGTTGAGGGGTGGTGCGAAGAGTCCGGGGGAGCCTTGGTTCTCCTGAACTGATTGGTATGTGACGGTTTGGGTGGGTTGGCGGGAATGCATGGCCCTTGGCAGGGCTGCTGCATAGTGGGGGTGGGTTAGACAGCCTTTGCGGAGGCTGTGGAGATGTTATGCATAAGACTGTTATATGTTTTAGATAGGTTGGGGGCTGCGGCCCCCAACGGGTTCATTAGCGTGTGGGTTGACGGGTTAGATTGAAGGGTGATGGGCGCAGGAATCACGCCAGAAATCACGTTGGAAATCACGACCAGGCGAGTCGTTTCCGCTGGTTAACGCTTGGGCGCAACTAAATTTGAAACCACGACTCGTTGTGCCAAGTGAAGGAGTACTCATGGCAAGGTTCCAGGCGGGGCCCCAAATCGAAATCCGGCTTTCCAAGAGCTTTGGCCGTTCGTTGTTTGCGCTGATGCTGCTTGCTGCAAAGTCGGAACTGGTCAAGATCAGCCAAAAGGATGCAGCCGCGCCAAACTGCGTGCTTTCACGTGGGCAGGCGGAACATCTCCTCTCGTGGCTGAAGCGCTTCGAGCACCAGTACTCCGCCGGGGATCCGACGAGTTTCGTGGTCGATCCATTGTTCCTTGAGGCTATCGACGGACTTGCCACCGTCGTCGCCCAATGGGATGAAACAGTGGACAGCTTGAACAAGATCGACGATGAGCTCAAGGAATCACCTTTGGCTCGATATAACGCAATGGTCAGCAATCCATATGTAGGGCGCTTGCGCGACCGCAAGACATGGGAAGATCTGTTTGAGCTAGCAATCAGTCGGGCCGTATGGGCATCTGCGTTCCGCCGGTTGCACGAACTCGTGCCCGGAGAGGCTTGGCGTATCGCGCCCCATGCGGCTGCGCTTCACGCGGCGGAACTGCAGCGTCCATTGGGGAAGGGTGTCGCCGCTAACGGCATCGAGCGGTGGATGCGAGAGCGCCACGAAGCGGTGATCGCCACCCTGAAGAAGCTGATTGAAGACTTTACGAGGGAAGCGGCTGCCAAGGCCGACGCGATTATCCACCCCTCAGATGCGCTTGCACTGGCGGGCGACGTGGCGCGGTCGGCGCTTGGCGGAGGTCTTCCAGAGGCCTATCTAGCCAGGCAGGCTGACGTCGCCGCCCAGAACGTCGGCACGCAACTTGGCAAGGCAGTGCGTAAGGATGTCATCAGCGTCGAAGAGTACGCGCCTCTGTTAGATGGCGGCGACCCAGTCGGTGCATGGGTTTTGGAACCCATCCTGAGCAAGCTTGGCGACGAAGTAGCGTTCGAAGTGTACTTCCCGATTGCACTTCGACCGACGGAGGCCTTTGAGTGCGCGGCTCTCGGAGTCAAGTTAGTTGACAGCATTCCCGGCTGGGTTGAAGAACGAGTCCGCGGTTGGCGGGGAAACTTCACACTGTTCCTGCGCGTACAAGTAGGTGCGCTGACAGCTGAGCTCGCTCGGCGGGCGGCAGATCGGCGAGTTGCGCTGCTATTCGACGCCCTTTTCGACTTGGATGGCCTTAAGCCACTCATGCGAAGATACGATGCGGAGTACGCGATCGCGGTGAATCCCGCAGCAAAGCGCGCGCGAACCTGGGGACCACATCTTCCTGGGCTACCAGAGACGCGGGCATCCTTGGTGAGTGTCCAGCAGAACATTTCTACGCTTCTCGACATGGCGAAGGACACGCAGCCCGCATGGTGCCGGCAAGCTGCACGAACCCTCCACCTACTGCGCATCGCAGGTGAGGCCAATGACGTCGAAACTCGTTTTGTGCACAGTTGGCGTGCGCTTGAATCGGTTGTCGGCCACCTCACCGGAATGAACGCCGAACCGTTTCACGTAGAACTGCTTGCGCAGGCGCGCTGTTACGTATCTCAGGACTTCGCCAAAGAAGGGGACGTAACAAAGCGAAGGGGCTATTTTCAGCGAGAGCTAAACGATGTCAGGCAGAACCTGGACCCGGTCCAAGACATTCGCAACAAGTGGGCGCTCCATACGGGTGACGAACGTACGGGAACCCTTCACGATGTAGATCCAGAAACCCTGGCCGATGCCTGCGATTGGCTGGCCGACGAGATCGTACAGTTGTTCTACGTGCTTGTTGACGTAGCCGTGAAGAAACCGGGCATCCCGACGCGGAAAGATGTCCACGCATTCCTAGAACAAACTCTTTTCCCCACCTCTCCTGAATCAGCCGGTTGAGGTTGTGCGGTCTTTGCGCGCCATCAATTCACTGACGGACGCGCCGATTGGACTTACGTCGCCTTGGCGCACTGCCCTGTAGCCGCTGCAAGGCGCCAATCGCCCTCACAAGCAGCTTGTCTTGCGTTTTGTGTCGTTCGGCCAGCCGGCGCTTTTGGGCGTCGAGTGCGCGCAGGGTGTTGCTCGCGCTTCGGGCTCGGATGATTGGGATGCCTGCGTCGATGGTCCTGCTGACTAGGCCGCGCTGCTCGAGTCGAGACAGGGCGCCTTGGACGGTGCTCTTGGCGAGCTTGACCTCTCGGGCGAGTTGCAGAACGCGCGTCTTTTTCAGGCGGCGTACGGCCGCGTAGACGCGCAGGTCGTTATCGGTGAACAGAACAGAGTTGGTCTGAGTTTCCATTCTGGTTGGGATGGATGACGACCTATTTAAGCCCTTCTATGGGCGCACTGGTTAACGGCCGCCGGGGCGAGCTTCGGACTGCCCAACGTGTAGGCCGCATTGGCACTTCAGTCGTGCAGGATGTGCAGCGTCTTGAACGCATCGCGTGTTGTTGGTGCGAGGCTGAGTTGCTCACCGCTTTCTCGGATGAGCCCTGTGTCGAGTGTGACGGCAACGGCTTCGCGCGTGCGCTCTGGCGTTACTCCTGCCCTTGCAAGGCGTTCTTCCCGGTCGCTTGCCGTCGCGTGCGGGAAGTCCAGCACGTCGAGGACGAGTAGTTTCTCGGGCCCGGGGAGTTCAAAGAAGCGGTTGACGAACTCTTCGGCTGTCGGCTGAAGGCTGGCGACGGTCTGCACTTTCACGCGCTCGTCGAGGTGCTCGGCAGGGATGTAACTTGCGTTACTGGTCTCCGCAGTAGGCTCGGAACTGTGGTCTTGCAGGCTGTAACTCAAGTTGTCGGGTTCGTTGTGCCCGCCGTCAGAAGTTTTGCCAGGGTTGTAACTTGAGTTAGCACCTACGGCTTTGTGAGTGTAACTCAAGTTAATACCGTCCTTCGAGGTAGGCTTCTCGCGGTTGTTGGGGTTGTAACCTGGGTTTACGCCGTCGTTTTCGGGGGTGTAACTCAAGTTAATCGGTCGGGAAGCGGCAAAAAAAGCCTGTTCCGTGGCATCTGCCGTTGCCGAGTTCGTGGCGAGGCTGACGATCTTATCAAAGCCCGCGTTAAGAGCTTTCTGGATGTTGGCAACTGGGTCGGACTTGCCAGTTTCGACTTCTACGGCAACGCGCTCATCTTGCTTGGTTGCAGATAAATCGACGGCGCCGCCGAGGGGAAGAGCCTGCTCCTTGGTGATGGCGTAGCCGCGGGCGGCGTAATGCCGCGCCGCCTGGTCTTTCCAGTATTCATGCTCCGCGCTGCGTCCGCCGAAGTAGTTGTCGCGGGCGTCATGGCCGAGTTGTCTGAGCAACTCGGCGCCGGCTGGGGTGATCTCCAAGATCACTACTTTGCCGCCACCGGGGATTTCCCGGTGGATTTCATGGCTGCGCACTAAGCCGCGCTGTTCAAGGTTTTCCTTTGCGGCCTGGCCCTTTCGGGTGCTCATGCGGCAGCCTTTGAAATGCTTGCTGACGCCTGCGAACGGATCCTTGAGGACGTGTGCGAGCAGTTTCCGCTCGTCCTCTTGCAGTTCCTTACCTGAAAGCGTCGGGGGGCGTTTCGGGCTCTGTTCGTCGGTTGGCGGTGCTTCCAGAGTGGAATCTCTGGAATTGCCGGCGTTTCGAGCGACTTCGTCGTCCGTGACAGGTACATGCTTCAGATGGTCAACGGGGTCGAGGGTTACGGCGAACGCGCGGTGCGTGCCGAAGCGGCATAGCGCCGTGCCAGTCGGCAACCGGGACAGCACGTCCGTGTCTTCAATCAGCAGGCTTTGGCCGGCAGTTCTCAGGCAGCGGCTGTTATCCAAGGTGAAGAAGAATTTCGTGTGCGTGTTCGCGATGGCACTGTCGTCGAGCTGGCTTGGAACTTGGTCGGCGATGATGTAGCCCGTGCCCAATCCTCGGTGTTCGCGCAGGGCGATGCTGAGTTGGCTTTCAATGTGCTCGTCAGTCTTCTTAAGTAGATTGTGCGCCTCGTCCAGCACCATGACGTTCTTGATCTTGCCTTTGCCTGTCGCTTTGACGGCTTGTAGCGCGTGCTGGCGCATGCACAGCATCATCATCTCGACGAAGAATCGCTTTAGATCTTCGGGGAGGTTGAGTTCGAAGATAGCGCACTCGTCCTTGAGCGCGGCGATACCAACGTGCCTGTCGCGCGTGATAGCCAAGCTGGAGCCGAAACTGCCCGTGCAAAGGGCTTCCAAGGCGCGAACGGTGCTGACCTTCCACTCTTTGAAGCGAAGGCCTTTCATGTCGCTAGGTTCGTGCTCACGAACCCACGCGAGCAACGTGCGGACGCTGGGCGTGTGTTCCGCGGCGAAGTCGCATTGCGCCCAGGTTCGAGCCGCGTGAGCCAAAGCGGCGCAAAGGATGCTTTTGACGCCGTGGCCGACGTAAAACGTCTTGCACACCACGTCGGCAAACTGAAAGAGCGGGTTTAGGTCGTGAAGCCGACTCTTGGCCTGGCAGAGCTGGATGAGTTCGGCCAAAGGGTTGAAGCGCAGCGGTGCGATTTCTTCGCCGATGGTGTAGACCCTAACCTTGTTCGAGAGGCGTGCCAGCGGCCTGTAATCAAGGTTGAAGTCGTAAAGAAAGAACGGGATGCGTTGTTCAAGTAGGCCCTGAACGAAGTGATAGATCAGCGTGGTCTTGCCTGAGCCTGAAGCTCCGGCGATCAGCACGTGCTTGTTGAGTTGGGTGAGCGGGATCTTGAGCGGGAACAGTCGTTTGCCTGCTTGGCTAACGTGACCGACAGGAATGCCTTCTGTCGGCATGTCCTCCTGTTTTGGCGGAGCCAGCGCGGTCGGTGTGTCGCCGAAGTGGTGCATGGACTCCAGCTCAAGCCATTGCTCGATTTCTCGACGGCCATCAGTGTCCTCGGCGATCCAGGCGACCAGAAGGCCTTTGATGTGCTCGCCCAGGACTGGGGCAAGTCGGTTGACGAGTTCTTCGACGCGAGTATGGGTGTCTTTCATGGCAAGCGCACCTCATGGGCCGAATGAGGTTCGGGGGCGGACAGGACGACGATTTCGCCCCCTACCAGGGCACGGGGGACGAAATCCAAAACTTGGTCGAGAGTCGGCAAGTCAACAACGACTTCAGCGGGCAGCAGGCGGGCGGAAGCGCAAAAGGCGTTGTAGGCTTCCAGCAGGCGTTCGCGAAGCCGGGCAAGTTCTTTCGTGTGCTGCAAACGCGCGGTCCGCAGTTCGTGGAGCAACTGCTGGCGCTCCGCTAGGATGCCCTGACGCACCCTATCAATGGCAAGGGAGCGACCCGGTAGGCCTTCGGGCAGTTCGTTGTATCGCGAGTCTGCGCGGCAAAGCTGGGCTTCAACTCCGCGCTCGACAAGTTCGAAGGCGTGCTGCTGCTCAAGCAGGTCGCTGAAGACGGCCAGCAAGGTCTCGGCCTTAGCGGTCATTCGCGAGCCAAGTACATCGTTCGACGACAAGCGCGCTGCAACGCTGCGCAACATGTCACGAAGCTCAGTTAGAGCGTCTCTGCGCGGGTTGGTCTGCGCGCGGCTGAATACCGCGCCCGGTTCAGTGATCGTGTAGCTCTCCATGTGACATCGAGATGAAGTTCGCGAGAGTCATTAAAGAAGTACATCACGCACGTATGCCGTTTGAACACTTGACGTTTGCAGTTGCCTGTGGGCAAATTGAGCGGTTGCCGCGTGTGGGGAGAGGAGGCCTCATGTCGGAAGCTTCGCGTCTCGTGGCGTTTATTGAACAGTACAAGGCTGCGTTGACAAATGTACTGGAGCCAACTGCGAAAGAAGTGAAGACATGCCTAGATAAGTTCAAGCACCGGACTCACTGGGAGAGCCGCTTCAAGGGACTTTCGTTGCCCATTCCTTCACCCGTCTCTCGCCTCCGAACTCGCGTAAAGAGGCCAGAGAGCGTTGTTGACAAGATTAAGCGGAAGCCGGACCACTTTCCGCTCGGCCTGCACCCCGACAGCATTCACGCGATGCATGACGCAGTCGGCGCGCGACTGGTGCTTTACTTCCCTTGCCACTTGAAGCTAATACACGACGAGATTACGAAGTCCCCGGACCTTGAAGTCTGTCCCGACGACTTACCAGTTGCTTACGTCAGTGACAACTTGTCGCGCCAGTACGGGTTAGTGGGAATTCAGCAGCAGCGCAAGGAAAGCGGCTACATTTCGCTCCACTACATATTGCGACTCAAGCAGTCTAGCGTTCCGCTTGCGAGCCGTCCTTGGTTCGAGCTGCAAGTTCGAACAATTATTGAGGACGCATGGGGGGAAATTGAGCATGTGTTAGGGTACAAGCCGAGCAAGCATGCTGCCCCCGCGATGAAGAGACACTTTGAGCTGCTAAGCCGCCACTTGGAGGCGATTGACGACCATTTCACCCTTGTCTACGAGCACCTCCTGCAGCAGCAGGCTGACAGCGCGACAGTCGAACTCATGGCAGATGCTCCGTTGTCGCCCGAGAACCTGCCCCGCTTACTGTCGGAGATGAACATTCGCTGCTCCCAGTTCGAGATAGATGGGCTCCTGAAGATACTGTTTAGCGCGGGCGTTCGCTCCGTCGGCGATCTTCGTGGCGCCTGTTCTACGGTAGACGAGAGTTTCGTTCGGAACATGTACACCAAATTGACCGGTGTTCAGCCCAACGGCTTCGAACTGATCCATGCCCTCGCATCGATTAGATATGCGAAAACGCCGGAAGAGAAGGAAGAGTTGATTAGGATTAATATCGAAGTTGCCCGGTATTGGCGCGAGCACCGACACGATGTCGGAGCGTCGAACTCAGGGCGATACCCGTCGGCGTAACAGAGCCTATGTTCCGGGGGGTAGCGATCCGCGGCTAGAAATGAGCTCCCAACCGTCGTTTGTAGTTCTGTACCAGCTAACCCACTCTCCCCCATCCGTTCGTTCCTCAACGTCGTAGATAGGCCGCAAGTCCTTGCCGTTGTTGCATCGGAACGGCGGAGGTCCCGGCTGTCGAGACAACGCGTAGTAAGTGCACAGCTTGTCGAAGTTAACTACCATCGTTGTTCGGATAGTAGATAGATATATAAATCTATGCACCCAATGATCGCATGGAAGCATTCCTTGCGTAGCTTTCCATGCGACATCACAATCGGAAGTCTCGCGACGCGGTTGATAAACCGCATCACGCACAGGACACGCAGGCGCAAAGCATAAATACTTGGCCGGCCAACCTGCTCATTATTCATCACGATCAGAAGGTCTTCACAACGTTCGACTGCGCTTCGTCGCGCCCGGCCCCGGCGTCAGGACTCCAGGTTCAACGCCTCAAGCCGTTTGCTGGCTTGGGGTGTGGGCTGGAGCCGTTCGCCACCAGGTGTGCGTGACAACGTTCTTGAATGTGGCCTTCTGATGGAGGACTTCATGAAACAGGATTGGCACGACTATGCGGGCAAGCTGGAGGCTGCGGAACGAAAGCTAGAGCTTTCGAGCATCTGTGCTCGCAACAAGCAGCTTATTCGGGATTTCAAGCGGCAGCTCCTGCTGGATGGGATCAGCAAGGCGCGCATCCTGGTCTACGCCTCGAAACTGCCGATGATCGCCGAGATTGTTGGCAAGGACTTCGACCAGTGCGCGAAGGAAGACTTGATGGGTTTCGTTGAGAGTGTTGAGCGCAAGCCCTACAGCGAGTGGACCAAGCAGTCCTACAAGGTTGTTCTAAAGCGCTTCTATCGTTGGCTGAAGAACACCGGCCGCGAATACCCTGAAGAAGTCAAGTGGATCAGGACCAACATCCGTCAGGACCGGCTGAAACTTCCCGGTGAAGGAGACTTGACCACCCAGGAGGAGGTTGAGCGGCTGACGAACTCTGCCGACCACCCGCGCGACAAGGCGCTTGTCGCGGCCATCTACGAAAGCGGTTGCAGGATCGGCGAGATCGGCACGCTGCTCATCAAGGATGTCAGCTTTGGCAAGCTTGGCGCACACCTGAACGTCATCGGCAAGACCGGGTCAAGGCAGGTCTTTCTCATCAGTGCCGCCCATTACCTCGCCGTGTGGCTAAGCATCCACCCAGATCGCAACAATCGCGACGCGCCCTTGTGGGTCAACATCGGCAACACCAATCGGGGCAAGCAGATGAACTACCCCGGCATCCGCAAACTGCTTTACAACCTCTTCAAGAAGGCCGGGGTGAACAAGAAGAGCAAGCCGCACAACTTCAGGCACGCGCGGGCAACCCACCTGGCAGCGGGCTTGAACGAGTTCCAGATGTGCCAGCACTTCGGATGGAAGCTCGGCAGCAAGATGCCGGGCACGTACATCCACATGAGCGGCAAAAACACTGACGACGCGCTCTTGAGGATGCACGGCATCAAGGACTCGGCCAAGGACGAACCTGTGATGAAGGCATCGCCGTGTCCTCGTTGCGAGTATGTCAATCCGTCGACGTTCCAGTTCTGTGGCCGCTGTGGCTGCGCCCTGGACGTGAAAGCGGCCCTTGAGTTCGAGCAGCGCGCGAAGGAGGCCTCGGACAAGCGTTCTGCTTCGGACGCCGTGCTCAACGAGTTAATGCGCGATGAGGAAGTCCGCGAGCTGCTCAGACGCAAGCTGACGGCAATCAGAAGCTAACGTCGGCGCCGATAGAGGCGGGCTTCAGCCTCCGCATCTTCGATCAGGTCTTCAAGCTGCTTTATCCAGTCAGGCAGTTCCGGACTTGGTTCTGGCTGTTTCATGGAAGGTTGAGTGAGGCATGGAGTTGATATGCCTTGTCACGTGCCGTTCACGGACAACAGCAGGCTGCGGAGCGCTCGTGCGCGTCGTTCCAGAACGTTCACGTTTGCCTGAAGTTGCGCCCGGTCCAACAGGTCTTGGGCGGATGTATCGAGCTGCGCTTGGATTGCTGTCACGGCGTGCTCTGTGGCCCGAAGCTCATGTTGCAGGTGCTGTTCGCGGGTGTTCATGCGCCTCCGATCTCGCCGAGGAGTTCTTCGCGCACGGCCTGCACTACATCGCCTAAGGCGCCTTCCACTGCTTCCATGTCCTTGAGCGTCTTTTCGGCCTCCCTTTCGCGTGCGATGGCGCGGGCGAGGACGGTTCTGGCGTCGTTGATCAGGCCTTGCCGAATCAGGGTGGCAGCCATGTCCGTGTCGGCTTCGAGTTCGTGCTCGGTGCGTGCGACGGCCTCTTCGAGTGTTTGCAGGCGGTCGGCGAGCTTGTTCTGTTCCAGTTCGCGAGAGACGATGTCTTTGACTGCAATCCGTTGCTCGTGGGTCATCTTGCCGAGTTGTTTCGCAATGCCGGCGTAGGCTTCGCGGTGGAACGAGACGACTTTACTAGCTTGCCGGTGCAGTTCGCCGAGCCGGGAGCGCAGGCCGTGAACCTTGGGTGGAACTTCTTCCAGCTTCCGGGCAATGAGTTGCCTTGTTGCCGGGTGTTCGATTCTGTCGAGCAGTTTCAGCAGGTAGGTCAGTTCGCCCGCGATCTGGCTGGAGTCTTTTCTGGCGTCGCGGGTGATGCCGCGCAGCAGTGCCTTGGTGGCCGTCCTCTCGTCGCCAACGGGAACGGGCGGGGCGGACACTGTTTCCGTTTGTGGCAGCGTTGGCAGGGCCAAGCGCGGCTGGCTGGCGTCTCGGTTGGCCGCAAACTGGACAATGCGATAGATCAGGTAGATGAGTGAGACGGTCAGGCCGATGGCAAGCCACGGCTGCATGATGTTGCTCAAGCCGGGTGCGTACACGACAACGCCGAGCAGGACGAGCAGGACACCAAGGAATGCCGCTGGCAGCCGTTTCAGGCCGAAGCCCGTCAGGCCTTGATAGAGGGCTGCGCCGGTGAGTAGCAGCAAGACGAATACGGCGAGCGTTCCGAAGCTGCGCACGGAGAAGCCCAGCACGGGCTCCGCGGCGGTCATGGCCACGGCCAACATAATGCCAAGGCTTACGGCGATACCGGAGTGCCCGAACCTGCGGCCGATGGTCACGTAAGCCGCGCTGATGAAAAGGGCCGAAAACAACAGAAAGTCGGCTAGGATGTGGTAGCGCTCGTACAGCGAGAGCGGCTCGTAACCGGCCAGAGGGTCAACAACCAGGCCAGTGGTCGCTGGTTGCAGAATCGCCAGCCCTGCGATGGCGGCCAAGGCTACCGCGACCATCACTGCCGAAGGAAGATGCGTTGTTGCAGTGGTTGGCTTGGTTTCCGGGTGGTAGCGGCTCCAGGGATGGACGCCAAGCTCGATATACCACTCGACTTTCTCGCGGATGGCCTGGGTTTGGAACTCCGCCTTGCTGACGAAGCCCAGCGTCTTCTGCTCGACCAGCGGTTTAATCCATTCGTCCAGGTTCTCCTCTAGCGAGAAGCTCTTCCAGTGTGCTCTGCTTCGTGGCATGTCCTTTCATCCCCGCACGTTCATTTCGTGCAGGCGGTCGTGAACCTCCTCTCCAAGTTTGGTAATGCGATAGATTTTCGCTCTGGGGCGCGCCGGCGTCAGACACTCAACCAGCCCGGCCTTGCACAGATCGGCCAAGGCCCGCTGCGCATTGGCTCGTTCAAGCCTCGCCAAGCGCGCGATTGTGCGCTGGTCAAGCTCGCCCGGATTCAGCGCGCGCAGAACCCGCAGCTTACGCGGGCTCGCGGCCACTGCGCTCGCGATGTCCCAGAACATACGCATCAAACCGCGCGTGCATTCAAATCTGTTGCCGTCAATCAGTTGTCGCTTGAGCGTCAAAAGCGTGTCGTTGTGACGCCTCTTCCGTAGTGCTTTCGCTGTCTCCTTCATGGATCATCCCCCGCCAGCCATCCAGTGTACTGGGACGCGCGAGGCCGATTAAGGTTTGCGTTGGCGAAAGGTTTATCTGCTCGCAGTGCATCCAATTCGGCATGACAGAACAACCAAAAGGAAACGAGCGCATTGCACAGGAGGCAAAGGCAATCGTCGCGCTGGCCTTCCGCAACGGACCCATCGAGAACCTGCACGCCGGCAAGCGTTGCCCGGCGTGCGCGGGGCAAGAGGGCTTCTCACGCATCACCGACGACGAGATGAAGGTGATCATGAAGAACGCCGTGAACCAGATGGCCAAGCTGTTGTGGCTGCGCGACAATCAGCCCAGCCAGTACGGGCGAGAGATTGAGTTCGGCAACCGCTACATACGCGAGTGGGACGAGCCCGAGTTGCTCGACGTGGTGCTGAAGGGAAATTGCCAGCAGGTGAATTGAGGTGCGCAAGACCGACATCGCCGTTACGGCAGCAAGGGCGCGTGCTCTCCTAGAGGAGCGCATAAGGACTGTGTTACCTGGCTTGAGAGCATCACGACTTCGGCTCGCGTGTCGTGTAGCGCAAGAGTTGTTTCCGGGCATCATCCTCGAAGAGCTGATGTGGCAACACAGCTTGAGGGAACCGCGCACTTGGCGTGAAGCAGTGCGATACAGCGAGACCACCGACTTCTTTGGTAAACTCGCTGCTGCATTCGCCACACAAAAGGGAGAAGCACTGACCGGGCGCAGGGGCATGAGCAAACAGCAGACGGTCTACTATGTGTGGATTTCGGCGCCTTCCGACGCGAAAGAGTATGTTCGGGTGGCCCGTGACACGTTGGATCAGTGGAACAGGGAGCAGGATGAGTACATCAACCTTCGACTCCAGCATCTCTACTGGGCAGAAGACACACATCCCGCAATCGGAAAGCGCCCGCAGCAGGTGATCAATGATCAACTAGAGTCAAAAGCGGACATACTTGTAGCCATTTTTGCGTCAAAGCTGGGAACGCCGACAGGCCGAGCTCCTTCTGGAACGGTGGAGGAGATCACGCGGGCCGCTTCACAGGGCAAGCCAACGCTGCTGTACTTCGCCGAAACGTCAGGTTCCAGAAAACAACAGCGTACCCGACTTCAGCAGTATCGAAAGCAAGTGAGTGGCCAGGCGCTCTTCAAGACATTCGCATCCAAGAAGGAACTTGAGAACGTTTTGAGGCGTGACCTACCAAAGGTCGTTCGAGCTCTTGAAGCACAAGAGGGTGTCCCAACACCAAAACCTATTCAAACATATCTTGCGCGTCATCCAAACCTTGTCAACAAGGCAGAGCTAGCGTCCCAGTGCATCTCGACGAGCCGTGCGAGCTTCTTTGATGCCGCCCAGTTCATTCTAGACTCACTTGGCTCCGACCATCAGGTGTTTGCCGTAGACAATCTGAATATCGGTCGGGAGTACAATCTGTATTGGATAACCGAAGGCGTTCCCTATCTAAAGATGAACTGGAGGGCGGCTACAAGAGGGGTATCCGTTCACCGGGCGTTCCTTGTTGAACGAAAGGAGTTAGCAAAGTACGGGGAGTACGTGAACGCCATTCGATCTCTTCACGAGCGAGCTGGCGCGACGACCTCGGTCGTCATCTACGAAGATCTCCCAGATCAGTACCGAGAGGAGTTTGTCCTCTGGGGCAGCAAGTACGTAGACGTCGTGCGTTACGATATTCGGGCACATCGAGTCGTCGCCAACACCATTCATTGGGGAGAGGGCGAGTACGCGAAGTACCATAGATACGCTCAGATGGTGAAGGTGTATGCGTTGCAGGAGTCGCGACGCGGGCAGACTCGAGCGCGCACCGAGTCTTCGCTGGATATGCTGATTCACGAGATGAAAGGACGCTTTTCAGACATTGATGGTAATGATTAGCGCACAATGTGCCCGCAATCACCCAATGCATGAACGATGCAGGCTGGGGCAAGGCGCATTCTTTTCCATATAGAAAACAAATGGCGGCAAAGAAGAGTCCTTTCGGGCTCTTCTTGCACCTGCGCGTGGAAGTGCTCTTCCCGCGCGGGATTTGGGCCTACTTGGTGAGGCTGAGCAGGCGTTTTTGGGCGACGACTTGCTCGTAGACCTTGCTGATGGTCTTGCCGGCGGCATAGAGCACCTCATCCGCCTTCTCGTCGGTCAGAACCAAAACCTGGGCGAAGCGTGACAGCTTGGCGTTGTCTTCCAGCAGGCCTTCGTATTTCTTGAAGGCCTTGCGTGTGCGTTCGACGACGGCGAGGAACTCGGCGCGTTGCTTCTTCTCGGCGGGGTTGGGGTTCTTGGGCGGCTGAGGCTTCTGGGGTTCGACCGGTTTGGCTGCAGGGGTCTTGGCGCTTGCGGCCTTGGTGGCTGCCTTGGGTTGGGCGCGGTTCTGCTCGACGTTGGCGACTTCCTGTTTGGCGATGACCTGCACGTCCTTGGCCGTGAGTTTGACGCCGTCCTTTTTGTTCTCCTTGACACGGCTGGCAATGCGGTTCATGGCTTCCTTTTTGTGCTCCTCCGCATTCGGACCGCTGTTCAGTCTGTTTGAAGCCTGTGATATGAATCGCGCGTCTGTTGGAGTGATCTCACCCTTGTGCACTGCCTTCTGCAGTTCAGGCGTGAGGCCGAGCAGGCCCAGCTTGTAGTTCAGGCTGGCGTTGCTGATGCCGAGCTTGGCGGCGAGCTGTTTGGCCGAGTAGCCCTTGCGTTCCATCAGGTTCTTGTAGGCGTGGGCTTCATCGACGGCCGAGAGGCCTTTGCGGTGAAGGTTCTCGATGATCTGCATCTCGAACACGTCGTCGTCGCTCAGCTTGGTGCGGACCTTGCACTTCGCCTTCTGGATGCCGGCGATCTTGCCCGCGCGCCAGCGGCGTTCGCCGAAGGCAATCTTGTACTTGCCGTCACCGTTGGGACGGACGGTGATGTCTTCCAGGATGCCGTGGGTGCGCACGGTCATGGCTAGGCGTTCGAGCTCGGTCTTGTCCTCGTCGTCGGCACCCTCGATCCAGTCACGGCGCGGCTGGTTCGGGTCGGGGATGAGCAAGTCGAGCGGCAGCTCGACCGTCTCGCCGTCCTGGTAGGGGCAGGGCACGCCTTTGCTCACGTCGAGAACCGGGACTTTCTCGTCGTGCTTGCCGCTGCCGGACGCGCCGTTGTTGCCGGCGGCTTCCTCGGGCGCCATCTTGGCCTCGGCAGGCGCGGCCGCCTTGGCTTCCTTTTTCGTCGCTGCATTCATGTCTTGACTCCTGTGTTGGGAACAAAGAACAGGCCCGCACGATGCGAGCCTTGAAGTTGCGGGTTGTTTCAGCTTGCGGGTGCGAGCAGTTGCGGTGTTTCGGTTTCGCGCAGTCTGGCGAAGGTGTCCTTGCACTTGTCGTTCTCGTCTCCAAACGGCATCTGGAGCAACGCGACTCCGTCGGCGGTGCTCAAGGCGATTGCCGTTTCGTGGTCGATGACGCGGAGCGTGGCGTGTTGGTGCTGGCTTGCGCCGGCCAATAGTTTGGCGACGCGGGCGAGCAGTTCTGTTTGGAGCGTCACTGCTTGGGCGTTGGTGTAGTCGGGGATGACCCGGCTGACGTCGGGGAAGGCTCCGGGCTTGCGTTGCAGTGTGGTCATTTTGGCCGTTTGCAGGTCTGTGCTGACCAACACAAGTTCGTTGCCGCGAATTTCGGCCTGGATGGCGTTTGTCCATTCGTTGCGTTGCCAGTCCTTGAGTTTGAAGTCGAGCATCTTGGCGGCGTCGGCGGCTTCCTTGGGGTCGATCAGGAACGGCTCACTGGGTGGCGGGCACGTGACGTCCACGCCTTCGATGAGCGGCGCTTCGCTGGGGTCGAGGTCGGGGTACGGGATGAAAAGCAGGATGTGGCCGTCGCTGCTGATCACTCCTTTGCTCGTGAGCGCGAGCGAGTTGAGGGCGTAGCGCCCGTCGACGCTCGCGCCCGCGAAGCATTTGAGGTGTTGCGGGTAAAGCAGCATGATTTCTCCTTTCGAGGTCTGGAGTTGGTTGGGTGGTTCAGGGTGTGGGGTTGCATTTGCGGCACAGCGGGATGACGAGTACGACCTGGACGCCCTGGTCGTAGATGCGCTCAGGGGCCCCTTGCACGGTCGTGTTGGCTTCGATGTTGCGGATGGTGCTTTGGCTCATGTCTTGGCCGCATTGCGGGCAGAGTTCGAGTTTGCGCTTGTTGCGCGGGTGCACGCCTTTTGTCTGGGTCTTGGGGATGGCGTGGATCAGTGTTGCCCAGGGCTTGCGCTCGACTTTGCAGCCGGATGTGTGAGGTGCGTGGGTCTTGAGCATGGGTTCGATCTGGCCGGCGAGCTTACCGCCCAGGGTCTCGGCAAGTTCAAACTCGGGATTGTCGGGGAAGAATTCTGGCTGCTTGTATTCGTGGCCGCAGTCCATGCACTCGCGGGTGTCTTCCATGTCTCCGCTTTCGCCGTCGCTTGAGGTGCGGTCGCCCCAGTCGTCGGTTTCGTAGTCTTCGTCGTCTTCTGTGTCGCCGGTGTAGTGGCAGTAGATTTTCTCGCTGCCCCATTCCGTGTAGCCCTGCCAGGCTTTGAACTTTTCGCAGCCGCATTCGGGGCAGCCCCAGTGGCCTTGCATGGTTTCCTCCTTTCAGGTTGTGAGTGGTGGCAGGTGGATGGTGATGCCGTTGGTTCCTGCCGGTTGTTCCGGGGCGTGTTTGCCGAGCAGGACTTTGTCGAGGCCGCTCAGGGCGAGCAGGTTGAAGGCGTAGTACATGCCGGTGGGGATGTCGCCCCAGCTCATGCCTCCGCTGATGAAGATGGTTTCGCCGTTACGGCAAAGCCATCCCACGTCGCGGCGGTCTTTCAGGTCGCCCATGAGTCCGACGGCGCCGTGCAGGGCTTCTCTGGCGACGCGGTTGAGCTCATTGGGGTTGCCGGCCTGGTTTTCGAACTCGGCCTCGATTTCGGGCACGAGGTTCCAGTCCGTGTCGTCGATGTGTTGGCGTGCTGTGTTGAAGTCGAGTTGCAGGTCTTCAGCGCGTTCGACGGGCGCGATGAAGTAGCCGAACAAGAAGTCTGCTCCCATAGAATTGCTCCTTGAATGAAAAAGTGCCGCGCGAAGGCGGCAAAGTGTTCGTTGTTGACGCCACGGGTCAGTCGAGCCAGCGTCTGCCTTCTCCGGCCAGCGCGAGCATGCGGCCGCCGACTTCCTGCAATTGTCTGCGCGGCTCGATGGCGAGTTCGGGGTGGTTACCGGCGCGGGTGACGGCGTTGATGACGTGGTACAGGCTCACGCCGGGCTCTGCCTGGTATGCTTCCAGGATAGCGCCGTGCTGTTGCTTGGTGAGCTGATAGCGTTCTGCAATGCGCTCGAAGGCCTTCTCGTGGTCTTTGACGACGACGCTGGTGGTGCCTTTGAATGCGCCTCTGGCTTCCGCGCTGGCTTCGATCAGGTGGGGAACCTGGTCGTTGAAGGCGACTTGCAGGTCGGTGGCGCCGATGTGGCGTTTGCTCCAGGTGTAGCTTCCGGTGCCCATGATGAGGCCGTTGAGGCAGATGCCGCGGTAGATCAGGGCTGACAAGGACACGGAGGCCGCGCCGACTTCGCTGTTGGTCAGATGCAAGCCGTCGCGAAGGCTGCCATCGCCGTGATTGCCGACAAGCTGGACTTCCATGCGTGTGACGGTGAGTTCAAAGCGCAGGCGAGTGTCTTCTGGCATGACGGCGAGCAGGGCGTTGACGACCTCGTGGTTGTCCAGCGGGCGGTACCGAGTGGAGAGGATGGCGCGAACTTCGGCGCGGTCGAAGCGCAGGAACACGTCCCCGCTTTCTTGTTCGAGCCAGCGGTTCACGTTCTGGGCCCGAAGGTCGGGTTCACAACGCTGAAGGTAGCCTGCGGGGATGCCAAGCTTGGTGCCGATCTGGGTCAATGCGTGGGGCTGGAGGGGGTAGTGCGACGAGCCGACCACCAGGCTGCCGTCTTCGGGGTCCATGCGCACGTCACGCACGTCCACGCTTTCATCGGTAAAATCGCCCACGCGCCGCAAGAGCACGTTGGCAAGGTCGCCCAGTGCAAACGAGGGCGCGCTGCGCAGGCCTTCCTGCGCGGTCATAGTCAACATGACAGGTCTCCGGTGAAGGGGTTGGAAAAGGGAATTGACAAAGCAGGGTCAGAGCGGCTCAGACCAGCTCGGAATAGCCGCACTCCGGGCAGTACCGCATCTTGCCCGTCAGGCCGGACCACGACGCGCAGCAGGCGCCGCAGTTCGAGCAGGCTTCGTCCTGCTCGGGAAACTCAGGGACAAGCACTTCAACAGAGTCATCCATGGCAAAACCTCCCAAAACGAAAACAGCCCGCCATTGGCGGGCAAAGAGCGGCGCGCTCACGATGAACACGCCAGAAACAAACCGATCTAGAAAAGCAGACGACCACCTACATCAACGCCAACCTCCCGTCAGTCACCGACGAGAGCCAATCAATGAAACGTCGAACGAACGACGCGAAGCGGAAGCCCCAACGAAACGGTCAGGCCCAGTGAAGGACACGATTCAGCGTCGGAAGCTTGAATTGCACGTTTAGTAGAGCCCCGCGCCTTGATAAACCTGTTCACGCAAGGGTGGCGCAGGCCACTCAAAGTGTCTTTCTACTACGTCTGAGGTGACGCGTGAGTGCGGACAAGGTTCAGGAAATTGTGTGCGCCATCTACAGGCATGTTGGCGAACTTGAAAAGCTCTTCCCCGGTCGCCACTTCACTCCCGATGGGCACATGGTTGGCAGCATTGGTGAATGCCTGGCGGCGTACCACTATGGTTTGGAACTCATGCCAGCTTCGGCCGCTGGGCACGACGCGAAATCTCCCGATGGCCGGCTGGTGCAGGTCAAGGCGACGCAGAAGGACCGGATTGCGATCAGCTCGGAACCAGACTACCTCATTGTGCTCAAGCTGAAGCCGGATGGGACAAGTGAAGAGATCTACAACGGCCTTGGCGGACCTGTCTGGGAAATGGTCAAAGATAAGCCCTTGCCCAAGAACGGGCAGTACCAAGTTCCGCTGTCCAAGCTCAAGAAGCTGACTCAGGCGGAAGGCTACAAACCAGCGTTCATGCGTGTTCGTTAGGACAAGACTCTGGATGGATGCCATGACGCCTGAGGAGTTTCGGAGGCAGTTTTCTCGGGCCCTGCGCGGTTATCGCGTGGAGGGTGTTCCGCAGGCAGCGCTAGACCACGTTTTCCGCGAGATCAAGACCAGAGCCGAGGCCGGAAACGCTCAGGCTCAGTGGGACTATGGCAACTGCCTGCGCTACGGTTGGGGCGGGCCGAAGAACGAACCAGAGTCTTTCCAGTGGTTCTTGAAGGCCGCCGAACAGGGTTTGCTGGACGCCATGTTCACTGTTGCCGCCAGCCATCAGAAGGGTTGGGGCGTGCTGCGCGACCTGCCCTTGGCCGCGCGCTGGTATCACAAGGCGGCAACCAAGGGCCACGTGCTTTCGGCCTACTATCTGGGCGCCATGTACGCCTTTGGTGAAGGCGTCGAACAGTCCAATGAGGAAGCGTTCTTCTGGAACCTCAAGGCAGCGGAAGGCGGCCATCCGGAAGCCCAGAAGAACATCGGCCACGCGTACCGCGGCGGGCTTGGCGTGCGCAAAGACGAGATCGAAGGGGTGAAGTGGTTTCGCAAGGCCGCTGACCAAGGGTTTGCCGACGCGCAATTCAGCCTGGGAACTTCCTACCACGAAGGGCGCGGCGTGCCGCGAAACGACCGCAAGGCCATGGAGTTGTTCCGCAAGGCAGCCGAACAGAAACACATTCTGGCACAGTTCAACCTTGGAAACCTGTTGTCAGTCGGCCAGGGCGTTGAACACGACGAAGTGGAGGCCGCGAAGTGGATTCGCGCGGCAGCGGAGCAGGGAAGCGGACGGGCGCAAATGAATATGGCGGTGCGCTGTCAGACCGGCCAGGGCGTTCCCAAAGACGAGGCAGAGTGCCTGCGCTGGGTGCGCCTCTCGGCGGAAGGCGGCGACTCCGATGGCCAGGTTACGCTCGGGCGCTGCTACGAAGTCGGCCAATACGTCCCAAAAGACGAGCACGAAGCCCTGAAGTGGTATCGCAAGGCCGCTGCCCAGCAGGACCAGCCCCATGCGGCGAGGTTACTTGCGGACCTTGAAGCCCGCATCCGCGCGAAAGAAGTGTAGCCCGTGCCCTACCTCGTAATTGTCTACAGTATGAGCATGGACGAACCGCTCGACGTAACGGGTCAGACGCGGCCGAAGACAGAGCGCACCGACCACTTCCTCAAGTCGAGCTATAAGGAAGCCGTCAAAAGCGGGCGTGAAGAACGAGAACGGCTCAACAAAGAAGAAAACCGCAACGCCTGGATCCAAATCCGCGGGCCGCGAGGCGGAATCTACTGGGTGTAAACTGCGCATCACAATGACCGTTGCGCTACCTCGACCAAGCAACTATGAACCTTCAAGAAACTCATTCGAGAGCACGAACATGGGACGGGATGCAAAGTCAATGGAAGCCGCGAAAGCCAAGGCGGACTACGCGCTGGAAATCACCAAAGCCGAGCCAACACTCACGATGACAGTCGTTGGCAAGAAGGTGCTCGAAAAGTTCGGCCAAAGTCTCGCCCCAAACAGACTTCGGGCGGCCTTCCTCGAAGGCGGCGGTACAATCCAGCCTCGCAAGAAAAGGCGGGCCAGCAAGCCCAAGTTAACCGTGGAATCCTCGCCTGTGCAGCGCGAGCGAGCCATCCAAGGCAAGCGCGGTCCGGGTAGACGCAAGGCAGACAAAACCGTCGCCCGCATCAATCGCGCACTCAATGCGCTGGAAAAACACGTCGTTGTGCTGAAAGCAAACGACACCCAGGTTCACGAGTTCAACTCGGCCGAACAAGCAAAGAGATTTGTAGAAGGAAAGCTCTCCGAAGGCGTAGCAGTTAGCGCGATCGGCTTCTACACACGTCAACCACTGCAGGTTTCGGTCGGAATCTAGGGCCTCTTAGCGTTTCTGGGTCTTGAGTTCATCGAGCACGCGCTGTGCTTCGTCCGCCTTAAGCTGTTTGGCGCTAAGGTCTAACTCGGCGCGATCATGAGCGGCCTTGGCGTCTTGCACGTCTTTGCGCCAGAATCCGTTGGCCCCGTCGGCCTTCTCGGCTGCTGAACGGACGTCGAAGTAACGCTGGCGGAGCCGGTCCACTTCTTCTTGTTGTTTTGCGGCTTCCTGGCGCAGGTACTCCGTTTCGCGTTCTTGGGCCTGGATTTTGAAGCCAAGGTTGACTTGGTCGGCTTTTTCCGCGGCTGCTCCAGATCGACTGCGAGCAGCACTAAACTCCTGTCCAGCATCGACCCATGCAGGGTCGGCAGACTTCTTGGCGTGGTAGGCTTGCCAGTCAAACTCGGGCTTGCGGTCTGGATGTCTGGCCAGTGCCTCGTTGAGCCTCCTCACCCTTGCTTCGCCTTCCTTGGCCCACCAGCTCAAGTCGTCTTGCGCTTGTACTTCCCATTGGCCGAGCCGTTCGAGATTTTTCTCTTTCTCCACGTCACGAAGGGGACTTCGGGGCTGCGATAGCTCCAGTTCCAGTGAAATCCGTTCGGCCGCATAGCTCAAGTATCTGACGTTCGCGGCGGCCCATTCGTCGATGGCTTCCTTGAGTGCCCATTCGCACTCTTCAACTTCATCCCTTGGAACAGGCTTGGCCGGGTCTTGAGTTGGTGTTGGCTCTGGCTGCGGCGTTTGATTGCTTCGGCTTGGTCCAGACGGTTCTGGTATGGCGCACGACAGGATCATGAGCATCAGGATGTACGTCATGGGGTTGGGCTTTGAGCGCATGCGGACGCCTCACAATGTGAGTTCAGGAGTTCTGCCTTGGTGTGCGTTTTCGGCCAGCGATGACCGCGATTAACACGAGGGCGACCAGGACACCTCCGCCGACCCAAAGGTAGTTCTGGTTGATCTGTGCTAACGGACTTGCGGGCTTGTCGGGGCCGGGTGTTTGGGGCGCTGGTGTAGCCGACGTGTCCGCTGACTCCGGCGGCTTCCGGCGAGTTGGGTTTGCCTCGTTTTGGGTTCGAACGTTCTTGACCAAGTCTGCGCGCCAGTTGACGTATGCGCGGAGGTGAAAGAAGGGCGTGTACCACTCCTCGGCGTCGATGTTGCCGGGGTTGTCGGTGTCATCGCCGAGCATGAGCAACTTGCCTTGGCCGATGTCCATTTCGAGCATCGTTGCTCGGCCAAGCGCAGTTGCGGTTAGGGGGCGGAACTTCTCGCTCCAGCGCGTAAAAGCGCTTCGCGGTCCGCGGTGCTCTTCAATCTCCGTGCCAATGTCTTTCCCTGCCAGGGTTGGGTAAGAGCGAGCGAACCGTAGCGAGTAGGTTCGGCGTTGCATCAATTCGACGTGGTTCAGGCTTGGATCGCCGGCCGTTGCGTCGTGGCTGGTCAGAGTTGCGCGCTGGCCGTCTGGTATCCACGACTGGATGCGGTCTTCGACTTGGGCGGCCACGATCAGGAGTCCGCCACGCTTGACGAATTCCCAGAGCTTGACTTGGTCGATGCGGGATATGGGTGGGCGTTCCGTTGATTGGAAGGAGTGCGGCCCGACAAACAGGACTTCGACGGCTTGCCAGTCAATCTGGTCGGTGGTGCGGGAATGATCGTGCAGGGTTGCCTCAGGGAAGACCTGTTTGAGCATGTCAATCGTGGTTCGCGTGAACTGAGCCTTGGGTTGCTGCAATCCGACGTAAACCAGTTTCAGACCTTCGAGCGCGTCGGAAGCGGGCATTCTTGTTGGCAGGTTGTTGCTGGAGGGGGCCATCGCGCGCGCGAGAACGAACGCCCTGTCTTCATTGGAAAGTGCGGACATGCGTAGGAAGGGGGCAACCTCGGCGAACAGCGTCGAGTTTTGGGCTAGCTCCGCAGCCTGCGAGGTCTTTGTAACCTCCATGCCGGGCATGGTCTCTCTTGCCCCAACGGCGTACTTGCAGACTTCGCGGGCAAATTCGATGTCCTCCTTGGAGGAGCCAGGCGGGGCGACTTTCGAAACCAGCCAGTCAAGTGCGCCATCAGTAGGGCTGGGCTGGTTAGGCTGAGCGAACAAAGAGCCGCTCATTAGCAACGACAGAACAAAGGACAAGCACTTCATAGGAGCCTCCTAAGCGCTGTACAGCTTCTCCACTGCACGTGTGGCGTCCTCGTCAAACACGTCCGCGTAAACTTGAGTTGTCGTGATGCGCGCGTGACCGAGCTGCTTTTGCACCAGGCGCAGATTGCCGCCGCTCGCGCGATAAAGTTCTGAGGCGTAAGTGTGGCGAAGGTGGTGAATGCTGTGCCCGGTAACAGAAGCTGCGTGGCACACTCGGGCGAATGCCTTTTGAAGTGCTCGAACCGTTAGCCGCCTGCAGGCGACGCTGCACAAAACAGGTGAGTCGTCATGACCTGCAAGGCCCAGGCGGTTCTTCGCGGCGTCGAGCTTTTCCATGGTTTGAACAAACTCGTGGCGCACGCGAACAGGGCGCGGCTTGCCGCCCTTGCCCTTCCGCACCCACACCACGGGTCGCGATAGGTGCAACAGCAGGTCCCCGTGAGCAAGCAGTGACATTTCCTCAACCCGCAAACCCGTTTCCAAGCCAAGCTCCACCAAGAACCACTCAACCAACCGCGATCGCGAAAACCGTTGTTCAAGCCGCGACCGCGCCGACCGCCTCAAAGCGCTCTGCTCGCGAGCATTGAGGAACTTTCGCTCGTCCAAAAGCCAGACCTTGTTGTTCATCCGAGATGTGCATCCTTCGCCCTCCAGTTCGCGAAAGTGCCGAAGGACGAACTGTCCTATCGTGTTGAGGAGCCTCATGGGGCCTTTGAGCACCACTGCTGCTTAAAAACCTTGCGTTGAAACTTGCGCCGGGCAGACTCTAGGCGCTCCTGCGCGAGTCGTGCTGCCAGAGGGGCCAATGTTCGCGCTTCGGCACAAGTGCGAACGTTCGTGCCCAGTGAACGCCAAGGGGCCGTTTGCGGGGTTTGCTCCTTGCATCGAAAATCGCGTTCGGTAAACAGATTGGCGACGAAAGTCGCTCGTAGTGTGTCGCTGGAATCGTGCGAAGCTCCCAGGTGGGAAGATCGTGTTATGGTGCGTCAGGACGACTTCAACCATGCTTCGCAAAGAGGCGGCGCGGGGCCCCTTGATGACGCTCGCCCGCTCTACGTCCTTCCAGCGGACAACTTGGCTGAGGAGGTGTTGATCCCCTCGTTTGCAGCGGCGACATCTGCCCGATGCATGGTCGGGTTCTTTTCCAGTGCTGTACTGGCGGACCTCGCGCCAGGTTTGGCGACCTTTCTTCAAAAGCCAACCACGGTACTCCGGCTTGTCGTGAGCCCCTTTCTTTGCGACGCGGATCGTGCGGCTCTTGAGACTGGACTCGTTGACCCTGAGCTACTTGCAGAGCGAATACTCGTAGACGGCCTTGTCACTCAAAACGCGCTGGAGCGGCATACATTGGCCTGTTTTTCGTACCTGCTTTCGCAGGAGCGTATCCAAGTGAAGGTCGCCCTTCTGAAGGACGCGCTTTTTCATCCTAAGGTCTGGTTGTTTGGCCTGCCGGTTGGAGAGTTGGCCGTTCACGGGTCAAGCAACATGACTCGCGCAGGTCTGCGTCGGAACTTTGAGCAGGTGACGGTGTCCAAGTCTTGGACGGATCCGACCCAGGCTTACATTGCCGGCAAACTTGGCGAGCAGTTCGAGAGACTCTGGGAGAACGTGGAAGAGGGGTGTGTGACCTTGTCTCTCCCGGAAGCAGTCAAGCAACGCATCCTTCGCGAGTACCGACAAGAGCGAGTTCCGACGGAAGATGAGTTTCGGAACCTGTATCGTCTAGCCTGCACCGTGCGCCCACAAGAACCACCCACGGCCGGCCATGCAGAACCAGCGGTATCGCCGTCCTTTGCAATCCCATCGTGGTTGAACTACACGGAAGGACCATTCGCGCATCAAGGAGCTGCCGTAGACGCATGGGCTGCCGCGGGTTTCCGAGGAACACTGGAAATGGCGACGGGCTCCGGCAAGACACTCACTTCCATGATTGGGGCCCACCGTCTTCATGAACTCCACAATCCACTTTTGATCGTCGTTGCGGCACCATATCTGCCGCTTGTCGACCAGTGGTGCGAAGAGATGACACCTTTTGGCCTCAAGCCGGTAAACCTCACAACCCTTCAGGGCAGTCAGCAGCGTGCGTCTGAGCTCCAGCGCATCCGGCGAAGACTCCGGTCTGGCCTTTCAACTGTTGAGGCAGTTGTGGCAAGTCACGACACTCTTTGCACTCCAGAGTTTCAAGATGCCGTGAGAGCGTTTGAGTGCAGGCGGCTGCTGATTGCTGACGAGGCGCACAACCTTGGCCGGCCATCATTCACAACCAGTCCTCCCGAGTTTATTGAGCACCGGCTGGCATTGTCGGCAACACCGGTTCGGCAATACGATCAAGTGGGGACAGCCGAGCTGTTGAAGTTCTTCGGCGATGTGGTGTTTCGATTCACGCTAGAGCAAGCGATTGGCCGTTGCCTTGTCGAGTACGACTACTATGTACACCCGGTCGAGCTCTCTGAAACCGAGATGGACCAGTGGAACGAGCTTACGGCAAGAATTCGGCAGAACGCCTGGCGCAGCAGGGACGGAACGCCGGACGACTACCTAACCAAGCTGCTTCGAGATCGCCGAGCTGTCCTCGAAACCGCCAGTGGTAAGATCGCGGAGCTGGCGCGGCTCTTGGCCGGCGAAGACTTGAAGGGTCTCCGACATACGCTCGTTTACGCGTCGGATAAGGGGCCGGAGCAACTCGAGCAAGTCAATCAGTTGTTGCGTCGCCAAGGGCTCTTGTTTCACCAGCTAACTGCCGAGGAGACGGCCAACAGGCAGCAAACACGCAGCATCATCAAGGCGTTTCAGGAAGGCGAGATCCAGGTTCTCACCGCAAAGCGCGTCCTAGACGAGGGCGTCAACATTCCCCAGATTTGCAGGGCGTACATTCTCGCGAGCACTACGGTTGAGCGACAGTGGGTACAGCGCAGGGGACGCCTTCTTCGGACGTGCAGCGCAATTCAGAAGACACACAGCGTTGTTCACGACTTCCTCGCGCTGCCACCTGACACAGGCCAAGGCCCAGACACAGAAGCCAGGGCGTTGCTGAAGTCGGAGCTAGTTCGCGCACAGGAGTTCGCGCGCTTGGCCAGAAACGCCGGCCGCTCCGACGGACCGCTGTCGATTCTTGACCAAATCTCGGACGCGGCTTTCCTCTAAAGGGCAAAGGCACATGCCACTAAACGACAAGAAAGTCATCTCGATTATCCTGCAACAGTGTGCTGGCGTCGAGAACCGCTGTGAAGGCTATCGAAACGAGATCATCAACGTCATTTCAAGCATCATCGAATATGAGCGCGGCCATCGCGTGCAGGCCACAAACGTTCAGCAGAAGATCAACGACAAGTGCAATGCCGCGGCGCGATTTCTCGCACAGCGTCGGGGTCCAAGCGACCTGGAGTAGCGTAAGATGAAGCTCATCCGAGCAGAGTTCGAGAACTTCCGCTTTCTTCGGGACCTCAATCTTGAGTTCTCGACCGATCATGTCAGGAAGCTCACCGTGATTCGTGCTGCCAACGAGTCCGGTAAGACGACTCTGTTGCACGGTCTGCAATGGGCCCTTTACGGCGATGATGCCCTTCCAGGCAAGGGGGAAGACTTCCGGCTTCACCCCATCGACTGGCAGGCCGCTGATGGGAGGCGTGTCCCAATCACTGCCACCGTTGAATTTGAAGTAACTACCATGCGCCGTAGCGCATCAGGCATGCGCGAACAGCACACCAGATATCGCTTGATTCGCTCAACGTTTGAGGAGATCGACAGCACCGCCAGGCGTCCACGTTCCGTTGTAAGGCTGTTTGCACTCGGTGACACGGGAACCACTCCGATTGACGCACCCGAAGCACTTCTGACCGACGAACTTCCACCGGAATTGCGCGAAGTGTTCTTTACCGACGGAGATCGGGCGCTCAGCTTCATTGAAGCCGATGCGAAACAATCCACCAAAAGGGATCGCGTGCAACGCGCCATCCGCTCTTTGCTAGGCCTTGAAGTCCTGAAAGAAGCGATCAAGCACGTGCGAATCGCGGCGGCGGAAGTGAACAAACACGCCAGGCAGATAGACGCCAGCGGTGAACTCAACGTGATCGCTACTCGTCTCGAGGCCATTGAGAAGGACTCGGTTGAGTTCGAAGGTGCTCTGGACGACGCCAAACAACAGTTTGCCGCGTTCGAGGAAAAGGCCAACGACACCGAGAAGAAGATTGCCACGGCATTGCAGCGCGGTGACAAGGAGAAGCTAAGGAAAGATCTGGAACAGACCAAGCGCCGTCTTAAGCAACTTGATGAGCAACTGGCGGCAGCAAACAAGGAACACTCCGCATTGTTCCGCAGCCAGGCGCTAGCCCACGACCTGTTGGCGCCCGTGCTTGTCGGAGCGTACGCAATGCTCGATGAACTTCGCGAGCAGGGCCGCATTCCCAACACGACCATTCCCGTCCTGCAAGATCGCCTTGCCGAGGAAACATGCATCTGCGGCGAGTCGCTGCGGCCTGGCACGGCAGACTGCGACCGCAGGCGAGAGCACATTGAGCGCCTGATCCGCGACAGCCAAAGCGCTGACGAACTGCAAGAGACGATTACCGCGCTGTACTACGAAGCGCGGCTCCAAGCCGGCGGACAGTGGCTAGCGGACTACCGAGCAGTGCTCGCGAAAAGAGATGAACTCCAAACACTTCGCGACGACACCGGGCGCGAGTACAGGGCCTTGGAACAGCAAGTGGATGCGATTCCGGACACTGACATCCAGGGCCTTCGCGAGACCCTTCGCGGCTATCGAGACCAGCGCGATCGATTCATGGCCAAGGGCGTAACGATTGAAACCAAACTCGTTGGACTGAAACGCGAACGCGAAGAATTGACCGTCAAGAGGGACCAACTTTTGCGCGAGCAGAAAAAGGGCGCCAGGATTCTTGCCGAGCTCGACGTCACGCAAGACGTAATTGGGGTTCTTGAGCGCTCGTATGAGTACATCACCAAGGAGGAGTTGAAGAAAGTCAGCGACCTGATGAATGCGATCTTCCTCGAAATGATCGGCGCCGACCCTGAGCAAGGCGCCATCATCCGCCGAGCGGAAGTCAGCGCTGAATTTGACATCCTGGTGTACGGTCCCAATGATCGACCGCTCAACCCCGATCGCGACCTCAACGGCGCGTCGCGTCGCGCGCTCACGCTGGCCTTCATACTTGCTCTAACCAAGGTCAGCGAGGTCGAGGCCCCCAACGTCATCGATACACCGCTAGGAATGACGAGTGGCTACGTCAAGCGCGCCATGCTTCGAACGGCGATCCGGGAGAGCTCGCAACTCGTTCTCTTCCTCACCCACGACGAGATCGCTGGCTGCGAGAGCATTCTCGACGAAGCGGCTGGCGTCATCATCACGCTCACAAACCCTGCTCATTACCCCAAACAGCTTGTCAACGACCCGCTCGCTGTCGCCCGAAAAGCACTTCGCTGCGACTGCGATCACCGCCACGATTGCCAACTTTGTCTGCGGCGAACTGACGCCCAAGTCCTTGCTGATCTGAACCGCTAGGAGATGCTATGGCCGACCGACACTTCAATCCTTTCCAAGCCATCGACCTAAACGTTCCTGTAGAGCTCCACGAGCACTTTTCCCGTTACTGCCAAACTGGAGGAAGCGGGGTCATCGACCAAAGCCCTTTTCCGCGCATGGTGGATCTGTGGTTTCTGGCCGTTTGCGTTGCAGCCCGCCGTGGCTTGGAACCAGCAGACATTGCTGGCCGTGATACCAGAAAAATCATCGATGGCTCAATCTTCAGCAGCGACCCAGGGCGGGTGCAGACTCTAATGCTCATAGCGATCAGCAAAACCGGCGATGTCAAAGTCGTATCCGACCCACGACGCATGATGACCATCGCAAACGGACTAGCCGTAGCAGGCATACCGAAAGTAGTTGAGATGTTGAAGGACGGAGCAGGAGAGCCAATCTGGAACTTGTCAGATGCACTGACGGTCGTTCTTGAGAACAGCTAACACCAGCAAGGAGCTGGGCGTGAAGATATCACACAAAACAATGCGCTTCTCGGAAATAAGTGATGTCCGAGAGGACATACACCTAAATCCGGCCTGGCAACGCGGACCAGTTTGGACGGCGAAGAGGAGGTCGTTGCTCATAGACTCGGTCCTACGCGGCTACGACATACCGATGTTGTATCTGCGGGAGTGTCGACCTGGAATGACGTACCAGTTCGAGGTGGTGGACGGCCAACAGCGACTTCGAGCTTTGTGGGATTTCATTGACGATGGTTACCCATTAGATTCCGACCTAGATCCCGTCGCTGGGCACTCCGTGGCTGGGTTGAGGTACTCCGATCTTCCAAACACACTCAAGAAACGAATCAACCGCTTCCGAGTCGTTGTTGCGTACGTGAAGGACGCGCAAGAGCCAGAGCTGTCGCGCCTTTTCTCGAGGATGCAGATGGGAGTACGGCTGAACCCCCCTGAATTGCGTAACGCGATTCAATCCGGGTTGAGGCACGCCGTTGATGGCGTCGCGCGACTGCATTCGTTCTTCCAACACTCACAAGTATCTGCAGCACGGTTCAAGCACCAAGATTATCTCGCGCACGCCGTTTCCATTTGCGTGCATGATGCAAGGCGAGATCTCAAGGCACCTCAGCTCATGGACGACTACCTCACACTAACCGACGACACCTATGCGCCAGTGCTGGCCGATGCGGATGCCATTCTGACTTTTCTAGCAAAGGTAAATGACCAGACTGCGAAGCGCCTCTGGCAAAAGTGGATGTTCGTCGATCTATTCTACTTGCTTTATAAGAACAAGAACATTGTCAGTAAGCTGAGCGCAATAGATTTCGCGAAGGCTTACGCGGCGTTCGACAAAGCACGGCTTGAACATACCGCTGAACCAAAAAGACTGTTGGCGAATCGTCCAACAAAGGTTCAGAAGGATCTGTACGACTACATTACCAGGTTCAAACTCAGTGGCGGCCACCACGACAGTCTTCGCATTCGTCACAACGTGCTCAAGCGGCGATTTCAAGAACTCTTTGGAGCATAGGCATGGCAATTGGCAAGGAGACCATCCCGACGGAGCTGCTTGATTCCTACCGCAACCGAAAGTGCGGCTTTTTCGTCGGCGCCGGACTATCCATGGCCGCGGGCTTTCCTGATTGGAAGGGGCTGCTCGATGGCCTTATCCAGCACGGTCAGGCGGGCCATGAACTGACAACGCAGCAGGTCACTGAACTAAAGGAGCTTGCGAAAGATCCTAATAAGTTCCTGACCCTAGCGGAGGCGCTCAAGGACGTTTTGGGCTTATCGACGTTCAAGAAGTATATCGAAAAGATATACACCGACCAATCTAAGGCACCGAAACGCACACACGACCTGCTTGTAACTCTAAAGCGTAGTCGATTCATCATCACGACAAACTATGACTTTCTGATTGAGAAAGCCCTCGTTAATAACAAGATCATGTCGGTGCCATTGAAGTACTATGAGGCGGACGCCATCCAGCGACAACTGTTTCTCAGAGAGTTCTTTCTTCTCAAGGCGCACGGCGATGCGTTGAGTGGCGCCTCGCAGATAGTACTAACCGACAAGGACTACAGAAAACTCCTGTACCAGCAACCCGGATACCAGAGTGTGCTCCAATCAATCTTTACAATGTACTCCGTGATCTTCATAGGCTGCTCATTGCAGGATCCTGAACTTCGACTTTTGCTAAACTACATAAACGCTGCATTTCCCGAGGGAGGCGTGCCGCACTATGCGCTTATGAACGTTGCGAAGATAGGTGCGATGGAACGCATGCGATGGAAGAAGGACTACAACATGCACATCATCCCAATTTCACCAGACAACGACTATCAGGATATTGATCTGTTCTTGGAGGTACTCCACGGAGTGGATTCTGAACCGGAAGTAAATAATCAGAAGAAGGAGTGATCAAGGGGTCGAGCGACGTCACGGGCCTGGTGATGGCGGGTATATCTGACCGTCCGAGGCCTTGTGTCGCCTACTTGTGGCACGTAATGCATATCTTTGCTTTACCGTAGAGGTCGTCGATGTCAAGCGGCTCGTTATTGGTGCGCAAGGGATTCGCTTGTTGGCGCGCTTTCATCCTAGCGAGCCGCCGTTCATGTTCAGCCTTGATCGCGGCGATGCGGCCCGGTTGGGACAGTTCTTCCAGCGATTCGCCGTGGCTCCATGTGAACGGAGACCCGTGTTCAACGGCGGTCTTTTCGTAGCGCATTGCTTCAGCGAAGGCCTCGGGGTGCCGCTCGAGCAAGCGCACCCACTCAACCTTCTGTTGAAAGAAGCAGAACGTGCAGCCGGAGCGAGTGCGCCAGTCGTAATAGCGAGGCAGTCCAAGACCCGCGCTCTCCAGTATTTCGATCACGCCTGCCTTGTCGATGCCGGAAGTTCGGAAGGGCAGGAGAACCTCAAGGTTCTTGTGCTTGGACGTGTAGCCGTCACGGTACTCCTCGTCCGCTCGGATGGCGACGTAGCTGTAAACTCTTGTGCCGGCGTCCAGGTGCGGCCGTATCCACATTTCAAACGGCTTTAGCTTAAGTTGTCGCGTGCACCAGCGGGTCTGTGGTGAAGGGAGGAAGTTGTTGTACTGCTTGAGCCAGAAGTCGAAGTCGCGGTCTGGATTCAATCGGAGGATACGTCTTCCCAGGAAACCCTCTAGTCGCCCTAGAAACTCGTAAACTTCGGGTAGTTCCTTCCCCGTGTCGGTGAAGAAGTACTCGATGTCAAGTTGAGGGTGGTACTGTCTCATGTATACGGCGAGTGCGGCGCTATCTCGTCCGCCGGAAAGGCCGAGTACGTGCAGCTCGTTGGACATGCGTTGCTCCTCATGCAGTCTTGACTGCGATGGCGTTCATCCAGGTGTCGGGGAGTGGCTGGGATGGAAGACCACCGTATTTCCACAGCTCGCGGAGGTCCAGTTCCTTGAGATTGCTGAACAGTCGCAGCAGTTCTGCCATGTCCATGTCGGTGTACCTTCGGCCATCAGCATCTGTTCGTTCCGTGGTTCCGTGTTTGAACGAGACGTAGATTGCGCCTCCTGGCTTTGTTGCCCGGCTCAGCCGTGCGAGTACCTCGGGTAGGGATTGGCGGGGAACGTGTAGGAGAGACGCGCAGGCCCAAATGCCGTTGTACTGCTTGTCGGGTTCATAACCTTGGAACGAGACGACCTGTGTTCGCTTGCCTGTGTGGCGGGAACTGAGCTTGGCCATGGCAGGTGAGAGGTCAAAAGCATCGACGTCAAAGCCGAGCTTCATGAACGCAAGTGTGTCGCGTCCAGACCCGCTTCCGGCGTCGAGAATGCTGGCACTAGGGGGGATGTACTGTAGAAAACGGTCGCGTACGCCCGCGACGTCGAGAATGAGCGTCTTGCTGAAATACTGTTGCGCGTTTTTCTCGTAGTAGTCTGGATTCATTATTGCTTTCCAGCTTCCTTTGGAGTCGGTTCGGGAGCCTTGGGTTTTGGCCTCAACCATCCGGGTAGTTTGAAGACGCCGAGGTACATCGCCAGCAACAGCAGGCCAAGTAGAACGACTCCAACGCATGTCGAAAATGGCCGATACTTCCAGATTGCCACCAGGAAGGAGAGTAGCGCGCTTACGACCATGAGCGCGGCGTACAAGGTAATCATGCTGTAGCTGCCCAGCCATTGAGCTTTCGGCTGGGCGGGTCGACCGTCCGCAAACGAACTATCGGAGAAGCTCTTAATCTTCTCGAGGTAACTTTCGATCACATCTCGAACTCGGATCATGGCAAGGATCAAGGCGAGGTTGCACAGGCCGGCAAAAACTAGGAGCAGGAACTTCAGTTCGCGGGGGATTGAATCGACCACGCCTGCGCCGAACCATAGTCCACCAGTCAGTGTCATGGCGAACGTTGGGATGTGGTTCATCTGCGTGTTCAAACTTCTGAGTTGTTCGAAGTTCTGCTCGTAGCAGATGCGGGCGCGCTCGTCGTCATCCAGTGGCATGTCGACTGTTCCTAGTTTTCAGGGGCGTCGGAAACGGTTGGTTGCATGAAACTGGCGCTGATCTCTGCCAGTGCTGCGAGGATGACGTTCTTCGTTGAAGGATCTGCTCTCTCAAGTTCACCTGTGATGCGCCTGACGAGGTCGTCCACTGCTGCTTTGTCGGACTCCCCGATGGAGAACTCTTCAAGATAGGGAGTTGGACGTCCTCCTTTCCCGACCACCACAGCCAGTGCGTGTCTTTTAGCTGGCCGTCCTTTGACGCGCGTGAACGTCTCGGCACGCAGGAACTGCTCAGCCAGCTCTACTATCCTGACGGTGGCCCTGTCCAAATCCGCGTCCGTCCAGTCGCGTGGTGGCTTCTCCGCGGCAAGGCTGGCAATGGACTCCATCGAAGAGTTCGTTGCATCAAACTGCGTCAGGCGGACTACGAAGGCGTCTAGGTTGAAGTCGCCGGACAGGCCGCGGATGTTTTCCGCGCGGCCCCGTAGTTCGGCGAGCGCCTGGGGCGATTCGTTGGGTACATGCAGTTCTGTTAGCAATGTGCTCTTTAGGCGGTGGAGCATTGAGGGGAATGTGCTTACCAACTCCTGAAGGCTGTCACGCACTCGGTTGACGATGGCGTTTGTGTCTTGTGTGTGGTGTCCGTCTCCGTTGAGGGCGTTCGGAATCGCGCTGAACAAGAGCTGGTTAGGGTCCGTGGCTCGCTTGAACAGATCTCGCAGTTGCAGGGCTTGCTTGGACAGGCGCATTGTACGCTTCGTCCAGTGTGGAAGGTCCTCGTAAATGGCGATCAGCTGGCGGCCAACTGCAAGTGGCTCAACGATTGATATTGGAGCCTCCGGGTGAAGTGATCCAACCACGTCTGCAATGCCGGTGAGTATGTCACGATCAACACCTGACAGATCCATCCATCGAATCTGTATGGTCTGAGGATCCTTGGCAAGGTAGCCAATGTCCACGTCGTCGAATCGTGCGCGAAAGACGTTATCGCGATAAAGGGCTATCTTGTCTCTCTGCGACATGATGAATGCTACGATCAAGACCGGCATCAAGCCCTCTTTGACACCGTAAGGCGGGTTACTCCACATACGGTAGATGTGTTGAATGGAGACGGTGCTAGAGGAGTGTTCGCGCAGGTATTCCGTTGTGGCGTCCCACATTGGCCGCAATCTGCAAAGGTTGTGCTCACTTGGTGGGGGAACACAGAACTGCCAGGAGCCATCTTGCTGCGCGTAGAGACCTGTTTTCTCAAGGATGGAGGAGAACAAGCCTCCGTGCGCTGGGAATCCTTCTATGCCGAGTCGTTCCTTTCCGTGCTCAACAACCATCCTGCGTAGGAGTTCGTTTTGTGCGCTGATTGCGCTTGCGGATGGCCGGGCGCGGTTGAGCAGCTCGTTGTGAATACGGGGGCACTTGTCGAAACGCTTGCTTGCAAGGTCGGATGCGAGTTTGCTGATCTCGGCGCGACGCAGTCGTTTTGGTTTCTTCTGGTGCTTGCGATACCAGGTTGCTTCGTCTAGCGCATTGTTCAGTTCTGACTCGAGTAGGCCTTCGACTGTCGCGATTCTGGCGTCAACCTCTTGCCTGGCCACGTCGTCCTCGCGGAGTTCGGGGTGGTGTTCTCGCACGTCATCCAACGCCACTAGTTCCAAGCCGTACCGAGTAATCTGGCTAGTTCTGTCGGACACTCCTGCCACGATGTCCATGTGGTCCGAGTGCCGCGCCGCGGTCCGGCATGCGTCAACGCACTGCTGTGCGGACTCGCCTTGCGTCGGAATTGCGAGCAGGAATCGACCAGCCAAGTTGGTCGAGGCCGTGTCGTACTTGGTGGCTGCCAGATCAGCTACGGTGACGAGTTTGATTTCGAACCAGCGCATCGCGCCTGTCTCGTGATAGTGTTTTTTTGCAAGAACGGGCTGTATGCCGGCGAGAGCCTCTAGGCGAGCCGTGTCGATGCTGGCGGACTCGTCAAGTGCCTCCTGTAGGGCCTGTTCCATGTCAAAGTCGCTGCCAGCGACGATCGCATAGGCTCCCTCGTACTTCTTGAACCGGATAAGTGACCATTCTTGAAGTTGTGCCAGTGCCTTTGTCAGATCGCGCTTGGTTCCCAGCGGAAAGCAAGAGGACAGCACTTCGTTGCTGGCGACTATTCCAGATTGCTCCTTGAACAGGTTGATCACGCCGATGGTCTTCAGCAGCGCTGTCTGCAGAACGTCACCCCCGCGAGACTCGCACTTGTCCACTGCGTTTGCGGCTAAGGCCCAGCGGTGTCCGTCGGGAGAGGCCAGGATTGAGGGCTCGAGATTTGCGCGCAAGTAGTTCCACAATTGTTCGGGCATGTAGCGAGCGTCGTCAGCGGCTTGCTCTAGATAGTCCTGAAACCCGTGTGGCTCGGCGGAGTTGAGGAACCCAAAGATGCTTCGTTGATTCTGACCAAATCTGCGGCGCGAGATGGGTCCGAGCAAGCAGGCTACGACCGGATGTAGTGGCCAACACATAGCTAGGGTTTGGGCCAGATTCTTGTTGCGGCGGTCGATTGCCTCAGCAATGACTCGATCCTCGTTCTCTGCCTTGTTTCGATTGCGCTTCGCCTCGATGGCACGCGATATCAGATCGACCTGCTCGCGCGTCGTGACGTTGACCGCGAGGTCTACAAAGCGCCCCTGTATCTTGATCCAGTCGTCGCGCAGCTGGGTGGATAGACGGGTTGCATACTCTCCAAAGGCTTGGTGCAAGATTCCGATGAAAAGAAACCGTCCATTACTTCGATTAGCGGCCTCAGCTAGCTGCTGAAAGACGTAAATGTCTGTTCCGTTTTGTGCCGCATGTTCGAGGAACTTGCCCATTTCGTCTATGATCAAGGCGATACCGCCATGCTTCTGCCCTGTCGAAGCCTTGGAGACTTCTTCGATGAGCGATGTTTCGCTCCATCCGCCGCGGGGTGCTCTTAAAGCAAGGCCGGCGGCCACAAGTGCCGACCCGATTGTATTCACGGGGTTGTCCCGCAGGCCGACTACCGGCACCACGTGCCATCCTTTGGACCCGGTGGCGAAGGCACTTGTGATTTTGTTGGTGAGTTGCGATCCGAAAATGGATGTTGCGTTGCGCCGCTCGACGGAGTCACCGCCGAGTAGGGCGCCAAAGGCGATTGCAAGGCTGGACTTTCCACCGCCGTATGGGCCTGTCCAAGTGAAGGCTGTGTGCTTTGTCTGCTGAACGTGTCTTGACATTGTTGTCAAGACTTCCGCGAACGACTGCGGGCAAATGAAGCCGTCGAGGGCTTGTTTGGCGCCAAGATCTGTGTCGATTCGGATCGACCTTTGGAATCGGCGGGTGACGCGGACAATGTCTGCCTGTGTCATCACGCGGCCTTTCGCTTGTCAATCGTTTTGTAGTCTTTCTCGATAAAGTTGATCGGATACACCGCGTCAAACTCAATGTTGCGCACGACTTGGCGGAGGCCTGCCGATTCAGACCAGCTAAGTGCTCCATCGGTTAGCCTGTCGAGGTCGGCAAGACGGTCAGCTACCTCATTCTCCTCTAACAGGAAAACCCGGCCGGGGCTCCCTGCCTGATGGGCAACGGATTCAAACGAGAGGGTCGCGGCTGACTGTTGGCTCCTCCAGAAGTCGAGCAGCGCATACGCAAATGTGCCCTGCCCCAGGGTGGGTTTTGGTCCGCGCACAAATCGGAACTCGTCAGTCGTTGAAGTTGCTTTGATCAACCCGAGCTCAGCCAGTGGCGATTCGATGGAGTCATCTAGGGCGCCCGGCGAGCTTGGTCCTTGCGTGACGTAAGTTCTTATGAAGCAGGCAACGTCGTTTCGAAGCGTGGTCTTTACGGCTCGAGCCCATCCCCGTGAAGTTGCCAGCTTGTTGATGCTGTCGACAAGGCGCGATCGCTTGAAGATTGGAGACGAGAATTGGTTGAAAGCCCAGTACCACGTCGTCTTTTTTGTGTTACCGGCTAGGTGCCAATGAAGGAGCCAGAGGGTTGATGGGTGTTCCATGAAGGGGTCAAGTCCACTTTCGGGGTCGAACAGCTCACGCCCTAGGTTTGTTGCCCGAAGGCGGTCTCCTACTTCCTCAATGATTCCCGTGTGCGTCGCCCAATGACGGATCGAAGCGACCATGTTTTTCCCGACGCCGAAGCGTGCAATGGCATCGTCGCTTGTGAACAAGTCCTTCCTTCCTTCTTCAACCACGGCGTCAAACGCCTTCTTGAGCCAGCCGTAGCGAAGAGGGAAGGTCTCGTGTCCCGAAAAAAAGGGGGTGTAGCCTTCGGCAAAAGGTACGCTTCTTGACATGACGTTTTCCCAGCGCTGGTTGTATCGTCCAGGTTGATCGTAAACGGGCGTTGCAGAGAGTCAAGCAACTGGGGATAACCTCCAGTCCAAGGGCGAGACATGGACGGTCACGGCATTTACATGGATTATCAGGCGTCAACACCCGTTGACCACCGGGTGATCGAAGCGATGACGCCCTTTTGGCGGGTGCATCCCGGGAACCCTCATGCGACGGATCACGCCTTTGGATGGGCAGCAGCAAGAGCTGTGGAACAGGCAAGTGAGCAGGTTGCGCGTGCTATTGCCGCAGACTCTGACGAGATCATCTTTACGTCCGGCGCAACAGAAGCGAACAACCTTGCCATCTTTGGTGTGGCATCGCGAGCGCCCCGAGAGCGCCGCCGCATCATCATCAGCGCGATTGAGCACAAGAGCGTCATCGCGGCAGCGCGTGCTGCCGCAAAGCGAAACGGCCTCCGGGTGGACACGGTTCCCGTGGACAAAGAGGGCTTCGTCCAACCGGACGCAATGCGTCAACGCTTAGCCGACGATGTCTTGCTCGTGTCCGTGATGGCCGTAAACAACGAGATCGGCACTATCCAACCGGTAGCCGAACTTGCAGAGATAACCCATTCCTTCGGCGCGCTGTTTCACACAGACGCCACGCAAGCCTTGACGGCATGCGACTTCGATGTGCAAAGAATGAACGCTGACCTCGCGAGCCTCTCCGCCCACAAGCTCTACGGGCCCAAAGGAATCGGCGCGCTATTTATCAGGCGGGACGTACAACAGCGCGTCGAGCCACTCATCTACGGAGGTGGACAACAGCACGGCCTGCGTGCAGGCACGCTTCCCGTCCCGCTCTGCATAGGCTTCGGAACGGCCGTCAACCTACTAGTTGGACCGAGCGCCGACCAAGAGAGACAGCGGATTCAAGACCTACGCGATACCTTTGTAAACCAACTGCGGAAAGTCATGCCACCCATCCAACTGAACGGTCCACGAACGAGCCGCCGGCATCCCGGAAACGCCAACATCTACTTCCCAGGAATCGAGGCCGACGTCTTGCTCGCATCGTTACAGCCCCACATCGCGGCGTCCACTGGCTCCGCGTGCACTAGCGGAACCATCGAACCTTCCCACGTTCTCCGAGCAATCGGGCTCTCCGAAGAAGAAGCGAACGCTAGCATTCGTTTCGGCATCGGCCGCAATACTACACACAACGAAGTCACACAGGCCGTAGAAAAGATAACCCAGTCAATCCGAAGGCAAGAAACACGATAGAGCCAACCAGCCCGCTGTCTCGAAAGCACCGAACCGCACATGCAGGGGCCGGAGAGGCCGGTGCTGACGCACGCCCAATGTCCTTCTACGTCTGTGGCGTCTCGGTTGGGTTCAAGAAGAACGATGGTACTTTTCCCTTTTCTAAGATGCTTGAAATGCGTGTCTGCCCGTACATGAGCGCAGCTGCTATCTCTGCGCGGTGCTGGACGCTGACGTTCTTGACGCCCCACCAAGTACTAACGTAACGCGTCATTGCGTCGAGCAGGCCACCCATGCCGGTCGCAAATTTTGCGCTGATGAGCGCAATGCCGGCGACTGAGGTTGCGAGCCACGGCATGTAGGGAAGCGTGCTACGCGTTGCCTTTGGTTCTGTGCTTCCCTTTTCAACAATTGGTTGCATGAGCTGGCGCGTGCTCTGCTCCAGGTAGTCTTGGGGGAGTACTTTTGCTAGGTCGGCCATTAGGTCAAGGCAGATTGCGCACTCCCTAATGTTGTCGATAACAGCATAGCTATCGTTGGATGCGTACTTGCTTGTTGTCCAACACAACGGGCCTGCCAGCTGGAGTTGCCGGACCAGGGTGTCACGCAAGGCAGACAGCGTGGTTGTGTTCACAAGATGCCGATGGACGCCAGCTTCGGCTGGCCTCCATTCGTAAACGTCGTGCGCCAGGCGAACACCCCATAGAACCCACATGAGGTTGTACGCGTACCTTCGTCCGTAGCGATGGCTTGGAGCTTCCGTTTGCATGTCCTCCAGCGATAGCAGGTACATGGTCGCGTGGAGGATGCTGTGAGGGTTGGCGTACATCGTGATGCCGATGCCCATGGCGGTATAGCGCGGCTCGTCGAGAACAATACCTCCGGTTGGTGAGTCGTGGTTTTGGGCATAACCTCCATCGATGGTCCTCATGGACTCAAGAAAACCACGGATTTCTGACGACCTCCCTTCCAAAGTCTTCGCTCCGCTCTTCCAGCACCTAAGGCCTCGAGTCGCAAGCAATGTCGTGGTTAAGCTGCCCACGGGTTGACGTCGAGGGCTAAGGGGCGAATAGAATCCCGGCAGCGGCTCGGTCATCGAGCTTGCCGGCCATGCTCCAATGCGTTTGCTGTATGCCGATGTCACCATGCGCGTGAGTATGGCTCGTCGCGTGTTGACCCACTCGCTGATCGCCGTCGCGCTGCTTGTAGCTGAGCTGTGGTGATCGGCTGATATCGTCAACGGAAGGAAATAGGAGCCGACTTTGCCACGATACTCGCGTAGTGCGAACGCATCCATGCCGAGTAATGCCCACAGCTCTCGAATCTCATCGCAATCGACGAACTCGACCTGGCTAGTGATGCTGTACTTTGCGTTCCTTGGCTTCTCCGGTGTTCCGATGACCCTTAGTAGGGGCCTCGCAAGCGAAGCCAAGTCTGCCTTGATCGCTCCCCGAGCAGACTCATTCTCAACACCGCGAGGGATTCTCGGCGTAGGTGGTTGTGGAAGGTTTTTGGGGGTGAATCCTGGCCTGTCGTTTGCCGTGTCCCATGGTGGTGGTTTGAAAATAGTAGCTTCCTCCTCAGCAGCGTGTTCAAGTATGTTGGAACGCGCGAGGGTTGCGGGTTCGCTCGGCGGGCTATGGCTGAGTAGCCGGCTGACACTTAGAGTTGTGAATCGCGTATTGTGGACTTCTTTTCCAGGCTCAGATCGAAATCCCAGGTAGAATGGCGTTGCTGAGGAAAACCGATATTCGGCATCTGCTGTTGGCTTGGGCTTCATTTTGACCCATGCCGTGCGCGTGCCGCTAGCTGTGGGTGCCTTTCCGAGGCGGAGTATCTTGTTGACCTCTCTGGCGAGGGCTTCAAACTCGCTGTAGACGAGGTTAGTGAAATCAAAAGCGTTCTGGTACAAGGCAACTGCGACTACTGTGGCGAAGTACTTTGTTGTCGGCACATTCTGGAATGTAAGGTCGTGGGCGTTGGGTAGCGCGATCGATCTGATGTTGCTGCGGCGTGTTAGATCTCTGGGCCGTGATGCCACCTTGGCAAACCAAAGCCCGATGTTACTCAGCCGGAGTAATCGTTTCCTCACGTCGATCAGTAGCATAGGATGCCCTCGGTGAGGAGGACTGTTGCAGGTAGTAACGCTTCAGTCCGGTCAGCAACTCATGGTATCGTGTCCCACAAGCATTGAATCCTAGCCCGCCGCCTGGCGCTCGGGCATAGTAGGGAGCTAGGTCCATGCGTTGAAGCGTGAACCACCTTAAATCCGCAGGGAAAAACGCGCGAAGCATGCAAAGAGCCTCAGCTCGTTCAATCTCTGTGGCATCCGGTAGGACACACGCTATATCTTCCTGTAGTTTGCGTTGGACAATCCTCTCCAACTCAGCCTCGTCTTTCAATCCATACTTTTTGTTCATGGTCGAAGAGCGCTCCTGCACGCTCGCTTCACTCGCGGCGTAAGCCGACCTGGTACTCGTGGCTCCCTTTTTGGAGGTGTGGATTGATAACCCCAAAATGCCGCTATTGGTAAGTCATTACGCCGCCACTATTTAAGGCTTTCTATGCCGAAATTGGATAACAAGACTCATCGGCCACAGGCGAAGTTGGAATTGTGTGTGACGAGTCCGTCGATTGCGCGTGGGAAGCGTTTGTCGACGAAAGCCCTGACCGCAGCGTTGCGGGCAAGGTAGCCGGAGGCCTTCGGTCCCTGACCTCCCGTCGAGGACCGGACCATGAAGAAGGAGAAGAAGCCCCAGTGGGGGTTGCTGTTGGCGCTTGCCTTGTTGGTCTGCACCGTGAACAGCCACCGTCGCGCCAACTGCGTGAACATTGTCAAAAGCGTTGGCCGCAAGAAAACTCGTAGCTACGTCAAGTACAAGCTTGGTGACGATGCGCTTAGGCATGTCGGCGACGCGGAAGCCTTGGTGGCGGAGCGGTTCGCGCTGCAAGAGGTTAGCTTCCAGTACAGGAGCGAACCTGAAGCGCAGGCGTTATGGCACAAGTCCGTCGCGAATCAGACGATCGACTTGCTCCGCAAGGACAGGTTGCTTCCGGTGCCGGAAGGTCTGGACCCGACTTGCTCCCGCTCTTGCCCGAACCGGCTGACGCTTGTTATTGATGTACGTGACGCCGTCAAGAAACTCCCCAGCCCCCAGCGCGAAATCATCGAGCTCTACGACCTATACGGCTTCGGCTATGTCGAGGTGGCGCAGATTTTGAGCCTCCCAGTTACGACGACCCGTGAAAGGCGGCTAGAGGCATTGGGGCGCCTTCGCATCTTGCTCCGTGCTTACGCCAAGTAGCCCCACGCTGGCCGTGGATGCGGCGGTTCGAACGGGCCCGCCGCATTCCAGCTAAATCATCCTCCGTCGAATGCAAACGTCTCCCAGCGACCGGCGCGAACGCGTTTTCGGCAGAGACCCAAGCGCACGACGTACTGAGCTCGGTTTTGGGTTAAGGCCCGCCTGGCCCACCAAACATGGGACAGCTTCTCGACAGAGGGGCTGTCCCGCCTCAATTCCGGCGGGCAGCAACCGGGCGGGCAACTACTTCTTGAGCAGCTTGACGGCTTCGGGCGGAGTCTTGGCGAACTTGAACACCTGGCTGAGGCCAAGCATGTCAAACACTTCGCGCACGGGTTCGGTGGGATTCATCAGCACGATGTCGCCGCCGCGCTCGTGGCTGGAGCTGAGGGTGCCGATGAACACGCCCGCGCCGGCCGAAGAGATGTACTCAACCTGGCTGAGATCCACCGCCAGACGCACCTTGCCTTCGTCGAACAGGTTGTTGATCGTCTGTTCCATGTATTCGAAGGTGTGGGCGTCCAGCCACCCCGCCACGTGAATCAGCGTGACTTCGGGGGCGATCTGCTCCAGGTTGATTTCGAACTCGCGCATGGGCCCAGCCTTATAAGTACGATCTGTGCGGTTACAACGACCTTGTGCAATCCCTAGTTGCGCGGCCGGATCAGCTTGACCAGTGTCAGTTCGTTGCGTTCGCCCTCGCGCGAGGTGTAGGTAACCTCGTCCATCACCTTGCGCATGATGAACAGGCCCAGCCCGCGCTTGTTGCCGCTGGCGATGTGTTTTTGCAGGTCGAGTTCGGCCTTCTGTTCGCTGCCCTTGGCCGAATCATAGCTTGCGCCGTTGTCGCGGATCTTGATCGTGAAGCGTTCATGGTCGGCGTCAATCACGATTTCAACACTGCCGGGCTCGCGGCCCTCGTAGCCGTGCTGGATGGTGTTGGCCACGGCTTCGTCCACTGCCAGCACGACCTTGTTGATGTCGGCCGGCGGCAGCGCGCTGCGCTTGATGGCGGCATGCAGAAATTCGCGCACCAGTGCGAGGTTGCGCGTGTGCGCTGAAACCTCCAGCCGGTCTGTGACCCGTGCGTCGGACATGCGTTGCCCCTGATGACCCGCCTGTTGCCCGTCCCGAAACTTCCACCCTGACTACCCTACTTTCAGGGTGACAATCGTGATGTCGTCGTGCTGCTCGTCGCTCTGGGCGTGGCCCTGAATCGCGTTGACCAGTGTGGTCAGGTATTCGGTGGAAGACTTGGCCGCGCACTGCACTGTAATCGCCATCAGGCGGTCTTCGCCGAATTCCTCGTTGTTGGGGCCCATCGCCTCGGTGACGCCGTCGGTGTAGATCACGGCGCGGTCGCCGCGCTGAAGCTGGATCACCTCTTCCTTCATGTTGCGTTCAAACAGGCGCCCGTCCTTGTCAAAGCCCAGGGCGATGCCGCCGGGGTTGATCTGGGTGCACTGCTTGGTCGCCGCGCGGTACAGCAGCAGCGGGTTGTGGCCCGCGCTGGCCACCGTCAGACGCGCCGTGGGAATGTCCAGCAGCATGTAAAACGCCGTGACGAACATGCCGCGCTTGATGTCCTTGGCCAGTGAGCGGTTCACCTTGCAGAAGATGTCGCGCGGGCTCAGGTTGTCCTGGGCCTCGTAGCTGACCAGCGCCTTGCACATCATCATCACCATGCTGCCCGGAATGCCCTTGCCGGACACGTCGGCGCAGACCATGCCCAGGTGCGTCTTGTCCACCAGAAAGAAGTCGTAGTAGTCGCCGCCGACTTCCTTGCTGGGCGAGTAATAGGCGCTTACGTCGTAACCGGCGATGCGCGGCACGTGCTTGGGCAGCAGGTTCTCCTGGATTTCCTTGGCGATATCCAGGTCGTGCTTGCGGCCCTGGTTCTCCAGCCATACTTCCTGGGCAGCCTTGAGACCGGCCGCCATGTCGCCCAGCAGCCGCGACACAATGCCGATTTCGTCGGCGCTGCGGGCCAGAGGCTTGTGGTCAAAGTTGCCGCCGCTGATGATCTGGATGTCCGTCATCAGGGTCTCCAGCGGCTTGGTGATGCCGCCGCCGATCACAAACGCCAGCGCGATGGCCAGACCGATCGCCAGCGCCGAGATGCCCAGGATCGAAAACAGCAGCCGGTTCTTGCGCGCGTCAATTTCCTCGCGGTCCAGGTAGATCGAAATCGTGTCGCCCAGCGGCTTGGACACCGAAAAGCGATAGGCCGATTTGCCGTCCACGGACGCGCTGCTGTCTACCTCTACGTTGCCCACGGTCTTGGTCGCCGTGCTCTTGCCCGTCTTGACGCCGCTGCGTGGCGGGCTGATCACCGTGAGCTGTTCGGTGGTGAAACCGGGCAGTGAGTTTCCGGGAATCTCGAAGATGATGTACTTGACCTGGCTGTTTTCAGCATCGGTCAGTTTCTGCAGGTCGGCCACAAACTCGGCGTGAAACTCGCTGAAAACCTTGCGCCGCAGGCCGCCGCCTTGGGCCGGGTCAATGATCTTGGTTGTGGTCTCGCGGTTGATTGCCGCGCGCAGATCGTCAAAGATGTGCTGGCGCGGGTCCAGCCCGTACTTGGTGAACAGGCCGTTGAAGCGTTCGCGTTCCTTGTTCACGGCCTCGTAGTTCAAAACACGCGGGGTGCCGGGCTCGGGCAGCGAGGCGCCGGCCGGCAGCTCGCGCAGTTTGCGCGCGTAGTCGCGACCGAAGATTTCCACGCACACGTTTTCCGGAAACGGCGTGGGCGAATCCAGCACTTCGCCGGCGACCTTGATCCACACGCGGTCTTCGGCCAACTGATCCCACTTGGCAAATTCAGCACAGGGCGGGATGCGCGGGTGGAACCAGGGCTGCAACTGCTTCCAGTACGAGCCGAACTTGGAGCCGCGATTGGCGGGCTGGCCAAAGTAGGCAATCAATCCGTTTTCGTTCAGGCCCGCGCGGTAGGGGCGGTGAATCGCCTCGGCCTGCTGCAGCATGCCCAGGCCCGATTGCTCGATCGTCGCGTCCAGGCTGGCTGTGGAAATGATCATGACGATCACAAACAGCATCAACGACACGCCGACGGCCAGACCGCTCATGGCAATCACGATTTTGGTCTTGATCGGCAGACCGGCGGTTTTGGGTTTGACCAGCGGGCGTGGCGCGGGACGGCCCGGAGCACCCGCGGGCCCGGCACCGCCGGGAGCAGCCGGGGGCGGGGGCGGCGTGCCGCCGCGTTCCTTGACAGGCTGCATGGCGCCCGAGCCGTGGGGCGTGGCCGCGGGCATGCTGCCTGTGGATTTGCGGGCTTGTCCCGGCGGCGGCGGGGTCATCATGCGCCGCGTGGCGCCGGAAGAAGGCGGTTTGGGGTTCGCCATGAAACGTTCCTGTCCCCTAAACAAGCTGTGCCAGGGCGCGCAAACCCCAGCAACTCAGGCCGGCCAGCACCGCCGCAGCAAGATCATCCGCGAGGATTCCAACACTCCCCGCTAGACGCTCGAACATCCGCACCGGCCAAGGTTTGCAGATATCGTAAAGTCGGAATGTTAGAAACGCGAAGCAAATGTCCAAGCCCGTTCCGGCCCCGAACACGGCACAGGTCACAAAGAACCCCGCCGCTTCGTCCAGGACAAACCACGACGGGTCTTTCAGGGCCGGATAGGCCCGCAACACCGCCCGGCCCGCCAACAGACTCAAAACGCTGAAAACCAGGCCCAGCGCCGCCCAGACCGCCCAGCGCGCCGGGTCCGGCACCCAAAGCAGCGCCAGCGAGGGCGCGGCCACCAGGGCCGTGCCCGCGGTGCCGCGCAGCACCGGGGCAAAGCCGCTACCCAGCAGGCTGCCGGCCAGAACGGCGGGGCGCCACAGGTGCGCGGCAGGAGGATCCGTTGGGCGCAAAAACGGCAAGGTCATGCCAGCAAATCGTAAACCGCAACGCCGGGCAACCCAAAAACGGCAAGTGCCAGTTTTGCTCTGCACAGCGGGCCGGAAAATCCGCACAATCCCCCGGCCCGAAGGGGCGCGCACATGTCCTTTCTGACCGACCTGATTGTCGCGCTGGGCCAGTTCATCAACCGCTATCTGGCGGTGCTGGGCAAGGCCGTGCGCTTTGGCGCCCAGGCCATGGCCTTTGGCGTGCGCGGGCTTTTTTCGCGCCGCATTTACCCGCGCCACGAACTGATTGTGCAGATGGACTACACCGGCGCGCGCAGCACGGCCATCATGGTGCTGCTGGGCTTTCTGGTGGGGGCGTCGCTGGTGATACAGACAACGCCCAGCCTGGCGCGTTACGGCCCGGCCGAACTGGTGGCCGGTGTGGTGGGGGTTTCCATTCTGCGCACGCTGGGGCCGCTGCTGGCGGCGATCATCTTTGCCGGACGTGTGGGCGCGGGATTCACGGCCGAACTGGGCACCATGGCCGTCAGTGAGGAAATCACCGCGCTGGACACCATGGGCATCCATCCGGTGGGATACCTGGTGGCGCCGCGGTTTCTGGCGGCGTGCCTGATGCTGCCGGCCTGTACGGTGCTGTTTGATCTTTCGGCGCTGTGTGGCGGTTATGTAGTCGGCATTTACCAGTTCAACATCACCAGCGAAGACTGGTTCAATGTCACCAAACAGTTCGTGAAGATGTCGGACTTCATTTTCGGCCTGTCCAAAAGCGTGGTGTTCGCCTGGCTGATCACGCTGGTGTGCTGCTTCAAGGGCTTTCACGTGCGCGGCAGCGGCATTGAAGTGGGCCGCGCCACGATGCAGGCGATTGTGATCTGCCTGATCCTGCTGATCATTTCGGATACCGTGATGTCGCTGATCTACAACTTCATGTACCGGATGGAGTGGGTGCGGTGATTGAGCCGACGGCTGCCGACGCCAACGACGGGCCGCCGCGCGCGGCCACACCGGCCATTTCGGTGCGCAACCTGTCCAAGGCCTATGGCGACAACCGCGTGCTGGACAACATGTCGTTTGACCTCGAACGTGGCCGCGTGTACGTGATCATGGGCCCCAGCGGCTGCGGCAAAAGCACGCTGCTGCGCCACATGATCGGCGCCGAAGAGGCCGACGCCGGCCAGGTACTGATTGACGGCCTTGACCTGCAATCCGCCAACCCGCGCCAGCGCGAGGAAGCCAAGCGCAAATACGGCGTGCTGTTCCAGAGCGCGGCGTTGCTCAACGGCCTGACGGTGGCCGAAAACGTGGCCCTGCCGATTCAGCGCCACACCGACCTGCCGCGCAGCACGATAGACCTGATGGTGAAGCTCAAGCTCGAGCTGGTGGGCATGGGCAACGCAGCCGACAAGTACCCGTATGAAATCAGCGGCGGCATGAAAAAACGCGCCGGTCTGGCGCGCGCCATTGCCCTGGACCCCGCGATTGTGTTTTACGACGAGCCCAGCGCCGGGCTTGACCCGGTGATGATCGGCGTGATTGACAAGCTGATCCGTGACCTGACGGCCAAACTGGGCATCACCAGCGTGGTAATTACCCACGAAATCCCCAGCATCTTCCGCATCGCCGACGAGGTGCTGATGCTGTACGGCGGCCGCATCGCGTTTCGCGGCACGCCCCAGGACCTGCGCAACAGCACCTCGCCGCTGGTGCGCCAGTTTGTCAGCGGCGACCCTGAAGGCCCGATCAATGCCCCGCGCCAGCTTGCCGACCTCAGCGAACGGCTGATCGGCGGCGCCCGGCGCAAGGAGGCCCAGGCGTGAGCGACCCCGCCATGCGCAACTGGAACCTGGCCACCGGCGTTGTCGCCATCGGCCTGTGCGTGGCGCTGGTCGCCGGGTGGGCGATCCGGGCCGCCACGCGCCCCGGCAAAGAGACAATGCAGACCTACGTGGCGTACTTTGACGATGCCGGCGGCATCCGTGCCGGCGACCGTGTCCGCATCAAGGGCCGCACCGCCGGCACGGTGCTGGACGCGCGTGTGGTGCAGCACGAAGGCCGCACCCGCGTGCGCGTGGAAATCGCGATCTCGCCCGGCAGCGGCTCGCAGTGGCTGAACGAGGAAGGCCTGGCCGTGGATTCGGAACTGCGCGTGCAGAAGCCGCGCCTGATGGGAAGCCCGCAACTGGCGGTTTCGCCGGGCCAGAGCAGCCAGAAACTGGCCCCCGGCGGCGAAATCCGCCGCACCGTCAGCGCCGCCGGCACCGACCAGCTTACCGAATACAAGGCCGAACTGGCGCGTATCCAGGATTACGTCGAACGCGCCCTGCGCTTTCTGGACGGCCCGACACTGACGCGGATTATCCAGGGTCTTGATGACGCGCGGCGCCGCGCCGCCGAAATAGACGCCATGCTGGCGCGCGGCGCGTCGTGGCCGGCCGAAGCAGCCCCGCGGCTGGAGGAAGCCGCCCGCGCCCTGGCCGATCTGCGGCGCGAAGTGGAAGCCCGCAGCGCCGATCTGGCGGCGGGTCTCGAACGCGGCGCAAGCGGCACGCAACAGGCGGAAGCCGGCCTGGGCGAATTCGCCGACGGTGTGGCCCGTGCCGCCCAGGTCACGGCGGATCTGAACGACAGCCTGGCGCGTCTGGCCGCAACGCTGCAATCGCGCGAAATCGCCGACGCCGGCCGCCAGTTGCGGCGGCTTTCGGCCCAGACCCGCGCGTCGCAGGACCGTTCGCGCGCCAACCCCAAGACTTTTGGCGATATGCCCACCTGGCGTTTTCTGCGCCGGTACTACCACGGTGACACGTTCACGCCCGGCGACGGCAGTGAAACCTACGACGATCAATCTCAGGCCCCGAAAGGCAGGTAACCATGTCCCGTAAAGGCAGCCGTTCCGATCTGATCACCGGCGCGTTCACCATCGGCGCCATTGTCGCGTTTCTGGCCGTGGTCGGCTATCTGCAGGGCGTCGGCCCGAAACTTGAGGGTGCCCGCTATTCCATCGTGTTTGACGATGTCGGCGGGCTTACCGGTTCGGCCAACGTAGTCGTGGCCGGCCAGCGCGTGGGCAAGGTTGAGGCCATCCGCACCCTGCCCGTGGTGCGGGCCGAGGGCGGGCGACAGGTCGAGGTTGAGGTCTCGATCATCATTGACGACGCCTACGCCGACACCGTGGTTCTGCCCGTGGATACCATCGCCAGCGTGCAGATGGGCAGCCTGTTCGGCGCCAACCAGCTTGTGCTCAAGCTGGGCAGCGCCCGCGACGTGGTGCGCCCCGGCTCGCGTCTGCCCCAGAAGGGCCAGGCGCCGGCCAGCTTCAACGACCTGTTCGAGGGCGCCGAGGTGACGCTCAAGAAACTGCAGGTCGGCATAGACAAGCTGGCCACGGTGATCGAGAAAGACGACTTTTCGCGCAACGTGGAACAGACCCTGGCCTCGCTGGCCTCGGCCATGGATCGGCTGGAGAAGGGGTTGAAGGAGCTTGAGCCCGCCTTTGGCAAGGTGGCGCCCACATTTGACGCCGCCAGCACACTGCTGGCCGACATTCGCAAACTGATCGAGGAAAACAACGCCGGCATCGGCAACCTGGTCAAGAACCTGGAAAGCGCCAGCGGACGGCTCGACAAACTCATGGCCGAAGGCGACAAGGGTATTCCGGAACTGGTGGCCGGTCTCAACGGCATTGCCGGCAATCTGGATACTCTGCTGGGCAACCTGAACAATCTGGTGCTGGACAATCAGTTGAACCTGCAGATCAGCATGCAGAACATCCGTGACGCCAGCGCCAGCCTGCGCATCTTTGCCCGCCGCATTGAACGCGACCCCAGTCTGCTGGTCTGGGGCAGCAGCGAGGACGAGAAGGACCGCGCCAAGCTTGACGCGCCGCGGGCGATTCCCAATGTGGACGAACTGTCCATCCGCAACAGCGGACGCCGTCCGCGCAAGGAAAGTGACTAGCATGAGCAGCAAGCCGGCCATCACCAGTCCGCAGTCTGCCGTCACGGCCGTAACCGGCCGTGCGCGGCAGTTGCTGCTGCTGACTTTTGGCCTGGCGCTGCTGGTGTCCGGGTGCGGTGTGCCGCGCCTGACGCCCTTTGAAAAGGGCGTCGAGTTCATGGACCACAGCGATTACCCCCGCGCCCTGGAACAGTTCAAGGAAGACATCAAACGCAACGGCGAGCGTCTGGCCGTCTGTTACAACATCGGTGTCTGCTACCACGACACCAAGGATTACGAACAGGCCGCGTACTGGTACGAAAAAGCCCTGACTTACGACCCGCGCGACGGCGACACGCTGGTAAACTTGGCTATGGTGTACCACGCCCAGGGGCGCGATCTGGCGGCTCTGGCGCGACTGAAGCAGGCCGCCGAAATCGAGAGAGACCGGGCCTACCCGCTGGTGGCGATGGGTATTTATTACCAGCGCAACGGGCAACTGGACAAGGCGCGCGAGTACTACGAACAGGCCGTCAAGCGTGAACAGAAATCCGGTTATGCCTGGTACCATTTTGCCACACTGCACGAACTGGATCAGCGCTTTGGCGACGCCGCCCAGTGCTATGAACGGTCGTGCGAATACGACTCGACCAACCCCGCCGCTTACCACGGCGCCGCCCGCTGTTACTTCCGGTTGCGCAACTGGCGCAAGGCGATTGTGAACTACGAATTCGCCATTCACCTGGTTCCCGACCAGGCCGAACTTTACCTGGGCGCGGCCGACACGCTGGTTGAACTGGGGCGCTATGACCGGGCCGTGCAGTATCTGTGGGCCGCGCGGGGGCTGACACGCCACGACGACAAGGCGATCCACGAACGGCTGATGCGGGTTTACCCGCTGCTGATGGAATCCGAACGCGCGCGCGGCAGCCGTACCGACGACAAAAAAGCCGGCGCCGGCGAATAGCATCAGACCGGCGGCGTCACGTAGTCTGCGCGCAGGACGCGCCCCGTCGCGTCCAGTTCAACAACCCAGCACGAAGCATGGGCGCAGGCGTGGCAGTCCACGCCCAGCTCGTCCAGCGCGACCGGGATGTTGTTGCTGTGGGCCACATACACGCGCGGGCCGACGCCCGCCTGGGCCACAAACGACGACGCGATATGAAGCCGGTCATCCACGGTTGCCTTTACACCCAGGGCCTGGGCGATGATTTCGGCGGTCTCACGGCACCGCGCATGGGGCGAACTGAACACCTCGGCGGTCTGGGCGGCATTGAGATATTCGGCCGTCCATTGTGCCTGGCGCCGGCCCCGGTCGCTCAGGGGCCGCGTGGCATCCGGGCCGCGGTGGAGCGCGGGTGAAACGGGCTCGGCATGTCGAACCAGATAGATCAGCGGCATCGGGCTTGGTCGCAGTTTACCGCCGCCCGCCGGCCGTCAACCCGCAGTCACCGGTAAGAATGCTGGCCCCGGGCCCCACACACTGTAGATTGGCAAGGAACTTGTCTCGGAACGACCCATGAACCGCACTGCTGCCCTGGCCTTGCGAGTTGTTGCTTCTCTGATGCTGCTGGTGCTGGTGGCTCGCGCCGCGGCCGGTCAATCGGCGCCGCCTCAACCGGTGCGCGCCCTGGCCGATCTGGTTGCCCTGCAAAAGCGCGTGCAGCAGGTGGCGGAAAAGGTCCGCCCGGCGGTGGTGGGTATCCGCATGAGCGGCAGTTCCGGCTCAGGTTGTTTCATCAGTGAAGACGGGTGGGTTTCCACGGCCGGGCATGTTTCCGGCACCGCCGTGGGCACCAGGTGCCGCGTGGTGCTGCACGGCGGCGAAATGCTGGATGCCGAAGTTTACGGCTGGCACGAAGGTCTGGATTACGGCCTGATCAAGGCCGACACCAAGGGCAAAAAGGTGCCGTTCTGCCCGCTGGGTGATTCCACCAAGGTGCAGGCCGGGGAATGGCTGATTGCCATGGGCCATCCGCTTGGGCCCGAGGCCGGGCGCGACGCCGTGGTGCGCGCCGGGCGCTGCTTGGCCCCTGACAACGGCCGGGGCATGATCGTGATGGACGCGCCGGTGATTTCGGGCGACTCGGGCGGGCCGGTGTTCAACCTGGCCGGCGAGATTGTGGCGATCAACCAGTCCATCCAGACCAACAACGTCAGCATTAACAACGTTACGCCCAGCGTGCCGTACCGCGACATGCTGAAGGACTTCAAGGACAAGAAGGGCTTTGGCAACGCCGGCAACCCGCAGTGGGGTCGCGGCAATGCCAAAGAGCCCGAGGGCGCCCTGAATGACGCCGAACGCCGCCAGTACGAGGAAGCGGTCAAGGCGCTGCAGGACCGCAACCTGAAACGCTCGTGCGAGCTGTTCGACGCGCTGTTGCGCGCGCCCAAACGCACCGCCGACGTGCTGTACAACGCCGGTTGCGCCTATTCGCTGTATTCGGCCGAACTCAAGGGCAAGGAAGCCGAAGACATGGCGCAAAAGGCAATCGCCGCGCTGAAACGTTCCACCGAGGCCGGCTGGAAGGACATGGCCCACGCCGCCCAGGATTCCGACCTTGACCCGCTGCGTAACCGCAAGGACTTCAAGGAATGGATGGACGCCGGTCGCAAGGCCAGCCTGCGCCCGGTGCTGGGCATGACAGTACGCTTTGCCGCTGGGCTGCGCGTGGACGAAGTGGTGGCCGGCACCCCGGCAGCCGCGGCGGACTTGCAGTCCGGCGACATCATCGAACGCGTGGGCAACGCCAGGATCGAAAGCGCCGCCAACTGGGTCGAATTCGCGGTCGAAAAGGGCATCAAGGAAGAAGATGTGCTGCGGCTCAAGCGCGGCGGCAAGCGCGTGGATGTGAAGATTTCCGTGCCGTCATTCGGCGCGCGCGTGTTCGGCCAGGGCGGCGCCCGCATCGTCGAACTTGTCGAGGGTGGCCTGGCCTTCAATGCCGGTTTGAAGCCTAACGACGTAATCGTGAAGGTTGGCCCGACCAAGGTTGAAGGCACGCTGGATTTTGCCAACGCGCTGATGATGGCCTCGGCCAACGACGAAACGGTGCTGGAGGTCAAACGCGGCTTTTCACGCGAACTGATCAAGTTCAGCTATTCAACCGGCGATGCCGGGGGCTCCGGCGGCTTTTCGCGCGACGAATGGAAGCAGGGCGACAAGCTGCTGGCTCTGTGGGAAAAACTGGTGGCGGAAAAATCCGCCGGCGCCGTGTTTCCACTGCGCCAGCGCGGCAAGCAGGTCGCCTTTGCCACCGTCGTGCGCAAGGATGGCCTGCTGGTCACCAAGGCCAGCCAGATCAATCCCGCCGAAAAGTTCGAGCTGGTGGACGGCACGACCAGCCTGGAAGCTTCCATTGTGGCGCGTAACGATCGCTACGACCTGGCGGTGATCCGTGTGAACAGACAGTTCACGCGCGAAATTGTCTTCAAGGCCCGGCCCCAGGAAGTGCCGCCGATCGGCACGTTGCTGGGCACGGTGGACGCCAAGGGCAAGTCCATTGCCCACGGATTTGTGGCCCTGCCGGAATACAACACCGACAAGATCGTGGGCGAACCTGACCCCAACGGGCCGTTCATGGGCCTGGCCGCCAAAGACGCTGACGGCGGCGGCGCGGAGATTACCAGCGTCACGCCCAACCAGCCTGCCGACAAGGGCGGCCTGAAGGTGGGCGACGTGGTCAAAAAGATCAACGGCCAGCCGGTGGCCGACTGGGCCAGCATGCTGGGCATTGTCCAGAGCCGTCGCCCGGACGAAACAATCACACTGGACGTGATTCGTGGTGGCCAGCCGCTGGAACTGAAGGTTACGCTGGTGCCCCGCGCCCAGGCGCTGGGCCAGGCCGCGCCCAGCAAGGGCACCGGCAAACCTGAACTGGGCATCGGCGGTTGCCGGGCCAGGGACGGCGGCGCCGAAATCGGCTTTGTGCGCCCCGGCTCGCCGGCCGAACTGGCGGGTGTGTCCAGCGGCGAAATCCTGCTGCGCATTGACGACACTGCCGTGACCGACCAGCGCTCGGTGGACGCTGTCATCAACAGCCGAAAGATCGGCGACAAGGTCAGCCTGACACTGCGGCGCGACGGCAAAGAGGTGAAGGTCGAGGTGGAACTGGCCGAACAGGACGCCCCGCCGCCACCGCCGGGCGGCGGTCGCCCCAACGTCAAGGGGCCGATCAATGACCGCTATACCCATCTGGGCAAGGTGATCCAGCACGACGGCGTGGTTCTGCCCAGCCAGCAGGGCAGCCCCGTGTTTGATCTTGAGGGCAACGTGATCGGCCTGAACATCGCCCGTGCCGATCGTACCCGCACCTTTGCCCTGTCGGCCCAGAGAGTGTCAGAAGTCCTGACGGAACTGTTGAAACAGGTGGGAGAACGCCCCTAAAGGCCGATTCCGCCGTACTTTGCAATGCAATCCGCCGGCGGGTTCTGTATCATTGGCAGTAAGTTTCACTGTGTACGGTTCGGGCAGAATCACAACCGCCGGTGATTGGGCATGGCGCAATCTCAAGCCGAGATTGACGAAGCATTCCTCAACTTCGCGCTGGACAGCGGAGTTGTTACGGCCCTTGAGGCCGAGGCCATGCGTTCGGAACTGATCCGGCGCCGGTCGCTCCAGAAAGATTTAACCATGCAGGGCCTGCTGGTGTTCAAGGGTGTCGTTACCCGCGAACAGGGCGAACTGCTGATGAAGCGCATGCTCGGCGGTGGCGCGCCGATGCCCCTGTCCCAACCGCGCCAGGCGCCAATGATCCCGCGCACATTGCCGCCCGAACGTACGCCGGCGCCGCCGGCATTGATTCCGCAATCATTGGGCCGGCCGGATGCCCCGCCATTGCAGGCCGCCGACGCCACACTGGTTCCGGATTCCGGCGACGCCGACGACGGCCTTGAAGCCGTGGCCGCCGAGGACATGGACGAAGAAGAAGAGGTCACCAGCACCGCCCGCCAGGGCGGCGGCATTCCGACCACCAGCCGGCGCCCGACTGGGCCGGTTCCGCCCGACCAGAAGCCCACGGACAAACAGGACCCGCGGCGTACCACGGGCAACACCGGCCGCAGCACCAGCAACGTGGAAGACAGCCGCACCGGCAGCGGCGCCGGCCGTTCCACCACCAACCGCACAACCGGCGCCGGCAAAGGCACCAAGGGCACCGGCCGCTGGTCCTATGCCGACGACGAACTGGCCAACGCCGAAAAGGTCGTGGCCGCCGGCACAATCATCCAGGCCAGCGAAATGACGATTGCCCAGATGCGCCAGCAGATGGGCATTGACGACGGCGTCAAGCTGGTCAGCGACAAAATGCAGTCCACGCTGGCGCACCTGCAGGCCGACGGCAGCGCCGAGCGCAAGCGCTACGTGGTGATCCGCGAAATCGCCCGCGGCGGCATGGGCAAGGTTCTGGAAGTCGAAGACACCGAACTGCGCCGCAGCGTGGCGCTGAAGGTTCTGCGCAAGGAACTTCTGGGTCGCCGCGACGTGGTTGAACGCTTTCTGGAAGAAGCCCAGATCACCGGCCAGTTGGAACACCCCAACATTGTGCCGGTGCACGAAATGGGCGTGGACGGCGCGGGCAACCTGTACTTCACCATGAAGTACGTGGAAGGCCTTTCGCTGTCTGAAGTGCTGCTGAAATTGCGCGAAGGCAACCGCGACACGCGGCGCGACTACCCGTTGCTTAAACTGCTGGACATCTTCATCAAGATCTGCGAAGGCATGGCCTTTGCGCACAACCGCGGCGTGATCCACCGCGACCTGAAGCCCGCCAACGTCATGGTGGGAAAGTTCGGCGAAGTGCAGGTCATGGACTGGGGCGTGGCCAAGGTCGTGGGCAAAGAAGTCAAGCGCGCCACGGACAAGGTCGTGCTGACTGACCGGCTGGAGGGCGGAAGCGCCCACACCATGATCGGGTCGGTGATCGGCACACCCAGCTACATGTCGCCTGAACAGGCCCGCGGTGAAATTGACCGCATGGGCCAGGCCACCGACATTTTCAGCCTGGGCATCATCCTGTACGAAATGCTGGCGCTGCGCTCGCCCTGGACGGGCAAGACCAGCGACGAAGTGCTCGATCAGGTCCGCGACCTGATGCCGCAAAAGCCGTCGCTGCGCAACCCCGAGGCTGAAGTTCCGGCGGAACTCGAACGCCTGTGCATGAAGTGCCTCGAAAAGAACCCCGAAGACCGCGTGGGCACGGCCAAGGAACTGGCCGACAACGTGCGCAGCTTCATTGAAGGCCGCGCGCTGGGCGCGGTGGAATACTCGGTGTTCCGCCTGGCGACCAAGTGGGTCGGCCGCCACAAAAAGGAAGTGATGTTTGTGATGGCGATCCTGCTGGTGCTGGTGGGCGGCATCGTCGGCACGGTGTATTACCTGGCCGAACAGGACCGCCAGCGCATCCTGGGCGCCAGCGAAGAAGGCGCGCAACTGCTGCTGCAATGGAAGGCCGAGGCCGAAAAACGCGACTTCGGCAAGGCCGAAGAAATCATTGACCAGGCCAAGGAAAAATTCCAACTGGTGCTGACAGTGGATTCCGACGACCCGACAGCGCGCGAGGGTTTGCAGCGCGTCAAGGCCGCCCAGGCCGAAGTGCGCACCATGCGCGTGGCCGATGACGAAGCCCGCGCCCGCAGCGACAAGCTGGCCCGGATGCTTGAGCGCGCGGGGAACAGTCTCAAGGCCGGGCTGGACCAGAAATCCAACTCGATCGCGCAGGACCAGTTGATGCAGTCCATGGCCGTGGCCGACGCCGTTCTGGCCGAAGACGCCGGCAACGAAAAGGCGCTGGAAATCAAGGCCGCAGCGGCGCTGGATTACGGACGCCGTGCCCTGGAAATGGGCCACTGGGACGTCTGCGACCTGATGGTGCGTCTGGTCGAGGCCACCAAACTGCGCGCCGAGGAACTCGAAAAGCTTCGTTTCGAGCTTCAGCGCAAGCGCCCGCGCTAGAGCTTTTTCATGGTTTGTATGCAGAGGTTCCGCGCCGCGCCGGGCAAGCAGACCAAGGAGCGCGAGCGCAGATGTGGCCGGAGGCCACATGGAGCGAGCGTGACGCAGGGATGCGACGCCCGCCGCAAGCGGAAGCCTGTAGACGAACCATGAAAATGCTCTAAACCAGTTCTGACGCGAATTTCTGGATGCGCTCGATCGCCTTGCCGATCTCGGCGTCGCTGGCGGCATAACTGAACCGCACAAACCCCGGCGCGCCGAACTCGCCGCCCGGCACGCCGCCGACCAGCGCCCGCGTCAGCAGGGCCTCGCAGATTGCCGCGTCATCTTTCAATACCGCGTCGCCGTGACGTTTGCCGATCCAGCCGCGGCAATCCGGAAACACGTAAAACGCGCCGCCGGGCGTGGCGCACTTGACACCCTTGGCGGCGTTCAGGCCCGCGACCATGCGGTCGCGCCGCGCCTGGTACTGGGCTCGCCAGCGCGGCAGCTCGTCGGGGTCTTTCTGCAGCGCCGCCAATGTCGCCAACTGCGCCACTGTGGTCGGGTTGCTGGTGCTGTGGCTCTGAAGCGCGTTCATGGCCTTGACCACAGGCGCGGGCCCGCCGACATAGCCGATGCGCCAGCCGGTCATGGCATAGGCTTTGGCCACGCCGTTGACGGTAACCGTGCGTTCACAGGCGTCTTTGGACAGGCCCGCAAAGGCCACGTGCTGTCCGCCATAGACCAGCTTTTCGTAGATTTCGTCGCTGATCACGGCAACGTCGGTTCCGGCCACGGCATCGGCGATGGCCTGCTGGGCGGCGCGATCCCAGACCGCGCCGGTGGGGTTGCTGGGCGAGTTGACAATCACCAGCCGCGTGCGTGGTGTCATCGCGCGCTTCAGGGCCTCGGGCGTAAGCACGAACCCGGTGCTCGAAGTATCCACCACAACCGGTGTGCCGCCAAAGAACCGGATCATCTCGGGGTAGCTGACCCAGTAGGGCGCGGGCACGATCACTTCGTCGCCGTCATCCACCAGCGCGCCAATCGCGTTGAAAATGCTGTGCTTGGCACCGCAGGACACCAGCACCTGTTCAGGCCTGTATTCCAGCGCGTTGTCGCGCCGGAACTTGCCGATCACGGCCTGGACCAGTTCGGGTGTACCGCCCACGGGCGTATAGCGGCCCACGGCGCCGCCCTTGCGCAGGCTTTCGATCGCGCTTTCGCGGATTGCCATTGGCGTCTCGAAATCCGGTTCGCCGGCCGTCAGCGCCACGACGTCCTTGCCCTCGGCCTTGAGCGCCCTGGCGCGGGCCGTAAGGGCAAGTGTCGCGGAAGGCTGGATGCGCCCGACTCTGCGGGCCAGTCGGAGGTTAGGCATGGGTTGTCTCAGGTTGTCTTCAGGCGCGGTTCCGAACTGTCATAGCTGCCCAGAACCTGAAGATAGGTGGTGTGCTGCTTGAGTTCAGCCAGGGCATTCAGGTTGTCGTCGTCGCTGTGGGCGCCGCTGAACTCAACATAGATCGTGTAATCCCAGCGGTTGGCGCGGTTGGGCCGCCCGGTCACAACGTTCAGGTTGATGCCGTATTTTTTGAACGCGGCCAGCGCCGACATCAGCGCGCCGGGTTCGTGCTTCAGTTCAAACATCACTGACGTGCTGACCAGCGCGCGGTCCTTGGGCGGCGCAACCAGCGCCGGGCCCAGCGCCACAAACCGGGTGATGCTGGTCGGGTTGTTCTCGACCCCGGCCTCCAGCACCGAAAGGCCGTAAATGCTGGCGGCGAAATCGCCGCACACCACGGCTTCGTCACCTTTGCCGCGGGTGGCCACGGCGGCCAGAAGGTCGGCGCTGTCGTAGCGCGCCAGAATCTCCACGTCTTTCTGGCGTCCCAGATAGGCGCTGCAGAAGTGCAGAATCGTGGGGTGGGCCATCACGCGCTTGATGCCCTTGCGGTTGCTGCCGCGCGGCCCAGCCAGGTTGTAGCGCTCGTGAAAACGGATCTCGCGGTTGAACCAAACGCGGTTGCTGCGCATCAGATCCAGCAGTTCGTAGTTGGTGCCCCAGTCGGACATTTCAAACCGCACCACGCCCAGTTGCACGCCGCCGGACAACAGCGCGTCCACCACGCCCTGAACCGTGGCCGTTGGCACGGTGGCGATGTCCTGGTCGGCGTACATCCACGCCGCCGCGGCTTCGGCGTAGCTGCCGCGCTGGCCATGAAAGGCGATCTTCAAGCTGGTCTCCGGCGCGGCACTCTAGCAGTGCGGGCACCTGATGCAACCGGCGCGGGCCGGGGTTCCTTGATGCCTCAAGGGATCACGCGCACGCTGCCCATGCCCAGCCGGGCCAGCGCGTTCAGGGCGAAAAAGAACGTCTCGACCGGTTCGTCCGCCGGCAGCCGCAGCGCCAGACTGGCCGGCGTTTCCCGCCGGGACGCCACCTGCCGCGCCAGTATGGTCAAAAACAGCGCGCCCTCGGCCTGCATCGGCTCGCCGCCCGCCCGCAACACGGCCTTGTAACGGCCGTCTTCGGGGATGCCGTCGCGCGAGACTTCCAGTACCGCGCCGTCCTGTTGCGGCCGCGGCGACAGATCGAACAGGCGTGTTCTGGGGCCAAGCTGGTCCATCGTCAGCACCAGCAGCGTGCGCACGCCGGTGCGGGCCATGGCCGCGTACAGGTCCAGTACGCGGCTCCAGTGGGCGCGGCGGTCGGGGGCAAAAATAATCTGAAGCGCCGATCCGTTGTCGGCGTCAACCTCGCCGGCCTGGGACACCAGTCGTTCCGTCAGCGCGCCGGCATCGGCGTGATCCTGCCACGCGCTTTCCGTGTCAACGCGGCTGGACCAGCGGTTTTCGGAATCCAGGCACAGGTAAAGCACCGGCCGCGCCTGAACCGGAATTGCCGCGGCGGCCAGCGACGGCATCTGTTCGACGGCGCGCCAGTATTCGGCCAGTGTCGGCGGTTCCACGCGCGCGGCCAGCCCCAGGGCGTCCGGGTACGTGGCCAGCGTACGCACCACCGGCGGTTTGGCGTCGGGGTCACGCTCGATCAACACGGGCCAGAAGGGCTCAATCGCCGTGAACCCGGCACCGGCGGCCTCGCGCAGGATGGTTTCCAGCCGCCGCAGCGGCGTTTTGGGCGGGAGGTCAATCTGCAACCGGCGCGGGCGTGGGTTCTTGAACGCGACGGCTTCGCGCAGTTCGCGCCCCCAGCCCTTGGCGGTCTTGGGCACGACTTCGGTACCGTCAGACAGAACAAACGTCGGGCGATCCTGACCGGCCCAGAACAAACCAGCCAGGTTCGGCACTTCGTCAGGCGACACGGCGTACCACGGCTGGTCGGCCTGGGTGATGTCCACATACAGGGCCAGCAAACGCACTCCGCGACGCTGGTCCAGCGTCGCCAGAGACAGGCGCGCCACGCGCTGCTGCACACAGGTCCGGCAAAGATCAATCAGGCTGCGCCAGTGTGCGTCAGGCCGGGCGTGGCACACCACATGCAGTCCGCTGGTCAGTGTGCCTGCCGCACCGGTGCGGGCGGCCAGATCCTGGATTGTTGAGCGCAGGCCGCCGGGCGAGGTTGTGGCCCAGGCGCGACCGTCAAAGGTTGAAAGCCCGGCCTCAGCCTCCAGACGCACTTCAAGCAGTTCCGGCGCGCCGGTGGCGTCTATCTGGACTTCGCCGGTGTTGCCGGCCTTCCAGTATTCGGGAATATCAAGCAGGTTGCCGGCTTCGGCCACGGGCCACAGCGGCTCAATCTGGGCGAACGCGCCGTCTGCAAGCTGATCCAGCACGTTCTCAAACCGCCGCATGTCGGCCAGACGCCCAAGCTGAACCTGCAGCCGGCGCGGTCGGGGACGAATGGACTGCGCCCCGGCAATGAACGCCGGGCCCCACTGGTCGTTTTCGGCGGCCAGACGCTTGTCGCCCTCGAACAGCATGTCGGGCCGGTCGCCGCCCCAGCGCAAGCGGGCAGTTTCCGGCGGCAGGTCGGCCGCGCGGCCAAGCCACGGCGAATCCGCGCTTTCGGGGCTGATGCCCAGCGGCAGCAGCCGACACGCGCCGTCGCGGGTGTCGCGTGTGACCAGCCACAGGTTGCGCACATGAACCGCCGTGCACAGCCGGCACAGCGTCAGAAACGTTATCCACGGCGCGTCGGGGTGAGCCGCCACGGCCACGGCCGCGGCGCTGTCGGTGCCGCCTTCGGGCAGAAACGCCAGGGCGTGCTGGTCAACCCGTCGGCGCAACTCGGCGCCGGGCGCGTCTTCAAACGCATCCTTGTTCAGGATCTGCGTCTGGCCCGAGGCCGTGATCCGCACGACCATCAGGTCGGGCTGCGCGGCTTTGGCCTTGATCGGAAAGGTGTTGCCGTTGCGGGCCTCGGCGCCGGCCCAGTAATCCGTGGCGTCGGGCAGGGGAAAGTCGCCCAGCCATGCATGGGCATCAAAGGCCGCCAGCAGGCTGGCCGTCGGCCTGGGCGGCGGGCTGTTTGAATTGTCGCCGCCGCCGCAACCGGCCAGTGCCAGCGCGGCCGCAAAACACAGCCATGCCCGTTTCAAGCCTTGGTTCCCTTGGAAATGGCCGCCGCCTGCTGGCGCTGGAGTTCCTGGATCACCTGCACCCAGACCATCTTGAGTTCGCCCAGCATGTCGTCCACGGCCTGGGTTTCCTTGGCGTCCAGGTTGCCCCTGGTTTTGTCCTTGAGCATCTGCAGCGTGTCTATCAGATAGCGCGCCTGAATCGGGTCGAACTCGACCTCGTTGGTCATGGGGTGGCGGATCGCACCCATGAAGATCATGGCCTGTGTGGCGACACTGGCGCAGTGGGTCAGAAAGTCGGCCTTGGGCATCTGCGGAGCCTGGCCCTGGTCGGCGGCCGGGGCTTGCGCGGCGCGTTCGGGTTTCTTGTCTTCGCCCAGCTTGGCCGATAGCTGTTCCTTCTCGCGTTCGGCCTGGGCCTTCCAGTCGGAATCAACAATGATCTTGGGTTTGGCGGGGTTGTCCTGGCTCATGGGCTCTCATCGGTTGCTCTGGCGTGTACGAAGTTCCTGTTCCTTCAGGCGCTCGCCCTTGCTGCTTGGTTTGGTGCCGCCGCCCAGTTTGCTGCCGAACAGCGCCTCAAAGCGCCCCAACAGCTGCGCCGCGGCCAGGCCGTCCGGCCCGTCGTAGATCCATTCGGCTTCCAGAGGCCGGGCCACAGCCTCGCGGTGCTCGCGGTTGACGGCGATGCTCAGGCGGGTTTGTTCCATCTCGGCTTTCTTGCGCTGTTCTTCCTTCATTTCCAGCCAGCGGCGGCCCTCTTCGGCCGAAAGCGGCTGAAACTCCTTTTCTTCGCGTTCGGTGTACAGGGTGGTGATGCGCACATAGGCCCGATGGCGCACATCGTTGCCCTTGCTGACGCCGCCGGTGTAGCGCAGGTTCCAGCCCGTCGAAAGTTCCAGTTGCGGCAGTCCGTTGACGAAGTTTTCGCTCTGGTCTTCGATTTCGTAGCCCTCGGCCTGCAGCACCGACACAATCGCGTCGTACATTTCTTCGCGCGCCATGGGATAGTCGCGGTACTGGAACTCCTTGTGCTCGGCGCAGCCCCCGAGCACAAGCAGCGCAAGCACCAGCGCGGAAAGCTTCTTTTTGTTCACGGGTTCACCGAACCGGGGCAGCCACAGGGAAAGCCAAGTGTAGCCCGCAAGGGCGCCAAGTCCAAGCCGGGTGTTGCCGCATTGACCTTGGGCCGCGGATTGTTGACCATTGGCCCATGCCCATCACCTATCAGACCGCCGGCGAGTCTCACGGGCCGGCAGTGCTTGCCACGCTGTGCGGCCTGCCCTACGGGCTGGCCCTGGATACAGGCTGGATCAACGCGCAATTGGCGCGGCGCCAGGCCGGCTACGGCCGGGGCGGTCGCCAGCGTGTCGAACGCGACGAAGTCCAGGTACTTTCCGGTCTGCGCCGCGGGGTCACACTGGGCAGCCCGCTGACGCTGATGGCCCCCAACCGCGACCATCGCATAGATCTGGCCCCGCCCGTGCCTAACGTTCGGCCCGGTCATGTGGATCTGGCCGGCGTGCTCAAGATTGGTTCACGCGACGCGCGCGATGTTCTGGAACGTGCCAGCGCGCGCGAAACCGCGGCGCGCGTGATGGCGGGCGCGACGTGCCAGCTTCTGCTGCGCGAGTTCGGGATTGAGGTGGTGGCCCATGTGCTGTCGCTGGGCGGCGTGGATGTGGAACAGGCCATGGGCGCCGGCTATTCGGCCATCTTCAAGGACCCGGCCGGAGCGCGCGCAGCCCGCGACGCCGGCGAGTTTGCCACCATCAGCCGCGCCAAAGACGCGGATCTGCGCCAGGTTGTGGACGCCGCCAGGGCCGCCGGCGACACGCTGGGCGGCAGTATCGAGGTAATCGCCCTGAACCTGCCGCCGGGACTGGGCAGCCACAACCAGTGGCACGAGCGACTGGACGGCCGTTTGGCCCAGGCGCTGATGAGCATCCAGGCGATGAAAGCGGTCGAGATCGGCCTTGGCGCCGAAACCGCGCGCCGGCCCGGCAGCAAAGTGCACGACCCGGTTCTGCCCCTGCCGCCGTCGCGCGGGCGCGCTCCGTTCACGCGCGGCAGCAACAACGCCGGCGGGCTTGAGGGCGGCACCACCAACGGCGAGCCGCTGGTCTGCCGCGTGCACATGAAACCGATCAGCACGTTGATGAACCCTCTGCCCACGGTGGATGTGACCACCGGAAAGGCCGCCGCCGCCAACACCGAACGCAGCGACGTGTGCGCGCTGCCGGCGGCCGCGATTGTGGCGGAATGTGCCGTGGCGATTGTACTGGCCGGCGCGCTGGCCGAAAAAACCGGCGGTGACAGTCTTGAAGAAATGCGCCGCAACCTGAAGGGATACCTGGATTCGCTTGCGGCCTACCGCGTGTCATGACACGGCGACTGGACAGAATAGTTCTGCGCGACACGGCGCTGACGGCGTTGCTGGCGGTGCTGGGCATGACGTTTCTGTTCACGGCGCTGGGTCTGTACCAGATCGTGAACAACTTTCAGGTCACGCCGCGCTTTGCCACGCTGCTGTCGTTCATGCCGTCGTTGTGGGTTTCCCTGACGCCGTTTTCCCTGCCGGTCAGCGCGCTGTTTGCCGCCGCGCTGGTGTTCGGGCGCATGCGCGCCGAACGCGAGCTGCTGCTGCTGGCCGCTTCGGGCGTGCCGCCATGGCGGCCGTTTGTCGCGTTGATTCCGCTGGGGGTGGTTGTTGCCCTTTTGGGCGGCGTTGCCGTCTCCGAACTGGGGCCCGGCGCCTACGCCGAACGCCACGCCCTGCAGCGCCGGGCACTGGCCGACTTCATTGACCACCCGCCACAGGGGCCGCGCGAGCTGCGCTTTCCCGGCGGCGGCACCAGCATTGATATCAGTTATGCCTCGGTCACGGCCGGCCACTTTGAAGAGCTTTCAATCCTTGTGTACTCCGATGCGGGATTGCTGGCGTCGCTGACGGCTCGCCGGGCGCGCATTGTCTACCAGCGCCAGAGCGCGGCGTTGATGCTTACGGGCTGTGTTGAGCCGCGCCTGGTGCAGTTCGACCCCGAAACCGGCAACCCCGCCGGCACGCCGCTGGTCGCGTCGCGGATTCACGAACTGCGCGTGCCCTTCAACTTCGGCGCCGACGAAGAACCCGACTCGCCCAAGGCCATGACCACCGCCGCCCTGGCCCGCCGCGTTGCCGACGAGAGCGGCAACCCGCGCCAGAGCGCCGCCGGCGAGGCCGCCCGACGCATCGGGCTGGCTCTGGCGGGGCTGATTCTGCCGCTGGTGGGGGCGCTGATCGCGGCGCTGGTCAGCCACCCCAACCGGCTGTTCGCCATCGGCGCGGGGGTGATTCCCTGCGCGCTGGCGTACTTTCCGGCCATGATTGCCTGCCAGGGCCTGGCCGAATCGGGCACGCTGGCGCCCGGCGCGGCGGCAGTGCTGCCGGTGCTGTTGATGGCCGCCATCGGCGCGGGCGTGCTGCGCCTGCACTGGCGCAGCGGCTGGGCGTAATGCTAGGCCGCGGGCTTTTCGGCCGGCTGCGGCAGGGGTTCAACCTTGATTTCGGCCGGCAGTTCGACCTTTTTGCGGATTGCCAGCGACAGCACAATCGTGACAGCCAGAACCCCGCCGATGAACGCCAGCGACCAGTGGATAGGCACCTTGAACGGCTCTATCCCCGCCGGCGGAATGCCCAGCATGCCGATCATCTTGATGCCCACAAAGGTCAGAATCACCGCAAGCCCGTACTTCAGAAACCGGAACGCCGCCATGATGCCCGCCAGCGCGAAGTACAGCGAACGCAGGCCCATGATCGCAAAGGCGTTGCTGGCATAGACCACCAGCGGGTCGGCCTTTTTCGTTTCCGGGTCTATTGCCACCGTCAGTACCGCCGGGATGGAATCAATCGCGAACACCACGTCGGTGAACTCGACCAGAATCAGGCCAACAAACAGCATGGTGGCGTACCACCTGCCGTCAATCTTGACCCAGAAACTCGGGCCGCCGATTTCGGGCTTCACCGGCAGAACCCGCGAGGCCGCGCGGATGACCAGGCTCTTTTTGGGGTCCAGTTCCTTGTCGCCCTGGAACAGCAGCTTGATGCCGGTAAAGACCAGAATCCCGCCAAAGATGTACATCAGCCAGTGAAAGCGCGCGATCAGTTCCACGCCCGCAAAGATGAACAGCGCCCGCAGCACCAGCGCCCCGAACACGCCCCAGAACAGCAGCTTGTGCTGGTATTCGCGCTTGATGCCCAACGCCGCGAAAATCACCGCAAACACGAACAGATTGTCCACGCTGAGCGCCAGCTCAATCACATAACCCGCCAGATACCGCTGCGCCACCACCGGCCCAAGACCGCTGGCACTGCCGCCGCTTTCGGCCGGCAGCAGCCACACCACGCCGCCGTATATCAGCGCGATTGTGATCCACGCGCCGGACCACAGCATGGCCTCGCGCAGGCTTACGGCGTGAGGTTTTTTGTGCAGCACAAAAAGATCCAGCGCCAGCACGGTGGCAATGATGACGCCGAACACAATCCACATGACGGTGTGAGCATCCAAGGCGAGGCTCCGGTTGCCTTGTGCGTGGCGGGGGCTGCGCTATCGTTGCGGCCATGACGCCGCCGGACGAAACATCGCCCGACACGCCCAAGGTTCAGAAGTTGTCCGTGGTAATACCCGCGTACAACGAGGCCCGGACCATACATAAAATTCTGGATCTTGTAATTGCGGTGCCGCTGGGCCTGGACAAGGAAATCATCGTCGTTGACGACGGCAGCAAGGACGACACCGCCAATGCCGTGCGCCAATGGGCCGAAAGCCGGGCCGACACGCCGGGCGTTACGGTCAAGGTCATCAGCAAGGAAAACGGCGGCAAGGGTACGGCTGTGCGCCGCGGCATTGCTGAAAGTACGGGCGACTTTGTGATCATCCAGGACGCCGACCTTGAGTACGAACCCAACGACTACCCCAAACTGCTGGAGCCGATGCTCAAGGGCGAGGCCGATGTGGTTTACGGCAGCCGTATTCTGGGGCCGGACAAGGGCGGTTCGCTGATGTTTTATCTGGGCGGTCGCGTGGTTACCCTGGCAACCAACCTGCTGTACTTCTGCTGGATCACCGACGAGCCGACCTGCTACAAGCTGTTTCGCGGCGACTTGATCCGCAGCATCCCCCTTGAATGCAAGGGCTTTGAGTTCTGCCCCGAGGTCACGGCCAAGGTGCTCAAGCGCGGTCATCGCATCGTGGACGTGCCGATCCGCTATCACCCGCGCAGCATTGAAGAAGGCAAGAAGATCCGGGCCAAGGACGGTTTCATTGCCCTGTGGGAACTGCTCAAATGGCGGTTCAAGGGATGAGCGACCCGACCGACAAACCCGAGCCGGCCCTGCCCCTGACGGCGGATTCGCCCATCTTCTGGGCCGAAGAACTGATTGATCACGTTGAACTTCGCAGGTTCTACGCCGAACGCGGCATCAAGTGTTTTGCCTGCTGCGCCGCCGAAGCCGAAACCTTCGCCCAGGGTGCCAGGGTTCACGCCGGCGGGCCCTTTGGCGCCTTTGACGCCGCCAAACTGGTCGAAGAACTCAACGCACTGGCCAGGAAACACCCGTTCAAACCCGAGACAGCCTGGAACCCGGGCCTGTTCAGCCGCGTGCTGGAGTTCCTGTTTCCGGCCAAACGCGAATGACTCCCGCCGGTTGCGGGCCCCGGCTACACTTCCGCCGTGGCCGACGACCTGACACAAACACTGGATCACCTGCGCCTGGGCGACCGCATCATGGGCGCGCTCGATCGCCTGAAGCTCAAGCGCGTGATTGACGTTCTCAACCACTTTCCGCGCGGCTACAACCGCCGCACCACCATCGGCGCGCTCAAGACCGGCATGACGGCCAGTGTCACCGGCAAGGTGCTGAATGCCGCCACCAAAGCCGCCAGACGCTCGCGCGTCAAGGTCACCGAAGTCGTGCTGCAGGACGCCACCGGCAGCATCAAGGCCGTGTTCTTCAACCAGCCCTGGATTGCCGGCAAGCTTCTGCCCGGCTTGACCGTGCGCGTCAGCGGCCCGGTCGAGTACGCCTATCATGCATGGACGATCAAGCCCACCAGCTTTGAGATTAACCCGGCCGGCCAGGAACCCGGCCTTGAGCCTGAATACGCCCTGACCCAGGGCATTGAAAGCAGCGAACTGGCCGATCTGGTTTCGCGCCTGATTCATCACGCCGACGGAATTGCCGACCCGTTGCCTGAAAAGCTGGCCGCGGGCCTGCGCCTGATGCCGGTCGCCGAAGCCTACCGCCAGGCCCACAAACCGGCCAACGACGGCGCGCTGCAGGCGGCGCTGCTGGCGTTGAAATACCGCGAGTTTTTTCTGTTGCAGGCCGGGTTGCGCCTGCGGCGCCGCAGCGAGGCGCAGGATACGGGCATGCTGTTTCACGTGGACGAAGACCTGCGCGCCCGTGCGCTGAAGTACTTTCCGTTCGAGATGACCGGCGCGCAGAAACGCGTGTGCGCCGAAATCGAGCGCGACCTGTCCAGCCCCGGCCGCATGCACCGGCTGCTGCAGGGCGACGTGGGCAGCGGCAAAACCGCCGTGGCGCTGTACGCGGCCCTGATCGCCCTGGACAACGGCTATCAGGCCGCGTTCATGGCGCCCACCGAGGTTCTGGCGCGCCAGCATTTTCGCAACCTGAGTGAGTACCTGCGCAAGTCAAAGGTGCGTGTGGATCTGCTGGTCGGCGGCATGAAGAAAAGCGACCGCGACCGGCTGTGCGACGATCTGGAAAGCGGCAAGACCCACATCATTGTCGGCACGCACGCGCTGATTGAAGACTACGTGAAGTTCCGAAAGCTGGGCCTGTGCGTGATAGACGAGCAGCACAAGTTCGGGGTAAACCAGCGCGCGGCGCTGAGGGCCAAGGGCAACCGGCCGCACATTCTGGCCATGAGCGCCACGCCGATTCCGCGCACGCTCAGCATGACGCTGTACGGTGCACTGGATGTCTCGATTATTGACGAACTGCCGCCGGGCCGCAGCCCGGTGATCACGGAATGGGTGCACCGGGCACGCCAGCCGGCGTGCTTTGAACGCATCCGCAAGGAACTCAAGGACGGCGGACGCGCGTATTTCATCTACCCGCTGGTGAATGAAAGCGACACGCTGGAACTGAAATCCGCCATCGAGTTTGCCGAAACCCTGAAGAACGAGACGTTCCCGGAATTCCGTGTCGGCCTTGTCCACGGCCAGATGAACGCCGCCGACAAAGACAAGGCCATGGACATGTTCCGGCGCGGGCAACTGGACATTCTGGCCGCGACGGTTGTGGTGGAAGTCGGTGTGGACGTGCCCGAGGCCAACGTCATGGTCATCGAAAACGCCGAGCGTTTCGGACTTGCGCAACTGCACCAGTTGCGCGGGCGTGTGGGCCGCGGCAAGAAGCAAAGCTGGCTGTTTCTGTTCGGCGACCCGCACACCGAAGACGCCGTGAAGCGCCTGATGGTGATCTGCAAGACCACCGACGGTTTCAAGATCGCCGAAGAAGACCTGAAGATGCGCGGCTTTGGCGATTTTGCCGGCACGCGCCAGAGCGGCCTGCCGAAACTGCACGTGGGCGACTTCGAGCGCGACCTGGGCGCGCTGGAACGCGCGCGCCAGGACGCCGCCAGATGGGCCGCGCACATTGACGAAGACCGCATCCGCCAGTGCCTGGAACTGCACTACGGCCGCAAGTACCGCCTGCTGGATGTTTAGGCCTGTTCCGACCTGACCAGCCTGTCAGCCAGCACCCATTCGATGGTGCCGTCGGCGAAGTATTCTTTCTTCCAGATCGGCACGTCGGTCTTCACCCGGTCCATGATCTGTCTGGCCGCTTCAAAGGCTGCGGCGCGGTGCGGGCTGCCGATCACCACGGCAATGCTGGCGTCACCAATCTCGTGCCGGCCAAAGCGGTGCACCACCAGCACACGCTCAAGCCCATGCTGCGACGCAACCTCGTCGGCGATCTTTTGCAGCTCCTTGCGCGCCATGGGCTCGTAGGCTTCGTAATCAATGCGCGCCACGGCGCGGCCCTGGTGGTGGTTACGCACCACACCCAGAAACAGCACCTGGGCCCCGTCGCGCTCGTGGCTGATCTCGGCCAGCAGGGCGTTTGGGTCAAGCTTTTCCGTGGTCAGGCGGGCGGTGATCATGGGCCAGAGTTCAGAGGTCAGGGGTCAGAGGTCATTTATCAACCAACACCTATTTGTCTTCCTTCTTTTCCGGGTTGGTCAGCAGCGCGCCCACGACCCTGGCTCCCTGGCGCGCGAACCAGCCGGCGCCCTTGCCGCTGGCTTTGGCGATTTTCCACATCGTCTTGCCGGTGCTTACGGCCTCGGCGGCTTTGTCCTTGATCGCGTCCACCTGCGATGGTTCGGCCGGCGGGACAGTCTGGGTATTTACCACGTTCGCGGCGGCTTTGGTGCCGGGTTTGAATTCAGGGGGCGGGCCCACGGCCTCGGCGGCCAAGGCTTCGCCCAGTTTGCGCACGCGGCGGTTTTCAGCCCAGCCGTAGTAGATGCCCACGCCGGCCAGCAGCAGCACCACAAACTGGTACATGGCCAGCAGCGCGGCCGTGCTGCGCGCGCGGTTGGCGCTGGACAGCGCCTGGACCAGCGGGATCACGGTCAGAAACACCACGCTCAGGCCGGCGACCATCAGCCACAGCCCGTGGCTGATGCTGACGGCCCTCAGCGTGCCCGCGGCATAGCCCCGGCGACGCGCCAGCCACGCCCGCACCGCGCGCGCGCCGTCGGCGGGCCACAACGGCGACAGGTTCAGAGCCGCCACAACCAGATTCAGCATGGCCACCCAGGCCAGAAAACCCTGCCATGTGGCCATGCCGGCCAGCGAAAACAGCGGCGGCCCGCCGCGCTGGGCCAGGGCCAAAAAGAAGAACGGACTGAGCAGCAACGCCAGCGTCAGGTTGACCAGCGGCCCGGACAACGCGATCCACAGTTCGTCGCTGGCGCGGGCCTTTTTGGCGTCAAAGAATGTCAGACCCACAAACGACAGCAGAATCATCGTGGGCCGGTGCCCGCGCGCGCGCGCCATGACGGCGTGCCCGACTTCGTGCAGAAACATGCACAGCATCATCACCAGCAGCAGCACCAGGTGCGCCACGGCCGCCCAGATATCGCCGGCGGCGGCATGTTTGCCGCTGACATCGGCCAGACTGTTGAGAAACAGCAGCCCGATCAGCGCCAGCACCATTACGTCCAGGCGCAGTTCCACCCCCAGCCAGGTTCCCAGATAGATGGTCGGCCGGTTGCGCATATCGGCTGTTATACCAACGAAACAGGCCGGGCACCGTTCGGTACCCGGCCCGGCGTCTGACGGTTCAGGCCGCGCGGCGGCGGCGCCACAGCAGGGTCAACAACGCCAGCGGCGCCAGCACGCCCGACGCCCCGGCGGCGCAACCGCCGCCACCACTGCCCCCGGCGCTGGCGCCGTAGTGCTGCGACGGCGGAGGCGGCGTGGTGGGGCCGGGGCCCCACGACATCGCGGTGATGCGCGCCTGGCCGCCCACACGCAGTTCCATGCCAAAGAAGGCGTTCAACGTTTTGCGCTGCACCTCGATGCGCCAAAGGCGCACGCCGGGATCCAGCCCGCGGGACTTGTAGGCGCTGCCGTTGCCTGTGGCAGACCAGGTGTCCAGCACCACCGGCATGGCCCCGGTCACGTCGCTCAGGGTTACGTCCACATCGGTCAGCGACAGGTGAAAGGCGCAAGGCTCGGCGCCGGATACCCCGTCCAGCGTCAGGTTCACAATGAAACTCGACATGTGCGACAGCGCCGCCCCGGTCATCATCGCCAGCCCCAGAGCCTCAATCCCCTTGCCGCCCTGCGCGACCAGGTAAATGCCCTGTTGCAGCGTTCCGACGTTACAACTCAATGTCACCACGCAGTCCAGAACCGCGCCCGTGCCCGGGTAAGGCCGCGCCAGCACCACCAGGCGGTGCAGGCCGCTCAGCGGCATCGTGGTGTGGTTGCCCGAGGCCTGGCCGGGGCCGGCCGTCACCGCCGAACAGACACCGGGCAGGGCGCCTTGCCACTGGGCATAGGTGTATTCGTCGCTGGCCGAATAGAGCGTGATGTACGCCCCGTTGGCGTGGCTGGTAGACACCGAAAGGTCCAGGGTCACGGATGTTGCCGTGGCCGGGGCGTGCAGTTCAATCAGTTGCGCGTGTTCCTGGTTAGTGCCCGTAAACGTCACGTTCAGGGGCATGGTCAGGGTGGTTTGGGCGCACAGGGGCGCCACCGCGCCGATCAGCGCGGCAAGCAGCAGAAAACGCATGGTTGGCCTCCGTTGGCGGGTTCCTCAACCCGTGTCCTCACCGCAGACAATGCAACCGGCGTGCCAAATGCAGAGCGCCCGCGGCAATGGCCTCGGGCGCGGGTTTCACGGTGTTGGCGGTTACGGTGTTACCGCCCGGAGCCCTTGGACGGTTGCTGCTCATCCACAATCGTGCGGATACCCATGCGGTTGCGCCAGGCTTCCTGTCGCTTTTCCAGTTGCAGGGCAATCTTCTTGTCGGCCTCAGAGGCGTACTTGCCGCTGGCGACATCGGGGTCGGTGTAAACCTTGCCCAGTTCGTACTTCGAGATGTCGGTGACCTCGATTTTCTGGCCGGTGGGGGAATCCAGCGTGTCCAGCGGCCCGCGCGGTTTGTTGACCCAGGTGCTGTTATAGGTCGTCTCGCGCTCCATGCCCGGCGGCGCCGAAGGCGTGCCGCGGGCCACGCCGGGGCCCGCCATGGCGCAGCCGCCAAGGCCAAGCAAGACCACCAGACACAGGGCGAAAGTGCGCAAAAGCAACCCGGCGGGGCATTCAGGGGAACACTCAGGCTAACGCGCCCGCCGCGCCGCGTCAACCTGTACCCCTATGGAAACCGGCCGGCGCGGGCCCTATGATTGGGCAGCCCCGCATCTTCCCCGGACGCGTTGTTCCATGAAGACACCGACTGTCCTGACATTGCTTGCGGCTGTTGGGTTCTGTTTCGCGGCCTGCACCTCGACCGAGGAGCCGGCAGCCCTGCAGGGCAACCCGTTCACCACGCCTTACGAATCCACCAAGACTCCGCCCGAAAAGCGCGTGGCGGACCTGTTGCAGGAGGCCAAACAGCAGTACGACGACCGGCACTATGCCATGGCCTTTCGCTATGCCGAACAGGCCGAACGGCTGATCAAGGAAAACAAGTTTCCGGTGCAGGACGAAGCCACGGCGGTGGCGATCCAGGCCTACTGTCTGCTGCAGAAGGGGCTGCTGGACGACTACGCCGTGGACAACTTCGGCCGTCAGCCCGGCGCGTTGACCAAGTTCAACCGCGTGCTTGAGATCAACCCCGAAAGTTTCCGCGCGCGGCTGGGCGTGGCGCTTTTGCAGTTCCGGCGCCACGGCGACAGCATCCGCAAAGCCGAAAGTCTGGACCAGGCCGTGCTGTGGCTGGAACAGGTGCGCGAAGACACCCGCCGCGCCCTGGACGGGGGCGCGGAAAAGGAAATGCGCACGCGCGAGGCCGCGCGCAAGTACGCGATATTGATGTCCAACCGCGACAAGTACCTGAAGCTGGGCTACATCTTCCGTGACCCGAATTCGGTGCCGATGGACGAAAAGGGCCGGCGCGAACAGGCCCAGTGGCTGGGCAAGCTGCCCGAAGGCGAAGAGGGCGTGGCGCTGATGGACCTGGGCATGGTGATTGAAGACCTGGAACAGGGCGCCGAAGTCAGCGACCGCGACCGCAAGCGCGCGCTGGACGGCGCGGCGAACGTGGCCGACAGTTGGCGCGGGGTGCGGCGCTACTGGCGCATGCACGCGCTGAAGGACCTTCAGGCTTCGCGCGACCGTCTGCTTGCGATCCGCGCCGAATCAGTGGCGGCGAACAAGAGTAAAGAGGGCGACCGCGGGCCGCTGTACTTCTGGGTGGACCGCGACCTGACGTTTGTGTACCAGTCGCTGGGTGGGTTCTTTCTGGACATCGGGCTGGAACAGGCGCGGCTTCAGGCGATTGCCCAGGGACGCCTGGACGACACGCTGGAACAGGAAGCCCGGCGCATCTACACATCCAAAGAGTTCAACACCTGGGAAAAGCAGGAATCGCGCCGCAACTACAACGACGCGCTGAAGTACACGGTCTCATTCATCCGCGCCCACCAGCGCTTTGAGCGTGAACGCGAACGCGCCAAGGAAAAGGCCAACTACGAAGACCTGACTGAAAACCCGTTTCTGGTGGACCTGGTGCAGCGTTACCGCGCCACCATGGACGAACTGATCGCCGAAGAACGCGGCATGCGCGCCAGCATGATCCTTGAAGCCGCCGCCCTGTGCATTGACCCGCTGTTTCAGGTCAACGACCTTCAGCAGGCGCTGGTGTTCGCCCTGCAGTTGCAGGCCCTGGCGCCGCGCAACCCGGTGCACTACTTTGTGCGCGCCACGGCCTATTACACCGACGGCGACTTTGCCGCGGCCAAAAAGGAATACGCGGCGTTTCTGCGCGACAGTTCCGTGGCTGAAAACGCCACGCAGCGCCGTGTGGCCCGCCAGCGCCTGATGGAGTGTGACGAAGAACTCCGCCGCGCCGGCGGCGCCGGCGGCAACGGCTGACCCGGTTCCGCTTTTACCCGCGCCCCTGCGCATGTATTGTCGCCGCCCATGGAAAAGGTGGTTCTGGCCTATTCCGGCGGCGTGGACACCACGGCCGCCCTGCACTGGCTCAAGCGCACCCGCGGCTGCAAGGTCGTGGCGCTGGCGCTCAACATCGGCCAGGGCGGCGACTTTGACGAAATCGCCGAGCGCGCCATTGAAGCCGGCGCCGACAGCGTGCACGCGATTGACCGCCGCCGCACGTTTCTCAAACAGTACTGCTTTCGCGCGCTGCGTGCTTCGGCGCGTTACCAGGGCGTGTACTACCTGTCGGCGGCGCTGTCGCGCCCGCTGATCGCCACCGAAATGGTCAGCCTGGCGCGCGAAGAAGGCGCCCGGGTCGTGGCCCACGGCGCGCCCTCGCGCGGCAACGACCAGTTCCGGTTTGAGTGTTCTGTGGCCGCGCTGGACCCCGGCCTGCGCTGCATTGCCCCCATGCGCGAATGGGATCTGAAGACCCGCCAGCAGGTGCTTGACTATCTGGACCGCCACAAGCTGCTCAAGCCCGACGAAGCCGCCCGCACCCACAGCAGCGACCGCAACCTCTGGGGCACGCGCATCAGCGCCGGCGAACTGGAAGACCCGCGCGAGCCGATACCGCCGCACGTCTACCAGATCACGGCCGCGCCCGAATCCGGCCCTGACCAGCCCGAAACCGTTGAGATCCGCTTTCACCAGGGCGAACCGGTCGCGCTCAACGGCGAAAAACTCGAGGCCGTCGAACTGGTGGAACGGCTGCAACAGATCGCCGGCCGTCATGGCGTGGGGCGCGATGACACGGTCGAAGACCGCATTCTGGGCTTCAAAAGCCGCGAGGTCTACGAGGCCCCGGCCGCCCATGTGCTGCATACGGCGCACGGCGCGATGGAATCGCTCACGCTGGACCGCGAGATGATCGAGATCAAGCCGCTGCTGGCCCAGCGCTACGCCGCCGTGGTCTATGACAGCCAGTGGTTCACCAAGCTGCGCGAAAGTCTGGACGCCTATTTCCGCGAGGCCCAGGAATACGTCTCAGGCACCGTCAGCGTGCGTCTGTTCAAGGGCCACGTTCAGGTTGTGGGCCGCCACAGCGAGTTCAGCATCTATGACCGCGAGGCCGCCCGGCGCGAACAGGGCGGGATTCCGGAATCCAGTGTGGCCGGGTATCTGGAGCTGCGCCGGCTGAACCAGATGAGCCACTCGTTCAAGCAGCGCCCCAAGATGTAGCCGTTACTGGATCAGACCGCCGGCGGCCAGGGCCCGGAACAGCTCGGGCCCGATCGGCTGCAGGCTGCTGAGCTCAAACAGCACGATGCCGCTGGGGCGGCAGAAATCCAGCCAGTCGCGCCGGAAAGCCTCGACCATTTCGGCGTAACGCCGCACCGCGGCGCGATCCACGGTAAGCGCGCTTTCCATGCCGGTTTCGGCGTCCACAAACGTGAACTCGCCGCGCAGGCCCGGTTCGGTTTCTTCGGGTGCCAGCACCAGAATCAGGTACACGTCGGTGCCCGCGGCGCGGCAGGCGCGCAGGGCGGCGCGCAGCTCGTCGCGGTCGTAACCGTCGGTGATCACAACCAGCGAGCGCCGTCGCGGCCCCTGCATGGCGCTGCGGCGCAGCGTCGCGCCCAGCGCGCCCTTGCCGTCGGGGATCAGGTCGTCCAGCACATGAAACACGCGCGCGATGTCGTTGCGGCCGGCCATGCGCACCGGTTCCAGCGGCTGTTCGCTGGCCACGCGCCACAGCACCGGAATGCCCTTGAGCAGCGCGATCTGGGTCAGGCAACAGCCCACGCGCGCGCCGGTGACGTATTTGCTGGGCTCGCCGAAATCCATGCTGGCGCTGGTGTCCATCACGACCTCCAGCGGCAGGGTTTCTTCGGCGGCGTACAGCCGGATCAGCAACTGGTCCAGCCGCGCCAGCGCGTGCCAGTCCAGCCGCCGCAGGTCGTCACCGAACACGTACTGGCGGTGGTCGGCGTACTCGGCGCTGCTGCCCTTGCGGCGCGAACGCTTTTCGCCGCGCAGCCCCGAAGACGTCAACGTGCGCACCGCCAGCTCAAACCGCGACAGCGATTCCAGCAGCGCGCCCTGAAACACGTCCGAGACTTTCTCCATCGGCGCTGCTCCCGACCCGCGGCCATGCTAGCGGCGCCCTGCCGCCCCGGCGATGCCCCGCGCAGTGGCGGCGGGCGCCCGCGCTGCTATGCTCTGGCGGGGCGACGGAGCCTGAACCGTTCATGAACGCATTGCTGGCCCGAAGTGACGTTGCCGACATCCTGGCCAAGGTTGAATCCGGTTTGCGACTGGATGCCGCCGACGGCCTGCGCCTGTTCCGCACCGGCGACCTGGCCGCCCTGGGTTACGCCGCCAATCTGGTGCGCCAGCGCCGCCACGGCGACATCACCACCTACATCGTCAACCGCTATCTCCACTACAGCAATGTCTGCTGGGATACCTGCAAGTTCTGCAGTTTCTACCGCAAGCCCGGCGAGCCCGGCAGCTTCACCAAATCGGTGGACGAAATCGCCCGCTGGGCCTCGCAATTTGCAGGCCAGAACGTGCAGGAGCTTCACATCGTGGGCGGCCTGCACCCCAGCCTGAAGTACCCGTACTACCTCGACATGCTGCGCGCGCTCAAGCAGACCCTGCCCGGTACGGCGCTCAAGGGCTTTACCGCCGTCGAGGTAGACTGGTTCTGCCGCATTGCCCGCAAGCCCGCGGCGGTGGTCATGCACGAACTGCACCAGGCCGGACTGGACAGCCTGACCGGCGGCGGCGCCGAGATTTTTGCCCCGCATGTGCGCAAACAGATCTGCCCCAACAAGATTGACGCCGCCCGCTATTTTGAAATCCACGGCATTGCCCACGAAATGGGCCTGAAGACCCAGGTGACAATGCTGTACGGCCACATCGAGAGCGACGAAGACCGTGTGGATCACCTGCTGCGCGTGCGCGACCACCAGGACAGGACCGGCGGTTTTCAGGTGTTCATTCCGCTGGCCTATCACCCGGACAACAATGCCATGCGGGCGCGCCGTGCCACGGGCATGACGGACCTGAAGGTGTACGCCGTGTCGCGCCTGATGCTGGACAACGTGCCGCACATCAAATGTTACTGGATCAGTGCCGGGCTGAAACTGGCCCAGGTCGCCCTCAGCTACGGCGTGGACGACCTCGACGGCCTGGTCTACGAACACGAGCGCATCTTTCACGACGCCGGATCGGGCGCGCCCCAGCAGGTCCGCGAAGAAGACCTGCGCCGCCTGATCATGGAGGCCGGCCGCGTGCCCTGCCGGCGTGATTCAACCTATCGCCTGCTGGAAACTCTGGCGGCCTGAGGATCAACGACCATGAAGATCGCCTGGATAGTGTCTGCCCTGCTGTTGTGCGCCGCGCCGGTGTTCGGCCAGAACGACTCGGCCAGGCCCGCTGAAAAGCCCGCTGAAAAGCCCGCCGAAGCCGAGGCGCCAACGTCGCTGGGCATCAGCGCCGAAATCGCCCCGTTCATCCGCAAGCTGTACCCTGAAATTGACCCCGCTGGCGAACATGACGTGTTTGCGCTCAAGAACTACACCGACCCGGCGCGACGTCACGCCTACACCGACCAGATGACGCGGCTGCTGCTGGTCTATATCCAGCGGCTTGATCTGGGTTCAACGCTGTCCAAGGTCTTTGACCAGTATTCGCGCGGCAAGCACGGTGGCCAGCCCACGTTCAAGGTGCTGCACGCGGTGCAGTTGCTGCATTACCCGCCGGGCGTGAACAACTGGCAGGAGGCCGAAAAGCTGCTGCGCGAGGCCGCCGCCCAGGCGCCCGATTACGCCTACGCCTGGTATCTGGTGGCGCAGATCGAACTGGGCAAGCTTTCGGCGGGCATGGTTTCCAGCCCGGCATCCGTCACGGCCGCCGTGGACGCGGCGCTGAAGATCAAGCCCGACTTCGTGGGCGCGGTGCTGATCAAGGCCGAACTGATGCTCAAGTCGCGCCCGCCCAAAGAGGCTGAGGCGCTGAAGCTGATCGAGCCGCACCTGGCCAAAGTGCCCGATTCGCCGACGGATCTTGAGGGCGCCCTGCGCATTTACGGCGCCGCCGCCACGCGCGACGCGATGCTGAAGCAGATTGAGGAAATCGCCAAACGCCCCGGTCTGGGCAAGCAGCACCGCTACACCTGCTTCACGCTGGCGGCCACGGCCTGCAACCAGGTCAAGAACTTTGACGGCGCGCTTGAGTGGATGGAAAAGGCCCGCGCCGCCATTGATATTGAGGTTGACCCCGACGCCATGGTGCGTTCGGCCCGCGCGGTGGGGGACATCTGGGGCATGAAGGCCGCGCGGATCGTTGAAAAAGACCCGCGTCTTCAGGGCGAAAGCCGCGCCCAGTTCGACGCCTGTGTGGCCGAGGCCCGCCGCTATTTTCTGGAAGCCGTCGAGCTTGAACGCAAGCACATGCCGATTGAACTGCGCGGGCGCGAGGCCATGGCCTATGGCGTGTTTCTGTACAACAACAACTATCTGGAAGACGCGCTGTTGTGGCTGAACGACTATCTGGCCAAAACGGACCTGCCGGCGAACATCCGCAACTCGCTGGAAAGCCTGCAACTGCGCATCCGCACGCTGATTGACCCCAACGAGGAAATCCAGGTCGAACAATACGAAGACCTGCGCGACCGCCGCGAGGACACCGCGCTGCTGCTGGCGCTGCAGGGCGCGATTGCCAACCTGGAAACCCGCGGCATTCACTTCAAGACCGAGCGCGCGCTGCGGTTCTTTCTGGGCGAACTCAAACACAAGGATCGCCGCATTGTCGAACTGTGCGCGCGTCTGGGCGCCGACACGGCCCGCACCGCCGGCGGCGAAAGCATTGCCGAGGCCGGCAAGGCCCTGGCCGACCGCTTTGAGCAGGAAATCGAATGCAAGAGCGCCGAACAGGCGTCGCTGCAGATCGCCCTGTGCAAGGCGATTCTGCTGACCGACGAACGCGGCACCGGCCATGCCCCAAGCCAGGCGCGGGCCGCGCGGCATCTCAAGAAACTGGTGGACGCCCTGCCTGAAAACAGTGTGGGCATTGAACTGGGCAAGGTTGTGGCCGTGTTCACCAACCGCGAATTCCAGTCCGCAATCAAGGACGCGCCCCGTGTTCCCAGCAGCCTGCAGCGCAACCGCCGCGATGCCGTCAGCGAATGGCTGGGCAAGCTGGCCGAGACGCTGGAAAAGCCCCCCGAAAAGGAAGGCTAGAGCCTGGTCTTGCGCAGGTGTGCGTCGGCGGCCTTCAGCGCGTCGCGCAGCGCGGGAAACGCCAGCTTCTGCAACGCTTCGTCCAGCGTGAACCAGCCGGCCTCGCTGTGTTCGTCGCTCAGGGTGAACTCCGGGCCTGGCGCCAGCGCCAGAAAGTAGTGCACGACCTTGTGGTAGTTGCCGCGGGCGCGGGCCTTTACGTCGTATTCGTTGCGCACGTGAAAACCGTCCACCACGCGCAGGTCGCGCAAACCGGTTTCTTCTGCGGTTTCGCGCCGGGCGGTGGCCAGTTCGTCCTCGCCGGGGTCGGCGTGCCCCTTGGGAAAGCCCCAGCCGCCGTGGCGCGCGCTGCGCAGCAGCAGCCAGCGCGGGCCGGTTTTGTCCACGTGGGCCAGAATAAAGCCGCTGGCGCTGAGCGTCTTCATCAGGGCTCCTCGTCAATCCACCAGCGCCCGCCCGCGCGCAGTGCCGAAAGCAGAATTGCCCTGGGGCGGTTGTCGGCGCCGCGCACTTCCAGCACCACCGTGGCGCGCGCGCCGGGCTCGGTTACGTGCACGGTTGCCACACGCCACAGGCGCGCTTTGGCGGCCTGTGCGTCAAAGCGCGGGCGGGCTGATTCACGCCTTGCGTCCGGCGCGTGGCACAGCATGAACGCGCCCCAGTCACCCCGGTTCAGCGCCCGTGCCAGCACCTCGGCCAGTTCGCGCGGCGTACCCAGTTCGGCCCCGGCGCCGCGTTCTTCTTCCAGACGCGCCAGCAGTTCGCCCCGCTTCTTGCGCAGCGCCGCGCCCAGCGCCGCCAGTTCTTCCTCTTTCTGGCGCAATGCCTCCAGTTGGGCGTCCAATTCGGCCAGTTGCCCGGCCGTGCTGCGCGGCGCCTCGACCGGGTTTTCGCCGGGTTTGGCGTCCAGCGGCACGATCGCGTACCAGCGCCAGTTGCCGCCGCCGGCGGGCCGCTTCAGCCGCACCTCAAAGCGGCTTTCGCCCTGCGCGCCCAGCGCGATTTCCAGTGTCGCGTCGTCGCCGCGCGGTTCGGGCGCGGCCACAATCCGTGCCTGCTGTTCCCGCCAGCGTCGGGCGAACTCGTCGCTGGCCAGCAGCACCAGCCACTGTTCGCGCAGTTCCTTGCGCTCGGCCGGCGGAATTGCCCGGCCCTCGGCGGTTTCGCGATCCGCCGCCCAGGCTTCAAAATCAAAGGCCGCTTCAATCGCGGCGCTGCGCTGCTCGGGCGTCAGGGCCGCGCGGTTCAGCACCGCGTCCAGAAACGTTTCAAAGCTCTGGCGCGGCGTGGGCGACTGGGCGGCAAGCGCCCCGCAGAACGCACAGATCAGGCAAAGCCAGCGCATCATGGGGTATCGGCCCTCGGCAAGGTGTGGTAGCTTGGATTGGCCGTGCGGGACGGTCAACCATGCTGCTTTCAACCACCAGCGAACTCGAAGGCTTTGTCATCACCAACTACCTGGGCGTGGTGGCCGGCGAGGCCGCGGTGGCGCCGGTGGAACTGCGCGACTTTGCCCGGTTTATCCACCGCGAGGGCGGCGGGCGGCACCCCGAGTTTGAAAAGCTGATCCGCGAAACGCGCCAGATTGCGCTGCTGAGCCTGGAAAGCGAAGCCCGCGAACTGGGCGCCGATGCCGTGATCGGCATTGACTTTCAGTACGCCCACATGGCCACCGACGGTCTGATTATGATCACCGTCAGCGGCACGGCCGTGGCCACCCTGGACAAGCGCAAGCTGTAACCTGCCCGCCGATGTCGCACTCTCATGGCCCCAACCCCAACGCCAGGCACCCTGTGCTGGTGATTCTGGGCCCGACGGCCAGCGGCAAGTCGCGCCTGGCCCTGGCCGTGGCGCGCCGCGCCGGGGGCGAAATCATCAGCGTGGACGCGCTGAAGGTGTACCGGGGAATGAACGCCGGCACTGCCAAGCCCGACGCCGCCCAGCGCGCCGAAATTCCGCACCACGGCATTGACCTGGTCGAGCCCCACGAGGAATTTTCCGTCGCGCGGTTTCTGGACTGGGTCGAGCCCGTGCTGGCCGACGTGGCCGCGCGCGGCAGGCTGCCGATTCTTGACACCACGGCGCCGTATTACCTGAAGGCCCTTGTCTACGGCATTGCCCGCGGGCCGCGGCCCCAGCCTGCCTTTCGCGACGAAATGGAAAAGCGCCCGCTTGCGGAACTGTTCGCGGCGCTGGTCGGCATTGACCCGGTGGCGGCGGCGCGCATCGGCCCCAACGACCGCAAGCGCCTGATCCGCGCGCTTGAAATCGCCCAGTTCAGCGACGCCAAGCCCAGCGACGCCCCGCGCTGGGCCGAGCCACGCGGCGATTACCGCTGGGTGTTCACCGGCATCTCTTGGCCGCGCGAACTGCTGAACCAGCGTGTCGAGGCCAGGGCGCGCCAGATGTTCGCCTCGGGCTGGCTGGATGAAGTGCGACGGATCCGCCAGCAGGGCGGCTTTTCGCGCACCGCCGGTCTGGCGCACGGCTATCGCCGGCTGCAGCAGTACCTGGACGGGGCACTGACACTGGCCGAGGCCGAGGCCCAGACAATCGCCGACGTGCGGCAGTTCGCCCGCAAGAGCATGACCTTCTTTCGCGGCTTTCCGCGCGTGCAGTGGCTGGAAGTCACCAGCGAGGAAGAAATAGACCGCGCGGCCATGTACCTGAGCCATGAACTGAAGGAAATGCTGGCCGAGGTGGGCATCAGCCGCAAACCGGTTGACCTGCCCTGATGTGCAGAACTTTTGGAAAGAGTGGATAACCGCCCAAGTCGCGGCCACTAACGCACCTTCGGCAATGTGTGAAGATAGTGTCAGGAAACATCGTTGCATTCGTCCCCGCCGCCGGGTACCTGAGTACATCCGCACACACGGGGGCCAGCCATGGACGCGGCATCGCTGACATGTTTCTGCCAGGTGCGCGAGCTTTCCTACGTTGAGCAGGCCGTGCAGGGCGGCATCAAGGGTGCCTGGTTCGAGAACCGGCGCCGCGAGCGCAAGTTCTTTGCCGAATCCGAAATTGACGCCTTTGCCCGCGAGGTGCAGTCTCATCCGCTGCCGCGTGTGAGCTTTGCCAGTTTCACCACCTGATTTCGGGATTGCTCTCCCGATACGAAAGGGGCCAGGTCGGCACCAGGCCTGACCCCTTTCCTGTTGGTATTGTCGCGTCATGGCCGAACCGATTCCGCCGATCAGCCCGCCGCCGCTGGAAACCGGCGAACACGCCGCGTTGCCGCCAACCCCCGTCGGCGGCCTGCCGCGCACGCTGGTGGTGCCCAGCGCGGCCTGGGTGCTGTACGACACCGCCAACACGGTGTACGCGGCGACACTGACGTTTCTGTTTTTTCCGTACCTGGGCGACCTGTTCGGCACGCGCTCGGTCCAGGGCATTGTCAACAGCGCCAGCATGATCGCCGCCGGGCTGTGCGTGCCGCTGTTTGCGTCCATGGCCGACCACACCGGCCGGGCACGGCTGTACCTGATTGTCACGACACTGTTCTGCATCGGCGGCATGGCGTGTTTTGGCGCCAGCGGCAGTCTGGCGGTGCTGATGGCGGCGTTTTTCGTGGCCAACCTGGGCTACAACGCGGCGCTGACGTTTTACAACTCGCTTTTGCCCAGCGTGGCCGCCGACAAACACCAGGGGCTGGTTTCGGGCGCGGGTGTGGGGCTGGGGTACATTGGCACCATCATCATTGTCGTGCTGCTGGGGCTGCCCCAGACCATCGGCTACACCATGACCTATCTGGTGGCGGCCGGTCTGTTTCTGGGGCTGGCCATGCCGGCGTTTCTGCTGGTGCGCGAGCGCCGGGTGCAGGGGCGCGAGCCGTTTTCTCTGCCTCTGGTCAGGCGCCAGTTCGCCTCTGTGCTGGCCACCATCAGGGGCCTGCCGCGCGACAAGCCGGTGATGTTCTTTCTGCTGGGCAACTTCTTCTGCGTGGACGTGCTCAACACGGCGATTGCCTTCTTTGGCGACTTCACCAAGAACACTTTCTTTGTGCGCCAGGGCGACACGTGGGTGCCCCGCGGCGGCGAACTGCTGCTTCTGGGCCTGAAGCTGGAAACGCCGGGCGCGCTGCTGACCTGGGCAGGCTTGAGTCTCAACGTGCTGGCGCTGCTGTTTGGTCTGGTACTGGGTTTCCTTTCCGACCGGGTGGGGTCGTTGCGTGTGCTGCGGGCCTCGGCGCTGTTTCTGGCGGTGGGACTGGTGGCGGCCGCGATCGGCGGCGGCAGCAACGTGCTGCTGTACTTCGCCGGCATCTGCGGCTTCGGCGGCCTGGGCCTGGCGGGCATCTGGACCGCCGGGCGCAAGCTGCTGATTGAACTTTCGCCCCGCGAAAAAGTGGGCGAATACTTCGGCCTGTACGGCATTACGACCAAGCTGTCCGTAATCGGCAGCGCGGCCTTTGGCATCACCAAAGACCTTGTCACCGGCGTCACCGGCCAGGACCTGACGGGCTGGAAAGCCGCGCTGGTGCTTCAGGCCGTGCCGCTGATGCTGGGCCTGGCCCTGCTTTCGCGGGTCCGGCGCCCGCGCCAGACCAAGCCTGAACCACCGGCGCGCACGGAGTAACGCAGGGACGGCGGTGTTTCTCCATTCCCCGGTGGCTTTTGTGCAGACGCCGTTGTTCGCGCGTTCGTTTTGCCCGGCCGCGTCATGCCGTGGCGACAGTTTCGGCGGCGTCGGCCGGCTCCTTTGCCCCCTGGGGCGGCTGGGGGGTGGGCTCAGAACCCGCCTGGCTGGCCGCTTGTGGCGACTTTGGCGGACAAAGTGAAGCCTCGGCGGCCGACATTTCCGCCAGCGCGTGCTTCACCATCGCCAGACATTCGGCCTTGAGGCGTTCCCGGCGCTCCAGCAGGTCGTGCAGCATGCGGTCCACGCGGTAGGCGATGCTGGGGCTGACCGTCCAGCGGTGAGGCTTGGTGAAGTCGCTGTCGCCCACAATCGCCAGTTCGCGGTCGTGGATCGCCAGCAGCTTCTTGCAGCGTTCGATGCTGGCGTCCAGCTCGGTGCCGCTGCGTTCGGCGTACAGGCTTTCGGCCGCGGCCTGAAGGCGCGCGTGCATTTCTTTGGCCTCGGCCAGGCTGGGCGTGTTGCCGCCTTTGGGTTGCGCCGGAGCCGCCGGCGTCGGGACCGAATGGTGTTGGGGTTTGGGCCTGACACGGTGATAGCGAGCCATGACAGTGCTCTGGTTGTGACCGGCACGGACCTTCCGCGCCCGATACAGAAAGTATACGGGCGGGTGCGACATTTTTTGGGCGTGGGGGGGGCTAGGAGCGGTCCTCGGGCTTTTTGGAACTGCGGTGCAGCAGCACAACGGCCGTGGCAACGGCCACGCCCATCAGCACCGAGACGCCGAGCATCACGTAGACCACCGGATCCATGCTGCTGCTTTAGCCGATGCGCCGGAAAAATTCCAAAAATTCGCGCGGGGGCAAGGCGCCCCGGCCCGAGTGATTGGCAGAGGCCAGATCGAGGTCCACAATGCCGGCCATGACACTGGCGCCCGCGGGCAGCGCCGCTTTGGCCCAACGGCTCAAGCCGTTGCTGGACCCCCTGTTTGCGTTTGCCCATGCGCGGTGCAGCCGGCGCGAACTGGCGCTGGATGCCGTGCAGGAGACGCTGCGGGCCGCGCTTGCGGCGGCGCGTGAGGGCAGGCAGTGGCCGGATGACGAGGCGCTGTGGGCGTGGCTGGTGGCGGTGGCGCGCAACAAGCTGGCCGACGAGTTTCGTGCCCTGTCGCGTGGCGGTCTGCGTTCTGGAAGCGTGGCGGCTGACGAACTGGCGCCGGCGCTGCTGGACGGCGCGCCCTGGCCGCCGGAATGGGCCGGCCGCGCCGAAGTCGCGCGGCTGTGCAACGCGGCCCTGAGTGAACTGCCGCCCCGCCAGCGCCAGGTGCTGGAGGCGCGCTATCGCCACGGGCTGGGGCACGACGCGATCGGACAGGAACTGGGCATCAGCGCCAAGGCCGCCGAGTCTCTGCTGGCGCGGGCACGCCAGGCACTGGAACAGGTGCTGCGGCGCATGGTGGCCCGGCCGGAGGAACTGCTATGAACGAACGTTCACTGGAACAGGTCGTGCGCACCGCCGAGGCCCCGGCACGGCTTGCGCCGCACGAAGAAAAACTTCTCAACGCGATTGCGGAGGAACAACCCATGGTGATTGCGCCGGCTTACCCTTCGTCCGCCCCGCGCCTGCCCGTTGAGTGGCTGGCCTATGCCGCGGCGGTGGCCTTGTTTGCGGCCCTGTTGTGGGGCTTTTCTGTCAACCGACAGAACACGCCGCCCCAGGGCGCCCCCGCGGTTGTTCTGCAGCAGTCCCCCGGTCAGGAAAAGCCCGACCAGCCGGCCGATCCCGAGGCGCCCGCGGTGCCCAAACAGGCCGTGGTCGAGCGCCCCACGCGCACAGGACCCGGCATCAACTTTGCCGGCAGTTACCCCAAGCTGGCTGATCTGCCCAGGGCGGCCGTGCCCCAGTACGCCCTGCCGCTGAAAGTGGAAGACATCGCCAACGCCGACAAGGGCATGGTGGCGGGGCTGCTTAAAGATGAAGCCGCGCGCGAGTTGCTGCTGAAAAACGGTTTTGTCGTGCTGGGCGGGGCACGGGGCGAAAATGTGGCCGTGCTGCTGGACCAGGTGAACAAGTCGGAAACGCCGGTTGTGGTCACGCCGGATTGCGTGCTGCACGTGTTTCACATCTGTTTTGACGAAACCCTGAAGGACCTTGAGGAACAGGTCTTCCACTGGGACATGTTCGATGTCTGCCAGCGCCTGCTGGAAATCAGCGACGCCGCCTATCGCCGCGCCGCCGCGGATCTGGCGTCGGCCTCCGGCGGCGAGGCCGAAAAGCAGCGCCGGCTGATGGAGGCCTGGCGCCTGAACGTCGCGTTTCTGGCGGTGCCCACCAGGCTGCTGGGCGAGGCACCGCGTGTGCGCCGCAAGTCAGGAACCAGCCGTGATCCCTATGGCGACGGCTCCCACGAAACACTGATTGAGGAAGGCGCCGAAACGATCACGGTGCCCCCATACGTCGAGGAAAGCACCCGCCGCGAACTTGAACTGATCGAGAAGCACGAAGGTTTCCGCCAGTCGGCCGTCTTTGACTACGTGGATGATTTCAGCCAGTACGTGCCGCGCGGCCACTACACGCGCACGGAACTGCTCAAGCGCTACTTCAAGGCCATGATGTATCTGGGCCGGGCGACGTTTCTGGTCAACGAAGTGCCCGGCCGCGACAGCGTTTCGCGCCCCGGCCCCGGCCAGATCACCGCCGCCAGGGCCATCACGCCCGAAATGGCCGAACGCATGACCCTGGCCGCGGCGCTGATGGCCGAAGGCGTGCAGACCGCGCCGCTGGGTGACCGCCCGCGCCGTCCGGCCTTTGCGGTACCGCTGGCGCAGGCGGGTTCGCTGCGCCAGTTGTGGGAGCGCGTGTACTCCTGCACCGGGTTTTTTGTCGGGGTGGCCGATGACCTGAGCCCCGCGGAATACGTGGACACACTCAAGGGTGCCCAGGCCGCCAGCCTGGCCGACCGCGAAGCCCTGCACAAGTTCATGCAGGGGCTGCGCGGGCTTGCCCTGCCGCGCATTTACGGCGGCACGGGGCAGTTTGAGGTTTATGCCTATGGCGAGGCCGAACTCCGGCTGATGCTTGAAAAATCCCAGGGCATGCGCCTGATGGGCCAGCGTTTTGTGCCCGACAGCGACGCCATGGGCAAGCTGGTGTTTCCCACGGTGCGCAGGCCGCTGCCCGGTGACGCGGGCGCGAAACCCGGCAACCTGACCTATGTGGCGGCGGAACTCGGCCCGATCCGCGGTTTCCCGCGTGGCCTGGACGTGATGGCGCTGATGGGCTCGCGTCGGGCACGCGAGATTCTGGCCGAGACCCGCGACGACGGTTACGACAACTACGAAGCCACGCTGGCCGGGCTCAAGCAGCAGTGGGATGCCATGACCTTTGCCGACTGGCAGCGCAACCTGTACATGGCCTGGCTGTACACGCTCAAGCCGCTGCTGGAGGACCGCCACGAACGCCGGGGCTTCCCCACGTTCATGCAGACCCAGGCCTACGAGGACCGGCTGCTGACAGCGGCGCTGGCAAGCTGGGCCCAGTTGCGCCACGACACGATTCTGTACGCCAAACAGAGCTACACCGGCGGTGCCGGCGGCGGCGTGCCGCGCCCGCCCAAGGTGGTGCGCCCGGTCGGGTACGTGGAGCCGGTGGTCGAGTTCTACGAGCGCATGTACGCGCTGTGCGAGATGATGCGGCTGGGCCTGAACTCGCTGGGCGTTTCCAGCCCCGACGCCAACAACCGGCTGGTGAAGCTGGCCGGAGCCTCACAAAGGCTGGCGCGCCTGAGCCGCGAACAGTTGATGGGCAACGAACTGACCCAGGCCGACTACGATTTCATCAAGAACTTCAGCCAGACCGTGACCGACACGCTGAAGCCCGAAGTCGGCACGCTGGATCCGCGCAGTCTGCGCACCGACATCATTGCCGACGTGCACACCGACGGCAACAGCAAGCAGTGTCTTGAGGTCGGCACCGGCAAGCTGCGGCTGATGGCGATCGCGTACTACAACCCCGATGGCGACCTGATTGTGGGCATGGGCCCGGTGCTGAGCTTTTACGAGTTCCGCCACCCGATGAAGGATCGCCTGACGGATGAAAAATGGCAGCAGATGCTGGCCACGGGCAAGACGCCGCCTGACCCGGAATGGATCAAGAGCTTCACCGGCGGCAAATAGCCGCACACCGGGCGCGGGCGCAATGCCCGCGCCAGACTCAGACCTGCACAAACACCTTGAACCCGCCGTAGCACATGCGCGAGAGGTCAAACGGGTGTTCGTGCTTTTCGCCCGGCTTGTGCTGCAGGCGCGGGTCGGACATGACCTTCCTGTTCACCTGGTCGCGGTGTTTGCGCGACTTGTACACGATGTACGCAAACACCACGGTTTCGCCCTTTCTGGCACCGGCGGCCTTGCGAAAGCTGGCCACACCCTTGATGTCCAGGTCGTCGCCCGCGCACTCGCGGTAATCCAGCGCGCCGTACTCGCGCCAGATCTTGCCGACCTTGCGCGACATGGCCTGGTAGACCTTGAGTTTTCCGGTCGGCACAGGCACGAGAAAGCCGTCAACATAAGCCATAGTTGGATTCCTGGAGAGCGGGCCGGCTAGCGCACACGCGCGGCGAGCTCGCCCTCGATTTCCTCAATCGTGAACGGTCGGCCGCTGATGCCGTCGCCCTGGATGCGGTACAGGCGGTCCTGCGCGGCCTTGAATTTGAGCGCGCCGGTTGTGACGCGCTCGCTGGGCAGATTGTGCCAGCCGGCGCTGGTCCAGACCTGTACCTGGTACTGCTTGTCAGGCTGGAACTCGCCCAGCGGGCTTTGTTTTTCGAAGCTGAAGTCCGTGCCGCCTTCAATCTTTTCAGCATTGTTCAGCCAGCGCGGCTCCGATTTCGGGCCCAGCACGACCATGCGGTCCGTGCCGCCCGGCGTGCGCACCATCAGGGCAAAGTGTTTGCGGTTGCCCACTTTTTCGAACACGGCCTTGCCGTTGGCCGGCATGGCGCGGGCGACAATCCGCCAATCATCGTGGTTCCAGACCAGCAGTTGCAGCTTTTCGGCGGCGTTTGCCGGCGCGTCGCATTCAATGCGCGTGACGGGCGTGTTCTGGTCGGTCACGTCGTCCAGGCCGTCCCAGGTCTTGGTGTAGACCTTGACCGCGCCGGCGCCGTCGGAAGCTCCCTTGCCGAAGCTGGGGATCCAGGTCCAGGCGTGGTTGCCGTCGCCGTGGCCCCACCAGGGCGTGAACGCCTGGGCGCCCGGAATGCAAACCGCGCGCAGCATGCAGCACTCGACATTGCTGCAATCCTCGCAGCGGCCTTCGTGCACGGCCAGCGCCGTCAGCATGCCGAAGTCTTCCCAGGTGGTGTCGCCTTCGTACTGAAAGAAGTCATAGGCCGCATTGGTGGCGATGGTGATGGCCTCGTCGCGGGTCTTGTCCTTCAGTTCGGGGGCAATGGCTTCGTAGTAGTGTCGCCGCCAGCGCTGCAAAGGCTCGCCGGTGCCGCGCGGGGACAGCACATGGTTCAGAAAATCCCTGTCGGGGACCTCGGCGCCCCAGGCGAACTCGTGGCGCGCCTTGACCGCGTACAGGACATTTTCAAAGAAACAGCGTGCATCCACGGCAGCCAGGTCGTTGATCGAGCCTTCGCCTTTTTCGCGGTGAAAGGTCATCTGGTTCATGCGCGAGATCAGCCACAGTGCCGCCCAACAGCACTCAGGGGCGTGCGGGGCTTCGGTCAGGGCACCCAGGGCGCGGGCGATGCCGTCGCGGTTGGTTGGCTCCGCAAACAGGTTGGCGCGGGCGCGGCGCAGCGTGTCGCCGTCGGGCCGAAACCTGGCGTCATCGCAGGCGCGGGCGACGGCCGCGTCAAAGGCCGCGTTGGCGTCAAGATCCGCGTTGAGCCACTTCTGCAGTTCAGGGGCCAGCGGGCCGTCAAAGGCCGAGTCACTGTACAGGCGGCGCAAAATGCGGACGCGCGCGGGGTCAAGTTTTTTGGCGCTGCGCTGCTGGGTGCCGCGAAAGTGCAGGGCATAGTCGCCGTCGGGCGCGTGAACCAGGGCAAAGGCGCGGTCGCGCGCGAAGCGTTCCAGTTGCTGCCGTTCCCAGTCGTTGGCGACAATGTGTTCGCGGATGCTCTGCGGGATCTCCAGAAACACGACGCGCGCCGGGCGGTCTGCCGCCGGTACGTCCTTGAGCCATGTGCCGGCGGCGTGCTCCAGCAGCGCCTGACGGGCTGTCTTGGGCGGACTGTCCTGAGCCAGAGCCAGAACGGAAAACAGCAGAAGCAAAAGCGCGGCTGCAATTGCGCGCATGGGCGTCTCCGGGCCTGCGCCCACGCTAACAGCCGGCGCGAGCCTTCACAACGCGGTGTCAGGCCGGGCGATAGGCGCGCCCGAACAGGCGGCGCAGGACGGCTTCCTGGCGCGCCCACATTGCGGCATGCCCGGCGTGGGTGCGGTCGTCAAAACCGATGCAATGCAGGCAGCCGTGCACGACGTAGCGGGCCAGTTCCTGGTCGGGCGGGATGCCCCGCGCGCGGGCCTGGCGCCGCGCAAAGGGCAGACAGAGGAACAGCTCGATCTGGCGGCCCTCGGGCGAATCGCCGTGGTCAAAGCTCAGCACGTCGGTGCTGTAGTCGTGCCCCAGCGCGTCGCGGTTCAGACGGCGCATGCGCGCGTCGCCGATCACGGCAATGCTGACGGCCGCGCGGCGGCGGCCCAGGGCGGCGCGGGCGGCGCGGGCCAGCAGCGCCACGGGAACTTTGCCGCGCACGCCGCAGGTGGTCTGGACATCAATCATGCCGGTTGCTTGTCGGTCTTGGCGGCCGGATGGGCGCGCTCATAGACATCAAGCATACGCGCGGTGGTGACGTGGGTGTAGACCTGGGTTGTGGCCAGATGCGCATGGCCCAGCAGTTCCTGCACATCGCGCAGGTCGGCGCCGTGGTTCAAAAGGTGCGTGGCAAAGCTGTGGCGCAGTGTGTGCGGCGTGACATGACAGTTCAGCGCCGCCTGCTGCACATAACCGTCAATCAGGCGGCGAACACTGCGGTCGGTCAGGCGCGAGCCGCGCTGGTTGATGAACACCGCGCGCACGGTGCCGTCAATGCCCCGGCGCGACCGCGGCGGGCTGCCGCGGCAAGCCAGCCACGCGCCCACGGCCGAAACCGCACTGGGCAACAGCGGCAGGACGCGCTCCTTGCGGCCCTTGCCCAGGGTGCGCAGGGTTCCGCGACCCAGTTCAAGGTCGTTCAGGTCAAGGTTCACCAGTTCGCTCACGCGCAGGCCGGTGGCGTACAGCAGTTCCAGAATCGCGCGGTCGCGCAGGCCGCTCCAGTGCGAGCAGTCCGGCGCCGTCAGCAGCGCCGTGACCTGCTGTTCGTCCAGAAACGTCGGCAGGGTCCGATTGAGTTTGGGCGTGCGCAACAGCTTGGCCGGGTTGTCGGCCAGCTCGCCGCGCTTGTGCAGCCAGCGGAACAGGCTGCGCGCGCTGGCCAGTTTGCGTGCGATGCTGCGGCGCTCATAGTTGCGCTCGGTCATGCCCGCCAGCCACGCCCGCAGAGCCAGAGAATCCACGGCGGCAAGACCGGGCGTGCCGCGCTCGGCCAGAAATTCCTCAAACTGCCGCAGATCCGTGGCATAGGCGCGCAGCGACTGGGCCGAAAAGTTTCGCTCGACCTCAAGGTGGTGCAGAAAGCGGTCAATTGTCGGGCGGGTGTCCATGCGCGGCGGCAATGCCTCCTGTCCCGTGTCGGCATTTGCCCGCTGCAACATTGAGGAAAACTTTTTGTTCCGGCCGGCGGCTTGCCTTACGGCTTGACTCCCCTGGCCAGAATCACGCCGTAATAACGTTTGAAATCGTGAAACTCGCGGTAGGCGCGTGTGAACCGCGCCAGTTTTTCCGGGTCTTCAAAGGCGCTGTGAAAGACGCCGGCGGCCTTGTCGCCTTCGTCGTGTTCCATCCCCGCGCGTGAGAACCATGTGACCACCGCGACCTCATTTTCAATATCGCCAAAACCGGCGTTTTCCAGCGCGTCCCACCAGCCGCGCACGACGCGCGGCCAGACATCGCCGCCCCAGACATCGCGCAGCGCGGCTTCGCGTTCGGGTGCGGGGGGCTGGCGCCAGCACAGTTCATGCAGACCGACGCGCCCGCCGGGCTTGAGCACACGGGCCACTTCCTTCAACACGGCGGCCTGCCCAAGCGGATGCAGCGCGGCCAGCGTGGCCTCGATCATCGCCGCGTGAAAGTGGCCGTCGGGAAACGGCAGGGCCTCGGCCTTGCCCACGCGGGCGGTGCTGCGGCGCTTCAGGCCGGGGTCGTCTTCGGTGACGCGCTCGGCATTGTCGCGGATCAGGGCCTCGGTGGTGGCCTGTGTGGTCATGCTGACGAACAGGGCGGTGGGGGCACTGGCCGGGCCGATCACCAGGCAGTGGTTGCCGCCCTTGAGGTCCAGCAGGCGCATCAACGCCTTGGTGCCGTAGCTGCCGCCGGGCTTGAGTTCGGTTTTGCCCAGTGCCGTCAGAAAGTCAGGCAGTGTCTGCATGGCAGGTATCATACCCGACAACGCGACAGGCGGGGCAATTTCGATGCCTGTTGATCGGGGCGGTTTGCGCACCGATCATGGCCGGTCATGGAGTTCAACTTTCAGTCGCGGCGTTCCAACGTGTTTGCCATGCGCGGCATGGTGGCCACCAGCCAGCCGCTGGCGGCCCAGGCGGGGCTTGAGGTGCTGCGCCTGGGCGGCAACGCGGCCGATGCCGCGATTGCCGCGGCGGCCATGATGGCCGTGGTGGAGCCCGTTTCGTGCGGCCTGGGCGGCGACTGTTTTGTCCTGTACTTCGACGCGGGATCCGGGGCCGTTACCGCGCTGAACGGATCCGGGCGTGCCGCGGCCGGGGCCGACCCGGCCGCGTTGCGCCGTGCCGGCTACAGGGCCATGCCGCGCGCCACCGGCGCGGCGGTCACGGTGCCCGGCGCGGTGATGGCCTGGCATGATCTGATGGCGCGACACGGAACCATGCCCTGGGGCGAATTATTGAAGCCGGCGGTTGCCACTGCCGAGGGCGGCTTTCCGGTTACTGAATGGATCGCGCAAGGCTGGAAGCTCAGCGAGGGCAAGCTGCGCCGCGACCGGGGCTGGCCGACGCCGGACCTTGACCCCGGCAAGCCGCAGCCCAGCGGGCACGAACTGCTGGTTGAGGGCCGCGCGCCCCGAGTGGGCGAAGTCATGCGCCTGCCGACGCTGGCGCGCACGTTGCGCGGCATTGCAGATCAGGGCCCCGCGTTTCTGTACCGGGGCGAGTTCGCCCGTGTCTGCGCCGCGCATGTCCAGGCCTATGGCGGCTGGCTGACCGAGGCCGACCTGGCCGCTCACCAGAGCACCTGGGACGAGCCTTTGACCTGCCAGTACCGCGGCGTGACGCTGTATGAGTGCCCGCCCAACGGTCAGGGCCTGGCGGCGATTCTGGCCTGCAACCTGGCGCGGGGCTTTGACCTTGCCGGCGCGGCCGAGGCCGACCGCGTGCACTGGTGTATTGAATGCATGCGGCTGGCGTTTGCGGACGCCCAGCGCTGGGTGTTTGATCCGGCGCGCGGGACGATTCCCCTGCGTGAGCTTTGTTCGGCGGGTTATGCCGACAGGCGGCGCCTGCTGATTGACCCGCTGCGCGCGGCGCAGGATGTGCGCTTTGGCGAGCCACGCGGCGGCAGCGACACGATTTATCTGGCGGTCGTGGACGGTGCGGGCAACGCCTGCAGTCTGATCCAGAGCAACTACATGGGCGTGGGCACGGGGCTGGTGGTGCCGGGTTTTGGCGTCAGCCTGCAAAACCGTGGCGCGGGGTTTGACCTGCACGAAGGCAGCCCCAACGAACTGGCCGGAGGCAGGCGCCCCTACCACACGATCATTCCGGCCATGACCACGCGCGACGGCGCGCTGCACGCCTGCTTTGGCGTAATGGGCGGCACCATGCAGCCGCAGGGGCATTTTCAGATGCTGGTGAACATGCTCGACCTCGGCCTGTTGCCCCAGCAGGCGCTGGACGCCCCGCGCTGGCAGCTCAGCGGCCCCGAGTTCGGTCTGGGCCTCGGCGACAAGGGCGGCCTGGTGCTGGTGGAAGAAGGCATCAGCCCGGCCGTGCTGGCCGAACTGGCCCGGCGCGGCCACCGGCTGCAGGTGATGGAGGGCTTCCAGCGGATTCACATGGGCGGCGGCCAGATCATCACCCGCGACCCGGCTACGGGCGTGTTGTGCGGCGGCAGCGACCCGCGCAAGGACGGCTGCGCGGTTGGAATATAGCGCGCCGCTACTTCTTCCCCTTCACAACCTTGATGATCTCGTCGTGCAGTTTGCCGTTGCTGCAGATGCAGTGTGTGGAATACACACTTTCCTTGCCCTCAAAATCCGTCAGCCTGCCCCCGGCCTCGGCCAGCATGGCGGCAAACGGGGCGATGTCCCACTCGCGGATCTTGGGCTCAATGCTGGCCTCGACGCGCCCCGTGGCCACCAGCAGGTGCCCGTAGCAGTTGCCCCAGCCGCGATCCTTGCGCGTGGCGGCGCGCAGGCGGGTGAAGGCCTCGACCTTGCCGCTGCGGTGAAAGGCCCCCTGGCCCGAGGTGACAATCATGGCCTCTTTGAGCGAGTCCATCGGGCTGACCTGCGCGCGCTGGGCACGGTCCCGCAGGGCTTCAATGTTGGGCGCGCCGGTCGTGTCGCTGACCCACCAGCAGCCGGCGCCGCGACTGGCCCAGGCGAACTCGCGCTGGGCGGGCATGTAGCACAGGCCGGCCACAACAGCGCCTTCGTGCTCCAGCGCCACCAGCGTGCCGAACACCGGCACCTTGCGGATGAAGCTTTCCGTGCCGTCCAGCGGGTCAATAATCCACTTGTAGCCGCTGGTGCCGTGTTCGTCTTCGTGTTCTTCGCCGACGATGGCGTCATCGGGAAACACGTTGCCGATGCGCTGGCGCAGGATTTTTTCGGCCTGCTGGTCGGCCTTGGTTACGGGGCTGCCGTCGTTTTTCCATACAACGTCAATGGCCAGTCCCTTGAACAGTTCGTAGGTGGCGTTGGCGGCGTCAAACGTCGCGTCCAGTGCCAGCGCAAGGCGCGACTGCACGGCTTGGGTGGTCATGGCGGCTCCTGTGCCTTGTGCATACTCATGGCGCGCGTTTGGGGCAACCGCCTGTTACAATCCGCCGCGGGCCATTCCGGAAATCCATCACGACACCATTGGAGAACACATGACACGGCTACAGTTTGTGGCAGGGCTTATGGTTGCGGGTTTCATGGCGCTGGCGGGCGGCATGCTGGCCACGTTTCTGGTGAAGAACAGCCGGCCTGTCCATGCCCAGGAGGGCAAGGGCGGCCTGGTCGAGGCCACCGAGTTCCGGCTGCTGGACGCCAAGGGCAACCCGCGTGCATCCATGAGCACCGACGAGAAGGGCGCGGTCACGCTGACGTTCTTTGACAAGAACCTCAAGCCGCGCATGCAGATTGGCGCCGACGGCAACCAGGCGGCCATGACCTTTCTGGATGCTTCGGGAACACCGCGCTATCTGGTGTGCCAGCAGAACAAGGACAACAACGTTCTGATCACGTTCCAGGACGCCAAGGGCCAGCCTCGTTACCTGCAATCGCTGACCAGCGAGGGTGTCGCGCTGCTTTCGATGCGCGGTGCCAAAGAGCAGGATTACGTGACGCTGATGGCCGGCGGAGATGCCGGCTCGACGCTGATCCTGCAGGAACCCGACCACAAGGCCCAGGCCGTGCTGCTGGCCGGAAAGGCGCAGTCGTCGCTGACGCTGGATCGTGGCAAGGCCAGTTTTCTGGGGGCTTCGCTGGAGGGCGGCCAGTCGGTTCTGGGACTGTCGCATGACGGTAAACTGCGTCTGCGCGCCATGACCGGCGCCGACGGTTCACCCGAGTACATGACCCTGAACGACAAGCGCGAGGCTGTCTGGCGCAGCGGCAAGTAGGCGCGACGTGTCACAGGCGGCGGGTTGCCCCGCCGCCTGTTTCATTTCGGGCTGTTGGCCGGCGCGGCGGGGGTGTTGCGGGCCGGGTCGTCGGCCGGTGTCCTGTCGCCGCCCAGAATCGCCGCGCCGCCAAGGCCAAGCGCCGCGATCAGGCTGCCCCAGCGGATTACCCGCGCCAGAACCGTGCCCACCGGCGCCAGCATCTTGAACATCAGGCCCAGAAACTCCTTGCGGCCCAGCGATTCGTATTTGCTTTGCAGGTACTCCATCTGCTGCAGCGCCAGCGCCATCTTGAGCTGAACCTGAATGCGTTGAAGGTCGTCTTCGATGCCCGGCACATCTTTCATTGTCGCCAGTTTGGCCCGGGCGTCACGGTAGCTGCATTCCAGTGACTTGACGGCCTGGGTCACATTGCCGCGCAGTTCGCCGCGCACGCCGCTCCAGGTTACGCCAAACGACACGCCCAGCAGCACCACCAGAACAACCAGCCCCGCGATGTCACTGACCGAGCCCTTGGTGTAGAACACATAGCCCGCGTAGATCAGGCCGTACACGAACACCACGCTGCCGGCCTGTGCCGTTACGTTGAACAGCGGGCGGTACTGGCGTTCGGTCAGCACCAGGTCCACGCTGTCCACAAAGTCGTGACGGCGCAGAATACGGCGCACCACCACCGAGCCCGCCACCATCAGATAGCAGTAGTATCCGTACATCCACCATTCGAAGGCCCAGATCATGACCAGCCACCAGGCCTCGACGTTGGCTGTGCCGCCGTGGGTGCTGCCGGCATAGGGCGACTTCGGCCCCAGCACCATGGTGTAGAAATCCGGCGCCCAGAGCAGAAAGAACACCTCATAGGCCACAAACGGCGCGGCAATGGCAATGGCAAAAAAGTTCACGCGCCGGCCCAGAAACCAGCGCTTGTACGACGCCAGCTCGTCCTTGGTCACATCCAGGTGGGCAAAGGCCTTGTCGAAGTTGCGGCTGTAAATGCCCTTGAACAGGCGCAAGGAAAGAAAGTGCAGAAACAGCAGCAGCGGCGTGAGCTGCCATTGGCGGTCAAACGGATAGCGCAACGCGACATCCAGCGCGTTGTGCCAGTCAAGCGACACCAGCCGCGCCACCAGGCCCAGCAGCCACACGGCGGTGCAGATCAGGTACGCCGCCAGAAAGTACCGCCCGACGGAGCCCGGCAGCGCGCGGTCCAGCCACCAGGAGTTCTGCACCTGCTTGAAGTTGGCCGGGTCGAACACGTCGCCGTCGCCGCCTTCGCGGCGCGCGCCCCCGGCAAAGGCTGATTCAACCAGCGGGCCGACGTTGCGCGCAAAGGCTGTCGTGGCCGGCGTGGCTTCGCGCGGCGCCGCCGGAACAGGCTCGTGGCCGGCCTCGCGCAGCATGTGCGCTTCCTGCGTGTCGCCTGGTGTGCCCGACATGGGTGGCCATGATGCCATGTCGCGGCGCCTGTGGCTCTGGTAGGCTGGCGCAATGGACACCAGGAAAACAGCAGTGGCGGGTCTGGCCGGTCTGGCGCCGGCGGTGGTTCTGTTCTGGCTGATGGGCATGAACTTTGTGGGCTGGCTGGGCGCGTGGTTCGCGCACGACTGGGGCGCGTGGCTGGCGGGGGTGTTGATTGCCGTGGCGCTGGGCTTTGGCTACGCGGCGCTGTGGTCGGGCTTTGTGGCGCGCCAGCCCTGGGCCAGAAAACTTTCCCTGCCGGGCACCGGCGCGCTGTACGGGGTTGTGGCGGGTCTGGTCACCGCCACGGTGGTTGCGCTGCTGCTCAGTGCTGCCGCCGGCGATCCTGGTATCGTCCACGCCGGATTCGGCGACGTGTTCGTGCGCGGCTTTGGCGGGCGTGTGGTACCCGGTCTGCCCGATCTGGGGTTTGACCCGCCGCTGCGGTCGCTGGCCGACCGCGACTGGGTTTCGCGCAACAGCCACGGTGCCCGTCTGCTGCCCTTTGCTCTGGCCTTTGCCGCGTTTGGGGCAACACTGGGCTTGCTTGCGCCGGGACGCGGCAAGTAGGTGCCCGCTGCACGGGTTTGGCCGCGCTGGTATCATGTACGCGGAGGGTGAGCCATGCCTCTGGTCCGTGTGTTTGGTGTCGGCGTTCTGGCCCTGGTGTTTCTTGTCGGGTCGTTGTGGGCCATGGATGTCAACTATGGCGCCTGGGTTGGCGCGTGGTTGAGCCCGAAAAACCAGTACCAGGCCGGTTTTGGCGTGATCGTGATTGTGGGCCTGATCATGGCCTGGGTGTATGCCCGTTTCATCGGCGACAAGTTTCCCATGCCCGGCATGGTGCGCGGCGTGATTTACGGACTGGTGCTGGCCGTGGCGGCGATCTGGTTTGTGCCCTATACGCTGGAGGGCATTGCCAGCGCCGTGGGCAACACCCAGGTGGTCTATGGCGGCCGCGGCATCATTGACAAAGAAAACAAACGCAGCGACGAAGTCATGGCCGAACAGATGACCCGTGTTGAACCCTGCCCGCCGCTGTTCGGCGTGAAACCCCCATTTGCCAAGCTGACCCGCGACCGCCAGTGGGCCTCCGCCGACGCGTGGAAGGGCCGGCTTCTTCCGTTCGGGATTGCGTTTGCCCTGTACGGGCTGATTGTCGGTTCCCTGCTGAGTGAAAAGTTCGACAACAAGAAATGACCATCCAACCCGCTGTCCTTACCCACGGCGGCGCCGGTCGCCCCACACCCGACGCGCCCGAAACTCCCGGCGCCCGCGACGAGGCCATGCGCGCCTGTCAGCTTGCCGCCCAGGCCGGCCTGGATGCCATGAAGGCCGCGGCGAACGACCACGCCATGGCGGCGGTGCTGGCCGCGGCGGTGATTCTGGAAGACGACCCGCGGTTTAACGCCGGCACGGGCGCCAACCTGCGGCTGGACGGCAGTCTGGAACTGGACGCCAGCGTGTGCGCGGGCGACGGCCGCTTTGCCGCGGTGGCTTGCCTGCGCGCGACCAAAAACCCGGTGCTGGTGGCGCACGCGCTGCTCAAGACGCCGCATGTGCTTTTGTGCGGCGAGGGCGCCACGCGCTTTGCGCGGCAACAGGGATTTCCCGAGGCCGCGATGGTCACCGAGCGCGCGCTGAAACGCTGGCAGGGCGCGCGTGAGAGGCTGCGCACGGGCAAGCTGCGGCCTTATGAACAGAAGTGGAAGGACATGCAGTTTCACGGCACGATCGGCGCCGTGGCGCGCGCGGCCGACGGCACCTTTGCCGTGGCCTGCAGCACCGGCGGAACCAGCATGATGCTGCCCGGCCGCATCGGCGACACGCCGATCTGGGGGGCGGGCGTGTTTGCCGGCGAGCACGGCGCGGTGTGCGCCACGGGGCATGGCGAACTGTGCATCAAGCGCATGGGGGCCTTTCGCGTGTACCAGCGCATTGCCGGGGGCCAGCACCCCCAGGCAGCGGTGGACGCCGAGGTGGCGGATTTTCCGCAGCCCTATGAAATCGGCTTTATTGCCCTGAGCCGGAACGACCAGGGCATTGGCGCCACGGACGGGTATATGCCGGCCGGCGCGGCGCGCTAGGCTTGCGCTCCGGCCCTTGACAGGTCAAGCGTTGTGGGGACGATACAGAAGGCCTGACGCGCGCCCGTAGCTCAGGGGATGAGAGCATCCGCCTTCTAAGCGGACGGTCGCTGGTTCGAATCCAGCCGGGCGCGCCAGCTTCTCGCAACCGTGGCCGGGTTGTCAGGCACGGTTCTACGCGAACAGGGCCGTCTGCCGGGGCCGGGCTTCTGCCGCAAAATCAAACTCCTGCGGTGTCACCACGTACAGGAACTCCTTGTTGCGCAGGTGGCTGACCTTGCCCACCTTTTCACCCTGCGGGTTGTAGATGCCGATCTGCGCGCCCACGTAGCGCTTGAAGTCGTGGGTCAGCGTGGTCACCTTGCCGCGCTGGCCCAGCACTTCCTCCGCATCCTGCTGGCTTAGAAAGCCCTCGTTGTTGAAGCTGACCACCAGGTACCTGGCCTTCACCGCCGCGATCATGGCCTTGAACGCCGCCAGGAACTTCGGGCGTGAGTTGAACTGGCTTTTGCGCTCGCGCACGTCCACGCGCTTGCAGGCCGTGCCGTAGACCTTGGGCTTGTCCCAGCGCACCAGCGATTCCCAGATGTGGTAGTTGGCCAGGTACGAATGCTGGTTGTAAGGCGGGTCAATGTAGGCCACGTCCACGTCGGCGCCCGCCGCTTCTACCGCGTCAAGACATGTCGCGCGGCCTTTGCCGTGGCGGGCACGGGGCAGTACTTCGGGCATGCGCAGTTCGATGTCATTGCAGGCGCGCGGCGCCCAGCTCTTTAAATAGGCCATTTGCAGGCCGGTGGTGCTGTCCACGCGGTCGGCCGCTTCCATCAGGCTGACCAGCAATACGGCCTTGAGTTCGGGCGGCAGGCCTTTGCGTTCAAGCTCGTCACGGATGGCATCCACGCGCGCGCCGTTCTTGGGCTGAAAGAAGCGGGAGTCTTGGCAGAAGGTCCTGGTGAAGTAGCCGGGCTTGCCCGGCAGGGCGTTAAACTCGGCGATCAGTCTCTCGGCGTCGCGTTTGACATCCTCAAGGTCGGCCTGCACATAGCAGGTCGCCAGCGTGTGGGCGTAGGCGTTGTGGTCGTTGGCGACCACGCGATAGCCCGCGGTCTTTAGCGCGTGACCCACGCGGGACGTGCCCGAAAACAGGTCCAGTACGGATCGCGCGGGCAGGGCCGCAATCACGTCGAGAATCGCGGGAACCAGGGTGCGCTTTGAGCCGATGTACTTGATCACGTGGCCCAGTGTACCCCGGCATGTGACAGGCGGCAGTCTTCAATCGGCGGCCACGACACCTGCCGTGGCTGCTGCTGACTCCCTGCCCCAAACCCGCCGCTTGGGCTATCATCGCACCCATGCCTGTTCTGGATTTCCACATCAAGGCCCAGCCCGATGACCGGTCCTGCGGCGTCACGTGCCTCAATGCGCTGTACGCCTATTACGGGCTGGAGGTTCCGCTGCCGCAACTGGCGCTTGAGGTTGAGCACCTGGAATCCGGCGGGACACTGGCCGTGATGCTGGGCTGCGACGCCCTGCGACGCGGCTTCAAGGCCAAGATCTACACCTACAACCTGCAACTGTTCGACCCCACGTGGTTTCAGGACAAGGTCAACATCGCGCATAAACTGCTGCGGCAGGAAAATTTCAAGGACGACCCGCGCCTGAAGGTCGCAACCCGGCGCTATGTCGAATACCTCGACCTGGGCGGCAAGGTGCGGTTTGAGGAACTCAACGCCAAGCTGATTCGCAAGTACCTCAAGCGCGGCAAGCCGATTCTGGTCGGTTTGAGTTCGACGTACCTGTACCAGACCGCGCGTGAGTACGGCCCATTTGACGACTACGACGACGTGCGGGGCGAACCGCAGGGCCATTTTGTGGTGCTGTGCGGCTATGATCGCAACCTCAAGACCGTGCGGGTGGCGGATCCGTTGCTGCAAAACCCGATCACCGGCGGCGGCCAGTATTATGACGTGGGCATGGACCGCTTGATTGCGGCGATTCTGCTGGGCATTGTCACCTATGATGCCAACCTGCTGCTGATTGAGCCCAAGACCCCGAGCGCGCCCGCCGCATGACCACCCTGATCGTCGTCAACAATCCCTCGCGCTGGCCGCTGGAGATCCCGGACGTTCAGGTGGTTTCGGCCAAGGCGTACCTGACGGATCCGGAATACAGCAAGCTGCAGGGCATCAAGGTGTTCAACCTGTGCCGCTACTACAGCTACCAGAGCCTGGGCTATTACGTCAGCCTGCTGGCCGAGGCGCGCGGGCACCGGCCGCTGCCGGACATTGCCACCACGATGAACCTGCGCACGCTTTCGATGCCGCGGCCGATGGCCAACGAGCTTGAAGAAGAAATGCAGAAGGCGCTGGCGCCGCTGAAATCGCCCGAGTTCGATCTGAGCATCTACTTTGGCCGCAACATGGCCAACCGCTACGAAAAACTGGCGCTGCAGATCTTCAACCAGTTTCCTTCACCATTTCTGCGCGCGCATTTCAAGCGAGACGAAGAGGGCTGGAAGATGGCCAGTGTCACGACAATCAGCCTCAACGACGTGCCCGAAAGCCACCGCCCGTTCATTGTGGAAAGCGCAATCCAGTACCTGGCCCGCAAACGCCACAGCCGCCCGCGCCGCAGCAAGGGGCGGTTTGATGTCGCGATCCTGTTTGACCGCGAGGAAAAGCATTCGCCCAGCGACCCGCGCGCGATCAAACGCTTCTGTGACGCGGCCTATGACCTTGGCATCAACACCGAAATCATTGACAAGAACGACTACGGCCGCATCGCCGAGTTCGACGGCCTGTGGATCCGTGAGACCACCAGCGTCAACCACCACACCTATCGCTTTGCCCGACGCGCCCAGAACCTGGGGCTGGTGGTGATTGACGACCCGCGCAGCATTCTGCGCTGCACCAACAAGGTCTATCTGGCCGAACTGCTGAACCGCCACAACCTGAAGGGCCCGCGCACGCTGATTGTGCACGAAGACAACATTGACGAAGTGGGCCGGACACTCGGCCTGCCCTGTGTGCTGAAGCGCCCCGACGGCGCGTTTTCCCAGGGCGTGATGAAGGCCGCCGACGAAGGCGAGCTGCGCAAGACGATCGAGGTCATGCTTGAGGAATCCGACCTGCTGATCGCCCAGGAGTTCGTGCCCACCGAATACGACTGGCGCGTGGGTGTGCTCGACCGCCGGGCCCTGTACGTGTGCCGCTATCACATGGCGCGCCAGCACTGGCAGATCGCCAAACACGGCGAGGGCGACACGCAGTTCGGCAAGGTGGACAGCATCCCTGTCGAAGAAGCCCCGCCCGAAGTGGTCAAGGCCGCGGTCAAGGCCGCGAACCTGATTGGTGACGGGCTGTACGGCGTGGACATCAAGCTGGTCGGCGATGAGCCGTACATCATTGAAGTCAACGACAACCCGAACCTCGAGGCCGGTGTAGAGGATGCAATCCTCAAGGAAGAACTGTGGCGCCGACTGGCCGGCGTGTTTCTGCGCCGGATAGAGGCCGGGCCTCACGGCGCGGGGGCCGCATGACCCTGCACCTGTTTGAGGGCTACGGCATCGAGCTGGAGTACATGATCGTGGACCGCGCCACTCTTGCCGCGCGGCCGATCAGCGACCTGGTGCTGCGCCAGGCCAGCGGCAACGACGAGGGCGATTTTGAAAACGGCGCCGCCGCCTGGTCGAACGAACTGGTGCTGCATGTGATCGAGTTCAAGACCAGCGGCCCGGCGGCCGACCTTGCCGCGCTGCCGGCGCTGTTTGCGGCCCAGATTGCACAGGTCAACACGATGCTTGCCGGGCATGGCGCGATGCTGTTGCCCGGTGCCATGCACCCGCTGTTCGACCCGATGACGGAAACGCGCATCTGGCCTCACAGCAACAATGTGATCTACGAGACCTATAACCGCATCTTTGACTGCCGCGGCCACGGCTGGTCAAACCTGCAAAGCACGCACCTGAATCTGCCCTTTGCCGACGATGCCGAGTTCGCGCGGTTGCATGCCGCAGTGCGCATGATTCTGCCGATTCTGCCGGCACTGGCGGCCAGTTCGCCCGTGGCCGGCGGGCGCGTGCAGGACGCACTGGACTTTCGGCTGGTCAATTACGCGACTAATTCCGCGCGCATCCCCAGCGCCACGGGCAAAGTCGTGCCTGAGCCCGTCTACAGTAAAGACGCCTATTACCGCGAAATTCTGCAGCGCATCTGGAACGACACCGCGCCCTTTGACCCCGAAGGCAACCTTGAGGGCGAGTACGCCAACGCCCGGGGCGCGATTGCCCGCTTTGACCGCATGGCGATCGAGATTCGTGTTCTGGACATCCAGGAGTGCCCGGCGGCGGATATCGCTGTCTGCGCCCTGATTGCCGAAACGCTCAAGGCCTTGATTGCGGGCCTTGCACGCCCGCTGCAAGACCTCAAGCCCTGGCCCGTGGACCCGCTGGCCGCGATTTTCCGCCAGTGCATGGTCAGCGCGGAACACACCGTGATCCGTGACGCTGAATACCTGCGCGCGCTGGGCGTGGATGCGGCCGATGCAACCGCGGGCGAAGTGTGGCGCAGCCTGCGCCGTCGCGTGTTTCCCGCCGGGTCGCCGTTTGCCCCGGCGCTGGATGTGATTCTGCAACAGGGCACGCTGGCCTCGCGGCTTAAGCGGAAGCTGGGGCCGGACCCGGCGCGGGACAGGATCATTGCAGTCTGGCGCGAGCTTGCAAAGTGTCTGGCGTCCAACCGGCAGTTCACGCCATGAGATTCGACGTCTTTCTGGTTTCCTGCGAACATGCCAGCAACGCCGTGCCGGTGCGCTGGCGCGGTCCATTTACCGCCGCGCCGGGGGTACTGGACACGCACCGCGCCTGGGACCCCGGTGCGCTGGTTCTGGCACGGGAACTGGCCGAAAGGTTCGACGCGCCGCTGTTTGCCGGACAGGTCACGCGCCTGCTGGTGGATCTGAACCGGCGTGAAGCCGGCAAGGGTGTGTTCAGCGAATTTTCACGCCAGTTCGAACCCGAGCGGCGTCTTCATCTGCTGAACCTTTACCACCGGCCCTATCGCGTGGCGGTGCTGGACGCGGCGCGGCATCTGCTGCGCGGGCGGGGGCGCCTGCTGCACCTGTCATGCCACAGTTTTACGCCGGTTCTGGACGGCCAGGTGCGCAAGGCCGAGATCGGCCTGTTGTTTGACCCGCGTCGCCGGCTTGAGGCTGGTCTGTGTTCGGTCTGGCGCCCGGCGCTCAAGGCGGCATTGCCGGGCTATCGGGTGCGGTTGAATTACCCGTACAAAGGAACCAGCGACGGCGTGACGACCTGGCTGCGCCGCGAGCTTGGGCCGGCCCGTTACGCGGGCATCGAGATTGAACTGAACCAGAGCCTTGCCACGGGCGCGGCCGCGCGCTGGGCCGGCGTGCGCCGGGCGCTGATCGAAACGCTTGGCGCGATCTGTGGTGCCGGGGGTGGGACTTGAACCCACACGCCCACTGAAGGACTGCGGATTTTGAATCCGCCGCGTCTGCCAATTCCGCCACCCCGGCCCGCAGTTCAACGCGCGGCGGTTGCCGCGCGGGGCGAAGTGTGCCAAGGGCTGTGCCCCGGCGCCAGCGGGGGGTGTCAGCCGGCCTGCCGCGCGCTAACATGGCGGGCAATGAGGCATCCGCGCCGTCCCCTGCCGGGGGCGCCCCGGACTCCTCATCCGGGGAGTATCCATGACCACGCAAGGGGCTGAAAAGCCAAAGCGCGTCACGCGCCCGCACAACTTTTCCCAGGCCGAACTGGAACGCCTGCACAGGCTGGAGGATATTCTGGGTCACGAGTTCCGCGATTATCGCGGCCTGCGCAATGCCCTGACCCACAGCAGTGCCAAGACGGAAAAGCTGCCCAGCAACGAGCGCATGGAGTTTCTGGGCGACGCCGTGCTGGGGCTGATCATTTCCGATCTGCTGTACCGCAGTTACCCCGAGTTTCCCGAGGGCGAACTCACGCGTGTCAAAAGTGTTGCTGTCTCGCGCGCGGTGCTGGCCGACCGCGCCCGCGAACTTGGCCTTGCCGAGCTGATGTATCTGGGCAAGGGCGTGCGGCGCGACAGCGGCGCGCGTCTGCCGGTCAGCATTCTGGCCAACCTGTACGAAGCTGTGCTGTGCGCCCTGTACGAAGACGGCGGCATTGACGCCGCGCGGCGGTTTGTCGAACGCGACCTGGGGCCGGTGATCCACGGGATCACCAGCCACCAGTTCCAGCAGAACTACAAAAGTGCGCTGCAGCATCTGGTCCAGGCGCGCCAGGAACGCGCGCCGCAGTATCGCGTGCTGACCGAAGTCGGCCCCGATCACCAGAAGGAATTTCACGTTGTGGTGCACATTGGCGGTGTCACATACGGGCCCGGTGTGGGACGCAACAAGAAGGAAGCCGAACAACGCGCCGCCAAGGCCGCCCTGACGGAACTGCTGCGCGAGTTCAGCGGAGCCGACCCGGACGACGAGATTCTGGAAATGCCGGTGCCTGATGACGAAAGCGAGTGAAGGACGGGCCTGGCCGGCGGCTCTGGGGCTGTCTGTTGCGGCGGCGCTGGTGCTGTGTCTGGCCTCGGGGCTGTGGCCGCTTGCGGCGGTGGACCGCCAGGCGCTGGCGCTGTTTGCGCTGTGTCTGGCGTTGCCGCTTGGCGCCGCGCTGGGCCGGGTGCAGGGCACGCCGCGTGACGCCGGTACGAGGGCAGCGGCCGGGTTGCTGGCGGGTCTGGTTCTGGCAACGCTGTTGACCCTGCCGGACCCGGCACTGTGGGTGCGCACGGCATCGTGGTGCGCGGCCGCGGCGCTGCTGGGCTGCGCGGTGGGGGGGCTGGCCGGTGCCGCAGGCATGGCCGCGACACTGGGCTGGCTGGGTCTGTGCGGGCTGCCGTTCTTCTGCGGGCGGCTGGGTGCTCTGGCCCCGGCGGCCGAATCGCTGGCGCTTTGGGGCTGTCCGTGGCTGGGTTTTTCGGCCGATGCCCTGGGCGGCGATCCGCTGCGGCGACCGGTCATCTACCTGGGCCAGTGGTCCAGCCTTGGGGACAAACCCGCGCTGGGCTTGCTGCAGGCCTGGCACTTGTGGTTTATGGCCGCGCTGGCGTTGTGTGCCGCGCTGGCGCGCGCCGCGTTGCCAGCACGGGCCGCCACCGCTATCGTCTCGCCCGATTCCCGGAGAGACCATGACAGCCCCGGCAGCACCGATTGAAATTCCTTCGTCGCGCCTTGCCACCCAGATCAACGCCGCCCGCAAGCAGGCGCCGGCCTGGCTGGAAAACGTCGTTGCCCACAACAAGCTGATCGAAGAGCACCGCAAGACCAGCGAAAAGCTGCGCCTGGGTGGCGGCGCCAAGGCGATTGCCAAAAAAGAAACCGGCGGCCAATTGCCCCCGCGTAAACGCGTGGAGGCACTGCTGGACAAGGGCCCGGGCTTTCTTGAATACGGCCTGTACGGCGGCCTGGGCATGTACGACGAATGGGGTATTCCCAGCGCCAACGTGATTACCGGTGTGGGCACGGTCAGGGGCCGCCAGGTCATGGTGGTGGCCAACGACAGCACAATCAAGGCCGGGGCGTTCTGTCCCATGACCAGCAAAAAAGTGCTGCGCGCCCAGCGCGTGGCGATGGAGAACAAGCTGCCGCTGGTCTATCTGGTGGACAGCGCGGGCGTGTTTCTGCCGCTGCAGGACGAAGTGTTCCCCGACAAAGACGACTTCGGGAAGGTGTTTGATTACGCCGCGCGCATCAGCGCACTGGGCATTCCGCAGATTGCCGCCGTGATGGGGCTGTGCGTGGCCGGCGGGGCCTATCTGCCCGTGATGTGCGACCATGTGCTGATGACCGAGGGCAGCGGCATGTATCTGGCGGCGGCGGCGTTGGCGCGCGCCGCCAAGACCACGGCCGCCGACATAAGCAACGAAGAAATCGGCGGCGCCCGTGTGCACGCCGAAAAGTCCGGCACGGCCGACTATGTGCTCAAGGACGACGCCGCGTGCATTGAAAAGATACGCGAACTGGTGGGCCTGATGGCGCACCGGCCAAAGGCCCCGTTTGACAGGGTCGAGGCCAGGCCCCCGGCCTATGACGCCGCGGAACTGAAGGGTTTGGTCAGCCCGTCGGGTGCCGGCGGCTATGAAATGCGCGAGGTGATTGCGCGCCTGGTGGATGACAGCGCCTTTCACGAATACAAGCCCGATTACGGCAAAACGCTGGTCTGCGGCTACGCGCGCATGGGCGGCTTTGCCGTCGGCATTGTCGCCAACCAGAAGGAAACCATCCGCAACAAGGACAAGCCCTGGGAAACCGGCGGCGTGATCTACCACGATGCCGCCGACAAGGCCGCGCGCTTCATCATGGACTGCAACCAGCTCAAGGTGCCGCTGGTGTTTCTGCACGATGTCAACGGCTTCATGGTAGGGCCGGAAAGCGAACACAACGGCATCATCCGCAAGGGCGCCAAGATGGTGAACGCCATGGCCAACAGCGTGGTGCCCAAGATCAGCATCATCATCGGCGGCAGCTTCGGCGCGGGGCATTACGCCATGTGCGGGCGGGCCTATCGCCCGCGCTATATCGCGGCCTGGCCCTGCGCGCGCTACGCGGTGATGGGCGGCGACGCCGCCAGCAACACGCTGCTGACGCTGCAGGTGGCCAAGATGCAGGCCCAGGGCAAGGAAGTCACCGAGGCCGAAAAACAGGCCCTGCTGGCCGACATCAAGAAGCGTTACACCGACGCCATGGCCCCGGCCTACGGCGCGGCGCGGCTGTGGCTGGATGCGATCATTGAACCCACCGAGACACGCGAAGTGGTGATCCAGGCCCTTGAGATGGCGGCGAACAACCCGGAGATCGGGGTCTATAACACCGGCGTATTGCAGACCTGAATCCCGGCATTGCCCTGATTGCACCACTTTGGGGTCGGAGAACGGGCCGGAAAAGGTATGCTGTATCCGGTCTTGGGGGTTGCGGAGCACCGGATGCGGGCAGCATCAATGTTGCTTGTACTTGCGGCCGTGCTGGCTGCGGCGCCGTTGTGCGCTGTCCTAGGCGTGGGGCGCGATGCTCCGAACTTTCGCTTTTCCAAAAGCTGGAACATCAGTTCGAATTACCCCGACCTGGAATCACTGGGTGGCCGGCCATTGCTGGTGGAACACTGGGCCACATGGTGTCCGCCCTGTGTTGCCAACGTGCCGCACCTGAACGAGCTGCACGACACGTTTTCGGCCAACGGTCTGACGATCATTGCCGTAAGCAACGAACGGCCGTCCATTATCGAGGGCTTTGTCAGCCAGCACGGCGTGCGTTATCCGGTGGTGCAGTCGTCCACGGCCGGCGGCCAGTACGGGGTAGAATCCATTCCGGTGGCGTTTCTGGTGAACCCGGCCGGCAAGATTGTCTGGACGGGCCACCCTGCCGAACTCAAGCCCGCCGATATTGAGCGCATGGTTGGCATCAGACCCGCCCGGCCGGTGGGCGGGCCAACAGGCAGCGCTGTTGGTGCCGCGCCTGGCGGCACGCCCGGTGAAGGCTCGGGCATGCTCTGGGTGGTGCTGATCGGCGGCCTGGTGGTGATGCTGCTGGGCGCGCTGGGCTGGGTCTGGTGGAAGACCAGCGACCGGCCGCGCCGCCCGCAGACCGCGATGATTTCCGCGCCCTACCCGCCTGCGCCGGGTCAGTCCCCGGCGCAGGGGTCGCCGGGCCCCCCGGCCGCCATGCCGCAGGGCCCGACGGCCGTGCTGGCCACATCGCAACGCCCGGCCAGCAGTACCGCCGTCGCGCCCCTGCTGGCCGATGCTTCGGCCACGCCGGGCGCGCCCGGTTCTTCCGGCAAGGCGCGCACGATCAAACTGACGCCTTCGGGGCGGTTTCCGACCGTGCCCTATACGCCGGGCGAGGCCCAGCCGATTGAGCCCGAGGCGCCACAGCCACCACAGGTTTATCCGCCGCCCTACGCCCAGCCGCTGCAACCCGAAGTGCCGCCGCCGGCGCCGCCGGGCAAGCCCGTGCAGTTCCGTCCCTTCAATGCCGGCGGCCGACCGTAACCGGCGCACTTGTGCTTTCTTACGCCGCGCCGATAATGGCCGGCCTGAACGGGGAGGCACATGCCTTACGACCCTCGGCTGTTTGAGCGCGTGCTGGATGTGCTGGCCCGCAAGGACGGCTGGACGGAAAAAGCCATGTTCGGCGGGCGCGTTTGTGTGCGCAACGGCCACCCGTTTATCGGCACGCTGGACGACGGCGTGATTGCGCTGTGCGACGAACCCACGCGCCAGAAACACCTGACGCTCAAGCATTGCTCGGCGTTTGTCCACGGCGGCCGCGAACTGCCGGGCTGGGTCAAGGTATCACTGGAGGCGCTTAAGACCGCCAAACAGCTTTCGCGCTGGGTGGAGGCCAGCTATGCCCTGGCGGGCGCTTTGCCGCCGCCGCGCCCGGCGCGTAAAGCCGCGTCAAAACCGGCCACACGACGCAAGCCCAAAGCACGGCGCAAGTAGCGTCATGCACCTGTCATCACTTTGGAATCGGCAACGCGGCTTGCGCGTTGCTATACTGCCCATGCTCACGGGGCCGGGGAGAGACCATGACTCGCCTGCTTCTGATGGCGGTGCTGCTGGCCGGCGCGGCCGGCTTGCCCGCTGTGGTGATTGCCGACTTTCAGGATGATGTCGAACTGCGCAGCCACGAAACCGTGCGCTACCGCATAGACATTGAGTTCGGCACTGCCACATCGGTGGACATTGACATTGTCGTGCGCGGGTTCTGGACCCCGCCGCGTGTTCGCGTTCTGGACGCGCGCAAGAAGGAACTCAAGGACGTGCGCGACCGCGACGGTGACTGGAAGCTGGATTTCGACTTTCTGGCCCGCGACGAACACACGACCTATTTCATTGAAGTAGACAGCGCCTGGCCGGGTGATGCGTCGCGCTTTGATGTGCGCCTGAAGATCAACGCCGAAACTCTTGCCGGCGCCAGCGCCGAAGCGCGGTTTGACAAGTTCTTTTTTGACTACGAAAGCGGCGATGACTCCGACCATTACGATTGTGCCGTTCGGGCGCGGTCGGGGTTCTGGGCGCTGCTGCCGCTTGGGGCGCTGGCGCTGCTGGCGCTGGGCCGGCGGCGCCTTGTGGCCGGGTAGATCCGTGGTTCAGTCTTTGGCCTTGCGCGCAAGCCGAATACGCTTGCGCGGCACCCATTCCCGGTCCGCGTCCGGGTAGCCGTCATAGTGCACAAAGTGAAGGCCCAGGCGCGTCTGCAAAACGCGCGCGGCGTACCACACGCCGTCCCATTCAACTTCAACCGCCGTTTCGGGCTCAAACGTTGTTGGCTTGTAGGGGCGTGTCTGCTTTTCCTCGACCCAGCGGTCCCATTGTTTGTCCCAACCCAGCCAGGTCACCAGCAGCTTGCCGTCTTTGGCGTCCAGAACCTTGACCTTCCACCACTTGCCTTCGTCTTCAGCTTCCAGCCGCTCGCCCACGCGCGCGGCCTTTTTGTCGCTGACTTTGGCCAGAACCAGGCTGTCCTTCAGGCCGCGTATCCACGCGCAGGAAAGCTGGTCTTCGCAGAAGGCCATTTCAGCCTCGGCCCAGGCTCCGGCTTCCTTGAATGTCACGTGGCCGTCGCCGTCGCTGTCCAGCGGCGAGTAACCGTTGAATGCATCCACGAGACACTGGGTGAAGGTCCAATTGCCGGTGCTGCGCGAGCCGGGCTGAACAGACGCCAGAACGCCCCACTGCCTGGATGTTTTGAGCCCGGGCAGTTCTTCGATGAACGCCCCCGAATGGCAGCAGTCGGCCGTAAGCAGCACCGTGCCGCCCCTGAAGCTGGTTTCAATTGTCCTGACTACGTCTGACAGCAGCCAGTAGCTGGCCGGTTTGTCCGGCAGGCTGTCATAGCACACCAGGCTGACCGGCCGCCGGGGGTTCGAAAAATCGCGGCTGCCGTGCCCCGCGTAGTAGAACAGCAGCGTCTCGCCCTCGGCGCTGGCGGCCAGAAGCTCGCCCAGTTTCTTTTCCACGGTTTCACGCGTGGCGTCGCCGTTCTTGAGAAACACAATATTGGCGTCGGGCACGCCGCGTTTTTTCAGTGCTTCGATCATCACCGAATCCACACGGCCTTCGTCAGGCCAGGTGCCCAGCGTCTTGTCGGCAAAATTGAGCACGCCGACGGCAAACACCCGGGTTTTGGCGGGATTCCAGGTATCCTGGGCAAGTACCGGTGTCGCGGCCAGCAACAGGACCAGCAGGGCGGTGCGCATGGGATTCCTCGCGCCGCAGCATAGCAAAACGCCAACCGGCGCGGAAACCGCGCCGGTTGCGTGCCGGCCCCGGGTGAGAGCCGATTTTGCTACTTGCGGGTGTGCTTCAGCGCGTCCAGAGCGTAGGCCGTGCAAAGCACCGGGCTGTTTTCCTGCCAGCGGTTGTGCTTGTCATTGACCCAGCTTCCGTTCTCTTTCTGGCGCGACTTGAGTTCGGCCACCAGATCGGCGCGCCAGTCGTGCTTTGTGCCGCGTTCGGGTTCTTCAACATGGTCCGAACCCCAGGCGTTGAGCGTGCGGGCCATGCTGGCGTAGTAGTAATACAGGCCCATCTCAAACGTCTTCTCATCGCGGAAGCCGGGCACGCGCTTGACCGTGTAGTTGCGCTGGATCCAGCCATAGGCCAGCTTGACCGGCAGGCTGTCCTTGCTCAGGCCGGCAAACAGATAGCCGCGCAGCAGGTTGTAGGTCATGCTGCCGTAGCTGAACAGCGTGATCGTGCCGTCTTCGTTCTGCTGGCCGCCCTCGACCATGCTGGATTCTTCGCTGTAGATCGCGCCGCCGTAATCGGCGCTGCCCTTGGCGGCCGGTTTGATCTTCTTGCCGCTGGCCTTGTCAATCGCCTCAAAGCCTTCTTCCTGTACTTCGCCCGCGTTCTGGTTGCGCTTGAGGAACACCAGCGCCTTTTCCCACAACGGGTCTTTGGGGTCGAGCCCGCAGGCCTTGAGCGCATCAATCGCGTAGGTGCTGGTGCTCATGTTGGCCGGGGGTTTGCCGTCTTTGCCCACGCTCTTGCCGATTTCTTCCTTGCTGTAGGCCCAGCCGCCGAAGCCGGCCTTGCCCTTGTCGTATTCGGGCGCGGGGCCTTCGGGGTGGCCGACCTGCGATTGCTTCAGATAGTCGCGGGCCTTGGCGATGTTGTCGGTAAGCTTGCCCTTCCAGGGGCCCTCACGGTTCAGATCCACAAACAACTGGGCGACAATGCTGGTGATGTACACCGCGCGCAGGCCTTTGGCCTGGGGCATGACCGAAACAGGCATGTAACTGAAGGAACCGGCGGCTTCCTGGTTTTCCACCAGAAACGCCACGCTGTCCTTGATCATTTCGTTGTTGCTGTCCCAGGCCTTGGTGCCGTGCAGGCCGTGCAGCACCATCGCGGTGTAGGGGATGTTCATGGACTTCGGGCCCCAGCCGCTGTTGATGCCGGCCCGGTCGTCGGGTTTGGCCGGCACGTTGTACATGGTCTTGAGATAATCCCAGGCCTTGAGGGCAAGCTCATCCTGGCCAAGCGGTTTGGCCGGTTCGGGGACAGGCGCGGGGTCAGGCGCGGCCGTGTTGCCGGCCGGCGCGTTGTTGGCCGGGGCCTGATTGGTGTTCGTGTTGGAGGCCGGCCCGCAGGCGGCCAGAAGCAGCCCGCCGCCACAGAGCAGGCCAAAGGCGATTCGAGTCATTGCGCGCATGTTCGTCTCCGGTGTCCACCAGCAGGTGCGTACCATACAGCGCGCGATTCTGACCGCAATTCGGACCCAAAACCTGTTTGAGAGTTTTTAACGAACCCCGAGATCACGCAATGCGTCAGCGGCCAGTGACTCAACGAATCCTTCCATCCGCCGCCGGATGAAGCGCTGGTCGCCCAGCGTTCCCTGTTCGGCCGGCGGCTGCCGGAACAGCTCAAACTCACGTTCGGCCTGGCCGCGGGCCAGTTCGGCGTTGCTGCGCGCGTCTACCAGCATGACGGCCAGCGCCATGCGCACGCGGCCGGTGCGGCGCAGATCCAGCGCGTGCCATTGGGTGATGGCCGCGGCCAGCACGCGCGTTGCCCCGCTATCACTCACGCGATATTGGCGCACGCGCAGCCCCGCCACCAAAGCCGCCTGGGTCAGCAGGCGCAGGTCCATGTTTTCGACGTCCAGCCCGTCAGAGGTTCCCAGCATGTCGCCCACGTACATTTCGGGCACCTGCACCGACACGCCGGACAGGTTCGACACTGTCTCGACCCGGATCACGTCAGCCGGGCCAAGGACGCCGGCGGTTTTGTGCTCGGGGCCGGTTGCGCACCCGGCAACGAGGCAAAACAGCAACACTGCCAGGCTAGGCCTCATCGTGGTACTCCGTGCCCGTCAGCACATCCTGCAGCAGCCATGCCAATTCGCACATGCCGAGGCTTGTCTTGCCAGGGTTCAGGTTGCGTGCCAGCACGACCGGAAACTGGGCGGGATCGGCGTCTGGTCCCACGCTTTCCGAGGGAGAGCGGGTGAATTCGCTGGTGAAACCCCAGCCCGGCCGGATCTCTGCCACGACGGTTCCGGCCTCGGGGCAGTCCACGCCCAATTCGGCGCGCTGCGGGCCTTGCAGCACGCGGCCGAAACAGGGCTCACGGCGCAGTCTGTCGGCAACGGCCTGTGCCTGCTCAGGCCCGCATATCGCGTGAAACAGGCGTCCGTCGCTGTGCGCGGCAACGCCGTCCAGTTGCGGCTCGGGCGCACCGTGTTCGCAGCGGCGCCGGGCGGTGCTGGACACCAGTACCACGGCACGGTCGCCGGCGGCGTCAAACAGCGTTGCCAGAAACTGGTCAAACTTGTCGGCCACGTCGCGTCGCGCCTGTTTGTCTGCGGCTTCGGAAACAGCGCCCGCAATGGCCAGCCGCGGGTTTTCGACCCACACAAAGTTGCAGCCTCCGGCCATGGCGCGAGCGGCAAAATGGGCGAACATGCGCTCGAAATCCTCGCCGATGTTTCCGCCGGGCATGCCGCGTTGGAAAAAGGCATCCGTGTGCTCGGGCACGGTGTAAAGGCGGTCGCGTTCGCTGCGCATGTGAACGTCGCTGGCCCGGGCAAGCTGCGGACAGTTGCCGAAAAACGCCGATTTCAGGCCTGCACGCGCCGCCCGCACCCAGAAGGGTTGCCCGCGCATTGTTGCGTCCAGTCCGCCGAAAAGCAGACCGTGCTGCTGCGGTAAAAGTCCGGTGGCGATGCTGGCCTGGCGCGCGGGTGTGCTGCCGGCGTACACGGGCACCAGCGCCGCCTGGTGCGTGAAACCGGCCAATTGCGGCACAAGTTCACGGTACCGGTCCAGATTGCCGACCTGCAGCCCGATCACGTCCATCACCAGCACGTCGCGCGGCGTTGCCATGTGTGTTGTTATCGCGCGCGTGGGGCATGCTGCCAAGGGCAGAGGGCGAAACTATGCTGCGGGCATGGACCAGCGTGCCCTGCAAGACGCGATTGTTGAAGCCCGCGCCCGCACGTTCGAACTGATTGCCGATCTCAGTGACGCGCAACTGATGGTGCCGCGCATGGACATCGTCAACCCGTTTCACTGGGAGGTCGGGCATGTGGCCTGGTTTCAGGAAAAGTTCGTGTTGCGTGATCTGGATGGCGCCCGGCCGCTGCGCGCCGACGGAGACGACCTGTTCGACAGCATCGCGATTGCCCATGATACACGCTGGGATCTGCCCCTGCCGCCGCGCGAGGCGATTCTGCGCTACGTGGCCGATGTGCGCGACCGTGTGGCCGGCCGCACACACGGGCGCGAACTGTCCCGCGACGACTGGTACCGCAACTGGCTGGCCGTGTTTCACGAAGACATGCACGACGAGGCGTTTACGTACATGCGCCAGACGCTGGGCTATCCGGCGCCGTCGTTGTCAGTGCCGCGCGAAGCGGCGCCGCCCGCCGGTGATCTGCCCGGCGACGTGGAGGTTCCCGGCGGCGAGTTCACGCTGGGCGCGACAGACCACGCGCGCTTTGCCTTTGACAATGAAGAACCGCCCCGCCGGGTAAGCGTCAAACCTTTCCGGATTGCGCGGGCTTGCGTGACCCAGGCAGAGTTTGCCGCCTTCTGTGACGCCGGCGGCTACGCGCACGACGAGTTCTGGTCGCCCCAGGGCCGCCAATGGAAGACCGACACCGGCGCCAGACACCCGGTTTATTGGCGGCGCGAGGGCAGACGCTGGCAGCGTCGCCACTTTGACCAGTGGCGCGACCTTGAGCCGCACCGGCCGGTCATTCACGTTTGCTGGTTCGAGGCCGAGGCCTGGTGCAACTGGGCCGGGCGCCGTCTGCCCACCGAGATTGAGTGGGAAGCCGCCGCCAAGTGTGAGAGTGCGGGCGGCAAGTTGAAGGACGCGCGTCGCGCGTATCCCTGGGGCAACGAGCCAATCACCCCACGCAGGGCCAACTTTGACTGGCGCGCCCTGGATACCGTGGATGTGGGCGCCTTGCCTGACGGCGACAGCGCCTTTGGCTGCCGCCAGATGCTGGGCAACGTATGGCAGTGGACGGCCAGCACATTCGAACCGTACCCCGGGTTTCAGCCCGGGCCATACAAGGAATACAGCGAGCCCGTGTTCTACACGCGCAAGGTGCTGCGCGGCGGGTGCTGGGCCTCGCGCTCGCGGCTGTTGTGGAACACATGGCGGAACTTTTTTGAGCCGCACCGGCATGACGTGTTTGCGGGCTTTCGCACCTGCGCGCCGGATTAGCAGGGTGTTGAGAAATGGTTTCTCAACACATTGCCGGCCCGCGCGACTGCACGGGCCGGCCGGCGAGCGGCATCACGCCGCGAGCCGGGCCGTTGCTTTCCGCTGAAGTAGTCGCCTGTGGCAACTTCTTCAGCGTCTGCCGGGACAAGCCCATGGCCCGCATACGCATCATTACCCCGGCCCCGCGCGGCAGCCGCAAGGGCAACCGCATCACGGCCGAACGCTACGCGCGGTTGCTGCGCGGCCTGGGGCATCGTGTACATGTCCAGACCAGTTATTCGGGCCAGTGCGCGGATTTGATCATCGTTCTGCACGCGGGCAAAAGCGCCACGGCGCTGCGCGATTTCAAGCGTTGCTGCGGCGACGCGAAACTGGCCGTGCTGTTGACCGGCACCGATGTCTACGGCGGCCTGGGCGGGAAAGACGCGCGTCAAAGCCTGGCTGCCGCCGACCGCATTATAGTCTTGCAGCCGCTGGCCGCGCGCGAGCTGCCGGCTGGGCTGCGCCGCAAGTGTGTGACAGTCTTTCAAAGCGCCGTCGCGCCGCCCCCCAAAAAACGCAAACCCGGTCTTGTTCTGACCGTGGGGCACCTGCGCCGGGTCAAAGACCCGTTGCTGCCCGCCCGCGCGGTCGGGCTGCTGCCGCCCGAAAGTGCCGCGCGCGCGGCCTTGATCGGCGGCGTGATTGAACCCGCGCTGGCCCGCGCCGCCCGACGCGAACAGGCGGCCAACGGGCGCTTTCGCTGGCTGGGTGAAAAGTCGCCCGCCGCAACCCTGCGGGTCATTGCCGCCGCCTGGGTGCTGTGTGTGCCCAGTCGCGCCGAAGGCGGCGCGAACGTGATTGCCGAGGCCTGTGTCTGCGGCACGCCGGTGCTGGCCTCGCGCGTGCCGGGAAACATCGGCATGCTGGGTGCAGGCTATCCGGGTTATTTCAAGGTGGGGGATCCGCGTGACCTGGCCCGGCTGATTCGAAGATGCGGGAGCGATCCGGCATTTTACGCCAGCCTGAGCCGCTGGTGTGCCGGTTTGAGGGCGCGGTTCTCGCCGGCGGCAGAGGCCGCGGCACTTGCGAGGCTGGTCAACGACCTGGTTGGCTGAAGTGTTGCCTGCCCGGTGCCTGTACGCGTAACTGACACGTTCCCACTTTCCTGAAACAACGCGCGAGTGCGGCCGGCGGGCGCTACTGTCCGCCCGTGTCGCATGGCCCGTTAGCATGACGCCATGGACAGGGATCAGCCCATGGCCGAACAGACCTACACCCCGCCCCATAACATCGAGGCCGAACAGGCCGTTCTGGGCGCGATTTTTGTTGATCCCGGCTGCATGACCGAGATCAGCCTGATTCTCAAGCGCCCCGAGATGTTCTGGCGCGTCAGCCACCAGCACATCTACCGCGCCATCCAGCAACTTAACGCCGAGGCCCACGAAATTGACTGGGTCAGCGTGGTTGAACAGATCCGCAAGGCCGGAGAACTGGAATCCTGCGGCGGGGCCGATGCGCTTGCGGCTTATTTGTCCGACATCACCCACGGCGTGCCCAGCGCCTGGGGTGCTGAACGTTACGCCACGATTGTGCGCGACCGCGCGCTGATGCGCGAAATCGCGCTGCGCGCCGGCGACGCGCGCGCCATGGCGCTGGACGAAACCCGCACGCCCGCCGACGTTCTGGCCAAGCTGGAAACCGACGTACACGAACTGGCCAGTCAGCGCTATCACGGCGAAACGCATTCCATGCAGGCGCTGATCGCCCAGGTCATGGAACAGCAGGCGCGCCTGCGCGAGTGGCGGCTCAAGCACGACGGCAACCTGCTGCCCGGCCTGAGCAGCGGCTACAGCGATCTGGACGCCTTCACCACCGGCTGGAAACCGGGCGAACTGATCGTGGTGGGCGCCCGCCCCGGCCAGGGCAAGACTTCGCTGATGCTGAACCTGGCCGAAAACATCGCGCTGGACACGCACACCCGCCACCCCGACGGCACCGGCGGCGTGCTGGTGTTCAGCCTGGAAATGACCGCCACCGAACTGGTCCAGCGCGTGCTGTGCGCCAACGCCGGCGTGGATCTGCGCAAAGTCAAACTGGGCATGTTCTCCCGCCCCGAAGAAGACTCCCTGAAAGAAGCCACCAACCGGCTGGCCAGCGCGCCGATCTTTGTGGACGACAGCTTTACACTCAACATGTCCGAGATCCGCAGCAAGGCCCGGCGCATGCGCGACCGCTACAACATTGACGTCATCTTTGTGGACTACCTTCAGTTGGTCAAAGACAACGACAGGCTCGACCGCCACCTGCAGATCGGCAACATCAGCCGCGGTCTCAAGGCCCTGGCCCGTGAACTGAACATTCCGGTGATCACGGCCGCGCAGCTCAACCGCGGCGTGGAACAGCGCAGCGCGCGGGAAAAACGCCCGATGCTGAGTGACCTGCGCGAATCCGGCAGCATCGAACAGGACGCCGACCAGGTGCTGCTGATCTATCGCAAGGAAGGCGAAGAACAGACAAACCCCAACGAAGAAGTCAGCGAAGTCGAGCTGATTGTCGCCAAGAACCGCAACGGGCCCACCGGCGACGTGCCCATGCTGTTCCGCAAGCGTGTCACGCGCTTTGAAATGCGCCAAAGCATGCCCGGCAACTGGGCCACCATGCCCCAGGCGTAGGTTCGGCCGCGCCGAACGGCAAGGCCGAAGCACGCCATTGCGGTTTCGCAGCGCCGGCCAGCCTTGATTGTAAGGTCGCCACAGGCGGCCCTACTTAAGTCTGAACCCCGCCACCGCCCCGGTCTTCCTGCGTAGAAGACACAAAGGCAGCCCGCGCCCGAATCCCGTGACATGCCGCCCTGGCGGCGCACGCAATGGCCGGTTGACCCGGCATGGTCGCGGCTTGCCCGGTGCCCCGGCAGGGCCCCTGTATGATCCCCCGGAGCAATGCCATGTCGAAGGAAACCCGTTCATTGTTGTTTGTGCTGGGCCTGCCGCTGGCGGCGGCCGCGTTGTTGCTGGCGGCCGGTGTGGTGCTGCATGCCTTGCGGCCTGTTACCGCCCATGCCGATGGCGCCGGCGTCAGTGGCAAGGAGGGCTTTGCCATGACCACTGTGGATGGTGGCGGCGGCACGACCTACCTGTGTGTCAGCACCTGGGCGCCGTATCAGCCCGACGGCCAGACGCGCCAGTTTCTGACCTTTTACGAGATCAAGCCGGCGGGTACCGGCCGGGCGGAACTGCACCTGGTGGGCAGCCGCTGCGTGGATTTTGACCGTGGGTTTGAACTGCTCAATTTCAAGCCTGAACGTGGCCTGCGGCCCTCGGAACTGGAAAAAGAACTGAACAAGGGCCGGCGCCCGGCACAGCCGCAGCCCGACAACCGTCCGCGTTCCAACAACGACTGACCTGTCCGCCCCGGGGGCCGCGATTTGCGGCCCCCGATTTGGGCCAACGGCATTTGCGTTACAGCGGCCGGGGCCGATAAGATGACCCCTGCCGACCCCTGTAACCGTGAGGAACGCCATGAAACTCGATCTGGTGATCAAGTCTGTGTTTGCGCTGGCGGCGCTGGTGGCCGCGGGCACCTATGCCTACAACACCTTTACCGACCGTGCCCAGCCCGTCCACGCCGGCGTGGATACCCAGCAGGGCTTTGAGGTTCTCGGTCTTGGTTTTGGCGGTCAGGGCGGGTTCATCTGTGTGTCCAAGTACAGCGACGACCCCACCGGCGAGGGTAAGGCCAACCACACCCTGACCTTCTACGAACTCAAAAAACAGGGCGCCGACGGCGAGGCCAAGCTCTACTTTGTGGGAAGCCGCAGCATCACCTACGACAGCGGCCTGCCGCTGATCAAGTTCAAGGAAAGTGACGACAAGGATTATTCGCCCAACGCGCTGAAGGAAGCCATTGAAAAGATGGGCAAGGGCAAGCGCCGGTAAGGTCTTGCGGCATGGCGGCGGGCGGGGCCAGAACCCGCCCGCCGCGGCATTTGGCCGCCCAAGACTGGCGGCCTTTACACCCGCTTCAAGTCAAGTCTCGTGGCCGGCCGATGCGCGCTTTCGCATCCGGCGGGAAAAGCTATACCCAATGGTCCACCCCAGTGCGGCAGAAAGGTCGGGTCATGGCCAAACAGCCAACAGGCACACGCAGCATCCGGCTTCCGGGCGGACAACCGCAGCCCCAGGCACGTCCGCAGCCCCAGCGTCCGGCGGCTCCGCCGCCCCAGGGCGGCGACGACGTGATGTCGGCGCTGGACGCCAACGCCGAGGTGCGTGACCGCAGCCAGTTGCCCAGCAAGGTCAAGGTGATTACGCCCCAGGTGATCATGAACCTGGTGCGCAGCGTTACCGACCGCTTCGGCGACAGTGTTGACCGCGGCGAGCTGGACCAGTTGGTGATGGAAAACACCCAGATGCGCATGCAGTTGCAGCAGACCCAGGACCGGCTGGAGCAATACAAGGGCGAATACAAGAAGGTTTACGACCGCCTGCAGCAGGCCCAGCAGATGGTCCAGCAGGCCCAGGCCGGCCAGGCCGACGTCAGCGCCTATGCCCAGCAGTACGAAGCCCAGATTGCCGAACTGCAGCAGCGCAACGCCCAGGCGGTGGACACCTACACCGCCATCCAGCAGCAACTGGATGAAACCCTGGCCCAGTTTGACCAGGTTCAGGCCGATCTCAATGCCGTCCAGCAGGCGCTTGCCGCCAAGGACGAAGAAGTTGCCCAGTTGCAACAGCAGCTCGAAGAGGCCGGCCAGCAGGGCCAGGCCGTTGAGGAACTGCAGGAAGCCCGCGCCATGGTTGTCGAGCTGCGCCAGCAGCTTGAGGAATTGCAGAACCAGAGCGCCCAGGCCAGCGAAGGCATCAACCAGGCCGAAGCGGAGCGCAACGAACTTCAGGTTCAGGTGGAGGCCGCCGAGGCCCGCCTGGCCGAAGTTGAAGGCGAACTGAACCAGGCCCGCGAAGAGAACGAGAAACTCAAGCAGGCGCGCTCGGATGCCGAACGGCTGAAGCAGGATCTGGCGGCCAAAGAGGCAGAACTCGAAAAACTGCGCAAGGGTCTGAAAGAAGGCGAACGCTCGGCCGCCAAGTTCCAGAACATGGAGATCGAGCTTGAGCAGCTTCGCACCGCCGAGGGCCAGTGGCTGGAGGAAAAGCGCCGCCTGGCGGCCCAGCTTTCCAACGAAACCAACAACCGCCGCGAGGCCGAGCAGAAGCTCAAGGCGATTGAAAAAGGCGAGATGCTGCCCGAGGCCGCCAAGGCCGTTGAGGAAAAGGCCAGGGCGCTTGAGGCCGAAATCGCGCAGCACAAACAGGCCAACGACAAGCTGAAGAAGGAACTCGAACAGGCCCGTGCCAAAGGCAGCCAGGCCGACGCCGTGGCCGCCGAAGCCGACAAGCTGCGCGCCGAGATCAAGGCCCGCCAGGAAGAACTCAAGGCCAAGGAAGACGAACTCAAAAAGGAACGCGAGGCGCTGGGCAAGGCCGGCAACGCGGTAAAGGAACTGTCGGCCCTGACGCGCAAGTACGAAAACGTCGAGGCCGAACTGGAAAGCCTGCGCGCCGCCGAGGGCAAATGGCTGGAAGAAAAACGGCGCATGGCGGCGCAGCTAAGTAACGAAACCAACCTGCGGCGGGAACTCGAGGCCAAGCTCAAGCAGGAACTGGCGGATGAAAAGAGCGGCCGAGAGGCCGACAAAAAAAAAATAGAGGCACTTCAACAGGCGGCTGAAAAGTCCATCAGCGCCCTGAAGGCCCAGGAAACGGCCGAACGTTCGCTGGCCGTGATTGAACAGCAGGTGGAAACGCTGCTGGCCGAGCGCGACGAACTGCGTCGCCAGCTTGACGCCATGAAGTCCAGCGGCGGCGAAAAAGCCGCCGAACTGGCCGAACAGCTTGAGGCCGCGCGCAAGGAAATCGGCGACCTGGACCGCAAGCTGGCCGCGCGCCACGAACACGTGGCCAAACTGGCGCCCGAACTTGATGCCGCCAAGCACGAAATTGAACGCCTGCGCAAGGAACTTGCCGACGCCAACAAGGGCATTGAAAGCGAGTCCTCGCGCTTTGCGCAGGTGGGCGACCAGCTCAAGCAGGCCCAGGCCGAACGCGACCGCGCGCAGGCCGAACTCAAAACCACTGAGGCCGCCCGGGCCGAACTGGCCAAAGAGGCCGAAGCCCTGCGCAAGCTGCTGGAAGAACTCAGCGATGCCCAGAAGCAGGACGCCGAGGGCGTGGCCGACCAGGTGGAAGCACTGGAACGAAAACTGGCCGACGCCACCCAGGCCCGCACCGCCGCCGAACAGGCCGCGGGGCAGTTGGCCGCGCAGCTCAAGGACGCCAAGGCCGAAGCCGAGGCCGCCCGCAGCGCCCGCGACGCCCAGCAGGAAGAGCTCCAGCGTCTCAAGGATGCCGCCGCCCGTGGCACGGAAGCCGAACGTCAGGCCCGCCAGGTTCCTGAACTGGAGCGCAAGCTGGCCGCCCGCGACCAGCAACTGGAGGTGTTGCAGCGCCAGCTTGCCGACCTCAGGGACGAGGTGAAGCTCGAGGAAGAAGAACGCGACCGCCAGAGCCATGACGTGCGCAAGGCGCGCGAGTCTGAAAAACGCGCGCTGGAGGAAGCCGAACGTCTGGAACGCGAACTGGCCGATCTGGAGGCCAAACTGGCCCAGGCCGAAGCGCGCGCCAAGGAAGCCGCGGCCCAGGCCGAAGCCGTCGCGCGCGGCAACAGCGCCGAACTTGAGGAAGAAAACGCACGGCTGAAGGAACGCAACGCCGAAATCGCGCGCAAGCGCGACGACGTGCTGCAGGGACTGGAACGCGCCGTGGCCGAGGTGGACGAACTCAAGCGCGCGCTGGCTGAACGCGAAGTTGACCACCGCGCGTTGCAGGCCGAACTGGCCGAATCGGCCCGTGCCTTGGCCGCCGCGCAGGAAGACGCCCGTAAGGCCGCCGAACAGAACCGCGCCCAGCTTCAGCAGGCGCAGGACAAAGTCGAGGCCGCAACCGAACGCCGCTTTGAAGCGGAAAAGCAGCTTGTCGAGGCACGCACCCGCGCCGACGCCGAAAAGCGCCATAACGACGACCTGCAGCGGCGCGTGGCGCAGCTTGAGGACGACCTGCGGCGTGAGCGCGAACAGGTGGACAAGTCGGCCCCGGCCGCGGCCCTGGAAAGCATCAACAACCAGCTTGCCGCCGAACGCGCGCGCTTTGAGTCCGAGCACGCCCGCAAGCAGCAGGAGATTGATGACCTGCACAAGCGACTGGCCGAAGCCGAACTGCGCGAAAACGAAATTGCCAGTCAGCTCGAGGCCGTCGAGTTGAGCCAGCAGGACGTGATTCGCGCCAAGGCACTGGCCGGCCAGCGCCGCGCCCAGATTGAGCGCATGCAGAGCGACGTGGAAAGCGCCCGCCGTCAGGTCAGGGAAACCGAAACCTACTGGAAAGGCGAAATGGACAGCTTCGGCGGCATGGTGCGCGAGCACCTGGAGGCCGCCGAACGCGGCGACGACGGCGCCGACCAGAAGCTGGTCAAGCTGCTGGAAAACCTGAAGGTCGGCGTGTTTGAAAAATACGCCACCCTGCGCCGCAAACACAATCGCACACAGAAGGAACTGGACGAAACCAGCGACAAACTCAAGGCCGTCGAACGCCTGCTGGCCAAACGCGAAGAAGAAGACGCCCGCGTGCGCAAGGCCATAGACAAGGTCGAAATCGAGGCCGGCATTAGAAAACCCAAGGCCGCGCCGAAGCCGGCCAAGGGCAAAAAGAAGTAGCTGTTAGTACAGCGTCTTCAGTTCGCTGCCGGGGTACATGGTCTTGAGGATGCGCGTGCTGTCCCAGCCCTGGCGTGCCATGCCGCGTGCGCTCCACTGGCACATGCCGGCGCCGTGGCCGTAGCCCTTGCCCTCAAACAGCCATTCGTCGCCGCTGCGCCTTGCCGTGAAGTTCGTGCTGGGCAGACCCAGCGCGTGACGCAACTCGGTCGCCTTGACCACCGCCGATGCGCCCGTGGGCCCGTGCACGCGCACGGTAACGGCATGGCCGCTTGAGGCCACCTGTTCGGCCACGATGCGGATCGGCTGGCCGGGCTGCAGTCTGGCCTCAAGCATGCGCGCGTTGACTTCGGCGGCCGAAAGCGTGACCTTCCACTGGTGCTTGGGGCTGTCCTGGTCAAAGTTGCCCAGTTCAACGCCCTGCAGCGGCTCGATGACCGCATCAACGCCCAGCGCTGTGCGCACGTCGGTGGTGTGCCCGCCGCTGGTGCTGTGAAAGAAGGTTTTGAAGCCCTTGCCGCGATAGGTCAGGACCATGCCCGTGGTCTGGCTGCGTGCCGCCAGAACGTTGGCTGTTTCGCGCCACAGTTTGGGCGAGGCCGTGGGGCCCACGCCGCCGTACACCTGATAGCGCGTGGTGTCGTCAAGGTCCCAGTTGCGGCCCAGGGCCCGTGATTCCTCCATGGTGAACACGGCGTATGTGCGGCTGGCAATCGCCTGGGCCTTCAACGCCTCGACCGGCCAGCTTGCGATCATTTCCCAGCCGATCACGCCGGCCACATACTGTTCGAGATCAACGACGTTCACCACTTCCCACCCGTCGGTGGCCGCGTGCAGGCGCAGCACGCCGCGGTAGGTACGGCCGTCAAGGCTGAAGTGACCGGGGTTGGCCAGCGGCGTGATTTCGGCAAATCGCCCCGTTCCGCTACCTGTGGTAATCAGGCCTTCTGACAGGCGCAACTCGGTGGCCCCGTCCAGCGTGGTTTCGACGCCATCCAGCCGCAATGTGGCCCGGCCGGCGTCCACCTGAAGGTTGTCTTTCTTTGATGGCGCGGCCAGCTTGACGCGGACAATCGGCGCCGCACCATAGACCGGAATGGGCATCAGAACGGCCGAGTCGTCGGGCTGACGGGCGCCGCTGGCGCAGGCACCGATCAGCACAGCCAGCATCATGGCGGTCAGGGCCGCAAGCAGTACGGGACGCTTTTTCATGGCTTCTCCTGTCGGGTGCGGGCACACACCCGTTGGATTATCGGCCCAAAGCCGGGCCGGCCTTGAGGGCAGATGGGCGTTGAGTTCGCCTTTCCATTGCTGGTGATCGCCGCCGCGACTGTGGCCCTGGGTGCCGTTGTTGCTGTCTGGCGCCTGCGGCGCCGGGCCCCGGCCTTGTTTCTGGCCGGCGCGGCGTTTCTGTTGCTGGCCGGCGCCGGGCCTCGGTTGAGCCAGGATTCCGGCCGGACAACGCACCTGTGGGTCGTGGATGTGTCGGATTCCATGAACGGGCGTGCCGTTGCCCAGCCCCCGGCTCTGCCCACAGGCCACGTATGGCACGAAATGCAGCTTTCGGACGCGCTGAGGCCAAAGGGCGCTCCACCGGGCGGCCCCACGCGCTACGCGCGACTGGCCGATGCTTTGGCTGTGCCGGATTTTGATGGTGAACTGGTGCTGATCACTGACGGGCGTGGCAGTCTGGCCGAACTGGCCGGCGCGCTACCGCCAGGCCGGGCCATTCTGCTGCCCGCGCCCCGGCCCGCCGGCGGCGACGCGGCGATTTCGGCTCTGCGGGCTCCGGGCGTTGTGGCACAGGGATCAGGCATTGTCATCGAGGCCGAACTGCACGCCGACCGCGACGGCACTGTGGCTTGGCGTCTGTTTATCGGTGAGCGTGTGGCTGATCAGGGCGAAATCAGACTTGTGGCCAATCGGCCGGCGGTGTTGCGCATCCCGCTGGCGGCCGACCAGGCCGGGGCCACACGCGCGCGGCTGGTGGTTGAGATGCCCGGCGATCGTGAGCCACGCAACGATCGTGCTGAAGCGACATGGGTGGTGACGGGTCTGCGTGTGATTGAGTACGCGCGTGATTCTGCCGTGCCCGAGTCCAGCGACGCGCTTCTGGCGCTTTTGCGCGCTGACCCCCGCAACCAGGTGCGTGTCCGCCATACCCTGCCGGCCAGCGCCGCCGAGCTGGAGGGCGTGGCGCTGGCGGTAATTCATGACCTGCCGCTGTGGACCGCCGGGGCCAGCGCCGCCCAGACGGCGGCGCTGGCCGACTGGGCACGGGACGGAGGCAGTCTTCTGATGGTTGGCGCCGGCGGCGCGTTCGCGCCCGGTGGTTACCGTGCCACGCCGCTGGAAGATGTCATGCCCGTGAAGTTCCGGCCCGACGACGAGCCGCCGAGGCACAACCTGCTGCTGCTGGATGTCAGCTCGAGCATGGCCGAACTTACCGGATCAGGCGCGCAGAAGCTTTCGCTGCTGCGCGATGCCGCGCGCCGGGTTGTCGCGGCGCTGGATGTATCCGACCGCGTGGCGGTGGTGGGGTTTCACGGCCGGCTGGCGAACGAACCGGTTTTTGCCCCCGCCTCGGATACCGCGCGTCATGAGGCGGCGATTGCGGCGCTTGGCGCGCAGGGGCGCACGCTGATCGGGCGTTGTCTGGCCCAGGCCCTGGACGCGCTGGCTTCGGTGGCGACTCCGGCGGTGGAACAGCGCATTCTTCTGGTTACCGACGGCGAAGAAGGCGAGGCCGTGGACCCGGCGCTGTGGACCGGCATCGGGTCGCGCCTGCGCGCGTTGAACACGCGCCTGGATGTGGTGCTTACCGAGCCCGGGCCGGTTCCGGATTGGCTTGAAGCGATGCTGTCAGCGCCTGGTCGCGGCGTGGTGGAAACGCACAGCGTGGGCACGCGCGGTTTTGACGAACTGGTCGAGGCGATAGAACGCGCGCTGGCAGCCCAGCAGCAGGCGCTGGTGTTGCGCGACGGCATCACCGCGCCGGGGTTGGGACGCCCGGTGCCGGCGCTGGTGCGGACTGCGGCCCGGCGTGACGGCGCCGTGCAAATGCGGCTTCAATCGGCCACGCCCGCGGTCTACCCGCTGGTTGCGATGCGCCAATTGGTCGGTCGCACCGGTGTGATCTGTACCCCCGCGGCAGGCGGCGAATCCGCGGTGGCGCTGTGGCTGGACCCGGCATGGCAACAGCAGGTTTCCGGGCTGCTTCAGGATCTGCTTGAACATGGCGGCCGCCCGAATCTGACGCTGCACCGGACAGAAGCCGGGGCCGAACTGGTGTGGGTCGGGCCGGGCAAAGGCCCCGGCGGCGATCTTGTTGCGGGTGGCGTGACGGCGCGCCGGGCCGGGCCCGGGCGCTGGCTTCTGGACGCGGTGCCGGAAGGCGACAGCCTTGAGGTGTCGTTCGGTTCGCGCGTGCTGCAGCGCATCAGCCTGCCGCGGCTTGCCCCCGCTGAACTGGCGCGCACCGGCAACGACGACGAGTTTTTCGCCCAGGCCCGGGCGCTGGGGTTTGGCGTGTTTTCTTCATTGGATGCCTGGCAGCCAGCCCGGCGCGGTGCCGCGCGACGCGAGCCCGTCGCGCTGGAATGGCTGGCGGCGCTGGCGGGCGTGGCGCTGCTGCTGGCGGGGTTTGCGCGCCGGCGCTGAAGATTACAGCTCGTCCACGATGCACTCGATCACGTCGCGCCCCAATTGACGAAAGGCCTTCGACAGTTCGCCGTGCAGGTCGCCGGTGCCGTGTTTGATCTGGCTTTTGATTACCTGGGCCACCAGTTTCACGCCGCTGCTGTATTCGTCCCAGCGGATCTCGAACTGGGTCTTGGCACGGGTCTTGATGCCGGCCTTGTCTCGCAGTGCCATGGTTTGTCTCCGGTGATGAAACGACCGGGCCGGCGCGACGGCCGGCCCGGTGTGTGATTCTGGCGGTTGGTGCTACTTGCCGCCGGCGGTTGAACGCGGCTTGCCGGCGTACACTTTGAACACGTATCCGTCCCTGGTGGCCAGGTAAATCGCGCGGTCGCGGGTCTTCATGCTGCCGCAGACAAAGGCGAAGTCCATCAGGTTCAACTGCCACTCGGGCCGGGCCAGACGGCCCGTGTTGACGTCAAGCACCTTGAGTGTGCGGCTGACGGTGCGCAGTTCGTCGCGCTTGGTAACGATGCGGCCCTGGTCGCGCAGCTTGGCCTTTTCGCGCTCGGACAGGAACTCTTCGTTTTTCTCATACAGGATGTAGACGCGGCCGTCGGCGACCATCAGCACCTGCTGCCCGACATCTGGTTCCGTCCACATCGGCTCCTTCACATGAGGCGTGGCCGGGTTGCCATCCACCAGGTCGTAGACCGGGCGGTCATCCTTGACGTCAATCAGCCGGTACTGAAAGGCCATCAGCTTGCCGGGGCGCACGTCGGCGCGGATGCGTTTGCCGCGGCCGTCGTCGGTGGGGACTTCGCGGTCGTAGACCTCAAGTGTGCGCACGAACACCCAGCGGTCTTCGACGAAGATGTCGCCGTAGGGCACGCCGTTTTCAATGTCGGCGATCCAGGCGCTCTGGCCGGATTTCTGCCACGCGTACAGCACGCCGCGGTCACTGCCCACAAACACCAGGTCGTCAGCGATGGTGGGGCGGGTGCGCGACTGCGCCTCCAGGTACGGGTCGGCACGGTATTCGCCGGTCTGGGCGTCCACCATGTACAGCCGGTGGTTGTTGTTCACAAACACCACGGTTTCGCGGTCGGCCGCGGGCTGAATATTGATCTGCATGAACGTGTTGCCGCCCACGCCGCCGGTGCCGGCGGGCGGAAAGGCCCAGCTTTCGGGGCCCACGCCGCGCGCGTTACCGATCATGCTCAGGCCGCGCACGCTGTTGCTGTTGGTGGCGGGCACGAACAGATGGGTATCGTTGCTGGCGGGGTGCGCGCTGGGAAACGTGTCGCCGGCAAAACGACCCTTGCTGACCAGCCGCGATTCGCCCTGGCGCGGGCTGCTTTGGCGGTCATAGGCCTGGTATTCGCCGTCGTTGTTCATCAGAAAGATGTAGTTGCGCGTGGGCAGCGGCGTGAAATCCACACGCTTCTCGATCGGAGTGCGCCAGTGCAGCGTGAAGTCGTAGGCGTCAATACTCCACATGTGGTTGCGGTTGTTGTCCGAGTCAATCACCAGAATCTCGTCGCGGACATCGTCGTGCACCACATGCATCTCGCGCACCACAATCGGGATGCGCCGGTCGCGGCCCGAAAGGTCGTAACTGCGCACGCGCAGCGGCAGTTCCACAAGCTGGGCCTCGTAATAGCTGACCGGCTGCCGTTGCAGCGGGTCCGGGGCCAGCGGGTTGCGGTCACCCGGCCGGGCCTGGCTGGGGATCGTGCACGATGCGGCAAGGAATGCGATGGCAAGTCCGGGGGGGAGACACGTCAGCGCACGTGTCAGGGTCTTCACTGGGCAGCTCCTTTATCAAAATCCCGGAGGTTGATTTTGTGTTTCTCTTCGTAACTGCGCAGGACCTTGATCCGCTCGCGGTCCTCTTCCATGCGGTTCACCAGCTTGAAAATGTACGGCCTTCCTTTCAAACGGTTGCTCAAGTCCTGGTCCATGCGATCCCACGAGCCGCCGTAAAGCTCGTCGCGCAGCACCAGCAGCATCTTTGCCTCTTCCGAGAGCGCGTCATAGTACGTTTGGTGCTCGGTCTGGGCCATACACCCTCGGGCTACGATTCCAATCAACCAAGACGAATTGTAACTGACACTCTATAGATTGTGCCCATACTGGTCGCAACTGCCCAGTCCCGGTTGTGGCCGGGCAAAGACACAATGCACCCTGACCCAGGAGGCTTCATGGCCGGCCCGACACCCCAGCCCGCGTTTCCCCATACCAGCACCACGCCCTACGGCCACGCCCAGGCGCAGCCGATGCCGGCCTACGATCCCCGCATGGGCAAGCGTCCGGGCGGCACGGCCACCAAGGTGTGGGGGATCGTGCTGCTGGTTTTGGGGGTTTTTGCGGCCATCAACCTGGTGTCCAGCGTGGTCATGACCTACGGCGGTTTCAGTGGTGCCTCGTGGAACCCGGCCATGAGCCCCGAAACCAAGGCCGAAATTGACCGCCTGACCAACGAACTGATGCAGCAGGCGACGGCCCGCGTGACCTTCTGGCTGCACATTGTGCTTGAGTGTGGGATTGCCGTGCTGTCCGTGGTGGCGGGCGTGTTTCTGGTGATCAAGCCCAAACCGCTTGGTGCGCGGCTGGGGCTGGCGCGCGCGGCGCTGGTACTGCTGGCGTTGCCGGTTTATGTGTACGAAACAAGCGAGTCCATGGCTGCGGCTCTGGACTCCCAGCAGGCAATCGTGCGCGTTGAAATGGAGGCCCAGCGCAAGAAAACCGGAACCAAGGGCCCCGACATGGACGAGTTCATGCAGACCATGAACCCGATCATGCGCGGGTTTACCTACGGCACGATGGTTCTGACCGTGGTGTTTGTACTGGCCATCAACGGGTTGCTGGCCTTTCAGATGACGCGCCCGCACATAAAGGAATACCTGGCCACGGTGGCGACGGAAAAGAACGTAATTCCGGGCTATGACCCCAGCATGGGCCTGCTGATGCCGCCGCCGGGGGCTCCGGCACCGGGCGCGATGCCGCCCGGCCCGCCGCCGCAACAGGCGCCGCCCGGTGTCTGACGCGAGGTTTCGATTCCGGCGCCGTCTGTTATAAGCGGCGCCGCTTTGTTTTTGACCACGACCAAGGACGACCATGGCCACCGCGACCAAGAAGGCACCGACGACCACCGGCAAGAAGGGCGATTTCAAGGACGCCTCACTCAAACAGCAGGGCATCCAGCGCATTGAATGGGCCGAGGCTGACATGCCCGTGCTGTCGGCCGTGCGCAAGCGCTTTGCCAAGGAACAGCCGCTCAAGGGCATGCGCATGGCGTGCTGTCTGCACGTCACCACCGAAACGGCAAATCTGGTGCGCGCGCTCAAGGCCGGCGGCGCCGAGGTGTACCTGTGCGCCAGCAACCCGCTGAGCACCCAGGATGACGTGGCCGCGGCCCTGACCCTGGAATACGGCATTGAAACCTTCGCCATCAAGGGCGAAGACAGCAAGACCTACTACAGCCATCTGGCGGCGGTGCTGGACAAGCAGCCCAACATCACCATGGACGACGGCGCCGACCTGGTGACCGAAATTCTGACCAAGCGCCAGGACCTGGCCAAGAACGTGGTGGCCAGCATGGAAGAAACCACCACTGGCATCATCCGCCTGCGCGCCATGGAAAAGGAAGGCGTGCTGAAGTTCCCCGTGATTGCCGTGAACGACGCCGACTGCAAGCACATGTTCGACAACCGTTACGGCACAGGCCAGAGCACCTGCGACGGCATCATTCGCGCCACCAACCGTCTGTTTTCCGGCCGCGTGGTGGTCACGCTGGGCTACGGCTGGTGCGGTCGCGGCTTTGCCATGCGCGCCCGGGGTCTTGGCGCGCGCGTGATTGTCACCGAGATTGACCCGGTCAAGGCGCTTGAGGCCGTGATGGACGGCTATGAAGTCATGCCGATTGCCGACGCCGCGAAGATCGGCGACATCTTCTGCACGCTGACGGGCAACAAACACGTGATTGACGCCGAGCACTTCAAGGTGATGAAGGAGGGCGCGATTGTGTGCAACAGCGGCCACTTCAACGTGGAGCTTAACCTTGAGGCTCTGCGCAAACTGGCCAAGAGCAAGGGCGAACCCAAGCCGTTCGTCGAAGAGTTCGAACTGCCAAACGGCAACACCATCTACGTGCTGGCCGACGGCCGCCTGGTCAACCTGGCCGCCGCCGAAGGTCACCCGGCCAACGTGATGGACATGAGCTTTGCCGTTCAGGCGCTGGCCAGCGAATACGCCGTGAAAAACCGCGGCAAACTCAAGGCCGGCGTGCACAACTTGCCGCGCGAAGTGGACCAGTGGGTTGCCGGCCTGAAGCTTGAAACCATGGGCCTGAAGATTGACGTGCTGACCCCCGAACAGAAGAAGTACCTGGCAAGCTGGCAGGAAGGCACATAGCCGCGAACACCGGATGTTTGCCGCCAGACCCGGCCGCCGTGGCCGGGTCTGTTTTTGCCGGCCAACTCTGGCAGCGCCCGCAGCGTTTCATGTCTGAGGGCGATCATGCGCGATCTGCCGATTCTGGATGAACCGCCGCCTCCTACATGGCTTGCCATTGCCAGTTGCATCGGCGCGGGGCTTTCGGTGCTGTCGCTGATGGCGATGGCTTTGTGGCTTGCCCTGCAATGGTGGGGTTGATTCCGCCCCCATTGCCAAAGCATGATGGCGCGCAACGGGCAACTTCACGGGGCAGAACATGGCAAAGAGGGCAAAGCGGCCGGGCAAGGGTAAGGCCGCCAAGGCAGGCAAAAGCAGGCCGAAAAAGACCAAAAAGCTCACCAAAGCCCAGGCCAAAGCCATTCTGGAGGCCGCGCGCAAGGGCGCCACGGGCAAAAAGCCCAAACGCGAGCGCATCAGCGCCGCGGCCCTGACCCGCCGCGCCAACAAGGCCGCGCCCGCGCGCCCGGCCCGGGGCAAGAAAGTGCCACCGCCGCTTGCCGGCCCCGCCATGGATCCCATGGTCGCGCAGATGAAACTGTTTGAGATGCTGATGGGCTTCATGGTCAGCAAGGCCGTTTCAGCGGCGGCCAAGCTGGGCATTCCTGACGAACTGGCCAAGGGGCCACGCTATTACACGGCGCTGGCCTCGGCCACGGGCACGGACCAGAAGGCGCTGCACCGGCTGATGCGGATGCTGACATCCATTGGCTTTGTGGCGGAAGTAGAGCCCGGCACATTTGCCCAGACACCGGTGTCGGATCTGCTGCGCAGCGACATTCCCGGCAGTATGCGCGCCATGGCGGTGATGATGACCACGCCTTCGCACTGGCTGCCGTGGGGGCGCCTGGAGGACGCGGTGCGCAAGGGTGTCAGCGTGGCCGAAGAGGTGTTCGGCAAGCCGCTGTGGGATTACTTCAAGGACAACGCCGAAGATGCCCGCTGGTTCAACGACGCCATGAGCAGTTATTCGGGCATGACCGCCCAGGTCGTGTCCGAGGCCTGCGACTTCCGGGGTGTCAAGAAAGTCGTGGACATCGGCGGCGGCCACGGATTGTTCCTGTCCATGCTGTTGCGCAAGGCCAAGGGCGCCCAGGGTGTGCTGTATGACCTGCCCCAGGTGATCCAGACCATGCCGCGTCTGCCCGACGATGTGGCCAAACGCATCACTGCCGAGAGCGGCGATTTTTTCCGTGCTGTGCCCGAGGGCGGGGATCTTTACACACTGAAGCACATCATCCACGACTGGGCCGACGACCAGTGTCGCCAGATTCTGACCAACATCCGTAACGTCATGGCCGACGACGGCAGGGTCATGGTTGTGGATGCCGTGATGCCGCCCCGGCCCGAACCCGGCTGGGCGTTTCTGGGTGACATCAACATGCTGGCCATGACACCCGGCGGCTGTGAACGGACCGAAAAGCAGTTTCGTGATCTTTTTGCGGCATCGGGCCTGAAACTGACACGTATTACCCCGACACCCGCAGAGGTGGCGATTATCGAAGGGGTCAAGGCGTAATTCATGAACAGGGGATAGTTATGGCGATACGAGCGATGCTGGTTCTGGTGATGGTGGCGATGTCCGGTGCGGTGGCACTGGCCACGGCTGGCGGTTTCGATCCGGCGGCGTCAGCGTTGCTTTCCGGTTCGCGCGATGATGTGCCCAAACGCGGCCCGGCCGGCAAGGCAACAATCGTTGCCGACCCCGAAAACATCGTGGCCTCGGAGTTGTTCGGTACGTGGGTTCTGGACGAAGACGTGACCCGCCGCCTGCGCGGGGCCGAGGGGTCTCAGGTGAAAGTGCGCAAGTTTACCTTTCGCGCAAACGAAGAGTCGGCCACGCTGGTGTGCACCAAGCTGGAGGCCATGCTTGCGAAGGTTAAAGAGGGCAAGGGCGCGGCAGTGTATGAACACTTCGAAGAAGCCCTGCGCTCGATCCATCTGGCGGGTGAAATGGAACTCGAACGTTCCGGCGCGGCGTCAAAGCACGCCTTTGCGTACATGACCTGGCGCGGCAACCCGCATGTGTTCTGGCACCGGGTATCCGGCGATCGTGACGATTTTGAATCGTTCAATGTGATGCTGGCCCGTGACGCCGAGGGCGGAAAAGACCTGCTGTTCGTCGGCAGCGACAGCGCGACCGGGGCCTTTGCCGCCTACAAGCGCGAGAGCACCGGCAACTGACGGCGGGGTCTTCCACGCGGACAAAGCCAAGCTATCTTTCCGCGCCACAGGAGCAGTCATGTTCAACCGCGACAGCAAGAAGGGCATGAAGAAGCGTCACCGCTGATCCGCGGACTGGCCTGGTGTTTTCAGCCGCCGCGGATTCCCGCGGCGGCTTTGTTTTGGCGGGGCAGGGTCGCACAGCGACATCCCGGAACGGGAACTGCCCGCCGTATGGAGAGAGACTATGTCGGGTGTAAACGTGGCAGTGGTCGGCGCAACCGGCGCCGTCGGCGAAGAGTTCCTGCGGCTGTTTGAGCTGCGCAAGTATCCGATCAAGTCGCTGCGCCTGCTGGCCAGCGCCCGCAGCGCCGGCAGGAAGCTCAAGTTCGCCGGCAAGGACCACACCGTCGAAGAACTCAAGCCTGACAGCTTCAAGGGCATTGAGCACGCCTTCTTCAGCGCCGGCGGCAGCATCAGCAAAGAGTTCGCGCCCCACGCCGCCAAGGCCGGCGCGGTCATCATTGATAACACCAGCGCCTTTCGCTATGAGCCCGAGATCCCGCTGGTGGTTCCTGAAATCAACCCGCAGGATGCCTTTGAGTACGGCGCGCGGCGCATCATTGCCAACCCCAACTGCACCACGATAGTCGCGCTGCTGCCCACGTACCCGCTGCACAAGGCCTTTGGGCTGAAGCGCGCGGTGATGTCCAGCTATCAGGCGATCAGCGGCGCGGGCGCCCAGGCCATGGAAGAACTGCAACAGCAGTTGCGCGATTGGGCGGCAGGCCGGCCGATGCAGGTCAAGATCGCCCCCAAGCAGATCGCGTTCAATGTAATCCCGCGCATTGATGCCGTGCAGGAGAACGGCTACACGAAGGAAGAAATGAAATTCCTGTGGGAAGGCCGCAAGATCATGCACCACGAAGCACTGCGCGCCACGGCCACCTGCGTGCGCGTGCCGGTGCTGCGCAGCCACAGTGTCAGCCTGAACCTGGAGTTCGAAAAGCCCTGCACACCCGAAGCCGCGCGCGAGATCCTGCGCAAGGCCCCCGGCGTGGTGGTGCAGGACGACCCCAAGGCCGAGTTGTACCCGATTCCGCTCGAGCGCAGCCTGAAGGACGAGATCGGTGTGGGCCGCATCCGCCAGGACGTCAGTGTGGACGGCAACCGCGGGCTGGCCTTGTGGGCTGTGGGCGACCAGATCATGAAAGGCGCGGCACTGAACGCGATCCAGATCGGTGAACTGCTGCTCAAGGGCAGGTAGCCACAGTCCGGCCGCGCAAGCGGAGGCACCGGTCAGGTTTATCCCGCCGCTGACGCCGCGGGTGCTGGTTGCTTTGTCCTGCGGTAGCGCTCGTGCAGTTCGATCACCTGCTTGATCACCGTTTCGTCAAGCTCTTTGCCCGCCAGCAGCTTCAGATGCAGGCTGCAGGCTTCATCGTCGCACTTGGCAAACTTGAAGCGGTTGCGGGCAATGAACCTGTACAGGCGCGTGCCGATGAATTTCGCGCCCGGCAGCCACAGGAATGGCACCAGGGGCCAGCACAGCGGCAACACGGCCGCCAGCGCGCGAAAGGCCTCAAAGCCGCCAAAATAGCTGCCGTCGGGGCGCTTGACGTACATCTGGCGCAGCATGTCGGCGTAGGTTACGGCGGGCAGGGCGGTCTCGGCGGCGGCGCGGTTGTGAATGTCTTCGTATTGCAGACGGCCCAGCCAGTCCAGCCGTTCCAGGTTGCGTTTGGCCTTCTTGCACACCGGACACATGCCGTCAAAGAACACGGTGTGGATGCGTTTGCCGGTGCTGCCGGTTTGCCTGCCCGCAAGGTCCATGACCACCGCCGCCGGAACAAACAGCCAGTACCATGCCAGTGTCGTAAAGCTGAAGTGCGTTACTTCCATCATGGCGAAGATTCCAAGGTGCAGGATCACGCCATAGGCCAGCGCAGCGTACCGCGTGCGCCGCCACAGGATCAATAGCGGAAAGAACAGTTCCCATCCCAGCGTGATCCAGCTTGCCGGGGCGCTGACCCAAAGCGGCAAGTCCGTGAACCAGGGCCAGCGTGCAATCAACGCATGGGCCATGGTGCGGCGCACGGCGCTGCCGCCCACCCAGTCGCCGGGCGCGGCAAAACCGCCAAAGCCGATCAGCTTTTCAATGCCTGTGGCGATGTACAGGATGCAGATCTGAATCTGGGCCAGTCGCAGCGACCAGGGCAGAACCGGCTCTCCTACGAGTTTGCCACGTCGGGCGCGAATCACGTTATCCAGGCTGAATGCCGCGCCCGCGGGCATCAGCATCAGGTAAAAACATGCCACCCGCAGCAGCACGTCACCGGAGTTGTGAATGTTCGGCGCGCGCAGGTGCAGAACCACGATACACGCCCACATCGCCACACAGGCGGCACGGGTGCCCAGGCCCAGCAGTACCAGCAGCGCGGCGAAACACAGGGCGACGGCGATCCAGAACGACCCGGCCCCGCCGGTAGCACCCCCCAGCAGACTCCAGGGCCAGTAGCCCAGGTGCGAAAACGTCGCGCCCAGTGTCTCGGGGTTCGGGCCGCCGCGCGAAAACCACATGTTTGTCCACGGCAGCAACGATGTGGCCGTGTCCACCAGCACAATGCCCGCGATCATCACGCGAAAGAACGCCAGTGGTTCCGGCCGTACAGGGGCGCCCCAGAAAGCCTTGAAGGCGCCGGCGATCACGGCAGAACCCCCGGCAGGGGCCGGGCAGGCACGGGCCAGTCCACGGGCTCGACCAGCATGGGTACGACGCGATCTATGCGGGGCAGCGGCCCGTCGCCGTCGTAGACCACGTCGGCTCGCGCGAACTGGACAAACGCCAGCTCGCGGCCCCGGCCGGGGTTTTCGGCCAGCCATCTGGTCAGCATCCAGCGTGTCCAGGCACTGCGGACCGGGATGAACTGGGGGCCGCTGCGCGTGGTGTAGCTTTCCAGTTTGCGCATGCGGCCGTCCACGATGTGAAAGCTCCAGTGGCAGACGCGTTGTTCAGGCGGCAGTTCATGAATCCGTAACTGGTTGGGAACATCGTGTACCAGCCTTGGCGTGCTGGGCGGGTGCACGAACTCCATGCGTCCGTCGGCAAAGACAAGCACCAGCACCGGCGCACCGGCGTGGTCGCTGACCTGCGGCGCGAACATGTTCCAGCGCTGGTGGATACCCGCGGCTTTCATGTACGCCGCCGCCGGGCCAATCGCTGCCGGCGCGAACTCGCCGGGCACCAGTTGCAGAATGTTGTACGCGACCAGCGCGCCCAGATGGACGCACACAAACAGCGCCACCAGCCCGCGCCGGATTCCGCGCCACACGTTGCCGGTCACGAGTAGCGCTCTTCCTTCCACGGGTCGCCCCGGTTGTGGTAACCGCGCACTTCCCAGAAGCCGCGTTTGTCTCTGGTCATGAACTCGATGCTGCGTACCCACTTGGCGCTTTTCCAGGCGTACAGGTGGGGCACCCAGGTGCGCACCGGGCCGCCGTGTTCCTTGGTCAGCGGCGCGCCGCCGAAAGCATGAATGATCGCCACGTTGGGCATGCCAAGATCTTCCAGGCTCACGTTGGTCGTGTAGCCGTCATAGCTGCTGAACATCACGTGTGTGGCTTCGGGTTTGGGCGAGACGGTTTTGATGAAATCCGACCACAGTACGCCCTCAAGCTGCGCGTCATAAATGGACCAGCTTGTGACGCAGTGAAAATCAGTGGTGAACTTCGCCTGTGGCAGGGCCATGAAGTCGGCCCACGTGAACGTTCTGGGCTCGCAGGCCCCGGTTACCCTGAGTTGCCAGAGGCTGGTCGGGATATCCGGCTTGATCCCAAGATCCAGCACCGGCCAGCCCGAGGCCAGATGCTGGCCCGGCGGCAGCCGGTCACGCGAGGCCTGTTCGCGCCCCGTGCCCACGCCTTGCGCGGCGCGCTTTTCGGCAAGCTGCTGCTTGCCCTGGATGAGACGGTCGTTGAGGTCAGACATGCCGTGATCATACCCCGGTCGGGCGGCCTTGAAACTGGCTATCGTTTCCAGCGCAAGGAGGAGCCATGCCCGCGCCATTTCTGGAATCCGAACGTCTGTGGTACCGATGCCCCGAGCCCGCCGACGCGCCCGAAATCACCGGCTATCTGCTGGACCCGCGCGTGCGCCGCAACCTTGCCATCGGCCGTTTTCCTTTCAGCGAAGCCGGCGAAGCCAAGTGGATCGAGGCCCAGGCCAAACCGCCCCTGTTTGACGGCGCCACCGACATCACGCTGTGCGTGGGCATCCGCGGCGAAACCCGTATTCTGGGCGGCACCGGCCTGCACAAGATCAACTGGCTGCACCGGCACGCGCAATGGGGGGTGTACATCGGACGGCCTGACCAGTGGGGCAAGGGCTACGGGCGCGAAGTGGCCCGGGCCATGCTGCGTTATGCCTTTGCCACGCTGAACCTCAATCGCGTGATGCTGCGCGTCAACGCCGACAACACCGGCGGAATCAAGGCCTACGAGGCCGCCGGGTTCGTGCGCGAAGGCGTGCTGCGCCAGGCCATGTTCGTGGATGGACGCTACGTGGACAACCTGGTGATGGCCGTGTTGCGCGAACAGTGGCGCGACACACAGTAGGCCCTTTCGCGTCGGCCCCGGCGGGCCATAATCCCGCCGGGGCCAAGGAAGGGCCGATGAAACGCATCGTGATGCTGGCTGTGCTGGGTGTGGTGGTGGTCGCGGGTGTGGTGGCGCTGCTGGGCGCTGTTTTCAACCCGCCGGTGCATGCCGTGGCCGCCGTTGTGCGCGGCGAAGCCAGCGAAACCGTCTATGCCACGGGCGTGGTTGAGGCGCGCCAGCGCCGGCTGTTGCGCGCCCACCGCGCGGCGGTGATTGAAACGGTCTTTGCGGGACCCGGCGGCCGTCCGCTGCGTGAAGGCGACGAGGTCACGGCCGGCCAGCCGATCCTCAGGTTGCGCGATTCGGCGCTTGCGGCCCGGCGTACCCAGGCCGAAACCGAAATCGGACGGCTGGCGGCACAGGTCGCCGATGCCAGCCCGTTTCGCCGCGCGTGGGAGGGCCGTGTGGCCGAAGCCGCCCAAGCCGCCGCCGACGCGCGTGAGCGCGAACGCCGTGTTGCCCGGCAGCTTGAAAGCAAAAGCGTCAGCCAGGACCAGTACGACGCCGCGCGCACGGCTGCGATTGTGGCCGAACAGCGCCGCGACGCGCTGCAGAAGGAATACGACCAGGCCCTGGCGGATGCCCGCGCCGCGCTTCGCGGCGCCGAAGCCGCGCTGGCGCAACTGGAGGCCGGGGCGCGCGACGACGTGATTGCCGCGCCTCTGGACGGCGTGATTCTGCGCCTGCCGTGGAAAGAGGGTGAGTTCGCCGCCGCCGGGGCCGAACTGGCGCTGGTCGGCGACGTGCGCGAACTGATCATCGAGGCCGAAGTCAACGAAGACGACATCCGGCGCGTGCGCCTGGCACGACCGGTGTTTGTGCGTCTGGCCGGCTATGACCACGTCAAGGTGATGGGCGAGGTCTACGAAATTCTGCCCGACGCCGACCGCGCCACCAAGGGCTACACCGTGCGCGTGAAGTTTGCCGAGGCGACATTTGTGCCCGTGCCGGGCTCAAAACTGCGCGGCGCCACCCGCGTGGCACAGGACGTCGAACCGCTAAGCGGCATGACGGCCGAACTGGGCATCGTGTTTGCCCAGGCCCGCGACCGGCTGGTGTTTCCGCGCCAGGCCCTGACGCCCGAAAACACGGTGTTTGTGCTGCGCGACGGCCGCGTGCATGAAACCAAAGTGACGCTCGGTCTTGTGAACTTCAGCCATTGCGAGGCCGTCAGCGGCCTTTCGGCCGACGACGTTGTCGTGACTTCGGGTGTGCGCGAACTCAAGGATGGCATGCGCGTGCGCGCCAGGGAGAAACCGTGAGGCTGTACCCGCTGCTGCTGATCGCGCGCCGGCACCTGCTGCACAACACCTTCCGCACGGCGGTGTCGGTGCTGGGTGTGAGCATCGGCGTGACGTTCATGATCATGCTGTCGGCTTTGATGACGGGCTTTGAAAAGAAGTTCGTCACGGAAACGATTGAGGGCAGTCCCCACGTCATTATCTATGACGAGCGCCGCCAGGTACCCGACGAGTTCGCCTCGTGGCTGGGCAACCAGTCCGGCGGCATCGCGTCCGTCGAGGGAGCGCGCCCCCGTGCCCGCCCGCGCCGCATTGCCAAGCCGCTGGAACTGGTAGAGGGCCTGCGCCGCATGCCCCAGGTGCAGGCCTGTGCCCCCAACGTGATCGGCACGGCGATTCTCACCTTTGCCTCGCGCGAGCGCGGCGTGAGTCTGCAGGGCATTGAGCCCGAATCGCAGGAAGCCGTGGTTGAAATTGACAAGTACATAGAAGGCGGGCGCATCTTTGACCTCTATGCTTCGGGCGGCGCGGTTCTGATCGGCGGCGGCATTGCCGACATTCTGGGCGTGCGCCGCGGCGACATTGTCAACGTCAAGCTGCGTGACGGCGACAGCCGCCCGCTGCGCTGTGTGGGCGTGTTCCGTACCGGCGTGACCACGATTGACTACAGCCGCTGCTACACACTGGTCAGCGTGGCCCAGCAGTTGCTGGGGCTTGGCCGCGACGTGAACCAGATTGTGCTGCGCCTGCGCGATTACCGCGCCGCGCGCGAGGTGGCCGCGCAGATCGAAGGCATGGTCGGCTACCGCACCGAAAGCTGGCAGGAAGCCAACGAGAATTTCCTGTCCATTTTTGTGATCCAGCAGGTGATTACCTATCTGGTCACCGGCGGCATCATGATTGTGGCGGCGTTCGGCATTCTCAATGTGCTGGTCATGCTGGTGATGGAGAAACTGCCCGAAATCGCCATGCTCAAATCCATGGGCTACACCCGCCGCGACATCACCATGACCTTCTTTCTTCAGGGGCTGGCGATCGGTCTGGTCGGTGTGTTGTGCGGCTGTGTTTTCGGCTATTACCTGACGGAGTTCGTCGGTTCATTGCCGATTCCCCAGCGCGGCCTGATCCAGAGCGAACACCTGACCATGAACAACGCCCCGGCCCTGTACGTGATTGCCGGCGGCGCGGCCTTGGCCGTCACCATGCTGGCCTCGGTTCTGCCGGCCCTGCGCGCGGGCCGTCTTGACCCGGTAGAAACCCTGCGCGGCCACGCATGACGTGCGTCACCATGTGGCAATCGCGATTTGGCGTGACCAATGTTGCCCCGTCGCTAAACTGCGGCTCGCTCACCTCTGGTCATCTGGGTGCATGGGGCGTTTCTGCTTCGGGCGGGTATTGGCGTTTCCGTGCGTCATTGCGGCGCTGGTGGTGGCTGCTTGCGCGCCGGGCTCTACCGAGGGCGCCAATCGTTCGCCTGCACCTGACAACACGACCGCTGAAGCCACGAGTTACCCTTACCAGGTGCACGCTGACTTGGCCCGCGTGTACCTGAACTACAACGTACTTGACCAGGCGCTGAAGCACTTCGAGTTGGCCATCAACACACAGCTCCGGCAGACCGGTACCGAAGACGCCGAGCTCTGGGCCGGTTTCGCCGATGCCCTGCAAAAGGCCGGCCGCAAAGACGAGGCCGTCAAGGCCTACCAGCGCGCGCTGGAGATTTACGAAAAGCTGTACGCCGCCAACGACCAGCCCGACCGTCACAACTACTACGTCCAGCGTGTGGCCGCGCTGCACGCCGTGCTGGGCAACCAGGCCGAGTCCGCACGCTGGCAGGGCATGCTGCGCGCCGACGAAAACAGCGCGTCGCAGCAACTGGCGCTGGCAATGATTCTGGAAGGCCGCCAGAAGTTCGAAGAAGCCGAGGCCCGTTACCGCCGGGCGCTGGCTCTTACCGACAAAGACCCCATTGCCGCCGCCGAGGTCAAACTGGCCTTCGCGGCCATGCTGCGAAAAATCAAGCGTGAAGCCGAGGTCGAGGCGCTGGCCCGAGAAGTGATTGCAGCGGGCACACCGGCTGAGGGGGTGAAGCAGGCCCGGCGCCTGCTGTTTGACATCTACGAAGCACGGGGTGAACTGGACAAACTGGAGTTCAAGTAAGGAGCATCCATGAACACGAAACTGCTGGCCGTCTGCCTGATTCTGACCTGCACCGGGGTGCTAAGTGCCCAGGCCCAGGAGCGGATTCGTTTCCAGGGGCGGTTGACCACGCCTGCGGGCGCGGCGATTACCACGGCCACCGATGTGGTGTTCCGCATGTACAACGCGCCGACGGGCGGCACAGCCCTGTGGACGGAGAGCCATAGTGGCGGCAGCGCGGTAGGGCCGAACTCGAACGGAGTCTTTACCGTTGAGCTGGGCGGGATAACGGCGATCACGGGTGTGGACTTCAGCCAGCCGGTGTACGTGGGCATTACCGTCAGCAGCGATGCTGAAATGACCCCGCGCTATCTGCTGACCAGTTCCGCCCATGCGCACCACGCCAAGAACGCGGCCACACTGGGCGGTCTTGCGCGCACGGGCTTTGCGGAACTGACGGGCGCGACGTTTACGGGTGCCGTAACGGCCACCCAGTTCAACGGCAGTGGCGCGGGCTTGACCAGTATTCCGGCCGGGCAACTGACGGGTGTCCTGCCGGCCCTGAACGGATCGGCCCTGACCAACGTCAACGCGGCCACACTGGGCGGCCTGGCCCGCACGGGCTTTGCGGAACTGACCGGCGCGACGTTTACCGGTGCCGTGACGGCCACCCAGTTCAACGGCAGCGGCGCGGGTTTGACCAGCATTCCGGCCGGACAACTCACCGGAGCGCTGCCTGCCCTGAACGGCTCGGCCCTGACGAACCTGAACGCCGGCAACCTTTCCAGTGGAACGTTGCCGGACGCGCGACTGACCGGAACCTACAGTTCGGCATTGACCTTCAGCAACATCACAAGCGCTACGGTCGCCACACTCAATGTCAACGGCACACAGACGACAACGGGCGTGCAGCAGTTTGCCGATGCCGCCGGTGACAGATTCCGTGTGCCGCGCCTGGCCAGTGACCCTGCCACAGGCGTGGCCGACGGCATGGTGTATTACAACACCACGACCAACCGCATGCGCGTGCGCCGCAACGGCGTATGGGCCGACCTTGGCCCCGCCGCGGGCACGATTGTGTACTCGGAGAACTCCAACGACACGGCCTTGCTCAGTACTGGCTACACGCGGGTTCAAAGCGCAGACGTTGAGACATTGCCCCAACTGTCGACTACCAGCGCACCGAGCGCTCGCCACCGGTTCTCTGCAGTATGGACGGGCTCACGGATGCTGGTTTGGGGCGGAGTTGACTCCGGTTACCTGATCACGGGCGGCAGTTACGACCCGACCACGGACACCTGGACGACCATCAGTACCACCGGCGCGCCGAGCGCGCGCGGCTACCACACTGCGGTGTGGACAGGCTCACGGATGCTGGTCTGGGGCGGTTGGAACGGCAGCTCCTCCCTGAACACGGGTGGCAGTTACGACCCGACCACGGACACTTGGACGGCCCTCAGTATCACCGGCGCGCCCAGCGGGCGCCTCTACCACACCGCCGTGTGGACCGGCTCACGGATGCTGGTCTGGGGCGGTTATAGTGCCAGCTACCTGAATACGGGCGGCAGCTACGACCCCACCACGGACACTTGGACGGTCATCACCACCACCGGCGCGCCAAGTGCGCGGTACGGGCATACGGCTGTGTGGGCTGGTTCGCGCATGCTGGTCTGGGGCGGGTGGGATGGTAGTAGTTATTTGAACACCGGCGGCAGTTACGACGCGACCACAAACACTTGGACGGCTATCACGACTACCGGCGCACCGAGCGGGCGCGAAGGTCACACAGCAGTATCGATCGGGTCGAGTATGCTGGTCTGGGGCGGATACGGTGGCGGCAACTTGGACACGGGCGCGATCTACTCCACAGTCTTCGGGACATGGACAGCCATGTCAACGGCAGGCGCTCCTGGCGCGCGCAGCAATCATGCGGCCGTGTGGACAGGCACACACATGTTGGTCTGGGGTGGTCTAGGTGGGGTATATCTGAGAACGGGTGGGAGTTACCACCTGGCCTCGGACACGTGGACAGCGACGACAATTACGAATGCTCCGAGTGCTCGCTCCAGTATCATTGGTCTTTGGACCGGTTCGCAGATGCTGGTTTGGGGCGGTTACGACGGCAACCCCATAAACACGGGCGGCCGGTATGAACCTTTCAATGACCGATGGACCGGCAAGACGCTCTACGCCTACCGCGCGCCGTAAGGAAAAAACATGAACACGCGAACCATCCTGTCCTACGCTGCGGTACCTGCCATGCTGCTCGGTCTTGCCGTGGTCTACGTGTCAGCCAGCTCGTCCAGCACGAACTACCGGCTGGAAGAAGCCTCCACGCCGGGCACGGCACGCAACACCTTTTCCACGAACTTCCGCGTGGTCGGCACCGCGCCCGAATCCGTGGCCGGGGCCGTAGGCGTTTCCGCCAACTTCCGCCTGAACCTGGATCTGGTGCCCGAAAGCTATCTGCCCGACGACCTCACGCCGCCGGTCATCACCGCCGGGCCGACCGTGATTTACCTGGCCAACAACCGCGCGCTGATTGAATGGACCACCGACGAACTGGCCACCGGCGTGGTGGACTACGGCCTTACCGTGGCCTACGGGAGCCAGGCCAGCCACACCGGCTTTGAGACGCTGCACCAGGTTCTGGTCACGGGCCTGACGGCGGGCACGCTGTACAACTTTCGCGTGAACTCGACGGATCCGTACCTGAACGGCCCCACGCAGTCGGCCAACGCCACGTTCACGACACTGGCCGCGCCCGACACCGCACCGCCGGGCGTAACGCCGACAGTGAGCTTTCCGGCCGTGACCGTGGCGCAGATTGACTTCACCACCAGCGAGGCCGCCAGCACCGTGCTGCGCCACGGCCCCACGGCAGCCCTTGGCACGGATCTCGATGATCCCGCGTTTCGCACCAGCCACAGCCGCACGATCAGCGGCCTGGCAGCCGGTGCCACACACTTCTACGCCATTGATGCCACGGATCCCTCGGGCAACACGAACACGGGCACGGCTACGTCGTTCACCTTGCCGGCGGCTGTGGCGATTACGACCACTACACTGCCCGGTGCAACCGTGGGCCAGACCTACAGCCAGTTTGTGGCGGCCACGGGCGGCGTAGGGACAGTAACGTTCAGCATCACCAGTGGCGCTCTGCCCGCCGGCCTGAGCCTGAACGCCGCCACGGGCGAGATCAGCGGCACGCCCACGGCCGGTGGCGCAGCCGGGTTTTCGGTTCGCGCCGTGGATTCCGGCACCCCGGCATCAGAGGCCACCCAGGCCTTTGCGATCAATGTCAGCACGGGTGATGGAGGCGGCGGTGGTGGTGGTGGCGGAGGCGGCAGTGACGGCGGATGCAGCACCGGTGTCGCGTCTTCGTACTGGTTGCTGCTGTTGCTGGGTGTTGCGGCCCTGTGGTTGGTACGGGTTGTTCCCGCGCGTCGCGAATGACGCAGGGTGCGGCGGCGGTGGCGCATGCTCTGGTGCTGCTGGCGCGGCGCCAGTTGACACACGATCTGTTCCGAACGGCCGTCAGTGTGGCGGCCGTTGCCGTTGGCGTGGTGATTGTCGTGGCGGTCAACGCCGTGATGAGCGGCTTTGACACCACGTTTGTGGATCGCACGGTCAGCATCAACCCGCATGTCGAAGTATTCGACGACGCGCCCGTGACCGGTGAACTGCCGGGGTTGTTCAGCACTTCGGCCGGCGGAATTGTCACCGTGGAATCCGACCGGCCCCGCGCCCGCCCGGCGCGTGTGGACAGCCCGGCCGAAATGCTGGTGGCCGTGCGCGCCATGCCCGAGGTGGCGGCCGTGGCCCCGGCAGCCGCGGGGGTGGCACTGGTAAGCCTTGGCAATCTGGAAAGCGGCTGCGACCTGATCGGGATTGACCCGATCCTGCAGGAATCCGTTGTCAGCATCGAACAGGACCTTGTCGCCGGCAGCCTGAACGATCTGGCGCGCGGCCAGGCCGTGATCCTGGGCGAGCAACTGGCCCAGCGCATCGGCGCGCGCCTGCACGACCGTGTCAGCGTACAGGCCGGGTTGCAAGGCCGGACGGTGCTGCGGGTGGTGGGGGTGCTGCGTACCGGCATCAGTCTTGTGGACCAGCGCCGTGCCTACACGCACCTTTCAGACGCGCAGCGGCTGTTCGGTCTTGGCGCGCAGATTAACCGGCTGGCGGTGCGCCTGCATGACCGCGACAACGCGCGCGCCGTGGCCGCGACGCTGGAACAACTGACGCGTCGGCGCGCCGTGGGCTGGCCTGACGCGAATACGCATGTGCTGTCACTGCTGGAAACAAACAAGCTGTTGACGGCGATTGTCAGTGTGGGCGTGCTGGTGGTGGCGGCGGTGGGTATTCTTAATGTCTTGATGATGCTGGTGCTGGAAAAGACACCCTCGATCGCGCTGCTGAAGGCCGCGGGATACCGGCGCGGGCATATTGTGGCGGCGTTTGTGCTGCAGGGCGCGGCGCTGGGAGGGCTTGGGGTCGTGGCGGGGTGCGCGCTGGGGTACCATGTGGTTGAGGCGCTGGGGCGCGTGCCGATTCCGAGGCTGGCGATGCTGGAAACCGACACACTGCTGGTGAACAATCTGGCGCGGCACTATGTGCTGGCGGGCGGCGTGGCGCTGCTGGTGTCAGTGGCGGCGTCGGTTCTGCCGGCGTGGCGCGCCGGGGCGCTGGACCCGGTGGCGGTGCTGCGGGGGCGGAACTGATGCGCGAGCGCGGCCGGGTTGTGCTGGAACTTGAAAATCTTACCCGTGATCTGGGCGAGGGCGAGGCGCGCACGCAGGTGCTCAAGGGCCTGAATCTGAAGATCACCCAGGGCGAGTTCTGCGCGATTGTGGGGCCAAGCGGCAGCGGCAAGTCCACGCTGATGTACCTGATCGGCGCGCTGGACCGACCCGGCGGCGGGCGGGTGCTGATTGACGGCGCCGACACGGCGACCCTGGCCGATGCCGCGCTGGCCGATCTGCGCAACCGTAAACTGGGGTTTATCTTTCAGTTTCACTATCTGCTGCCTGAGTTCAGCGCGCTGGAAAACGTGATGATGCCGATGTTCCGCCTGGGCACGCCGCCGGCGGTGGCGGCGCAACGGGCGCGTGAACTGCTGGGTGAGCTGGGGCTGGCCGACAAGACGCACCGCATTCCGTCGCGGCTGTCGGGTGGCGAACAGCAGCGGGTGGCGATCGCGCGGGCACTGGCCAACGAGCCGCTGGTGGTGCTGGGTGATGAGCCCACGGGAAATCTGGATACCCACAACGCGGACAACGTTTTCGCAATTTTCGAAAAGCTGGTAAAAGAGCGCCATCAAACGATCGTGGTCGTGACCCACGATCTGGACATGGCGGCGCGGACAGACCGCATCATCCGCATTGTGGACGGCCGGATCGTGGACGACGGCCCCAGCGGCGAAGTACTACAGCGCCATCGCGCAGGCAGCGCCCCGGCATGAACGAGCCGCAAAAGCCCCAGAATACGCCGCCCGACGAAAGCGTTGTTCGCAAGGCCGTAAACCCGTCCGGCGCCGGTTCGGAATTCGAGACGCGCGAACTGCCGATTCTGGCCGATATTCCTGCCGACGAAAGCGTGGTGCGGGTGATCGTGGACAGCGCTGCGCCGGGCTCGGGTGACCCCACGCGCGTGATGCCGCGCGACGAGTTCGAAAGCACCGAACGCCGTGTGGCCGATGCCGGACGCCCGGGTTCGGATCTGCCGACAGGCTATTTCCGGCGCGAAGATTTTGACGACCTGGAAACACGCGAGGTGCCGGCGCTCAAGGACGAATGGCGGCAGAATGCCGACGCCGCCGCGGCCGCCACGGGCCAGGGCGCCGAAGTGGTGGGCGAGTGGGGGCCTCCGCCGGGCCAGGCCCCGGCGACCTCGGCCGGCGCGACCACGACCTTTCCGGTGGAGGAACCGGCCCCGGTCAAGCCTGTCTACGATGCCGCGCGCCGGGCCCAGGCCGCGTGGGCGGCCTTGCGCTTTGAACAGCGCCTGCCGAAGCTTGACGCGCTGCGCGCCGAACTGGTGATCCAGCGCAATGACTATGTTCCGGCACTGGCCACGGCGATCGGGCGGCCGATGGTCGAGGCGTTGTGCGGCGAATATCTGCCGGTGCTGGAGGCGCTGCGATCACTGCCGGACGTATTGCCGCAATTGCTGTTCGACCAGCACGGCTCTACCGCGCCGTTTACGGCCCAGGGCGCGCGGGCGCTGGTGCGCAACATTCCGTGGGGTGTGGTGGTGATCTTTACGCCCTCGGACGCGCCGTTTGCGCTGCCGCTGGTGCTGGCCTGTGACGCGCTGGCGGCCGGAAATGCCGTTGTGCTTTGCCCCGGCGAACGTCACCCGCGCGTGACCGAAAACATCCGCAAACTGTTTGTGCGCGCCGGTTTTCCGGACGGACTGGTGCAGGTTATGGGCGGCCAGTGGCGCGACCGGCGCGGCCTGCTGGACGGCGGGCCTGATCTGGTTGTGTTTGAAGGCGACACCGCCCAGGCCGAGCACATCGCCCGGGCCGGGGCCGAGCACGGTTTTGGCGTGCGAATCGGCCGCGTGACCAAGGAAATCCTGGCTGTTTTGCCGGGGTGCGACGTGGGCGCGGCGGTGGCGGGCACGCTTTGGGCGGCCTATGCAGGCGGCGGATTCGCGCGCGGCCGTGTCGAGCGCGTGGTGCTGCACACGTCATTGTACGACGAGTTCCGCATGCGCTTCATGGACGGTCTGCGCACGCTCAACAGCCATCACGCGCAGCTGGCGGAGATTGCCGATTCGCTGAACCAGGCCCGGTTCCAGAAACTGATGTCCGACGCCGTTGAAAAGGGCGCGCGCGTAACCTGGCCCGCGGGCGAACAGCCGGGCCGCTGGATTCACTGGAAGGGCGGCGTGATTGAAAATCTGCCCGACCGCGCCCTGGCCAGCCTTGAGCGCATTGAGGGCCCGGCCTGCGCGCTGTACCGCGCCGAAGACGTGGTGGCCGAAACGCTGCGTCTGCACCGGCTCAGCCCGGCGGCCACGGTTTCGGTCATGGGCACGCCGTCGCGCGAGGCCCGCGCCGCGCTGGAGCAACTGCCCGTGGCGCGCGTCAGCCTCGGCGAACCCGTGATTAACGGCGGGGCCTTTGCCGGTGGCGGGGCCGATGGGTTGAACCTGCCACGCGCCGGCGCCGGGCCGCGCATGATGCTGCGGCCGCAGGTGCTGCACGAATCCGGCACCGACCCGGCACGCATAAGCTGGTTTCCCTACACCGACGACAAGGCCTACGCGATCATGGACGCAATCGAGGCCGAATACCACACCGACCGCGCGCGGCGGATCAAGGCGCGGTTGCGGCTGGGGCTTAACGGCCACAAGCGTCGGCTGCTGCGCGGCGAAGAATAGCGTTACAGACCGCCGTAGAACGGCCGACGCGCCAGTTCGGCGTACTTGGGCTGGGTCGCGCTGGGGTCGGCCCGGCGCATGACGATGAACGGCCCGGCCACCACGCCGTCCAGACCCTGCGAGCGCCAGCTTTCGCGTACATCGGCGGGGTTGCGCACCAGTGTGCCGCGGCGGTTCAACCACGGCGCGCACAGCAGGGGTGTGCGCCCGGCAGCCTTGCGGAAGGCGCGGATCAGCGCGGCGATGCTGGGGTCGGCGCCTTCAGGCAGAACCTGCACCGGGATCGGGCCGGTGGGGTTAATGCGGCCCGGCCAGGCCTGGGGGCGCTTGCTGGCCAGCCAGTATTCGCCCACGCCGGATTCGGGGATCTTGGCGGAGTTCACGAACTCGCGGTCCAGCTCGCTGTGCAGAAACAGCGCCGGCACTTCGTGCCAGAACACGTCCGGGCGCACCAGTTGCGCGGCGGCGGCGCGCAGTTCGGGCAGGTCGCCGCGGCACAGCAGCGAACGGTTGCCAAAGCCGCGCCGCGAAAGATCCACCCGGCCGTGAATACGCCCGATCAGCGCGCCCCCGGCGATCAGTTCAGCGGTTCGTTCCTCGACGTTTTCGGGCCGGTCTACCCACACGCCGCCACGGGCTTCTTCGGCGCGGGCAAATTCGGCGCATTCGCCCTCGCCAGCGTCGGTGCCAAGCCACGGCTGGCCCAGCGGCAGAACGTGTTCTACGCCGAAGCGTTCGGCCAGTGCCATCAGTGCCGCGCCGGCGGCGTTGCCGGCGTCGCCGGGCATGGGGCTGACCGACAACTGGCGCACACGCGTGGACGCCGCAAGCGCCGGGTACATGCTGGTCAGGCCGAACACGCTTCCGGTCAGCACCACGTGGTCGCAGGCCGTTTTGAGCGCGCAGCGTTCAATCCACTGGGCCAGAAAGTCCTCCAGAAACAGGCGCGTGGCGGCGGCAATGTGGTCAAAGCGGCGGCGGCGCAGGTGGTTGCGCAGAAAATCCACGCTTTCCCAGGTTTCGGGCATGTTGCCGGCGCGGCGCCAGTTCAGCGGCAGCAGCGGGTCAAACTCGAACAGCAGCGACAGGCGCTTGACGACCTTGGCCAGTTGCGGGCCGCGCGCCAGACCGCCCAGTTCCATCAGCAGGGCCTCGTCGCGTTCGGGTACCATGCCCAGCAGATAGGTCATGGTTTCCAGAAACAACCCCAGACTGTTGTCCTGCGGGATGGTCGCCACGCGGTCAAGCCTGCCGCCGCGGCTGACGTGCACGCTGGCAGCCAGACCGTCGCCCGCGCCCTCGCAGGTAAGCACCAGCAGGCGCCCGTCGGGCGCGCGCGTGCCGGCGGCGGCCATTGCGGCCTGCGCCAGATGGTGGTCAATGAAGGTGCTGCGGTCGGCGCGCAGCCCGAGTTTTTCCAGCGGCTTCAGGCGCTCCCGGCGCGAGGGCCGACGCGGGCCCATGCCCACGGCGGTTTTCAGCAGGCGCTTGGCGCTGGCGCGAAACGTGCCGGACTCACTATATTGTTTCAGCATGTCGCGGCGCGTGCGCGGCTCGGGCAGGTGCTGGCCGGCGTAGGCGATCACGTCCATGTCGTCCGCCGCCAGACCCTCGACTGCCAGAATGTGCTCGGTGGCGTGCAGCGGAAAGCCGGTGGCCTCAAACGGTTCTTCGCTGAAGTCGGCCTCAAAGGCCAGACGCGTCAGTGCCCCGTCCTGAAGCAGGGCGACACAGGGGTCGCGGCCGTCGTGAATGCCAAGCACGCGCATGGCGCCAGTATAGTCGCGGGGGCGGGAAAGGCGAAAGCGGATGACGCAACTGGGCGTGAACATTGACCATGTGGCCACCGTGCGCAACGCCCGTGGCGGCGCCGAGCCCTGCCCGGTGACGGCGGCGCTGCTGGCCGAATTGGCCGGCGCCGACAGCATCGTGTGCCATCTGCGCGAAGACCGCCGCCATATCCGCGACCGCGACGTCCGTCTGCTGCGCGAACTGGTCAAGACCAGCCTTCAGCTTGAAATGGCGACCCACCCCGACGTGATCCGTGTGGCGCTTGAGGTCAAACCAAGCGAGATCATGCTGGTTCCCGAACGCCGGGCCGAACTGACCACAGAGGGCGGGCTGGATGTCGCGGGCCAGCGCGAAACGCTCAAGGCTGTGATCACGCGCTTTGCCGATGCCGGCATCGGCGTGAGCGTCTTCATTGACGCTGATCGCGCGCAGGTGGACGCCGCCAAAGCCGCGGGCGCCGGCACGGTTGAGCTGCACACCGGGCCCTACTGTCATGCCGCCACCGAGACCGAACGCGAACGCGAGCTTGACCGGCTGGAAACTGCCGCCCATGCGGCGTGGGAGGCCGGGCTTTGCGTGCACGCCGGGCACGGGCTGAACTACGGCAACATCCGGCCGCTGCTCAAGCGTGTGCCGGTCGAAAAGGTGAACATCGGCCACGCGATTGTCAGCCGCGCCGTGTTTGCGGGCCTGGAAAACGCCGTGCGGGAAATGAAACGGCTGGTGTCCGGTTAGCGGCAGGTGGCGCTGAGTTCTTCGGCCTTGCGAGTCCACCACGAGCGCGGTGCCACACGCGCAAAGCGGTCAAACAGTTCCACGGCGCGCCTCAGGTTGCCGGCCTTGCGGTGCATGACGGCCGCCGAGTACAGATTGCCGGTGTCGGCGGCGTCGAGTTCCAGCGCGCGTTCGATACGCGGCAGGGCCCAGTCGCGCAGGGCGCGTTCGTCGCCGGGGTACAGCAGCCAGTACAGCACCGCGCAGCGGGCCTCGCGGCGGGCCGATGGCGCGGCGCGTTCCAGTTCGGCCAGCTTGCCGGTTAACTGGCGCGGCGAAAGATCCAGAAACTCCGGTGGCACGCGCGGGCTTTCCTTGTCCGGCGCGATGAAGCGTTCAAACCAGGCTCGCGCCTCGCGCGACAGGGCGGTTTCACCCGTGGCCTCCCGGGTGATCCAGACCACGTAGTCTTCGGCCAGGCGATTGCGCAGTTTCAGGTTGCTGCGCAGTTTGGCGGTGCGTCGCTGCTGGCGGCGGTATTCGTTGGCCATTTCGCCGCCCTCGGCAGAGTCAAGTTCCAGCCGATACTGCGCGGCGCCGGCGGCCAGTGATTCCAGCGGCCCGCCGGTGCTGTACAGCGGAAGCACAAACCGGTTGCGTTCACGGTCATAGACGGCCTGGCCGATGCCGGGCGCGAGCAGCAGCGATGGCGGGCCATGGCGCCGGGCGTGCTCGTTGTGAAACAGCCGCGGGTCAAACTCAAGCAGATGCTCCATGGCGCGGTCCAGATCCGCCGGCTCTAGGGCGATTCCCTCGCCTGTGGCCACGGCACATTCGGCGCGGTGGGCCACGCGCGACGCCAGCCGCAGCAGTCCGCGCAGATTGGAAAGTTCCGATTGCAGTGCCGCGCGCATGGCCGACGCCGTCACCTGGGCCCTTGCGGCCTGCTCTTCGTAAAGCTGCTGTTCCAGCGCGCGGCGCGCCGTGTGCAGTTCAATCAGGTGGCCAACGCTGTCGAACACGGCCTCGGCGGCCGAAACAAGCTGTTCGGCCGCCAGCGGGTGCTCCTGATCGCGCGCAAGCGCGTCGGCGCGGGCCTGGGCCTCCACAATGCGCGCCTGGGTTTTCTCGATGCGAAACACAACCCCCGCCAGTTTGCGCTGCAAGGCCAGCAGTTTCTCGCCGCCGGTTCCCGCGCCGTAGGCGGCCAGAATCTGCTCCTGGACGCGGCGGGATTCCACTTCGGCGGCGCGCAGATCGGCCTCGCGCGAGGCCACGTCGTCGGCGATTTCGCCCAGTGCCGTGCGGGTGTCGCGGGCACGGGCCAGCAGGGGTTCCAGCAGCGGCTGGATGCCTTCCTGGCGGTCGTCCACATAACCCTTGATGGCCAGCCACTGCTTGCGCTCGTCGTTGGTGCGAAAGGCCGATTCGCGGTGCAGGCGTTCCAGGCGCTTGAACTGTTCCAGGCGTTCGTCAATTTCGCTGTACAGCCTCAGGGCGTGCTGGGCCTGGGGCGTGTCGCCCAGAGCCGCCAGCACCAGCCGGTCGCGGTGGCGGATCAGGCCCAGGTGCAGTTCGGGCCACTCTTTCAGGTCGCCGGCAATCGCGTCAAGCCGCGCCCGGATGTTCTGCACCAGTTCGTGGCGCAACGTGTCCTGCCACACCGTGGCCAGCGCGTCACTGACCCAGTGCACGCCGCGGGCAGACATGGTCGCGGCGCGGCGCAGAGCGCCGAAGTTGCGTGACCCCGCGGCGGCCGTTCCGGGCAGGGCGCCGAAATCCAGCAGCAGAAGCATGTCGTCGGCAAGTTCCAGCCGGGAGCCCAGCGGGTCGCGACAGGTGTCGGCGACGGCGGCAAAGACGGTGTTCCAGAATGTGGCGTCCAGACGGGCGCGAACGGCGTCGCGCGCGGCGTCGTCACTGGCGGCGGCAAACTCGGCTGCCAGTGCCGCCAGCGGCCCCAATCTCGCACCTTGCCCGTTCATGCCGCAAGTCTAGGCGCCCCTGGCGGCCGGGGCAACCGGCACCGAGTCCAGCGCGTCGCGCAGCGACGCGGCGCGGGCAAAAAAACGGGTCATGTCCTCGCCAAACGCAACGGCCATTTCAAGGTCACTCAGGTAGCTGCGCAGCCGTTGCAGCTCGATCATCACCAGTTCACTGCGCGCGCGGAACAGTTCATTCCACAGCGCCGGCGGCGAGTGGGCCAGACGTGTCATGTCGCGCAGCGCGGGCCCGGCCATGCCGCGGTCACGGCCGCCCACGCACAGCATCAGCCCCAGTGCCAGCAACTGCGGCAGGTGGCTGACGGCCACCACCGTGCGGTCGTGGTCTTCGGGAGTCAGAAGCGCCAGGTGCGCCCCGGTGCTTTCGATCAGGCCCTGAAGCCGCCGCAGCGGCTCCAGCGGCGTGCTGTGGCGCGGCGTAAGCACCCAGGGACGCTGCGAAAACAGATCAGTCCCCGAAGCCGCAAACCCGCCCTGGGCGCGCCCGGCCATGGGGTGGCCGCCGATGAACCAGGGGCCCTGGCGGCCGTCAAACAACCGGCGGCCGGCGCGGCAGATGTCGGCCTTGATGCCGCCCACATCGCTGACCACGGCTTGGGGTGCTGCGTCCTTGCGTACTTCGGCCATCAGGCGCAGGTTGACGCGCGGCGCGGCGCACAGAAACACCACGTCGGCGCCGGCCACGGCAACCGCACCGTCTTCGGGAAGGTGCAGCTTTAAACAGGCCGGTTCTGGCGTAGACCTCCAGACAGGTCGGCCACGTCCACGCCGGTCAGCCGGTGGGCAGGCTGTGCACGCTTGAGCGCCCGGGCCAGGCTGCCGCCGATCAGGCCAAGTCCCACGATTGCCACGCGGCAGGGCTCGGGTACCGGCGCCGATGCGGCCGTGGCCACGGCGCGGCAGGCGTCCAGCGCCGCGCGCAGGCAGGTCTCGGCGGCTTCGGGTGTAAGCGGGGGCTGTGCCAGCGCGCGGGCACGGGCAACCAGTTCGTTTTCGCGTTCAGGGTCGCGCGGCGGCAGGTTTTGTGCGCGCTTGGCCCGCGCGATGGCCGTGGACAGTTCGGCGCGCCGGGCCAACAACCCCAGCAGTTCGGCGTCCAGCGCGTCCATGCGCGCGCGCAGTTCGTCAATACTCATGGCCGGTTCCCGCATGGCCGGCGGGCGGTCCGTGTCGAACCGCCCGCCGGTTGCCATTGTCAGGTCTTGCTGCCGTCCGCCTGAGGCCCGGGCTGCGGCTCAGTACCGCCGGTTTCGGGTTTGGTCTCGGGCTGCGTGTCCTTCTTTTCGTCGGTGTCATCCGAAAAGTCGGGTTCTTCGTCCGCCGCGGATTCAGCCGGCTTTTCCTCTGCCTCTTCCTCTTCTTCACTTGGGTCAAGCAGGCCCTCCTTGCCGCGTTTTTCAAACAACAGCAGCACCGGCGAGGCGATGAATACCGAAGCAAAGGTACCCAGAATCACGCCGACGAAGATTGTGAAGGCAAACGCCTGCAGCAGCGGGCCACCCAGGAAGATCATGATTGCCGTTGAAGTCAGCGTCGTGCCGCCGGTCATCAGTGTGCGGGGCAGCATCAGGTTGGCCGATTCGTTGATCAGCTCGCGCAGCGGTGTTTTGCCGCCCGTGGCCAGTTTGTCCTTGCGCAACGACTCGCGGATGCGGTCGAAGTTCACGATCGTGTCGTTGATGGCATAGCCGATCACGGTCAGAATCGCCGCCACGACCACCAGGTCAATCTTCATGTCAGCGCCCAGCGTGTCGGCCACGCCGATTGCCGCCACGGTCACCAGCACGTCAAAGAACAGGGCAACAATCGCGGCCACACCCCAGGCCAGGCTGGCAAAGCGAAGACGCATGTAGATGACCAGAATGACAAGCGCCGCGACAATCGCGATCAGCGCGCGCCATTGGGTTTCGCCGGCCACGGTGGGGCCGATGGCGCTGGCCAGCAAGAACGGGTTGGACAGCTCGTTGTCCCTGGGCTCAAGCGTCTTGAGCCATTCCGTCAGGTTGGCGTTGATGGCCAGGGTCAGGCCGTTAAAGCTGTTGGAATCCGCGGCGTTGGGGCTGAAGGTGACTTCGGTGCTGGACAGTGTGAAGGCCTGGGCTTCGGGCCGCGAATCCACACGGTCGCCGGCGGTGGTGACGCGGAAGGTCACACCCGAAAGCCCGGTGACTTCCGAAGGCAGGTCGCGGGCCTTGTTGCGCAGGTCCTCGGCCTTGATCGGCTTTACGAAATGCAGATCAATCGCGAGGTTGGCCTTGGTGGGAGAATCGGTGAACTCGGCGGGTTCGGCCAGTTCCACATGGTCACTGCCGGCCCAGAAGTATTTTTCCACGGCGTCGCGGAAGTACCTGGTCTTGTCGCGCAACTGCTGGGCATCGGTGACGCTGATGCCTTCAATGCGCAACTGGTAGGTCTGGAAGTCGCCGCCGGCGCTCATGCCGGTGAAGGTTCCCACCACCTTGGCGTCGGGCGACCCGCGCACCACGTCGCCGAACCAGCGGTCTTTGTTGGCCGAGGCGCTGGGCGCGTTGGGGTCCTTGTTCCAGCTTCGGTCGTGAATCAGCCACAGCTTGTCAAAGTCGTCGGCAAAGCGTTCGCGGAACTTTGCCGGGTCCTTGAGCTTGAACTTCAGATTGGCCTGCAACGCTACCTGGCGAACTTCGGTGGTGCGCGGCTGCCAGCCGATCGGCGCGATAGAATCCCCGAACACCTCTTCCAGGCGCTGGCGCAGCATCAGGTTCACATCGTTCTGATCGCGGGTCTCCCAGTCGTCCTGCATCGGGAACCGGAAATCAAAACGATAGGCCGAGCCGCTGTCTTCGCTGGTGCCAAGGCCGTACACCGGCTGCACTTCCACGCTCTTGAACCAGTCGAATCGGGCCTTGCCGGTTGCGGTGTCCATCAGACGTTCTTCGACCGCGTCGCGGGCCAGCGGTTCCTTCATCTGGATGCGGAAGGTGTGACCGCCGCGGAACTCCATGCCCAGCACGTTGGTGCCCAGGCTGAACAGCAGTGCAAAGCCCAGCACGGCAATCACCGCGCCGACGGGGACCACGTACTTCATGCCCTTGACGAAATCAATGTTGCGGTTTTCCAGCCAGGCCAGACTGGCCATGCTGAACTTGACGTCGCGGCGCAGGTTCAGCACGCCCAGCACCATGGCTTTGTAGGCGGGAATGTTGGCGTACAGTGTGGCGACGATGCCGATGGCCACGGCAAGGGCAAAGCCCTGCACCGGGCCGGAGCCCAGCTTGTAAAGAATCAGGGCTGTCAGCAGCGTGGTGATGTTGCTGTCCACAATGGCGGACAGTGCGTTTTTGAAGCCCTCTTCGGCGGCGCCTCGTGGCGCGAGGCCCTTTTTCAGTTCCTCGCGCATGCGCTCGTTGATCAGAATGTTGCCGTCAATGGCCATGCCGAAAGTCAGCACCAGACCGGCGATGCCGGGCAGTGTCAGCGTGCCCAGACCGGCGGCCATGGCGCCCATGATCAGGGTGATGATCATGATCAGGTTGAAGATCACCAGCACGCCCAGCCCGCGGTACAGCCACAGGGCAAAGGCGAACACAAAGATGGCGGCGATAATGAAACTGATCAGGCCGCGTTTGACAGATTCGGCGCCTTCGCTGGGGCCCAGGCTTTCTTCGCCCTCAAGTTTCAGGCGCACGTTAAGCGAGCCGGACTTGAGTACGTTGATGATGTCGTCGCGCTCCTGGGCCGTGAACCGGCCCGAAAGCTGCACCTGGCCCGAGATGCGATCCTTGATCGTGTAGGCGCTGTAGACCTTGTCGTCAATCACGACCGCCAGCAGGCGCGGGTCTTCGCCGCCCTCGCGGTGCAGCCCGGTCAGGCGTTCAAACCGCGCCACGGCCTGACCCTTGAGCGAGAAGCTGACGGCCATCTGGCCGCCCTGATCCATGGAGGGCTGAATGTCGGCCAGGTCTTTGCCGGTGATGTCGTAATCATCCAGCACCTGCACCGGCACCCACTTGGCACCGCCGAATTCCTTGACCAGGCTGGAAGATGTGACCTTGTCGCCCGTGAGCTTCAGCCAGCGGTACTTGTAGCCTTCGTCGCGCGGGTATTCGTTGACGGCCAGGTCACGGAAGCCGCTGTTTTCGGCGGCCAGCACGCGCATTTCCAGCTTGCCGGTGGTCTGCAGCAGGTCCTTGAAGCGCTGGGTTTCGGCGGCACTGGAGAACTTGGGCAGCTTGACCTCGACGCGGTTTTCACCCAGCGGCGAAATCACCAGTTCGGTAATGCCGTTGGCGCCCAGCCGGCGGTTGAGGGTTTCAATCGTGGGCCCGACCAGGTTCTTGTCTTCCTTGCGCTGGCGGCCTTCCTGCCAGGTGCGGTAGAAGCGGCGGGCGGCGTCGGCGCGTTCTTCGTCGAACACGCCGGGAGTAACCAGCAGGTCAAAGTCGTCTTTTTCGTTGGCGTCGGCGCGCAGCTTGAACGCGCCCAGCGTCAGTTCGCCGCCGCGGATCAGCGCGCCAAACTTGGAGCGCGCCTGGGGCGAAAGCTTGTCCATGCTGTCGCCAAGCGGCGAAAGCAGTTCGTCCAGGCGGGTGCGGGCGTCCTCCATGTCCTGCTGTTCAAGCACATAGCGCAGCGAACTGCCGCCCTTGAGGTCCTGGCCCAGGTTCCATTGAAAGGCATGCAGCGGCCAGCGGAACATGCTGCCCACCGTGAGAACGCCGTCCTTGTTTTTGTCGCGGCTGGCGAAGTCAAAGCCCGAAAACTCGGTTTTGTCCACCTTGCCGTCGCCGTTCTTGTCGTATTCGGCAAGAAATTCCTTGTCAATTTCGGCGGGGTTGGGCGCCGGCTTCGGAATGGCCATGTAAAGCGCCAGCAGAAGGATCAGCAGCGGATGCCAGCGTCGAACGAAGTCCCACATGTTCAGCCCTTTGCATCATGGCGCGTCGCGCCGGTTGGTTACGGTTGCATCGTTTCTGTCGCGGCAAACCGCGACAACGCGAAGTTACGCGAACCTGCGGTGAAACGGTGTCAGGCCACAACGGGCGGGGCGCGCGGCCGCGATTGCGGCACTGTGGCGCGTGGCGCCGTGCGCGGCCTTGCCGCGGGCCCCGGGTCGGGCGGGGGCGGCAGGCAGGTGGTCAGGATGGCGCCGTCACGCAGCGCCCAGTGGTCAGCCGTTACGGCCTTGGCCACAGCGGGCGGCTTGTGCGCCGGTGGTTCCAGCGCCGGCACGGGCGCGCTTGGTGCCACGAACTCGGGCAATGGCGGCAGACTGTCCGCCACGGCGCGCGAGCGTTCGCCTTCGTCCAGGCGCTGGGCCAGTTGATCGGCCTGCGGGCTGTGTTCGGGCAGTTGCGCCAGCGCCAGACGCAGGCGCGCGCGCATTACCGCGTCGCGCACAGCGGCAAAGTTGGCCGCGTCGCCCAGCATCAATGTGGCCGCCAGCTTCGGCGCGTTGGCATAACAGGCCAGCGCCGCCAGAATCATGGCGACCAGGGCAGGCCGGTTGTGCGCGCGGGCGGTCACTACTTGTAGTCCTTTTTGACTTTGTCTTCGGCCACGTTGGCCACTTCTTCCTTGAACACCTTGGTGACCGCGCCCCAGTTGAAGCGCGCGTGCACCTTTTTGTCTTCGTCAATCAGCAGGCGGACTTCCTGGTTTTCCTTGTCAACCTTGTCCACCAGGCCGATCAAGCCGCTGTTAAGCATGACTTTGGTGCCGGCCTGAAGCGACTGCACCATCTTTTCGTGTTCGGCCTGCTGGCGTTTCTGGCTGCGGCGGGCAAAGATGAAGAACACGATCAGTAGAATCGGCAGCAGCAGAAACATGCCCATGCCCGCCATCGGGTCCTGGGCCTGCTGGGCCAGCGGAAGCCATGTGTTGAACTGGGGCACTTCGGGTTTCTCCGGGCATGCCGCCTACAGCGAACGGCGGCGTTCTTCAATGCGGTGGGCCTCGATGATATCGCCTTCCTTCAGGTCGTCGTAGTTCTTGAGCTGGATGCCGCATTCATAGCCTTCACGCACTTCACTGGCGTCATCTTTTTCACGCTTGAGGCTGGCCACCGAGGTCTCGTAGATCACGGCGCCGTCGCGCACCAGTCGCAGACGCGAGTCGCGCTTGATCACGCCGCGTGTGACCATGCAGCCGGCGATGCGGCCGACCTTGCTGATCTTGAACACCTTGCGTACTTCGGCCGTGCCCTCGTAGGTCTCGATGATCTCGGGCGCCAGCAGGCCCTCCAGCGCGTTGCGCAGATCATCAATCATGCGATAGATGATCTCGTAGGTGCGGATGTCCACATGATGGTTGTCGGCCAGTTCGCGCGCCTTGGCGTCCACGCCCACATGGAAGCCCACCACGATGCCGCCCGAGGCCTCGGCCAGGTGCACGTCGGTGGTGCTGATCTGGCCCACCGCGGCCTGGATGATCTTGATCCGCACCTCTTCGTGCGTGAGCTTGGCCAGTTCGGCGCGGATGGTTTCGACACTGCCCTGCACGTCGCACTTGAGAACGATGACCAGTTCCTTGACGCGCTGGCCGGCCTTGGCACGTGACCATTCCTCGAGCGAAAAGCCGCCGGCGCGGGCGACTTCGCGCTCCTGGGTGCGCACCATGTTGGCGATTTCGGCTGCCTTCTTGATGTCCTTCATGCCGTGGAACAGGCTGCCGGCTTCGGGCAGTTCGTCCAGGCCGGCGACTTCCACCGGAATGCCGGGGCCGGCGTCTTCCACGGGGTGCAGGCCGTCGCCGCGGCTGATCTGCATGCTGCGCACGCGGCCGTAGCCGTGGCCGGCGACAACCACGTCGCCGCGCCTGAGTGTACCCTCGCGCACCAGCATGGTCGCGACAATGCCTCGGCCCGGGTCGCGGTGGGCTTCCAGCACGGTGCCCACGGCGGGTTTGTCAACCACGGCCTTGAGTTCCAGCAGTTCGGACATGTCGGAAAGCACCTGCACCAGCTTGTCAATGCCTTCCTTGGTGATGCTGGAGACTTCGACGATTTCGGTATTGCCGCCCCAGTCGGGGCTCATCAGATTGTGCGTGGCCAGTTGCTGGCGGCACTTCATGATGTTGGCGTCGTTTTTGTCAATCTTGGTGATGGCCACGACGATTTCGACTTCGGCGGCCTTGGCGTGGGCGATGGCTTCTTCAGTCTGGGGCATCACGCCGTCGTCGGCGCCGACCACAATCACGGCAATATCGGTGACGTTGGCGCCGCGGGCGCGCATGGCGGTGAATGCCTCGTGGCCCGGCGTGTCAATGAACGTCACGCGCAGGGGCTTGAGCGCCGGGTCGTCCAGTTTCCGGCCGTAAATGGGCGTAAAGCGGCCGTTTTCACGCAGCAGCTCGATGCGGAAGGCGCCAATGTGCTGGGTGATGCCGCCGGATTCGCCGGCGGCGCGTTCCAGCGACGCGATCGCGTCCAGCAGGCTGGTTTTGCCATGGTCCACGTGGCCCATGATCGTGACCACCGGCGCGCGGGGCTGTTCACTGGTGCCTTCTTCTTCGAAGGCTTCAAGCTGCTCGGCGATCAGTTCTTCGGCGCCCTTGGGTTCCTTGACCGTGATCTGGCGGTCGAAAATGATGCCGATCTGCTCGATCACGTCCTTGCTCAGGGTATCGTTGATGCGGATCGGCGGCAGGCCTTCCTTGAGCATGCGGGCCATGATCTCGCTGGTCTTGACGCCCATTGCCTCGGACAGCGACCGCAGGTTCTGGGGCATTTCGACCGTCAGCGGCCCGGTGGGAAGTTCGGGCTTCTTTTCTTCCTGGGCGGCTTCTTCTTCGCCGCGCCGGCCGCGCCGGCGGCGCCCCCCGCCGGGCGGGCGGTCATAGGCAAGCTGGCTGACCTCAAAGCGTTCGCGGCGCGAACGTGTCTGGGTATCGCCGCCGCTGCGGAAGCGCTCGGGGATTACCTCGCGTGTCTGTTCCTGCGGCTGGCCAAAGCGCGACGGCGCGGGCGAGGGCCCGGCTTCGCGGCGACGGGTGTCGGCGCGCGGCGTTTCGGCCTTGTTGCCCGTGGGCGGCGCGGGCTTGTATTCAGCGGCGACCTCGACGGTGACGTCGCGTTTGCGTTCCTCGACGGTGGTGAACTTCTGCTTCACCATCGCGCGCAGCATGAAGCTTTCGTTGGGCGTCAGGCCCTTGAAGCCCTTGCGCCCGACATCCATGCCGATGCCGCGCGCCACGCGCACGACTTCGCGCGGCGGGGCGTTGAACTCTTCGGCGATCTTGAACACCACGTCGAGCTTCTGGGCGCGTTCGGCGGTTGCCGGGTCAACGTCGCTTTCCTTTTCCAGCGTGATGCCGAAAAGCTGTGAAATGAATTCGACGTGTTCGCCCTTGATGCCGAGCTTGGCGCCGATGGCGTCCAGGCGGTTTTTTGCCTCCTGTTCGGCCTTCTTGCGGGCGTCTTCTTCGGCCTTTTTGCGGGCTTCTTCTTCTGCCTTCCTGCGCGCTTCTTCCTCGGCGGCAGCCTTGCGCGCGGCCTCGGCGGCGGCGGCCTGTTCGGCGCTGGCGGCGGCGGCTGCGGCCGATTCCGCCGGCAGGCCCAGCTTGCGTCGGATCAGGTTGACTTCGTCGCGGGTCAGCTTGGTGATGGCGACGATTTTCTTGTCAATCCCGGCCTCGGCCGCGGCGGTCTGCAGATCCTTCAACGAGATGCCAAGGCCCTTGTAGACATCCAGGGCCTTGATCGTCGCAGCGTTGTCTGCAGCCATATCCGCGGTCTTGCTCATTCAGTAACGCCTCTGTGGGCCGACGCTTGTACCATTTCCGGCCTGCGGTTGCAGGGTCGGGCTACAGCTTGGGTCGCCCGCGTTCGTCCACCTCGTGTTTGGGGGCCTGGGCCGCGTACTCGGCGGCGCGGGCAAACGGGTCGGCGGGCCCGGCTGTGGCGGGCTTGCCGGCTGTCGCCGCGGCCTGGGCGGCGGCCTCTTCTTCCTCTTCGCCCTCGTAGACTTCCTGGCCCGGTTCGACAAACGTGTTGTCGGGGCGGCGCTGGGCGCCGTCGGCGTGCACCACGTCGGCGATCTGTTCGGGCGGCTCGGGGTGTTCCATCACGTACTGGATGATCTGGGCCGCGCTGTCAATGCTGATGCCCGGCACCTTCAGCAAGGCTTCGGGGCCGGCGGCCAGAATGTCGCCGAAGCTGTCGAAACCGCTGTTGAACAGGGCCTCGGACAGCAGTTCGTCCACGCCCGGAATGGTGCGGAACTTTTCCAGGGTGCGCTTGCGCCAGTCCTGTTCCTGGGTCACGGTCACGATGTCGAGGTCCCACTTGCACAGGCGGGCGGCCAGCCGCACGTTCTGGCCGCGCTTGCCGATGCTGAGCGAAAGCTGGTCGTCCGGCACCACCACGCGCGCGCGGCGGTTGTCGTAATCCAGCGTGATGCTGTCCACGCGCGCGGGTTTCAGCGCGTTGGTGATCAGCACTTCCGCGGATTCATTCCAGCGGATGATGTCAATCTTTTCGTTGTTCAGTTCATCAATGATGCCCTTGATGCGCGACCCGCGCACGCCCACGCAGGCGCCCACGGCGTCTACCTTGGGGTCATAGCTGGCCACGGCCACCTTGCTGCGGTAACCGGGCTCGCGCACGATTGCCTTGATTTCAATGATGCGCTCGGCGACTTCGGGCACCTCAAGCTCGAACAGTTTCTTGACGAACTCGGGGTGGGTGCGCGACAGAATGATCTTCACCTTCTGGCCCTGCTTGCGCACGTCCAGGATCAGGCCGCGCACGCGCTCGCCCACGTTGTAGCTTTCTGTCGGCACCTGTTCCTTGCGCGGAAAGAACGCCTCGGCGTCGCCCAGGTTGACCACGTAATTCGGCCCTTCCATGCGCTGGATTGTGCCGCTGCGGATGTCGCGGCGCAGGCCGATGTATTTTTCGTAGATGTTGTCGCGTTCGGCTTCGCGGTTTTTCTGCACGAAGATCTGCTTGAAGGTCTGGGCGGCGATGCGGCCCATGTCGGACAGCTTCACGTCGTGGGTTACGCCGTCGAGGTCAACCTCTTTGGCGGTGATCTGGCCGTTGTTGGGATCCACGGTGACGGTCAGGGTGTCGGGGTTTTCCACGCGCTTGCGCAGGGCCACGATCATGGCCTGTTCAATGGCGGACACCACCTCGGATTTTTCGATGCCGCGTTCGCGCGAGATCATTTCAACAAAGCGCAGCAGTTCTGCTCCGTTGACACTGGCAACCATGACGGGCTCCTTGGCGCGCTCTTTTCTGATGCGCGCGTTCCAACACCGGTCAGGACAACCCCAAAACAAACGGAGCGCGCCGCAAGGCCGCTCCGGGGGTGTGTCCCAAAACGAGGCACGGATTATAGGGGTGAAGCCCACCCGTTCAAGGGGCGGGTCCGGCAATCCTCAGGGCATCCATTCGTCGGGCGGGCCGCTTGGTTCGATTGCCGGATTCGAGCCTGCACTATCGCTGGTGTCGGCCATTGCGGCCTCAACCATGAGCTCGAACAGGTACACGATGGTGTAGCCCACATAGATCACGGCGTATACCGCCAACAGCACCAGGTACGACCACCATTCATCTTCGCATCCGATCTGCGGCGGGAAATATTCGCCGGCCTGGCGTTTGATGCACGGCACGGATGCCGCCGCGGCCGGTGCGACATGGCGCGCGCCCGAAGCTTCGGTGATTTCAACCACTGGCGCGGCGGGGTGGTAATACCGGGGGGCGCTGCCGCAACCGGGCAGGACACACAGCAGCAAAGCGGCCAAAAGGGCGGGCAGTGTGCGGGCCATGGCGAACTCCGAAGGGGAATGCCGGGGCAATGCCATGATACCGCCCCTGCCGGATTTCGCGCCGGCAATGCCGTGTTATAACGGGGCCAGTGAACCGCGAGGCCGGCTTGAACCCCAACTGCGACCACCCACGTGAAGCCTGCGGCATCTTTGCCGTCTACAACCACAAAGACGCCGTTGAACTGACCTATTACGGGCTGTTTGCCCTGCAGCACCGCGGCCAGGAAAGCGCCGGCATTGCCTGCCTGATGGGCGGCCGGATCAAGAGCTATCTGGGCATGGGCCTGGTGGGCGAGGTGTTCAAGGACGAGTTTTTTGCCAAGTTCAGAAGCAACGTGGCGATCGGCCACACGCGCTACAGCACCGCCGGATCCAGCAACGTCCGCAACGCCCAGCCGATTACCGTGGACTACAGCGGCGGGCAGATCAGTGTGGCGCACAACGGCAACCTGTCCAACGGCTGGCAGTTGCGCCGCGAACTGGAAGAACAGGGCAGCATTTTTCAGACCACCAGCGACAGCGAGGTTGTGCTGCACCTTCTGGCGCGGCCGGAAATCAAGAACAGCGACAACCCGATTGCCGCGGCCCTGGGCCACATGAAGGGGGCCTTCAGTTTCATTTTTTTGACCAACGACGCGATTCTGGCCACGCGCGACCCCAACGGTTTTCGGCCGCTGTGCATCGGCAAACTGGGCGACAGCTATGTGCTGGCCAGCGAGACCTGCGCCTTTGACATGCTGGGCGTGAAATATGTGCGCGACGTGGAACCCGGCGAACTGGTACGCATTGACGCCAACGGACTGCACAGCCAGCGCTGGTGCGAGGTACGGCGCAGGTCGCACTGCGTGTTCGAGCACGTCTACTTTGCCCGCCCCGACAGCCGTGTGTTCGGCACCAACGTGCATCTTTCGCGCAAGGCCATGGGGCACCAGCTTGCGATTGAAGCCCCGGCCGAGGCCGACATTGTGGTGCCCGTGCCCGACAGCGGCACCAGTGCCGCCCAGGGGTTTGCCGAACAGTCCGGCCTGCCGCTGGAACAGGGGTTTATCCGCAATCACTATGTGGGGCGCACGTTCATAGCGCCCAGCCAGGGCCAGCGCGACATCGGCGTCAAGATCAAGCTGAACGCGGTTCGCGACGTGGTGGCGGGCAAGCGCGTGGTGGTGGTGGACGACAGCATTATCCGCGGCACCACCAGCAAGGGCCGTGTGAAACGCCTGTACGACGCGGGTGCCAAAGAGGTGCACCTGCGCATTTCGTGCCCGCCCACGCGCCACCCGTGCTATTACGGCATTGACTTTCCGGACCCCAAGGAACTGATCGCCAACCAGTTGGCCGATGTAGAAGCAATCCGCGAATATCTGGGCATTGACAGCCTGGCGTACCTGAGCGTGGAGGGTCTGCTGAAATCCGTGGGCCAGGGCCAGAACTACTGCACGGCGTGTTTTTCGGGCGACTACCCCGTGGCCTACGACGCGGCGTTTGAAAAGACGGCCATGGAGGGCACGCGGCGGTAGCGGCCGGCCCGTTTCAACCAGCAGCCGGATTGTCCGTTAGTAAGGTCCGGAGAACCCATGCCCCGAACGTTCTTTTGTATCTTCTGCGCGGCGCTGGCTGCCGCGATGGCGTTGATGATTCTGCTGTTTCCGTCACCGGCCCAGGCCCAGCAGCTCCCCAGTGCTGTAACCCTGGGCGACGGCGACAAAACTGCCGGTGAGATCAGGGGCCGGGTGCTGCTGCTGGGCACGGAAGCCCCCCAGCCCGGATTCAAGCTGCTGGTCATGGCCCGCAACCATGACCGCAGCAACCCCACGCGCGAATTGCTTACCGACGAAAAGGGCGCGTTCTCAATCACGCTCAAAAACAAACCCGTGGAACTGCGGGTGTTCGCTTTTGGTGACTGGTACATCCCCGACGCCTGGTCGAACATTCCGCTGGCGCGCATGAAGTTCGAAGCGCCTGAAACCTGGGACGTGCGGGTGCGGCCTTTGCGCAAGGTGAGGGTCCGGGGCACGGTCAAGATCGCCCCAGGCAACACCGCCGCGCCGCGCGCCAACGTGATGATGGCGCCGCTGGATGTGGCCCAGGACGGCACCAGCCAGCTTTTCGACCAGCCGATCGGCACGCTGACCGACGAACAGGGCAACTTCTCGTTTGATCTGCCCACCGGCTATTACATGGTGTGGGCCTACTGGGCCGACCGCAGCAAGGACGACTGGGTCGGTCACATCCAGGTGATTTCGCGCGTCGAAGTTTTCGGCGACCAGACGCTGTCGCTGGCCCTGAAAGAGGGCCCGATCCTGCGCGGCAAGGTCGTGGACGCGCGCACCGGCAACGGCATTCCCGCCAGCATCAGCCTGTACACCAACCAGTATCTGCGCCAGTTGCGGCTTTCTGCCGGCGACGGCGAAATGGCCGACGAGTACCTGCCCGACGGCACCGAGGTGGTCTGGCCCATTGGCACGTTCAAGTTTCGCGCCTGGCTGGTGGACCCCGAAAACTTCACCGTGGTGATCCGGCCCTCGCACACCGAAACCGTGATGAAGATTCTGCCCAACCTCAAGGCCAGCGACCTGGTGGGCAAGGAACTGACCTGGACCCTGTACGACGAAGGCGTGCCCGCGCTGGACGTGCAGGTGACCACCCACAAGCACGACCTGCCGATCAACCAGCTGGACGTGCAACTGCTGCCCAAAGACGTAGATGTGCCCCCGGCGCTCAAACTGAGCCTGAACGCAGGCGGCCTGACGGACAACGAGGGCAAGGTGAGGTTCATGGGCCTGCCCAGGGGCACGTACGAGGTCTATGGCTCGCAGGGCAGCAACCTGCTGGGCACGATCAAGGTGACCGGCGCGGCGCAGGTGGAGAAGCTGAAGTTCGAGATCCCGTTTGTGTTCGGCAAGGTCAAGCTGGCCGACGGCACGGTGTGCCGCCATGTCGTTGCATTCGTAACGCTGGTCAACGCCGACGGCCGCAGCTTCGGGCCTTACCCCAGTGACGCCTTCCGCAAGAACCCGGTGCTGTCCGAAAAGGGCACGGTATTCGTGCCACTGACCCAGCGCGGCGTAACCTTCAAGGTGCGCTACGCGGCCTTTGAAGACGGCCGCGCGTTCAAGGACGAAGACTGGGTGAACATCAACGACTTTCCGCTGGTGACCGACGAAACCAGCTACAAGGTCGAGACCGAAGAGGCTTGGGAAACAGACCAGACCCTCAAGCCCAACCCCGACTACAAGAAGCCGGACTAATGACGCCGGCGCGCTATCGCTGCTGGTCGGGCCGCCACTGGCGCGCGTCGCTTCGCGTGCCGGTGACAAAGCAGGTCTCGCGTGTGGCTTCCTCACCGCCGGACGACGTCAGCGTAACTTTCAGCCGATAGGTGGTGTTCGGCTGCAGCGTATCCACGGGCAGGATGTAGACGTAATCAAACCCCGCCATGTGTTTGGGGTAGTCCTGGCCCGGAAACGAGGCCTGCACCTTGACCGGTTTCCACTGGTCGCCGTCGCGCGATTCCAGTGTTGCCGCCAGCGCCGTGACCTTCAGCGGCACGCCCCACGGCCAGCACAGCGTGATCGGAAAGCCCGGCGCGCGCGACGGATCCAGACGCGGCTCGGGCGATTCGCCGCTGGCCCAGCCCGTCGGTACGTCGCGGCAGTCGTTGGGCGGAAACACCACCGGCCCCGGCAGTTTCTGCTCGGGCGTGACCAGCCCCGAGGTGCGGATTGCCCCGTTGCCTTCGTGAAACCCGAACCCGGCCTTGCCCAGCCACGACGAGCGGATGTCGCGGCCGTGCAGGGGCTGGCCGAACCAGCCGGCCACGGCGGCCTCGGGCGTGTTTTTGCGAGTCAGAATCGAGGTACGCGCCGCGGCGTCACCCTCTTTGGTGTAGCCGGGTTTGGCGCGGTCCTGGCTGTGCTTCATTTCGTCGTTGGTCTGCATGTACTGGCAGTGTGCGTGACAGCCGGCGTCGGCGGCGGGGTCGCTGATCGTCGGCAGCAGGCCGAACTGCATGCGCGTGCGGTTCAGGGCGTTGTGCAGTTCCAGCGCCTGGCCCTGCGTTGCCAGAGGCGTGCGCGTCCAGGCGATTTCCTTGCCGGTGTGGCGAAAGGTGTAGCTGTAGCCAACCAGCGGCATGACGCGGGTGTGCGGCCAGGCATAGGCGCCACGCGGGCCAAGCGCCACCATGTCCACGTTTTCTTCGCAGAACTTGCCGTTGGCGTTGGCGTCCAGAAACAGCAGCGGCAGGTCGTCCACGGTGCAGGCCAGCGCGGCGGCGGAAAACCAGTGCAGTCGCCCGGCGGCGTCCGGAAACACGGCCAGTTTCTGGCGCGGCGTGACGTCCACCACGCGGCCGGCCGCGGGCACGACAAAACGCTGGCCGCCCCACTGAACGGCAATGCCGTCGCCTTCGGACGTAACCTTGGCGGACTGGCCCAGCAGCTTGGGCGAGGTCTGCGGCGTCAGACGGCGGTCTTCGCCGTAATCGGACTGCATCAGCCAGTCAATCACCACCGGTGTGGCGGGCGCGGCGCCGTTTTCGGGCTTTGGCGGCGCGGCCTTCTGCGGCTGAACGGTGCAGGGCAGCAGGGTCAACAGCACAACGGCGGCGGCGATCCGGCGCATGGCATCTCCGTGCTGGCCCCCGTTACGCAACCGCAGTTTAGCAACGACGGCCAATCCGCACCGGTGCCGGCCGCAAGCCGTTTCACGAATTCGTTAGGAGTGCAGGCAAACTCGCGCCGGACTGGCGCGTTTCATAGCATGGACAGCGCGGCCCCCTTGTGACAGCCCGATTGAGGCGCGTCATGCGACACTTCCCGCACGTTGTGGTGACATTGCTGCTGTTTCTGATCGCGGTTTTGCTGGGCGTGATGCTGTACCTGCAAGACACGCGCGGCCACCACGATGACCTGGCCGATGCCGGGCGCGACCGTCCCCAACACAGGCCGTGGGATCCGATCCGGCCCCCTGATTCTCCTGACGCCGGGGAACAGGAAGAGTCTGCGGACAGGCCGGACAACGACCGGCCCGGCGAGGATTCCGGTGTTGCGGAAGCCGGCGCGCGCATTGCCCAGGAACCCCGGCGCATTCCCCCCGAGGACGAACTCAAGCCCGATCTCAAGGCCTTTGAATCGGAGCGGGCCCGCGCCGAGGCCGAGAAGCTGGCGGCGCAGCAGCGGCTGGAGGCTGTTCTGGCCCGCGGTGCAGTGCTGGAACAGGAGCAGGACGGCCAGTCGCTGAACGCCCGCGTGCTCTGGATTGTGCCGCCGCTGCACCAGCTTGGTCTTTCGACCCCGAAATCCGTTGGCGCGCACTATTGCGGGCCGCTGTCAGGCATCAAAAAAGCCCCGCTTTGGCAGCAGATGCTGGAAGTTCTGGAACTGGAAGACTTGAAGGGAGAAGAGCTGGAATCAGTAATGCAGCAGACCTGGCTGCTGACTGGACAGGTAACCTACAACGGGCAACCCAAACCCTCGACGCAGGACTGGACCGGGGTGACACGCCCGCCGGTGATCGTGTCAGGGCTGGGAACCTCTGCTCTGGTCAACGAACAGGGTTGGTTTGTGCTGGCGTTCCGGATGGCCGATTGGGCGACGCACTTTCCGGCTGGAATCTCGGTGCGCTTCCCGGGCTGGGTGCTGGCGTCCGGGTACGACACGGCAGAATCCAGGACGGGCCCGGCTGTCGCTCTGGCAAGAGACCCGACCCAACAGGCCGCCGTCACGCTGAACCTGGTGGCGGCGCCGACAGTGATGCTGGAACTTCGTGTTGACCCGGCGGGCGTGGTGCGCTCCGCCACGCGGGTGTGGCTTGAACTGTTTTCCCAACAGCGCAACCTGAACGGACCCAGACCCGAAATCGGCCTGTTTCTGGAGGCCGATTTCCCGGACTCAGGCGTGATCGTTTTTGCCTTTCCTGATCCGGACACATTCACCACGGCAAAGCCGGTGTTTGGCGCTGCCGGAGACGGCTGGAGCAGTGGCACGCCGGCAGTACTGGAGACATGGGATGTCCGGCCGTCCACGCAGCCGACAAAGAACACCCGCTTTACCCTGCTGCGCCATACATTGTCCATGAACCGGGCCTCGACGTTTCTGGTGAAAGGAACCTGCCTGCGGCCCGGAAACACGCCTGAACGCCGCGCGGTGCGCCTGGAGGCGAAACAGACAGGAGTGCGCACATGGACCAGCGACGGCGCGTTTGCCCTGTGGGTCGAACTGGATCGAGGCAACTGGCAGGAAAACCTGATTGTGGATCCGGTGTATGCCGGCGCGTTCCAGTTCAACCTCGATTATGACGGCCAGCGGCCCGGCAACGTCGTGCTGGAAGCCGGGGGCAGCGCCCCTGTGGGCCCGTGGCGCGTTACCATGCCGGAGCAGGATCGTTTCCCGCGCTACGTGTACTGTGACGCAGCCATAGACACTGACTCAGTCAGGGGCCTGCTGCATGAACGATCCCAATACATGAAGCTCGAAGCCGTGGAGGGCTACCCCGGGTTCTATTACTGCCAGAGCTTTCCGGCTCGTACACGCAATTTTCAAGCCGTCACCAGAACCGGGCGCGTCAGGCTGGTTGTTGTCCCGGCCGGCGATAATCCTCCGGTGCTGCCGGAGGGCGTGCGCCAAACCGACCCTTGGGGCCAGCCGCTGCCGGTGATCGTGCTCAAACACAGACCGACCGACTAACGCCAGCGGTCCAGGCGCAGGGCGTACACGGGCAGGGCCGCCATTTCGCGCGCCACAAACCACGGTTCCTTAAGCAAACGGTTGCCGCCGCAGGGCGCCTGGAACGTCGTGATTCCTTCCTGGCGCAGGCACAGGCTGGTTCGCGTTACATGAAACCACTGGGTGCACACCAGCGCTGATTTCAGCCCGTGCCGGGTCATGATCGGCGCCGCATTTTCGGCATTTTCGCGCGTGGTGGCGCTGGCGGTTTCCTTGAGAATCGCGGCGGGGGGCACGCCGCGTTCGGCCAGCCACTGGGCCATCACTTCGGCTTCGGCCCAGTCGCCTCTGCCGCCGCCGGCCACGACAATCACCGGTGCGCGACCCTGCTGGTACAGCGCCAGCGCGTGCTGCAGCCGGTATTCCAGCGCGTCGCTGGGGCGCCGGTTGCGCCAGATCGCCGCGCCGGGCACGAAAATGCAGTCGGCGTTGTCAGCGTCCGCCCAGGCGCCCGAACCGACCCACGCCAGCAACGGCCCCAGCGTCAGGCCGGCGGCAAGGCCGGCCCGGATCAACCAGCGGCGGACGGGGCGGGCGCGCTCGGGCATGAGCCTTAAGTCGGCACGGTGGCGTGCCGATGTTGAAGGGAAAGCCGCCAGTGGGGGCGGGATTACTTAGTCTGCGAAGTGACGGCCCCCTTTTCAAGGGCGCTGAGGCGTGCAAGCAACGCCGCGATGGTGGCCCCGACCTGGCCGGCCTGTTTGTCCGGCACGGCGCCGAACAGGTCAGCGGCAAACTGTTCCACGGTGTCATACAGCGGGGCCAGAAACTCGGCTCCCTTGACGGTCAGTGACACCAGCCGGCGGCGGCGGTCCTGGGCGCGCTGCTGGCCGATCAGGCGCATGACGCCCAGCTTGCGCACGGCCAGGGTAATGCTGGGCAGGGTAACGCCCATGGCGTCGGCCAGTTGCGAATGGCTGAGGCTGTAATCCGGCGCGGCGTACAGCAGCTTGAGAATCTCGTAGTGCGTGGGCGACAGTTTGAAACGCGCCAGCCGTTCAGCCAGCGCGCGGTCGTAACGGTGCGCCAGCCGGATCAGTTGAGAACCCAGCCGCGCGCGGCCGTCGGCATCGAGTTTGAAATGGCGGGGTAGCGGCACGGGCACCTCCGTGTTGCCTGTCGGCGCGAAGGTGGCAAAAACTTTTGTAATTAAGCTTATCCCGTGCCCTGGCGTGACCGCTGGGTTGTCCACCAGCGCCGCCACTTGGCGATGTCCCAGGTCAGGCCGGTCGAAAACAGCGTGGCCATCGCCCGCAGCCGCGCCCGCTGGTTGGCCAGACTGTCGGCTTCAAAATCATCGCCGGTCAACAGGTCGCCCATGGCCCGCAACTGGTTCTTTCTGCACAACTGGGCGGCCATGAAGGCCTCCTGGGCCTTGTCGGCTTTCAGCAGGTCGCGCACGGTGTTCACGGGGTTGCGCGCGGCCTCGGCCAGGTCAAAGCCGTGCGGAAACACCAGGATCGTCCGTTCGGCAAAGCGCACCGGCCGCAGCACCAGCGGTCGGCCCGACCCGTCGGCGGCCGAATACACGCGCAGGTTGGCCTCGACCTGCACGCGGCCCAGTGCCCATTTCTGGGGGGCATCGGCGTCCAGTGTGGTCAGGGAATCCAGCGGCACTTCGATCTCGTGGGTTTCGTTGGGCTTCAGCAGCGCCGCCGGGCCGGCGGCAATCGGCACGCGCACGGTGCCCTGCTGGGTCAGGGCGTTGCCGGCGTAGTCGGTCTGTTCATAGCGCACGGCCAGCACCAGCACGCTTTCCCTGCCGGGGCCCTCGTACAGCGCCAGGCGGATGTCGCCGGCGGAAACGTTCTTGAGATAGCACTTGATCACCAAGGGCTGGGCGAACTTGGCCCCGCGGGCGCGCGAGGCGTACTGAAGATGCTCGGGGGCAAGCTGCATCGTGCCGGCGATCAGCAGTTCGGCCTGGGATTCATTGCGCGCCTTGAGAATCAGCGCCTCGAACTCGGGGCGGTACTTTGTATCCGGCAGCAGCAGCAGCGCCGCGTTGGCGACCTGCACCGCGCCCTCGGTATCGCCGGCGTCCAGCAGCCCGCGCGCGTTGCGCAGCCGTGACCCGATGAAGCGTTCCACCTGTTCGCGGTCGAACTCACCGGGCAGGTCGGCGTATTCGGGCGGGGGCTTGCGGCCCTCACCGGCGCCGGCGCGGATCTCGGACGGGTTGATCGGGGTTGGGGTATCCGACACCTGGGCATCTTTCTCAATCCGCCGGATCACACGCATCAGGTCCAGCGCGATGTCGTCGTCTCTCACGCTGCGCAAAAACGGCAGATAGCGCGGCCCCAGATTCACCAGCGCCACAAAGGCCGCCTCGCGCGCGGCTTCGTCCTGGGCCGAAGCCAGCCGGTTGACCAGCAGCGCGGCCTGGCGCTGTTCTTCGTCGGTCAGGGGCTGGGTTTTGTCGGAGGCTTTGGGCGACGGCGCGGTCTGTGCGGCGTTGGGGTCGGTTTCGGCGGCGGCAAAGGTGTCACGACCGTCGCCAGAGGGGCCGGTCGCGGCACAGGCCGCCAGCAGCAGCAGGGTCAGCGCCGAAAGATGTTTCACGTCAGGCCCATCTGGGGCACGGGGGCACAAGAGGAAGCCACAGGTTACCGCGCCGCACCGCGCGGCTCAAGGCAGCGGGCTATTCGACCGTCACAGACTTGGCCAGGTTGCGCGGCTTGTCCACGTCACGCCCGAGCTGCGTGGCCGTGTAATAGGCCAGCAGTTGCAGCGGTACGACGGCCAGAATCGGGCTGAGTTCTTCGGCGCAGTCGGGGATTTCAATCAGGTAGTCGGCCAGTTCGGCGGCCTCGGTGTCGCCTTCAGTGGCCACCAGCACGACCACGCCCTGGCGGGCGCGGATCTCCTGCACGTTGGAAAGCAGCTTTTCCCGCGTGGCGCCACGCGGGGCGATGGCGATGGTGGGAAACGTGCCCTCAACCAGCGCCAGCGGGCCGTGCTTCATTTCGCCGCCGGCGTAGCCCTCGGCGTGGATGTAGCTGATCTCTTTCAGCTTCAGCGCGCCCTCCAGCGCCGTGGGATAGTTGTAATGCCGCCCGATGTACATGAAGTTGAACACGTCCTTGTAGCGCCTGGCGCAGCGCTTGACGGCCACAATGTCCTTGTCCAGCAATGCCCGCACCTGGCCCGGCACGCGCATCAGGCCGTTCACCAGCCGCGTTTCGTCTTCGCGCGTGGCCGTGCCCAGCATGCGGCCCGTGCCCACGGCCAGCAGCACAAACGCCGTAAGCTGCGTCACGTAGGCCTTGGTGCTGGCGACCCCGATTTCGGGCCCGGCGCGCGTGTACAGCGTGGCGCCGGAAAGGCGCGGGATGCTGCTGCCCATCACGTTGCACACGCTCAGGGTGGCCGCGCCGGCGGCTTTGGCCAGCTTGACGGCCTCCAGCGTGTCGGCGGTTTCGCCGCTCTGGCTTACGCTGATCACCAGCGTGTGGCGGTCCACCACCGGGTTGGCGTAACGGAATTCGCTGGCGCTCCAGGTCTCCGTGGGCAGGCGCGTGAAGCGCTCAAACAGGTACTTGCCCACCATGCTGGCATAAAGGCTGGTCCCGCAGGCCACAATCGCCACGCGCCGCACGGTCTTGAGCGTTTCGGCAGTCAGGCCGGTTTCCGACAGGTCTATGGCGCCCTCGTTCAGCCGGCCGCGCAGGGTTTCAGCAATCGCGCGGGGCTGTTCATGGATTTCCTTGAGCATGAAATGCTCAAAGCCCTCTTTTTCCGCGGCGTCCAGCGTCAGTTCGGTGGTCTGCACGGCGGCGGCGGCGGGTTTGAGGTCAGGCGTGAACACGCGCACGCCGTCGCGGGTGACTTCGGCGATCTGGCCTTCCTCGGGGAAGATCACGCGCCGGGTGTACTTGAGCAGCGCCGGCACGTCGCTGGCGATGAAGTTTTCGCCCTCGCCGACGCCCAGCACCAGCGGGCTGGCCACGCGCGTGGCGATCACGCGGCCGGGTTCGTTCTGGTGCAGCAGCGCCAGCGCGTAGGCCCCGCGCAGGCGCGGCAGAACCTCAGCCACGGCCTTAAGCAGGTCGCCCCGATAGGCCCGCGCCACCAGATGGGCCACCACTTCGGTGTCGGTGTCGCTTTCGAACTTCACGCCCGCGGCCTGAAGTTCGTGCTTGAGTTCGCGGTAGTTTTCGATGATGCCGTTGTGGATCAGGCTCAGGTGCCCGTCGTAGCTCTGGTGGGGGTGGCTGTTGCGCACGCTGGGCGCGCCGTGGGTGGCCCAGCGTGTGTGGCCGATGCCCACGCTGCCGTGAATCGGCGCATCGCGCAGCTCTTTTTCCAGGTTGGCCAGCTTGCCCACGGCCTTGCGAAGCTGCAGGCCGCTGCCGTTGAGGATGCTGACCCCGGCGGAGTCATAGCCGCGGTATTCCAGACGGCGCAGACCCTCCAGCAGGACTTCGCTGGCTTCGCGCTTGCCGACATAACCCACGATTCCACACAAGGCGGTGCTCCTGACCGTCTATCGGCACAATAGCCTGGTTTCTAAAGGGCGGGGCATGTGGATAAGGGTCCCGTGTCATCTTTCATCCGGCGCGGCGCGGAACCGGGGGCCGGCCCGGTGCGCCTACCGTGCCGGGCGGTCCAGCAGCGCCTCGGCGATGTCGTCCATCAGGATGTATTCAATGTCCTTGATGCGGGCCACGTCGGCCGCGCCCAGTTCGCCGCCTTCGGCCCGCGAAATGATCTGCATCAGCTCGTTGTCCAGTTTTTCGAACTCGTCGCGGCCCACGCGGGGGCGACCCTTGCCGTACAGGTTGTAGAGCAGCAGGTAATTCTCGTAATAATAGTCGTAAACGTCGCTGCTCTTGTGCGCCATGGACTCCCCTTTTCCGGCGAAGATTCTACGGTGGGGCGGCCCGGGGGCAACGCGGGGCGAAGTTTGTACGGGCGGAACCGGAGACCAGTTTGGAACTGACGTTCTGGACCGGCGTCACAGTCGTTATCGTCACGTTCTGCGCCATCGCCTACATTTCGGTGGTGGGCGAGGCCCTGCATAACTACGCCCTGTCGCGGCTGTTTGAACTGATCCCTGAATCCGACCAGGCCACCCAGCGCCGTTTTGAAGCCCTGTGCGCCCGCGACGACGAATTCATCCAGGTGGTCGAGTATTCGCGCATTCTGGGCTTTGTGGGCAACGTGATTGGCTGGTGTCTGGTGATTTTCAGCTTCGGCACCATAGACCCGATCCACGACGTGCTGATGGCTTCGGGGCTCAGCGTGGTGTCACTGGTGGTGTGCGTGCTGATCGTGCCGCCGATACTGCTGCGGCATCGCGAAGAGGCCGCGCTGCTGGTGCTGTTGCCCACGTTTGCCTGGCTGAGCCTGCCGTTCAAGCCGTTTACGGCCATCTCCAGCAGCGTGCGGCGTATCGGCGCGCGGATCGAGGGCGTGGATGTCAAGGAAGACGCCCAGGAAGATTTCGAGGAAGGCCTGGCCGACAGTCTGGAATCCGCCGAACGCGAGGGCGTCCTGGCCGAAGACGAACGCGAGATGATCCACAACATCGTCGAGCTGAAGAAAACGCCGGCCAGCCGCGCCATGATTCCGCGCACCGACATGACCGCGGCCGACATTGCCGACGGCGTCGAGGCCGCCATGAAGACCGCCGCCGACACCGGCCACACGCGGATTCCGGTCTATGAGGGCACACGCGACCACATCATCGGGGTACTGCACGCCACGGATCTGTTGCAGCACTGGTCGGCCGGTCAGCGCCCGGCGGACCTCAGGCCGCTGCTGCGGCCGGTGCGGTTCTGGCCTGAAAACAAGCCGCTGGACGAACTGCTGCGCGAAATGCGCGCCGAAAAGATCAGCATGGGCGTGCTGCTGGACGAACACGGCGGCACCGCGGGCATGATCACCGTCGAAGACGTGCTGGAACGCATTGTCGGCCATCTCCCAAGTAATGTGGAGGACGCCGCCGCGGCCGCGACCCAGGACGACACGATCCGCCCGTTTGTGGACAACCAGGCCGAGGCCGACGCCGACGTGGACATAGACGAACTGAACGCGCGGCTGCAGCTCGAACTGCCCAACACACCCGAATACAACAGCCTGGGCGGGCTGATCCTGCACCGCATCGGCCGCCTGGCCCAGGTGGGCGACGTGGTCGAGTGCGGCGATGTGAAGCTGACAGTCAAGGACGCCGACGACCGCCGCATCAAGCGCGTGCTGATCCAGCGCGTGGCCGCGGGCACCGACGCGGGGCTTGCCTGACATGGGCCTGACCACGACCCACGCCCTGTGCCTGCGCAAGGTGGATTTTTCCGAGACCAGCCAGGTGTTGACCCTGCTGACCGACAAGCTGGGCGCCACCGGGGCGATTGCCAAGGGCGCCAAGCGCGAAAAAAGCAGCGTGGGCGGCCCGCTGGACCTGATGTGCCTGTACCAGGTGGTGCTGTACGACCGCACCCGGCGCGGCACGCTGGGCATTCTGGCCCAGGCCGAACTGATTGATTTCTTTCCCCCGGCGCGCCACAGCTACGCGGCGTTTCGCGCCGCGGAAACAATCCGCGAATTGCTGCTGTCCATCGAGGTTACACCGTCCGACGGCGCGGCGGTGCTGCTGCTGGCGGTACGGGCCATGCGCGGGCTTGGTGACGGCCACGAGACGCTGGCGCTGGCGCGCTTTGGCTGGGGGCTGCTGCGCGTGCTGGGCGTGCAGCCCGAATTTCACCATTGCGTGGTGTCGGGGCGCGAACCCTCGGGCCGTGTCGAGGTCGCGTTCAGCCTGCGTGAAATGGGCATTCTGGCCCCGCCGCACACCGCGGGGCGCCACGACCTGCTGCGCCTTTCGGCGCCCACCCTGCGCGCGCTGCAGCACGTGGCGCTGGGCAACGACGGGCCGGGGCCGGGCGTTGACGCGCTTGGCCGCGCCTTTAGGCTGCTGGCCTGGCTGGTGGCGCAGCAGGGCGGGCGGCGCCTGAAAACCGTGCCCGCCCCCGACCGCGCCCGGGCCCTGTGACCATGAAACCGCCGCGACTGATGCCGTTGCTTGCCTGCGCCGCCCTGGTGGCGCTGGCGGCCTGCCGCAAGGGGCCCGACCCGCGCTATGAGGGCCCGGCCGGCGAGGGTCGCCTGGTGTACGAACCCGGCCGCGGCATTGTGCGCCAGGGCAGCACCGTGGCCGCCACCGAACAGGCGCTGTTTGCCCGCGTGGAGGCCGCCTGGCGCGAACGCAACTGGGCCGAATGCATCGCCCAGAGCGAGCTGTTGTCGCAGACCTTCCCCGAAGGCTCGCGTGTGGTCGAGGCGATTCTGCTGCGCATCGAGGCGCGGCTGGAACTCGGCCGTGCCGAAACCGGCGGCATGCCGCGCGGCCTGGCGCTTAATCGCCTGTTGTTTGTGTACCTGGCGCCTGACGACGACACGCGCCTGCGCGAGCTGATGGCCCGGCCCGGCGTGGCCGAATACGCCGCCGAACTGCGCAAGCTGGACTTCGTCGAGTTCATTACGCGCCTGCGCCCCGACGGCAACGCGCTGTACAAATCCGGCCAGCTTGACCGCGCCCTGAACGATTGCGCTGTTCTGGTTACCTATTACCTGCCGGCCCAGGAACTGCGCGAGTTCCGGCTGCGCAGCGCCGAACTGACCCGCGACGTGATCTGGCTGGCCTTTGCCGCCGGTGAACACAACGCCGTGGTCGAGATTACAGAAGACCTTCTGGCCATGAATCCGCCGCCGGGCGTCAAGGGCGACACGCTGTTCATTCGCGGCCAGTCCCAGCGCCTGAACAGCGCCCACGCCATTGCCGCCGACACCTTTGACCGGTTGTTCCGGTCCTCGGGTCTGCGCGACACCGACACGCGCTGGCGCGCCCACGGCCTGCTGTGGCAGATTCATGAAATCATGGCCGCCAGTAAGGGGCCGCTGTACGACCTGGCGCCCTACGAGCGCGCGCTGGAATTGATCGGCGAATACGAACTGTACCGTTTTGAGAACCCCAACCTGTCCCCCAAGCTCAAGGAACAGTTCATTATCCTGTGCGAGCGCGCCTACGAAGTGCTGATCAAGCGCGACCTCAACGCCGCCGATACCTACGACCGCCTGGGCGAATCCGGCGCGCGCGAACAATACCTGCGCAACGCCAAAGCCTGGGAGGAAGAGCGCGACCGGCGGCTGCAACGCATGCGGGCGGACTCGTGAGACGCGCGCTGCTGCTGGCGCTGGTGTGTCTTCTGCCGGCCGGGTGCGGCTACACATGGACGGCGCGCCAGGACGGTCTTCCCTCGCGCACGCTGCGCCTGGAAACGATTGAAAACCGGCTGTTTCCGAACCGGCCGGGCTACGAACACGACCTGGGCCGCCGCCTGAAGGACGAAATCGCCCTCGACCGGCGGCTGGTGCCGACCGACGGCCGCGCCGATGTGGTGATGCAGGTCGCCCTGACGCGCTTTTCGGAACCCAACCTGGTAGACGACGTGCGCACCGGCAACCCCGCCGAGGTCCAGTTGCGCGCCAGTGTCGTGGTGGTCGTGCGCGGCAAGGGCGTGCCCGGCAACGAAGCCCGCCGCACCATCAGCGTCAGCAACAGCTATGCCCCGGCCCTGGGCGAACCGCGCGAGGCCGGCATGACCCGGCTGTGGCGTGACCTGGCCCGGCGGATTCTGGATTTCGCTGCGGATACGGAGTGGTCCGGGGAGTGAACTTGCCCGCGCCGTTGTTAGAGTGTCAGCTACCAGTCGCGAGAACTCATGGCCGACGATCAGCCGCCCCGCAGTGAAAACAAGCCGCCCCAGAAGGGTCGCCCCCGCGGCATGCCCATGTTCATCATTGTCATGGGCCTGCTGGTCACGCTGCTGGTCGCGGTTTTCTACATGGAACTGGGCGGTGGCAAGACCCAGCGCCTGAACTCCAGCGAACTGCGCGCCAAGCTCGAAAAAGACCAGGTCGCCGAGATGAAGCTGCGGTTTCCGGCCGACGGCAACGTGATTGAGGTTCGCGGCAAGTACCAGAACGTGCCCGAAGGCGAAACCCAGAACTTCACCGCCGAAATCAGCAGCAAGGAATGGGACCAGTGGCTGGCCGAGCACTACAAGGACCCCAAGAAAAGCCTGCTGACCGACGTGAACTATTCCGTCGAGCCCGTGGACGACACCTTTGGCAGCTTTCTGCGCGGGATTGTTCCGTTCATCATTGTGCTGGCCATCATCTGGTTTCTGTTCCTGCGCCGCGGCGGCGGGCCGCTGGGCGGCGGCGTGATGGCCTTTGGCCGGTCCAAGGCCAAGATGTTCACCAAGGAAGACGTCACCGTAACCTTCAATGACGTGGCCGGCGCCGACGAGGCCAAGGAAGAAGTCGCCGAAGTGGTCGAGTTTTTGCGCACGCCCCAGCGCTTTACCCGCCTGGGCGCCAAGATTCCCAAGGGTCTTTTGCTGATCGGCCCGCCCGGCTGCGGCAAGACACTGCTGGCCAAGGCGATTGCCGGCGAGGCCGAGCGCCCGTTCTTCAGCATCAGCGGCAGCGATTTTGTCGAAATGTTCGTGGGCGTGGGCGCAAGCCGCGTGCGCGACCTGTTCCGTACCGCGCGTGAAAACGCCCCGTGCATCATCTTTATTGACGAAATTGACGCCGTGGGCCGCCGGCGCGGCACCGGCGTGGGCGGCGGACATGACGAACGCGAACAAACCCTGAACGCCCTGCTGGTGGAAATGGACGGCATCGGCACCAGCGAGGGCGTGATTATCCTGGCCGCCACCAACCGGCCCGACGTGCTGGACAACGCGCTGCTGCGCCCCGGCCGTTTTGACCGCCAGGTCTACATTGACCTGCCAGACCTCAAGGGCCGCGAAGAAATCCTGCGCGTGCACCTCAAGAAGGTCAAACACGGCCGCGACGTGGACGCCCGCGAGATCGCCAGGCTGATTTCCGGCTTTTCCGGCGCCGACATCATGAGCCTGGTCAACGAGGCCGCGCTGCTGGCCGCGCTGCGCAACCTGGACGAAATCAACCGCGATTGCGTCATGGAGGCGCGTGACCGCGTGGCGTTCGGCCGCCAGAAACGTTCGCGCGTCATGGCCGAAGACGAACGCCGCGTCACGGCCTACCACGAGGCCGGCCACACAATTGTGCAGGAACTGACGCCCAACACCGACCCGGTGCACAAGGTGACGATCATTCCGCGCGGGCGCGCCCTGGGCGCGACCATGAGCCTGCCCGAAAAAGACCGCTACACCATGCCGCAGAAGCGCGCCGAGGAAACCCTGATGGTGCTGCTGGGCGGACGCGCCGCCGAACACATTGTGTTCGGCGAGGTTGACGCCGGCGCCGCCAGCGATATCCAGCAGGCCACCAACCTGGCGCGCAAGATGGTCACCGAATGGGGCATGAGCCCGCGCCTGGGGCTGTTGAATTACTCCGGCGACGAAGACCAGACCTACATGGGCCAGCAGGTGATCAAGCCCGGAACCTTCAGCGACGAAACCCGCAAGGCCATAGACGAAGAAATGCGCCGGCTGATTGACACGGCCTGGGAACGCACGCTCAAGCTGCTGGCTGACAACCGCGAAAAGCTGGTGGCGGTGGCCGAATCACTGCTGAAGTTTGAGACCCTGGATCACGACGACATCCGGCTGATCCTGGACGGCGGCGACCTTGAGGCCAAGCGCCGCAAGGAAGAAGAAGAAGCCAAGGCCGAGGCCGCCGCGCGCAAGCACAGGCAGCTTGAAGAACAGCCCAAGGAGCGCCCGGCCACGGGCCAGACCGGCGGCCTGAGCGAACAACCGGCGTAATGCCCCTGCCCCGGACCTGGCTGATCCCTCCTGTTGCGCCGCTGGCGCCGCCCTGGCCGCTGGTTATGGGCATTGTCAATGTCACGCCCGACAGCTTCAGTGACGGCGGGCGCCACGATCACACCGACGCCGCCGTGGCCCACGCGCTGCGGCTTGTGGAAGACGGCGCCGACATTCTGGATATCGGCGGTGAAAGCACGCGCCCCGGCGCTTTGCCCGTGCCCGCCGATGTCGAGACCGCCCGTGTGGTGCCCGTGATTGCCGCCCTGCGCGCGCGCGGTGTCGGTATTCCCGTCAGCGTGGACACCACCAAGGCGGCCGTGGCCGCCGCCGCCCTGGATGCCGGTGCCGACATCGTCAACGATGTCAGTGCCGCCACCCGCGACCCGGACATGCCGGCGCTGTGCGCGCGCCGCCGCTGCGGCCTGGTGTTGATGCACATGCGCGGCACACCGCGCGACATGCAGAACGCCCCTGCATACACCGACGTGGTGGCCGAAGTGGCCGAATATCTGCGCCGGCGGGCCGAGGCCGTAATTGCCGCCGGTGTGGCCCGCGAACACGTCTGGATAGACCCCGGTTTCGGCTTTGGTAAACTTCCGGCGCATAACTTCGCGCTGGTGCGCGAGTTGCCGCGTCTGGCCGCGACGGGTTATCCGGTGCTGCTGGGGCTGTCGCGCAAGTCCAGTCTGGGCAACCTGACCGGCCGGCCTGTGAACGACCGCGAGGTCGAAAGCCTGGCCGGGGCGCTGGTGGGGGCGCTCAAGGGCGCGGCGGTGCTGCGGGTGCACGAGCCGGGGCCGCTGCGGCGCGCGCTGGCGGTGGCAAGAGCCATGGCCTGATCGGCGGGTGAGAGGATCCGATGCACGAGTACGCCATCTACGGCATCGAGATCGCGCTGATTTACCTGTTCCTGCTGGTGGTCTATCGCTTCGTCAAGGGCAGCAGCGGCGACAGCGCCCTGCGCGGTGTGGCGATTCTGTTTACCGTGCTGCTGCTGGCCGTCTACTTTGTCGCCGACGCCGTGGGCATGTACCGCATTGCCAAGCTGCTCGAAAAGGTGGTGGACTACCTGTTTCTGGGCGTGATCGTGGTGTTTCAGCCCGAACTGCGCCGCGGCCTGACGCGGCTGGGCCAGAACCAGGTGTTCAGCCGGCTGCTGACCCGGCGCGACGACGTGATTCCCAAGATCGTGGCCACGGTGTTCCGTCTGGCGCGCGCCAAAACCGGCGCGCTGATTGCCATTGAGCGCGGCGTGGGCCTGCGCAATTACGTCGAACGCGGCACTGAGTTGGACGCCATGTTCACGCCTGAACTGGTGGACAGCATCTTTTTCACCGGCAACCCGCTGCACGACGGCGCGATTATCGTGCGCGGCTCGCGTGTGATGGCCGCCAACTGCCTGTTTCCGCTGTCCGAAAACCCCGACATCGGCAAGCGCCTGGGCACCCGTCACCGCGCCGGCATCGGCCTGAGCGAAGAAACCGACGCGCTGGTAATCATCGTCAGCGAAGAAACCGGCCGCGTCAGCGTGGCGTTGCGCGGCGAACTGACCCAGGATCTGTCGCGCGAACAGCTTGAAAAGATGCTGCGTGCCAACCTGGGTGCCGATGCCGGCGCGCCCCAGACGCAGCCGCAGGGGGTGGGGGCATGAGCGGCATGACCACCGTTTCCGGTCTCAAGCCGCCCACGGGCAACACCCGGCGCGAGTCGCGCCCGTCCGTGCGCTCGGCGCTGCCGGCGCACCTGATCATTCTGGTGCTGGCGGTGGTGCTGTGGTGGATCGCGCGCGACATGGTGGCGGTCAACCGCACCCTGCGCGACGGCGCCACGGTGCGCGTGATGCTGGAACCTGAACTGCAGGGCCAGTGGCGTGTGGTGCCGCCCGACACGATGAAAATCAGCCTGGACGTCTCCGGCCCGACGCGCGAGATCAACAAGTTCGCCTCGGAGCTCGAGACCAGCCGCGTGTTCGGTTATCGCTACAGTGTCACGGCCGCCGACATTGAAAACCTCACGCCCAACGCGCGCCAGCAGGTCACGATGCAGCTTGACCTGCGCAAACTCGAACGCGCCGGCGATTCCGGCGCGCCGGCCGAACTGACCATCAAGCCCGTGGCCGGCGAACGCACCTACCAGATCACGCTGGAACAGTTCATTGTGCGCCAGGCCGTGGTGGATCTTCAGGGCGGCGTCAGCGGACGCATCGAGGGCTATTCGTTCACCCAGCGCGTGCAGCAGGATTTCGACATCGAGGTGTTCGGCCCCGCCGGCGGCGTGGACGCGATCACCAACCGTGGCGGGCGGGCGGTGCTTTCGGTGGCCAGCTTTGACATCAACACCGTGCTGGCCAACAAAAGCCGGCTGGAGGGCAAGAGTATCGAAACACTGCTGCGCCAGGGCAGCCTGGTGGCCAATCTTCAGCTTGTGCCGGTTGAGGGTCTGGTGATAAGGCGCCGGGGCCAGAGCGTGACAGTGGCCGAGGTTCCCGTAGAGTTCACGTTTGCGGAACTGCAGGACTGGGCCAAGGTCAGCGGCGACCTGCCGGTTTCGGTGATGCTGCCCAACTGGCTGGCCCAGAAAAAATCGCTGGCCATGAATGTCGAAAAGTCCCTGCCCGTCGAGCTTGAGGTGCTTTCCAGCCAGCGCGAAAACTTTCCGTCGGCGCTGCGCGTGGTGATTGATATTTCCCAGATCAAGGAAGCCGACCAGACCATCGAGGCTCCGGCCGGCGGCGGGCCGGGCCCGCGCCGTCTGAAGCTGACCAACATCTATTACGCGCTGTTGATCACCCCGCGCGACCGCCTGACCGTAAAGCCTTTCAGCAACCCCAAGGTCACCCTGGACACGTACCTGCCGGTGGAACTTGAAATCAGTTGGGTCGAATAGCCTGTGCGTGCTGCTGCTGGTTCTGGTTGCCGCCCCGCTGGCGGCGCAGGGCCTGCCGGGGCTGCAGCAGTTCGAGGTTCAGGACGTGCGCCTGGTGCTGCTGGATGCCGACGGCAACCGGCGCGGCACGCTTGAGGGCAGCCACGCCCGCAAACAGCGCGACGGCAAGGTTTCCATTACCGCCGCCGTGCTGACACTGGCGGCCGCCGAGGGCAGGCTTGTCGCGCGCGCCCCCGGCTTTGTCTACCGCCCCGACAGCGAGGCCTTTGAATGTCCTCAGGGGTTGTCCGGCGAACTGCCTGACGGCGGGGCGTTTTCACTGGAATCCGCCACCGGCACGATCCGCCTTGGCCCCGAGCCCGTGCTCAAGGCCGCCGGCACCGGCAAGGCCGATTTCCGCAGCGGCGAAGCCGGCCGGGCGCTGATCCGGGCCGAAGTGCCGGACCCGGAACTGGAACTGCGGGCCAGGGTGACGGGCGGGCGCCTGGAAATCGCCGGTGTTGTGATTTCGGGCCGGCGCGGCGGCGAGGTGTTTCTGCGGTCGGCGGCGCTGCCGTCTCCGCGGGGCCGGCCCACGGCGGCCGGCACGCTGGCGCTGGGGTGTTTTGGCGACGTGAACCTGCGCTACGAGCGCGAGGCCGGCCGCTGTGAGGTGTCGCTGCTGCGCCGTGCGCGCATTGCCGTGGACGGCGCCGAGCGGGACTTTGAGGTTACGGCCAACCGTATCCGGCTGCGCGGCCGGTCCGCGGGCACCGGCGAGCCCGAGGGCACGGCGCCCGGTCTGGAAGAGCTGGAGCTTGACGCCGACGGTGCGGTCAACCTGCGAGGCGACGGCTTTGAGGGATTCGGCAACGAGCTGGCGTACCGCGAGCCGCAGATGCGCCGTGAACTGACCCTTGGCGGCAATCCGTCGCTGGACCTTGACCAGACACCTCACGACGGCGCCGGGCGTGTTCTGGTGCGCATGAAATCGCGCCGCAGCATCCGGCTGGTGGCGCCGCTGGCGCCGCCGGGCGTCGAGCCCGAATCAGCGTCGCTGACGCTTTCCGACGGCGTGCAGTTGTGGCGCGAAAGCGCCGGTCGTGTTGAATGGCGCATTTCCGGCCGCGTGGTGGAACTTGAGTTCGTGGCGCTGGCCCAGCCGCCGGGTCTGCCCGGCGCCCAAGGGCCGCAGCGCCGCGAATATTTCCGTGTCGAGCGCGAAGGTTACGCGGCGCTGCTGCGCGTGGCCGAAGGGGCCTCAGAACAGGGCCAGCGCGCGGCGGTGTTCGGCGCCCGCGCCTGGGGCACCATCGAGCGCGGCCGCCTGGACGCCGAAATCGGCGGCCCTGACATTCTGGCCACGCTGCAGTCCGACCAGCGTCTGGCCGACGAAATGCGTTACGCCCTGGGCCTGCGCGCGCGGCCCGATCACGCCCAGACCCGGCCCGGCCTGCTGGTGGTGCGGGCGGCGGCTTCGCTGCGGCTGGCGCTGGCTTTGGGCCGTGACCCCGGCGCGCCGCTTGACGTAAGCGCGCGCGGCGCCGTGGAACTGGAACACTCGCCGCTTCCGCGCGACGACCGCGACCTGGTGACCTTCACCGGCGATTTCGCCGCGCTGGGCATGGCCGGCCCGCGCGTGACGCTGGCGCGGCTGGACGGCCGCGACTGTCTGGCCACGCTGGGCTATGACCTGCTGCTGTCCAACGGTTTTCACATCCGCGCCGACGCCCCTGACCTGCAGGGTACGATTGCCGGCCCCGGCCGTCTGGTCGCGCGCGACGTTGACAGCATCGGCTATTTCCGGCGCGTGCTGGCGCGTCTTCCGCGCCGACAGATCACGGCACCTGAACATGAACCCGACGCCGGCTGGATGAACTTTGCCGGCGACGTGAACCTGAGCGGCGACCGTAACAGTCGCGGCCTGACCGCGCGTGGCGTGGAACTGCGCCTGGTGCACGGCGAGTTCGAGCGCCCGCGCGCCGGCCGCGTGGCGTTGCGCGATCTGGGCGAACTCGAAGACAGCGACGTGCGCGGCCTGTACTTCGCGCGAGGCGACCGTCTGCTGATTCTCAGCACCGGCCACGGCACCGGCCCCCAGGCCGTGGTCAACCTGATGCGGCTGGAGGGCAACGCGCTGGTCCGCGCGGCCCAGGACGGCATTGAGGCCGCGGCCGAAGAATGCATCGAGGCCGGCGGCGCCGACGACCAGCGCGCGGCGGGCAACCCGTTGTCGCTGGTGCTGCTGGGCAAACCCCTACTGGTCATGGACGACGCGGGGGCGCTGTTCGGGCCTGCGCTGTCGTCGGACACGTTTGCCTACGACGGCGCGTGGCGCGTGACGGCGGGCCAGCGGCTGGAGGTCACGTTCCGGCCTCTGGCCGCGGGTGACCCGGCGGCCATCGCCGCGATTTCGGCCGATCTGCGCCATGTGTCGCGCAGCGATGAAAGCGCGCCCTGGCTGCTGCACCGCGCCCACCGTGCCCGTGCCGCATTGCAGGCGATGGCGGATTTGCTGCCGCCGGCCCGCGCGGCCGAAAGCGACCAGGTGCGCGAGGCGCTGGCCGCGGCCGTGGTGGCTGAACTGGCGCTGCGCCAGGCCGTGACCCGCGAAACCGGCGTGGCGGCCGACGCGTGGTCGCGCTTCCGCGCCGCGCGCAACGCCCGGCGCGCGGCGGCGCTGCTGTCGGGGCTGATTGAAGTCGCGGGTATCGGCGGCGTGGACGGCCGGTTTACCGCCCGCGACGGCGATTCCCCGCCGGTGGATCTGGCGGTGGGGCGGCTGGTGGTCACGTTCAACGGTGCGGGCGAAGTCGTGGATGTTTCCGCCCGCGACGGCGTGCGGCTGGGGCGTGCCGACTATGTGATCACGGGCTCGGCGCTGAGCCAGGCCGCCGACGGCACGCTGCGGCTGGACAGCGCCGCGATTACCCTGCCTGACAACACGGGCATTACAATCAGCGGCGTGCGCGAAATCAGTCTGCGGCACCGTGCCCGCGACGACCAGAACCCGGCCGCGGCGCGGTCACTGGTGACGCGCGTGACAGGCCAGGGGCTGAAAGTGAACGTGAATCTTGGCGGCCGGCGCTGAAAAAACCCGCGCCCATCGGGCCGCCGGTTTGGTATGAAGCAGGGCCGAGTCACCACACAGGGCATGGCATGAACATCATCACCATTGACGGGCCCAGCGGCGCGGGCAAGAGCACGATCACCCGGCTGGTGGCCGCGCGGCTTGGCCTGCGCTATCTCGACACCGGTGCCATGTACCGCGCCGCCACGCTGCATTGCATGAAGGCCGGCATCCGGCTGGACGACCCCAAAGCCGTGGCCGGCGCTATCAAGACGCTCAAGCTGGATGTCGAACTGGTGCCCGACGGCCCGGTCAAGGTGCGCATTGGCGGCCAGGACGTGACGGACAAGATCCGCACGCCCGAAGTCACCCGCAACATCCACCACGTGGCCGACGTCATGGAGGTGCGCGACTGGCTGGTAAAGATGCAGCGCGAGATTGGCCAGCAGGGCGACCTGGTCACCGAAGGCCGCGACCAGGGCACGCTGGTGTTTCCGCACGCCGACCTGAAGGTGTATCTGTTTGCCAGCCCCGAGGTGCGCGCCAGGCGCCGCTTCAACGAACTCAAACAGCGCGGCATGGAAACCAGCTTTGACGAAGTGCTCAAAGACGTAAGCCACCGCGACCACCTGGACATGAGCCGCGAACACGGCGGCCTGCGCAAGGCACTGGACGCCGTCGAACTGGACACCAGCAACCTGACGCCCGACGAAGTGGCCGAGGCGATTGTCAAACTGGCCAAAAGCCGCCTGTCGGCCAAAACGCGCAAGATTGACAAGAGCAAGCTGGGGCTGGACAAGCCAAAGGCCTAGAGCTTTTTCATGGTTTGTATGCAGAGGTTCCGCGCCGCGCCGGGCAAGCAGACCAAGGAGCGCGAGCGCAGGTGTGGCTGGAGGCCACATTGAGCGAGCGTGACGCAGGGATGCGACGCCCGCCGCAAGCGGAAACCTGAAGACGAACCATGAAAATGCTCTAGCCGGGCGACCTGCCAGACACACCTTTTCGCCGTTCTGTCCCATGCTATGCTTCGCGCTCCCCCGTACCTCATGCTGTGAGTCACGCATGACCGTGATCAGGCTTTCCCTGCTGGCCGCATTGGCGTTCTGCTTTGCCGGCTGCGCGTCCCAGGTGCGCCCGGCCAAAACCGGCGACGTGGGCGGCATTGACCGCACCCAGCAGCGCGCGATGCAGGCCGAACTGTACGCCCGCGACGCCTACGAAAACATGACGCCCAAAACCGTCGTGCGTTTTGTCAGCAACCCGCCCGGTGCCGAAGTCGAGTGGTACAACGACGACGGCCTGTGGGTCACCGTGGGCAGCACACCCTCGCGCGAAGTGGTAATTGAGGCTACCGGCAAGCCCGAGCTGTTCCGTATCAGCCTGCCGGGCTATCTGCCCCAGACCCGCTGGGTGGCGGCCACGCCCAGCGCCAAGGGTGTGCTGGTTGAACTGTCGCTGCAGCGCGAACTGCCGGCCGACCGCTTTATTTTGAGTGAATCGCGCTGACCCGCGCGTATCAGAAATGCCAACGGCGGGCGCCCCGATGCGGGCGCCCGTGTATTCCAAGGAAACCGCCATGCGCAAACTTTCTGTCCTGTCTGCCTGTGCCGTGCTGCTGCTTCCCCTGCTGGTTGCCGCCCTGGCCCAGGAAAAGCCCCCGGCGCCGCGCCCGGCGCTGGATGTCAGCGAACACGTGCTCGACAACGGCCTGAAGGTTCTGGTTGTCAACAAGCCCGGCGTGCCGGTGGTCAACAGCTTTGTGTGGTACAAGGTCGGCAGCATGGACGAACAGCCCGGCATTACGGGCATTGCCCATTTTCTGGAACACATGATGTTCAAGGGCAGCCGCGAATACAAAGTCGGCGACGTGGACCGCGTGACTGTGCGCAACGGCGGCAGCAACAACGCCTTTACCAGTTACGACTACACGGCCTATTACATTGATCTGCCCAAAGGCCGCTGGCGCGAGGCCATGAAGATCGAGGCCGACCGCATGGCGCACCTGACGCTCGACCTCAAGGAATTCGACAGCGAAAAGAAGGTGGTACAAAGCGAAAGCGACATCGCCGCCGACGATCCCGGCCAGCGTCTGTGGCAGCGCATGAGCACGGCCATGTACGGCCGTTCGCATCCCTACGGGCACCCGGTGCTGGGCTGGCCCCAGGACGTGCAGGACACCACGCGCCGCGACATGCGGCTGTTCTATGAACGGCACTACCACCCCAACCACGCCACGCTGGTGCTGTGCGGCGACATCACCAGCGCCGAGGCCCTGCCGGTGGTGAAGGAACTGTTCGGGCCGATTCCGCGCGGGCCTGAGCTGAACCGGCCCAAACCCGCGCCGGTGAACTTCAGGGGCCCGGTAGTGCTGGAAGAGCGCGGCGACAGCCCGGTGGTGCAATTCACCCGCAGTTACGTGGGCGTGGCGGCCGGCCACGCCGACGAACCAGCGCTGGACGTGCTGGGGCTGATTCTGGGCGGCGGGCCGACCAGCCGCCTGTACCGCAAGCTGGTGGATGAAACCGGTGTCGCGCTGGAAATCGGCGCCGGCTCGGGCAGCAACATGCTGGCCGGCGAGTTTTACCTGTGGGGCGTGCTGAACCCCGAATCGGACCGCCGCCAGCTTGAATACGCCGTGCAGTTGCAGATAGACGCGCTGGCCAAGGACGGAGTAACGCCCGAAGAACTCGAGCGCGCCCGCAACCGCTACATTGCCGCGTCGGTGTTCGAACGCGAAAGCGCCAGTTCCGTGGCCCAGGCCCTGGGCCGCGCCGAAACCGTGCTGGGCGACTGGCGCGCGGCCCTGACCTACCCCGACCGCATCCGCGCCGTAACTGCCGCCGACGTGCAGCGCGTGGCCCGCCAGTACCTGACGCGCGAACGCAGCGTCACCGGCTGGCTGGTGCCTGAACTTTCGGCCACGGCCGACCAGTCCGTGCCCGACGCCGCGCCGGGCGCTTTGCCCGTGCGCCGGCATGTGCTTTCCAACGGGTTGATTGTGCTGCTGTTGCCGCGCCCAGGCCTGCCCGTGATCAGCGCCAGCGCCGGTGTGCGCGCGCCCCGCGCCGCTGAAACCGCCGCCGAGTGCGGCCTGGCCAACTTCACCGGCCGCCTGCTGGATTGCGGCACCGAAAACTTCAGCAAACAGCGCATGGCCGAATCCGTCGAGGCCGTGGGCGGCGAGCTTTCGTTTCACGCCGCCGGCGGCGGCTTTCGTGTCTTGAGCGAGCACGCGCCGCTGGGCCTGCGCCTGCTGGCGGAAGGTTTGTTGCGCCCGCAGTTCCCGCCCCAGGAAGTTGAACTGGCCCGCAAACAGATTCTGGCCGGCATGGAAAGCAGCAAGGACGACACCGGCTGGTTCGCCCGCAACGCCGCCGCCGCCGCGCTGTGGGGGCCTGACCAGCCCCTGGGCCGCCCCGCCGAAGGCACCCCCGAATCTGTGCGTGCCCTGACCCGCGAACAGGTCGTGCAGTGGCACCGTCGCTGGTTCCGCCCGGACAACTGCGTGCTGGCGGTTGTCGGCCACTTCGATGAAAAGACGATGCTGGCTGCCATTGAGGCCGAGTTCGCGGCCTGGCCGCGCCCGTCCGACGCGCTGCGCCTGCCCGAGGCAAAATTTGCCGCGCCCGGCAAGCGCGAGGGCACACAGGCCTTTACGTTTCAGGATTTCCGGCCTGAAAACGTGCGCCCGTCGGCCCGCCGCGTCACGATTGACCACCCCAAAAAGGATCAGGTGGTCGTGCGCCTGAGCGGCCCCGGCATCACGCGCGCCGACCCGGATTACATTCCGCTGCTGGTCATGGACAACATTCTGGGTACGTCGCCGGGCTTTACCGACCGCTTTTCGCGTGTGCTGCGCGACCAGATGGGTCTGGCCTACAGCGCCTATGCCAACATCACCAGCGGCAGCGGCCTGTACCCCGGCCAGTTTCTGGGCTACATCGGCACCCGCCCCGGCAACGTGGAGCCCGCGCTGGCCAGGATGTACGAGCTGATCGCCGAAATCCGCGAACAGCCCGTAAGCGAAGACGAACTGCGCGGTGCCAAAGATTACCTCAAGGGCAGCTTTGTCTTCGGGCTTGAGACCACCGGCCAGCTTGCCGGGCTGCTGATTGAAATCGAGCGCTTCAACCTGGGCTGGGACTACCTGGTGCGCTTCAACCAGTCCGTCGAGGCCGTGACCGTCGAGGACATCCGCCGTGTCGCGCGCAAACACCTGGTGCCCGAAAACATGGTTGAAGTGCTGGCCGGTCCGATTGCGAAGATCGGAACGCAAGAGGAAGAACCCGGCCAGGACGAATAGCGCCCGCGCTGCTGGGTAAGCGGCCACCGGCGCCCGCGTCATGCCGTGGCGACAGTTTCGGCGGCGTCGGCCGGCTCCTTTGCCGCCTGGGGCGGCTGGGGGGTGGGCTCAGAACCCGCCTGGCTGGCCGCTTGTGGCGACTTTGGCGGACAAAGTGAAGCCTCGGCGGCCGACATTTCGGCCAGCGCGTGCTTCACCATCGCCAGACATTCGGCCTTGAGGCGTTCCCGGCGCTCCAGCAGGTCGTGCAGCATGCGGTCCACGCGGTAGGCGATGCTGGGGCTGACCGTCCAGCGGTGAGGCTTGGTGAAGTCGCTGTCGCCCACAATCGCCAGTTCGCGGTCGTGGATCGCCAGCAGCTTTTTGCAGCGTTCGATGCTGGCGTCCAGCTCGGTGCCGCTGCGTTCGGCGTACAGGCTTTCGGCCGCGGCCTGAAGGCGCGCGTGCATTTCTTTGGCCTCGGCCAGGCTGGGCTTGTTGCCGCCTTTGGGTTGCGCCGGAGCCGCCGGCGTCGGGACCGAATGGTGTTGGGGTTTGGGCCTGACACGGTGATAGCGAGCCATGACAGTGCTCTGGTTGTGACCGGCACGGACCTTCCGCGCCCGATACAGAAAGTATACGGGCGGGTGCGACATTTTTCGGGCGTGGGGGGGTGCTAGACCCTGCCCTGAATCTTGACCCGAACCTTGCCGCTGCCCGTCGCGCCCCTATGCTGCGCGCGCCTTGAGGGGATACCTGCATGCGCGCGACCCGTGATGCCTTTGGAAAAGCTCTGCTGGAACTTGGCGCCGAGATGCCCGAAGTCGTGGCCCTGACGGCCGACCTCGGCGGCAGCGTCAAAACCGACGACTTTGCCAAGAAGTACCCGGCCCGCTTTTTCCAGATGGGCATCGCCGAAGCCAACATGGTGGACGTGGCCGCGGGCATGGCCACCGCGGGCAAGATTCCGTTTGCCACGACATTCGCGATGTTCGGCACCGGCCGCGCCTGGGAAAGTGTACGCAACACCGTGGGCTACCCCGGCCTGAACGTGAAGGTCGCCTGCACGCACAGCGGCCTGAGCGTGGGCGAAGACGGGGCCAGCCACCAGGCGCTGGAAGACGTGGCGATCATGCGCGTGATCCCGGGCATGACCGTCGTGGTACCCGCCGATTACGCCAGCGCCTTTGCCGCCACCAAGGCCGTGGCCAGACACAAAGGCCCGGTGTATCTGCGCCTGGGCAGGCCCAAGGTCAAAGACGTGTACAAGGACGGCGAGCCGTTCCAGATCGGCAAGGCCAAGATCATCCGCGAAGGCAAGGACGTGGCGATTGTGGCCAACGGGCCCTGTGTCGCGTTCGCGGTGGAAGCCGCCGAAACCCTGGCCAAGGAAGGCATCAGCGCGGCGGTGGCGGACTTTCACACCGTCAAACCGCTGGACACCGACACACTGGTGAAGCTGGCCACAACCTGCGGCGCGATTGTGACCGCCGAAGAACACAACGTGATCGGCGGCCTGGGCGGCGCGGTGGCGGAGACCCTGGCACGCCTGAAGCCCACGCCCGTGCGCTTTGTGGGCACACAGGACACGTTTGGCGAAAGCGGCGACCCCGAGCTGCTGTGGAAGAAGTACGGGATTGATGCCGCGGGGATACTGAAGGCTGTGCGGGAAGTGTTATAGCTACGCCCCGCGGTCCGTTACTCGGCCTTCAGGGCGCGGGTCATCAGGCGTGTCACGGCTTCGCGGGGGTCGGCGCCTTCGTAAAGAATCGCGCAGACCTCGTCGCAGATGGGCATCTCGACCTTCTTGCTGGCGGCAAGGGTCTTCAGTGCCTTGGCTGTGTTGAAGCCCTCGGCCACCATTTCCATGCTGTCCATAATCGCCTGCGGCTTTTCGCCCTTGCCCACGCGCACGCCAAAGGCGCGGTTGCGGCCGTAGGGGCTGGCGCAGGTGGTGTACAGGTCGCCCACGCCGCTCAGACCGTAAAACGTCTTGGGTTCGGCGCCCAGTGCCGCGCCCAGGCGCGTGATTTCGGCCAGGCCGCGGGCCAGCAATGCGGCCTTGGCGTTGTCGCCAAGCCCGAGTCCTTCGACCATGCCTGCCGCCATGGCGACCACGTTCTTGGCCGCGCCGGCAAGTTCGACGCCAACAAGGTCGCGGCTGTGGTAGACGCGCAGGCTGTTGCCGCTCAGCAGGGCAGCCAGCTTGGGCGCCCAGGCGTCGTCGCCGGCGCTGACCAGCACACAAGGCAGGCCGCGCGCGATTTCTTCGGCGTGGCTGGGGCCGCTGAGTGTCAGGGCGTGTCTGGCGCGGGTGAGGTTGAGCAGAATCTGGGTCGGGAACTCCAGCGTGCTTTGCTCAATGCCCTTGGAAAGGCTGACGATCGGCAGCTCAGGCGGATACACCCAGCGCAGGGCCGAAAACACCTCGCGCACATAGCGCGTGGGCACGGCGCTGAACACCCAGTCGTAGTTGCTGGCGTCGCCAATCTCGTGCACCGGCTCAATGTTTTCGGGCAGCTTCACGCCCGGCAGAAACGTGACGTTTTCGCGCCGGGCGCGCAGTTCGGCGGCCAGTTCCGCCCGGCGCGCCCAAAGCGTCACGCGCGCGCCGCGCCGTGCCGTCACCACGGCCATGGCCGTGCCGAAACTGCCGCTGCCCACCACCAGTACCCGTTCAGCCATTGGCCGGCCCTGTCACTTTCTGCCCGACACGCGGCTCGGTGCCCGCGAGAATGCGCTTCATGTTGCCACGGTGCTTCCAGACCACAAAGGCACAGGCCAGCACAATGAAGATCAGGCGCGAACGATACGGATTGTCCAGCGTAACCGGCCAGGTGAACAGCCAGTAAAACGGAGGAATGCTCGAAGTCGCCAGCACACTGGCCGCACTGATGTAGCGCGTCAGGGCCAGCACCAGCACAAACACGCCCACCGCGCAAAGTGTCGGCAGGGGCAGCACGGTGGTCAGCATGGGCATGCCCGCCGAACCGGGGTCCGGCGCCGGCAGGCCGGTGATGGCCAGCATCACGCCAAGTCCAGTGGCCACGCCCTTGCCGCCTTTGAACTTCAGGTACACGCTGAAGGCATGCCCGGCCAGCGACGCCACAGCGGCGATGATCACGTAATCCAGAATTGCCGAGTATCCCAGTATGCCGCGGTCGTTCAGCAGACCCGCCAGCGCCGTGGGGCCGAAGCCCTTGAGCGCGTCCAGCAGCAGAATGAACGGAAACCACTTCCAGCCGATCACGCGCGCGGCGTTGGTCGCGCCAATGTTGCCGCTGCCCACGGTGCGGATGTCCACGCCCTTGAGCAGCTTGCCCGCGATCAGCCCGAACGGAATGCTGCCGACCAGATAGGCGACGACAAACACCGCAAGACCGATCAGCCAGTCGTTCATGCGCGGGCGGGGGCAAACGTTCTGGCGGCCTGGGCCAGCTCGGCGATCATTTCATATCGGCCCATGGGCGTGATCAGGTAATAGCCCTGCACATGCGGGGCAATGCCCTGCATCATCTCGCGCGCGATGGCCACGCCCTCGGCGCGGCCTTTGGCGCCGGACTTGCCGGCCATGCGCGCGCGCACGGATTCAGGCACCCTGATGCCGGGCACCTCGTTGTGCAGAAACTCGGCGTTGCGCTCGCTGACCAGCGGCATCACCCCCAGAATCAGCGGCAAACCCAGCGTTGCCGTGGCGTCGGCCACGCGTCTGGCGGTTTCAAGGTCAAACACCGGCTGGGTCATGATGAAGCGCGCCCCGGCCTGCATCTTGCGTTCAAAGCGCCTGACCTCGTTTTCGAGCTTCAGCGAAGCGCAGTTGAACGCGCCGCCCACGTAGAAGCCGGTCTGAAACGGCTCGCCCCGGCCGGCGGTGAACTCGCCCCGGTTGAAGCTGCTGATCATCTCAATCAGCTTGTGGCTGGCCATGTCGAACACGCCGCTGGAACCCTTGTACGCCTGCGTCGCCACCGGGTCGCCGGTTACGGCCAGAATGTTCGTGATGCCCATGGCGTAGGCGCCCAGCAGGTGGCTTTGGGTTCCGATCAGGCTGCGGTCGCGGCAGGCCACATGCAGCACGATGCGCACATTGAGTTCACGCGTCAGAATCGCCGCCAGCGCCAGGTTGCTCATGCGCATGACCGAAAGCGGGTTGTCGGCAATCGTAATCGCGTCCACGCCGGCCTCGACAAGCTTGCGCGAACCGGCGACTTCTTCGGCGGCGTCAACGCCGCGCGGCGGGTCTACTTCGGCGATTACCACGCGGCGCTGGCGCAGGTCGGCCTCGAGTGTGGCCTGGCGCGGAAACGCGGCCGAGGGCGCCGGCGCCGCGGCGCGTCTGGGTTCGGCGTGCACCACGGGCTGGCGGATCGAGGGCCTGCGCCCGCCCGCCAGAGCCTTGAGCCGGCGGATGTCATCGGGTGTGGTGCCGCAACAGCCGCCGATCAGGTTCGCGCCCAGATCGGCCAGACGGCGCGCGCTTTTGGCAAAGTAGTCGCCGCTTTCAATGTAAACCGGGCGGCCCAGATCATCGAAATCCGCCAGGCCGCGGTTGGGATAGATGCTGATCGGTTTGGTCGTGAGCTCCACCAGCCGCTTGAGAACTTCGATCGCCGCGGTTTCGCCGCCGCCGCAGTTGGCGCCGATCACGGCTGCGGGCGATGCGTTCAGGGCATTGGCCATGCGCTCGGGCGACACGCCGGTGGTGGTGGTGCCGGCCAGCGTGAACGCCATCTGGGCGACAATCGGCGTGCTGGGCAGGGCCGCGTGCAGCGCCGCCACGGCAAACAGCAGGTCTTCAAGGTCGCTGTAAGTTTCCAGCAAAAGCGCGTCCACGCCGCCGTCCACCAGCCCCCGGGCCTGCTCAACGACCACTTCGGCGCGTTCGTTGTCGGGCAGTTTCGAGGCCGCGCGGCTGATCGGCCCGATGGTGCCCAGCACATAGGCGCTGTCGCCGGCGGCCTCGCGCGCCAGTTTCGCGCCGGCGCGGCAGATTTCGGCCGGCGTGGCAGTGATGTCGGCAGCCGCCAGGGTAAAGCGGTCGGCGCCGAAGGTGTTGGTTTCGATCACTTCACTGCCGGCGGCGATGTATTCGCCGTGGGCGGCCTGGACAAAGCCGGGCTTGAGCAGGTTCAGCACCGGGCCGATGTGCCCGTGCGCCAGCAGCCCGCGGCGCGAAAACAGCGTGCCGTAGGCGCCGTCGCCGATCAGCACGCGGCGTTTGAGCGCATCCAGAAAGGGCTCTTGTGGCATGGGGCGACACTATAGGCAAAAGCGCCCGCCGCTACAGGGGCGTAAACGGCACGCCCGGCAAGACGCGCCAGCCGATCAGGGCCACCGGCGGATTCGGATCCAATTTTCTGCCGCCCGCTGCGAAAAACCGGCATTGTAGGTAGAGGCAGAACCCGGAGAATCTCCATGCGAACAGCCACAGGATTGTGCCTGATGCTTTGCCTTTGCCTCGTTGCTCAGGCCCAGACCCCGGACAACCGGGCCGTTGCGGATGCCGGCGCCACCCAGCCGGTTGTTGCCGCCGATGCCGAAGGCAAGCTGTATGTGGCCTACGCCGCAGGCGAACCGCGCCAGGTGTTTCTCAAGACAAGTACCGATGGAAAAACCTGGTCCGAAGCCGAAAAAGTTACCGTGGATGCCTTTCAGGTAATGGCCGGAATGACCCGCGGTCCCCGCCTGGCGGTAACCAAAGATGGAACCATCGTCGTGACCGCCTGCGCCAGACTGCGCAAGGACGACGAAGTACACGTTTACTGCTATCGCAAGGGTCCGAAAGACAAGACCTTTGCCGGCACGCGCGTTACCACGGCGGCGGCCAAAGATCACGAAGGCATGCACGACATGGTCGCCGACGCCGAAGGTGACATCCACGTAACCTGGCTGGACGGTCGTGAGGCCACGCGCGGCAACCATCTGTGGTACGCGCGCAGCAGCAACGGGGGCAAAACTTTCAAGGGCGAAGTGATGGTCTACAAGTCGCCTTCGGGTTCGGTCTGCCCGTGCTGCGCGCCAAGCATCGCGACAAGCGCAAACGGCAAGACGGTGGTGATCCAGTTCCGCAATAAACTCAAGGCCTCCGGCGGCGGCCCCGACGTGCATGACATGTACACGGCTGTCAGTACCGACGAAGGCAAAAGGTTCGCCACCGCCCGGCTGGACGACCGCGAACGCTGGAAGGGCTGACCGATGGACGGAGGGCAGGTTGCCCTGAGCACGGACGGATCCACACAAGCCAGCGTCTGGATGAGCGACAGCGCCGGCAGCCGCAAGCTCTTCTTTTCGATCGGCAAACCGGGCGTAAGCCCCGCGGACGCTCCGCCCGCAAGACTGGACGGCCAGCAGACCCACGCCGCCGTGGTGGTGCTGGACAGCGATCGCGCCGTGGGCATATGGGAACAGGACGGCAACAGTGTGCGCGTCGCCCTGCTCAACCGCGACGGCACAGCGGGGAAGGTTCTGGATCTGGGGCAGGGCAAATTCCCGCGCATTGCGGCGACCGGGGACGGAGTCGCCGCGGTCTGGGAGAGCGACGCCGGCATCAGGGTGCGCAAGCTGACGGTCGAAGACCTGAAGTAGCCGCAGCAACCGCGGCCTGCCCGGGTCAACGCCCGCGCAGGTACCCGGTTAGCGATCGCCAGGTGATCCCTGCACATTCATGGCGGTGCCAGGGCGCTCGACATCGCATTCAGAAACGCCCGGCGGATCGCGTCGTAGCCGCGCTGGTTGGGGTCTTCAAGATTGATGTAGTACCAGTAGGTCGGGTCGGCGGCATCATAGTGCGGGTTGCCCGGCTCGTTGCAGTGAATGCCGTGGCCAAGCAGGGTCGCGTACACATCCACCAGATGCACATGATCGTGTCTTGCCGCGGCGGTCCTGATGGCATCGTTAAACGCGGTGTGGATACGCTTGCCGTCGGGCCAGGCGGGCAGCCAGAACCTGGGCCCGGCATTTTCGATGTCGCCGATGCCGTCGGTCGGATCATAGATCGTGGCGAGAAACACCGCGCAGCCGCCGGGGAATTTCTCGCGCAGGGCGACAAGCATGCGATTCAGGCGTTGCTCGAAGTTGCGAATCCACGGTTCGGCGACGGGCCAGTCGGCGCCATACATGGCCCCTTCGTTGGGGCCGGATTTGCCGTACCAGTGGATCAGATCAATGCCCCCGGTAGTCATGCACACCACGCCGAAGATCTCCTTCGGCCACACCTGCATCCGACGGATCGTCTCCTCGTGGTCAAGGCTGTTGGTGCTGTTGGCCGCCAGTCTTTCGACATGCCGGATATTCAGTACCCGTGAAAGTTCAACTCCCGTCATCTCGGGGTAAACATCATCGCGGTTGCGCTGGATCAGTTCGAAGTAGCCCATACCCGGCCCCGCGCCATAGCCGGTACTGACACTGTCTCCCAGGCTGACCATCACCACAGGCTGATCCAGCCAATGGTGCTTGAATCGCGCCGCTTCAACCGCGGGGCCCGCCGGGCCGCTGCCCATGGGCGCCGGGATTCGCGCCAGCCACCAGGCCAGCAGCAGTCCAATCGCTACGAGAGAAAACCCGCCGGCGCCAAACTCGTACCAGCGCGGCCTGTGCGCGATCCCCCGCAACAGCCGCGCGCGCTTGCGCTTTGTGTCCACAAACAGCAGCAACAGCGCGCCCAAAGCCAGCCCCAGCGCGCACCAATTCCACCAGGCCGCAGGCGTAGCGACGGCGCGCCAGGCTGCGGCCCCGCCCAGAACCCCCAACAGAACGCCCAAAACCGCCGCGCGCAAAACCATAACGACAGTATATCATTGTATGATGCAAATGCAAGAGAATCGTGCCGTTACAGGGGCGTCACAGATCCAGCCGCACATAGCGTTTGCCGGGCAGGGCTTTGGCCAGCCGTTTCATTTCCAGCGTCAGCAGGCCCGCCGTCACCTGGGCCGGCGCCAGACCCGTCTGGTCCATGATTTCGTCAATGCCCAGCGGGTCGCTGGGTTTCAGGCGCGGCCAGATCTGGGCCTCGGTGGGCGAAAGCCCCGCCGGCAGCGACGACTTTGGCTTGGCCGGCGCCGCTTCTTCGGGCAGCTTGAGCATGGGCAGGCCGGCGTAGACATCTTCCGGCCCTTCCACCAGCGCTGCACCGTCCTTGATCAGCTTGTGCGCGCCCTGGGACAGTTCGTGGTCTACCTTGCCGGGCAGGGCAAACACCTCGCGGCCTTGTTCGGCGGCCAGCCGCGCCGTGATCAGCGAACCAGACTTCAGGCCGGCCTCGATCACCAGCACGCCCAGCGCCAACCCGGCGATGATGCGGTTGCGCTGCGGAAAGTTGCGCGCCACACCCGGCGTGTAGAGCGGAAACTCGCTTAAAGCCGCGCCGTTGGAGGCGATCTCGTCCACAAAGCGCGCGTTTTCGGGCGGGTAGATGTCCGCCAGGCCGCTGCCCACCACCGCCAGCGTGCGCCCGCCGGCCTCCAGCGCCGCGCGATGGGCCGAGGTGTCAATGCCGCGCGCCAGCCCGCTGACCACGGTGATACGCCGCGTGCCGAAGTCGCGGGCAAAGCGCGCGGCCTGGCTGGTGCCGTACACGCTGGCGTTGCGGCTGCCGACAATCGCAACCGCCAGCGCGTCTTCGCGGACCAGCGTGCCTTTCACGTACAGCAGCAGCGGCGGGTCGGTGATGCGCTTGAGGGCCTCGGGGTAGGATGCGTCTTCGATCTGCACGAAGTTTACGCCGTGCTCGGCGGCCTTGGCGATTTCGCGGTCGTGTTCGCCGGCGCGGATGACTTCGGCCAGCGCGGCCGGGGCCTCGCGGTTCACGCCGGGCACGCCCAGTATCTGTTCGGGGGTGGAACCGACAATCGCGGCGGCACTGCCAAAGCGCCGGTACAGGGCATTCAGCGCCGCGGGCGTGAACTTGCGCGCCACGCACAGCGCAACCTTGGCCGCCAGTTCATCCATGATCGCGCCCCAGCAGCAGGGCCGCAAAGCCGGCGTCAGGCCGCACCGGCAGCAGTTCGGGCCGGCCCGGCGCGCGCAATGCCACAAAGTTCAGGCTTGTGCCTTCGCGTTTCTTGTCGCTGGCCAGAAGTTCCAGCACCCGCGCCGGGTCAAGTTCAGGCGGAGCCTGCAACGGCAGGCCAAGACGCGCCAGCAGGCGCGTTACGTCGTTGGCGGCGTCCGGCGCCAGGCCGGTTCGGGCGATGCTCACGCCCAGGGCCGCGGCCAGACCGATGGCCACGGCTTCGCCGTGCAGATAGCGATCCGGAAACGCGGTCTCCAGCACGTGGGCCAGAGTGTGGCCAAGGTTCAGAGTCGCGCGCTGGCCCGTGGTTTCGGTTTCGTCGCGGGCGACGATGCCGGCCTTGAAGCGCACGCAGTGCTGAACCACACGGGCCAGCAGGCCGTGGTCGCGGGCCAGAATCGCGTCGGGGTTGGCGTCCAGCACGGTGTGCAGATCGTCGCCGGCCAGCGCGGCGGTCTTGACCACCTCGGCCAGGGCCGAGACATATTCGCGCCGGGGCAGCGTGTCCAGGAAAGCCAGTTCGCAGATCACGGCCGCGGGCTGGTGAAAGGCGCCGATCAGGTTTTTGCCGGCGGCATGGTTGATTGCCACCTTGCCGCCGACGCTGGAATCCACCATCGCCAGCAGCGACGCGGGCAACTGGATGTACGGCACGCCGCGCATCAGCGTGGCCGCGAAATAGCCCGCCAGGTCTCCGATCACGCCGCCGCCAAGCGCCAGCACCACGCTGCGGCGGTCGGCAATCCGCCCGCCCAGCGCCCAGTCGTACAGCGCGTTGAGCCTTGCGGGCGACTTGCTGCCTTCGCCGGCGGGCACGACAAATTCGTGCAGCTCGGCCAGCCCGTGTACGGCCGCGCGCACGGCCGGGGCATGCAGCGGCGCCACGTTGGCATCGCTGACCAGCAGCAGCGAACTTGGCTTCAGCGCCGCCAGCACCGGGCGCAGTTCGCCCAGCACGTCGCGGCCGATTGCCACGTCGTAGCTTCGTGCAGCCAGTTGAACCGTCACACGCGCGGGGTACATGGCGCGCAAGGATAGCAGCGGGTGCCGAAAATGGGACGGCGTCAGGTCGCCGCCGGCGGGTCGGGTTTGGGCGGTTCCTGGCCCGCGGGTGCGTCACCGGGCAGTGGCTTGAGCTTCAGGCCGCCGCGCTTTTCCAGGCGCTTGCGGGAAAGCTCGACGCTGGCGGCCTCGAACCGGCGGCGTTCGCGGCGGTCGGACATGACAAAGAAGATCACGACCACAAACAGGCCCAGAAACGCCGTCAGGCCCGCGCCCACATAGATCCATTCGGTTTCCTTCTTGCCCTCCTGGATGGCCACGGCGCGGCGCGCGATCAACAGCGGCCGCACGTCGCTGCGGGTGCTTTTGGTTTCAAACACGTTGCGGTAATAGCGCGCGTTGAACGCCACCAGGGCGCGGGGCTCCAGGCCGGTGGGGGGCTCCACCATGTCCAGCAGATATTTTTTGGGCGTGGCAAAGTCGGCGGTGTCGCCCAGCAGCAGTGTGCGGAACACGCGCCGCATGCCCGCGATGTTCGGCGGCAGAATCACCGGCACGTAGTCGTCGCCGATCATGCCGACAATGCGGATACCCTGGCCGCGATAGCGCGGGCCGGTTTCGCCGCCGCCGCCGGCAAGATCGAAATAGCCCACGTCGGGCACGGCCTCGACGCTGTCGCCGGGGTCGTTGGCGCGCGCCAGAAGCGCGTAATAGGCGGCCTCGGTTTCCAGAAACACCGGGTCTTCGCGCAGGGCGTCGCGCACCTGTTGCAGCAGTTCGTCGGTGATCTCGTAGGGCTTGTTGGGCGACCGCGTCACGGCCGCGGCCAGCATCAGCGGCGCGTGGGCCTGGCACAGCACCGGCTTTCCGGGCGTGCTGAAGGGCGCGACTTTGCGCGAATACACCCACAGGCGCAGATACGCGCCCTCAAGGCTCACCATCACGGCCTCGTTGGCCAGTTTGTCACTCTGGGCGATCACGCCGGCGGTGTTTACGTAAGGCTCAAGTTCGGGGGGCAGTTGCAGGCACTGGAACAGCACCACGCGCTGTTCGATTGGGTGTTCGGTGCCCACGCCGCGGCCCAGAAAAGCCACCGCGCCCTCAAAGTAGCCGTCCACGCGGGCGCCGTCGGGGTACACCAGCGGCTGGGCCAGTGTCACGCGGTACAGGTCAAACAGGCGGCCGGAAACCGCCAGGCCGCGGCCGCGGTAGGCGGCAATGCTGCGCTGGCCGGGCCCGTGAAAGTACACGTCGCGGTGCAGGCGGGCGGCAAGCTGTTCGCCGCGCGGGAGCTTGCGCATCACGCCCAGGGCCAGGCGTTCCGACGGCGGCGACTGGCGCCCGCCGTTGGCGGCGAATTCGCCCATAGTCAGGGTGCGGTCGGCATCGGCGGGTTCGACAAAATCCAGCACCTCGTGTGACTCGGCGGTGTAGTCGAACACGGGTTCAAGCGTGAACTGACGCGCGGCAAGCTCGGCGTGCAGGGCGTCGCGTCGGGCCCAGATTTCACGCTGGTCGGTGCCACGGGCTTCTTCGGGCAGGGGCTGATCCTTGCGTTCTTCAAAGGGCAGGGGCAGGCCGTTGTTGGCCGGAGGCCGGTTGTCGCGCGGCGGGTCCACCAGCGGCGAGTTGACGGCGATGCCGAATTCGGCCAGGGCGCGCTCGGCGGCTTCCTGCTGAAGTTTTTTGAGTTCCGCCGGGGTGTAGATCGGGTCAAAGTTGGTGCGGATAGACTTGGGGTTCCAGCTCCATTCGCCGGCTTCTTTCTGGCCGGCAAATCGCGCCAGCAGCATGGCAATGCCCACCAGCGCCCCGACCATCAACAGCATGCCGGTCAGCCGTACCACCATGACATAGGGCGGCGGGGGCGGTGACTGGTCCACGGGGTTGTACGAAATCTTGGGCAAGCGGCATCCGTTTATGGCAATTGAACGAAAACGCGCGCGGCGCGGTTCAATCTACAACCGCGCCCAAGTCTAGCGTTGGCGCGGCGCTTGGCTACGCGGGTTTGGTCGAGAACTGGAAAATGCGCGCGCCCTTGGGGTGCTTGAGCGTGATGGCCACCACCAGTTCGTCGCCGTCGCGCAGCGGCATGGGCTCGTGCACCGGCAGCCCGTTCAGGTACGTGCCGTTGGTGCTGCGCATGTCTTCGACCACAAAGCCCGATTCGCCGCGCCGGATGATGAAGTGGCGCTTGCTGATGGTCGGCACCTGAAACACCACGTCAGCCGGGGCCTCGCGGCCCACGGTAATGCGGTCGTTGATCGGAAAGCGCTGGCCGGTTTCGACATCCACCAGCCAGCCCGGCCCGGTGTACGGCACCTTGCCGGTGGGGCGTTTGGGCGGCGTGGCGGGCTGGGGCTGAAGCTCGACCGGCGCGGCCTGCTGGGGCGCGCGCTCGGTTTTGTCGGGCGCGGCCGGGCCCTTGGTTTTTTTGGCCGCGAACTTTCCGGCGTTGATGTTGGCCTTGACGCGGCCGGGGTCGGCGTTGCGGCCGTTGCGCGGCACGGCCCGCACCACGTCAATGTCCACAACGCGGAACAGGTTGGCGTGCTTGAAGTAGCGTTCGACGCTTTCCGGAATACGGATCAGCATCTTTTTTTCAGCGGCCTCGCCGCCAATCAGCTTCAGGGCGATGCTGCGAAAGGCGTCTTCGGTGATTTCGGTCGAGCCGGTAATGTCCATCTCGACTTCGTCGTAGGGAAGCTGCAGCAACTGCGGGAAGTACTCGAACACGGCCGCAATGAACTCCTGTTCATTGGCGGCCGCGATCACGAGCCTGTTCCAGCGCAGGGTTGCCGGCATGAGCTGCTAGTCCTTGGGCACGTGTTTCAGCGCCTCGTTCTGCAAGGCCGTAAGCTGGGCGTCGGGGTTGCCCGTGGCCTCGATGATCTTGCGCATGGCCTGTTTGCGGTCGTCGCCCTCGATCAGCGTGTCAATCAGCAGCCGGTACAGGTGCGTGGTGCTGATCGGAATGGCGTGAACCAGATCGTCAAACTCAACGTCGGTGAACACGAAGCTGCCCTGGGGGCACTTCAGCGTGACCGAACCGTCGGCGTTCTTGGTGAAGTTCATCGGCTGCTCCGGTTCCCTGTTCAGCGCTTCTGGGTGATGCGGCACGAAAGCCCGGCGTCCTTGAAGCGGTCGCGCACGCTGTGCGCTTCCTTCTCACTGACGCCCTTGACCACGGGCACGATCATCTTGCCGGCCAGCGCCAGCGCCTCGTTGACGCTGATGCCCTGGATCTCGGCGATGATCTCCGCGGCCTGCTGTTTCTTGTCGGCGCCCTTGGGCGGCGACAGAAACACCGTGAAGTCGCCCTCAGCGGCGGCCGGCGCGGGCTTGGCCGGCGCGGCCTTGCCGGATGCCGCCGCGGCGGGCTTGGGCGCGGTCACGGGGCCGGTGGGCTTTTTGCCGGGCAGGGGCTTGCCGGGCAGCGGTTTGGCCGGCGCGGCCTTGGCGGCCGGAACCGGCGCCGGCGCGGGTTCTTCCTCTTCCAGAGAAAGCGACAGGCCGTCGTCTTCCGCCGGCGGCGGGGCCGGGGGCTTGGCCGCGGCGGGCGCGGGTTTGCCCGGCGCCGGCTTTAGCCCCGGTTTGACCGGCCCGGTGCCGGGCTTTTGCATGCCGGCCTTGTTGATCACGCCGGTCTGCTTTTTCTTTTCGAGAATGGGGTCCTTGTAATCGCGGGCTTTGCCGGTCCAGACCGGCAGTGTGTCGTCCTTGCTGGGAGCGAACTTTGACTTGTCACCCATGTCGGGTTCTCCGGTATCGGCCAGTGCGTCTGTGCTTGGATCCTGAAGGTTGAGAGGCTGCAACGTGGCGCTGATGGCCTCCAGTGGCTTGGCCTCGGCGGCCTTGCGCGTGGGGGGCACCATGGTCATGCCGTCGGCGCTGAAACTGTCGTCGGCAAGGTCAAGTCCGGCCTCATCGGGGGCCGGGGCATCGTCGGCGGGAATATCAACGGCCGGTGCGTCGTCGGTGACTTCTTCTTCCATGTCGCCTTCGAGGTCACCCAGATCCAGGTCCAGGTCGTCGCCCGAATCCTGAACCGTGGCCGGGCCCGACTGGGCGGGCGCGGGTTCTTCGTCAAAGCTGACATCCACGGCCTGCACGGGCTCGTGGGCCAGGGGTTCCACCGCGGCCAGCGAAGCCGGCCTGGCCGGTTCGGGTTCGTCGGCGAATTCTTCGTCAAGGTTCACGGCCGCCGGTTGCGGCGCCGGCTGGGGTGCGGGCCGCGAAATCGCCACACCCTGGGCCGAAAGCGACAGGTCCAGCCGCATGGTCTGGCCGGCAAGCTCCAGCTTGAGGGTCAGCGAATCTCCCGGTCTCAGGACAACTTCTGTCGTCGGCATAGGCAGTTCTAAACCTGTGGTTTCAGGCCGCACGGGCGCACACAAAGCGGAAGAACGGGATTGTCGGCGCCCGGTTCAATCCGTGTCAAGCCCAAACGATTGCCCTGTCACGCGTGGTTGCCATCGGGGAGTGTGGTTGCTTCTATAACGGCCCTCATGTCCGAGGCAAGCACATCGTCCGGGCCGGCCATCCGCATCCGCGGGCTTGTCAAAACGTACAACGGCGAAATCCGCGCCGTGCAGGACCTCGACCTTGACATCATGCCCGGTGAAATGCTGGCCATCATGGGTAAATCAGGCAGCGGCAAAAGCACGTTGATGAACCTGATCGGCACCCTGGACCGGCCTGACCGCGGCGTGATTGAGTTTTTTGGCCGTGACATCGCGCATGTTTCCGACCTGCCGCGTTTCCGGCAGCAGGAAATCGGGTTTGTGTTTCAGCTTCACTGTCTGCTGCCGCACCTGACCCTGCAGGACAACGTGGCACTGCCGCTTCAGGGCCGGCGCGACGCCGCCGAACTGGCGCGCCAGGCGTTGCACGACGTGGGGCTGGGCCACCGGCTGAAACACGTGCCGGCAACCGTCAGCGGCGGCGAACGCCAGCGCGCGGCAATCGCCCGCGCGATTGTGAACCGCCCGCGCGTTCTTCTGGCGGACGAACCAACGGGCAATGTGGACAGCGAAAGCGAGAAAGGCCTGCTGGACCTGTTTGACCGCCTGCGCCGCGAAAAGGGCATGACGCTGGTGGTCGTGACACACGAGTCCGGTGTGGCCTCGCGCGCCGACCGCGTGGTGCATTACCGCGACGGGCGGATTGAACGCGTGGAGTCCCGCAACGGCGCGCCGGGACAGGCGGTGCTGGTGCCATGAAGCCAGCGCGCACGTGGCTGGGGGTGCTGGCGCTGGCGGCCGCGGCCTGCGGCGGCGGGGGTTCCAACCGGGATCCCCAGGCCATGACCCGGCATATTGAAGAACAGTCGCGCGCGGCCTATCCGGCCTTGCCCGGGGCTGACGAAAGCGCGACCCTGCGCGAGCGCGGTCGCGGCATCTTCAAGGCCGCGGGGTGCGAGCTGTGCCATTCGACCAGCCGCGAGCGCAAAGGCATGTCCGGCCCGCCGCTGGGCGGTCTGGCCGAAGTCATGCCGGGGCGGCACGACAACGACGCGCTGGAGGCGCGGCGCTGGCTGTACCGGCATATCCGTGACCCCCAGCGCTTTGCCGGCCCGCACGCGGGCACACCGGAATACCGGGGGGCGTTCATGCCGCCGAACACGCGCCTGAACGACGACGAAATGCGCGCCCTGATTGAGTTTCTGTGGCATTTGCCGTAAAGCGGTCGCACACGCGGCCAAAGGACAGACATGGGCAACCTGCCCGCCCAACTTTCGTTTCCGCCCGGGACCGAACTGGTGTTCGGCCCCCAGGCCGCGCGCCGCACGCGCATAGACGCCGAACTGGCGCGTGTGATCCACGGCTGGGGCTTTGACGAAATCATCCTGCCCGGCTTTGACACCGCCGAAAGTTTTGACGGCGCCGACGGGCTGTACACGCTGGTGGACCGCGAAGGCAGCAGGCTGGTGCTGCGGGCCGACTTCACCATGATGGCCGCCAAGGCGCTGGCGATTGAGTTGCGCCGCGCCAACCGGCCGATTCGCGCCACGTACGAGGGCCGGGTGTACCGGTTCCGGCCCGGCGGCCACGGCCACCGGGTCGAACAGACCCAGCGCGGCCTGGAATGGCTCAACGCGCGCGGGCCGGTCTACGACGCGGCGTGCATCCTGATCGCGCGCGAGTGTCTGCGCGCCGTGGGCATCGAACAGCCGGTGATCGTGGTGGGGCACGCCGGGTTTGTGAACGCCGTGCTGGGCGACAGGGGCCGGGCCGAACGCCGGCTGCTGGAGGCGCTGGATCACAAGAACCCCTCGCGCATCCGCGTGGTGGCCGAGCGCGTGGGGCTGGACGCAGACAGCGTGCGACTGCTGGAAACCCTGCCGCTGCTGACGGGCGGACCCGAAGTGATCAAGACCCCGCGCGCGTTTGCCCTGAACCGCGCCGCCAGCGCCGCCCTGGACGAACTGGCGGCGATCGGCGCGCTGCTGGCCGATTGCGGCGCCAACGACGTGCTGTTTGATCTGGGCGAGGTGCGCCGCTTTGATTATTACTCGGGCGCCATGTTCAAGATTTACGCCCGCGGCGTGGGCGACGAACTGGGCGGCGGCGGGCGCTATGACCGTCTTTATGACCGCTTCGGGCTGGATGTTCCGGCCGTGGGTCTGGGCTTTGACATCGCGCGTATGGCCGAAGCCGCGCCGCGCGACTTCGGCGGCAACGGCCCCGGTGTCGCGGTGCGCGCCGATGCTCCAGGCGCACTGGCAACCGTGCTGGCTCACCGCGCACAGGGACACAACGTGACACTGGGGGAGGGCACCTGATGCTGCGCATGGCCCTGCCCACCGGCCGCGTGCTCAAGGAAGCCCAGCGTCTGCTGGCTGCCGCGGGCCTGAGCCCCGCCGAAGACCTTTCCGCCACCCGCAGGCTGACGGTGCCCAGCCGCTGCGGCCGCGTGGAATATCTGCTGGTCAAACCCGTGGACGCGCCGCTGTACGTGGAACAGGGCGTGGCCGATTGCGGCATCAGCGGCAAAGACACGCTGATGGAACTGTCGCCTGACCTGCTGGAACCGCTGGACCTGGGGTTTGCCAGGTGCCGCCTGGTCGTGGCCGGCAAACCGGAACTGGAGCGCAAGGGCGACAACCTGCTGTCGCCGGTGCGCATTGCCAGCAAGTACCCGCGCGTGGCCACCAACTACTTTCGCAAAAAAGGCGTGCCGGCCACGGTGTTCAAGCTTTCCGGCAGTGTCGAAATCGGCGCTGTTCTCGGCCTGAGCCACTACATCGTGGATATTGTTGAAACCGGCGCGACGCTGCGCGAAAACGGACTGGTGGTGATTGAAGAAATCGCCGCCTGCAGCGCGCGGCTGGTGGTCAATCGCGCGGCCTATTACGCCCGCCTGGAAGAAATACGCGAACTGATGCAGCACCTGGCCAACGCTACCGGAGCCACGCCATGAGCGCGATCGGGATCTACGAAGTCGGCAGCGAAGAGTTCACGGCCCTGCAGGCGCGGCTGAAGCGGCGCAGCGAGTTCCGCGATGTCGCCGTGGGCGCCAAGCCCGAAGAATTGCTGGCCCGCGCCAAAGCCACCGGCGACGCCGAGTTTGTGGCCTTTGCCGAAAAGTTCTGCGCCGGACTGGCCCACAGCGCCAACGCCACCGTGGCGCGCGTGATCGAGTTCGTGGACACCCACAAAGACGAGGCCGTCCGCCACCTGACGCGCCTGTTTGACGGCACCGAATTGCCCAGCAACCGCATGAAGGTGGGCAAGATGGACCTGATGAAGGCCGCCGACGGTGTGGACGAGAAATTGCTCAAGACCTGCGTGGAACACGTGCTGCCGCGCCTGCGCCGTTTTCACGAGCGGCAGAAGGCCGACTCCTGGCAGATCGAGGAATCGGGCGGCGCGACCGGCATCCGTGTGCAGTCGCTGAACCGCGTGGGCCTGTACGTGCCCGGTGGCACGGCGTTTTACCCCAGCACGCTGATGATGACACTGGTGCCGGCGCAGGTGGCCGGGGTCAAGGAAGTGGCGGTGTTCACGCCGCCGGGCGCGCTGGAAAAGTCGCCGATTCTGGCGGCGCTGCTGCTGGAACTTAAGGTCGAAGAAATCTACCGCGTGGGCGGCGCCCAGGCCGTGGCCGCCGCCGCCATCGGCACGCCTGCGATCGCGCGCTGCGACAAACTGGTCGGGCCGGGCAACCTGTTTGTGGCGCTGGCCAAGAAACAACTGTTCGGACGCATGGGCATTGACAGCATCGCCGGGCCCAGCGAAGTCGTGGTCGTGTTTGACGACCAGGCCGACCCGCGCCATGTGGCCGCCGACCTGCTGGCCCAGGCCGAACACGACACCCAGGCCGCGGCGATTGCCGTGTGCGACAGCGCCGATGCCGCAACGGCCGTGCAATCAGAAGTGGAAAAGCAGCTTGCCGACCTGCCGCGCAAGGATGTGGCGGCAGCCAGTCTGCGCGAGTTCGGCGGCATCATCGCCGCGCCCAGCAAGGGTTTTGCCCTGCGCATTGCCGACGCCTTTGCCCCTGAACACATCGAGCTGCTGACCGCCACGGCCGAACAGGACGCCAACCAGATCCGCCAGGCCGGGGCGATTTTTGTGGGCCCGTACGCCCCCGAGGCCTTTGGCGATTACTGCGCCGGGCCGAACCATGTTCTGCCCACCAGCGGCACGGCGCGCTTTGCCAGCGCGCTTTCGGTGCACGACTTTACCCGCCAGGTCAGTATCATCCGCGGCAGCAGAGACCTGCTGGCCGCCAGCCGCGCCGCGATTGAGACCCTGGCCCGGGCCGAAGGGCTGGAGGCCCACGCCCGAAGCGTGGGGGTGCGCTTCAACTGAGGCATCAACAGACCGCCATGCAGAACACCACGTTCCGGTTCTTCAAAGAGCAGATCGCCCGCCTGGCCGGCGGCTACAAACTCGACGTTCCGGCCTGCCCGATCAAGCTGAACCAGAACGAAAACCCCTATGACTGGCCGGCCACGCTCAAGCAGGCGGTGTTCGAGCGCGTGCGCGAGCAGGACTGGAACCGCTACCCGCCCTTTGTGCCGGCCGCGTTCACGGAAAAGGTCGCGCGCTATCTGGGTGCGGACCCGGCCCAGGTTCTGGTAGGCAACGGCAGCAACGAACTGCTGTACGCGGTTTTTGTGGCGACGCTGGAGCCCGGCCGCAAGGTGCTGATCCCGCAGCCCACCTTCACGCTGTACAAGCTGCTGGCCGAAATTCTGGGCGCGGATGTGATTACCGGCGGGCTTGACGACAACCTGCAGTACGACCCGGCCCAACTGGAAAAACTGGCCAGAGACGCCCATGTGGTCGTCATCACGTCGCCCAACAACCCGACCGGCGGCGTGATCAACCCGATGGATCTGGAACACCTGGTGCAGACCACCCACGCGCTATGGGTCGTGGACGAAGCCTATTTCGAATTCCACGGCGAAACCGCGCTGGAACTGACCCGCACCTGCCCCAACCTGGTCGTGCTGCGCACCTTCAGCAAGGCCTTTGCCACGGCGGGCCTGCGCTTTGGCTGCATGGTGTGCCACCCCAACGCCCTGGCCATGTTCGCCACGGCCAAGCTGCCCTACAACCTGAACATCTTCACGATGGCGGCCGTAGAGGTGGCGATTGAACACGCGGTGACGCTCAAGGGCCGGCTGGAAGAAATCAAACGCGAGCGCGAACGCGTGGCGCGGCTGCTCAAGGCCGCGCGCGGCGTGCGGGTGTACCCGTCGCGTTCCAACTTTCTGCTGTTTGAAACCGACCGCGACCCGCGCGCGTTATGGCAGGCGATGGTCGGCCGCGGCGTGCTGGTGCGCGATGTCTCGGGCTATCCGCGCCTGGGCCGCGCGCTTAGAGTCAGCATCGGGCGGCCCGAAGAAAACGACGCGTTTCTCAAGGCGCTTGAGTTTGCGATCACCGAGGTGCCGCCCGGGGGCAAGCCATGAGCCGCAGGGGCAGTGTCAGCCGCAAAACCAGCGAAACCGAAATCTCGGTCGAGGTGCTGATTGACGGCGCCGGCAAGTACGACGTGAAGACCGGCATCGGCTTTCTGGACCACATGCTGGAACTGTTCACCCGTCACGGACTGTTCGACATCACCCTGCGCTGCAAGGGCGACCTGCATGTGGACGCGCACCACAGTGTCGAAGACATCGCGATTGCCCTGGGCGAGGCCTTCAAACAGGCCGCCGGCGACAAGGCCGGCATCGCGCGCTACGGCTTCGCCTGCGTGCCGATGGACGAAACGCTGGTGCGCTGCGCGCTGGACCTGAGCGGCCGGCCGTACTTTGTACCGAACCTTGGCGAACTGCGACGCGAGGTGGTGGGCGGCCTGCCCACAGAGATGGTCGAGCACTTCTTTCGCAGCTTCAGCACGCACTTTCCGATGAACCTGCACCTTGACGTGATCCGCGGCCACGACACACACCACATAATTGAAGGCGTGTTCAAAAGCGTCACGCGGGCCTTGCGCGCGGCCCTGACGGTGGACCCGCGCCAGCAGGGCGTGCCCAGCACCAAGGGCGTGCTGTGACCGGCGCCGGCGTGATTGATTCGGGCATCTGTAATCTGGGCAGCATCGCCCGCGCCCTGGAACGCGCCGGCGGCACAGTGCAGGTCGTGACCACGCCCGATCAGGTCGCCGCACAGCAGCGCCTGATCCTGCCCGGTGTGGGCAGCTTTCCGGCAGGCATGGATGCTCTGGAATCGCGCGGTCTGGACAGGGCGATTGTCGCCTTTGCCGCCACGGGCAAGCCGGTGTTCGGCATCTGTCTGGGCATGCAACTGCTGTTCGAAACCGGCGAAGAATTCGGCACCCGCAAAGGCTTGGGGCTGATTCCCGGCCGCGTGCGCGCCATCAACGCCGGCGACCTTGCCGTGCCGCACATGGGCTGGAACAACATTCTGCCGATTCAGGAAGACCCGCTGCTGCAAGGCCTGCCGGACAACGCGTACTTCTATTTCGTGCACAGCTTTGTGTGCGAGCCCGCTGACGCCGCACACGTGCTGGCGCGGGCCACATACGGCGAAGAGTTCTGCGCCATGGCGCGCAACGGCAACGTGCGCGGGCTGCAGGCGCACCCCGAAAAGAGCCAGCAGTGCGGGGCGACGGTGCTGCGCAATTTTCTGGGGCTGGGAACATGAACCGTTTCACGCTCTATCCCGCGATTGACCTGCGCGGCGGCAAGGCCGTGCGGCTGACCCAGGGCCGGGCCGACCGGCAGACCGTCTACGGCGAAGACCCGGTGGCGATCGCGCGCGATTTTGCCGCGCGCGGCGCGCGCTGGCTGCATGTGGTGAATCTGGACGGCGCGTTCGGCGAGGACTCCACCAACCTCGAGATCCTGCGCGTGATCTGCGCCGCCGTGGCCGTGCCGGTGCAATTCGGCGGCGGCTTGCGCAGTGAAGCCGACGTGGACCGCGCCCTGGCCGCCGGCGCAAAGCGCGTGATTCTGGGTACGGTCGCCCTGCGCGACCCGGCGCTGGTCAAGGCGCTGGCCCGCCGCCTGGGCGAACGGCTGGCCGTGGGCATTGACGCCAACGGCGGCAGAGTGGCTGTCGCGGGCTGGCTTGAGGTCAGCGAAACCACAAGCCTCGAACTTGCCCGGCGCATGATGGACGCCGGCGTCAACCGGTTCATCTACACCGACATCGCGCGCGACGGCATGCTGGTCGGCTCCGACCTTGACGGCGCAAAAGCCATCGGCAGGCTTGGCTGCCGCGTGATTGCCAGCGGCGGAGTGGGGGATTTGTCGCATGTTCGGGCCGCCGCCGGCGCCAACGACGGCGTGGACGGCCTGATAATTGGAAAGGCGTTGTACGAGCGCCGATTTACGCTAAACGAGGCACTGGCGGCCGCACAGACGCCAAAAGGATAAGCCATGTCCGGATTTACAGTCATTCCTGCCATCGAGCTGCGCGGTGGCGCCGCGCTGAAGTACGAATCTGTGGGCGTGGGCACCCGCGCCAACCGGGCCGACGCCGCGGCATACGCCAAAGAGCTTGAGGCCCAGGGCGCGACGTGGATTCACCTGTTCAACCTGGACGGCCCGTTTACCGTGGGCGAGGCCGAACACAGCGGCAGCGTTCTGGCCGGCGCGCAGCGCAACCTGGAAACGCTGATGCTGCTGACCAAACAGGTCAAGACGCCGCTGCAGTTCGGCGGCGGCGTGCGTGATCTGGACGGGCTCAAGCGGCTGGTGCAATTGGGCGCCAGACGCGTCGCCCTGGGCGACGCCGCCATGCGCGACCCGGCGCTGGTTCGCGCCGCCGTGGCCTTTAACGCCGACGCCGTGGTGGTCAGCATCAACGCTAAGGACGGCATTGCCGTGGGCCAGGAATGGGTGCGCGACAACCACAGGCTGCGGCCCGAGGACCTGGCCGTGGAACTGAAAAAAGCCGGCGTGAAGCACGTGATCTACCAGGACGCCACCGCCGAAGCCACGGGCGCCGGGCCCAACATCATCGGCGCGGCACGCGTGGGTGCCGCCGGCGTGGATGTGATTGTGGCCGGCGGCATTACGACACTGGCCCAGATTCGCCAGTGCGCCGCCACGCCGGGCATTGCCGGCGTGCTGGTCGGCAAGGCAATCGCCCAGGGCAAGTTCACGGCCAAACAGGCGATTGAAACCGGCGAAGCCGGGTTCAAGGAACGCAAGTAGCCATGCTGGCCAAACGCATTATCCCGTGCCTGGACGTCAAGGACGGCCGGGTCGTCAAGGGCGTCAACTTCGTGGGCCTGCGCGACGCGGGGGACCCCGTGGAGTGCGCCCGGCGCTACGACGCCGAAGAAGCCGACGAACTGGTGTTTCTGGACATCACCGCCAGCCACGAGGGCCGCGACACCCTGGCCGATCTGGCCCGGCGCTGTGCCGAAACGCTGAGCATTCCGTTCACAATCGGCGGCGGCGTGCGCAGCGTGGCCGACTTTGAACGCCTGCTGCGGGCCGGCGCCGACAAAGTCGCCATGAACAGCGCCGCCGTGCGCGACCCCGACCTGATCCGCCAGTGCGCCCGGCGCTTCGGCGCCCAGGCCGTGGTGCTGGCCGTGGACGCGCGCCTGACGGCGCCGGGCCGGTGGAATGTCTACGTAAAGGGCGGGCGCGAAGACACCGGCCTGGATGCCCTGGCCTGGGTGCAGCGCGGGGTTGAACTGGGCGCGGGCGAAATCCTGCTGACCAGCATGGACCGTGACGGCACCGGCAAGGGCTATGACCTTGAACTCACGGCCGCGGCCGCGCGCGCCGTGCGCGTGCCTGTGATTGCCAGCGGCGGGGTTGGTACACTGGAACACATGGAACAGGGCCTGAAGGCAGGGGCAGGTGCCGTGCTGGCCGCCGGTATCTTTCACTTCGGGCAGCACAGCGTGCGCGAGGCCAAGGCTTTTCTGCGCGCGCGCGGCATTGAGGTGCGGCCGCCGCTGGCGGCCGCCTAGCAGCCACGAAAGCAACCATGTCCGACCCGACCGAAAGCGAAAAGAAGCAGCCCATCAAGTGGGACGCAAACGGACTGCTGCCCTGCGTGCTGCAGGACGCCGTCACCGGCGACGTGCTGACCCTGGCCTACATGAACGCCGAGTCATTCCGCCGCACGCTGGATACCGGGCTGATCACGTTTTACAGCCGCTCGCGCAAGCAGCTTTGGGTCAAGGGCGAAACCAGCGGCAACACCATGCGCGTGGCGGAACTCAGGCTGGATTGCGACGGCGACGCGCTGGTCGCGCGGGTCATTCCGGACGGCCCGGCCTGCCACACCGGCGAGAAAGACTGCTTTTTCCAGACCATCCACCGCGATGCCGAAACCCTGGCCAAAGCCGCCAGGCCCAATGCACTGCAGGGCTGGGGGCCGCAACTGGGGCAGTTGATGGAAGAGGTGCGGACACTGTTGCAGGAACGCAAGGCGCAAAGGCCCGAGGGCAGCTACAGCACCTATCTGTTCAACGCCGGCCTGGACAAGATTCTCAAGAAACTGGGCGAAGAAACCACCGAAACCGTGATCGCGGCCAAGGGCGACAACCGGCAGGCCTTGGTCGGTGAAATGTGCGACATGCTGTTTCACCTGCTGGTGCTGATGGTGCAGAAGGAAATCAGTCTGGAAGACCTGCGCCGGGTCATGTCCGACCGCCACCGCAAGGATGACAGCCGGCGCAAGGGCACCGACCCCAACGTGAAGGTAAGCCGGCCTGAGGGCTGCGACGCGCTGGAGCACCGGTTGCTCAAGCAGGTGGACGCGGCGCTGCACCGCGACATTGCCCGCGCGCTGGAGGTCATGTACCGCGCCCACGCCGGCCAGCGGCGCCAGGGCGGCCTGCCCTACGCCACCCACCCGCTGGAAGTGGCCCTGATCGCCGTCGAAGAAGTGAAGATGCGCGACCGCAACGAGATTCTGGCCGCGCTGCTGCATGATGTTCTCGAAGACGACATGAACACCACGCCCCAGCAGTTGTTGCAGGCCTTTGGCGAAGACGCCGCCAACGCCGTGGTGCTGCTGACCAAGATGTACAAACGCGACGGAACACCCAAAGAGCTTGGACTTCAGCGCTACTACGAAGGTCTGCGCGGCGCGCCGAACTGGGTCAAGGCGATCAAGCTGTGCGACCGGGTACACAATCTGCGCTCCATGGCCGGCAGCGGCCTGACGGACGAGTACATCGAAAAGTACCGCAAGGAAACCAGAAACAATCTGTTGCCGCTGGCCGCCAGCAGCGTGAACCAGAGTCTGCTCAAGGCCGGCGAACTGCTGTTGAAAGAACTGTACAAGTAACGGCCCAAGTGTGTATTGAGCGCGAAGCGTTGGACGGGGCCTGCCGCGGGCCCAATGGCCCCCGCGCGTACGCTTGGGCTCCAAACGCCGCGTTGCGGGCCGCGTTGTCTCGATGTCTTGAGCCCGGAGCGTAAGCGACGGGGCACGATGTTGAGGGCCGCCGCGCGTACGCCTGGGGCTCCAAACGCCGCGTTGCGGGCGCGACCGCCTGCGGTATGCTGCGGACACCGGGCGCGTAGCTCAACGGTTAGAGCATCTGCTTTACACGCAGAGGGTTGGGGGTTCGAATCCCTCCGCGCCCACCACGCTAAATCCGCGCGTTCAACCCCCGCGCCGCGGCCAGCACGCAGGCCAGCGGGTCGTTGCCTGAAAACTCGCGGCCGTTGACCGACAGCTTCCAGCCTTTGCCGCTTTCCAGTTTCACGGGCTGGCCCAGCCAGCGGATCGCGTGCATCGAAAGCATGTCGCGCGCCAGTTCGTCGGGCACGGGTTTGCTGGCGCCGCAGACACTCAACACGCTGCCTCCAGCGTAAAACTCGAACACTTCCAGTTCAGGCATGCCCGCGGCGCGAAGTTCCGCGTAGATGTCGTACAGGTTTGCCATGCCGCCAGTATATTCCCCGGCTCGGAGACCAACATGACCGACAATCCCTGCCGCGTCACGCAACGCCACTACGACTATGTCGCACAACGCACACGGGGCGACGACGAGTTTCTGCGCGCCCTCAAGGCCGAGGCCGAAAAAGCAGGCATCCCCAAAATCTGGATCAGCCCCGCCCAGGCCAGCCTGATGCAGATTCTGCTCAAGCTGCGCGGGGCAAAGCGCGTGATTGAGGTGGGTACGCTGGCGGGATACAGCGCGATCCAGATGGCCCGCGCCCTGCCCGCCGACGGGCTGGTGACCACAATCGAGCTTGAACCCAGGCACGCCGATTTCGCCGAGGCCTGGGTCGCCAAATCTGACGTGAAGGGCAAGGTGAAAGTGCTGCGCGGCAAGGGCGCCGATGTGCTGAAGACGCTGCCGGCAAACTCCGCCGATGCCTGCTTTCTGGACGCCGACAAGGAAAACTACCCCGTTTACCTTGAACAGGCCGTGCGCATCTGCGGCAAGGGCGGGCTGGTGATGGCCGACAACGCTTTTGCGTTCGGCCAACTGTTCGCCGAGGTACCCGACGAAAGCGGCGTGCACGCGGTGCGGCGGTTCAACGATGTCATGGCCGCGCGCAAGGATATCCACGGCGTGATCGCGCCGATTGGCGACGGCTGCTGGGTCGGGGTGATTGAGTGAGCCTGCTGCCCCAGGACTGGTACGCCCGCGATGTGGTTCAGGTGGCGCGCGAACTGCTTGGCATGAGGCTGCGGCGCGGTGCTGTCACGCTGCGCATCACCGAAGTGGAAGCCTACCTGGGGCCGCATGACTCGGCCTGTCATACGGCAAAAGGCCGGACCACGCGCAACCGCGCCATGTGGGGCCCGCCTGGCCACGCCTACGTGTACGTCTGTTACGGCCTGCACCAGATGCTGAACGTTGTGGCGGGTGTTGTACCCGGCAGCGCGGTTCTGATCCGCGCCTGCGAGCCGGTGGCCGGGCTGGGGCTGGTTCGCCGCCGGCGCGGCGGCCTGAACGGCCCCGCGCTGCTGGCCGGCCCCGGTCGCGTCGGCGCGGCGCTGGGGCTGGATACCGGCTTTTGCGGTCACGCGCTGTTTATGCCCGGCGGCCTGGAACTGCTGGAGGGCCGGCCGCCGGCGCGTGTGGCCGTGGGCCGGCGTGTGGGCATTGACAACGCCAGGCCGCGCGACGTGCGCGCCCGGCTGCGTTTTGCCGACGCCGATTCCGCCTGGGTCAGCCACCGCGGCAAACTCAGGCCTTGAGCGCTGCCTCGATAGCAGCAACCAGAGCCGGGTCGTCAGGCTTGACCGTGGGTTCATAGCGCCGGATCACCTTGCCGTCCTTGCCGACCAGATACTTGGCGAAGTTCCAGTTCGGCTCGGCGTGGTCGCGCGTCAGAAACTGGTACACGGGGTGCTGGTTGCCGCCCTTTTTGACCTCGACCTTTTCAAACAGCGGGAAGGTCACCTTGTACTTGGTGCTGCAGAACTCCTGAATCTGCGCCGGGGTGCCGGGCTCCTGGGCCCCGAACTGGTTGCATGGAAAGCCCAGCACGGCAAAGCCGCTGGCCTTGTAGTCCTGGTACAGTTTCTCCAGACCGGAGTACTGGGGCGTAAGCCCTCAGGCACTGGCCACGTTGACGGCCAGCACCACCTTGCCCTTGAACTGCGCCAGGTTTGCCGGCGTGCCGTTCAGCGCGTTGATCTTCAGTTCGTGAAAGTTTGCCATTGGAACCTCCGGCCACAGCATAGCCGTGTGCGGCGCGGCAACAATGCCGCCGGACTGGCCCGTTGCGGCAACACTGCTATGTTGCGCCCGGAGGTTCCATGCCCAACCGCATTGCGATTTACCCCGGCACGTTCGATCCCGTGACCAACGGCCATCTGGACGTGATCCGCCGCGGCGCCGCCCTGTTTGACGAACTGGTGGTGGCCTGCGCCATCAACGTGCAGAAGTCGCCGCTGTTTTCGCTGGACGAAAGACTGGAAATGCTGCGCCAGGAAACGGCCGATCTGGCCAACGTGCGCGTGGACAGTTTTTCGGGCATGGCCGTTGAATACGTGCGCCGCATGGGCTCGCGCGTGATTCTGCGCGGACTGCGCACGTTCAGCGATTTTGAAAGCGAAGTGCAGATGGCCTACGCCAACCGCACATTCGCGCCCGACATTGAAACCGTGTTCGTGTGCGCGACACTCGAGGAAAGCTTCATTTCGTCGCGGCTGATCCGCGAGGCCGCGGCGCTGGACGGCGAGATCGCGCGTTTTGTGCCCGCGCGCGTGGCGGCGCGGCTGCGCCAGAAGTTCGGCCGCGCAAAATCGGGCAGCCAGCGCCGGCCACCGGCCCCGCGGCGGGTTCGCCACCAGCGGCGCTGAATTGCCGCGCGCCGGGCTTCACGCGTCTTGAAACCCCGGCAAGCCGTCCGCACAATGCCGCGCCGTTTGGATCCCAGCTTGGAACCGCAATGAAAATCCACGAGTACCAGGCCAAAGACATTCTGCGCCGCAGCGGCACGCCGCTGTTGAAGGGCCGCGTGGCCTACAGCGTCGAGGAAGCCGTCAACGTCGCGCGTGAAATCGGCGGCGGGGTGTGGGTCGTCAAGGCCCAGATTCACGCCGGCGGCCGCGGCAAGGGCGGCGGCGTCAAGATCGCCAAAAGCACCGAAGAGGTCCGTTCGTGGGCCGAAAAAATCCTGGGCATGCAGCTTGTGACCCCCCAGACCGGGCCCGAGGGTAAAAAGGTCAACCAGCTTCTGATTGAAGAAGGCTGCCAGATTGACCACGAATACTACCTGGCCTGCCTGCTGGATCGTGACACCGGGCGCCTGTGCATGATGGGCAGCTATGACGGCGGCATGGATATCGAGGAAGTCGCCCACAAGCACCCCGGCCGCATCATCAAGGAATGGTTCGACGCCGCCGAAGGGCTGCAGGGCTTTCAGGCCCGCCGCCTGGCCCTGCGCATGGGTATTCCGGCCAGGCTGGTCAACAAGGCCGGGGCGCTGGTGCAGTCCGTGGCGCGGTGCTTTCTGGACAACGACGCTTCGCTGGTCGAGATCAACCCGCTGGTGACCACCAAAGACGGCAACGTGATCGCGCTGGACGCCAAGATGACGTTTGACGACAACGCGCTGTTCCGCCACACCAGCATTGAAAGCCTGCGTGACCTGACGGAAGAAGTGCCCGAAGAAACCGAAGCCAAGAAGTATGACCTGAGCTACATCAAGCTTGACGGCAACATCGGCTGCATGGTCAACGGCGCCGGCCTGGCAATGGCCACGATGGACATCATCAAGCTTCATGGGGGCAACCCGGCCAACTTTCTGGACGTGGGCGGCGGCGCCAGCAAGGACCGCGTGACGGCGGCCTTTAAGCTGATTTTGAGCGACCGCAACGTCAAAGGCGTACTGATCAACATCTTTGGCGGCATCATGAAGTGCGACGTGATCGCCGAGGGTGTGATTGCCGCCGCCAAAGAGGTAAACCTCAAGGTGCCCGTGGTGGCGCGCCTGGAGGGCACCAATGTGGAAAAGGGCCGCAAACTGCTGGACGAAAGCGGCCTGCGCATCCAGTCGGCCACGGATTTGACTGACGCGGCGCGCAAGATTGTTGCCGCCGTAAAATAAGGAGCCGCGGCGGCTTGCTTGACTAATCGGTGCCGTGCACTAGTCTGTTCGCTCTCGTGAGGGGGCAGCCGAAGCCGGCATGCAAGGAATCTCCGGACAACCGCAGGCCCAGCCAGCACGGCAGAGGAATTTCGTGGACGTATTTGCCAAGTGCTATGACTTCAAGCGCGACCTTGAGGTCCAGGCTGTCGGGTTGTACCCGTTCTTCAAGACCATTGAAGGCAACATGGGCTCGCGCGTCGTCATTGACGGCCGCGAAGTCGTCATGGCCGGCAGCAACAACTACCTGGGCCTGACGCGCCACCCCAAGGTTGTCGAAGCCGCGCTGGAGGCCACACGCAAGTACGGAACATCATGCAGCGGCAGCCGTTACGCCAACGGCACCTACGTGATCCACGTGGAACTGGAAGAGCGTCTGGCGGCGTTCATGGGCAAGCCCAAGGCGCTGTGTTTCACCACCGGCTACACCACCAACATGGGCGCGATCAGCGTGCTGGCCGGCCGCCGCGACATCATCTTGAGTGACCGCGAAAACCACAGCTGCATCATGGACGCCACGCAGCTGAGTTTTGCCGAAACCAAAAAGTACAAGCACGACGACATCGAAGACCTTGAACGCGTGCTGGAAGGTTCGCCCGCCGATGCCGGCAAACTGCTTGTCACTGACGGCGTGTTCAGCATGAAGGGCACCCTGGCCCGTCTGCCCGAGATCGTGCGCCTGAAGAAAAAGTACGGCATGCGCATCTTTGTGGATGACGCCCACGGCGTGGGCGTTGTGGGCAAGCACGGCCGCGGCACCGCCGAGCACTTCGGTCTTGAGGCTGACGTGGACGTGGTGATGGGCACATTCAGCAAGAGTTTTGCCGGCCTGGGCGGCTTCATCGCCGGCGAAGAGCGCGTGATCAGCTACGTCAAGCACCACGCGCGCCAGTTGATCTTTGCCGCCAGCATGACACCCGCCAGCGTCGCAGCCGTGACCCAGTCGCTGAAGATGATCCAGTCCGAGCCGGAACACCTGGACAACCTGCGCAAGGTGGTGGCCAAGGTGCGCGCCGAGTTCAAGCGCATCGGGTACGCCATCGGCGAAGAAGCCACGCCGATCGTCTACATCAAGGTTGGCGAGGACATCCAGGCCTTCCAGTTCTGGAAGGACCTGCTGGAACTGGGTGTCTACACCAACCCGGTGATCACGCCCGGCGTTCCCCAGGGCCAAAGCGGCGTGCGTGCCAGTTTCATGGCCATTCACAACGATCGCGACCTTGCCCAGGTCATCGAGGCGTTCGAGAAACTGGGCAGGAAGTACGGACTGATCAAGTAGACCGCCCGCCAGCAAACACGCCCGTCCGCACGGACGGGCGTGTTGCGTTGCGGCGCGGTTACTTGTCGTACCAGATCACGTCCGGCACCAGCCAGTCACACTGGGCGTCGGCCCACGACTCGCGCAGGAAGCGGTCGCTGTCGCCCTTGAGGTAGCGGCCGAAGAAGGCCGTGGCCAAAGCCGCGATGATGCGGTTGGCGCTGGCCTTGCGGGTGTGTTTGGCGTCGCCGGCGTCGGTGAAGTCAAAGTGATCCACGTTCTGCAGGGCAACATAGAACTGGTCGCCTTTGGGCGCGTTGTTGTAGCTGCCCTTGCGGCCCAGCCAGTCGTCGTCGGTGCCCACAATGTGCATGCACGGGATCTTGAGGTCTTCGAAACTGTCGTTGCCGAACCAGGGGCTCCAGCCCTGGGTGTCGGGCGTGCCGCCGCCGGCCAGGGGCAAAATCGCCTTGACGCGGCTGTCGCGCACGCTGTCGTAGTCGCCGTCCATGTACAGTTGCGCGCCGCCGATCCACTGGGCTGTGCCGCCGCCGAACGAGTGGCCGGTAACGCCGATCGCGTCAAGATCAATCCGGCCGGCCAGCTTCGGGTGGTGGTCGTTCCACTGCACGGCTTCATCCATCAGAAAGCTCAGGTCGTCGCGGCGGGCCACGCATTCGTCCATGTCCAGCACCGCCGCCGCAAGCTGGCCGACATTCAGGCGTGAACTGCTGCCCACGTGCTCGGGCACAACCACGATATAGCCGTGCCGGGCCAGGTGCCGGGCCAGGTACACGTAATGGCGGCGGTCACCACCCAGGCCGTGCGACAACAAAACCAACGGAAACGGCCCCGCGCCCTCGCGCGGCAGGTACACGCTGGTGGGCAGGTCGCGGCTGCGTAAGCCGTCGCGCAGGCCGTCAAAATCCAGCCGCTCGACCGAATAGCCGCCCCTGGAGGCCGGGCCCGTCGGCGGCGGGTCGTTGTCACAGGCGGCCAGCAGCAGTGCGCACAAACCAAACGCGAGCAACGGCGACGTTTTCATGGCGATCCCCAGCCGGGGTGGTGAGCGTGCCCGTGATTATGAATCGGCCGGCAGGCAATTGCAGCAATTGTCAGCTTGCCGGTGTCAGGCCGCCCCGGAACATGAAAAACGCCGCCCCGACCAGACACAGGCCCGCCCACAGGAAATCCCAGCGCAGTTCCACGCGCATGTAGAAGATGGCAAAGGCCGCGAACACGGCCATGGTGATGACTTCCTGCATCACCTTGAGCTGGCCCAGGGAATAGACCCGCGCGCCAAGACGGTTGGCCGGCACCTGAAGGCAGTATTCAAAGAATGCCACGCCCCAGGAAATGAGCACGACCAGCCAGATCGCCTTTTCCTTGTGGTCCTTGAGATGCCCGTACCAGGCGTAGGTCATGAAGATGTTGCTGCCGATCAACAGCAGCGGCGCGTAGAGTTTTTCCATGACATGCCCCCAACATGCCCTCGGGCTGTGAACCGGCCATCTAGATCACGTTTGCTTCGTCATGCAGGCGCGAGGGGTCGGCAAAACGATCCAGCGCCAACTGGCTGATGTCCAGCGACCCGGCCCTGCCGTCCAGCACCAGTTCGCTGGTGACCAGTCCGGCGGCCGGGGCGTGCATCAGGCCGTGGCCGGAAAAGCCGGCGCAGGCGTAGACGTTTTCCATCGGCCCAAGGCGGTCAATGATCGGGTGGTGATCGGGCGTGACTTCGTACAGGCCGGCCCACTTGTGCTTGGGGCTGGCGTTTGCCAGCACCGGCGCGCGCTCCATGGCCGTCAGAAGCATTTTTTCGCCGTACTCTTCGTTGAAACTGGTGTCAAAGCCGGCGCTTTCGGTCTGGTCGCTCATGCCGATCAGCACGCCGCCGCTTTCGCGGTGGAAGTACAGCGTCGTGGACAGGTCCACGGTCATGGGAAATGGATCGGCGATTTCGTCGAACTTGTCTGTCACGATGATCTGGCGGCGGATCGGGTCAATCGGCACGTCCACGCCCACCATGCCGCCCAGTCTGCGCGTCCAGGCCCCGGTGCACAAAATAACCGTGCCGGCCTTGATCTCGCCTTTACTGGTCCTGACACCGGTGGCGCGGCGGCCGCTGGCGTCGCGCTTGATTTCAAGTACCTCGGCGCCGGTCTCGATCACAACACCCAGTTCGCGGGCGCGTTTGGCGTAACCCATCGTGATGTCGTTGGGGTCGCCAAAGCCGTCGCGCTGGTGAAACGTCGCGCCCTGTACTCCCTCAATGTTCACGTAGGGCAGACGTTGTTCCACCTGGGCGGGGGCCAGCCAGTCCACCTTCATGCCCAGTTTCGTCCACATGGCGTGGCTCTTGCGAAAGCTGGCCACCAGCGCGTCGCTGGTCAGCAGAAAGCAGTAGCCCCACTGGCGGTACTGCAAAGGCTCGCCAATCACGTCGGCCCAGCGCTCGAACACGTCAATGCTCAGCAGGCTCAGGCGGGTGTTGATTTCGGTGCTGAACTGGGCGCGGATGCCGCCGGCGCACCTGCCCGTGCTTTCCTGGCCCAGAAACTCGTTGCGCTCAAGCAGAACAATCCTGCCGGCCTTGCGTTTGGCCAGGTGCCAGGCCACGGAAACACCGATACAGCCGCCGCCAATAACCACGAAATCAGCACTGGTTTGCACGGGAACTCCTGCGGGAACGCGCGGAAACATAACGTGGTGCCCTGCGCGCTTCCAGCCCGGCGGCGCCGCGACAGGTGACGGGCCGGGTTCAGGCCCTGGCGGCCAGTGCCGCTTCGATGCGGCTGAAATCTTCGACCGGCAGGGTGCGCTTGCCAAAGTTCACACTGCGCGGGTGGTCGGGCCCGTGAAAGTCGGCCCCGCCGCTGACCAGCAGCCCCAGCTTGTCCGCCAGCGCCCGGTAATGCTCCTGCACGTCGTGCCGGTGGTCGCTGTGCACGCACTCAATGCCGTCCAGCCCGCTTTGCCGCAGATCAAACACAATCTCGTCGCCGCGCTGGTACAGACCGGGGTGCGCCACAAAGGCCAGCCCGCCCGCGGCGTGGATTGCCTCAATGGCCTGTACGGCCTTGAGCCGGTTGTGCTCGACATAGCCGGGGCGGCCCTTGCGCAGATAGCGTTCAAAGGCCTCGCTTTGTGTGGCCACAAACCCCTGCTGGATCATCACGCGCGCCAGCAGCGGCCGTGCCAGGGCGACTTCGTGGGGGATTTCCGGGTCCTTCAGCGGCACGCCCACGGCGCGAAGGCGCGCGATCATTTCCATGAACCGTGTGCGCCGGCGCGACCGGATCTCGTCGCACAGACTTGTCAGCGCGCGGTTGCGGCAATTCACGCCCAGGCCCAGCACGTGAATCTCAATGCCCAGGCAATCCACTGTGAATTCAACCCCGTGCACCAGCCGCAGACCGGCGCGGTCGGCCTCGGCCTGGGCCTCGGCAACGCCGGCGACGGTGTCGTGGTCGGTCAGGGCCAGCACGTCAAGGCCGCGGGCTCTGGCCTCGCGCACCAGCGCGGTGGGGGACAACGTTCCGTCCGAACAGATGGAATGGGAATGCAGGTCAACCTTAAGTGTCGCGTTGGCGGTCATGTGCCCCCAAGGTATGGTCAGGGCGGTGATACGCAAAGGGCAGGCAATGAAGTTTGTGCTTCTGGTGTGTCTGGGGGGCGCCGTGGGTTCAGGGCTGCGTTACGGCACGGACCGCGCGCTGCTGCACTGGCTGCCGGAACCGTCCCGTGCGTTTCCGTGGGCCACCCTGGCGGTCAATCTGGCCGGGTGTCTGGCCGCAGGTCTGCTGTACGGCTGGCTTTCGCGCGAGGGCGTGCGTTATGCCGACGACCTGAAACTTCTGCTGATCACCGGCCTGTGCGGCGGGCTGACCACCTTCAGCACGTTTGCGCTGCAAAGCCTTCAGGTCAGCCCCGGCAAGGCCATCGCCAACGTCGCGCTATCCGTGGCGGGGGGGCTGGCTCTGGCGTGGCTTGGGCTGTGGCTGACGCGGGCGTAGGCCCGATCCGGCCCTTTACGGCGCGCCTGCTGCCGCTATCATCCCGGCCCTTCGTTGCGGCGTGGTGCGGCCCGTGCGGGCCGCCGCTGCAAAGCTTCTGCTCCGGCGGCGCGGGCTCGGGAAGGCCGCGCAACGCCGGTCGAATCACCCCTTCCCCGGAATTCTTTCATGCCTGCCCAGGTTGTAGCCCACGCTGTAAACCCGCTGGTCCGCAAGTTCGGACCCAAACCCGAAATCGTCGAGGCCGAACTGGCCTCGCTGTGGAAAGAACCCTCGGCCGAGTCGCTGGTGCCCAGCGCCCGGCACTTCACCGAAGAATCGCTGGTCAAGGGCCGCGTGGTCAGTGTCGGCAAGGACCAGATCACCGTGGACCTCGGCGCCAAGACCGTCGGCGTCATCAACACCCGCGAGTTTGAAACCGAGGCCGAACGCCCCAAGGCCGGCCAGGAAATCACCGTTTTCATTGAAGAGCTTGAGAACCAGGACGGGCTGATCCAGCTTTCCAAGCGCAAGGCCGACCGCAAGATCAACTGGCAGCGCGTGATTGAAAACCACAAGGAAGGCGACACCGTTCACGGCAAGGTGACCAAGAAGATCAAGGGCGGGCTGCTGATTGATATCGGCGTGCCGGCGTTTCTGCCGGCCAGCCAGGTCAGCATCCGGCGTGCGCGCGATGTCAACGAGTTCATCGGCGAAGAGCTGGAGTGCGAGATCATCAAGATTGACACCGCGCGCGAAAACATTGTGGTGTCGGCCCGCAAGCTGCAGGAACGCAACCGCGAGCGTCTGAAGGACGCGCTGCTTTCGGAAATCGAGGAAGGCCAGGTACGCGAGGGCGTGGTCAAGAACATCGCTGACTTCGGCGCGTTTGTGGACCTGGGCGGCATTGACGGCCTGCTGCACATCACCGACATGACCTGGGGCCGGATCCAGCACCCCAGCGAAGCCGTGAAAATCAACGAGTCGGTCAAGGTGAAGGTGCTGAAGGTAGACCGCGAACGCGAGCGCATCGCCCTGGGCATGAAGCAGCTTGCCGACAGCCCGTGGAAGGGCATTGCCGACCGTTACCCGGTGGGCACGCGCCACAAGGGCAAGGTGGTCAACATCATGACCTACGGCGCGTTCATCCGGCTGGAGGAAGGCATCGAGGGCCTGGTGCACGTCAGCGAAATGAGCTGGACCAAGCGCGTGAACGACCCGCGCGAGGTGGTGCAGCTTGGCGACGACGTGGACGTGATCATCCTGGGCGTGAACGAGGAAAAGCAGGAAATCAGCCTGGGCATGAAGCAGCTTGAAGACAACCCGTGGGATCGCGTCAGCGAACGTTACCAGCCCGGCGCCAAGGTCAAGGGCGTGGTGCGCAACCTGACCACCTACGGCGCGTTCATCGAGATCGAGCCCGGCATTGACGGCCTGCTGCACGTTTCCGACATGAGCTGGACGCGCAAGGTCAGCCACCCCAACGAAATGGTCAAGAAGGGCGACGAAGTCGAGTGCGTGGTGCTGGCCGTGGACACCGAAAAGCACCGCATTGCCCTGGGCATGAAGCAGATGCGCAGCGACCCGTGGGAGGACGAAATCCCCACCCGCTTCAACGTAGGCGCGGAACTCAACGGCACGATCACCAAGATCACCAACTTCGGCGTGTTTGTTCAGTTGAACGACGACCTGGAAGGCCTGCTGCACATCAGCGAGCTGGCCGACGAAAAGGTCGCCAAGCCCGAAGAAGTGGTCAAGGTGGGCCAGGCGATCAAGGTGCGCGTGATCAAACTGGACCCCAAGGAACGCAAGATCGGCCTGACCGCCGTGAAGTAGGCTTTTGGTCCGAGGTTGAATCAAAGGGCGCCCGCAGCCGCGGGCGCCCTTTTTATCACAGCACGCCGGCAATGCTTAAGTAACGCACGTCTTGCTTGGTGAAGAAAACATTTAGTTGCATAAGTATTGACCGTATATGCGCCGCTGGCGCAGGTCAGACACGAAACCGGTGTTGCGCGGCACACACGGGCGTTTACACCGCAGACACACTGGATGTCCTAAAAACCGCTTGTAAAAGGCATTTCAGTCGTATCACCAGATTGATCATATCGGCGTGTGGCGGAACAGCGCCTGTTTCGCCAGCCGGAGCAGCCTGTTCTGCGAAAAAGTTGATTTCCTAAGTATCAAGTATCGCCCGGTAACGGTTGTGATCCTTGGTAACGCGGCCGACCGGGTATTCGGGCTCGTGATAGAAAAACACCCGGGCGTTGCGTTGCACCAGTTTCGGATACAGAGCCTCGCGCGCGCGCCAGCTTCCGCCGGCGTTGATGTCATAGGCGCTGATCCACGCCAGCGGCACGTGGCTGGCCGTGGGCACCAGGTCGCCCAGGAAGCAGCCCGATTGCCCCTGATCCTCCAGCCAGATCACCGCGTGGTTTTCCGTGTGGCCGTTGGTGAACTCAAACCGCACCCCCGGCACGATCTCGGCGTCGCCCTCAACCAGCCGCAGCCGGCCGCGTTCGGCCAGCGGCAGCAATGAATCCGGCGCGTAACTGGCTTTGTGCAGGTTGGTCGGACGGGTGGCGATTTCCCATTCGCCCTTCTGGGCCACGTAAGTCGCGTCGGGAAAGGTGGGGCGGTACGCCCCGTTTTCCAGCCGACACAGGCCCCCGGCGTGATCCCAGTGCAAATGCGTGCAGGCCACGGTGTCAACCGATGCGGGGTCAACGCCGAGGGCGCGCACCAGTTCGTCCAGTGTCGGGCCGGCCCGGTCAATACCGTAGCGGTCGTGCAGCTCGGGGGCGATGGCCTGGCCGATGCCGCTTTCGATCACCAGTGTGTGTCCGGGCGTGCGCACCAGCAGCGGACGCATGGCCATGCGCACGCGGTTGCGGGCATCGGCCGGCAATTGCTGTTCCCACAGGGTCTTGGGCACCACGCCGTACATGGCCCCGCCGTCCAGCGACAGCCAGCCGTCCAGCAGCGTGGTGACCTCGATGCGCCCGATGCGCGCCGTGGCGTTGCCGTTGAAGTAACGCACTTCGCGCATGGGGCGGCAGCTCCGGGCTGAAACGAAAGGCGCCTCCGCGCGGCGGAGGCGCCGGCGGGTCAAGCGCAGATTACTTCTCGTGGTAGACGTACCAAGCCTGCAGGGCGCCGCTTTCGTACACGAACTCGGCAATCACCACGGTTTCGCGGCCGCGCACGTCCTTGTGCAGCATGTAGTACTGGTGGGTCTCAAAGGGCCGGTGGAGAATCACTTTGTCGGGCTGGCGGCCCTGAAACCACGAAAACAGCTCGGCGCGGTTGCGCGCGTACAGCAGCGACTCGGCCACGATGTAATCCGAAAACGTGGCTTTGCCGGCACCCTTGAAGTCGCCGCTGCCGAGTTTTTCCCGGTGGGCCAGCTCCACGCGGTTGAGGTCCGCCTGGGCGTTTTCGGCCTGCTTGCGGATGGCCGGCGCGCCCATGCCCACCTCAAGCACGGTGTTGAACTTGCGCATGAGTTTGGCCTCGAACTCCAGCAGGTGGCGTTCGCGCTGCTGTTCCTCAAGCGTGTAGCTGTTCCAGCTGACAAGCTGGTCAGCCTCGAACATCAGGTAAAAGTTGGTGCGGCTCTGGGTGTTGTAACGGCTGTAGAACAGCATGGTGGTGCTGCCGTCGCGGGTGATTTCGTCGGGTACTTCGGCGATGCGGCGGCGGGCGGCCTCGACGCTGATGCCGCGGGCCAGACGGTTGTGCAGGTCGGCGCGCACGTCAATGCCGTTGCGGCGGATCCACTGTTCGCGGTCAAAACTGTCCTGGATGTCCAGAAACTCCAGGCGTTCCTTGTCGGTCATGACCTGAAGGTAGGTACTCCAGCGCGTCTTGGTGGGCGTGGAGGCGCTGCCGATGGCCTGGGGCCCGCGGCCCTTGACCTCAGGGCCTGAGGAACACCCGGCCAGAACGGTGGCCAAACCTACAAACAACGCCAAGGTTGCGTTTCGCATGGCAGACCAGTTGAACCTGCGGGGGAGACCCCAATATATGCCCAAGAGGGGCCGGCGCAACGGACAATCCGACCTTGCCGCCGGCCCCGTCATGGCAATGTCACTTCTTGCCTTCGGCCTTCTTGGTTGCTTTCTCGCGCGTGGCCGCCATGCCGTCTTGGATATCCTTGGGGGGATCCTTGATGCCCTCAAGAGCTTTCAGCGCGCCCTTGGGGTCGCCCGTATCGAGCATGGCACAGGCACGGCCGTACTCGGCCCGGGCCCGATTTTCGGCACCAGCTTCCTTGAAATCCTTCAGAAACTCCGTGAATCGCGCCAAGGCACCTGCCGCATCGCCGCAATCCAGCGCGATGTTGGCCGCCCGCAGTGTCCAGGTTTCGATGCGAGAATCGGCCTTGTCGGCCTTCTTCAACAATTTGATTGCTTCGTCCATCGAGCCTGTGGCCTTGGCGCCGTCTTTGCCTTTGGCCCAGGCTTCGGCGCGCCTGGCATGATAGTCGGGGTCTTTTTTGGCGTCCTTGTTCTCCTTGGCCTCTCTTTCCAGCGCCTCAAGCTCCTTGCGCCAGGCATCCCAGGCCTCGCGGGCGTTCTTGAACACGTCGTCGCGGGTGATGCCCGATTCCTGGCGCCACAGCGGCTTTTTGGCGCCGGGGGCAAATACGGCACAGGTACCCAGCGGCCCGTATTTCTCGACCAGCTCCGGGTTCTGGGTCCATCCCGAACCGCCCGCCATGCCGTCGGCCATGTCCAGCCGGCCGATGTTGACTGTGGCCTTTACGAAGATGGCGGCATCTTCATCTTTGGCAGTGCGTTCGCGCAGCTTGTCGAAGTTGACGTCCGGGCCGCCCATGCCGGCCATGATCACAGCCATGAAGATGGGCTGACTGGTTCGGGCGGCGGTTTTCTGTGCGGCATCCAGATCTTCCCATTTGGTTGAGGCTTGTGCCGAAAGCGAAGCGGCGAGCAAGGCGCCAAGCGCCAGCCCGAAGGCGTGAACACGAAGCATAGAAAGCTCCGGAGGGGGAGCAGGGGAATCGCGGTGATTATAGCCACAGCTAACGACGACGGCAAAAAGAATCACCGGCCGCCTTCGCGGCGGAAGTCGCGCCCGTCAAAGCTGAACAGCACATCCTTGCCGTCTTCGCGGCTGGCCAGATGCACCGGGCGGTTCCAGATGCGGTTGAGGTTGATCAGCGTTTCGCGCATGTACTTGCTGTCCAGATCAAAGCCGTCGTGGCGGTGCACCAGCAGCAGTTCGCCGCGGTTGTGAAAGTTGCCGTCATGAACCTGGATGAAGGGTTCACCCATGTTCGTAAGCTGGGTCAGCAGCTTCTGCTTGATGGCCTCAAAATCGCGGGTGCTGATTTCATAGCGCGCGCTGGTGGGGTTGTAGTCATAGGTGAACAGCTTGGCGCGCACGCAGAACTCGGGCGTCAGAAACTCGTCAATGAACGTCAGGTCGTTGTAGACACGGCGCACTTCAAAGATCTTGCGCCGGCCGGCCCCGCGTTCTTTGGTATCCCAGGCGGCGCGGGCGGCCATGTCTTCGCACTGGTCGTAGTCGCGGCCGTGCATGCCGCGATCCCACCGGTATTCAATATCGCGCAGCAGTTCCAGCCCCAGCTTGTAGGGGTTGATCACGCCCGGCTGCATGCCCATGGTCATGCTGTGGTGGTCGGCAAAATCCACGATCTCGGCGGCCGTGGCGGCCTTCTGGGTCATGATCATGCTGTGCCAGTAGCTGGCCCAGCCCTCGTTCATGATCTTGGTCTGGCGCTGGGGTGCAAAGTAATAGGCCTCGTCGCGCACAATGCCCAGCACGTCGCGCTGCCAGTTGCGCAGCGGGGCATAGTTGATCAAGAACCACAGCACGTCCTTGATCGGCTGTTCGGGAAACTTGGGGGGCTGCTGTTTCTTTTTCAGCAGTTCGGACCGGCGCTGCTCGAGAATCTCGGGCGGGTTGATGTAGCGGTCCATGTAATCTTTGGATTTGAGCTTGGTGACCTCCACCCGTGCGGTTTCGTCCTGCAATTCGGTCTGTTCGCGCCGCACCGGCGGCTTGGTGAAGGGCAGGGCCGGGTCAATCAGGTTTTCCAGACTCAGACAGGCGTCAATGAAGGTTTCGACCTTTTCGCGCCCGTAATGGTCCATGTAGCGGCGGATGCGCGCCGCGTGGTTGGCCATCTGGTCCACCATCTTGCGGTTGGTCTTGCTGAACCAGGCGTTGTTCTTGAAGAAGTCGGCATGGCCGTACACGTGGGCCATGACCAGTTTCTGGGACACAAAGTCATTGCTGTCCATCAGGTAGGCAATCACCGGGTCGTTGTTGATCACCAGTTCGTAGATCTTGCTGATGCCGTAGGTGTAGCCCTTGAGCAGCTCTTCGTACTGCATGCCGAAGCGCCAGTGCGGGTAACGGGTGGGAAACCCGCCGTAGGCCGCGATTTCGTTCAGCGATTCGTAATCCAGCATCTCAAAGTGCACGTCATAGAAATCCAGACCGTAGTCACGGGCGTGCTTGAGGATGCTTTCCTCGGCTTTGCGCAATTCAACGCTAAGCTGCATGGCTGCTCCTGCCCAGAGTGTACGCCCCGGCGGCATAACGTCGAGCCGTGGGGAAACTTGCGGAGAATTCCCTGAACCTTGCGGGTGCCTGTCCGTTGACAAGGGCTCACAGGGACTGGGCTGATTGCGTGGCCTTGCCGGCGCGGTGCGGGCCACGGCTGTCAGGAGCACCCCATGCGGAGCCTCTCCGCGTGCGCGGTACTGTCACTTGGCCTGCTGTGCGCCGCGCTGAACCACGGCGTTGCGGGCGGCCAGGACAGCCCCGACGCGCCCTTGTCCGCCCTTTCGACGCTCGAGTTGGCCCCGGCCTTTGACGGCCACGCCCAGGCGCGCTTTGAGGAACTTTGGGGCGACCACGACGCGCTGGTGCGGCTCAAGTCGCGCTACGCCCTGGCCGACGCTTCCTGTCCGCTGCCGGATTCGCCGCGACAGGTGTTCTACCTGCGGCTGCGCGCCGCCCCGGGGCCTGAACTGCTGCGCGCGCTGGACGATTGCGGGGCGCGGCTGCTGGCCTATTACAACGAAAACACCTGGGCGGTGCGGGCGCGCGACCACGCGGCGCTGGCGGAATGGCTGGCGGGCCGGCCCGAAGTGGCGGGCACGCTGCTGCGGCTGCCGGTGGACGCCTGCGACAGCGCGCTGTGGCACGAAATCGCCAACACCGGCGCGGGCGTGTACCGCGTCGGATTCTGGCTGGATGTTTCCTCAACGGCTGTGCGGAACACCATCGGCCAGGCCGGCGGCGTTCTGACCTGGGCGACACTGGAAGAATTCGACCAGCCTGAACTGGCGTCTCGGTTTGTCGAGGCCTGGCTGCCCGCGGGCGCGGCGGGGCAACTGGCCGCGCACCCGGACGTGGAGTTCATCTGCCGCGCGCCCGAAGTGGCGCTGCATAACCAGAACTCGGTGACGCTGTCCCAGGCCAACGCCTCGCTGGTGGGGCCGGGCACGGCTTACGGTCTGGACGGCAGCGGTCTGGTGGTGGGGGTGTGGGATGCCGGCGACGCGCTGGAAACCCATGCGGATTTCCAGGGCGCGCCAAGCCCCAGCCCGATCGGCAACGGGGCGCGGCGCGTGCGTGACATGGCGGGCATGAGCACGCACTATCACGCCACGCACGTCACCGGCACGATCATCGGCGACGGCACCGGCGCCGCTGCGGCCCGCGGTTTCGCGCCCAAGGCCTGTGTCGTGAACTATTACTACGGCACGGCCACCACCGGCGCCCAGCGCGCGGCGCGCTATCAGTTCCGCACGGTGGCGGAAAACCACAGCTACGGCGCCACCTATGGCAGCAGCAACATGGGCGGCTATGACTCGATCTCGCAGAGCCAGGACATTCTGGCGCGCGACCTGCTGCACCTGATCTGCCGTTCGGCGGGCAACTCGGGCTCGGGCAGCCAGACCGTGGGCGACGACAAGCACGCCAAGTGCGCGTTTCAGGTCGGCGCCACCGACGACGCCGGCAACGTGATTGGCATGTCCAGCCGCGGCCCCAGCGACGACGGGCGGTTGCAGCCAACAGTTGCCGCCAACGGCAACGCCGTCTATTCCACCTACAGCAACGGCGGCTATGCCCAGTTGTCGGGAAGTTCCATGGCCAGCCCCGGCGCCTGCGGCGCGCTGACACTGATCACCCAGCACTGGCGGGCCAAATACGCGCGCAAGGCCTTTCCGGCCGACGCCGCGCTGGCACTGGTGGCCGTTACGGCGCTGGACAAGGGCAACCCCGGCCCGGATTACGTGTATGGGCTTGGTATTCCGCGCGTGAAGGACGCCTGCGACCTGATCAACAGCGACCTTGCCGCCGGCGGCAAGCAGATTGTGCGGGGCCAGGCCCGGCACAACGCCACGGTCGAGTACGACCTGGTTGTTTCCTCGTCGGCCACGCCCTTGCGTGTGGCGCTGGCGTGGCTGGACCTTGACGCCGCCGCCGGGGCGGCGGTGACGCTGGTGAATGACCTGGACCTGACGCTGGTTTCGCCCACGGGCACGACGCACCACCCCTACAGCGGCCTGACCAACGGCGTGGGGCAAAGCCAGAACCACGTGTGGACGACAAGCGGCCCCAACCGGCGCGACAACGTGGAACTGGCGGTGATCACCAGCCCTGAAACCGGCACCTGGAAGGTGCGCGTCAAGGGCCACAACATTCCGGCCAACGCGCGCGGCGTGCCCAACGCCGTGCAGGGCTATGTGTTGTGCAGCAACCGCGCCCTGACCCACAACTTTGCGTGGGCCGCCGACAGCCTGAACACCGGCACGCCGGTCAGCATCCCCGACAACAACCCCACGGGGCTGGTGCGCACGCTGAACGTGAGCAACACCGGCACAATCAAGGGCGTGCGTCTGTACGTGGACATCCGCCACAGTGCGCGCGGAAATCTCGAGATCGTGCTGGAGCACCCGGACACCACCACGGTGCTGTTGCAAGGCACGACCAGTTCCACCACCGACGACCTGATCGCGATTTTCCCCGACACGCGCCAGCACAACAGCGACGTGACGGCGCTGCTGAACAAGCCCGCCAACGGCGCCTGGAAGGTTCACGTGCGCGACAAAACCGCAGGCGACACCGGCACGCTGGAGTTTCTGGCCCTGGAACTGGAAACCACGGCCCCGGCCGCCCCCAACACGCCGCCGGTGGCCAACGCCGGCGCGGATTTCTCGATCACCGAGGGCAACACCGCCCAGCTTAACGGCAGCGGCAGTGACGCCGACGGCGACACGTTGACTTACGCCTGGACGCAGATTGCCGGGCCGGGCGTCAGCCTGACCAATGCCAGCCAGCCCCAGGCCAGTTTTGTGGCACCCCAGGTCAGCGCCGCCACGCCGCTGACCTTCCGGCTGACGGTCAACGACGGCCGTGGCGGCAGCCATTCCGACGATGTGGTGGTCACGGTGCTGGATTCCGCCACAAACAACCCGCCCAACGCCAACGCCGGGCCTGACCAGGGGGCCGTGTTCGGCGCAACTGTGACACTCAACGGCACGGCCAGCAGCGACCCCGACGGCGACACGTTGACCTGGGCCTGGGTTCAGACCGGCGGCACCACGGTCACCTTGAACGGGGCCAACACCGCCACGCCGTCGTTCACGGCGCCGTCTGTGGCTGACACGCTGACTTTCCAACTGACTGTCAGTGACGGCCGCGGCGGCACCGCCACGGACACCGTAGTGGTGTCTGTCAACGCCACGGGCACGCCGCCGGCGCCGCCGCCAACCGGTGGGGGAGGCGGCAGGGGCGGCGGTGGGGGAGGCGGGGGATGCATGGCCGGCGCGGGCGCAATCTGGCCGCTGCTGCTGGTTTTGCCCCCGGCGCTGGCCCGCCGCCGGCGCCGTTAGGCCGAAACGCCCGCAAAACCGCGCCAGCCCGGCCTTTGGTCGGGCTGGTGTGGTTTGGGGCGACTCCGTGGCAACCCATGACACGGCAGTGACATAAGACTAGAGCTTTTTCATGGTTTGTATGCAGAGGTTCCGCGCCGCGCCGGGCAAGCAGACCAAGGAGCGCGAGCGCAGGTGTGGCTGGAGGCCACATGGAGCGAGCGCGACGCAGGGATGCGACGCCCGCCGCAAGCGGAAGCCTGAAGACGAACCATGAAAATGCTCTAAGTGAATAAGTTATTTGTAAGTTCTTGAACCCTGAACAAACTCCTATGGTACGACTGCCGTTTGCAATGCAGTTTCGTGGGGAGTCTGGGTAACTCCGCCTGTGCGATCTTTGGCATCTCGGACTTGGTGTGTCGCCGACCGGTGTGGATGTCGGCCCTGACTGCGTTTGGGAGAGCGCAGCCATCGGCCCCAGCCTGTCCCGCCGGCGCCATGCCGAAGGGAGGCATCCATGCGGCCCAAACCCGCATTGTATGGCCTGGCTTTGTTGTTGATTGCCGGTGGTTTCGCCTTCGTGGGGCAGGACCACCCAAGCGGCCAGGAAACGCCGGCGCAAGCGCCGGCAGGCCTGCGCCAGTCCAGGGCACACGACGCCCTTGACCGGCAGGTCATGGAAGCAGCGCTATCCCTTGAAGAGCGGGCGGCTCTAGTGACGCTTGTGTCCCGATCCGTGCTGGTTGACCCTGATTGCCCGCTGCCGACGTCCGAACCGACAGCCCCGTTTTACCTGAAGCTCCGTGGTCCGATGACCGCGGAGTTCGCGGCCGAATTGCAGGCCGCCGGCGCCTCGTTTGTGGGCTACGCGGCCGAACACACCCATTTTGTGCGCGCCGTGGCGGCACAGGCCCGGCCGGGCATTCGCGCGTTGATTGCATCCCACGGCGGCGTGGTCGGCACGGCCTTGCAGCAACCCGAAGACGTGTGCGACGCCCGCGCCTGGGTCATGCACCAGAACCCTGCCTTTGAGGGCGCCGAATTCCGCGTGCTGTTCTGGCGCGACGTGACGGCGCCGCAGGCGGCGGCGCTGCTGGCGCGTTACCGGGCGCCGGTGCTGGAGGCATCCACCGACGCCGAAGGCCGGCTGGACCTTGAAACCCCGTTCGTTGACACCTGGCTGGACCGCGCGGCGCTGCTGGCCTTTGCCGCCAGCCCGCTGGTGGAATGGATCGAGCCGCGTCCGGTGTGGCAGGTGGGCAACGTGGCCAGTTGCGCGCTGTCGCACGCCACGGCCGCCGAAGTCGGCCCCGGCACCAGCTACAACCTGGACGGCACCGGTCTGGTCGTGGGCGTGTGGGACGGCGGCACCTGCCGCGACAGCCACGTGGGCGTGCAGGGCGCGCCCAGCCCCAGCCCGATCAACAACGGCACCAAGCGCGTGGCCAAGGGCACGGCGCTTGGTCTTGACGGCGGCAGCACGGCCTCGCACCCCACGCACGTGACGGGCACGATCATCAGCGACGGCACCAGCAGCAGCGGCGGCAACGGCCGCGGCTACGCGCCCAAGGCCTGCGCCCTGAGCTATGACTGGAACAGCATGAGCAGCGAACGCCGCATGGCCCGCCACACCTGGCGCCACGTGGCCGACAACCACAGTTACGGCAATGCCGGCGGCGGCACCGGCGGCTATGACAGCTCGGCCCAGTCCAGTGACCAGGACATCCGCGACATCCTGCTGCTGATGTGCAAGGCCGCGGGCAACGACGGCAGCGCCGACAACACCGTCACCGACGACGGCTGCATGAAAAACAGCTTCACGATCGCTTCCACCAGCGACAGCGGCACGGTTTCCGGCTTCAGTTCGCGCGGGCCGACCGATGACGGGCGGCTGATTCCGCACTTTTCGGCCAACGGCGAAAACCTGCTGAGCCTGGGCAGCGGCAGCGACACCAGCTATGTGCAGAACGGCTGGTCCGGCACCAGCATGGCCAGCCCCAGCGCCTGCGGCTCGCTGGTGCTGCTGGCCCAGTTGTGGCGGCGCGAGTTCAGCAACCGTAACTTTTCGCCCGACGTGGCGCGCGCGGTGCTGGCGCTTACGGCCGAAGACCGCGGCAACACCGGCCCGGATTACCGCTACGGCTTTGGCATCGTGGACTGCAAACGCGCGGCCGACCTGATTCTGGCCCACAAGAGCAGCGGCGGCCGCCACATCGTCAACGGCACCATCCGCCAGGGCGCCACGGTGGACATCCCGGTGGCGGTCACGGGCACGGCGCCGCTGCGCGTGACCCTTTCGTGGCTGGACATTTACGCCAGCACCGGCGCGGGTACCAAGCTGATCAACGACCTTGACCTGGAACTGATCGCGCCCAACGGCACCACGGTGCATTATCCCTGGAGCGGCCTGACGACCTCGGGCGTGCAGACGCACCAGTGGACGCGCACCGGCCCCAACCGGCGCGATAACATTGAACTGGCCACGGTGGATTCGCCGGCCACCGGCACATGGACGATCCGCGTCAAGGGCTTCAACATCCCTTCCACGCCGCAAACAGGCATTCCCAACGCGGCCACGGGGTTTGTGGTGGCCTGCGAACGCCCGATGAACATCAACAAGGTAATCCGTGAAGACGCCGTGAACACCGGCAGTCCGGTCAGCATCCCCGACAACAGCGCCGCCGGCATCAGCCGCACCTTCAGCGTCAGCGGCGTGACCGGCACCGTGGCCGCCGTGCGCGTGCACGTGGACATCAAGCACACCAACCGCTCGCACCTGGTGATTCACCTGCGCCACCCCGACAACACCCAGGTGACAATCGAAACCAACAGCAGCACACGCCGCGACCTGATCGCCACCATCCCGGACACGCGCCAGAACATGAACGATCTGTCAGGCATGACCGGCAAGGGCGTCAACGGCACCTGGACAATCATTGTCGCCGACACCGTAAGCGGCAACACGGGCACGCTTCAGTACCTGACGCTGGAAATTGACGTCAACGCCGCGGGCTCGGCCAACAATCCGCCCAACGCCAACGCCGGCAACGACCAGACCGTCAATGAGGGCACGCTGGTGACTTTGAACGGCACCGGCAGCAGCGATCCCGACGGCGACGTGCTGGCCTTCAGTTGGCAGCAGCTTTCCGGCCCGGCGGTCACGCTGAACAACCCGACCACAGCCACGCCGACATTTACGGCGCCGCTGGTTTCGGCCACCACAAACCTGAGCTTTCGCCTGACGGTCAACGACGGACGCGGCGGCACCGACACCGACGACGTGGTGATCACCGTGCAGGACGTAACGGCACCCAACAACCCGCCCAATGCCAACGCCGGGCTTGATTTCAGCGTGGTAGAAGGCAACCCGACCGGGCTTGACGCAACCGGCAGCAGCGACCCCGACGGCGACGCGCTGACCTTCAGTTGGGCCCAGATCGGCGGCCCGGCGGTCACGCTGGCCGGTGCCAACACGGCCACACCGACGTTCACGGCACCGATGGTCACCGTCAGCACGCCGCTTACATTCCGTGTTACGGCCAATGACGGGCGCGGCGGCACCGACACCGACGACGTGGTGGTGACGGTTCTGGACTCCATGGCCAACCAGCCGCCGGTGGCCAACGCTGGCGCCGACAAAAACGCGCCGGTCAACTCGGTGGTGAACTTGGACGGTTCGGCCAGCAGCGATCCAGACGGCGACCCGCTGACCTACAGTTGGGTTCAGGTGGGGGGCACCAACGCCGTTGCGTTGTCCAACCCCACGGGCGCAGCCACGGCGTTTACCGCGCCTTCGGTGGCTGACACGCTGGTGTTCCAGCTTGAGGTCAGCGACGGCCAGGGCCACTTCTCGCTGGACACGGTCACGGTGTTTGTCGGCTCGGGCGCCGGCGGTTCCGGCGGCAGTGGGGGAGGCGGCAAGGGCGGCGGCGGGGGCTGCGCCCAGAACGCGCGGGACACGGGCGTTCCGGTGCTGCTGGTGATGCTTGCCGCGGGTCTGCTGGTTTCGATCCGGGCGGCCCGGCGCCGGGCTACTTGAGCAGCCCGAACGCCGCCAGCGCCGCGCGCATCGTTTCGCGGTTCCTGGCTGCGACCGGCGCCAGTGGGGGACGCACGTGCTCCTGGCACAGGCCCAGCAGCGCGCAGCCGGCCTTGACGGGCACCGGGTTGGTTTCGGTGAAACAGGCGTCAATCAGCGGCAGCAGCCGCCGGTGCAGCTTTCTGGCCGCGCCAAACTCGCCGGCGTTGATGTGCCGGGCCAAGGCGGCCATTTCCGCGGGCACCAGGTTGCTGACCACACTGACAATGCCCACGGCCCCCAGCGCGCCCAGCGGCAACGTCGCCGCGTCGTCGCCGCTCAGAAAGGCCATGCCCGGGCACTGGGCCAGCACCTCGTCGGCCTGTTTCAGGTTGTTGGTGGCGTCCTTATAGCTGGTAAATGACCCCGGAAAGTCCCTTACCAGCCGCGCGATTGTCTCCGTGGCGATGTGCACCGCCGTGCGCCCCGGAATGTTGTACAGCATGACCGGAAACCCCGGCACGGCCCGGGCCACGGCGGCAAAGTGCCCGTACAGGCCCTCCTGCTGCGGCCGGTTGTAGGCCGGCGCCGCGATCAGCGCGCCGTTGGCGCCCAGATCGCGGGCCTTGACCGTGGCGGCGACGGTTTCGGCCGTGCTGCTGGCGCTGGTGCCGGCATAGACCGGCTTGCGGCCCCTGACGCGCCTGACGGCATGGGCAATCACCTGTTCGCGCTCGGGCTGGGTCAGGGTGATTGCCTCGCCGGTGCTGCCGCAGACCACAAGACCGTCAATGCCCTGTTCAAGCTGGCGGTCAATCACGCGATCCAGTGCCGCAAGGTCAACCGAAAGGTCGGCGGCAAACGGCGTGATGATGGCGGTGATGGCACCCTGCATGGCGGCCTCGCGTCCGGGCGTGACCGTAGCCACCGGCAGAGGTGATGTCAACGCGGGCCGGGGGTTTCAGGGCAGCGAACCGAACGTGGCGGCCGCCTGACCGGACAGCGTCAGACTGCCTGGCCCGCGGATTGGCTGTAAATCCCCTACGTCCGATAATCGCTCTTATGTTCGGTTAAGGGTCGGGGGAGGTTTTGGCTTCAAACAGGCTCTGCTGGCGGCTCTGTGGCGCCTTGGCCGTCCAGGCGCGAACCTTGCCGCCCAGTTTGGCCCGGCGTTATCCGTCCCGGCGCGTTATCATGGCCCGGCCCCATGTTGACCCCGTCCGGAGTCTGCCCGTAATGATTGTGCGCCTGTGTCTGGCCCTGGCTGCCCTCGCCGGCGGCCTTTCCGCCGCCAACGTGGCGGTCAACCTGTCCGGCACCACCAACCCGGCCTTTGCCAACAAACTGAGCGACAGCGACGTTCAGGTCGTGCGCTTTGTGATGCAGGCCTCCGGCGGCGACGTCAACGTCAGCAGCGTCACCCTGACAGTCAGCAACGCGACCCAGGCCGCCGTGGCGTTCACCGGCATCAAGCTGTTCTTTGATTCCGAACCCAACGGCACGTTTGATCCCGGCGAACAGGTCGGCACCACCCAGACGATTGCCGGCGCTACCGTGACCTTCAACGGCACGTTCACGGTCAAAAACGGCCTGATTCACGAGTTGCAGGTGCGCGTGGATATCGGGGCGAGCACGGCCGTTTATGGCGAAGCCTTTCAGTTCAGCATTGCCGCCGGCACCGACATCGGGTTGCCGGGGGCGCCGACGGACACCGTCAGCGGGGCCTTTCCGTTTACGGGCAACGCCCTGACCATCCGCAACAGCGTCAACCAGCTTGTGCCCGGCACGGGCAACCCGGCATCGCCGCGCAGCGTCCAGCACGGCAGCCAGAACGTGGCGGCTTTGCAGTTTGCCCTGGACAGCCTTGTGCCGGTGGCGCCGGGCGAACTGGTGGGTCTTGACCTTCAGTCGCTGGCCATCAGCATTACCACCCAGACCGCCTCGCAGACGGCAGCCGTCAGCGCCCTGGCACTGTGGCAGGACGACGGCGACGCGCTGTTTGAACCCGGCAGCGGCGAGGCGCTGATTCTGGCGCGGACTCCGGCCGATCTGGGCAAGTGGACAGCCGCCGGCAACGTGATCACCGTGACGTTTGACGGCGCGGCAATCAACGTGCTGCCGACGATTCTGACCGGCCAGGCGCGCACCTTCTGGGTCGGCATCAGTTTTGCCGGCGGGGCCGATTGCGTGTGCGAGGTCAGTGTCAACCGCAGCAACGTTCAGGGTTCACTGGGCACGGCGGCGGATTTTTTTGTCACCAGCCCGACGGCCATCACCGGCAACGTCATTACCGTGGCCAACCTGCCCAAACCGCCCGCCGCCCCCGAGGCCGAAGGCGAGGGCGGCTGCAGCACGGATACCCGTCAGGTGCCGGTATTTGCGCTGTTAATTGCGGCCGTGGCAGGATTTGCTTCGTTGCGCCGGGCCTTGAAACGTAAGCTTTAAGGCTACAGTGCCACTCATTTGTGTGCCTCTGATACCTGGTGCGAGCAGGTATGGACACTCTGGAGATGTCCCCATGAAAGCTGTTCTGGCATGGACGGTCCTGGCGGCCGTTCTGGGTGTTTCGTCGGCCCACGCGCTGGGCGTCGGCGAACAGGCACCCAACTTCAAGTTCGAAAAGGTCTGGAATGCCACCGACAACCAGACCCAGCTTGACGACTACCGCGGCAAACTTGTGCTCGTGGAGGCCTGGGCTACGTGGTGAGGGCCCTGCATGAGGGGGGTCCCCCATCTCAAGGAACTTTTCACCAAGTACAACGCCCGCGGCTTTGAACTGGTGGCCGTCAGCAACGAAACCGAAGACAAGATTGCCGGTTTCGTCAACGGCGACAAAAAGCCCAACTACACCGTCGTCCGCTATTCCAAGATTGCCGAGCAATACGGCGTCAAGGGCTGGCCCTCCGCCTGGGTGCTGGATGCCAACGGCAAGGTGCTGTGGGCGGATCACTTCATTGACAAGGTCAGCGACGAACAGTGGGAGAAGTGGCTGGAAAATCTGGCCCCCACCAGGGTGGACAAGACGCTGGCCAAGGAGCTCGGCGGGGCCGTCAAGGCCTTTGACAAGGGCGAAGTCGGCAAGGCACTGGAAGAATCCCGCAAGGTGGCCGAAACCGCCACGGACGGTGCCGTCAAGGCCGACTGTGAGTACCTGCAGGGTCTTTGCGACAAGCACGTGAAACTGCACACGCGCAAGATCGAATCGGCCGGCAGCGACACCGTGGCCAGGGTCAAGGCACTGGAGGACGGCGCGGCCAAACTCAAGGGCAGTGAAATCGGCAACAAATGGGACACCGAGGCCAAGGAACTGAAGAAGAGCAAGGAATACAAGGATTGCTCGGCCGCGGCCGAAGAACTGGCCAAACTCAAGCCGCAACTCAAGGACATGAAGGAATCCAACGCCAAAAAGAAACTGGAAGCCATCGCCAAAAAGTACCCGGACACGCCGGCGGGCAAGGAAGCCGCCGAGCTTGCCAAGGGCTACAACTAGCCCGGCACCAGGTGACGTTTCACCGGCCCGGGGTGCGGACCCCGGGCCGGTTCATTTCAGGTTTCAACGATCGGTGCGGATCGAAAGGGCAACGATGAAAACGCTGGGCATGCTGGTGTTGCTGGCGCTGGCGGCTGTGCCGCTGGCGGCCATGGAAAAGGGCGACGAGGCGCCGAACTTCAGGTTTGAGGCGCAATGGAACACACTGCCGGGGGCAAAACAGCTTACCGATTACCGCGGCAAAATCGTGTTTCTGGAGATCTGGAAGATCCACTGAGAGCCCTGCATGCGGTTTCTCCCGCACCTGGTTCAGGTAAACGAGAAATATCGCGACAAGGGTGTTGAAATCATCATGGCCACCGACGTGGACAAGGCCGACGCCCTGGCCAAGTTCGTGGCCGAAAAGGGCCTGAAGCTTGGCGTGGCGCGCGTGCCTGATGTGTACAAGCTGGTCAAGGCCAGCGGCTACCCCACTTCCTACGGCATTGATGTGGACGGCCGGTGCATCTGGCGCGGCCACCCGCAGGGCCTGAACGACACGCTGGTGGACGGCTGGCTGAAGGACATGCGCGCGCCGAAACTGCCGCGCGAGCTGGCGGCACAACTGGCCGGCGCGGCCCAGCACTACAACGCCGGCAAGTATGGCTCGGCGCTGGAGGCCGCAGGCAAGCTGCTCAAGCACAAGGACGAAAAGGTCAAGGCCGACGCGCAGTATCTGGCCGACATCCTGCAGGGCCGCGCCGACATGTACAAAGCCGCCGCGGAGCAGTTCAAAAAAGACGGCTACCACGACAAGCTGGCCGATGTGCTGGAACTGGCCGCGTCGGAGTTTGACGACGACTTCGGCAAGGACAGCGGCAAGGAAGCCAAAAAGGTCAAGGGCACCAAGGCCTACAAGGCCTGCGTGGAAGCCCGCGAGGAACTGGCAACGTTGAAGGAAACGCTCAAGGGCAAGAAGGGCGACGACCGCGCCAAGGCCGTGGACAAGTTCAAAAAGGACCACGGCGAAACGCCCTACGGCAAGGAGGCCGAGGAACTTCGCGCCGAGCCCAAGGAACCGGGCAAAGACGGCCATTGAAGCGGCCGGCAGTCAAAGGGCACGGCCGGCGCCGTGCCCTTTGTGTTTTCGCGCATCCCCCACTGTGGTAAGTTCGGGCCATGCTGAAATTGAACGCGATTGAGCGCCGCGTGCTGGGCACGCTGCTGGAAAAGTGGCTGACCACGCCGCAGAACTACCCGCTTTCACTGAACGCCCTGACCAACGGCTGCAACCAGAAATCCGCCCGCGACCCGGAAACCAGCTACACCGAGCAGCAAGTGCTGGAGACCTGCCAGGCGCTGAAGCGCCGCAGCCTGGTCACCGAGTTTTTCGGTTCCTCGGCCCGCGTCAGCAAGTTCGAGGAAGCCCTGAGCGTGCACCTGGAACTGGGCAAGGAACAGGCCGCCGTGATCGCTGAACTTCTGCTGCGCGGCCCGCAAAGCGAGGGTGAACTGCGCCAGCGCGCCGGACGCATGGCGCCGATTGCCGATCTGGCAACCCTGCACAGCCTGCTGGAACAACTGGGCACGCGCCCCGAACCGCTGGTACGGCGGCTGTCTGACCCCACGCGCTCGCGCGGCGTGCGCTGGAGCCACACCCTGTACGCCGACGGCGAAGAACCGGCTGACCTGCCTGAGTCCCCCGCCGCGTCCCAGGGCTACTCCCCCACCACCCCGGCGCTGGAAGAGCGCCTGGCGCAACTGGAGGCCCGCGTGGCCGAACTGGAACGCCAGCTCGGCGTGCGGCCCCCAGCCCACTGACCGGCGATTCCAAACACCTGGCGCGGGCGTAATCGCATCCGGCGCGGCGCTGGGTACACTTCACGCGGGAGACCGTGATGAGATTCCGAATCGGGCGCCGCCGTACCTCGTCGCCGTTGGGTGTTCTGGTGTTCGGCATCGTCGCCGGCATTGTCTGCGTCGTGATGTGGGTCCAGTCCTTTGCAGGCGACGACGACTGGGCCGCGCGCGGGCGCAACGTGCCGGCCAGCGTGATCGGCGCGCGTTCTGACCCGCGCGGGGCAGGCACCCGGATGCTGACCGTTCAGTACGAAACCGCGCCCGGTTCCACCGTGCGGCTGGAAACGGCTGTTTCGGCTTCAACCTACAACCGTTACGCGCGGGCCAGCGGCGACGCGCCCCTGCCCGCGACTGTGGTGCTGGAAGACAACGGCAGCGGACGCTGGAAGCTGGCCGACGAAGTGTCGTCGCGATCCAAAACACCGGCGGGCTTGCCGCCAATTGCCGTGCTGTTGCTCGGTCTGGTGTTCTTTGGCATGGCCGCGGCCTCGGGCGTGTTCATCTACCGCAACCGTCACGCCGGGGTGCTGGCGATGCTGTCGCCGGGCTTTGAACCGCGCCTTGGCCCCGGCCCGGCGCCGGGCGGGCCGGGCCCGCGCGTGGTCATGCCGCCCCGGCCCATGCCGCCGGGTCCGGGCCAGGACTACTCGCCGCCGCCGGGGCCCAACCAGGGGTTCCCGCCGCCTCCACCGGGGTTCCCGCGCATATAGCCCGCGTTATGCCCGCACCCAGCGAAAGCCCTGGGGTGTGTCTTCAAGGTTCACGCCGCGGCGCTTCAAATCATCGCGCACGGCGTCGGCCAGCTTGAAGTCTCTGGCCTTGCGGGCGTTCTGGCGGATTGCCACGAACAGCTCGATCATCGCCGCGTCCAGTGATTCCACGGGTGCCAGTTCCTCAAACGCGGGCAACTGGCCGGCCTCGATGCGCTCCCACAGTGCCTCGCGGTCGGGCGCTTCGGCCCAGTGCTTCAACAGATCGGCCTTGGCGCGCAGCGTCTGCGGGTCAAGCCACGCCTGGGCCTGTTCGCGCGTGACAACCCCGCTGCGCTCGGTGCGGTCCAGCACGTCCAGCACTTCGTCAAACGCCTCCATCAGCCGCAGGGCTTCGCGCGCCTCGGCGGGGCCGAGTTCCATGCTGTTGAGTTCACCCACGGCCTTGAACACGGCGGCCAGGGCGTTGGGCGTGTTCAGGTTGTCGTTCAGGGCGTCGTCGAACTCGGTTTCGGCGCGGTTGACCAGTTCCAGCACGCGGTCAGAGGCCACGCCGCTGGTGTCGGCGCTGTCCCCCACCGCCTCGCGCAGACGGTCATAGCGCGTCTGGATGCGCTCCACGCCCGCGCGCGCGGCGGCCAGAGACTCCAGGCTGAAGTTCATGGGCTGGGTGTACTGGTTGGCAATCAGCGCAAAGCGCAGCACGCTGGCCGGCACGCGGCCGCCGGCAAAACCGAGTTTCTCCAGCTCTGCCGCCAGTTCCGCCCGGCCTTCCCGGCGCGGGTCCAGCAGGTCCTTGACGGTAAAAAACGTGCCGTCGCGCTTGGACATCTTGCGGTTGTTGACCAGCAGAAAGCGCCCGTGCACCCAGTAGCGCGCAAAGGTCTTGCGCTGGCTGCCTTCGTCGGGTGCGCCGTGCGGCCCGTGCACGCAGGTCCTGTAGGCGCCATAGCTCTGGGCGATTTCACACTCGTGGTGCGGAAAGATGTTGTCTTCGCCCCCGGTGTGAATGTCTATCGTGTGGCCCAGGTGCGCGCGCGACATGGCGCTGCATTCGATGTGCCAGCCGGGAAACCCGGCCCTGATGCGTTTGTCGGCGCCCTCGGGCAGAAGTTCGCGGTAGCGTTTCCAGTCCTGCGGGTCCCAGCCCTTTTCGCTGTGCGGGTCCCACTGCATCAGGTGTTTGGCGTCCACCTTCCACAGGGCAAAGTCGCGCGGGTCGCGCTTTTCGTCGCGCACCCCGACGCGCGCCCCGGCCTCCAGTTCGTCAATCACCTTGCCCGACAACCGGCCGTATTCGGGAAACTTGCCGACCTCAAAGTAGACCTCGCCGCTGTCCACCACATAGGCAAAGCCCTGTTCCAGCAGCTTCTGGATCGCGTGCAGCATCTCGGGGATGTGCCGGGTGGCGCGCGGGTGCAGCGCCGGGTCGCCGGCCTCGCCGCCCTGGTAAACCTTCAGCCGCAGGGCGCGGGCGTCCTGGGCAAAGGCCTGTTCGAAGTGCAGCGCCACCTTGAACGGGTCACTGCCCAGTTTGCGCGCGGCCACGGCCAGCTTGTCTTCGCCGCCGGCGTCAGCCAGGTGATCTTCGGTCATGTGGCCGACATCGGTGATATTCATGACCTGGCGCACCTCGTAGCCGTTGCGTTCAAGGGTGCGGCGCAGAATGTCGGCAAACAGAAAGCTGCGGAAATTGCCGATGTGCACGTAGTTGTAGACCGTCGGGCCGCAGGTGTACATCGTCACGCGCTGGCCGTGCGGATCCAGCGGCTGGAAGACCTCCAGGCGCTTGCTGTACGTGTTTTTCAGCTTCAGCACGGACATGGTGGTTCCGGTCAGGCCTCGCGCTCGGCGCGGGAGGCGCGCGCCCGTTTCAGCAGCACCACCGCCTGGGTGGCAATGGCGTCTTTCCTGCCCACGGCGTCAAAGCCTTCGTTGGTTTTGGCTTTCACGTTCACGCGGTCGGTGTCCAGTTCCAGCAGCGTCGCGATGCGCGATTCCATCTGGTGCTTGTAGGGCTTGAGTCTGGGCGCCTGGGCGATCACGTTGCAGTCCACGTTTTCGACTTCCCAGCCGCGCCGGCGCACCAGCCCCACGGCGTGCTTGAGCAGCACGGCACTGTCGGCGTCCTTGTACTTCCTGTCGGTGTCAGGAAAGTGCTCGCCGATGTCGCCCAGTCCCGCCGCACCCAGCAGCGCGTCAATGATCGCGTGCAGCAGCGGGTCGCCATCAGAATGTCCGACACAGCCGCGCTCGTGCGGCACGTGCACACCGCCAAGCATCAGCTTGCGGCCTTCCGCCAGGGCATGAATGTCGTATCCGATGCCGACGCGCATGACCGGACTTTGCCTTTCGCCGGCGCGTTCGTCGAGCCGGGTCTGTACCCGGTGTACCGGCCACAAAGGCTGGGTATGCTGCGGGCCGAGGATACCATGCCCTTTCAACACACCTTTGGCGACGGTGCCAGCGACTACGAGAAATACATCCGCACCCAGGAACTCTACAAGCTTCAGAAACCTCCCGAACAATGGGCCAACGAAGAAGAGTTGCTGTTTCAGGTTGTCCACCAGGCCATGGAACTGTGGCTCAAGGTCGTGATCCAGCACCTGGAACAGTCCGTGCTGTGGATCGGCGCGGGCAACCTGCACGAGGCCGCGCGCTTTCTGAACCGCAACGCCGCGATCCTGCACTGGCTGGCCGACAGCCTGGAGTTCCCGCGCAGCATGGCGCCCTGGGATTACCACAAGATCCGCATGGGTCTGGGCAAAGGCAGCGGTCAGGAAAGCCCGACCTACAAGGCCCTGCACAAGGCCGTGCCGCCGGTTCTGGCGGCATTTGAATCACTGCTGAAGCAGCGCAAGGTGACACTGGACCAGATTCACCAGGACCGCGCGCGCCACCAGGAGCTGTACGATTTGATGTGGGCCATGCACCAGTTTGATCAGGAACTGCAACACTGGAAGTACCGCCACTTCCACGTGGTCAAGCGCATCATCGGTGACGCCGTCATGAGCCTAAAGGGCGTGCCCGCCAGCAGCCTGGAAAAGACCACCCACGAGGCCCAGTTTCCCGAACTGTGGGCTGTCATCAACCGCACCACCAACGCCTACAACGAAAAATACCGGCCCCAGGGCGGCGCCTACCAGTAATGCTGCACGTCGCCGCCTACATCGAGGCCGCCGCGGGCTCGGGCCAGGACCGCATCCTGTGGCTGGAAGGCGACGACCTGATCGGCGTGGCGCTGGCCGACGGCATGGGCGGCATGGGCGGCGGCACACTCGCCGCCGAATCGGCCGTGCAGTACGCGCTGGAGGCCATGAACGAAGCCCCGGGACTGATTGTGGCCTCGCAATGGCCGGAGCTGTTCTGGCGTCTGGACCGCCGCGTGAACACCACGCGCGAGGCCGGCGAAACCACGCTGGTGGCTCTGGAAACCGACGGGCGACTGGTGTGCGGCGCCAGTTGCGGCGATTCCGGGGCCTGGCTGGTGGCCGGCGACAGGGTGGTGAACCTGACCGAACACCAGATGCGCAAGCCGCTGGTGGGCAGCGGCCAGGCCGACCCGGTGTCGTTCACGGCGGAACTGGGGGACGGGCTGCTGCTGGTGGCCAGTGACGGACTGTTCCGGTACACCGGCGCGCGGAATATCTGTGAAACAGTCAGGCGGGTTCCCTTGCCCGATTTGCCCAGGGCGCTGGTAGACTTGGTGCGCCTGAAATCAGGCAGACTGCAGGACGACGTGGCCGTGTTTGTGGCGGGCCGGCCGCCACAGTAAACGGGGGAAAGCCATGAACAAGATGGGCGGGGTCGTCATCATGCTGGTCGGGGTTGTGGTGATCGCGCTGGCGATCTTTGATGTCATGGGTGGCGGCGGCGCCACGCCGGACATGAAAATCGGCGGCTGGCCGCCGGTACGGCAGGCGGTGCTGTCACTGGGCGGGGTAATCACGCTGGCCGGCTGCTACATGGTGATCAAGAAGCCGGCCAAAAAGAAATGACCTGAAGTGACATCATGACAAAGAAAACCGGCCTGATCGTCCTGTTGCTGGGCGTTGCCCTCGTTGTGGCGGCGTTGCTGGATCTGTTTGGCATGAGCAGCGGCTTCAATCTTGACCTTGGCGACCTGGGCGGATTCCGCAAATGGCCCACGGAGCGCTATGCCCTGCTGGGCGTGGGCGTGCTGCTGGCCTGTCTGGGTGGCTACAACATCCGCAGGAAGGGCAGGAAGTAGGCCCTCTGTACAGAGAGGCGACCGCATGCGCGCGCTGGCCCGAACATCCTTGATCCATCCCGCGTGGCGCATCTCTTTCCGCCGCTCGCGCTACGCCTGATTGCCTCACGCGAGAATTTCAAAGTCACGGAACTCGCGGCATTGCGCCCGAAGCAGCATGGCCAGCAGGAAGCCGACCTGTTGCGCAGGCGGCGAGTTCTTGCGCAGGTGAAAACACAGCCCCAACGTTCGGCCCGTGTCGTCATCAAGCGCAATCAGCAGCTCGCCGAACTTGGAACCGTCGGGGTTTTCGCCGTCCTTGATGCGGATGGTGCGGTGCTGGCCGCGCTTGTATTCGGGGTTCGTGACGTGGATGAAGTAGCGATCGAGGAAATCGCGGCCGATCTTTTCGAACTGCGCGGCCACTGCGCTGGCGTGGCCGTGCGTCGGGAAGTTCACATTGGCCGGCCGCTTAATTTGATCCAGCGATTGAGCATCTCCTCCAGCATGCGCAGCGTGTGCTGCTGTTCCTCGCGCATGACGACAGGCCCGGCGCGGATGTCCTCTGTCTCTTTCTGCACGTCGCCAGCGACGGTGACGCGCGCCTAGCGTCGCCTAAACCAGACCTCAGAAAACAGCCAACTGAAATAACCGCAAATCACGACGCCGGTCGCGCCAATTCCGATCAGCATTCCATCCTCTCTCACAAGCCCGACGATCAATAGCACCACACTGGCCAGCAGCAACAGCATGGCGAGGCAGGAGCGAAACGGTTTTCGCAGTTCGTCGTACATGTGCGTTGGCCGACCTGGTGCAGCGTCAGGTAAGTCTTCCGGCAGCTAGGTTGTGAGCGGCTGACCGGTGCAGGTCCACTGTATGGTTGGGCATTTTCGTTGCGCCAGTCCATCCACGCAAGCCGCTTTTCCTGCCAGTCCGGGATACTCTCGAAGTTCCCGCGCCGGATCACGTTGCGGCTGATCTCGGCAAAGAACAACTCCACTATATTCAGCCAACTCGCGTGTGTCGGCGTGGGATACACCTGCACACGGCCCCGGTACCGGGCAATCTCCTGCTTCACGGCATCCGTGTTATGCGCGCTGAGGTTGGCCCTGGCGCATGGGTTGGTCGGGGCGCTTGCACTGAAGCGCTTGGATGCAGGTCTTCTCGTCGAAGCACAGCACCACGGAGTGCTTTGGCGGATGCAGGTACAGGTTCACGACGTCCTGCATCTTTGTGTCAAAGTCCGGGTCCTGGCTGTGCAGCCAGTAGCGCGAACGATGGGGCTTGATCTCGGCCGCGTTGAGCCAGACGCGCACTGTTTCGTGGCCGCCATCGGGCAGCGGCGCCAGTGAGAACGCCATGCATGCCAGCAGGCGCAGCGTCCAGTGGGTGTGCAACAGGCCGTGGTGAGACGACGGCTTGCAGGCGAGCGCGTTCAGCCGATGTTTGTGCAATTGAAGCGCTGCAACCGGGCATGCTGGTGCTGTCGCGGTCAGAGGATGGCTTCGATCACCCGCTTGTCTTGCGTGCCGTCACATTCACCACCTCGCGCCTGGTGGATGAACTGGTCGAGGTCACGGTCGTAGATGACCGCACATCGAGCGTCAGCAAGATCACGACCACCGCCGGGCACCCGATCTGGACCTGGGCGCGCGAAGGCGAGCTTGTGGACGTGGCCTGCACCATCGCCGACGAAGAAGTCGGCCTGAAGTACGTCACCGGCACAGACGGAGGCCGCAAACAGGCCGACCAGGGCTGGACGTTTGCCACGGACATTAAGCCCAGGCAGTGGGTCGCCGGCCCCACGCGGCCGCTGGGGACCGTGGCCGGCGTCAGGCACATTGAAGCCCCCGGCACCCGCGTCTACAATTTCGGCGTTGACGGCACCCGGACGTACTTCGTAAGCGGTACAACGGTCTGCGGCCAGCCGATGCCTGTGTGGGTGCACAACACCCACCGCAGGACGAGCAAGGCACCGGAGGGCACCTCTGTTCGGGTTGGAAAGAACGGCGGAGAAATGCCCGCCGAGCACGCGAAGATAGTCGCTGAGCGTGAAAAGCGCCGTGCTGAGCAACGAAACAAGAAAGCACGAGAATGTAATGGACAAAATGCCCAAGGTTCCAAGAAGGAAAAGGGGCAAAAAGGGCCCAGCGGAGTAATGCCTGAAGAAGCGCGAAAGAAAAAACAAGAGGCGCAACAGCGCGAGCGAAACGTAGGCATAGATGAGGAGCATAGCCGACGCACGAAGAACAACCCGGGAGCGGGGGCTAAACGATGATTAGTCATGATCTCAATACGCCCGTTCAGCGTGAATTTGCCGATGCATTCCTTGCGCGTAAGCGTGCGATGAACGGTCGTGGCGGAAAACTTGAGGTCAAGCGCCATCCTGAGCCAATGGGGGAATTGGAGGTGTGGTACCTGTATTGTGTCGGCGGTACCGAGTGGGAACTGATTGCCTGGGTTTGCGTCGATTCAAGTCTTATCGTCGAGGCCAGATCGCGCAGGAGAAAAACGTTCGGAAAGAAGCTCTTTTCGACTAGACTCAAGACGCTAGGCGCGGCATCGAAGAGTGAGGCGTCCTTGGTTCAGGTGCGAAGGGATGTGGAAGACGTTGTTGCTGCCTTTGAAGAGTCAATTGGTTGCCTCAACGCGGCTGGTTCGGAGCAGCGTGTCTCCAAGGCGTTGACAAAGATATGGGGGTTCTTGGCCCATCGTGATTGACAAGCCGACCCGCAGCCATACGGTTCGGAGATAAACGGGGTCTGACTACTTTGTTTCTTGAACCCGGCGCAAGGTGGGCACGCGGGCCAAGGTGAACTGGTACCGGGACAACAACGCCCGCACGGACAATTCGCCCCCGGCCACTCCTGACAGCACGACTTCACCCAGCCAGACCACCAGCTATGACACCCGTGACGGTGCCCGCAGGGCACGCACCGCAGGCAAAGCACTGCTTTGCCGAGGAACAGCGCCGACCCGGACAACCCGGCCGGCGACGGCAACGGTTCACGCCACAACTACACCACCATCGGCCAGGGTGCCTGAAGGGCGCCCCGGCCATCACCCTGTTTGAGAATTTAACATACACCCGCAGCTTCAGCAGCGGCGCCCACGCCTGACCATCGGGTTCAAGCGCCCGGATTATGCCCCATCAGCCACCCGTGACAGTCCGCCCGGCGCTGCTAATCTTGGCCGCGCATGGCCCGTCACGACAGCGTTTCCGCCGAACTTGCCCGCGCCCGCAGCGTGCAGGAGTTCATGCTGCCGGCGGCGCCGACGGTGCCCGGCCTTGAAATCGCCACCAGCTACCGCGCCTGCAAGGGTCTGGGGGGAGACTTTTACGATTTTCTGGTGGTGGATCCGTGGCACCTGGGGATCGTGATTGCCGACGTGTCCGGCCACGGCACGGCCGCGGCGCTGGTCATGAGCGCGGCCAAAAAAACCCTCCAGATTGTCGGGCGCAACTGCCACTCCCCGCGCGATGTGCTGCTGCTGGCCAACGACGCGATCCGCGCCGACCTTCCGCGCGGCATGTTCGTCAGCGCCTGGTACGGCATTCTGGACATCCGCGACCTTTCGCTGGTGTTTGCCCGCGCCGGCCATCCGCCCTGTCTTCTGGTTTCTGACGGCGCCGTGCGCGGCCAGTGGCCCGAAGGCCCGGGCCCGGTTCTGGGCATCATGCCCTCCAGCCAGCTTGGCCCGCGGCTGGCTGAAAGCCGTCTGCAACTGCGGCCCGGCGACGCGATGCTGCTGCACACCGACGGTCTGAGCGAAGCCTTTGCCCCCGAAGGCGAAATGTACGGCAAGACGCGCCTGCACCAGAAACTGCTGCGCGCGCCCGACGTGGGCGCCGAACAGTTCATCACCGAGCTGCGCGCCGACGTGGACAGGTTCCGCGCCGACGAACCCCCCACCGACGACGAGGCCATGGTGCTGGTGCGCGTGCTGGGCCGCATGGGCAAGCCCCAGCCCCTGGGCAGCGGCGAAGACGCCGAAGCCCCCGAGTTCCTGGACGACCTGCCGCCGCTGCTGGGCCGTGACCGCGACATTGCCGAACTGTGCGACCTGATCGGCGGCGACGCCGCGCTGGTCACCATTACCGGCCCCGGCGGCGTGGGCAAGACGCGCGCGGCACAGGCCGTGGCGGCACGCATGAAGAACCACTTTCCGTCCGGCGTCTGGTTTGTGGACCTGACCTCGGCGCGCGAAACCTGGGCGATCTGCCGTGCCGTGGCGGGCGCGCTGGGCGTGCAGGAGGGCGACAGCGCCCTGAACGTGCGTGTGGGCAATGCCCTGCGCGGCCGCGCGGCCTCGCGCGGCGGGCCGGCCCTGCTGGTGCTGGACAACTGCGAGCAGGCCGCCGAGCCCGTGGGCCGCCTGGTCAACGAATGGCGCGCCCGCGCGCCCGGCACGCGCTTTCTGCTGACTTCGCGCGTGCCGGTGAACACCCGGGGCGAACACATTTACAACCTGCGCCCGCTGCGCACGCCGTCCCGCCGCACAGGCCGCATCACCGTCAACGAAGCTGTGCTGAAGGCTCTGGCCGAAATCCCCAGCGTGGACCTGTTCGTGCGTCGCGCGCGCGAACGTTCACCGCGCTTTGCCCTGACCGCGCAGAACGCCGAAACCGTCTGCCGTATCTGCGAGGCGCTGGACGGGCTGCCGCTGGCGATTGAGCTGGCGGCCGCGCGCGTGGGCGTGATGACACCTGAAAAAATCCTGGAGCGCCTGGGCGAACGTTTTGAATGGCTGCGCGGCCGCGAAGACACCGGCCACCACGCCACGCTGGAGGATCTGATCGGCTGGTCCTGGGACCTGCTGGAACCCGCCGAGCGCGACCTGCTGGCCGAACTGTCCGTGTTTCACGGCGGCTTTGTGCTGGAAACCGCCCAACAGGTGGTCCAGGTGCGCGACGGCGCCGGCGCGCTGGCCGACATGCTGGAGGGCCTGTGCGCCAAAAGCCTGATGTACCGCGAGCCCCAGCCCGAACTGGACGACGAACCGCGCTTTTACCTGTACGAATCCGTGCGCCTGTACGCCGAACAGCGGCTCAACGCCCTGGGCCGCGGCGACGAAACCCGCGCGCGCTGGCGCTCGGCCCTGGTGGAATACGCCCGGCGCTGGTGGCAGCGCCGCCTTTCCACCCGCGCGCTGGAGGCCCGCGCGCGCTACGAGGCCGAGCTTGACGGCCTGCTGCGCATCGCGCGCGAAGGCACTCCGGTGGAACTCGCGGGCTGGGCCGCGGTGATCATTTCTTCAACCCAGGCCCGCACCGGCGCCGACCCGCAGATCGAGGAACTGGTCGCGCGCAGCCGCAACCTGCTTCCGCCTTCGCTTGAAGTCGGCCAGTGGCTGGTGCTGGCCGAGGCCGAATCACTGACCCGCCGCGCCCCCGCCGAGGCCGAGCGCATGGTCAAGGCCGTCGAGTTTGCCGGGCCGATCCGCTACTTCTCGCGCATTCTGCTGGCCAAGTGCGCCATGGCCCGCGGCGACATGGCGGAAACCGAGGCCCTGACCCGCCTGGCGCTGGAGGTTCCCGGTCTTACGCCGCTGCAGAAGGCCGCGGCCAACGATCGCATCGGTCTGTGCCACTACCGCGCCGGGCGGCTGGACGACGCGATTGACAGCTTTGACGCCGCCCTGCGCGTGGCGCTGGACCAGAAGGACGTGCTGCTGGAATCCACTGTTCTGGCGCACGTGGGCAGTACGCACAAACTGAAGGGCGACTTCGAAAAGAGCGAATTTTTCATCCGCGAGGCGATCCGCCTGGCCCAGTCCGTTGGCGCCGCGGTCAGTGAATCAAGCTGGCTGGGCAACCTGGGCGTGACTCTGGCGGCCGCCGGCAAGCTGCAATCGGCCGAGGCCTGCATCCTGCGCGCGCTGCGCCTGACGCGCGAAACCGGCAACCCTTCCACCGAGGCCAGCCACCTGATCAACCTGGCCTACGTGTACCACCGGCAGCAGCGCGCCGAGGAAGCCCTGCCGCTGCTGCGCGAGGCGCTGCGCATTCACACCGAAATCGGCAACCGCCACGGCACGGCGCTGGCGCTGGCCAATATCGCGGCGCTGGAACGCCAGGAAGGCAGGCTGGACGAGGCGCTGGCGCGCTTTGAACAGTCGCGCGAGGCGTTTCTGCGCCTGAGCGACGCCTATGCCGCCGCCGGCCAGTTGGCGCATATCGGTACCACGCTGGCGCTGATGTACGCGCGCCGGCCTGACCCGGCGCTGCTGGACCGCGCGATTGAGACCCTGCGCCGCTGCATGGCCGAACTGCAACAGCACAAGTTTCTGCGCGACATGGCCTGCGAGGCGCAACTGGCGCATTGCCTGCGCCTCAAGGGCGAAACCGCCGAAGCCCGGCGCCTGGCCCAGGGCGTGCTGGAGGCCGAAAAGCGCGCGCCCAACAGCCTGCCGCGCGAGGCCCTGGACACGGCGCGCGCAACCCTGGATGCCATCCGCGCCGCCGAACCCGACCCGTTCGGAGCCTGAGCGCGCGCCTGACTGGCAAACCCGCCGATGCAGAGTAAGTTGCCCCGCCATGGCCCGGATTGAACCGCGCATTCTCAAGGGTTTTCGCGATTACCTGCCCGAGGTGATGGTGCCGCGCGTGCGCCTGCTGCGCGCGATTACCGCCGTGTTTGAACGTTTCGGCTTTGAGCCGCTGGACACACCGTGCATTGAGTACGCCGAAATCCTGCTGGGCAAGCTGGGCCCCGAGGCCGAAAAACTGTTTTACCGCTTCCGCGACAACGGCGACCGCGACGTTGCCCTGCGCTATGAACTGACCATCAGCCTGGCGCGCGTCGTTGCCCAATACCGTGACCTGCCCCGCCCCTTCAAGCGGTACCAGCTTGGGCCTGTGTGGCGCGCCGAAAGCCCCGCCCGCGGGCGCTTTCGGGAGTTCTGGCAGTGCGACGTGGACATCGTGGGCACGCCAAGCCTGCACGCCGACGCCGAATGCATCGCCATTGACCACGCCGTGATGACGGCCGTGGGCGCCCCCGATTACCGCATCCGTTTCAACAACCGCAAGCTGTTCCGCGGCCTGCAGGCCCGCGCCGGCATCACCGATGCGCGGCAGATGGAGGCCGTGATGCGCGCCGTGGACAAGTTCGACAAGATCGGCGCCGATGCCGTGCGCAAAGAACTGGCCGACGGCGGCCTGGGCCAAGCGCCGCTGGCCACGGTGATGGATTTTCTGGCGCTTGCCGCCGCGCCCATGAGCAACACCGACCGGATTGCCGCCGCGCGCGAGTTTGCCGGCGGCGACCAGGTTGGCGCCCGGGGCTGCGACGAACTGCGCCAGGTTCACGAAACCGCGCTGGCGCTGGGCGTGCCTGACAGCGTGATGCGCGTGGACACCACCATCGTGCGCGGGCTGGATTACTACACCGGCACGGTGTTCGAGACATTCCTTGGTGACCTGCCGGGTTTTGGCAGTGTCATGTCCGGCGGCCGCTACGACGGCCTGATCGGCCTGTTCACCGACGAAGACATTCCCGCCGTGGGCATCAGCGTGGGCATTGACCGCCTGATCGCCGCCCTGGAAGAACTGAACAGGCTGCCGCCCGGTCGTGCCAGCGCCGGCGTGCTGGTCACGGTGTTTGACCAGGCCGGCGCGGCCTATGCCGCGCGCGTGGCGACGCTGCTGCGCGGTGCCGGCATCAACGCCGAACTGTGGCTGGAACCGGGCGCCAAATTGCAGAAACAGCTCAAGTACGCCGAACGCAAGGGCATTCAGCGCGTGATTGTGGCCGGCCCCGCCGAAGCCGAAGCCGGCACGGTAAACCTGAAAACCCTGGCCACGCGCGAACAGGTGACGGTCAGGCTGGACGACCTGGCCCGGGTTCTTGCCGGCCAAGCCCCCACGACCTGAGCCGGGCTGCGACTTCGGGCTCGTCGCGCGGGCCAAGGTATTCTGCAAAGCTGTCCCACGGCACAAACAGCAGGTGTTCGGGCGACAGCCCCCCGGCAAACTCGCTCGCGCGCCGCGCCTCAAAGGCCAGACAGCGCAGGTCCGGCCCGGTTTCGCCCGGCGGCGGCTGCAGCCGCAGGTGGCCCTGCGGCGACCGGCTGGCGCTGACCACAACCGGGTGCGCGGCCAGCAGGTCCAGCGCCTCCATGATTCCCCGCGCGTCGCGCAGCGGCACGCACTGGCGCAGCAGCACCACCGGCGCGCCTTCCGCGGCGCGCTCGCGCATGGCGGCCACAAAATCCAGCGGCGACATCTCGCGCAGTTCGTGGCGGCCCGCGATTTCCAGCAGCGTTTCGTCGGTCTGCGGCGCCAGCAGCACAACGCGCGCCGCCGGCGCAACCCGGCGCGCGACGGCAATCTGGTGTTCCAGCAGGTTGACGCCCGCGACGGACAGCGCGCCGGGGTCAGCCAGCGTGCCGCCCTCCAGCCGCATCCGGCGCGTGATTTCAATTGCAACCCAGGGGTCCGGCCGCATCGCCCCGGTTTAGCATGGGCGCGGCCGGCTTTCCGCCGCCTTTCACAAATGCGCGCGGCGGTTAGCATCCGCCCCATGAAGACGGCGCTGGGCAGCGTGGCCTTTGTTTCGCTGGGCTGCCCCAAAAACCTGATTGACAGCGAAACCATGCTGGGCGGCATCGCCGCCGAGGGCTACATTGTGACGCCGGACTACAGCGACGCCGACGTTGTGGTCGTCAACACCTGCGGCTTTCTTGACGCCTCGCGCCGCGAATCACTGGACTACATCCAGCGCATGCTGGCGCTCAAGGACAAGGGCAGCGTCAAGCGCGTCGTTGTGGCCGGGTGCATGGTCGGCAACTACCGCGACGTGCTGGACCGCGAAGCGCCCGGCGTGGACGCGCTGGTCAGTGTCAACGACCGCACGCGCCTGAGTGACGTGCTGCGCGAGCTTTCCGCCAGCGGCGAACTGGCCCGCCGCGTGGCGATTTCGGACCCCGACGAAAAAGGCACCGTTTACGACGACCGCGCGCGTTTGCGCATGACGCCGCGCCACTACGCGTACCTGCGCATCAGCGAGGGCTGCGACCACAAGTGCAGCTTCTGCACCATTCCTTCCATCCGCGGGCGCTTCCGCAGCAAGCCGCGCGACCGGATCCTTGCCGAGGCCCGCGAACTGGCCGCCGACGGCGCCAAAGAACTCATCGTCGTGGCCCAGGACAGCACCTATTACGGCCTGGACACCGACGGCCGCAAAACCGTGCACGAAGTGCTGGCCGATCTTTGCCGCGTGGACGGCGTGCACTGGGTGCGCCTGATGTACGCCTACCCCACACAGGTCACCGACGACCTGATTGACCTGCTGGCGCGCGAACCAAAGCTCAACGCCTACATTGACATGCCGCTTCAGCACATCAGCACCCCCGTGCTGCAACGCATGCGGCGCGGCAGCACGCGCGACACGACCCTGCGCCTGATTGAAAAACTGCGCGCCCGCGTTCCCGGCCTGACATTGCGCAGCACGTTCATTGTCGGCTTTCCCGGCGAAACCGATACCCAGTTCGAGGAACTGATCGAGTTTATCCGGCAGGGCCATGTGGACCGCGCCGGGGCCTTTCCCTACAGCGACGAAGACAAGGCCGCCAGCTTCGCGCTGGACGGCAAGCTGCCCGCCGATGTGATCGAGGCCCGCCACCGGCGCTTCATGGAGGTAAACCGCGAGGTGCTGTTTGCCGCCAACGAAAGGCTGGTGGGCAAAACCGTCCAGGTGCTGGTGGATGGCCCCAGCCAGGACCCCAAGTACCCAAGCCAGGGTCGCTCGCGCGCCGACGCCCCCGAGATTGACTGCTCGGTGCTGCTCAAGGGCAAACATGAACCCGGCACGCTGCTGTCGGCCAAGGTCGTGCGCAGCCTGGGGTTTGACCTGCTGTGCCGGACTGATTGATCCGATTCCTCCGCCCCTTCGGGGCGGGGGTTACAGGGAGACCGTCTTCCACGGGTTCCGCTTCGCTCCACCCGTGGCTACAGCCCGCGGCCCCTTCGGGGCCGAATGAGGCCGGGGCGGGGACGGAATTTGGCGCGGGCGAAAGACGCATTGGCGCGGGCGGGACGGGCTGGCGGCTTGCATCCGGTTCTCAACCCTCCCGCCCCTGGAACCCGCCCCCAGCCCCTAAACCTCTCCCCAGGACGCCCTCCTCCAACCTTCCGCCGCCAATCTTCTCTCCCCACCCTCCGTTCCACCCGGGTCACTTGCAAATAATTCTTGTCCGCGCGGTGTCACGCTCGTGCCATCCAGTGATGACGCGCGACGCCGACGAGCCTCTGATTCTCAACTCGAACAGGAGTGGATCTACGACGGCGTTGCCGCGACGGCGGCGAACTCAACATCATCCGCGCCACCTGATCCCGCCCCGCAACGAACTCGAGGTCAACCGCCCATCGGCCCCCAGCCAACGCGCCCAAACTGCGGCCTGCCGCGCCCAACAGCCGCTTTCACTCAGGGCCGACGCCCGCATCCTGACGCCGAGGCGCCCTACTGAGCGCGTGCGCAAGTGCGATGAAGGTTTGAGGGGCACGGTCAGCTGGGCGAGATCGCCGCGCGATCCTGGCCACATGCCCGAACTTGAACCGAACCTGCAGCCGCCCGTGCCCGTCTGGCCCGGCTCATGGCGCCGCGCCAAGATGTGCGACCGAGCTGGTCGAAGGCGACCTGAGCGAGCGCGCGGCTTTGGCGGCACCGGCCATCTTCAACGCCCGGCCTGAACAAGATTTTGGCGCGGCCCAGAAGGCCCTGACGCGGACGAAGAACGCCCCTGACGCGCGGACGACCTGGCACCACGCGCCACCGGCCGGCGGCCGCCGGCGTCCCCGAACACCCTGCGCCACGGGAACCAGGAACCACGGGAGCCCAGCCTGGCGCCACGCGCGCCACGGTTCTCGGCGGCCTTGCTGATCACGCTGGCGTTGCGCGCGGCCATGACCTGCGCCGCGCTGTCGGCCGAGCTGCGCGATCTGAATTCCAGACTGCGCCTGGCGGCGCTCGAGCCTGGCCTGCAAGCAGGAGTTCTATCTCGACAAGGCCGTGGCGGTGATCACCGACACGTTGAGCTGCATGGACGAAAGTTCTGCAAGCTGGGCTTTGGCAACTGGATGCCGTTCCGGTTTCTGGACCAGTGGCTGATGTTCTGCGGCGTGCTGAACTGGGTGCTGGCGGCGCACAGGTACGGTGCCCGCGGCCAAGCGGCGCTGTACCGCGCTGCTGGAAACCGCCCAGCATCCTCACCCGCACCGCCGACGCCGGGCCGCCGAAATCCTGGGGGCTGGGCTATCGCGTGCGCGAACACCGGCACTTTCAGACCATGATTGACCGGATTCTGGAAAACCGCGCCGGCCGCGGCCCCCCGCTGTAGCGGGCGTGCGCGACCAACAGGGGCGGCAAAATAAAGCCGCCCGGCGCGAGGCCGGGCGGCTTGGGAACCACTTGACTTACTTGCTGACCTGCGTGCCGGCGGGCAGCTTGCCGATGCTCAGGCCGTCGGCGGTGCCCATGTAGATTTCGACGCGGCGGTTGCGCTGCTTGGATTTGGGGTCCTTGCCCATTTCCACGGGCCAGAACTCGCCAAAGCCGGCCACAAAGATGCGGTCGGCAGGCAGGCCGCATTCCTTGCCGGACAGGTATTCGCGGACCGCCATTGCCCGCATGATGCTGAGGTGCACGTTGTCCTTGATGCCGGACTTGGCCAGGTTCTTGATCGGGTCGGTGTCGGTGTGGCCGTCAATGCGCACCACGTTGCCGCTGGAATCCAGCTTGCTCTTCATGCTGGCGGCCAGCTTCTTGAGGGTGGCTTTGGTGCCGTCGGTGAGTTCCCACGAACCGCTCTTGAACAGCACGCCGCTGTCGTCCAGCCGCACGCCGACTGCGCCGCCGCTCTGTACCCATTCCCAGTCGCCGTTCTTTTCCATGCCCCACTGCTTGCGGATTTCCGCCAGCAGCTTGTCGGTGTCCATTTCAGGGGCCTTGGTGTTGCGCATTTCGTCAATCTTGGCCTTCAGTGTCGCGTTTTCGTTGCGCGCCTTGTTCAGTTCGCCGTGCATGCGCTCGTTCTCGGCGGCAAGGGCCACGCTGTTCTGCTGCTCGGTCTCGAGGTGCCGCGTCACGCGGTCGAACTCCTCAAGCGATACGCAGCCGCCCAGCAGGGCAACCGAAACCAGGGACAGAAGGGTCAGAGAGATCTTCTTCATGACGGCCGCTCCGGGCAGGGTTGAAAGTCGTTTGAGGGCGGGCAAACGCCCGCCATGAACTACTGTTCGGCACCGGGGGCGGCCGGCCTTGATAAAAACCGGAATTCGCAGAACAACCTACCGCGTGGCGCGCTCAAGCTTGCGGCGGGTTTCGTCGGCCTTGCGCTGCTGTTCGGCCTGGTACAACGCGTCTGAGGTGCGCACGGCGCGGGCCAGATCTTCCAGCTTGCGGGCCACGCCGGGGTCTTTTTCAGTCTTGGCCAGCGCGTCGCAAAGCTCGGCGTCGGGCAGCCCGAAGGCGCGGGGGTAACGCTCATGCAGCGTCAGCAATTCACTGGCGGCGGCCAGGCGGTCGGCGGCCTTGTCCTCGCGGCGGACCTTGCGGAACTTCAGGCCCTTGATTCGCCCTTCCACCATGCCCTGCAGCGCCAGCACAAGGTCTTCCCTGGTTTGTTTGGTCAGCACGCGGGACGCGTCCGCCACGGCCCTGGCGGTGGCCTCAAACAGTTCTTCGGTGACGATGCCGCAGCGGTCGCGGGCGACAAACAGCAGCTCAACGGCGGCGTTCTGGGCCGGATAACCGCCGTCGCGCACATGGCCCTGCAACAGCGCCCAGAAAGCGGCCGTGCGTTCGGGGCCTTCGGGTTCGGCCTCGAGTTGCAGAAACGCGCGCAGCACGCGCAGCTTGTCGCGTTCCTCGGAATCGCCGTCGGGCGTCAGAACCGGCCTGCCCACCAGGGTAAAGCCGCCGGAACTCAGGGCCTTGAGGGCAAACAACGCGCGCACCGCTTCGTCTTTCTTCAGCAGGGCGGGGTCGGCAAAGAACACCTGGATATCCTTACCCGGCTCTTTGCCGTGCAGGGTCTGTTCCACGCTGCATTCAACGCGGGTCAGGTCCCCCACCCGCGTGCGCTTGGCCGAGGCCACGGCCTGCACGATCACGTCGCAGTTGGCCAGAATCACGCGCCCGAAGTTGGATTCGCGGGCCGCGGCGGGCGTGACAGGCAATGCCAGCAGAAGCAGACAGAGTGCGCGCAGGGCAACGTCGGACATGCCGCCATTGTAGCTTCCGGCCGGCGCAACGGGGTGTGCGCGCGCCTAACGCAGGCTGGTCATGAACCGGCCGCCGTCTACCTTCATGCATTCGCCGGTGATCCAGCCCGCATCGCCGCAAGCCAGAAACGCAATCGCCGCGGCCACGTCGGCGGGCTCGCCGTGGCGGCCCAGCGGGTGGGTTTCTTTGGCGCGGGCCAGAAAGGCGTCGTAATCCGGCACGGCGTTGGTCACGCGGTGCAGTTCGCTGCGCACCACGCCGGGCTCCACGGCGTTCACGCGCACGCCCAGCGGCGCCAGCTCCAGCGCCATGGTCTGGGTCATCATGCTGACGGCGGCCTTGCTGCCGCAGTAAGCCAGCAGGTTGGCGTAGGGCCGGGTGCCGGTGACGCTGCTGACGTTGACGATGTTGCCGCGCTGTTTGACCAGTTCGGGCACGGCGGCGCGGGTGAGTTCGTACACGCCGTAGACGTTGGTGCGGAAGATGCGGTCAAACTCGGCCGGCGGGGTGTTCTGGACGCCGCCGTTGCCGATCACGCCGGCGCTGTTGACCAGCACATCCAGCCGCCTGTGCCGGTCCAGACAGGCCTTGACGGCCGTGGCGCAGTCGGCGGCGGCGGTCACGTCGCCGGCAACAAAACTGGCATTGGGGCCAAGCTGCGCGCAGGCCTGGCGCAGGCGCGTTTCGCGCCGCCCCATCAGCACAACCCGGGCGCCCTCGGCCACAAAACGCTGGGCCGCGCCCAGGCCGATGCCGGTGGCGCCGCCCGAAACCAGCACGACTTTGCCCTCAAAGCGCATGGCTACTCCCGGCGGATCAGATGAAACCCGAAGGCCGATTCCGTGATGCGCGCGTGTTTGCTTCTGGTACTTTTGCCCGTGGCGCTGAACTTGGGGTCCAGGCCGTCGTTGGCCTTGCAGGTGTATTTATTGAAGGCACTTTGGGGGCCGCCCTCGTTGTCTTCGTTGTATTGCTCCTGCAGCGACTTCCAGTTTTCGGGCGTCGGCGTGTGCCGGTACATGGCCCAGATCTGGTCAATCAGCTTGCGGGCTTCTTCTTTGGTGCGGGGCTGCTTGGGTTTGGCGCGCGGGTTGGCGCCGGTCCAACTGACCAGAATGTGCGTGACCACGGCCTCGGCGTCGGGCGAAGTCAACCGGCCCCAGGCATCGTCATAGGGCATGTTCAGGTCAATTTTGGGCGGCGGCGGGGGCGGCGGCTCAAACGGGTTGTACACCAGCAGGCCCACGGCCCCGCCCAGCAGCACCGCGGCAATGACGCCGCCAATTCCGATCAGCTTGTTTTTCTGTCCGCGTGAGGGCACGACAACCTCCCGGCGACGCCGCCGGCGGCTACATTATCGCCATGAACGAACCAATCCAGATGGTCACGCCCGACAAGCCGTGGCGCGAGTTTTCCGACGCGCCGGGCGTGGAATACAAGACGCTGCGGCGGCACGAAGGCGGCGGAGTGACGCTGCTGCTGCGGTTTGCGCCGGGGGCGCGCTATCACACCCACCGCCACCCCGGCGGCGAGGAATACTATGTGCTGGAGGGGGCGCTGGAGGATCTGGGTAAATCCTGGCCCGCGGGCAGCTATCTGTGGCACCCGCCGGGCAGCGTGCACCGGCCCTCCAGCCGCCAGGGCGCGACGGTGCTGGTGATCCTGCCGGCGGCGGTGGAGGTGCTGAGTTAGCCCTGCGTCTTGGTGTCGGCGCGGGCCGGCGGCGCCGGAGGCCGCACCACCGTGGTGGTTCTGTCGCTGTTGCGGATATCGCTCCAGGCCGCGACCTTGAGCTGCGCCGCGGGGATGTTGGCGACCTCGCCGTTGTCGGTAAAGCGCACCGTGCAGACCTGGTTGGGGTGCGTCACACCCAGCAACTGGCCGGCGCGGCCGTGCTTGACGGAAAAGACGGTCTGGCCCACGACCAGTTTGACCCCCTGGGCGTCGCGGGCAAAAAAGTTGGTGTGGCTGCGCATGGATTCGTCCACGGGAAGCTCCGGGAGTTTTGCTCCCCCGGCCCTGAAACGAACGGGCCGGGCGCAAACTTCCCGCAACGCCGGTATCGTCACACCTGGCCACCGGACTGAATGCCGGCCGGCGCGCCGGGGGGCACAAGAACCTCGATTTCGGCGCTCATTGCCCCGCGGTTGCCGGCCAGGTCATAGGCCTGGACGCCATAGCGATAGCGCATGCCCCCCACCACGCCGCCGTCGTGGTAGGCGCAGACCCCGGCGGGCACGGCATCCATGCGTTCCGGTGGGCCGTTTTCCACCGCGCGCCAGATGTCGTAGCCGTAGACGGCCTCGTTGTCCGTCGCGGCCTGCCACTTCAGGCTGACGCGCCCGGCCTCGGCCCGGACCGTCAGCGCGGCATCGCCGCCGGGCCATTGCGGAGGTGTCTGGTCGTCGCTGTGCGGGGCGTTGATCGCGCCGCGCGGCCACAGAAAGCAGGTTACGGTCTGGAAGTGCTCGTCTTTGGCCTTGCAGACGTTGGCGTAGCAGCAGCGTATGACGCGGTCAAAACGGCCGGACTGGACCTTTCGCGGCCAGTCCGGGTCAGCCAGCAGGGGCCGGGCCATGCCGATCAGGTCGGCCTTGCCGTCGCCAAGGATGGATTCGGCCAGTTCGGGCGTGTGGATCTTGCCGGTGGCAACCACGGGTGTGCCAAGGCCGTGCTGCACCAGAAAGGCCTTGATGCCGGCGGCGATATAAAGGTTGGCCGCCGGGGGGTAATTGCGGCCGGGCATGCAGCGTTCGCCGCTGTAACCGGTGTAGGGGTACAGGGGCTGGCCGGCCCGGGGCAGGGCGTCTTCGAACTTTCCGCCGGCGCTGATGCTGAGCCAGTCCGCGCCGGCGCGGGCCAGGGCCAGGGCGATCCAGCGGGCCTCGTCCACGGTGTAGCCGCCCTTGACGCACTCTTCGCCGTCAAAGCGCACGCCGACGGGAAAGTCCTGCCCCGCAGCGGCGCGCACGGCAGCCAGGGTTTCCAGCGGCAGGCGCAGGCGACGCTCCAGGCTGCCGCCGTAGTCATCACGCCGCGCGTTCAGCCGCGAAAGAAAGCTGGACAGCGTGTAGGCATGCGCCATGTGAAGTTCAACGGCGTCATAACCGGCCGACCGCGCGCGGACGGCGGCGGCGGCGTACAGGCCGGGAATGACCCTGACTTCGTCTATGGTTAGATCATTAACTCTCTGCCGCCATCCGGTGCGGCTGATCTTGAGAAAGTGAATGATCTGCGGGGCGCAGCGGCCGGGCCCGGCGTCGTGCATGCGCGCGGCCAGATCGCGCAGACCGGGCAGAAACTCGTCGCCGGAAATGCGCAGCAGCGGGCCGGACTTGCTGCCGTGCACGGCCATTGCCTCAAGCACAACCAGACCCGCGCCGCCGCGGGCAAAACGGGTGTAGCGTTCCGTGATCGGGCCGTTCACAAAGCCGTCTTCGCCGGACAGGCGCGTGACCATCGCGGGCACGACCAGCCGGTTGGGCAGGGTCATGCCGTTGGCGCGCAGCGGCGAAAAAAGCTTCATGGGGTGACCTTCTTCTGGCGCCCCGAGCGCGAAGGTTTCGGCGCCGGGCGTGCCTGCACCTCGGTGGCCACACGCACGGCACGCGAGCTGCCCCAGTCGGCCTGGGCCAGCTCTCCTTTGTCATCGAAGTAAAAGGCCTGAACGCGGGTTCCTTCGGCGTTTAACCAGATGACCTCCCACAACGGCGCCGCCGTCGGAAACGGCGTGGTGCCGGTGCGGCCACAGCACAGCAGCTTGGCCCCCGTACCCAGATGGCCGCTGCCTTCGGTCAAGGGCGTGAACGTCAGGCTGGCCTCGGGCTGGTTGTAGATCGCCGACGCCAGCGCGAACACGGCGTACGTGGGCATCACATCATCGGGCACAGCATCGTTGTTTTCGGATGCCGCCGAGCCCTGGGCCTGCATGCGCCCGCCGGCAAAGCGGATCTGGGACGACTGCTGTCCGTCGTTGTAGGCAACTTCCAGCGGCACCAGCCGCCCCTGCTTGCGCGTCAGAACCACGCGGCAGGTGGCCTCGTGGTCTATGGCGCGGCGATCCAGCCGGCCGTGGATGGACACCTGCTGGTCAATGATGCGGCGGCTGTTGGTGTCGCGTGACCGGTACACCCGCAAAAAACCTGCATGAGACGCCGATGCGGCTCGTCCCAGATGCACGGCAAACCAGATTTCACTGCTGTCCATGGTGCGGTTCTCTCATTGCCTGGGCGCCGGGTGCTGGCGCAGGCGTTCAACGGGAATGCCGGCAATCAGGTGGCTGTGCACGATTTCGTCCACGTCGGCCACCGTCACATTGCGGTACCACACGGCCTCGGGGTAGACGACAACGCTGACGCCGAACTCGCAGGTGTCCAGACAGCCGCATTTCTGGGCACGCATGCGGGGCTTGAGCTTCAGTTCATCCACCAGCGCCTTGAAGCGTTCCAGCACCTGGGGGGCGCCCTTGCGCACGCAGTCGCCGCGCGGGTTGTCGGCCGGGCGCTCGTTCATGCAGATGAACACGTGGCGTTCATAGGGCGGAAAGCGACGGGCGGGATCGGTCATGGCGACTCCAGAATGGCGCGGGCAACCACAAGTTGCTGCACTTCGCTGGCACCCTCGTAGATGCGCAAGGGGCGGATCTCGCGGTACAGGCGCTCAAACACGCTGCCGTGCAGCACACCCAGCCCGCCGGCCAGTTGCAGCGCCTTGTCTATGATCCACTGCGCGTTTTCCGTGGCCTGCCATTTGGCCAGCGCCACCTCGCGCGCCTGGCGGTGCTCGCCCTGGTCAAACAGCCAGGCCGTGCGGTACGTCAGCAGCCGCGACGCATCCAACCGCGCGCTCATTTCGGCCAGGATGCCCTGGGCCACGGGCTGGTCGCCCAGTGTGCCGCCGAACATGCGGCGCTGGCGCAGGTGTTTGACACATTCATCATAGGCCCGGCGCGCAAAACCGTTGGCCGCCGCAGCCACCGTGGGCCGGCAACGTTCCAGTGTCATTAACGCAAGTTTCAGGCCTTCGCCTTCCTGGCCAAGCCGGTTGCCCGCCGGCACGCGGGCCTTTTCAAGAATCACGCGGCCCAAAGGGTGCGGCGAGGTCGGCCGCTGTTTTTCCACGCTCAGGCCCGGTGTACCGGCCGGCACCAGAAACGCGCTGATGCCTTTGCGGCCTTCGCCCGTGCGCGCAAACAGTGTGTAGTGAGTGGCCACACCGGCGTTGCTGATCAGGTGTTTGATGCCCGTAATCTCGTATTCGTCCCCCACCCTTTCCGCGCGGGTGGTCTGGGCGGCCAGGTCGCTGCCGGCTTCGGGCTCGGTGATCGCAAAGGCCATGCAGGCTTCGCCGCTGGCCACCGCCGGCAGCATTTCGGTCTTGAGTGTGTCACTGCCCATCAGGCCAATCGCGATACTGCCCAACGCCTGCATGACATAGGCCAGGTCGGCAATGCCGCTGTGGTAGGCCAGCACTTCGCGCGCCAGCACGTTGGGCATCTGGCGCCAGGGCTCGGACACGGTGTGTTTAAGGGCGCCCCACTCGGCCAGTGTGGCCAGGGCAGCGCGCAGGGCTTCGGCGTCGTCGCCCTTCTCCGGATCGGGCCAGATGTGGGCCCAGGCCGCGGTGTCAAGCTCGCGAACCAGAGCGCGGTGCTCGTCGGTGAAGAACGGAAGTTTCAGCAGGTCTTGCATGTTGTTGCGGCCCGGGTGACGGATTCTGTCTAGCCGAACTTTGGTTCGCGCTTTTCCTTCCACGCGGTGTAGCTTTCCCGGAAGTCCGGGTGCTGCATGCAGATGGCCTGGGCCTGCGCTTCGGCCTCCAGGGCGGTTTCCAGGTCAAAGTCCAGCGCTTTGTTAAGCAGCTCCTTGGTCATCATCAGGCCGAACTGCGGGCCTTTGCAAAGCCTGGCGGCCAGTTCAGCCACGCGGGGCATGAGCTGTTGGGCCGGCAGAACCTCGTTGTAAAGGCCGATCTTGTGGGCCTCCAGCGCGGTGATGAAGTCACCGGTCATCAGCAATTCCGTGGCTTTGGTCCAGCCCACCACGCGCGGCAAAAGAAAACACGCGCCCATGTCGGCACCCGAAAGCCCCACCTTGGTGAACAGAAAGGCGCACCTGGCGGTGTCGCTGGCAACGCGGAAGTCACAGGCCAGGGCAATCGCCGCGCCGGCGCCACAGGTGGTGCCATTGAGCGCCCCGATCACAGGCTTGCGCAGGTTGCGGATCGCGCGCACCACATCCACGGTCATGCGCGTGAAATCCAGCAGGCCTTTCATGTCGCGCGCAAACAGATTGCCGATGATGTCTTCGACATCGCCGCCGCTGCAGAAGGCCTTGCCCGCGCCGGTGATTACCAGCACGCGGCAGGACGGCCGGGTGTCCAGCCAGCGCAGAAACACCGGCAACTCGGCGTACACGTCGAAGGTCAGGGCGTTGAGCCGTTCGGGCCGGTTCAGAGTCAGCGTGCCGACGCCATCGCTTTCGGCGTACAGAAAGTGTTTTGGCGTCATGGGCGCCCCGCCTTGGGTTCAAACAGCGACGCGACCTTGTCCAGATCGGCGCGCAGATTCTGCACGTCGTTCTCGCTCAGGCCGGCAAACAGCTTCACGATCTGGCGCTCGTGCTCGGGGATCAACTGGGCACAGTAGTCCTTGCCGCGCGGCGTAAGGCGGATGAAGATCTGGCGCCGGTCGCGCGGGTTGGTCTCGCGCCGCACCAGCTCGAGTTTTTCCAGGCGGTCCACAATGCCGGTCAGGTTGCCGGCCGTGACCAGCAGCTTTTCCGACAACGCCGAAAAGGTCAGACCGTCTTCGGCGCGCGCCAACTGTGCCAGCACGTCGAACTGCGGCATGGTGCACTCGGCGCGCAGGCCGCCGCGCAACTCGCGCATGGCAAGGTTGTAACACCGCGCCAGGCGGATCCACATGCCCACCCGCGCGCGTTCGGCGGCACTCAATGGCCCTCGCGTATCAGGCATCGGCGATCACTCCGGTTGCTTCAATCTCCACGCGCGCGCCGGGCTCCAGCAACCCCCGAACCTCCAGCAGCGCCATGGCCGGGTAGTGCCGGCCCATGATCTCGCGCCAGGCCTCGCCCACGGCCTTGAGGTTCGCGGCGTATTCGCGCTTGTCGGTCACGTACAGATTGACACGGCCCAGGTGTTCGACACGGCCGCCGGCGGCCTCGACGCAGGCGCGCACGTTGGCCAGCGCCTGCCGGAACTGGGCCACAAAATCGTCGCTCACCATGCGCTCTTGCGCGTCCCAGCCCACCTGTCCGGCAACGAAAAGCGCACGACCCGGCGGCAGGACCACGACGTTGTTGTAACCGCGCGGGCGCCGCCAGCCGGGAGGATTGATGAAGTCGGGCTGTCGCATCAGTGTTCGATCTCCCCGCCGTCCACGCTGAGCGCCTGGCCGTTGATGCCGTGCGCGCCGTCGCCCAGCAGAAAGGCCACGGCGTTGGCGATCTCGGCCGGGTCAAACACCCGGTTCTGCGGGCTCAGGCGCATGAGTTTGTCCTCGGCCTGCACTTCGTCCAGCCCGGTGCGTTCGGCAATGTTGCGTATGGTCTGGTCAAACATTTCGGTGCGTACATAGCCGGGGCAAACGGCGTTGAACGTCACGCCCTTGCCCGCGTATTCGCGCGCCAGACTGCGCGTGGCACCCAGCAGCGCGTGCTTGCTGGCGGCATAGGCCGTCACATACGGATAGCCCGCCAGTGCCGCCGTGCTGGCAATGTTGATGACCCGCCCGCCCTTGTTTTCAACCATGCGCGGCACCACGGCGCGCATGATGCGGATCGGCGCGTAGACGTTCAGCTCAAAGTGCCGGCGCAGCAGCAGTTCGTCGGTCTTGGCCAGCGCCGCGCTTTCGGCCATTCCCGCGTTGTTTACCAGGCCCCACGGCGGCCCCAGCGCGTCCAAGGCCGCGTCGCGCACCCGCGCCCCGGCCGTTTCCTCGGTAATGTCACAGGCAAACGTGGCCACCTTTGCACCCTGCGAGGCCAGTTCCAGCGCCAGTTCATCCAGGGCATCGGCCGTGCGCGCCACCAGAAGCAGGGCGTAGCCATCGGCAGCCAGACGCGTGGCAATCGCTTTGCCGATACCGCGGGACGCGCCAGTGATGATGACGGACTGGGCCATCCCGTTACTTTAGGTTTCGATGGTTGTGAAATGCAACCGATATAAATGCGACTTTTCTGGCGCCGGGCCTATTGCCCCAGTTCAGCCCTCACAGCCGCCACCAGCGCCGCAGCCAACGCTTCGTAGGTCTGTACGCCCTCTTCGGCGCTGGCCTGCTGCGGAAAGCCGAAGTAAGCCTGCGGACCGCCGGCTTGCTCGAAGGTTTTGGCACCCTTGGCAAAGGCTTCGGTAAGGCTGGCGGGGTTGTCGCCGGCGCTGCGGCGGGCGTCTTCATCTACAAGCTCAGGCCGCGCGGCCATCACCAGACTGGTTTCGAACTGCCCGGCGTGGCAGGCACCGGATTGAAACTCGGCAGTCAATGTTTGTGCCAGCTTGCGGCGTGTGAAATCCGGAAACGCGACTTTCAAGCCCAGCGCGGCAATCTCCGCCGCGGCCTCGCGCAGCATGGTCACGTTGGCCGGGTCAAAGTGGCTGTTGGCCAGCGCCAGACAGGCAAAACCCTGGGCCTTCAGCGACCGGGCAATGTCCAGCAATACGGCCTTGGCGGCGTTGGCGCCGATGCTGATTGTGCCGGGAAAGGCGGCGGCATATTCGGCGGGCGCATAAGCCAGCGCGGGCAAAATGAACGCGGCAATGCCCGCGTCTTCCAGTTCCGGCACGGCGTACTGGGCCATGCCTTCGCTGATGATGACGTCGGTGTTCAGCGGCAGATGCGGGCCGTGGGCCTCGGTGGCGCCCAGGGGCAGAATCGCCACCACAGGTCGCCCGCCTGCAAGAGCGGCCCTGATCTGAGGCCATGTGGCATGGGCAAAAGTTGGGTTCATGGGCGGCGGGCCGGAGAATGGAGTTGAAGGGGTACAACCTTGCGAAAACGCTCGAAATCCCTGTCGGCGCTGAAGACAGCCAGCTTGCGCGCCAGAGCCACAGCGCAGATCAGAAGGTCCGTCGGGGCGCCTGAAATACCGTGTTTCCGAAGCGGCAGTTCCAGCTCGACCGCCTGTTCATAATCGGCGGTCTCAGGCACAAGATCCGGAAACCGCCGAAACGCTGACTTCAGGCGTTCAAAGTTGCCCGATGTGCGCGCCCCGCGCAGCAGCTCCTGTCGGATGGCGCCGATGATACATACCCGGCCTTCCTCCACGAGATTGGTCAGCTCCTGCACAAGCGCGGCCTCGTCGCGGCTGACCGCGCCGCCCTTGCGCCTGAGCGCGAGCGACCAGATCGAAGTGTCCACAAGGACGTTCATGCGCGTTTGCGCTTTCGTTCGGCTTTGTAGTTCCAGTTCTGGTCAAACTCGACTGTGCCGAACAGCTTGATGATTTCGCGCTGTTTATGCCGGCGGATGTACTCAATCAGGGCGGCCATGACGGCCTCGCGCTTGGTCTTGTGGCCACCGACCTTTACGGCCTCGGCAATGACCTTGTCGTCCAGAGCCAGATTGGTCGGCATTACACATACCTCCACACATCAGCTTACACACCAATGGCAGCGGCATCAACACTCGTGGCGGGCGCGCGAGGCCTTCGCGCGTCCTGAATCTACCCGCCGTACTCCTTGCGCAGTTTTTTGCGGTCGATTTTGTCGCGGTCGTTGCGGGGCAGCGGCTGATCCACGAACTTGACCCAGCGCGGAGCCTTGTAATGAACCATCTTGGACTTGCAGTGCCGGATCAGTTCATCCGCCAACCCGTCGCTTGCGCTCGGGGCTGAAACAACGATGGCAAGGGGCTTTGTTAAACCGGCTTCGTCGCTTTTGCCAATCACGCAGCACTCCTTGACTGCCGGGTGCTGCAGCAGGCAGTTCTCAACCTCAAGCGGGCTGACGAAAATGCCGCCCACCTTCAGCAGGTCGTCGCCGCGGCCTTCGTAGTACCAGTAGCCGTCGGCATCCTGCCGGAACTTGTCGCCGCTTACGACCCAGCCGCCGCGCAAATGTTCGCGGCTCTTGTCGTAGGCCGCGTGATAGTGCGTGGCCACGCTGTCGCCCTTGACCCACAAGGTGCCGACGTCGCCTTGCGCCACGGGCTGGTCGTTGTCGTCGAGCAATTTCGCCGTGTAGCCGGGTACCAAGCGGCCAAGGCTTCCGGGCCTGATGTCGGCCTTGCCCCAGGGCCCGGCAGGCCGGTTTGAAATGTAGATGTGAAAGCTTTCGGCGCTGCCGATGCCGTCAATGATCGGCACGCCATAGATTTCGTCCCAGTGGCGATGCAGGTCGGGGGGCAGTGCCTCGCCGGCGCTCCACATGAAGCGCAGACTGGCCAGGTTCGCGCGGGTCAACGAAGGCGCCATGATGAACTTGTTGATCAGCGTCGGCACACTGGTGAACACCGTGCACTTGTGCCGCGCGATCAGCTCCGCCAGCAGTTCCGGTGTCGGATGCTGCTTGAACAAAACCGTCGTCGCGCCCACCGCAAACGGGAACATCAGGTTGGTGCCCGTCGCGTAGCCGAAAAACAGGCGCGGGCCGGAAATCGTGATGTCGTCCTGCCGCATGCCGATGAAGGCCTTGGCGTACACTTCCGTGTTGAACGCAAAGTGGTGGTGCATGTGCACCGCGCCCTTGCTTTGGCCGGTGCTGCCGCTGGTGAACAACCAGACGGCGGGGTCATCTTTGCGCGTGGGCCACGGCTGGCTGGCTTTGTCGCAGGGCAGGTTGATCCAGAAGTCAAAACTCTGGTGGCTGTCGGGCTCGTAACTGTCAGCCGGTGGCGCGTTGTCGTGCTCGAAATAGACCTTGCGGGGCGTCTCCAGGCGCGCGCGGCCGGCAACAATCACGTTGTCGCAGTAGTCGTTGACGTTGCAGTAGCGCGTCTTGCGCAATGCCGCGTCAAAGTTGGTGACGCTTGCTTCATCCACAAAGGCAAACTGCGGCTTTACGTAATTCAGGTAGTACTCGTAGTCTTCGGCGGGCAGCAGCGGGTTGACCTGCGTGACGGTGGCGCCGGCCTTGATCGCGCCGAACCACGCATAGACAAACTCAGGCCGGTCCTGCATGCAGACCAGCACGCGCTGTTCGGGCAACAGGCCTTCATCCACCAGCCGCCGCGCGACCTTCATGACGTTGTCGGCGACTTCGCGGTACGTAATGTGCTGGCCTTCGAAGATGATGGCAACTTTGTCGCCGCGCCCTGCTTCGATGTTGGCGAACACGAAGTAGTCGGCCATGTTGAAGGCGTCAGGAAACTCGGGCGTGGACATGTCAGCCTCGCGTGGGTTGCAACGCGGTTTTGCGTTTTCGGTTACGGGTTTTTGGACGGCAAAGCAGGGCCCCTCAACCCGAACCCCTGAACCGCAGTTCATGCTTCCGGTTTTACCGCCTTGTACAGGCCGGTGCGGTGGCTGTCGGGCACGAGCCATTTCTGAAAGGCCTCGTGGTACTTGTGAGGCAACTGGATGCCCTCAAAGCTGTCCATGTTGATGCAGACTGTTACCAGCTCGGCTTCCACGCAGCGGACTTTTTTGTTTTCTCGGCTGGTGTCGCCGGTGTAGAGCCAACTGACGCTCTTCTTACCGATCTTCTGGATGCCAAGGCTGATCTCGACGTGGTCGCCAAAGCGCAGGGGTTTCAGGTAGTCCACCTCCATGTGCACGGTGGGAAAGCCGATGCGTTCAACGTCCAGCAGGTGGTTGTAAGGCACGCCCAGGCCGCGTTCAAAGAAGTCCTCAAAGCAGCAGTGAAAGTAGTGCAGAAAGCGGGGGTAATACAGAATGCCCGCGTGGTCCACGTCGCTGAACCGGATCTTGTAGGTCGCTGAAAACAGGGCCATGGTTGTCTCCGGCCCTGTTATGAAGCCCCGGCACGGGGTTTGCAACCGGCTATAGATGCTCCAGGCGCGCGGCGGCAAAGCGGCCGTAGCGCCCGCGCTCGCCTTCGGGATCAAGTTCGATCACGCGCTTGTAGAGCTTCTTTGCTTCTTCAAAGTTCTGGGCGTGGTGCACGCATTTGGCGTAATCCAGCAGGATGCCCGCGTTGGCCGGAAACTCGCGCGCCAGTTTTTCCAGCAACGGCTGGGCCTCCTTGAGCGACCCCTCGTTGGTGGCCTGCAACAGGCGCCGGCTTTTGACTTCGAGTTTGGCGTGTTCCATCAGCAGGTTGGCGGCCTTTGACCGGTACAGCGCGTTGCAGGGGTCTTCGGCGCTGGCATCCAGCCAGCAGCGGGCCTGGGCGCGCAGGTCGCCGCCGTGGGTCTGGGCCAGCTTGAGATGGCTTTCAATGTTGGTGGCGGCATCCTTGAGTTGCTGGGTCAGGCGCGCGCGGTCCTTTTCCAGTGCTTTGAACTTTTCAGTGTCGGCAAAATCGCGTTCGAACATGCGCAGGTCAAAGGCAACGCGCGCCAGCAGGTCGGTGCGGCCGGCAAGGGCGGCCTTGACGCGGGCGAACTCGTCAGCAGCGGCCTTTTCACGCTCCTTGCGGATGCGTTCGGCGTCAGCCTCGGGGCGCAGTTCCTTGCGCACAAGACGAAACTCAGGGTCGTAAATACCGGTCACCACAAGCGCCGCATCGGTCCGAAAACCGCAGGTTTTGGCCACCCAGGCCTCGGCCAGCACGCGCACTTCGGGCGTGGCGCGGGCGTGCAGCACCGTGACCACGCGGTTGGCAAGTTCAGGCCGTTTGTTCTGGGCCAGCCACACGGCAAAACGCACAAGCTGGGCGTCGTCGTTGTTGCTTTCGACCGGAAAGGTTCCCGCCACATACTTGTGAGGCCAGCGCGCCAGGTCGGTGCCGGCGTCGGTCGCGCCGGGCACGCGCACCGGTTTACCGTCGTCGTCAACCTCGCCGGTATCCAGCAGTTCGCGGTAGGTAAGCGTGCGGGCTGTGGCAGCACGGATCTCAACCGGCATGGCGCCGCGGTCGGTGCTCAGCCAGGTGCGCGGGTATTTGCGCTCGGCGCACAACACCTGAAGCCAGTTGACCAGTTCGGCGTCAAAGGCTTTTTTGACCGTGGCTTCGTCTTTGGCGTCCGGGCAGAAGTGTTCGACCAGGCCGGCGCGCGCGACGGGCAGGGCCGCGAGCAGAAACAGTGACAGGAGCATCCGCATGGTGTGCTCCGGCGGGGTTAGCAAGGGGCGCAAACAGGGGTTGGAAAAACCGGGGCCCACCTGTTGGTGGGCCCCGGCGGTATGCGCTTACTTGCCTTCCTGTTTCATGCGGGCCTCGTCTTTGGCGTCCATGTTGCGAATCAGGGCGCGGGCGGTGCCGCCAATGCCCTTGTCACCCTCAATGGCAATCACCTTGTTGTAGCAGGGCCGGGCATTTTTGCTGTCTTCAAGAGCCTGGTAACAGCGTCCCAAGGCCAGCCAGAAGGCGCTGTTTTCGGGATAAACCTTGAGAATTTCCTGGTAGTGCGGAATGGCCTTCTTCACGCCGTCGCTGCGTTCACAACCGTTGCCGTGGTCGGCCGGCGCACCGTACAGGAACCAGGCATTGGCGGTTTCGGCCCGCAGCGCCGTGTCCATGGGGTCAATCTGGAGGATAACCTCCATCATTTCGGCCTTCTTTTTCAACAGGTTCGGGTCCTTGGACGCGTTGGGGTTCTTGGGATCCTGCAGAATTTTGCGGGCGTCTTCGGTGTTGCGCTTGATCAGTTCCTTGTCGTCGGTAATCGAGTCCATGATCGCGTTGAGAACATCGGCGTTCTTGGCGTCCTTCAGAAAATCGCTGCTGGCATAGGCGATCTTGAACTGTTTGATCTCCCACTCGATCAAAATCAACTGGCGCGTGGGTGCAGGCTTGCGCGGGGCTTTGCCCTTGTAGGCGCCGCGGGCGCGTACAATGTCGTCAAAAGCGGCTTTGGCGGCCTTTTCGCGCGCGACGGTACGGGCGGTCTTGTCCGCGGCGGTGACCAGAATGTTGCGTTCTTTCTGGAACTCGCCGTCCCAGATGTTGAAGGTCTGCAACTCGCCGGGATCCTTCCATCCGTACTTTTCGACGATGTAGGCCTCAATCAGCGGGGCAAGTTCCTTGTTGCGGCTGTGGACCACGGTCAGCACGCGGTTGGCCAGGTCGTTTTCCTTTTCGCCGAACAGCCAGGCACCAAAGGCCACCAGATCCGCGTCATCAGTGTTGGTTTCAACCGGGTAGGTCGAAATCAGGTACTTGGCGGGCCAGCTTTTCCACCCCAGCCACTTGGAGTTGGTTGTGGTTTTGTAGACAGGCAGTCCGTTGCCGTCCACGCCGTCGCGCACCATCAGATAGGCGCTGAACTGATTCTTGTTCGCGTCGCGGATTTCGAACTTGTTGGCCTTGTCCGAAAACCTGAAGTTTTCGTCCAGCGGCAACCAGGTCTGCGGAAACTTGTTCTTGCTTGTCAGTGAATTCGCCCAGACCGGCAGCTTGTCATACCAGTCGGTGGATACCTTGGATTCCTTGGCGCCCTTGTGGGTCTTGTCAAACAAGGGCTGGCCGGCCTGGGCATACAGCGCCCCGGACAGCACCAGCGCGGCTATAAGTGCCGCGGTACTAAGAGTTGTGCGCATGGGTGCCTCCTGTGCTTCGTGCCTCGGGGTAAACGGGCTCCTCAGGCCCGGGTCAAAGTTAGCAAACGCCCGCTTTGGCCACTACCTTTAATGCCAGCGCGGGTGCCACCGGGGTCAGCGCAGATCCTTCAGCCGCGCTTCGGCGTAGTCACGGTGGGCCTTTTCGCCCTCCGGCAGCTCCTTCTTTGTGGTACGCCGGATGACTTCCTCGAAACAGGCTTTGGCCTTGGCCTTTTCGCCGGCGGCCATGTAGTTCAGGCCGGCATTGTTATAGGGCGCCAGGTACAGCGGCTGCAGGCGGCTGTATTCCTCCCACAACTGTGCGGCCCGGAGCGCGCGGTCCTTGCGGTCGCACTTGCGGCCGTTGTCCACAAGCCCCGCGGCCTTGGTGCAGGCGTCGGCGGCCTTCTGGATTACCTGAAACGTGTGCGGGTCGGCCTTGAGAATCACCAGCCACATGTCCGCGCAGGCCTGAATGTCGCCGTCAATGGCCAGCCGGTCGGCCTTGTAACCCTGGGTTTCAACCCAATCGAGGTCGGCCTTGACGGCAGCCAGGAGGTCTTCGAGCATTTTTTTGGTGGCCTTGTTTTCGGCCGTAAGCGTGCCGCCGTAGGCCTTGCCGTAGCGTTCCAGCCGCGACTTGAGGTGATCCAGGCGCATGGTCGGCGGGTTCTTGCGCGCGCCGGGTTTGCCCTTGAGGTCGCCGCCCTGGGCGGTCTGAAGAGCCTTGAGCACGTCTTTGGCTTCCTTGTCGAGGTCTTTCAGACGCTGGGCGTTGGCCTCTTTGGTCAGCAGCAGCGTGCCGTCAATGTTGTCTTCAAGGTCGTGCACCTCCACGGCATCAAGCGCCGAGCCCGCAGGCCAGCCGTACTTGCCGATCAGCCAGGCCTCAATGTCGGGCTTGACCAGTGAGTTCTTCAGGGCCAGCGGCGCGATCTCGTAGTTGGCGGCGGCCAGGTCGCCGCGCGAGGCCAGCCAGAACGCCAGCGCCACGGTTTCCTCGATGGTGCGGAAGCGGTAATCCATGCAGCGGGCGCGGGCCAGAACGGCCGGCGGGATGTCGGCCAGCTTCAGGCGCACTTCGGTTTCGCTTACGGCATAGCCGAAGGTGCCCAGATCAGGGTACAGGCCGTGGCGTTCCATCTGGAGAAACAGCAGGTCGTTTGGCGTGACATCCTGAAGTTCCAGCCAGACTTCACGCTTGTTGACAGTGTGCTGGATGCGCGGCTTTTCGGGATCCTTCAGGCGTTCCTTGAGAAAAGTCGGCAGGTTGGTCTCAAAGTCCTTGGCCACGTCGGCCTCGGTTTTGCCGGGGAAATAGCGGGTCAACAGATCGGCGCACAGGGCGGCGGGTGCCGCCAGCAGCAGCGCAAGGGCAATGGGTCGCAGCATGGGTCCTCCGGGGCTCCTCAACCCCCGCATACTCAATGCCGGAATCTTACCCGGCGGGCGGGCGATTTGCGCCGCAAAACATCTGGCAGGGGGCCAGATCAGCCTGTAGCGCCCCCGGCCCAGAAAGCGCACCAGCCCCGGATCGGGCAGAACCTGTAACTGCCGGCGTATCCTGGGCTGCACATGGCGGTTGCGCGGGTGCAGCGCCGTCAGTTCGTCTTCAAAGCCATACGCGTCTGCCAGGGTGAAACCGGGTGACTGGAACCCCGCAATTGGTGCCTGCTGCTATTCACCCAGGAATACCTCGATGGTGTGTTCACGCCCGTCGCGGCGGTACGTGAGCAGTACCTTGTCGCCGGGCTGCAACTGGCGCAACTGGCGGCTCAGGTCTTCAAAGCTCGTGACCGGTGTGTCCCCCACCCGCGTGATCAGGTCGCCCGCGCGCAGCCCCGCGCGGTCGGCGGCCGTGCCGTAGATGACATTACGGATCAGCGCGCCCGGCTGCATTTCGGGGCGAAACCCGGTTTCAATGTTCACGCCCAGAAACGCGCTTTGCAGGCTGCGCGGGCGACTGCTGATCTTGCTGTCACGGGCCGGGTCGTCGCCCTTGATGATCGTGTCGGCCACGCGCCGCGCCAGGTTGATCGGAATGGCAAAACCGATGCCGTCGGCGCCCTCGCCGCCTTCGCCGGCCAGCTTGAGCGTATTGATGCCGATCACGCGCCCGGTCAGGTCAATCAGCGGCCCGCCCGAGTTGCCGGGGTTGATGGCCGCCGAAGTCTGGATGAAGTTGCGTACCAGCGTCGAGCCGTCGGCGTTACGCCGCCCCACATAACTGACAATACCCTCGGTGGCCGTGTGAAACAGACCGTGCGGGCTGCCAATCGCCACCACCACGTCGCCCTGTTCGGCCTTGTCGCTGTCGCCCAGGCTGGCGGCCACCAGGTTGTCGGCCACGATCTTGATCACAGCCAGGTCGTATTCAGGCCGGTGGCCGACAAAGCGCGCCTCATAGAGGCTGTCGCCCAGCACCACGCTGAGTTCGTTGGTGTTGCCCGGAATCACGTGGCTGTTGGTCAGGATGTAGCCCTGTTCGTTCAGCACAATGCCGCTGCCCACGTGGCTCTGGCCCGGAATGCGCGAAGCCCGCGAGGGACTGACGCGAGCGGACGTCTTGGCCACAATGCCCACGGTAAAACGGCGCGCCCAGTTGATGGCGTTCACATACTGCCGTGGTTTTTCCTGGGTCAACGCGGGATCTTCCACCACTTTTTCGGCGGCGGCGCGATCCATCAGACCGTAGTTCAGCGCCAGAAAGAACAGCCCGGCACCCATAAACCCGCCCAGCAACAGATACACCAGAGAACGCCGGGCCAGCATGCGGGCCGTGTCCAGATGGCCGCGCTGGTAGCCCTCATAGTAGGCCACCTCGGCCGGTTCCTTATCCTCAAGTTTGCGCAGTTCCATGACGTGCCTCCGCCTCTGATGCTACGAACGCCGGGCCGGCGCGCGGAAGTCCAAACGCGCGCGGGCCGGGTTGCCCCGGCCCGCGCCGTGCCGGGGCCTCTCTAGCGCTTGCCGGTCAGCGTCTGGCGCTTGCCGTCGCGCAGAATCACCACGCTGAACTCGGCGCCCTTCTTGACGCCGTTCATGGCCTCGCGCAGGCCGTTGCGGGTGTCCACCTTGACACCGTTGGCTTCAAGGATGATGTCGTAGACCTCAAGGCCCAGCCGCGCCAGGGCGGCATCGGCGTCGGCAATTTCCTTGACCTCAAGCCCGTTTTCCAGGCCAAGCTGCTTGCGCACAAGCGGGCCGACACGCGCCACGCGCACGCCGTCCACGATGTCCATGTGGCCGCCATCAGGCAGCGGCAGGTCCTTTTCGGGGTACTCGCCCTTGCCCACCGAAGGTACGGGCTCGGGGGTGTTGGGGCGCTCAATCGGGCGGTCGCCGGCGGTGATTTTCAGGCGCCACAGTTCGATCTGTTCGCTGAACTCGCGGTGGAACCTGGCCGCGTCTTCCAGCGTGCGGGGCCACTGCTCGCGCGACTGGTTCAGCACCTTCTCTTTCAGGTCGGCAAAGGTGTCGCGCACCTTGTCTTCCAGAGAATCCAGCGCGTCCTCGTGGCGATCTCCACCCTGCTTGCGCAGGGCGCTGATACGATCCAGCAGGTCGCGCGACAGGCGGGCAAGCTGTTCGCTGGGCGAGGGCAGGGCCTCATCGGCGCCCATCTGGCGGGCCCATTTGTCCAGGTCGGCGCTGAACTGCTTGTGCAGCTTTTCGCCGGCGGCCAGGATTTCGGCCCAGCCCTTGGGCGGCGTCTTTTCCAGTTTTTCGCGCAGGTCGGCAAACTGGTCTTTGATCTTGTCTATTGTGGCGTCGAGTTCGTCCTCGTACTTCTTGCCGCCGATCTGGCGCAGGCGCTTGGCCCGCAGCACCAGCTCTTCGGTCATTTCCCGCAGGCGCTGGTCGGCGTTGGGCACAGCGGCGTCCACGCCGATTTCCTTGCTCCACTTATCCACCTGGGCCAGATAGGTGTCGTAGTACTTGCGCGCGACCTCCAGCGTGTTGGACCACGTGGCCGCGGGTTCGTCGTCCAGCTTGTCCTGCAGGTCGGCGTAGGTGTCCTTGATCTTGTCCGTCAGGTCATCCAGATTGCGTTCGAACTGGCGCCCGCCGGGTTTGCGCAGCGCGCTGATGCGATACAGCAGGTCGCGTTCCAGCGCGCGCACGCTGGCACGGTAGCGGTCCTTTTTGATGTCGTGGGCTTCTTCGGCCTTGTCTTTGGGGTTCTTTTCGACCGCGTTGTCGCGTTCGCGTTTTTCCAGCTTGGCCAGGTCGCGGTCCAGGCGTTCGCGCGCCTCTTTGACCAGCCGGCCGCGTTCGGCGTCGCTCAGGTCGCCGTCGGCCATCAACATGCCTTCCAGCCGGGCCTGGTCCTCAATCATGCGGCGGGCGCGATCGAGAGCTTCGCTGGAGCCGCCCCAGTCGGGTTTGGGAGCCTCAATCTCCTGCGGCGCCGGTGCCACGGCCGGCGCGACTTCAACCTTGCCCTCGCCCTGAACGCGAACCTTGATCTCTTGTCCGTACAAAGCCGGCACAAAGCCGGCCAGTAACCCCATCATCACCGCCATGCGGATCATGTCTTCTCCTTTGGGAGCCCCGAAAGCGACACCCTATTGTACGCAAAACGGAGGTCCAAAGCTTCATGCAAGGCGCCCACTGGTTGCACCCCGGCGCGCCCAACCCATACTGGTGCGGTATAAGGCCTTGACCCGGCCGGAGTTGTGCATGCGCATCGGAACACTTGTTCTGGCCAACAACCTGGTGGCTGCGCCGCTGGCGGGCATCAGCAACCGCGCCTATCGCGTGCTGTGCAAGCGCTACGGCGCGGGGTTGGTGTATGTGGAGATGCTGAAGGTTGAAAGTTTTCTGCACCACAACCGCAAGATGATGACCCTGAAGTACTACCGTGATGATGAGCGCCCCGTGGGCATCCAGTTTGCCGGCAACAACCCGCAATGGCTGGCCGAGGCCTGCAAGATGGCCGAGGGCGAGGGCTACGACGTAATTGATTTTAACATGGGCTGCCCGGTGCCCAAGATCGGCCGCTGCGGTGCTGGCAGCGCGTTGATGGCCTATCCCGACCGCGCGGCCAAGTGTTTTGAGGCCATGGTCGGCGCCGTGAAGATTCCGGTCACGGTCAAGATGCGCGCGGGCGTGAACGAATCCTGTCTTAACTTTGTCGAAATGGGCCGCATGGCCGAACGCTGCGGCATGCAGGCCGTGACGCTGCACCCGCGCACCCGCGCCCAGATGTTCACCGGTCGCGCCGACCACAGCCGCACGGCGGAACTCAAGGCCGCACTGAAGATTCCTGTAATCGCCAGCGGTGACATCAAGGAGCCCGAGGACGGTCTTGCGGTTTTGCGCCAGACGGGCTGCGACGGCCTGATGCTCGGCCGCGGCGTGTGGGGGCGGCCGTGGCTGTTCCGCGAGATTGACGAAATGGTCCGCCACGGCCGTGTGGTGACTCCCGCACCGGGGCCGCTGGAACGCCTGAGCGTGCTGCGCGAACACTTTGAGATGCTGGTGGAGACCTTTGATGTGGCCACGTCATGCCAGGTGGTGCGGCGCTACGCCACGTGGTATGTGCGCGACATTGAGGGCAGCCCGCAGTTCCGCGCGCGCCTGACCCGTGTGGCCACGCGCGAGGAGTTCCACGAGATCGTGGACGAGATCACCGAACACTTCGAGCGTGTCGTGGGCATTCCCGCCGACGAGCTGGCATCGTCGCGCCGGCCTGCCGGCGAACCCGCGTTGCAGTCCGTGGCCTGATTTCTATGAAGGGACGCATGCGCCGGCTTGGCCTGACGCAGCTTGTGTTCCTTGCGGCCGCCCTGTGCGGTCTTGCGGGCTGTACCGTGGCGGACCGCCCCGGCGCGCGCACCCACGCGTGGCCGTTTTATGACAGCTACTATGCCCAGGACGGCACACGGGCATCCCATGCCGCCGGGCCGTTTTTTGACGACACGCGCAAGGCCGACGGCTTTGCGCGTACAGCGGTGCGGCCGTTTTACGTCTACACCAGCAATCCATCGCAGTTCGAGGAAGACCGGCTGTTCTTTTACCCGCTGGCGCGCCAGCGCACGCGCGAGCGCCCCGGCTGGGTCGGCCGCAAGGAGACCCGCTTTCACCTGCTGCCGTTTGCATGGTGGAACGACGTGAGCTTTTCGCCCGGCCACCGCGAACTGGATTACTTTTTCTTTCCGCTGGTGTTTGGCGGCGAAAGCACGGTTGACGGCTCGCATTTCGCCGTGGCCCCCTTCGGCGGCAACCTCAAGGGCGTATTCGGCAATGACGAAGTACGCTTTGTGATGTTCCCGCTGTACGTCGAGACCCGCCGCCAGGGCCGCGTTACCTATTACATGCCGTTTCCGATTGTGCGCTGGGGCTACGGGCCGGGCTATCGCACCTATGGTGTGCTGCCGCTGTTTTCCCGTACCGAAGTCTGGCGCGAGGCCCGCGATGAAATCACCGGCGGCACCAAAATCGTGCCCGTGGCCGACCGCTGGACGGTGCTGTGGCCGATTTTCCGGTATGACCGCGACCGGCTGGACAGCAAATACCCGCGCGAGTCGGTGATGGTTTACCCGTTGTTTGGTTATTCCAGCACCGCCGTAACCAAGAACCTAAGCCTGTTGTTCCTGTACGACCTGCCGCTGTTCAGCTACACGCGCGCTGACCTGACCAACACCACGATCATTGACGCGTTCTGGCCCGTGTTCCGGTACGCCAAGGGCGACAACTTCACCCAGTATCGCGTATGGCCATTGTGGGATTATTCAGAAAGCCGCACCGCTGCCGGCACCAGCACCGCGATCAACGTGTTGTGGCCGCTGTTCTGGTATTACGAAGACAAGCTGCCGGAATACACCGAAACGCGCTACACGATCTTTCCGATCTTTTTTGCCAACTTCAAACGCTATCTGCCTGAACCCGACGGCACCGTGCGTACCCGCGACCTGATCCGCGTCTGGCCGCTGGCTAAATACCGCAAGGCCATGGACGACACCGTGACGTTTGAAATGCTCTCGATCTTTCCGTTTGACGACGACAAGTTCGACGCCACCTGGGGGCCGTTCTTCAAGTTCTTCACGGTCACGGCCGGGCCCAACGAAACGCGGGTGCAGGCGTTGTTCCGGCTGTTTCACTATGAACAGGACCCGTACCAGATAGATCTGTCCGTGGCGCCGCTGTTTCACTGGCACGTGGAAAAACAGGCCAAAGATCGCCTGCCCCACCCCTACGGCCCGCAGCCCGGCGACCGCGAGGATTTTAACCTGCTGTACGGCCTGCTGGGCTATCACCACGGGCCCACCGACCGGTACACTCGACTGTTCTGGGGCCTGAAGGTGCGCAAATAGATGGCGCGGACGATTCCTGGCATCGGGGCGATCAAGGGCGCGGGCTACACGCTCGTGCTGCTGCTTGAGGCCCTGGGGATGGTCAACCACCTGTGGCGCCGGCGCCGCGCGATACTGACGCAAATGCACGTGATCGGCACCCAAAGTGTGCCGATCGCCAGCTTCTTCATGCTGCTGGTGGGTATGGTGTTCGCGCTGCAGACAGGCATTGAGTTCGCCCGTTTCGGCCAGACCAACCTGGTGGCGCTGGTGATCGTGTCGGCCATGGTGCGCGAACTGGGGCCCTGGATGACGGCCTTTGTGCTGATTGCGCGCGTGGGCAGTTCGATGGCCGCCGAAATTGGCACCATGAAGGTCAGCGAGGAAATAGACGCGCTGGAAGTCATGAGTGTAAACCCGGTCAGTTACGTGGTTCTGCCGCGCGTGGCGGGCTACGCGATCATGGGGCCGGTGGTAACGATCCTGGGCACGCTGGTGGGCATTTCGGGCGGGGCACTGGTGGCCAAAGTTCAGCTTGGCGTGACACTGGACGACTTTCTGCGCTTTGCCGAACGTGGCGCAGAGCCGCTGGACATCTATTGGGGACTGCTCAAGTCGCTGGTGTTCAGTCTGGTGGCCGTGGCCGTCGCCTGCGCCAACGGCATGCGCACCACTGCCGGGGCGGTGGGCGTGGGCCGGGCCAGCCGCAACACCGTGGTGGTGGCGCTGACATTGACCGTGTTTTTCAACTATCTGCTGACCAGCTTCTATAGGATGGTCAAGAGCTTTATTGCCGGACTGGCATGACCGACAACGCCACAACCGCCGCGCCCGCCCGCCCGCTGATCCAGTTTGACAGCGTGCGCAAGAATCTGGCCGGGCGCCAGATTCTGGACTCGCTCACGTTCGACGTGCGCGAGGGCGAAACGTTCGTGATCATCGGTTATTCGGGCACCGGCAAGTCCGTCACGCTGCGCCATCTGGTGGGCCTGATGCAGCCCGACGCCGGCAGTATCCGCGTGGACGGCGAAGAAATCACCACCATGACGCCGCGCGAGCTTGAGGTCATGCGCCGCAAGTTCGGCGTGCTGTTCCAGAGCGGCGCTTTGATCGCGTGGCTGAACCTGTACGACAACGTCGAGCTGCCGTTGCTGGAACACTCTCGCATGAGCGCCAAACGCCGCGCCGAGGTCGTGCGTGAAAAACTCGAGGTCGTCAATCTATGGAACGACCGCGAGAAGTTCCCCGCCGAGATCTCCGGCGGCATGCGCAAGCGCGCCGGGCTGGCCCGTGCCATTGCCCTGGACCCGCGCATTGTGCTGTACGACGAGCCCACCAGCGGCCTTGACCCCGTGATCGCCAACGAGATCGGCAAGCTGATCAACGCCCTGCGCGACCGGCTGAAAATGACCCAGATCGTGGTCACCCACGACATGGAAAGCGCCTATGACATCGCCGACCGCATCGGCATGTTTTACCAGGGCCGGATGATCCAGATCGGCACACCCGACGAGATCCGGGCCTCGGAAATCCCCGAAGTGCAGCACTTCATTTCCGGCGGCAAACGCGGTGCCGTAAGCAAGCGCAGCGTAACCGCGATTCTGACCGGCCGCCCGCCGGGCATGCTCAGCGCGCGCGAGCCCGCCGCCGCAACCGAACCCGATCCTGACAGCGCCGCGCCGCCGCAGCCGGCGGCCGCCGCCCCCAAGGAGACCGCGCCATGAAATCCCGCGACCTGATCGTCGGACTGCTGGTGTTTGCCTGCGTGGGCGTTGCCCTTTACTTCGCCATGAGTCTTCGCGGCGACGGCAGCTTTCGCATGCCCTGGGAGGCCCGCGAAGTTCAGTATCGCATCAAGTTCGCCAACGTGGCCGGTCTGGGCCAGAACTCGCCGGTCTGGATCAGCGGCGTGCCCAAGGGCCGCGTCAAGGACCTGATCGTTGAGCCGCGCACCGGCCAGGTAGAGGTCTTTATCCTGCTGGACCCGGCCATCAAGCTCAACGCTGACTGCCACGCCGAAATCATCCCCGCCAGTGCCTTTGGCGGCAAGGCAATCGCGCTGTACATCGGCCAGAGCGCCGATCCACATAACGCCGAAAACGACATTCCCGGCGAAACTGTTGAAGACATTTTCACCGCCGCCGGACGCGGCCTGGGCAAGCTCAACGAAGGCATTGAAATCGCCGTGGACACCGTCAAGGACGTCAACGCGATCGTCAAGGACGTGCGCGCCGGGCGCGGCCCGGTGGGCACGATCCTGGTCAACGAAAAGGTCGCCGGCGACATCCAGACCACAGTGGAAAACGTCCGCCTGGCCAGCGAGGACACCCGCGGCATCACCAGCAACGTGCGCGAGATCACCGAAAAGGTCAACAGCGGCCAGGGCGTGGCGGCGCTGCTGCTGGAAGACGCCGACACCGCCCTGCGTTTCAAGAACATCGTGCGTAATGTCGAGGACGCCACCGACAACACCGTGGGCGCAAGCCGCAGCATCAAGAACATCGTGCACAAGGTGGACAGCGGCAAAGGCTTCTTTGGTGTGCTGCTGAACGACGAGGAAACCGGCAACAACGTCAAGTCTGCCGTGGCCAAGGCCCCCGACCTGATGGACAGCATCCGTCGCGCCGCCGACGAAACCGGCACGCTGATCGGCGGCGTCAACCAGGGCAAAGGCACGGTGGGCAAACTGTTCAACGACGACGTGCTGTTCAATGACACCCTCAATGCCATCAACACGCTTCGTTCGGGCTTTGAGGATATCCGTGAACAGGCGCCGATCACAACATTTGCATCGCTGCTGTTCGGCGTGCTGAAATAGAGCCATGTTCGCGGCCCAGAGCTTTCACCATTTCTCCAGCGGCGCCATGGGCATCGGCGCCACCGCCGCGCTGCACGCAGCGCTGGCCGCGTATCTGATTGCCGCGATTCTGGCGTTGGCCGCCCTGTTTGCCCCCGGACGCGCCCGCATGAAATGGGCCGACTGGACAGGCGCCGTCGGCACCGGCGCGTTGCTGCTTTTCCTTGCGGCGCGTTTCGCCGAGGCCGGGCTGGCGCCGTTGGGTAATCTGTTTGAGGTTCTGGCGCTCAGCGCGCTGTGTCTGGCCCTGGCCTATTTTGTCGCCATCAGCCTCAAGCCTATGGGTGCACTGGGTGGCTTTGTCTTTCCGGCGCTGGCCGCCCTGTTTGCCGTAAGCCTGCTGTCGGTGACCACCAGCGCCGGAACCGATCCGGGCATGCTGGTGGTGCTGCATGTGTTGCTTACGGTTCTGGCCTATGGCGTGTTCACCATGGCGGCCGTGGCCGCCGTCCTGTTTCTGCTGCAGGAGCGCGCGCTGCGCCGTCACCAGGGGCACGGCCTTGCCCGCAACCTGCCGCCGCTGGAGGCTCTGCGCAAGCTGCTCAGCCAGTGCGTCTGGATCGGACTGCCTGTACTCACGCTGGGCTTCGCACTGGGCTTTTCGTCGCAACCCGTGGATCAGTGGGGCCGCCTGATCGCCACGCCCAAGGTGCTGGCGGCGCTGGTGCTCTGGACAGTGCTGCTGGCGTCGGTGGTGGCGCGTGCCACGGGTCTGCTGCACGGGCGGCGCTTTTCCTACATGGTGCTGGTCGGGTTTGTGCTGGTGCTGGTCAGTTACGTGGGGCTTGCGCTGGGCATGCGCCAGTCCGCCCGCGCCGAAAATGAACGCGCCCAGGGGGTCGCATGCATCGCTATGTGATCCTGGGTGTAAGCCACAAGTTCGCGCCGCTGGAGGTGCGCGAGCGTCTGGCCTATTCCGACCGCCGCATCCCGGCGGCCCTGCGGGCCATGCGCGAAAACGCCGGCTGCGACGAAGTAGCCATTCTTTCCACGTGTAACCGTGTTGAGATCGTTGCCTTTTCGGGCCGCAACGACGCGCGTGAACTGATTCTGCGCCAGCTTGCCACCGACCACGCCTTTGCCCCGGACTATCTGGACAAGTACTGCTACCTGCACCGCGGCCCCGACGCCGTGCAGCACCTGCTGCGCGTGGCGGGCGGGCTTGACAGCCTGGTACTGGGCGAAACGCAGGTTCTCAACCAGGTCAAGCGCGCCTATTTGATGGCACAAAGCGAGAACACCACCGGCCGCGCGCTCAACACGCTGTTTCACCGTGCCTTTGCCGTGGCCAAGCGCCTGCACAGCGAAACTGACATCGGCCGAGGCCAGCTCAGCATTTCGTCGGTGGCCGTCAGTTACATTGACCGCGTGTTTGAAAATCTGCGCGACAAGACCGCGCTGCTTGTCGGGGCCGGCGAAGTCGGAGAACTGACACTGACGTATCTGCGCGAGCGCGGCATCGGGCGCGTGCTGGTGCTCTCGCGTACGCTGGAACGCGCGCGCGAGGTGGCCCGTCGCTTTGACGGCGACGCCGTGCCCTTTGAACTGATCGAAGACTACCTGCCCTCGGCCGACATCGTGGTCTGCCAGACCAGTTCCGAGGCGCCAATTCTGGGCAAGTCGGCCTTTGCCCGCAGCCAGCGCAAGCGCAGCCACGCGCCGGTGTTCGTGCTGGATCTCGCCGTGCCGCGTGACGTCACGGCCGACAGCGCCAGCGTGGACGGCGTGTTTCTGTACAACGTGGACGACCTTGAAGCCGTGGTGGCTGAACACGCCATGGCGCGTTCGCGCGAACTGGAAGTCTGCAACACCATCATCAGCGAGGAAACCCGCGCGTTTCTTGCGGGGTTCCGCCAGGCCGCAGCCGGGCCCCTGATCGAAGCCCTGACCCGTCGCGCGCGCCAGATCAAACAGACCGAACTTGAACGCATCGCTCCGCAGCTTGAAGCTCTGCAACCCGAGGCCCGTCGCGAAATCGAAATGCTCGCCGACCGCCTGGTGAACAAGCTGCTGCACCCCCAGATTGTGGCGCTCAAGGATGCGGTCGAAACCGCCACGCCCGAACAGTTGCGCGCCCTGGAACGCGCGCTGGGTCTGGACACGCCCGCGCCTGCCCCCGCGCCCGATACCGCTTCCGCCACGGAGGCAAAGCCGTGAGCCGATCCCGTCTGGAATTTCTGGGCAGCCTTGCCGGCGGGCTGGCCCACGAGATCAAGAATCCGCTCAGCACACTCAAGCTGACGCTGCAACTGCTGGAAGAAGACATGCGCAAGGACGACTCGGCGCTGGCGCGCCGTTCTTTGCGCAAGATCGAAGTGCTGCTGCGCGAAGTTTCGCACATGGACGAGATTGTGCAGAACTTTCTGCACTTTGCCCGCGGCCACGACCTCAAGCTGGTCCAGACCGATCTGCGCGAACTGATCATGGAACTGCTGGAGTTTCTGGGTGCCGAGGCCAAAGCCCGAAATATTGAACTGCGCTTTGATTACCTGGGGCGTTTGGACAACCTGGTGCTGGACGCCGGGCTGCTTCGCCAGGCCCTGTTAAACCTACTCAAGAACGCGCTGGATGCGATAGACCCCACCAAAGGCGGCGAAGTAATTGTACGCGCCTTTGTGCGCGGCGACGTCGCCGGCATTGAGGTGATTGACACCGGTTGCGGCATTGCGCCGGCCAACCATGAACGTATGTTCCGCCCGTACTTCACGACCAAGAAGGGCGGCACGGGAATGGGCCTGCCGATGGTGCGCCGGATCGTTGAAGAGCACGGCGGCCAGATCACCTTCGAGTCGGAAGAGGGCAAGGGCACCAGGTTTCTGATCCTGCTGCCCGTAGACCCCGGCAAACACGACGCGCTGCAGGCGATGGTGGCGGTGGACAACAGGCCCGGAGACCAGGCATGAAGGTGCTCGTGATCGGCAGCGGCGCGCGCGAGCACGCGCTGGTCTGGAAACTGCGGCAGTCACCCAAAGTCACAAAGGTCTTTGCCGCGCCCGGCAGTGACGCCATCGCCGGCCTGGCCGAATGCGTCAACATCAAGGCCACGGCGCTGAATGAACTGGCAACCTTTGCCCGCGACAACAAAATTGACCTGACCGTGGTCGGCCCCGAAGACCCGCTGGTGGCGGGCATTACCGACCTGTTCCAGCGCAAACACCTGCGCATCTACGGTCCGGTTCAGAAGGCTGCGCGGCTGGAGGGTTCCAAGGCCTGGGCCAAAGAAGTCATGTCGCGCCACGGCATCCAGACTGGCGGCCACAAAACCTATGACACGCCCCAACCAGCCATTGAGTACCTGAAGAACTGCGACTACCCGGTCGTGATCAAGGCCGACGGGTTGGCTGCCGGCAAGGGCGTGACGGTCTGCAAGACCTTTGAACAGGCCGAAGCCGCCGTCAACGAAGCTATGGTCAAGAACCGCTTTGGAGACGCCGGACGCAAGGTCCTGATTGAAGACTTTCTGCAGGGCGAAGAAATCAGCGTTCACGCCATCACGGACGGCCACACGATTCTGCCGCTGTGCCTGGCCCAGGATCACAAGGCCGCGCTGGACGGCGATCAGGGCGAGAATACGGGCGGCATGGGCACCTACAGCCCGCTGCCCCAGATCAACGACGACGTGATGGCGCAACTCGAGCGCGACATAATTGTCCAGACCGTGCATGCCATGAACCGCGAGGGCGTGCCGTTCGTGGGCACGCTGTTCGCCGGCTGCATGCTGACACGCCAGGGCCCCAAGGTGCTGGAATACAACGTGCGCTTTGGCGACCCCGAAACACAAAGCATCCTGATGCGCCTGCGCGGCGACCTGTTCGAGATTCTCAGCGCCGCGGTGGACCGCAAACTGGAAAACGTAACCGTAGACTGGGACCCGCGCAGCGTTGTCACGGTGGTGCTGGCCAGCGGCGGCTACCCGCGCGACTTTGAGAAGGGCTACAAGATCAAAGGCCTCGACAGCAGCTTCGGGCCCGATGTGCAGGTGTTCCACGGCGGCACCAAGAAAGTGGACGGCCAGTGGTACACCAACGGAGGCCGCGTGCTGAGCGTGTGCGCCCTGGGCAGCGATCTCGAAGACGCCCGCCGCAAGGCCTACGCCGCCGTCGAGAAGATTCATTTCGACAAGATGCACTTCCGCAAAGACATTGGCTGGCGCGGCCTCAAGGGCGCCAAGTGATAGCAGGCCGCAACAGGAGAAAACCATGGCCGGAACGATCGCGACCACGCAGCCCGTCATCGGCGGCACTTCGCTGGTCAATGTTGCCGAGTTCATCATGGAGGGCGGCCGGCTGGACGAAGACACCGCCCTGCGTCTGCTGCTGCTGCCTGACGATCGCGCCGCCGACCTGATGTACGCCGCGCATCTGGTCAAGCGTCACTTTCACGGCGACAGTCTGCATCGTTGCAGCATCGTCAACGCGAAGAGCGGCGCCTGCGGCGAAGACTGCAAGTTCTGCGCCCAGAGCTCCTTCTACCAGCCCCAGACCGGCGTTGAGACCTATTCGCTGATGAATGCCGACGCGATCCTGCGCGCCGCCGACGATGCCGTCACCTACGGCAGCAGCAACTTCGGCATCGTCACCGCCATCAAGGGCGTCACCGAAGGTCCGATGCTGGATCAGATCTGCGAGGCCGTGCGCCGCATCCGTGCCAGGGGCAGAATCGCACCCGACGCCAGCCTGGGTGTGGTTTCACGCCGCGTTCTGGAAAAGCTGAAGGAAGCGGGGTTACAGGTCTATCACCACAACCTGGAAACCGCGCGCAGCTTTTACCCGCGCATCTGTACCACCCGCGACTGGATGGAAAACTTCGAAACCATCACCACGGCCAAACAGGTGGGGCTGGAAGCCTGCTGCGGCGGCATTCTGGGCATGGGTGAAAGTCCGCAGCAGCGCGTGGAGCTGATGCTTCAGGTGGCCCAGGTTGCGCCTGAGCACATCCCGCTGAATTTCCTGGTGCCGGTCAAGGGCACGCCGCTGGAACATTTACAACCGATGAAGCCGATTGAATGCCTCAAGGCTATTGCCGTGTTCCGCCTGACCAACCCGCGCAGCGACCTGTTCATTGCCGGCGGCCGCGTACAGCACCTGCGGCAGCTTCAGCCCATGCTGTTTTTCGCCGGGGCCAACGGCATGATGGTCGGTAACTACCTGACCACCCCCGGCCGCACCAAAGAAGACGACCTGGAACTCGTGCGCGACCTCGGCCTGAACACCTGATCCGGCTTATCTTATTGTCCGCAAAGTCGCCGGCGCCTGACCAGCACCAGTAACATCAGCCCGCAGACCAGCACAGAAAGGCCTGCCTGTGGCGCAACAGCGCAGCCGCCCCCATCATCGCCGCCTCCACCTCCGCCCCCTCCGGGGTTGGTGACGGTGATGCGCACATGGACAGTTACATTGTTGGTGCCGTCAGAAATCGTGACGGCAAAGTCATGAACACCGACATCCAGAGCGTTCAGAGGCAGAGGGGGATCGGCCACCACATAAGAAAACGGGGTCGGAATAGACCATGCAAACCCCGCGCCACCAGTGGGATTGCCCGCCCCTGGAACAACCGAAACGATCGAATGCGTCTGGCTGGTATTGGGGTCCATGATCTCAAACATCTGCAAAGGGCTGGACCAGCCAACCACAACCGAGGTTTCGTATGGCGTGCCTGGCGATCCATCACCCGACAGCGCTTCAGGCCCGATTTGGTGCGTGGGAACGGCATCGCGCAGCCGGATCGTCGCCGTGAGCACAACCGTGTTGTTGGCTGCATCCCGAAGCGTAATCGTCCAAACATAGTCACCGGGTGTTTCAGCCACATTCATCTGGCCATTGAAACTGATCACAAAGCCTGACAGACCGGGCCCCGGCGCGGTCGGTCCAAGCACTGTGTTGGGCGCGTAAGGCGCGATGGTAACACTCAGAATCGTGATGGTGTCGCCTTCGGGATCAGACACCTCAAGTGTCCCTATCCCCGTGACGGTAGATCCGGCATCTACCTGCAACAAAAAGCCCGCAGCTGCGGTACCCGCAAACTGGCTGCCGGCTGCCGGCACAACCACCGGAGGTTGGTTGCCCGAAGATGCCACATCAATCCGCACGTGAAGTGTGACTGTGGCCAAGCCATCGGTTACATCCACGGCAAACCGGTGTGCACCCGCATCACTGGCAGCCAGAACCGACATGGTCAGCGCGTTCAGGGTTCGCGGGAACGGCCCGGCGGTCATGCTGAAGTTGAAAACGTTCGATGGGTTGCCCGCATCAGGCGTCACACCGGTCATCTGGAGCGTCTGAACCTGACAGGTGTCCAGTACCGTAGCAATGTGCAACGTAGGCTGAGCGCCCACTACAGCGCTGGCCCGGTAGGGCTGCGCCACGGTGCCGGTACCAGCACTGACCGCTGACCCATACTGGAATGTGGGTACGTCATTGGGAACTACGATTGTTGCCAGAAACGTGAACGTGTTGCCCTGACCGTCACTGACATCAACCGTCCATGTATAACTGCCCGGCAATGTGTTTGCGGCCAGACCAGTCCAGCTCAAAATCGCGCCGCTGGTCAGGCCTGACTGCAACGGCGGGCCGCTGAGGCTGCCCGGCGCCGGCGTAGAAACAGTAACGCTGGTGATGCTCATCAGATTGTCCGGGTCCACCAGTTGCAGGTGTGCCGTGGTAACGCTGGCCGACGCCGAGCCAAGTGTAAACGTGAACGGCCCGCCTGCCGGCCCGGTAAAGCCGGAAGTCGGCGTGGTCGGAACGATCATGGTTGTCGGGTCATTCACCGGGACTACTGCAATTGTCAACTGCACGGCGGTGCTTGTGCCGCCGTCACCGTCGCTCAGGGTAATGGAGAGAACACGCGAGGCTGCACCCGGATCATCACTCTGAATTTCAAACTCAATGGCGCGCAGTGCAGCCTGGGCCGCTGCTGGCGAACTGCTGGCATTGAACGTCAATTGCAAATTCGATGTGCCTGTACCGCCACTTACCGTTCCAATCATCACCCCGCCAAAGCTTACGTTGTTGCCCGAAATACCAATCTGGCCCGCACCCGTTCCGATGTTGCGAACACGCAGACGGTTGGCGGAATTCTGGCCGGACAGATAAGCCACCGTTAAGACGCCCCCGTCGAAATCCGCGCTGTCGGGGTCCGTCACGGTTGCACCGGGATCAACCAGTGTGGCCGGATTGTTCTCTGTGTAGGTCCAGGTCGTCGCTGACAAGCTGACGGTCGGTGGCACGTTGGTTGAGCCGGGAGCAAGAAGCCACAGTTCTTGCCCGTACTCGGGCGTACCCATGATTACCAACAGTTGGGTACCGAACGGAATTGTAAAGCCTGTGCCCACAGGCGCCGCGCCATCCACGCCCGCCGCCGCCATGGTTGTGCCGGTGGCGGTTCCGTCGCTGCGCCACAATGCGAGGCTTTCTGTCTTGTCCAGCGCAAAAAAGTAGGCATAGCCCCCCACAACGCGCATTTCACCGGATGTGTAGAGGGAGTCGTAGCGACCGGGGTAGATATCCTTGACCAGTTGTGTGCCACCCACGGTTCCGTTGGTTTTCCAGAGTTCGCGGCCTTCGGATGCGCTGGTGGAAAAGAACAACACTTGCCCGCCGATCTCAGCCAACCACGCCGGCTGACCGCTCGCGGCACCGGCATTGGTATCGGCTACCTGCAGCGTGCCACCGGTGGTGCCGTCCGAGAACCACAGCTCGCGGCCCGAGCTGCCGTCCGTGGCACTGAACAAGATGCCGTTGTTGTATGGGAAAAACAGCGACGGATCGCTGCTGCTGCCACCACTAAAAATGTCGGCCACCAACACTGTACCTGCCGGGGTGCCATTGGTGCGCCAAAGCTCGCTGCCTTCGGACGGCGATGTGGCACGGAAAAACGCAAGACCACCGGATACGGTGATCGAAGAGATGCTCGACGGGGTCGTTCCCGGGTATATGTCCTTTAACAGGATGGTTCCACCCGTGGTGCCGTCCGAGAACCACAACTCAAAGCCGTTCGTGCCGTCGTCAGCTACAAACAGCACGTTGGCGCCAAAGGCCGTAAACGACGACGGCGATGAGGATGCCAGGCCGCCGGTTCGAATATCCCGCAGCATCTGGGTTCCACCTGTGGTGCCGTCTGTGAACCAGGGCTCGGATCCGTTGGTCCCGTCATTGGCCGAAAAATACACACGGTTGCCAACCACCGCAAAGCCGGCGGGGCTGCTGCCTGCGCTGCCCGGGCGGATATCACGGACGATGGATGTGCCTGCGGCCGTACCATCCGAAATCCAGACTTCCTGGCCGTTAGCCGGATCCGTGGCGGCAAAGATGACACTGCTTCCCAGCAAGACCGGTGTCGTAGTCACCCCGTTGGCAGAGCCGGTATTAATATCCAGCACCAGCTGTGTTCCGGCTGTTGTGCCATCGGTGACCCACAGCTCCTGGCCATGGGTTCCGTCATCGGCCCGGAACACCGCCACGGATCCGATAGTCATCAGTGACATGATGTTTGAACCCACTGCTCCGGGCCGGATGTCACGGACAAGTTGGGTACCGGCGGCCGTGCCGTCGGTAAACCACAGTTCTTCACCCTCCGCCTGGGTCGTGGCCTTGAACAGGTACCCTGCACCAAAGGCAACGAACATGGAAGGCGTGCTGCCAGCCGGGTTGCTGTTGATGTTCCTGAGCAATTGGGTCCCCGCGGTTGTACCGTCAGAGATGTTGATTTCGAGGTCCGTTGAGGCACCCACAGTGCCGGCAAAAACCAGATTGGTTCCCAGTACAACCATCGCCGCGCCGCTGGTTGTGCCGATCAGCGCCTGTGCGACGTATGAAGTTCCTGCGGTTGTGCCGTCCGTGCTGTGAAGCCCGGATCCTCCCGCAGTCGAATTGTTCGACCAGAAAAAACATTGTGTTCCGCGCCTTGTCAGGTGTTGCGGGTTGCCGCTGGACGCACCGGTGGCGAGATCAGCCAACATATACGTGCCCCCGACAGTGCCGTCGGTGCGCCAGAGCTCTGTGCCGGCGCTGGGGTTGTCTGCTGCGAACACCACAGTTGTGCCCAGCGACAGGATATTCGTTCCGAACGGCATGCTGTTGCTGGTGCCGGCATAGATGTCGGCCAAGGCGATTGTTCCCGCTGCGGTACCGTCACTGAACCAAGGCTCCCGGCCGGTGGCGGGAGTTGTGGCCGAGAACACGACGTTGGCCCCCAGTGCGACTATGTCCCAAGGAGCGCCGCTGCCGGTACCGGTTTGAATGTCGGCAACCAGCGTGGTCCCTGCGGCGCTGCCGTCACTGACCCACAGTTCCATGCCCTCGGCGCTGGTGGTCGCCCCGAAGAACACACGCCCGCCAGCCACGCATAGCGTAGATGGATTGGATGACCCTGCCCCGGTATTGATGTCGAGCACCAGAACCGTGCCGGCATTGGTGCCGTCGGATTTCCACAGTTCCACGCCCTGTGTGCCGTTCGAGGCCGCAAACAGCACGTCGGCGCCAAAGGGCGTCAGCCAGTCAATGGATGACCCGGCACTGCCCGGGTTGATATCACGCACCAGTTGCGTGCCGGCCGTGGTGCCGTCCGTGCGCCAGAGTTCCTGGCCGGTGCTTCCATCCGTGGCCACAAAAAATGCAATGCCGCCCGTCACACAGAACTTTGACGGGTTGCTTGAACCAACTCCGTTCAAGATGTCCTTCACCAGCGCTGTTCCTGCCGCAGTACCGTCCGTAAACCAGAGTTCGTGGCCGTGAAGACCATCATTTCCGGAAAACAGCAGTCCGCCATTGAAGGCTGCCATTGCTCCGATCTGGGCGTTGTTCACACCAGGAGCAAAATCAATCACCATCTTCGTGCCTGCCGTCGTACCGTCGGTAACCCACAACTCGTTACCCGCAAAGGGGGACTGGGCCAGAAAAAACACCTGACCGCCACTTTGGACCATGCGTGTTACGTCCGAAGATGTTTCCGTACTGCCAGGCCGGATGTCCTTGAGCAGCGAAATCTGTCCGCAAAGACTGCTGCCGGTCACAAGAATCGCCAGAATCCACCACAGGCGCATCGGCATAACAGGATCCTCCGCCCGCTTTGCGCGGGGCTCAAGACACTGATGCTTGGTTGATAACAAGGCCATATAGAATCAGCACTGCGACCCTGTGTCAATCTTTCCTCATCTGGGCCACATTGGTGTGTTGGCTGAAATCCGCTTTCGCCGGGCGCGGGGGTTTGCCATTGTCCGCCGGTCATCTCTGGAGCCCACATGAAATGTCCTGTCGCCGTTCTGGCCCTGTTGCTGCCTGCTTTGTGTCTGACTTCGCAATCGCCTGTTGCTCAGGATGCCAAAGTTCCGTCGCCTGACTTTCTCGACGCGCGCATGTTGCGCTATCCGGATGTTTCAGACCGTCATCTGTGTTTCGTTTATGCCGGTGACGTTTGGCTGGCGCCGCGCGACGGCGGCGCGGCCTGGCGCCTGACCACCGCCCGCGGCGAGGAATACAAGCCGCGGTTTTCGCCCGATGGCTCTCACGTGGCCTTCAGCGGCAACTATGACGGCAACACCGACATCTATGTGTTGCCCGTGGCCGGCGGCGTAGCCCGTCGCCTGACTCATCACCCCGGCGCGGACATGATGATTGACTGGTCGCCCGACGGGCGTTCGATCCTCTTTTCCACCGGCGCGTTTTCGCCCACCGGGCGCTACACCCAGCTTTTTACCGTGCCCGTCACCGGTGGGCTGCCATCACGCCTGCCCGTGGGCTGGGGTGACAACGGCAGTTTTTCGCCCGATGGCGCCCAGATCGCGTTCACACCGTGGTCGCAGGACTTCCGCACCTGGAAACGCTACCGCGGCGGCATGGCCGGAAAACTCTGGACCTTTGACCTCAAGACACTGGACGCCGTTGAGCTGTCCGCCGGTGATGCCAATTTCTCAACGCCCATGTGGCACGGCGAACGCGTCTACTACCTGTGCGACGGCGGGCCCGAGCGCCGCAACAACCTGTGGGTCTATGAAACCCGCGCCCGCAAACACACCCAGCTCACGCGTTTTGCGGACTACGACGTGCGTTTTCCTGCCCTTGGCCCGGACCGCATCGTGTTTGAGCACGCCGGTTCACTGCATTACCTGGGCCTGAGCGACCACCAGGTGCGCCAGGTGCGCGTTTCCGTGGCCACTGATGGCGCCACGTTACGCCCCCGTGTGGTGGACGTGTCGGGCGCGGTGCGCAACGCCGCCGTCTCACCCAACGGCGAGCGCGCGGCCTTTGAGGCCCGGGGCGACATCTTCACCGTGCCCTCGGAACACGGCGTGACACGCAACCTGACGCGAACGCCGGGCGTGGCCGAGCGTTACCCTGCCTTTTCGCCGGATGGCAAGCTGGTGGCCTATTGGTCAGACCGCGGCGGCGAATACGAACTGACCAGCCAGCCGGCCGAGGGCGGCCCCGAAACCGTGCACACGAAACTCGGGCCCGGCTATAAATACACACCCCAGTGGTCACCCGACTCGCGCAAACTGGCATTCATTGACCAGACCATGCGCATCCGGTACCACGACCTGGACACAGGCCAGACCATTGAACTGGACAAGGCCTTGTGGTTCTACCACGGCGCGCTGGAAAACTTCCGCGTCACCTGGTCGGCCGACAGCCGCTGGCTGGCCTGGTCGCGTGGTCTGGACAACAGCAACAACGCGATTTTCGTGTACGACACACGCGACAAGAAGCGTGTTCAGGCAACATCGGGCTATTACGACGACTACGGCCCGGCCTTTGACCCCGAGGGCAAGTACCTGTACTTCGTTTCGGGCCGCAGCTTCAACCCGATCTACAGCGACATTGACAACACCTGGATCTACACCAACACCGCCGTGCTGATGGCGGCGCCGCTGCGGCGCGACGTGAAATCTCCGCTGGCCACACGCAACAACGACGAAAGTGACCGCAAGCCCGAAGAACGCCGCCCCGACGGCCCGCGCGAACCCGCCAAGGTGGCACCCGTGGAGATTGATCTGGATGACAGCTTCGGCCTTGAACGCCGGGCGGTTACGTTGCCGGCCACACCGGGCCGCTATGGCCAGCTTCAGGCCGTAGCCGGCAAACTGCTGTATCTGCGCCGCCCGCGCACAGGGTCAGCCGACCGCAACAACCAGGTTGTCAGCTACGACCTTGAATCACGCGAGGAGCGGGTGATCGAGGAAAATGCCGGCTTGTTCATTGTGGCCGCCGCCGCGCGGCGCATGCTGGTGGAGAGCCGCGGCGCCTGGACAATCCGCAACATTGGCGGCGGCGGGTTTGGAGGCTCCGGCCGTGGCGGCCGCGGCGGACAGGCCGGCCCCCCACCCGAGGGCGAGCCCCGCGACAGACTGGCCCTGAACCTGGCCGACATGCAGGTGACCCTGGAGCCAATGGCCGAGTGGCGCCAGATCCTGCTTGAGGGCTGGCGTATCCAGCGCGATTACTTCTACGACCCCGGTCTGCACAAGGTGGACTGGCAGGCCGTGCGCCGCCAGTACGAGGCGTTACTGCCTCAGTGCGTCACACGCTGGGATGTCAACGTTCTGCTGGGTGAAATGATCGGCGAACTCAACGCGAGCCACACCTACCGTTCCGGCGGCGACGAAGAATCCGGCGCCAGCCTGAGCGTGGGTCTTCTGGGCTGCGACTTTGCCCTGTCCGGCGGGCGCTACGTCATTTCACGCATCTACGACGGCGGCCCTTGGGACAGCGAGGCACGTTCGCCGTTGAACGAACCCGGCCTGAACATTGCAGCAGGAACATTTCTGCTGGCGGTCAATGGCGTCGAAGTAGACACGTCCAAGGACCCCTGGGCGGCCTTTGCGGGCCTGGGCGGTAAAACCGTGGAATTGACACTGAACGACAAGCCGCAGCTTGAGGGTTCCCGGCGCGTTGTGGTGCAGACACTGACCAGCGAAAGCCGGTTGCGCTATCTGGCGGCAATCGAGGAAACCCGCGCCCGCGTGGACAAGCTCAGCGGCGGCCGCATTGGCTACGTGTACGTTCCTAACACAGGCCGCGACGGCCAGACCGAACTGGTGCGCCAGATGCGTGCTCAGTTCAAGAAGGAAGCACTGATCATTGACGAACGCTGGAACGGCGGCGGCCAGTTGCCGGACCGTTTTGTGGAACTTCTGGACCGCAAGGTTCTCAACTACTGGGGCGTGCGCGACGGCGCCGACTGGCAGACTCCCATGTTCGCCCACCACGGGCCAAAGGCCATGCTGATCAACGGCCGTGCCGGCAGCGGGGGCGACGCTTTTCCGTATTACTTCAAGGCCAAGGGCTGCGGCAAACTGATCGGCACCCGCACTTGGGGCGGGCTGATCGGCATGACCGGAGTGCCGCCGCTGATTGACGGCGGCAGTGTCACGGCGCCGACATTCGGCATCTATGACACCAAGGGCCAGTGGATCATTGAGGGTTACGGCGTGGATCCGGACATCGAGGTGATTGCTCATCCGTCCAAAGTAGCGCGCGGCGAAGACCCGGAGCTTGAGCGTGCGATTGAAGAGCTCACGCGCGAGCTGGCGGCCAATCCACCGCGTCACCCGCCCAAGCCGTCCTATCCGGACCGCAAGTAAGGCAGGCAAAAAGAACCTGCCGGGAAATTCCCCGGCAGGTTCTTTGGCCTTTTTCAGGATTCTTCAAGCCTTGACGCGCGGGCGGCGGGCGCGGGCAACCACAACTACCAGCGCCAGCCATGCCGCCAGCATCAGCACCGCGCCGTTGCCTTCGCCGGTGCTGCAGCCTTCGTCCTTCTTCTTGCCGGGCTTCTTGTTGATCTGGAGCTGCAGAATCTGGCTGCCCACGCTGGCGGGCGTGCCGGAGTCCGTCGCCTCGACCGTGAACTGGTACAGGCCCTCGCCCATTGGCGTGCCACTGAGCGTGCCGTCAGGGTCCAGAGTCATGCCGGCCGGCAGGGCGCCGGCGGTAATCGCAAACGTAACCGTGCCGACGCCGCCCGTGGCGGTGATGGTGGCCGTGTAGGCGCTGCCGTCCTGGCCCGCGGGCAAGGTTGAGGTCGCAATCGCCACGTCGGCGGGCAGGTTGATCGCCGTGGCGGTGCCGGTGGTCAGGTTGCCCGAGGGGTCAACCGCATCCAGCGCGTAAAAATAGCTGCCGCCGGCTGTCAGTCCGGTAAATGTGCGCGTGCGGTCCACAACCCAGGTCAGGTCGGCTTCGCTGGTGCCCAGCGCCGCCGTCGGGCCGTGGTGCAGCGTGGTCTGGGACATTTCGTCAATGCTGAAATCCACCTGGGCCACAGTGGTGGCCAAGATGGTCACCGTGGGTGTTACGACCGGGCCGGTGGTGTCGGGTGTTGCGGCGGTGGTGAAATCCAGCAGCGTGCTCCAGGTCGGGCCGTTGGCGTAAGGATCGGTTGAGCCCGCCCGGAAGAAATAAAACGTCGAGGGCGAAAGACCGGTAATCACCACCTGGTGCAGCGTGGCAAAGCCGCTGTGCGTGGCGCTTGAGCCAAAGGCCGGCGTCAGGCCGTACTGCACGACGCCGTCACTGGGTTCGTCCGTCTGCCATTCAACCAGCGCGATGGTGTCGCTGATGTAGGTCACCACCGGCGGCACGGTAATGACAGGCGGCACGAGATCGTCCGGCAGAAAGCTGACCGGCGTAAGGTCGTCAAAGTGCAGGCGGTACTGGGCGGAAATACCCACGTCGCCGCTGGCCGAGGTCGGAATCGCCCCCACCAGGCGAAAACCGGGCGAATAGGCGTTCTGGGCCACAGCGGGGGTAGCCTCGTCGTCCAGGGTAAAGTTGGTACTGGACCCGAGGCCAGAGGCAACCACGCCCCAGGCCGTCAGCGCGGCCAGCGCCAGCCCCAACCGGATTTTTGCGCGTGCTTTCATGGCACGTTCTCCTGAGTCAGGGTTTAGCGCCAGTTCGAGCCGTCCCACACAAAGGTACGCTGCATATTCGAAGGTATCGAGAAGGCTGCTCCGTTTACGTCAATGGACGCATTCGCGTCTTCGTTGCTGACAATCACCATCTTGCCCGTGTCTCCGGCTGCAAGAGTGGGAAGTGTAGTTCCCGTACGGGCGCCAAGGCCGCCATTGTCAGTCACGCGGACGAATGTGCTGCCGGGTGCGATTGTCACGCTGTTGGCACTGACAATTTCAATCGTTGCCCGCACTTCGTCGTGGTTCAGTAACGTCAATGCCGATCCGTTCAGCGCGGGCAGAGCGCCAGATCCCGTTAGTTCCACAAGCTCATTCGCGCCGTTGAACGTGTTGCCCTTCAGCGTTACGTTGCCGCTCAGACGCGCGTCATTCAACGTGCCGCTGGTGATGCTCGTGGCGTTGAGATCGGCTAAAGCCGAGCCGTCGCCGGTGAAGCTGTTGGCCGTGATGTCGCCGGTGAACGTGAGCGAAGCGGCGTTGAGCAGCGGAACGTTGCCGCTCAAACGCGCGTCGGCAAGCGTGCCGCTGGTGATGCTCGTGGCGTTGAGATCGGCTAAAGCCGAGCCGTCGCCGGTGAAGCTGTTGGCCGTGATGTCGCCGGTGAACGTAAGCGAAGCGGCATTGAGCAGCGGAACGTTGCTGCTCAGGCGCGCGTCGGCAAGCGTGCCGCTGGTGATGCTGGTGGCGTTGAGGTCGCTCAGGGCCGAGCCGTCGCCGGTGAAGCTGTTGGCCGTGATGTCGCCGGTGAACGTGAGCGAAGCAGCGTTGAGCAGCGGAACGTTGCCGCTCAGACGCGCGTCATTCAGCGTGCCGCTGGTGATGCTCGTGGCGTTGAGGTCGGTCAGGGCCGAACCGTCACCGGTGAAGCTGTTGGCCGTGATGTCGCCGGTGAACGTGAGCGAAGCGGCGTTGAGCAACGGAACGTTGCCGCTCAGACGCGCGTCATTCAGCGTGCCGCTGGTGATGCTCGTGGCGTTGAGGTCGGTCAGGGCCGAACCGTCACCGGTGAAGCTGTTGGCCGTGATGTCGCCGGTGAACGTGAGCGAAGCGGCGTTGAGCAGCGGAACGTTGCCGCTCAGACGCGCGTCGGCAAGCGTGCCGCTGGTGATGCTCGTGGCGTTGAGGTCACTCAAGGCTGAGCCGTCGCCGGTGAAGCTGTTGGCCGAAATATCGCCGGTGAACGTGAGCGAGGCGGCGTTGAGCAGCGGGAACGTTGCCACCAGACGCGCGTCATTCAGCGTGCCGCTGGTGATGCTCGTGGCGTTGAGGTCGCTCAAGGCTGAGCCGTCGCCGGTGAAGCTGTTGGCCGAAATGTCGTCCACGTTCAGAATGTTGTTGCCGTCAAGATCAAGGTCGCCACTCAGCGTCAGGCCGGCAAACGTCGGCGTCGCCGAGGTCGAAATGTCCTGCGCGGTATCAATCGTGATGCTGCCGCCGAGGCTGACAGGGCCGCCGCCGGTCAGACCGGTGCCCGCCGTAACAGTCAGCGAGCTGTTGGCCAGCATGGCGTTGGTCACGCTGCCGCCCGGCAGGCTGAGTGTGCCGCCGGCATTCAACGTCAGGCTGTTGACCGCCGTCAGCGAAGTGAACGTGCCCGCGGCCGCCGTGGCGCCGCCAATGACGGTGTTGTCAATCACGCCGCCATCAATCGTCAGGTTGTCGTCTACAACGTTGTCGGCAATCGGCGTGCCGTTCCAGACGCCCGTGTTGATCGTGCCCAAAGTCGTGATACTGGTTTGCCCGCCGTATGTGGCGCTGATGCTGATGGTCGGGTTCTGGCCGGCCGTCACGTCAATCTGGTTGGCCGTGCCGGTCACGCTCAGGGTGCCGTCGTTCTGAATGCTCAGCGTGCCGCCCAGCGCAACGGTGGCGTTGCCCGAAACGCCCGAGCCGTAGCTCACGCCGATGCTGTCATTGGCCAGCATGGCGTTGGTCACGCTGCCGCCCGGCAGGCTGAGTGTGCCGCCGGCATTCAACGTCAGGCTGTTGACCGCCGTGATGCTGTTGGCGCTGATGCTGCCAAACGTACCGCTGGTGGTGCTGGCACTGAGCGTGCCTGTAATTGTCAGGTCGCCGATGATGCGGTTGTTCGCCGCACTGATCAGCAAGCCGTAATCCGAAGCACCACCCGCGGCATTGATGGCCAGCAGCGCCGCTGAGGCCGTGCCCAGGCCGTCAGAGAATGTCACCAGGTCGCTGAAATCACCGTGCAGGGCCAGCACGCCGAAGTTCTGGTAGGTTGAGTTCAGCGCGTGGCCCACGCTGCCCACGTTCACGCCGGCCTGGGTGTCCTCGGCGTTGCCAATTCTGCCGATCGCCAAAGCTGTGGCTGTGTTGACGGTAACGTTGGCGTGACTGTCCGAACCAATCACCTGAGGCATGTTTGCAAGGTCGGCGGTAGCCACCACCGTGCCGGTGTAGGTCGCCGATGCTTCCAGTGTGGTTGCCGCCACATTGCTTGACAGGTTCACGGTGCCGGCGCCGGTAATTGCCAGGCCGTTGCCGCCAGTAATCTGGCCCGTAACGCCCAGTGTGCCACCGACCGTGGCGTTGTTGGTGACGTCGGCACTGTTGAGTGTCGCCAGGCCGCTGGTACCCAGCGTGCTCAGGCTGGTGTGGCCCGTAACGCCCAGTGTGCCGCCCACCGTGGCGTTGTTAGTGACGTCAGCACTGTTGAGTGTCGCCAGGCCACTGGTACCCAGCGTGCTCAGGCTGGTGTGGCCCGTAACGCCCAGTGTGCCGCCGACCGTGGCGTTGTTGGTGACGTCGGCACTGTTGAGTGTCGCCAGGCCGCTGGTACCCAGCGTGCTCAGGCTGGTGTGGCCCGTAACGCCCAGTGTGCCGCCCACCGTGGCGTTGTTAGTGACGTCGGCACTGTTGAGCGTAGCCAGGCCGCTGGTGCCCAGCGTGCTCAGGCTGGTGTGGCCCGTAACCGTCAGTGTGTCGGTAACCGACAGGTCGTCGCTGATGAACGCGTCGCGCGCCACATAGAGATCGCGGCCCACAAACAGATCGGCCGTGATCGTGGCCGAGGTAAAGGTCAGGTTGTTGGCCACCACATTGGTCGCCACCAGGTTCACAAAGTTGCCGTCGGTAATGGTGGCCGACGCGCCGGACAGCACGTTGGCCTGCACCGTACCTGAGGTGGTAAAGCTGATGTTGCCGGCCAGATCGGCGCCGGTAATCGTGCCGTCGGCAATCTTGGCGCCGGTAACAACCCCGTTGGCTATCACGGTTGCGCCCTGGGGGCCCGTCACGTCGCCGGCCAAGTTGCCGGTGAAGCCTGAAGCAGTGCCGCTGATGTTGCCCACAAAGCCGCCGGTGGCGGTGATGCTGCCCGACGTGACAACGTTGATGGCGCTGTCCAGCATAGCGGCCGTAACGCCCCCGTTGGCAATCGAGAACGAGTTGCCGGTCAGGGCCAGGCCCGCACCGTTGGTGTAGGTGCCGGTGGCAACCCAGGCGGTGCCGTTCCAGAATTCCAGCCCGCCGCCGGTGTTGTAGCGCAGGGCGCCGGCAACCGGCGCGCGCAGGTTGTCGTCGCTTTCCACTTCGGTCGGCAGTTGCAGGAACGCCGCGTTGCCCGCCGTGGTGGCCAGAGTGAGGTCACCGTTGGACAGGCCAATCTGCGGGGCTGTGATGCCGCCGGTGAATGCCGCACCGGAAATCTGCGCGAAGTCAGAAGCCGCCAGGCCACCCAGCAGCAGCGAATCGCTGGCCAGCGTGGCTGTGCCCGCCGTGGTGGCGCTGGTGGCTGTGGCCGCGTTGCCCGAAATGTCAATGTTGTAGGTGCCGGTCAGGCGCGCCGCAGCCAGTGTGCCCGCATTCAGGTTACCCGCATCGCGATAGAACGTATCCGGCTGGCCATTCAGCGCCAGCGCGTTGGTCGCCGTGGTGGCCGTGGTTGCGTTGCCGGACAGGTTGCCTGTCACATCGCCCGTCAGGTTGGCTGTGATCGTGTTGGCCGCAAAGTTGCCCGATGCGTCGCGGATCACGATCCGGTTGGGCGTGTTGGTGTTGGTCGCGTTGTTGGCCGCCGCCACCCCAAGCGCGATGTTGGCCGAAGTCTGGCCGCCGACCATCGTAACCACCGTGGCGCCCTGGGTGCCGATCACGTCACCGGCCAGCGGGCCGGTAAAGCCCGAGGCCGTGCCGGTGATGCTGCCGATCAGGTTGCCCGTGATGCTGCCGCCAGAAACCACCAGGCCGCCGGCAATGCTGGCGCCGCCGCTGGAAATGGTCAGGCCGGCCGAGCCGGTAATCGGCGCGCTGGTGTTCAGGGTAATGTCGTTGGCAACCTGGGCATCCACCAGCGTGCCGGTGATGTTGAAGGCGTTGATGCCGGTGAGGCCGGAGCCGCTGCCGCTGAAGCTGTTGGCGACAATGTTGCCAGTGGTGCTGATGTTGATGCCGGCACTCAGGTCCGCGCCGGTGATTGTGCCGTCCAGAATCTTGGCGCTGGTAACCGCGTTGTTGGCGATCACCGTGGCGCCCTGGGGCCCGGTCACTTCGCCCGCCAGGTTACCTGTGAACCCGGCGGCGTTGCCGCTGATGTTGCCCACAAATCCGCCGGTGGCGGTAATCGTGCCGCTGGTGCTGATGTTGATCGCACTGTCAAGGTCCGCGCCGGTGATTGTGCCGTCGGCAATCTTGGCCGAGGTCACAGCGTCGTTGGCCAGCAGACCCGTGGTGATGCCCAGAGCCGACACGTTGAACGTGTTGCCCACCAGCGTCAGTGCCGTGCCTGCCAGGTAACCGTTGCCCGCCACCCATGTGGTGCCGTTCCAGACCTCGACCGACGTTGTGCCGCTGTTGTAACGCAATGCGCCCGCAACAGGAGTGCGGATCAGATCATTGCTGGTGGTCTGGTTGGGAAGTTGCAGGAACGCCGCGTTGCCGGCCGTGGCCGACCAGGTCAGGTCACCGTCGGCCAGCGCGGCATTGCGGCTGGCAATGTTGCCGGTGGTGACGATATTGATGCCCGCGCTCAGATCGGCACCGGTAATGGTGCCGTCGGCAATCTTGGCGCTGGTAACCGCATTGTTGGCGATCACCGTAGCACCCTGGGGCCCGGATACTTCACCCGCAAGGTTGCCGGTGAAACCCGCCGATGTGCCCGAGACATCGCCCGTAACGTTGCCGGTCAGATTGCCCACAAAGCCCGATGATGCCGTGATCGTGGTTGCCTGCAGCGTGCCCGAGAATGTGTTGGAAGCCGAACCCAACAGCGCAAAGGCACCGATCGCGTTGCCGCCGAATGTCTGGGCGTTAATGTTGGTCAGACCAGAGCCGTTGCCCACAAAGTTGCCGCCGACAAAGTTGCCGGCACTCAGGGTCGTGGCCGACAGCGTGCCGGCCGTGACCGTACCGGTCGTAGAGAAACCAGCCGCCGTGACAAGGCCGCTGAAGGTGGCGCCGGTCAGTTCCGCAAACCCGCTGCGCGCCAGGCCGCCCAGTTGCGCGGCGTTGACGCCCGTAAGACCCGAGCCGTTGCCACTGAAGACACCCGTGGTACTGACGTTGCCCGTAAAGTTCGCGCCGGTCAGTTCCGCAAAGCCGGTACGCGCCAGACCGCCCAGTTGCGCTGCGTTGACGCCCGTAAGACCCGAGCCGTTGCCGCTGAAGACACCCGTGGTACTGACGTTGCCTGTAAAGTTCGCGCCGGTCAGCTCGGCAAATCCGGTACGGGCCAGACCACCCAGTGTCTGGGCGTTTCCGGCCTGGTTGGCGTAAAAGGCGCTGGATGTCGCCGACAGCATGTAGCGCGGAACCATTTCAGGGTCTGTGCCCACACGCACGCCCAAGTACAGCGTCTGGCTGAAGTCCACACCCGTAAGCGGTACCGTGGCGCCCAGATTGGTGCTGAACACGCCTGTGGCCGAGGGCGTGATGGTCTGGGTTTCCTCCCACAGCACCGGAGTCACGTTCGTGGGGTGGTCATAGATGCGGAAGCGCACCGAGGTGGCCACCGTCACGGGCGCAAAGGTCGGACCAGGGCCGGTCAACCGGCCCTGAAAGCGCATTTCCTGCGCCGTCAGGCCCGCCGCGCCCAGTACCAGAACCAGTGTCGCCAGCAGCCTCAGAGAGATTGGCGTGTTCATGTGCTTGCCCTGTTCCGTTTTACGCCCTTGCAAAAAAAACCGTTCTGCCACCGCTGCACGGTTACTTGAACGCGATCTTGTCCAGTTCGCCGCGCGCTTCATAAATCTCGAACATCAGACGCCGCGCGCCTTTGCGCGCTTCGTCGCTGATTTCCTTGTTGTTCACCAGATCCTGAATCTGGGCCAGCGCGTCGTCTTCGCGCTTGGCGTCGCGCAACACACGGGCGTATTCCACCCGGATTGTCGCGTTGTCCTTGGCGTTTTCGCGCGTGAGATCCAGCGCCTTCTTGAACGCGGCCTCGGACTTTTCGTAGTTCTTCAGCCCGGCGTGAACGCGCGCCAGTTCAAGTTGTTCGGCGGCGTTCTTTTCATCGGCCACCAGCATGCCCAGGTACTTCATGCGGCTGGCGTTGTCGCCCAGAACCTGGTGCAGCACAGCAATGCGACTGATGTAAAAGTTGGCCAGTTTGGTATCCGTGGCCGCGCCCCCCACCATTTTTTCCTGCAGCAGCTTTTCGTAAATTGCCAGCGCGCGGCGATAGGCCGCCTCGGCCTTGGGCTTCTGGTTGGCCTTGACCAGTGCGTCAGCCAGACCAATCCAGTTTTCGGCGTCTTCGGTGTTGGTGGCGCGCAACTGCTGGACAATCGCCAGGTCGTACAGCCGCAGGGCTTCGTCAATGATCCCGTATTGCAGATAAACCTTGGCCAATGCGGCGTTTACCTGGTGCGGGTATTTGGCTTCTTTGGGAAGTTCCGGCGTTGCCGCGCCATTAGCCGCCGCGCCCTGGGCGGCGTTAGAGGGTGTGTTGGCATCATTGACCGCGCCGTTACCGCCGACAGGACCGCAGCCGAAAATAACTAGGCCCGCACCAATCAAGCCGGCAAGAGCAACAAAGCGAACAGAACGCATAGCGTTAGCAAGGCAACGCAGGGTCATTTCACACTCGATAAAAAATAACGGGCGAGCGGTTTAGCACAACCGGCCAAGGTCGGCCAGTGAATTTCGTGCAATTATGCAATTGAAGCGTTCTGCCGTTGCAGAACAGAGACTGGCATGCGTTTACGCTGGCCCGGCATCGGTCGGCAGGTCGGCCAGTTTTCGCAACGTCTCCAGAAGCACTTTGCGCTGGCCGTCACGGCTTTGGGCCAGGTCTTCTGCGACTTGAAGCATGTTTTGGACCCGCTCCCGCAGGGCCCGCATGCGGGCCCGTTGGCCCAGCAATGCTTCGTAGCGTTGTTCGCTTTCCTGGGCCAGCCGGTCACCGCGCGCGATATGACGCGAAAGTTCGACACTGTGAGACTCGCCCAGCCGACGCAGCGTTTCGGCCAGTTTCTGGCGTTCGGATTCCACCTCGCGCAGCCGGTTGGCTGTGCGCCGCAACTCGTCTTCCACAAGATTGCGGCTGTCCAGATCGCCGGCAGCGATCATCTGGGTGTCCTGAGCCCGCGCCTTGGCCGAGGTTAACGCTCGTTCCAGATCAGCCACCTTGGCCTTGAGTTCCCTGGCCTGGTCCTCCAGCGTCTGGTTGCGCAGTTCCGCCTTCTGCAGCTTGCGTTCCAGTTCGCGGTTGGCCTCGTGGGCGTCTTCAATTTCCTTATTCAGCGCCGGAATGCGGCGCTGGCTCAGGCGGTAGCTGCGGGCGGCCTCGGTGTCGAGCTTTTCCTGAAGTTCGGCCACTTCCTTTTCCCGGGCCGAAAGCTGTTCCTGCAGCTTTGCGGCGCGGTCCTCCAGTGCCGGCACGCGTTCGCTTTCACGGGCGCTGTCTTCGGCGCCGGCCAGCCTGGCACGGGCCTGTTCCAGTTCGGCGCGCAAGGCAGCCAGTTCGGATTCCCGGCCGGTGTCGGCGCGGGCCGCCAGTTCCGCGCGGGCCTGGGCCAGGTCTCGGCCCAGGGTCTCCAGTTCGCCCAGTTTGCTCTCGACCTGGGCGCGGGCCTGTTCCAGTTCCGCGCGCAGGGCGGCAGACTCGGCCTGGGCCGACTCCAGCCGGCGCTGAAGCTCCTCGTGGGCGTGGCCGGCGCGGGCCTCGGCGCGACGGGATTCGTCCAACGCATCCTTGAGCACGCGGTTTTCCGCCGCCAGGGCCTCCAGTTGAGCCTGGGCAACTTCCACTTCCGCGTCTTGCTCGGGCGCCACGGCGGCCTGGCGCGCCTGTTCGACCTCGGCACACGCGGCCTCCAGCTCTGCCCGCAGGCGCGCGATTTCGGTCTCGGCGGCCTGGTGTAAAGCACGGGCCTCAGAGGCTTGGGCGTGCAGGCGCGAAATTTCGCCCGCCGGCGCGGCCTGGCCGAGTTGCGCCTCAAGCTCGCGGTTGCGCTCGGACAGTTGCGCGTTGAGTTCACGCAGGCTGTCGCTTTCCGTGCGCGAGGATGAAAGTTCGACCCTCAGGCGTTCCTCGGCGGCGCGCGGCGGAGGCGCGTCCATAGCCTCGGCTTCGGTTTCCAGTTCCGGGCCGCGGTCCGGCTCGACATCCAGCGGCACGTCGGCGTCCTCGACCAGTGTCACCGGCTCGGGTTCGGGCAGAGTGATCGCCACATCGCGCACCGGCGCCGCGGGCTCGGGCGTCAGCGGCTCCATCGTGAGTTCCTGTTCGCCAAAACCCATTTCAGGGTCGGCGATCGGCTCATCGGGCAACAGTGCGTCGGAATCGGGACCTGGCATCAGGTGCACAGTTTAGCATTTTCGCCGGCGCGTTGGCGCCAGCGACGCGCCGGGGTAAAACCACGGCATGTCACGCCACGAGTACGTGCTGGTTGAACAGAAGCCCCCCACTGGCTGGCGCGGCTGGGTGTACCGCACAGCCGTGGATCTGGCCTTGGCCATCGGGCGCCTGTTTCTGTTCTTTCGCTGCACAGGCCAGGAAAACATCCCGCGTTCGGGCCCGGTGCTGGTGGTCGCCAATCACCCCACCTATCTGGATCCACCCACGCTGGTGGCAATTTCCATTTACTACGGCGGCCGCGACCTTTCGATCATGGCCTGGGACAAGCTGTTTCGCATTCCGTTTGTGGCGTTCTTCACCCGCACCTACAAGGCCTACCCCGTAGACCGCGAAAACCCCGGACGCGGCCCCTACGTGACACTGCTGGACATCCTGCGCAAAGGCGGCGTGGCGGGCGTGTTCCCTGAAGGCAGCCGCAGCGCCCAGCGTCTGATGGGCCCCTGGAAGCCCGGCGCGCTGCGCGCGGCTTTTGCCACCGAGGCCACAATTCTGCCGATCACGCTGATCACCGCCGGCGAGTTCTGGCCCAAGAAGTACTGGCGTCCGCAACTGTTCCGGCCGCACCGCGTGATCGTGCACAAGGCGATTCCGTTTGCTGAATACGGCGCGGGGGTGGCTGACGGCCCGGCCGGGCGCCAGGCCCAGGAGGCCCTGGCCGAGCGGCTCAAGCGCATCATCAACGGGCCGATTGAAGCCTACGAGGCCGAGAAGCGGCAGGCGTTGATCGAGCACGGCCGTCGCGAAGATCCCCTGCGCCAGCGCGAGTTGCCGCCGCGCGACGCGCGCCAGCGACCGGTGTTTCGCGTGCTGGGATGGTAGGCGTTACAGCGCGCGCAGACGGCGGCAGGCCTCGGCCAGAACGTCGGGTTCTTTGGCGAAACAGAAGCGCAACTGGTTGCGGCCGCGGCCACTGCCGGGCTCGTAGAACGCACCACCGGGAATGGCCGCGATTCTGGCACGCTTGAGCAATTCCGCGGATGCTGTCTGATCGTCCGGCCAGCCCAGCGCCGAAAAGTCGGCTATCACGTAGTAGCTGCCCTGCGGGCGGTACACGGCAAATCGGGCGGCCTCCAGGGCGTCGCAAATCGAGTCGCGGGCCTTCTGGTAGTCACGGCACATCTGCGCGTAGTACTCAGGCGGGCTGGAGAGACCCGCCAGCACGCCGCGCTGCAACGGGTGCGGGGCGCAGACGTACAACAGGTCGCTGCACACGGCAGCGCGGGCAAGAATATCCGCCGGCGCGGCCAGATACCCGATACGCCAGCCGGTGATGCTGAAGGTCTTGCTGTAGCCGCCGATGGTCACGGTGCGCTCGCGCAGGCCGGGCAGGCTTGCGGCACTGATGTGCGCGCGGCCGTCGTAAACAATGTATTCGTAGATTTCGTCGGTATACAGCAACAGGTCGTGGTGCGCCGCCAGTTCGCCCAGCCAAGCCAGGTCGTCGCGGCCATACACCATGCCACTTGGGTTGCCGGGAGTGCAGACAACAATCCCCTTTGTGCGCAGTGATATGGCCTGTTCGATACTGGCCCGGTCCAGGGTCATGGTCTTCAGGCTCATTCGCGCATAGCGCGGTCTGATGCCCGCCAGCAACAATGTGTTCAGGTGATAACCATAAAACGGTTCAATCAATACCACTTCGTCGCCCGGGTCCAATGTGGCAAACACCGCACTGGCAAAGGCGCCACTGCTGCCCACGGTGACGCACAGTTCGGTTTCCGGGTCATAGTTCACACCGTTGAAGACGCGCAGCTTTTCGGCCAGAGCGCGGCGCAAGTCGGCCAGGCCGCGTGCGTGCGTGTACGTGGCGTTACGGTTGCGGATGGCTTCGATGGCACCCTGCGCTACCAGGGGTGGTGTGGGAAGGTCGCAGATGCCCTGACCCAGGTTGATGCCGCCGACCCTGTCGCACTCAATCGTCAAACGGCGGATGTCGCTTTGCACCAGCGCGCCCATGCGGGCCGCAATGTGTCGTGTCATGCGTGTCCTCAAGTCAGGCCCAGCCACTGGCCCCACCGCGCGTGTGGGACGTGAACGGCTGCCTGTACCAGAAAGTGCAGGGTCACCAAAAGCGCATAGTGGCCGCGCAGCCGCGGAGCCCGCGATTCGGGATCCTCAAGCAAGCGGACCCCCAGTGCGCACGCCGACAGGAGGCCCGCAGCGCCAACCACCAGCGCGTCGTACCACTGGCCCGGCGGGAGAACCACCCAGCCCGCGACCACACCCAGTGGCATCACCAAGAAGGGAGTCGCCATCAGTCCCGCTATCAGTGGCGCAGCAGAAACAGCTCCACGTTGTGCCGGGCGGGTTCCTACGCCATAGGCAGCTTCACCGCGCAGCGCGGCCATGTCGCGCAGCGCCGAGGCCGCCACCATGACCAGCGCCGCGCCAAGCGCCAGCACGCCGGCGTGGCGAAAGTCGAACGGGCCGGTCACCAGCCACGCGCCAAGTGCCAGTGCCGCACCGGCCAGGGCGGCCACCAAAGCCGAAAGCGGCCACGAACGCGCCCGTACATGCAGACCGGGGATGGACCGCGACGCCCGAGCCAGCGCAAACAGCGCAAACAGCGGCAGCGGAAACCAGCTTTTTGAGCCCAGGCAAAGCGCTGCCACCGTGAGTGTGGCCAGAACAGCCGATGCCAGAGCGAACAGGCCCGCCCGGCGCGGTGTGATCTCGGCCGTGCACAACGGCAAAGAGGGGTCGTTGATACGATCCATGTCCAGATCCGTGATCTGGCGCAGTGCGCCGGTGGCCGCCGCAATCAAAAGCGCCGCCAGAGCCGCCAGCAATGCCGCGCGCCAGGGACCCGTTCCCGCGCCACGTGCCGCCGCCCCGCACAACGTCAGCGAGAACGCGCAGGCCGCCGGCGACAACAACGCCGCACCGCCGGCCAGACGCACATACAGCCCAAGCGACACCCGCGCGCGCAGGCGCGCGGCTACATCATCACTGGGCAGAAACGTTGCGGACACGGTCCCAAGCATAGTCGCGCCAGCCAAGCCGTGTAAGGGTCACGCGCCCGCATTCACCGGCCAAAACAACAGGGCGGCCTTCCGGCCGCCCGTGAGTGATCCGGACGTGTGGATTAATCTTCCAGCACCTTGGCCTTGCGCAGGCTGGACAGCTTCTTGCGTATTTCCTCGTACTCGGGTTCGCCCTTCTTATAGAGCTTGCGCAGGTCTTCGTAGTGCTTGATTGCTTCGTCCCACTTTTCGTACTTCTCAGCTTTACGGGCCTCAAGCCAGATGCGCTCGCTTTGCTGCTTGAGCACCCAGTCCTTGAACTTGGGATCGTTGCGCAGGTCGTTCAGCGCCGCGTCAATGCGGGTCTTGGCGTAATCGCCGTACTTCTTGCGGATTTCCTTGAACCGCCTGTCGGCGCCGGCAAAGTCGCCGTTGCGGGCGTTGGCAATCGCCTCGGTTACTTCGGCGTCAATCAGGCCGCGGCATTCCTCGATGCGTTCCAGGGACCGTTCGTACTCCTCAATCCGCACTTCAACGGCTGTGGCAGCCAGGAAGAACTTGAGTGCGTTGAGATAATCCTTGGCCGCAAAGGCGGCTTCGCCTTTGCGGTAGTTGTTCTTGATCTCGTCGGTTACGGCGCTGTCAGGTTCCTTGTTGCCGCTGACAACCACCGCGCCGTACTGGGGAACGCCGTTGAACGGCGTGTAATCAATGAACCGGCAGGGGTAATCAATCATGCCCTTCCAGATCACAAAGTGCAGGTGCATGGATTCGTTGCTGCCCTGGCAGATCTTCTGGCCGGCCAGAACCTTGTCGCCCACGGTCACAAGCGCGGTATTGCTGCCGATGTGGGCATACACGCTGCGTTCACCGTCAGCGTGATCAATGTAGATGACGTTGGCGTTTTCGTTGCCCGCGGGTTCCTGGTCGGACACGTTGCTGACCTTGCCGTCACGCGCGGCGCAGATGTAGTCGCCGCGCACGATGTGAAAGTCCCAGGCGTAGTAGTTCTGGGCCTTCATGTGTGTGGCGCGCGGCGGCCCGATCTTGTTGCCGTTCCAGCTTTGGTAGACCTGGTGCCCCACGCCCGCCGGCCAGGGCAAGTAGTACTTGGCCGGCCAAGTCAGGTTCTGGCCCTGCACCTGGGTCCAGTCGGCAATACCGGGGCGGTCGGCCGTGCTGGCCTTGGCCACCAGCTTTTCGGTTTCGGCGTAGGCGGCCTCAAGTTCTTCTTTGGTGGGTTGTTTGGCCGGGGCCTTCTGGGCCAGCACACGGCCTTGCAACGCCAGCGTGGCGGCGCCAAAGGCCATGGCAGCCATGGCGGCACGGCGATCCTGCGAAAACCCGGCGGGTTTACGGCGCTTGCGGTTTGACATTTCGCACTGCCCTTTTTGCCCAGGGCTTTTTGTGGTGATGCCCCCGACCACAATGGTGCCAGTATAACGTAAGAAACTTACGATTGTTCACCGGAATTCGTCTGCGCCGGGCCAGCCGCGACCATCAATACCGTTGCGCCCGCCACGCCCGCCGGCAGCATGAACAGGTTCAACCCTGGCACCAGCAGGCACAGACTCGCGGCAGCGCCAATTCCCAGTGTTGCCATCGTGTGGCGGCGGCACCAGCCCAGACGCCGACCCAAGGGCCAGTTACGCAGGCCCAGTGGGTTGTCCATCAGGTCTACGCCCTGCAAAAGCGCGTTCACCGGAACAGCAATCACCAGCCCGGCCACAGTAATCAGACCCACCACCGCCAGCGGCAACTGCACCGCCAGCGAAATCACCAGCCACTTGAGAGACACCACCACGGCACGCAACTGCCGGCGCGCAAACGATGGTGCTTGCGCCGCGTCCGCAATCGGCCCGCCCGCGTAACGAATGTGCACCTGTTCGCAGATCGGGTCCATAAACAACGGCCCGAACAGACCCATCACCGGCGTAAACAGAAAATAGGCCAGCAATAGCGTCACAATCAACGCCGCCAGACCGCCCAGCCAGGCCAGCCAGCGCCAGTCCTGCAGCATCCCGTCCAGCCAAGCCCACACACCCAAAAAGGCGCCCGCCGCCAGACCGCCCAGCACCAGCGCCGAAGCCAGTACCGGCGCCAGCGCCCACCGAAAAAGCCCGCCGCCGGGCAGCACCAGCCTCAGCCCGACCAGAAACGCCGCAAACCCCGCGACAAAGCCGCGCAGTCCGGACGGCAGCGGCGTGGCAACAGGCAGTTTCATGGCGAGGCAGGCTCTTCACCCTTTTGCAGCCGCACGGTGTGGGCGTGCACCAGATCCCATTCCGGCGGGGGCGGGTGCTTGCGGTACAGCGCGCAACGGCGCAGGTACAGACGTGAAGGCCCATCGTCGCCGATCACTTTGTCTACGTCGGCGAAACGCTTCTCGGCGCGATCCCAGTCGCGGCTGCGAAAGGCTCGCAGCCCGCGCTCAAACAGATCCATGGCCATGCGTAACTGCTGGGGCGTTTCCTGGGGTGTACCCACCAGTTCGAAGATCGTCGTGGTGCGTTCGCTGCCCTGAACTTTGATTACATCCAGTTCTCGCGTCACCAGCCGCCCGCCCAGCGCCGCGTGCGTGTCACGACAGATGATGATCGGTGCCCGGTACAGCCGCGAAGCCTGCTGTAACTGAACCGTAAGTCCAACGGCCTCGCCCACGGCGGTAAACATGGCGCGTTCCTCGTTGCCAATATTGCCGACAATTGCCGGGCCGGTGGTCACGCCGATGCTTTGGTGTACCTTGCCGAAACCCTTGACGTGCCACTGCGCCGACAGCTTGGCTGTTTCACGCAGGCACGCCAGTACCGCCGTGCAGGCGTTGAAGGCGTAGTTTGCATCCGCCACTGGCGCGCCGAAAATCGCAAAGATCGCGTCACCAAAGAACTTGTCCACAAAGCCGTTGCTGGCGCGAATCACGCCCGTCATGCGTGAAAAGTAGTCGCACAGCAGTTCCACCACCGCTTCGGGCGAGGCATAGCCCGTGATCTCGGTGAAACCCCAGATATCCAGGTACACCAGCGAAACATCTTTGCGCGCGGCACCCAGCTTCAGCACCGACGGATCCTTTTCGGCCTGCTCAATCAGCAGCCGACCCGCGTAACGCTCCAGCGCGCCGCGCAACACCCGTGACCGGAAGAATGGCATGGCCGAAGAGTAGTTCTTGCGCACACGGCCTTACAGACCCGACGGCGGTACTACAGACGGATTAAGACGAACGCTCATGATTGCCCGCAAAGCCTCACATGTCCGGAGGCACGGGCCGCACTCCGTCTACGCGCGCAGTCAAACCATAAACAATGAGTTTTTTCGGACCCAATTTGACGCCAGCGCCATGACGTGATATGACCTATTCATGACATAACCGTGATGGCATATTGCAGTGAATATGACAATTGGGGCAGGTTGAGGCCGCAGGGACGTGGGGACGGCCTGAGGCGGTCCAACCTGCCCCAACCGAAGGGCAGTCATGCCGATTCGTTGGGACGAGGTGGCGGCTTGTACGGTCTTGCTGGGTGTTTTGAGCCTGGCGGCAATTCCACTGGTTGTCTCGTGAACACGGGACGCCCGCCGGTCGGAGGGCGAACAGTTGCTAAGCAGCATGGCCGCTGAAGCCGCCATCTACTATGCCAAGCGCAACCACTACGCACTGAGTCTCACCGCAATGGGCGTGAGTCCCAAGAGCCTGCGAGGGAAGTACTTCGAGGTGCTGGACGTCGTGAGCGAGGGGCCGGGAGGCCCGGCATTGCTTGTGGTTGCCCTCGAAGGCAACCACATGGACGGGCGCGCGCGTATGGACTTGACCACAGGGGTCGTTACCTGGGACTGACACGCCGGCCTTGACCCGCGCCCCGACGCGGTCCGCCATGTCCGCCGCCGCCGGGTGTGCGGATTTCGATCGCGTCGCCGGGTGCAAGCTCACCCTGGCACTTCGCCGGCAGGCGCAACGCCGTTTTGTCCGCACGTACCAACCTGTTTTCACCGGCAGCACCGGGCCCGCCGCCCTGCACTCCGGCAGGCCGGATTCGACGGCGTTCGGTCAGCAGTCCAAAGCTGGCCGGTGCAAGCACGCGCACGCGTCGTACCACACCCTGGCCGCCCTGGCGTTGCCCGCTGCCGCCGCTGCCTTCGCGCAGCGCGTAAGCCTCGATACGCAACGGACAGGCGTGTTCCAGCGCCTCAACTGGTGTGTTCAGCGTGTTGGTCATGTGGCTGTGCGTGGCGTCAGCGCCATCAGCACTGGCGTCAGCGCCACAGCCGCCGGCGATGGTTTCATAGTACGCAAAAGGCTCGACATCGGACCCCACGCTGCCGATGGTCAGGTTGTTCATTGTGCCCTGAGACTGCCCCACGGCTTGCCCCGGCGCCGCGCGCGACAAGGCCGCCAGACACACGTCCACGATGCGCTGGCTGGTTTCGACGTTGCCACCCGCCACGGGTGCTGGGCGCCGGGCGTTGACAACGCTGCCTTCCGGCGCAATCACATCAATGCACGCAAAGCAACCGTGGTTGATCGGCGGCCGTTCTTCGCAAAAGCACAACGCCGCGTAATACACCGCGCTTTCCGTAACAGCCCGCACGGCATTGACACCGCCACGGACCTGCGACGCACTGGCCGAAAAGTCAAAACGCAGACGCGCAGGCGAGACCGAAAGCTTCACGGCAATCGTGATGTCGCGCGCGCCGGCGCCGTCGTCTTCCAGCCGCTCGCGCGCGGCGTAAGCACCGGGCCGCAGCCTCGCCAGGTTGCGACGCATCAGCACACGACTGTGGTTCAGCAGGCCTTCCGCCGCGGCATCCAGCCCGCCGCGACCCAGTGTCGCCGCGATTTCTCGCAGCCGACGGGTGCCTCGATCGCAGGCCGCAATCTGCGCGTTCAGGTCGCCGGCACGCTCTACCGGCGTGCGCGTGTTGGCCAGAATCAGGTCAAAGGTCTGCGTGCGCGCACCGCGTGCTGTGCGCAACAACAGGGGCGGCAGAACCAGCCCTTCAGCCAGCAGGTCCGTCTGGGGCGACATGCTGCCCGGCGCTGCCCCGCCCACGTCGGCATGATGGGCACGGTTGGCCGTGTAACCCAGCAGCGTGCGGCCGGCATACACCGGCGCCACCACGGTAATGTCGGGCAGGTGCGTACCGCCCGAGTAAGGGTCATTCACCACCGCGACCTCGCCGGGGGCGAGCCGCATTGCAGCCAGCACCGCCGCCACGCTGGCAGGCATGGAACCCAGATGCACCGGCAGATGCGCGGCCTGGGCCAGCAGGCGCCCCCTGGCGTCAAACAGCGCGCAAGAGTAGTCCTGGCGCTCCTTGATGTTGGGGCTGTAGGCGCTGCGGCGCAGAGCCTGGCCCATTTCTTCGGCTGCACCCACCAGCGCGTGGTGCAGCACCGCAAGTTCCAGCCGTCTGGCCAATATCCCGCGCGCCAAGGCTATTTCCTCAACTTCTTCATCTCGGCCAGAATCGCGTCGCATTCCTCCACTGTGTTGTAGAAGTGTGGGCTGACACGAATGCCGCCCCGCGGCCGGTAATCAATCACAAAGCCGCGTTCGATCAGCTTCTGTTCGGCCAGATCCGCCCCGGGCCAGTCAATGCATACCGTGCCGCCGCGCCGGTTCGGATCCAGCGGCGTGTTGACCTTGAACCCGGCCTCAAGCGCGCGCTCAATCAGGTGCTGGGTCAGCCGTTGCGACTTGGCGCGGATGTTTTCGACGCCGACCTGCCGGATAATTTCGTACCCCGGTCTTGCGCTGTACAGCGCCACCACCGGCGGCGTGCCGGTGCTGGCGCGCCACACGCCGGCATGGGGCGTGAACTCCATCTCGAACTTGAAGGGCCGGGCGTGGCTGATCCAGCCGGTCAGGGCCGGGTTGTAGTCCCCAATCAGGTCAGGCCGGATATACAGGTAACACACGTTGGGGCCGCCACAGACCCACTTGACGCTGCCCCCAACCACGTAGTCCACTTTCATCCGCGTGACGTCAAAGGGAACCGTGCCGATGCTCTGGTACACGTCCAGCAGCACTTTGGCGCCGACCTTGTGTGCCTTGTCTATGATCGGCTGAACATCCTGCAGAAAGCTGCTGCGAAAATAGACGTGGCTGATCGGCACCAGCGCGGTGCGGTCATCAATGGCATCCACAAGTTTCTGCACGTCCACACCGATGCCGTCGTCGCTTTTGACCATCACAACTTCGGCGCCATAGCGCGACCATTCCTGCACCACGTAATGCGGGCTGGTGAACTGCATGTCGTCATAAACAATGCGGTTGCGCCGGCCTCGAAAGTCAAGGCTGGACAGAACCTGAGCTGTCAGCGTGGCCACATTCAGGTGCAGCATCACGCTGCCTTTGGGTGCGCCCATCACGCTGCCGATCAGGTCGGCTGTCTGTTCACAGTCATGCAGCCAGCCCGAGCCGTCGGGGTAATGCCAGGCCACAACGCCATCGTGGTCCCACATGTCGGCAAAGTGCTTGAGTCCGTCGCGTACCTTGCGCGGCATGGCGCCAAGCGAGTTGTTGATCAGGTAGGTCTTGCGGGCAAGGATGGGAAACTCCTCGCGCCACTTGAGCAACGGGTCGAGCATCGCGGCCTCCATGCAGCGTTTTAGCGAGACGCGCGCGCCGATAAACCACGAAATGGCAATGCTTACCGCAGTTACCGAAACGCGGGCATGCGCGCGCTGAGCACCTTGCGCAGTTCACGCGACAACTGGTCAGGCACATGGCCGTTGACCAGCCGGCCGCTTCCGGCTGCGCCCAGAACACCGCCAATCACCTCCAGCGTGCGTGCCTGTTCGCTGGTGTGGCTGACCTTGCCCGTTTTGCGCTGGGCCTCGCGCACCAGGGCGAACGCTTCCTCAATGTGCCCCCCGTGAGCCAGCAGGCGAACCTTCAATGGCACCCAGTACTGCATGCGATAGCTGCGCAGTGCCACCGGCCTCAGCACAGTGTCGGCGGCCTCCAGGTCGCGCTGGGCCGATGCCACGTCACCCGTAAGCAGCAGCAATTCACCCCGCAGGCACATAAAGGCCGCCGCCGCCGGCAGGGTTCCGACATCGGCCAGCACGGAGATTGCCTCGCTGTAGGCGCCCAGCGCCTCTTCAACCAGGCCCAGCTTCTGGCGCGCCACGGCCAGATTTCCCAGGGCATAGCCCAGCGGACGCTTGAGCCCGCCGGCGCGCAGGATCTGCAACGCGTGTTCGTAGGCGTCCACCGCCTGCACCGTGCGCCCGGTGTCGTCCAGCAGGTTGCCCAGGTTGGTCAGATACTGGCCCTCCAGCGGCGCGTTGCCCTGCTCGCGAAAGATGTGCAGCGCCCGGCGATAGCACAGCTCGGCCTCGTGGGTTCTTCCGGTGGCCTTGAGGATGATCGCCAGATTGCCCTGACACAGCGCCTCGTCGCTGCGGTTGCCCAGTTCGCGGTGCCTGTCCAGAGCCTGGCGACACAACACTTCAGCCTCTTCGTTGCGGCCCAGATCGCGTAAGGTGATGGCCAGATTGCCCGCATAAATGGCTTGGCCGCGCGGGTCGCCGCCATCGCGGTGAATCTGCATGGCGCGGCGGTACAACGGCTCGGCGGCGTCGGGCTGGCCGGTTTGCGCAAACAACGTGGCCAGTGCTGCCGCGCACTTGGCCTCTGAGAGGGCATCGTTGGCACCGCGCGCCACAATCAGCGCCTCCTCAAGCTCGGCCTGGGCGTCTTTGTTGCGGCCGCGTTCGCGGTGCAGTGTGCCCAGCATGCTTAGCGCCTCGGCCCGCAACACCGCCGGCAGGTCGGACGCCAGCGCGCGCAGGATCTCGGCCTCGGCTTCGGCATGGCGGCCCAGCGCGCGCAGTACCGACGACATGGAGATGCACACCCGTGCAGATTCCTCGGCGTCGGGGCCCAGTTCGCGGACCTGTTCCAGACAACGGCGGGAGTCCTCAAGCCGGCCCGCATGGCGCATGGCTTCGGCCGCATGGCGCAGCGCCAGCCGGCGTTCGGGCGGAGTTGTCAGCCGGTGATCGGCCACCACCCGCCACAGTCGCGCCGCGTCCTGAACCTGATAGGCACGGTCGGCGTCTTCGGCCCCGGCGCGTGCAAACCGAAGCTCGGCAGCGTCAAGGATGTCCTCTTTTCGCTGGCGATCAGCCTGGGCACGTGCCCGCGCTGCCTCGGCGCCGTGGCGGGCCTGTTCGCGCGCGCACACACCATTGGCGCCGCCGGCGACGAGCTCGCCCCAGGCCGCCGACGCCAGATCATGCAGCCGCGCGCGTTCGGCCGGCGAGGCAGCCGAATAGACGGCTTCGCGGATCGCCGTGTGGCGGAACAGGTATTCAAGCTCAGCAGCGGGCATCAGGCCATTGTCGGGCATTTACGGCCCTGGGCAACGGTGTTCCCTGTGCCCTTTTGCGCACCGGCGCGTCCGCCCCGACATCTTGTACCGCCCCCGGTCTTTGACTAGGCTTCCCGCGCCACCGGGGAGCCTACGTGTCACTTGTTCTGATTGCTGACGACGACCAGGCCACGCGCAAACAGCTTGCCGACGTGCTGGAAAAAGCCGGTCACCGCGTAATCGAGGCCGGCACCGCGCGCGACACACTGTTGCAGGCCCAGGACCACGAACCCGACCTGATCCTTCTGGACATCCGGCTGCCGGACCGCGACGCGCTGGAATTGCTCGAGGAAATCCGCAGTGAACAGAACCTGGTGCGCACGCCGATCATGATGATGGCGGCCGAAGCCGACCAGGACTTGCTGATGCGCACGTTCCGCTGGGACATCGTGGATTTCATCCACAAGCCGTTCAACGTGGAAGTACTGGTGGCCAAAATCGGCGCCCACACGCGACTGAATCTGGCCTACAAGTTCTCGCGCAAGCTCAGCAAAGAAATGTACATGAGCCGCATTGAGCGCCTGGAGCGCCAGGTGACGGCCAGCGAAGACGAACTGAGCGAGGCCGAGCGCCACTTCACCTGGATGCAGCCCAAACCCCCGCAGATCGAAGGCTACCGCATCGAGGTCAGCTATCGGCCCTTTGGCCGTCTGGGCGGCGACTTTTACGATTTTGTCTGGCTGGATCGCGACAACCTGGCCGTGGTCATTGGCGATGTCTCGGGCCACGGGGTCCAGGCCGCCATTCTGCAGACCATGGCGCGCAAACTGATCAGCCTGGCCCTGCGCACCGAACAGGGCCACCTGCACAAGGCAGTGGCCTTTGCCAACCGAGAACTGACCAACGACCTGCCGCCGGGCAGTTTCGTGGCGGCGGCCTTTGGCGTGCTGAACACAACGCGCCATGAGTGGCGCCATGTGCGCTGCGGCGTACCCTATCCGATGTGGATTAAAAACAGTGATTGCGAGCCGCTGGTGACCGCGGGCGGGCCGTTGGGCCTTTCCAAGAAGGCCGACTGGCACAACCAGGTGGGCGATTACGGGCTGATCCTTGAGCCCGGTCAGAGCGTGCTGATGCTTTCTGACGGCATCATTGAGGCCTACGTGGACGACGAAAAGAAGAAGCAATTTGACGTCGAGGGTGTGGTTAAAGCCGTTAAGGAAACCCCTGCGGGCGGCGCGATCGTGAGTACAATCTACAGCGCCGCGGATCTGGACCACCGCGCCGATGACGATTGCACGATGATCTGCATTTCAAGGCTGCCCGTCTGAGCATGGCGTACATTCTGCTGATTGAAAGCGATGCGGAACTGCGCGAACAGATTCGCGACAAGCTGGCCGGTGCGGGCCACGAAGTCAGCGCCGTTGAGGGCAGCGACGAGGCCCGCAAGTCCTCCACCGGTCGCGCACCCGAGTTGATTCTTAGCGACCAGAAACTGGGCGACGCCGACAACGACTTTCTGGCCAACCTGGCCAAAGATCGCCGGCTGGCCCGTGTGCCTGTAGTGCTGCTGGTGGATCCCAAGGATGCCGGCACGGCCCTCAGCGCCTACCAGTGCGACATCTTTGCCGTGATCAAAAAACCCGTGGACCTTGACCATCTGGCGCTGCAGACCGAAACCGTGCTGCGCCAGACCACCCGCCAGAAACAAAGCCGCCGGCGCGAACGCTCGGAACTGCGCAGCCAGATCATGCGCCTGGAGCGCGAAATGCGCGCCACCACGCTGGATCTTACCGACGCAGCCCAGAACTTCATTACCATGCTGGCCTCGCCGCCATCGCCGCCGGGCGTGCGGATTGACGTGCATTACAACCCCACGGGCGGCTTTGTCGGCGGCGATTTTTACGACTTCTTCTGGCTTGACCAGCGCCGGCTGTGCACCGTGGTGGGCGATGTTTCCGGCCACGGCATCCAGGCCGCGGTGATCCAGTCCATGGCGCGCAAGGTCATCAGCATCGGCATGCGCATCCACAACGGCGATCTGCGGGCGGGCCTGAAATTTGCCAACGATGAACTGGCTGACGACATCCCCAACGGCAAGTTTGTAGCCACGCTTGTGGGTGTGCTCGACGTGGTCAGCGGACAGTGGCAGCACGCCCGCTGCGGCATCCCTCACCCGGTGTTTGTCCTGCCTGACGGCACACGCCAGGACGTGCTGACGGCCGGCGTGGCACTTGGCCTGCGCCGCACCGCTGACTGGGCCAACGCCATCGAAGTGCATTCGGCCCAGCTTCAGCCTGAGTCGCGCGTGGTGATGTTCACCGACGGCATCATTGAGTGCCAGCAGGATGACGGCGAAGAGTTCGACTACAAGGGCGTGCACAAGGTGCTTGAGCGTGCCAAACTCGACGACAACGTGCCCGAATTGATCCGCCAGGCCGCCCAGGCCGGCCACCGCGCCGTGGACGACGTTCTGATCATCTGCATCACACGTGAAGGCGAAGCTGCCCAGAGCCTGGGTGCTCTCAACGCCGTCGAAGAAGACGACTTCACAACATTCGAAACCTGAGCCCGGTCATGCTCCATTGGCGCGGGCGGTTTTGCTTGACGATGTGCTCAATGGCACATATGCTTGGGCCATTCGTTACAACCATACGGCAGTTGTTGCGTCACTGGAATACGCCGTGGGGGCCCGGTCCAGAGGATGAGTGTTTTCTATTGGATCGGAGGAGAGCCCATGCGTTTCCCCTTGTTTGCGGCCGTGCTGCTGGCCGCGCTGTTCGTGGCATCAAGCCTTGAAGCCCAGGCCTTCACCATCCTTGGCCCGGGCGCAAACAACCCCCTGGCGGCCAACGTGGCGCCGGGCACCAATAACCACAGTTGCATCCAGTTTCAGCTTGTGCGGAATACAGGCAGTACCACGCTGACACAGGTTGTAGCAGGCAACAACGGCACAGCGACATCTTCCGATTACACCCAGGCACGGCTCTACCATGATGTAAACGCCAACGGCGTGTTTGACGCCGGCGACACGCAGCTCAGTTCTGCCTCGGGCAGCTTTCCACTGACTTTTGCCATCGCTTCGACAGTCACGATTGATACCACGGCCAAAGCGTTCATCATTGTGGTGGATGTCGCCACTGGTGCCACAGCAGGCCGCACGTTCACTCTGACCGTGGCAACCACGGGCATCACCGTAGCGGCGGGAACGGTACAGGGCGTAACCGTCACCGGCGGCGCCCAGACCGTTTCGGGAGCGGCCACCGTCGGTCCCGAAATTGACGTTCAGCGCCCGGCTGGCACGTCCATCCCCAGCGGCATGGGCAGCATTGATAACGTCGGCGCCTTGCCCATTGGCACGGGAACTGGTGTCACCTGGACGATCGCCAACACCGGAACCACCGATCTGACCCTGACCGGAACGCCGCCGGTGGCTCTGAGCAATGACTTCGGCCTTAGTAGCGTGTCGGTTACAACCCAGCCGACAACACCGATATCGGGCCCATCGGGCAGCACAACGTTCACGATCACAATTAACCCCAGCGCCGCGAACTGGGGTTTCCGTATCTCCATTGCCAACAACGACAGCAATGAGAATCCCTATATCTTCAACGTAACCGGCACCGGAACCTCGACCAGCGCCACCCAGCTTGTAGTGACAACCCAGCCCGGTAACGGCACTGGCGGGTTGCCGCTGAATCCCCAGCCTGTGGTTGAAGCCCGCAACCCGGGCGGCACGGTAGACACATCCTTCAACGGGGTGGTAACAGCCGCGATCACCACCGGCACCGGCACGACGGGCGCAACTATTGTGACCGGAGCGTCCGTCAACGCTGTCAACGGCGTGGCCACGTTTACCAGTCTTGCGATTGATCTGGCCGGCACCGGCTACACCCTGACCTTTACCTCCGGGGCGCTGACACCAGCTGTGTCAGGAACGTTCAACGTTACCGTCGGGCCGGCGGCCATGCTTGTGGTGACAACCCAGCCCGGCAACGGCACCGGCGGTCTGCCGCTGAACCCGCAACCGGTCGTGCAGGTGCGAGACGCCGGCGGCAACCTGGTCACCAGCAGCAGCGCCACCGTAAATGCGGCCATCACCAGCGGCACCGGCACCACCGGCGCGACAATCGTGGCCGGCGGTACGACTAACGCCTCTGGCGGAGTGGCCACGTTCAGCGGCCTGGCGATTGACCTGGCCGGTACCGGCTACACCCTGACCTTTTCGTCCACGGGCCTGACGAATGCCGTTTCAGGGACGTTTAACGTGACACTCGGCCCGGCGGCAGCGTTGCGCATGGTGACTCAACCCGGCGGTGCGGTTATGGGGGCGGCCTTTGTAACCCAGCCCCAGGTCGAGGTGGTGGACGCAGGCGGCAACCGCGTGACTTCCAGCAGTGCCAGCGTGGCCGCCGCCATTACCACAGGCACCGGCACCACCGGCGCGACGCTAAGCGGTACGACACCGGTCAATGCGACGGCCGGCCTGGCCAGCTTCACCAACCTGAGCATCAATCTGTCCGGCACGGGCTACACCCTTTCGTTCACATCCACCAGTTTGACCGGCACAGTCAGCGCACCGTTCAACGTGGCTGGTACACCGGCGCAACTGGGAATGGCGACTCAGCCGGGCGGGGCCGTGGTCAACACGCCATTCTTGACCCAGCCCGTGGTGGAAATCCGCGACAGCGCGGGCACGGTGATCGCGACGGACAACACCACCCAGGTCACGGTCACCATCGCCACCGGCACCGGCGCGTTCACTGGCGGCAGCACAACCACACGCACGGCCGTCAATGGCGTTGTGACGTTCACGAACCTGGCCATTGATACCGCCGGCCTGGGGTTCAGCCTGTCGTTTGCCGACACGGGCGCGACACTGACCGGCGTAACCAGCGCGACCTTTGCCGTGGCCGGCCCTGCGACGCAGCTTGTGATTGTGACCCAGCCCGGCGGCGCCGCGCCCGGCGTGGCGTTTACCCAGCAACCGGTTCTTGAGGTTCGCGACGCCAACGGCGTACGCGTCTTCGACGACAACACCACGCAGGTTACGGCCACCATCACGACCGGTACCGGCGCCACCGGCGCGATCCTGACCGGCGGCGGACCTGTAACAGCCGTCGGTGGCGTGGTGACGTTTTCGGGCATGAGCATTGATCTGGCCGGCAGTGGCTACACGCTGGACTTCAGCGACGGCGGCGCTTTGACCGACGCGACTTCGGCGCCTTTCAATGTGGTTTCCGGCAGTGGTGGCGGTGGTGGTGGTGGCAAGAAAAAGAAGGACGGCTGCTCCACCAGTGAAGGTACCGGCTCAGCCATGATGCTGGCGGCCGCAGCGGCGCTTGCCTTGCTGTTGAGGCGGCGGATGCGCCGGCCGGCCTGACCGGTAAGCGGCAACACACGGGGGCACGGAATACCGTGCCCCCGTGTTAATTACCGCATACGGGCTTTACGTGATCTTGACCCTGCCCCGGTATTCTCGGCGCGCCTGTTTGCGATAAGGTCATGCCATGAGCGCCGCCCAGAACATGGATCTGTCCAGTGCCGGCCTGTACATCAACCGGGAACTCTCGCTGCTGGAGTTCAACCGCCGCGTGCTGGCCATGGCAGGCGACAGCAACCTGCCGCTGCTGGAACGCATGCGCTTTCTCACCATCTCGTGCAGCAACATGGACGAGTTTTTTGAGATCCGCGCCAGCGGCATCAAACAGCAGGCCGAAGCCGGCGTGACCACCGCCGGGCCTGACGGCCTTTCGCCACGCGAGTTGCTGGCGGCCATCAGTGCCAGCTCTCGCACACTGATCGCCGAGCAATACCGGCTGTTCAACGACGTGCTGATTCCTGAACTGGGGGCTCGCGGCATCCGCATTCTGCGACGCGGTGACTGGACGCCCGAACAGGCCCAGTGGGTACGCGCGTTCTTTCTGCGCGAGGTCTACCCGTTGCTGACGCCGATCGGGCTGGACCCGTCACACCCGTTTCCGAACGTGCTGAACAAGATTCTCAACTTCGTGGTGGTTCTGGACGGAAAGGACGCCTTTGCACGCAAAAGCGGCACGGCCGTGGTCCAGGCGCCGCGTCTGGTGCCGCGACTGATTCGCCTGCCCGCCGATGTGGCCGGCGGCGGACATGATTTTGTGCTGCTGTCTTCCGTGATTCACGCCAACATCGGCGAGCTTTTTCCGGGCATGGACGTGCGCGGCTGCTATCAGTTCCGCGTGACCCGCAACAGCGATCTGTGGGTGGAAGAAGAAGAAGTTGAAGACCTGCTGGACGCTGTGCGTTTTGAGTTGCCCCGGCGGCATTACGGCGCCGCAGTGCGGCTTGAAGTCGCTGACAACTGCCCGCCCGAAATCGCACGCTTTCTTCTGGACCACTTTCACCTGCGCGACGAAGACCTGTACCAGGTCAACGGCCCGGTAAACCTGAACCGCCTGATGGCACTGTACGACCTGGCCGACCGCCCCGATCTTAAGTTTCCGCCCTTCAAGCCCGGCTTTGCCCGCGCCCTGCCGCCCGGCGCCGACGTGTTCGAGGCGCTGCGCCGCGGCGATGTGCTGCTGCACCATCCGTACCAGAGCTTCAGTCCGGTGCTTGAGTTCGTGCGCGCCGCCGCCAAGGACCCCGCCGTGGTCGCCGTCAAGGGCACGCTGTACCGCACCGGCGCCCACAGCGAAATCGTGGACGCCCTGTTTGACGCCGCCCGCGCCGGCAAGGAAGTCACGGCCGTGGTTGAACTGCGCGCGCGCTTTGACGAGGCCGCGAACATTGACCTGGCCACGCGCCTGAAAAGCGCCGGCGCACACGTTGTCTACGGCGTGGTGGGCTACAAGACCCACGCCAAGATGATGATGGTGATCCGGCGCGAGGAAGGACAGTTGAAACGCTATGCGCACCTGGGTACAGGCAACTACCACACCGGCACGGCGCGGGCCTACACCGACCTGAGCCTGCTGACAGCCAACGAACAGGTCTGCGACGATGTGCAACTGTTGTTCCGCCAGCTTACAAGTCTGGGTGAGGCTCCGAAGCTTCAGCAGTTGTTGCATTCGCCGTTTACGCTCAATGACAGCGTGATCGCGCGCATCAACGAACAGGCCGAACTGGCCCGCCAGGGCAAACCCGCGCGAATCCGGGCCAAAATGAACGCCCTGGCTGACCCGGGCGTGATCAAGGCCCTGTATCTGGCAAGCATCGCCGGCGTGAAGATCGAACTGGTAGTGCGCGGTGTGTGCTGCCTGCGGCCGGGCATGCCCGGTTTGAGCGAGAACATCACCGTGCGCTCGGTTGTGGGCAGGTTTCTGGAACATTCGCGCGTGTACAGCTTCGGCCCCAACGACGAACTGGTGTACGCCGCCAGCGCCGACTGGATGCAGCGCAACCTGTTCCGGCGCGTTGAAACGTGCTTTCCGATCCTTGACCCCGGCCTGCGCGCGCGGGTGATCGAGGAATGCCTTGACATCCCGCTGGCCGACAACATACAGGCTTGGCAGCTCCAGCCCGACGGAACCTGGGTGCGCGTGCAGCCCGGCGACCAGCCGCCACGGTCGTCCCAGGAAATCCTCATGGCCCGGCTGGGCGGCTGAGGCCCCGCGTGCGACTGGCGTCCATTGATATCGGCTCGAACTCCGTGCACATGATCGTGGCGGATGTTACCGGGCCAAATTCGTTTTATGTGATTGACCGCGAACGCGAACGCGTCAAGCTTGGCGCCGGCGCCTTCCGCACCGGCCGGTTGCGGCCAGAAGCCATGTCAGCCGCGCTGGATGCCCTGAAGCGCTTTTCGCTGCTGTGCCGCCGCCTGGGCGTGTCACGCATTTACGCCGTGGCCACCAGTGCCGTGCGCGAGGCTGCCAATGGCCGCCAGTTCCTTGAACAGGTACGCCGCCGCACGGGGATCAACGCCCGAGTCATCAGCGGTCGTGAAGAAGCTGAACTGATCTACCGCGGCATCCGTCACGCCGCGGACATTGAAAACCGCAATGCCCTGATGCTTGATCTCGGCGGCGGCAGCCTTGAAATCATGTACGGCAATGCCGCGCGGCTGATCATCGCCAAAAGTCTGCCGCTGGGCGTACAACGCCTGCGCGACCACTTCGGCGCCCAGGACCCCTTGCCGCGCAAACAGCGCAACGCGTTGCTCAAACATATCCGCCGCACCGCGGGCCCGGTAATCCGTCAGGCACGCCGACGCGGGATTGATCTGGTGTTGTGTACCTCGGGCACCCACATGACACTGGGGCTTTGCTGCCTGCGACTGCGCGGGCGCGACCCCTGGGGTGCGCTGAATGGCTATCTTATCCGGGCGTCGGAACTGCGCGACCTGCACGCCACGCTGATGGACACCGATGCGGCCGGCCGCACGCGCCTGCCAGGCATTGACGAACGCCGCGCCGACACCATCCACTTCGGATCAGCAGTACTGACCACCGTGCTGGAGCTTGCCGACGCCCGCGTGTTTCAACTGTGTGGCGCGTCGCTGCGCGAGGGGCTGCTGCTTCAGCAGATTGAGCGCCGGCGCGGGGAACGTTTTGAATCCGGCGTGCACCTGCAAAGCGCGCTCGAACTTGTGCAACGCGCCGGCGGCGACACCGCGCGTTCTCGCCACGTGGCCAACCTTGCATTGGCGCTGTTTGACGGTTCTCGACGCGCTCACAACCTTTCGCCGCGCCATCGCCAGCTTCTGGAGACCGCCGCGCTGCTGGAAGATCTGGGCCGCGCCTTTCACCTTCAGGACCGCGAGCATCTGGCCTACCAGTTGATCCGCGGCGGCGGGCTGCGCGGTCTGACAGATATTGAACTTGAAATTGTCGGCCTGGCGGCGCGCTATTCGCGCGGCGGCACACCCAAGGCCCGCCACCGCCACTTCTCCGAAATTGACCCCGACAGCCAGCATGTGGTGCGTGTGCTGGCCGGCATTCTGCGCGTGGCAGACGGGCTTGACCGCGGGCGTGCCGGCGTCGTGCGTGCTGTGCGCTGCCGCATGGGCGACGGCAAACTGCATGTGTCGCTGGTGACGCGCGGCGACGCCAGCCTGGAAGTCCACGCCGCGCGCAAGGCCGCCAAGCTTTTTTCACAGGCGATTGACCTTGAAATTCTGATCAACGGCGAATCGGGTCGGGATTGAACCCGCGTGTCAAGTCGTGGCTTCGTCAGGCGCCGCCGGCGGCCGCACATGGATTTCTTCGGCAATTGCCCCGTCTTCGGTGTGGGTAATGACCCAGGCTTCGCCTTCGCTGCGGGCCAGTGTCATGGCGAACTCGATCGCCTCGGCCTGGGTTTCCAGCACGCGGTTAGGCTTGGCCCGCCCCTGCTTGAGTACGCTCCAGCGTCCGTCGTTCTTGCGCAGCATCACGTGGTAGATGATACGGTCGGCAGACTTGGCCGGCCCCGACGCGGGTGCCGGCGCGGTCGCGGCCTGCTGGGTTTCGCCATCGGGCACATCGGTATGATCCGGGCCGTCATCATCGTCGGCAATGGGAGGCAAGGCGGGCTTAAGCACGCGCGGCGCGGCAGGTTCGCGGCCGAAGGTCTTGAGAAATATCTGGCGGGCATAGTCACCGGACATGGTGTTCTCCGCTGCTATTTTGCCCGACAACGGGCGCGCCGTCACGGGTCCACAACACACAACGACCCCGCCACCTGGGCGGGGTCGTGCGGATACATGCATTCAGGATCGGGCTGCGACTACACGCCAAAGCGCGACTACGGACAGGACCAGCGCCAGCCACGCCAGCCAGGCATGACTGGCAGCATCGTCGGCCACACAGCCTCCTCCACCGCCGCCACCGCCGCCACTGGAACCGCCTCCCCCTCCCCCGCCACCGCCGCCGCCTCCACCACCGCTGCCGGTGCCACCGGTTCCACCACTGCCGGGGCCTGGATTGACAGTACCGTTTTGGGTGCCGCTGGTGGCAAGCGCGCCCCAGGATCCAAAACTCACGTCCACGGTGTTGCTGTTGCTGCGAAAATCCACCGAGATGTTGGCGTTGGAAACCGTGACTTGGGCGTACTTGGTGGCCCCAAAGGTGCCGCCACTGACAGCCAGGGTCCAGGTGGCGGGGTTCACCTGAATCCAGTACATGCCCTCGCTGTTGGTCGTCGAAGTGACGTTGACCGACCCGCCGCCGTTGGCCGTAACAGTCACGCCGGACAGACCCTCGCCGGTGTCGTAGCGGTTGTTGCTGTTGGCGTCGTTGTAGACCATGCCCAGAATGAAATACAGCGTGGTGTCGCGAACGCCGGTGTGGATGGACCAGTAGGCGCCGCTGCCGTCAGGCGGAGTTGAGGCGCTCCAGGGAGTTTCGGGCCGGAAGCCCGTCGCGTAGCCGGTGCCGATCTCATAGAACTGGCGGTAGAAGGTAATTTCGCTCGAACTTCCACCCCAAGCCAGCAGGTGATAGCGATGCCCCGGCGGGCTTACGCCCTGGTCCAGAATCAACGCGCGGATTGCCGCCGCCGGCGCGTAACTGATGCCGCTGCTGCTTGAGGTAAACTGGCAGGCCAGTGATTCCAGATTGTTCGCGTTGTTCGGAAAACTGCTCTTGAGGGGATAGCCCGCGTTGCGCACCATCAGGTTGGGCTGGTTGCCTGTGACCGGGCTGGTATGCGCAAAGTAGCCGTTCTGGGCCATCTCGGTGCTGTGAAAACGCGCCGACGTCACCAAGCGTTCATTCAAAGCCAGAGGGTGCCAGGGCGTAATGCCCGCCAGCACGCCACCCAGGCTTTGCTCGGTGTCGTAGGCCTGAGGGTTGGCGCGGGCCCGGTTGATCTCGTAGATCGCCGTGGCCTCAACACCGGTGGGATTCGTAGGAGTGTTGGATTGGCCCGCCAGCACCGACGCCATGGCGCTGCAGGTAACGGAAACGAAAAACAGCGGCAAGCGCATGAGCTCTCCTTTGCCGGCCTGTGCCCGATTCCGCACCGTCTACGCACAATCATTGTAGCGCCGCGCCTGGTATTGAAAACACACACCCGGCCGGAACGTTCCCGGAACCGGAAAGTCACGCCTATCGCGTCAACAGCAGGTTTCCGCGCCGGGTCACAGTCAGCGTCCAGCCGCGGTTGAGGTACAGGCAGGAACTAAGTTCTGTAACGATCGCCGGCCCGCGCAGGCTCCAGCCGGCGGGCAAATCATCACGCGCGTACACCGGTTCGCTGTCAATGGCATTGCACCACGGCTGCGGTTTGCCACGCGGAGAAAGGAAGCGGGCTGACGGAGCCCGCAGCGGCGCCTCAACGCGCACCCGAACGTGCACGATCTCTGCCGCCGCGTCCGGCAGCGCGTAGCCGAACTGACGCTCGTGTTCTGCGTCCAGGCGCTTGCGCCAGTCTGACACAAGCGGAACACACAGCTCAAAGCTCTGGCCACGGTAGCGTGCCTCAAGGCCGGCCGTGGCCACAAACCGTCCCGTCAGGCCGCAGTCTCGCAGTTCGGCCACAGCACGGGCTTTCAGGTCGCCCGCTACAGTCTTGACGCGTGCCAAAACACCAGGTGAATCGCGCAACATGACAGTGCGGGAAAGATCACGGCTGGCGGGAGTGGCCAACATGCCCAAGGCACACAGCAGGCCCGGATCACGGGGCACAAGCACCGATTCTACGCCCAATCCCTCGGCAAGATCACAGACGAGCAGCCCCCCGGCACCGCCAAAGGGAACCAGCGGCACGCCGGTCAGCGACTGGCCGCGCTCGACGGAAACACGCCGCAATGCGCGTTCAATGCCCGCCAGCGCCACGCGCAGAATCGCCGCGGCTGTGGTCTTTGGCGCCCCGGCGCCAAGCTTGCCGATAACGCGATGGGCAAGATCGGGCTTCAACTCCAGTTCACCACCCAGCTTCAGTTGCGCAGGCAGGCGCCCCAGAACCACCAGTGCATCCGTCAGCGTGGGCTGACCGCCACCACGGCCATAGCAAGCCGGGCCTGGCCACGCGCCAGCGCTGTGCGGCCCGACCTGCAACACCCCTGCGCCGTCCAGGAAAGCAAGGGATCCCCCACCGGCACCAATGGTGTGAATGTCCAACGACGGCGTGCGCAGCGGCCAGGAACCGATCTCAGTCACGCCGCGCAGAGCCGTGTTCGGCTCGACCAGCGAAACGTCGGTGCTGGTGCCCCCCACATCAAAGGCAATGCCGCGCGCGATACCTTCCAGTTCCAGGGTGCGGCGCACGCCGGCAATGCCTCCGGCGGGCCCACTCAGCGCGAGCCTGACCGGTTCGCGCTCCGCCAAGGCCGCCGGCAGCCACCCACCGGCACTGTGCATCAGCACCAGCCGCGTCGGCGCCAGGTTGCGCGCCAGTCCGCGGCAGTAGGCGCCCACACGCGGCACCAGCGCGGCGTTGGCTGCCGTGACCAGCGTGCGTTCGTATTCGCGAAACTCGGGCGCCAGCTCGCACGACAGCGTCACCGGCAAGCCCAGTTTTTCCAGTGCCGCACCCAGCGCCCGTTCGTGAGCATCGTTGGCGTAGCTGTGCAGCAGGCACACCGCCACGGCTTGCGGCGCGGCCTTGCGCACGCTGGCCACAACCCGGGCGATTTCGGCGCGCGTCAGAGGAATTTCAACACAACCATCGGGCCCGACACGCTCGCGGCACTCCAGGCGGAGTTCACGTGGAATCAGTGGATCGCGCCCGCGCGGGCTCAGGGCGTACAGGTCGGCAGGGGCACGGTTCTGGCGGCCAAGTGCCAGCACGTCACGAAACCCCTGCGTTGTCACCAACACCGTGCGGGCCAGCTTGTGCTCGAGCAGTGCATTGGTGGCCACGGTGGTGCCATGGACCAGCAGGTCAGTGCCGCCCAGACGCGCCATGGCGGCCAGCACCGCCGCGCCGGGATCATCGGGCGTACTGGGCACCTTGCAACGCCAAAGTCTCTCACCGCGCAGCAGCACGGCATCGGTAAACGTGCCGCCCACATCTACCGCGGCAAATGTGTGGTTTTTGGCCACTTATACCACCCACTCTATGAGCCGCCGGCCTGCCCCCGCACCCAAGCATCCAGCAGCGCCGCCACCTGCGGTGCGGCTTCGGCGCTGACCAGGTGCCCGAAGCCCGCAACCGGATACACGCGGCAGTCTGGCATGTTGCGCCACACCTGCAACTGATCCGGCGACCCGGCGATCGGGTCGCGCGTGCCATAGACAACATCCACCGGCAACTTCAGCGACAACAGGTGCCGGCGCGTATCAAAGCCCTTTAGCAGCTTCAGTCGTCGCGCCAGCTCGCGATAATCCAACGCGGAAAAGCGCTCCAGAAACTTGCGCCGGTCTTCGCCCTCAAGCGTGCCCGCAAGTTTCCAGCCTGCCAGTCCCTTTGCCACAGGCCTCATGAGCGCATTGGGCAATACTCGCGCGGCCGTACGGCCCAGCATACTGGCAAATGCCTCGACCTCGTGGTTGAAGGTCGAAAGCAGCAGCAACCGGTCCAGATGCACCACATGACGCAGTGCTGTTTCCTGGGCCAGTGCGCCGCCGAAGCTCTCGCCGACTAGAAGCCGCGTACCAAGCTGCTGCATGCGCGCGATCACCAGCCGCGTCAGGGATTCGAAATCCAGTTCGCCGCCCTGCGGGTACACAAACACATGCAACTGCGCCGATCGCGCGTGTTCGGCCAGTTTGCCGGCCGTGAACGGTTCGCCGTCCAGACCGGGCAGAAACAGCACGGGTTGCGTCATGCACAGGTTCTAGCAAATACAGAACGGGCGGCCCGCAGGCCGCCCGTTCTGGCACAATCATGGAGCTAGCCTTCGGTGGTCGGCAGGCCGGCCTTCTGCCAGGCGTCAAAACCACCCACGATGTTGCTGACGTTGGTGTAGCCCAGCTTGCGCAGAGCACCCTGGGCCATACCGCCGCGCATGCCGCTCTTGCAGTAGACAACCACCGGCGCCGTGGGATCAGGAATAGACTGGGGCACGGTCTCAAGGATGTTATCCAGCGGAATGTGGCGCGAGCCCGGAATGGTGCCCGAGGTGAGTTCCTGCGGCATGCGAACATCAATCAACGTAAGCGGGCCCTTGGGTGCCTTGGGCGGTTCAACAACCTTGGTCTTTTTCTTGCGCGCCTTGATGGCGGCGGTGGTCATGGGCTCAAGAATCGTGGCAGCGTCAACAGGGCGAAGCCTCGGCGGAAGTTGCATTGCGGTCCCTTGGTTTCAGAAGTCGAAAGAGCGGTCGTGGTCTGTTCTCAACGCGGCTTAATATTATACGTCGGCGCGCCGGGAATTGAAGCGGTGAACACTTGACGGACGCCACAGGCGCCCTATGGTGCGCGCGCCCGGGGGTCTGTCTGTAACGCATGGCACGAACCGGGACTTCCCGCCGAGCATGTCTCCCCGCGTGCCTGGCATCACTTTCGAGGAACCACCGATGGCTTTTCAGCGCGCGAAGATCACCGTGTTTGGCGCGGGTTTTGTGGGCTCCACCGTGGCCCAACGTTGCGCCGACAAGGAACTGGGCGATGTGACTCTGGTTGACGTTGTGCCCGACATGCCCCTGGGCAAAGCCTTGGACATGTTCGAGAGCAGCCCCGTTGAGCGCTTTGACGCCCGGATCTGGGGCACCAACGCTCCCGAAGATTGCGCCGACAGTGACATTGTCGTCATCACCAGCGGCATTGCACGCAAACCCGGCATGAGCCGTGACGACTTGCTCAAAACCAACGCACAAATCGTCTACAGCGTGGTGGACAAGGTGCGCGAATACGCGCCCAAGGCCATCATCATCATGGTCACCAACCCGCTGGATGTGATGACCTATCTGGCCCATCACCGCAGCGGTTTTCCCAAACAGCGCGTTCTGGGCATGGCCGGCGTACTGGACAGCGCGCGCATGGCGAGTTTTGTGGCCCTGGAACTGAACGTCAGCATCAAGGACATCAGCCCGATGGTGCTGGGCGGCCACGGCGACACGATGGTACCCCTGCCGCGCTATACCACCGTCAGCGGTATTCCCATCACGGATCTGATTTCACCCGAACGCATTGAGGCCATCAACAAGCGGACCCAGACTGGCGGCGCTGAAATCGTCAACCTGCTCAAGACCGGCAGCGCCTACTACGCACCGGGATCGAGCGTGGTCGCGATGGTCGAAAGCATCGTCAAGGATCAGCGTCGCATCCTGCCCTGCTGTGTGCTGCTGGAGGGCGAATACGGCCTTAAGGGAAGCTGGCAGGGCGTGCCCTGCGTCTTGGGCAAGAATGGCATTGAAAAAATCATTGAGCTCAAGCTCAACGACGCCGAGAAGAAGCTGCTCGATACCAGCAACCAGCACGTGGCTAAAGCGATTGCCGAGTGCAAGACACTGCTGGGCCTGTAAACGAACCCGACCGATCAAAAGGCGCGACGCCATCCGTCGCGCCTTTTGCATTATCATTCAGACGTCTTCTCGACATCAATGACCCTGCCCGCGCCGGGGCGCTGGGCTGCATCAAAAGCCATCTTGGCGGCTTGGCCGAGGTTTTCCTGGGCGCGCTTGGCCTTGCGGGCAAGGAGCAGCACCGGCAGCACAATCAGGGGCCATAACGAAGTGAAGATCACCCCGCCGATCACCACGGGCAGGATCAGTTTTGCCTTGCTGGTTTGCGGGTTGAGCCTGGCGAAGTTTATGCCCGCGTAAGCCAGCGGGATTGCGATCAGCAAGCCGACGGCGCCATAGGCAACTAACGCGTAGTGCCACCATTCCATGACGGGACAATAGCGCCTGATGTATGCCGCGCCAGAACTTTGGGTTGAACCCGGAACTATCGCCGGGCGCCGGCACGCGCCCCGCGCAGTTGATCCGCCCATGCGTAAAGGTTGGCCATCTGCCGGGCAAAATCATGGGTGTGGCCATCCAGCGGGTTTTTGAAGAACGGACTGAGCTGCGGCAGCAGGCCGCTTTCGCCGTTGCGCCAGGCGGCGTCCACCAGCCGCACCAGGTCCAGCACCAGCGGCGCGGCCAGCGCGCTGTCGCAGCCCTGCCAAGTGAACTGGAAGGTCATCTGCGTGCCCAGGAAGCCTTCAAAGTGGATCAGGTCCCAGGCCGTCTTCCAGTCGCCCAAGCTGGGCACGTATTGAATGTCTGTACGCACAAAGCTGTCGCCGCCCAGCATCTCGCGCAACGCGGCGTCTTTCTGGCGCAGCTTGCTGTCCTTGGCTGCGGGGGCCTCCAGCACGGCACCGTCGTTGTTGCCCAGGAAGTTGTTACCCACCCAACTTAGAACCTTCAGGTTGCGGGCCAGGAACATTGGGCCCAGCACGGTCTTGAGCAGCGTCTCGCCGGTCTTGCCGTCTTTGCCGGCGTGAGGCAGCCGTAAGTCGCGCGCGATCTTGCGCAGTGCGGGCAGCTCGCTGCCCTGGCTGGGCGTAAAGTTCACGTACGCGCAACCTTGGCGCAGGGCAGCCAGAGCGTTGATCAGAGTAGCGGTACAGAAACCCGCCGGGGCCTTGGGCAACGCGGTTAACAGAGAATCCGGCGAATCAAAATCGGGCGTTTCGGCAAAATGCGGTTCGGTGCTGCACAGATTGACAACCACCACGCGGTCCAGCCCGTGATCGACGCGGAAGCGCGCCAGGCGCTCTTCGACTCGTGCCAGTTCCGCCAGATAGCCGCCACGTGGCAGGGTGCCGAACCTGAAGCCTTCCACTGTGGCAATGCGGCGATCAAGGTCGTTCAGTTCAGTCTTCAGGTCGCGCGCGAGATCCAGCGGAAGAATGCGGCTGTGCCCGATCTCGATGGCCTTGTCGGCCAGGGCCACGGCACTGATGTCGCAGCCGCCAAACACGATGTCCTGCACACCGGCCAGAACCACGCCCTTAAACTCAGGGCCGGCCGTTACCAGGCCGGTAGCGGGCGCACGGCCCTGCGAGATTGCCATCGCGCCGGTGATGACTGTCGTGGCCACGTTGCCGCGCGCACCAAGAATGTAGACGCCAAGACGATTCATGTTGATTCCTGTCCTGTGCCGCTAACGCATGGCGCGACGCACCAGTTCGCGCCGCGCGGGCGATTGGCCCGCCAGATCCGGCGCTGTCAACTCTTCAGGCTTCTGCCACACGGGCATCGGAAACACCGCAAAGAGAGCTTCGGCCGATTCGCCGATATCGCCCGTGCCAGCGCCCTCGCCCGTGGTCCCGGCCGCAAGACCTTCGGCGCGACGCGACAAACCGCCGGCCGCTGCCTGTATGTCTTCGGCCAGCCGGGCACGGGTCATGCCTTCCGGCGGAAGCTGCGCCGGAAGCTCCAGTGCCGGACGGTCTTGCGGCCTCAGGTCGCCCAAGGCGCGCCTGGCCTCATCCAGAGCCGTTGCAGCCTGTGCGTCGTTGCCCGTCTGGCGCAACGCTTCGGCTGTCTTATTCAACGTCGCCGCAGCACGACGCAGACCCATTGCCTCGGCCCTGGCATCGGCGTCGGCGGCATCGCGGTTGCTGCTGACGTTTATCGCCGCCAAGCCCGGCGAAGCCGGCTGCGGCTCGGCACCACCCAGCAACAACGCCGGGTCGGCCGCGGGCGTCTGCCAAGCCAGAGCCGCAAGGCCGACAACCGCGATCAGCGCAACAGGAGCGGCCACCAGCGAACCCAGTGACAGAACCGGCGGTGCAGCGGCCGACAACGCCAGGTTCAGTTCGCGGCGTGCTGCCTGGACCAGCGGCCCCTCGAAGGGTTGGGAAGCCTGCAATGCCGTGGGCAGGGATCCATCACGGGTCTCCAGCCTGGCCTCCAGCGCCAGCGCAGCCTCAAGCACCCCCACCGGACGCACGCGCCGCAGGGCCGCGATGCCAGCGCCCAGCAAGCCCAGCAATGCCGACAACGCAAGCACTACCGGAGCCGGAGCAATCGCCCCCCCCACCAGCGCGCGCGGCAGCAACACAACCAGCAGCAGCGCCGCACTGGTGGTTGCCGCCGCACCGCACAACACCGTGGGCACGACGCGCAGCAACTGGCGCGCCAGCAGGCGCCGGGCCACATGCCGCAGATCGCGTTCCAGCGACGCGCGTTCGATCGGGGTTGTGCCGGTGGCAGTCACGGTTTGCGGGCCTCGAAGATCAGCGTCACTTCACTTTGGGGTGCGGGGATGCCATCCGCCCGCGGGTTGGGCGAATACACGTCGGGCACCGCCCCGTTGGGACGCGCGTTGTCAATCACACAGCTTGAGTCGCGCCACAGCGCCACAAGGTTGCCCTTCATGTCGCTTTCGATCAGCGACCGGTTCAGTTCGGGGTTGTATTGCTCGAAGCTGCCGGTGAAGACCCAGCCGCCGGCCTCGGGGGGGCCGTTGCGCACAATATCCCACAGCCAGTCTTCCACCGGGACGATCGTTTCCTTGCCGGTGGTTGCGTGGGCAAAGCGCACGCGGATGTCTACCTTGTCGCCCAGCGGAACATCGGCATAGCCGCGGCCACTGCGTTTGATTTCGGCTTCACGAAGCTGGATCATCTCCAACCCGCGCTTGAGGTGTTCGCCGCGTGCTCCGGTGGCAAACAGGGCTTCGTGGGTGGCACCGCCGGGGGCAACCACCAGAAACTCCAGCGGGCGCGTCTGACTGCCCAACAAGATTACCTGAAGCTCCACGCGGCCCGCGCGGGGGTACACCTTGAGCCCGCCCTCAAAAGAAATGTAGTCGGCCTCGCGCTGGGGCACGGCAGGTGTGTTGTCAGGCGGCGGATTCTGAACCATTCCGTTAGAGGCAACCGGCGTCGGGCTTTGGTTCGCGGGCCGGACCGTGTTGGCGGAATTAGCCTGGGGGTCGTTGACGCCCGGCTTGGTACCGCAGGCCGCAAGCCAGAATCCGCAAGCCAAGAACAGCAGCGCAGAGCGCATGGACACCTCGTGACTGGTTCCGTCAGGCTGCGGATTCTGACACATTTCGCCCGGTTTTTCGCCCCGCCGTCAGTTCCGAGGTAGGCCAAAAAATGTCTAACCCGCCTGGTTAAACGATCAGGGCGCGGGAAGGTTCCCCGCACCCTGTGCCGTTGTATGTGGTTCTAGCGACCGTGTTTTCCTAAGCCGTCGGCGAACTTGAAGGTGACGGTCAGTTCTTCCTTGCCAGCGGCCTTGCGGTTGGCGTTGACACGGGCCGAAGCGTCAATCGCCAGGCTGACGAACATCCAGGGCGCGGTGCCGCTCTTGACACCCTGGGTCGCGTCCTTGGCAAAGCTGATCTCAAGCTTTTCGATCTTGGCCCCGCTGCGGACAATGTAATCCTCGACCGCCTTGACCAGGTTGTTGAACACCTGCGAGTACAGAATCTTCTTGTCCCGGATCGCGGCGTTGCCGTCGTTGGGGAAGATCACCATGTCTTTAAGCCCGGCGCGCGACTGATCCACCGGCTTGCGTCCGCGGGCGCCGATCGCCACCACGTAGTCGTTGACCTGCGTGGCTGGATCCCAGTTGCAGTAAATCGTGATCTGCTCCTTGGGTACCGAAGGCGACGTGTTCAAGCCTTCGTTCAGCGGCAAGTCAGCGCGGTGGTTGCGCTCTTCGACTTTGAAGCGCGTGCACAGAATGAAGAAGATCAGCAACTGGAACGTCACGTCAATCATCGGCGTGAGGTCGGCCTTGGCGCTGTCTTCCTGGCGTTTTCTGCGTTTACGGGCCATGACTGCTCCTGCTTAGTTGATCTCGATATCCTTCATGATGCCGACCTTGATGCGGTACATCTTGGCCTCGACCATCATCTCAATCAGCTTGGCGAACTCGCCCGAGGGCGCACGGGCATCCACGCGCACATAGACCATGTTTTCGCTGATGCCGTTGGCGTTAAGGCCGGTGTATTCCTTGCCGGGATCCACAAGCGTGGCCTGGCGGGCCAGAATCGCGCGCATTTCCTCGATTGACTTGGGCCGCGGCTCGCCGAAGCAGAACCAGCCGAACTGGTCGGGCAGGGCGTCGTCGGCGCGGGACTGGTTGGCCGGGGCAATGTGCACCGTAAAGATTTTTTTGGCCTGCGGGTCTTCCTCGTTGGCGGCCAGGGCGTCCGGCAAGCGCAGGTTGACGTTGTCCTGGGTGGTGATCTGTGTAACCACCATGAAGAAGATGATCAGCTGAAACACCACGTCAATCATGGGCGTCAGGTCAACTTCCGCGGCGTCCTGCTGGCGTGAGCGTTTGCGTGCCATGAGTAGCTCCGAGGGTGTCCCGGGATGACGGCCGGGGGGCCGGTTGGCCCCCCGGTTCAATCGTTTAGCCCTGCTGCTGCTGGGCGGCATAGGCGGCGATGGTTTCCACCATGTCTTCGGCAACCAGCGTGATGCTGGTACCGATGTTCACCACCTTGTTCTTGAAGAACCAGAAGAACGTCAGGCCGGGGATAGCGATCACCAGGCCCAGCACCGTGGACAGCAGCGCCAGCGAAATACCACCTGCCACCATCTTGGGGTTCACCTGGCCACCAGGCGCGTTTTCAATCTGTTCGAAGGACTGCACCATGCCCGTCACCGTACCGAACAGACCCATCAGCGGGCCTACCGATGCGCACAGTGCGATCGGCGAGATATGGAACTCAACCTTGGCCTGCTCGGCGTCCAGCATGGCCGCCGCAGCTTCCTTGACGCTGGAAGGGCCGTAGCTGACACGGTTCAGCGCGGCGCCGATCGCGCGGGTCAGGTAGTTGGGGGCGCTTTCGCAGTACTGCAGGGCACCTTCAAGGTCACCTTCGTCAATGTAGTTCTGCAGCGCGCCGATCGTCTCGGGCGGCACGATCTTGTCGCGCTTGACGTTCACGAAACATTCGATCACCCAGCCGAACATGAACACGCTGGTCAGAATGATCGTGAGCTGAGTGATGATACCCAGCGCGCCAGCCGGAATACCCAGCAGCTTGGCACCCAGTGAATAGCTCTGGCCGCCGCCGTCGTCCTGGGCGAACAGCGCCGGAGCCAGCACGGCCGCGATGGCAAAAATCAGCATGCCCTTGGCGGCCTTTTTCAGAGTCTGCGAGTTCATGGTTCCCTCGTTGCCTATGGTGGATGCGCCGCGGCTTGGCAGGCCGCCGGCGCCGAAATTTCCTGCCTTGGAATACCTTCAAAACGTACCTGTCAGAAAATGGTTCACCGCGACACGCAATTTCCCCGTCACAGGCCCGTCATTCCGTGCCCTTGAACTGTGTGATGCGCTTCTCAATTTCAGGTACCAGCGCATCGTTGGCGGCCTTGGTCTTGGACAACTGCGAAACCAGCTCGCTCAGGTACTTTTCCGCCAGCTTGGCGTAAGTGGACGCCACTTCGGCCTTGGTGCCGTTCAGTTCCGCCAGGCGCGAGGCCGCATTGGCCGCGCCCAGCAGCGCCATGCTGCGGATTTCGTCATCGGCCCGGAACACTGCCAAAGCCATGCTGAAGTTGGTCAGGGCGCTGGCCCAGTCGTTGTTGGTCTTGGCGCGGGCGGAATCCACAAGCCCCTGGCCGACATAGCTGCCGGCGGTCAGGTACGCCACGTCAGCGTTCAGCCAGTTGGCACGCGGAGGCGTGGGGTTCTGCAGCGAGCTGGTCTGGTGCGCGGCCTCCCAGGCGCGGGTGGCTTCGTAGAACTTGGCGCGGGCACCGCCAAGGTCGCCTTCCAGAATCTGCATGTAACCGACCTTGAGTTGCGCTTCGGCGCTGGCACGCGACTGGCGGCCACCCTCTTTCTGAAGAGCGATGCGCACCATCTGTTCGTAGGCCTCGCGGGCACCCTTGAAATCCTTGGCGTCTTCGCTGTAACGGGCCAGCGAACGCAGAGCGCGCAGCGACCAGTCAAAGTACTGGCTCTTGCCCGATGCCGCCGCCAGTGAACCGCACAGCTCAATCAGCGGCTTGAAAGCCTGTTCGTTGGCCTTGGCGCCTTCCTTTCGGGCCAGATAAGCCATGCCCAGTCCGGTCAGGCCATCCAGGTACAGCCGGTGCAGGCCACCTGCATCGGCAATTTCCTTGTTACTGACAGCGGACTTGAACTTGGCGCGGAAGCCGCCCGAAGCGGGCTTATCGTCGCAGGCCTTGAGGTATTCAATGTACCTGGCCACAGCGTCGTCATGGCTGCCCTGAAGCGCCAGCCCCGCAGCCAGAAAGTACCGGCAGGCCAACTGGATACGCGCCCATTCGTCGGCAGAAAAGCCGGTCGGGGCGTTTTCCTTGAGCATCGCGCTGGCGTCCTGCTGCATCTTCTGGCCCTTGGCGCCCGCGAGCTGCCGCGCCATGCCGTTGTAGGCGTCCATGGTCTGGCCCTCGTAACGGACGTGGAGAACATCCCACAATTCCACGCGCGGGCCGGGCTGGTTGCGTTCACGCTGCCAGTTGACGCCGGATATCGTCTCGGAATCTATGGCATAGGCCGATTCGATCTTGCCGCTGCGGGTTTCAATCGCGCCACGGGCGGCGAACACCGGCGCGGCCAGAGCCGCCAGCGCCACAGAGGCGAGCATGAGGTTTATTGTGCGTGTCATGGCAATCTCCGTGTGCCCCGTCAGCTGATCTTCAACCCGGCCTTCTTGCAGGCCGCCTCAAGGTCGTCGGTAAGCGTCTTGAGCCGTGCCAGATAGGCCTTGGTGTCTTCACTGAGGTACACCGCCGTCAGCAATCCTTCGTTACGGCCGGCGGTGACGGCCTGGTTGAAGTGAGTCTCTACCCCGCCGCGCACCAGTTTGGGGGCCGCGGGATCCTTGGCGTACTTGCCGATCCACTCGGTGCCGAGTTCAAGCCAGGCCAGCAGCGAATCACGGAACTCGGCACGGTACTGGTAGTAATCCAGCTTCTTGAAGCTGCTCCAGAGCCGCAGGTGAATCTCGCGGGCGTGCCACAGGTAGCTGATGCGGTCGGTGGGCACTTCCTGCAGCGGGTTGTTTTTGTCCACCTCAAGCGTGGTCGTGTACTGGTTGGCGTACTTGGGCCATTCCACCTTGATGTCGGCTGGCGCTGATTCCAGCAGGCGGAATATCTCGGCCATATTCTGGCCGATGTACAGGTAGTAGTCCTCGATCTCTTTCTGGAACTGCAGCTTGAAGGCTTTGTTGCCGATCTCGTTGGCATCGCGCACCAGGTTGAAGCACCAGCAGCGGCGCATCAACAGTGCCGCGCGCCGCAGGTCGTCGGGTGCGCCCTTTTCGCGGTAGCGCTCCAGATAGGCCTTGCCCAGCATGTACTTGAGCTGGATTTCTTCGCCCGATTTGGTGCGCCCGGCCGTCTTGGCCGTGCGGTCAATCTGAACTTCTTCTTCCTTGCCGTATTCGCGCACGGTACCGTGCTTGTCCAAAAACTCCTGCAGGTAACGCACGGCATTGCCCCAGTCGCGCACACGGAAGTACTGGGTGCCTAGTGTCATCAGGGCACCGGATTCCAGCCCCTGTTCGGCGCGGCCGGTCTTGACGCGGTATTCCTCAAAGTACTTGAGAATCCGCGTCACCAGCGGCCGGGCACGCTCGTCCACGTCGTCGGCGACCTTTTCAAGGAAGCCGCCCCACTCGTAGATGAACACCATGCCCTGGAAATAACGCAGTTGTTCCGTATCCAGGGTCAGGGCCGTGAACAGCGAAGACAGCGCCTGCATCTGGTCGTCGGGCAGGCCGCCCTTGTCGCGCAGCGCACGCAGCCGGCCGTACACTTCAAACTTGGAGGCGCCGGTCAGTTCCTTGTCAACGGCGGGCTTGGCAACTTTGTACGCGTCGCGCTTGAGCAGGTCCGCCAGCATGGCCGCCACGGCGTCGGCCCAGCGTTCGGGGCCGGTGCGGGCCAGTTCATCCCAGCGCTGCTTGAGCATGTCCGGAATATCCGGCAGGGCACTACGGGCGTCTTTGGCGCGTTCGTTTTCGAACACGTCCTTGACCATGTACTCGGCCCAGAAGTGGTCGGCCAGCAATAACTGGCGCTGGTATTCGTCCTTGGTCTCCTCTAGCTTCTTGGCGACTTCCGGGAACCGCTTGGCATCCACGTTGTTGAAGGCACCCTTCTTGAGCACATTGCTGGCCGAGCGCAGCTTGGTCGAAACCAGGGTCATGGCGTTAGTGCGCGGCTGGACGGTTTCAATCAGCAGCGCGTACACGTTGCTGACCATGCGCCCGATCTCGCGCTTGTTGGCCTCGCTGGCTTCGGCCGGAAAGGCCTCGGCATAGGCCAGGTAGGCTTCTTCGGCGCCTTCGACATCGCGCGCTTCGCTCAGCGCGTAGAACGCCATCTGCAGCGTCTTCTGCTTGTACTCGTCGCGGCCGGCCAGGTGCGCGCCAAACAGCTTCCAGTACTGGTTCAAAACACGCAGAGCGTCGGGACGGTACTGTTCGCGCACGGCCTTTAGTGCGGCCTCGTCGCCGAATTCCTTGACCGGGTTGCGCAGCATGTAGGCAAAGAAATGCATAGCTACACCCATGCGGCGCATATCCACATCGGGTTCGCCGCGGCCGGTGGGGTTGGCGACCAACCAGCGCGTGTTGCGCATCTGGGCCACGGCAAACAGGCCGTCCAGGTAGTCGGGTTTTTCCTTGTCCTTCAGCAGCGGTTCAATCTCGGCCCAGTTGCGCAGCGCCTCAACCAGGCAGTACTTCTTGTAGAAGTAAATCGCCTTGTGCCAGTTGGCCACCGGCCCGGGCGTCTGGTTGTCCATGATCATCTGCCAATGCGATTCATGGCCCTTCCACATGCTTTCGGGCAGGGCGGCCAGATCCACGGCATGGCGGTCGCGCTGTTCGGCGAACCACTGGTCGCTCTCGCGTTCTTCCCTGGCGCCCATGGATGAAATGCGTTGGCTGTTGCTGTCATAGGCAAGCTCGTAGTAGGCGCCGGCGGTCTGGGCCAACCCCAGGTGATAACGCCGGTAGCGCGTCGGCAGCGAAGCAAAGCGCACCGCCGACTGCGCCAGTTGGCGGTTGCCGTAGGCGGCATTTGCGTCGGCGTATGCCTTGTCCAGCAGCGCCTCGTCGCCACCCAGCATGGCCTTGATTTCGTCCGCATCACGCTTGAGCTTGGCAAAGAACGGATTGCCCGGCTCGCCAAAACGGGCGTTGGTCAGAAAGCCCGCGTGTTTGGCAAACTCGTTGGCCATCTTGCCGGGAAACTCAGCGGCGGTCTTGCCGTCCTTGATCAGTTCAGTGCGATCGGCCATGTGCGCCGGCAGTGGCGTGCTTTCGTTGAACTTGGCCTGAAAGTACGCTGTGCGTGTGCAGGCCTCGCGGTACATCAGGGTGGCATCCACAAAGCGCCACATGCGCGAATAAATGTCGGCCGCGCGTTCCATGCAGGCCGGGCCGAACGCCTCAAACGACTGTGTGTCGGCGCAGGACGCGAGAATGGACTGATAGGCCTGGGCCAGCCGGATCATCACCGAAACCGGCAGTGTGGCCAATTCGCGGTACGGCACTCCGGCGCAACGGAACCGCAGTTCCCGGTCCAGCGATTCGCGCATGGCGATATCAGCCAGAACCGTCAGCGCCTGGCGACGGAAACCAGCGTCGCGGTCGCGGGCCAGCAGGAACAGCGTGTCAATCGCCTCCTGAATCTGTCTGGCATCGCCCAGCTTGATCTGGGCACTGATGCGGTAAAGCTGGAACGACTTGAACAGTGTGGCCAGTTCGCGCTGGCTGCCGTAACGCGCGTAGGCCTCGGAATACAGATCCAGGCACTGCTTCAAAAAGCGCGGGTCAAAATCAAGTTCGGTGGTCAGCAGCTCGGCCGCGCGCAGATAGCCGTTGCGAAGGGCAATGCCGCCAATGTAGTCGTTGGGATCAGAATCAGCCAGAAACTTGACAAGGTCAATGAACTTGCCGACTGCGGCCTCGTTCTGACCGCGGGCGATGTCCATGTCGCCCTGCAGTTCAAAGCTGAGCACCAGCTCTTCCGTGGCGTCATCCAGACCGAACTGGAAGTTGCCCAGTTCGCGCTCGCATTCGGCCAGCAATGAGTTGCGCTGGCCACTTCCCATTTCATAGGTCAGAGACTTGACGTAATACCCACGGCAGTAGTGAAAGTAGGTCTTGCTGTAAACCGGGTACACGCGGCGGAAGGCCTGCTCGCTTTCAACGCGCAGCTCCTCAAGCTTGGCCAGAGATGCCTTGAGTGCGGCAATCGCGCGGTCACAATAGTCGCGCGCGGTTTCAGGCGCCGTGCGTTGCAGCGCCTGGGCCACGGTGTACTGCATCAGTGACTTGTCCAGAATGCCCTGATAATCGGACTCTCCGGGGTTGCCAAAGATCTTGAGCGCCTTTTCATAGCGATCGTTGCGGGCGTCTTCATCACCGTCCTGGCTGAACAGAAAATCCGCCTCGTGTTTGATCACCTCGGCCTTGACCTGGGTGGCGCGGCGTTTTTCGGCCTCGGTGCCTTTGGCGATGATCTTATCCAGCGTCTCGTAGGCCTCTTCGTAAAGCCGCAGGCGCGTGCCCAGATAGCGGCCGTATTCGGTCATGTCGCGGGCGGCCAGCGATGGCGCGGCCAGAACGACCCATCCGAACACAAGGCAGGCAATGAACTTGAGGTGACGTACAGACAGTTGAGAAAGGGACATGGACACCTTCTCCGGTAGGCCCCGGCTGGGGTTGCATCGCGCTCGTACGCGTATCGAGGGAGCAACCTTATAGCCGCTCTAACGGCTGAAGCCAACCGGGGTTCGGAAAACTTGGCAAAACAGACACCCCCGGCCAGGGACCGGGGGTGTTGACGGAAAACGATGCTTTAGCGCGGGGTGGTGACGCCCGCACCGTAGGCGTGCTCGATCTCTTCTTCGAGGTCAATGATACGGGCGGAAACCACGATAATGATGTCCTCGCGCACAACACTCTTGCCACGGCGGGTGAACAGTGGCCCGATCAGCGGCAGATCAGACAGGATGGGAATACCGGATTCGGCCTGGGTTTCGCTCATCTTGCGCAGGCCGCCAATCACAAAGCTGCCGCCATCGGGCACGGTAACGGTGGTACGGATACGCTGCAGGCTGAGCTGCGGCGTCTGGATCGCCACCGGGGTACCGACACCCAGGCTGGTCAGGAACGTCGGGATCGGACGCAGCAGCACCGCCAACGTCGGCCGCAGTTCCAGTGTGACATAGCGGCGGTCGGCGCTGATGGTCGGACGTACGTCCAGCACAATGCCGTCGCGGATGATGTCCACGATCGGGTCGGCCACGGCCACGCCGGTCGCGGTGCTGACGTCAAAGTCACGGATGTACGCGATTTCGTTAAGAATGCTAACGTGGGCACGCTGGGTGTTGTGCACGGTAATGCGCGGCGCCGTCAGCAGCGTGGCGCGTTCGCGCTTGCGCACGGCGCGCAGAATCGCGTTGACTTCGGGGTTGTCCACAAACGCCAACTGGAAGCTCATGCCGCCCAGATTGGTCAGGCCGACGTTGCCACGGCGGCCGCCCAGGCTCTGATCAAACAGGTTTTCAACGCGGGCGCGCTGGTCAATTCGGACGTTGCCCGAAGGCGGCATGTCCTGGAAGAAGAAGCCGGCATCGTTACCCGTGCCGCCGGGGCCCGCGGGGTTACTGTTGTTGCCGAACTGGATGTCGTCCAGCGCGGCAGGAACAGGCGGAATGCCCGGCGCCGGAATCTGGGGGCTGCCGCCGATGCCGCGGAAATCAAGCCCGATGTCTTCCAGGAAGTCGTCGCGGATGGTGATGAAGCGGCTTTCCACGCTGACGGTCAGGCCCTGGCTGCGGCGCAGGTCCGACAGCAACTGGGCCACCTTGTCAATGTTGTCCGGATTGTTCAGGACAATCAGGTCCTGCTGACGGGTGGTGATGCCGTGGCCGTCGGCGCCCCAACTGTCCGGATCAATGGTTTCTTCGATGACCGCCTGCAGATCCTCAATCGCCACCGGGTCGGCATCCTGGGCGTCGTCGTCGCGGCCAAAGCGGCTGTCCTGCTGGGTGTCACCCTGCAGGCGCGGCTCGTCACCCTTGAAGGTCCGGAGGGTAACCAGCAGGTCGGCCACGTTGAACACGCGGCGCACCACGTTACGGCCCACGCTGGACCCCTGGGCGCCGATGATCACGGCACCGTTTTCAATGCGCCAGTCCAGATCGGCTTCACCGCACACCAGGTCGAGCGCCTGGCGCAGCTTTACACGGCCGATATCCAGGTTGATCGCGGTGGTACCGTCCACGTCGCGGGCGCGGATAACGTTGATGCGCCCCTCGGTGCGGAACACCTTGATCACTTCGTCCAGCGGCGTATCTTCAAACAGCACCGGCAGCGTCACGTTTTCTACGGCGCTGCGCACGGAAATGTCTTCCTTGGACAGTTCCGTGCGACGCTTGGCATCCAAAGCCTCCTGGCGCTGCTGGGCACGGCGGTAGGCCTCGGTGTCGGGCAGCTCCACGTCACCCAGCGGCATGCGGTTGCTGGCCATGACCAGTTGCATGGACTCCTTCCAACTGCGGTTGAAGTCTTCCCATGCGTTGCGGTCGCGCTTGCCCTGTTCAAGGTCCACGGCGATCTGTTTCAACCGCGCGACCTGTTCATTGTAAGGATCTTCCCGCAGGATCTTGTTGAGCACCACCACACACTCGCGGTACTCCTTGCGGTTGAAGTATTCCTGGGCCAATGAATACAGGTTGCGGATCTGTTCGCGGTAGCGATCCAGTTCCTGCTGGATTTCAAGCTCGCGCAGGCGGCGTTCCTGTTCGCGCACCTTCACGAAGTCTTCCAGCCGCGCCTTTTCGCGCAGGGTCTGGGCCTCGGAAATCAGCAGCCGGGCCTCGCGCTCCTGCTGTTCGCTGGTTTCGAGATAGCTGGTCCAGCGGATCAGCTCCAGCGCCTTTTCCAATTCGGCGATCGCCTCGGCGTAGCGGCCGGCGCGGATGTTGCGGCGGCCTTCGTCCAGCGAACGGCTGATTTCATAGGCAGCCTCGGCACGCAGGGCGGCTTCTTCTTCGCTGCGGGCACGGGCCATGTTTTCCGACTTGGTGCGCTGAACGCCCAGTGTCTGCTCGGCGTCGGCCTTGACCTGAAGAGCCGTGGCGTTCTTGTCGTCCATCAGCAGCGCGTCGTTGGCGTACTCCAGCGCCTCCTGGAAGCGCTGGTCCCGATAACGGCGCAGCGCCTCGTTGGCGTAAAACTCGGACAACGCCTTAAGGTCGCGCGTGCTGCCCTTGTTCGCGGCGGGCTGGGCCGCGCCGCGACCCTGGGCCTCGGCAGCTTTGCCGCTGTTGCCGGCCACGGGTTCTACGCTGCGTGCGCGCGAAGCATCCGCCTCGGCCTCGGCGGCCGGGTTGGCGCCGCTTTCCATGCGCGACACATAGTCGTCCGTGGAGGACTTGATGCCGCCGTTGCCAGTCTGTGCGGGGCCGGAGGCGCACGCGGCGACCACTCCAGCCATTGCGGCGATTGCGAAGTACGCAAGCCGCCTGCGGATCCCAACGTCCATAATGTGCATGCTCCTCATCCGTCGGGGATGATGCCCGGGGGACGATGCGACAGGGGTCCTGCCTGCAAAGGAGGGGATCCTTATCCTAGTGCACCCCGCCCCGGTGTCAACGACAGAAATGCCAAGCCCTTGTGCTTTCGCCACAAACAACAACCCGGCGGCCTTGCGGGCCGCCGGGCCGGAATGTGATGCACATCAACGATACAGGGTGCCGAACAGGTCGAACTTTTCACCGCCCACGGTCACATGCCGTTCGGCGGCGCCCTCAAACTTGCCCACGGTCATATTCACCGTGCCGCCCTTGATGTTGCGCAAGGCCGCGGCATTGAGCAACACGCCGGCCGAGTCGTAGATCTTGACACCTTCCGGCGGCGACGAGAAATCACAGTTCGCGCCGACCTCTTCACCCACGCGCACTTTCTTGCGCAGCATGACAACGCGGTACCACTTGTCGTCAACCTGGTGCCAGCGTGTGATTTCAAACGTGGCGTCCACGTTAGGCCGGCCATAGTTGGTCATGCCGTAAACACGCACCTCCAGCGACGATTCTGTGCTGGGTGCAGGCTGGGCGGGCAGGTTGCCCTTGGTGGCCTTGGGCAGGTCAAAGTCACCAAGCTCGGGGTGCGTGAACAGAGCCGTGTCTTTGGTGTTGGTGACAAAACGATAGCCAGTGCGGAAGTCCATTTTGCCCGACCCAAGAACCGATGTGATGTCCGCCGGGGCGGTTTCACCCACCTTGATGACCTTGCCCTGACGTTCCTTGATCTGGGCCGCGGTATACTCGCCGCCCAGATTGGGTGCGGTGTTGTTGTTCACGGATTCGGTGATGGAAACGCGGTACCAGGCTGAATCCTGGCCGGTGCCGTAGCGCAGCCACTTGGTCAGGATAATGCCCGTGTTTTCGCCGCCGCTGTTCCAGGACAGGATCACCCGGTTGGGCACACGCACCGGATGATTGGGCTGAACCACACGGGTCGAGCCGCGCTTGGACCCGTAGGTGATGTCGCGCTTGAGTCCCCGCTTGAGGGGCTTGCCCGTCAGCACGCGCACGGCGTAGGTATATGTGGCATCGGTTTCAAAACCCACGTCGCGGAACTCGTTGCCGGTGGCTTCGGCGTAAATTTCCCAGTCTTCCGGCTGGGCTGGCGGCACGGGCGGAGAATCAACTTTGGCAAAAACCTGCTTGGCCAGAATCTTGTTGGGGTGAACATCTTTGTTCTTGCGCTGGCCGTCTTCGGCCGGGCTTTCCCACCACTTTTCAAAGCGTTCTTCCCAGGCGCGCAGGTCCGCGTTGTACTTGCGCACGCGGCCATCGTGTTCGCGGCGGCGTTGTTCGCGTGTTTCCGGGCTGTAGCGCTCAATCAGGAAGCTGGCATCAGAGGGCACCTCTGCCGGCGCGTCCCAGGTGACCACGATTTCCATGCGCTCGGGGTCAAAGGTCACGCCCACCGACTTCACGGGGGCCAGCGCCACTGTCTCATCGGGTTTGTAACGATCCTTGTACTCCTGCAATGAGATCTTGTTGTCGAACGTGTCGTCATTATCCACGTCGGGACGATCCCACTTGCGCAGTTCATCGGACGTGATTTCGTCGGGAGCGGTCAAAAAGCCGTCATTGTTCAGGTCAAGTTCCTTGAAGCGTTCTTCGTCTTCCTTGGGCGGATCCTTGTACTCGTTCTGATCAATGAACTTGTCGCCGTTGCGGTCCCATTCGGCAAACTTGCCCAGGCGCCCGCCCATGCTGCCGTAGGGCGACTTGCGGAACTCGGTTTCCGACCAGCGGCCATCCTTGTCGGTGTCGTATTCCTCAAACTCGTTCTGTTCGCGATCCTGAATCGTCACGCGCACCACAATCGGCAGGCTGTTGAGCTTGCGTTCGCCCTCGGGCGCGCGGTAGCCGTCGCGGTTGTCCGGCGTGACCATGTCCATCACCGCCGTCACCGACGGCAACGTGGATTGCGGCAGTTCGGCCTTGCTGCTGTCGCGGCGGGCGTTGACGTCGCGAATAGCCTTGTCCAGGCGCGCCTGCTCACCGCTGATGTTGCCGCTGATGTACACCACGGCCACAAACACCACCAGCAACAGGCCGCCCAGGGCCGGCGCCGCGATGGGGCCGAACTGAGCCACAGGGTTGGGTTTGCTTTCGGTTGCCATGACTGCGTTCCTTTGCGGGGCGGGGCCGAACGCAGCACCGCGCCGCCGGTTGTTTAGTCGGTCTTGGGCGTCACCACGCCGCGCCAGTTCTTGTTGAAAGTCAGAGCGCGGGCACGAATGCCGCAGCGCACCGGCAGAATCACCTGGGTTTCCTTGCGCAGCTTGTCTTCGATTTCCTGGCGCTTCTGGATCACAACCTGGTCTTCCGAACTGGCGTTGGCCGGAATACCCCAGGCGGCCTTGTCCTTGTTCAGGATGCTCAGCGACGCACCCAGCGGGCGTTCCATCATCTCCATCTGCAGTTCGCTGATCTCGATCGGGAACGCCCAGCGGCCCTGGCCCTCCTTGGCCTTGGCGGTGTTGCCCAGAGTCAGGTTGCTGGGGTTGGCCAATTCTTCGGCCAGCGCGGTGGCAAAGCTGGGGTGGCACTCCAGAATGATGGCAAAAGGATGATCTTCCCACGGAGTGTCAGGGCTTACGGATTCACTGCCGCGCGATTCCCACTTGAAGTCCACCAGCCGCACGCCCTGGCCGCGGAAAGCATCCAGTTCCAGCAGCTTTTCACAGGTGAAGCAAACCTCATGCATCACGCGAAGCTGTTTCTGGAATGAAGGAATCGCTTTCGGGTCGGCAATCGAGTTCATCTGATCCTGCAGCGACTTCCAGAACATGACAGGCTGAGACGCGGCAAGCTTGCGACCACCCAGAACTTCGGGCAGTTCCGGTTCCTTCTCCATGCGGGCAAAACGCGCCATCAGGTTCTTGACCAGCGCGTCGCCTTCTTCCGAATAAAAAGCCGCGCCGTCGCGGTAGGTCTTGGCGTCAGTGGTCAGGGCCACACCGGGGCCTTTTTCCAGGGCTTGCAGCGAACCCTCGAACTCTTTCTCGAAGGCATCCTTCTTGCGCTTGACCAGCTCGTTGTCCTTTTTGGTCGGCAGGGCCGAATTCTTGGCCACGTGCTTGCTCAGGCCGGCAATGGAGCTGGCAATGTCCTTTTCCTTGCCGGACTTGACCATGATGCCGACAACCATCAGCACGGCGCCGATCAGCACGCCCGCGCCCAGCACGACAAAGTGCAGATTTTTCTTCAGGCCTTCCATCGGTGGCTCCTGCGTGCGGCCGGACAACGGCCGGGCAAAATGGTCAGGTTACCCGTTCTGTTCGGGCTGGTCGGGTTTCTCCACGGGGGGCATCACGGGGTCCAGCGTCAGGGTCACGCGCACGAAGCTCACCCCGAACTTGTACGGATAGCGTGTTACCGTGGCGGCTTCGTTCACGTACTTGATGCTGCCATCAGGGTTCTTGACCAGTTCACCGTTTTCGTCGCGCTCGGGCCGCCGGATCGTGGGCATGGGTTTTACTACGCCAGCCGGTTCCAGCACGTCGGCCGTGCCTTTGAACAGGCCCATTTCAAGCTTGGGGAACTTGATGTTCTTGCGGTCGGCCTCGGAGATCCCCTCAAGCTGGCCGCTGGTCTTCAGGTATTCCAGCAGCGCCGCCTCCACATGCTGACGCAGCAGACCTGATTCACCGGTCAACAGGCGATTGAGTTCCTCGTGGCCGCCGCTGGCGCTGGTGCCGGAATCAACCCCGGTGCCAAGGTACACCTGGTACACATAGTTGCGTGTCGCCGTCCACACATTCTTTTCGGCATCGGCGGCACCGCTGACCGAGCGCCACTCGGGCGTGGTGCTGGCCACAAACGCTGCGTTGGTGTCGCCCTGGGCCAGAACCGTGGGTGCGGGACCACCGGCCGCCGGCCGCTGGTTGATGCGGAAGAACGGCATGTTGGACTTCTGGGCGGCCTCGGCAATCGCGGCGTCGGTGGCGCGCATGATCAGGCCGGGCACCACATTGGCGGCAATCGTGAAGCTGACACGGGGCAGGTCAATCGTGTTGCCGTCGTTGTCCTTGCCCTTGCGGTCCAGCACGGCGACGTAACCCTCGGCCAGATTCTGAAGCGAACGGGCCTTGGCTTCCTTGTCACCTACATTCTGAAGATTCCTGTAAGCAGCAGTTTCCGATTTGGCCAACTGGTCCACATCGGTGGCCTGTTGCAGCGCGGCCTGCACGCCGCCGGTGGCCAGCACACCCATCACCAGCGCCAGCACGCCGCCGGCCAACGCCAGGCCCCCACCGACAAAGAACGGTACACGCAGGCGTTCGGTCTGCTTGCCCTCAATGTATTCGGGCGGCAGCAGGTTGATCGTGTTGACGCCGTCCACGCCCAGGCCCTGCAGCGCGAGACCGATCGCCACGGTCAGGCTCTGGATCGTGTTCTGCACTTCGCCGGGGTCCACGTTGCGCGACAGCGTCACGCGCTGGGGCGCTTCGACCTTGTGGACTTCGTACTGCAATTGCTGTTCAAAGAACTTCTTGATGTTCAGCAGCTTGCTGCCGTTGCCCATCATCACCAGCTTGCTGATGTTGGCAGCTTCGTTCTGGTTCTTGTAGAAGCCCACCGCGCGATAGATTTCACCCACCATGTCCTTGAGTGGCGGCTTCATGGCCTCAAACACCGCCGCGGCATCCTTGGACTTGGCGGCGTTGCGCTTGAGCTTTTCGGCGTCTTCGACACTCAGCTTGAAGCGCGCGCGCAGGGCCTTTGTGATTTCGTTGCCGGCCACAGGCACCACACGCACGTAGGTCTTCTGGCCGTCAATCAGCACCACGTCGGTGTTGTCGGCGCCGATGTCAATTGCCACGCAACTGTCGGCCACCGCATCGTCAAACTCGTACTTGATGTAGTTGTAAATGCCCAGCGGCGCGACCTGCATGCCGGTGATCTGCAAACCCGCGCTGTCGCAGGCATCCAGCAACTGCTGGACAACTTCCTTCTTGGCAGCGTACAGGTTGACCTTGAGCTCGTCTTCGCCCTCGGAGTCTTCGATGATCTGGTAGTCCCACACCGCCTCTTCCAGCTTGATTGGAATCTGGCTGCGGGCTTCGTTCTGGATCGTCTCGCGCACCCGGTCTTTGGGCACGGGCGGCAGGCTGATGATACGGCCCAGGGCATTCTGACCCGTCAGGCTGACAAACACCTGCTCGCCCTTCTTGATGCCTTCGGCCACACGCAGTGATGCCAGCGCGCCGGCCAGGGCTTCTTCGCGCGAAACTCCGCTGCCCAGACCATAGTCGGACAGGCTGATAATATTGAAGGTTTCGAGGCTGACCCCGCCGCCGTCGCCGGAAAGCTTGACGGCTTTCACGCTGGAGGTGCCAAGCTCAATGCCCCAAGCACTTTTTGCCATGAGACCCTCGAAGCAAGGAAGCAGGCTGAACGGGGTCGCCGTTTCAGCCCTGGAAGTTCCGGTTGCCTGATGCTCGGGGGGTGCGCCTATGGTGTACCTATTTGCGCCCAACGTCAAGCCGCGACTGAATTTGCCGGGGCTCAGCTTCCGGTCTTGGGTTCAACCCTCGCGTTTTCAGGCCCCACATCGGCGCCGGGCGGGCGCTGGGCCAGAGCGTCCAGCCGGGGATCCGGAACCCAGGTACCGGAAAGAATCAGGTTGGTGACGTCTACGGGGCGCGTTTCGTTGGGTACCAGGTTGCCCTGGGGATCCTGAAAGCACAGACGCGCCAGTGGTTCTTCAGGGTCGTCAGCCACCCAGATGCCTCCGTAGCCGGGCGCCAGATGGTTCAGCAATCTGGCCGCCCGCGCCAGATCGCCCCGTGGTCTGCGCAAAGGTCGGGTGACCATGTCGAACCAGCTTCGAGTGGTGAACCGAAACTCGTACAGCCAGCCGCGCTCAAGCGTGACAACCGTCAGCACGCGCCCGACATCGGCGCTGGTGTTCACGGCCATGGTGTGGTAGTGGCGATCACCGGTCACCACAACCATGTCGGCGTGCTCGATGTGCTTGATCCGCACCTTGTCTTCGCGGATTGCCCGCATATCGCGCATGATTGCCCAGAACTCCTGCGCGATCCAGTCGGCGTGAAGTTCAGGGTTCTCCAGCAGTTTCGACATCAGCTTCAGCCCGTACTCGTACTGGGCCTGGCGCGCCTCCAGCGCCGTGCCGTACAGACCAGTACGCACGGGGCTGAATTTGTGCTTGCTCAATGCCGTCAGCGTCAGGTTGATCTTGACCGCCTCGGGCGTGGTAAACAGGTCAAAGTCGCCGCTCATGGCCGCCGAATACAGCAACGGCGCGTGCTCACGGGCCAGTTCCGGGTTCAGCAAAACAAACGCCGACAACAGGCCGTCGGTATCCCAATGGTTGTTGGTAACGGTGGTGATGCCCGCCAGCAGTTGCTCGCGATCGGGCTGTTTGTTCAGTTGCAGACAACTGCCGGTTGAAAGGTCGCTGCGCAGGGCCACCGGCGTTCGGTTGCCCGGCCAGTGCGACAGGTGCAGACGCCCCGGAGCATCGCCGTCCACACTGACACATTCGTCAGGGTTCAGGCCTTCGTGCCAGTGACGGTAAACCAGCGATCCCATGTTCGCATCCAGACAACCATAGCCCGCGCCGAAGCATACACAGGAACGCGACAGACCGGCTCAGGCCGCACTGCCGTCCAGCCGATTCATTTTGCCCACGCGCTCGGCGTGGCGGCCACCGTCAAACTCGGTGCCCAGAAAACGCAACAGGCTGGCCTGCACCACATCGGGCCCCATGCTGCGCGCGCCAAAGCACGCCACATTGGCGTCGTTGTGCCGGCGCGACATTTCGGCTTCCCACTCGTTGTGGATCACGGCCGCGCGGCAGCCGGGAACCTTGTTGGCGCTCATGGCCATGCCGATGCCGCTGCCGCAGACCAGCACGGCGCGGTGGGCCAGACCCTTGCGCAGCTTTTCGCAGGCCTGGGCGGCGAAGTCGGGGTAATCCACGCGCTGGTCATCCCAGGGGCCGGCGTCTTCAACCGTGTGGCCCTTTTCCTTCAACCAGTGGCGCAGCGATTCTTTCAGTGCAAAGCCCGCGTGGTCGCTGGCAATCACGATGTTCATGGGCTGTCTCCGGGGGCCAAGAATAGCTTGCAGAACTGGTCTTCCAACGCGGCATCCTGCACCGGCGCCCACTGGGCCAGCAACTGAAAGTGCAGACGCGTCACAATCTCGTGGGCGCAGCGCTCGTATCCGTCGGCCGGCCCCCCCATCGGATCGGCTACCCTGAGATTCAATGCCGCGTCCCCCACCAGTTGCACCACGTCGTCGCCCAGGGCTACGCGCAGCCCGCGCACGGCCGGGTCAAAACGTGACGGTCGGTGCGCCGCAAGGTCAACCCCGCGACGGGATGCCGCCTGCTGCATCGGTTCGGGCACCGCCACCGCCGGGTTGCCCGCCACGCCCGACGACGACGGCCGCCAGGCCGGCACAAAATCCGGCACGCGCGCGGCCAGCCAGGCCTGCATGCTCTCAATTAACCGGTGGGCAAACGCACTGCGGTTCAGGTTGCCCACACACACAAAATGAACGTCACGGGTAAAGTGCCGGCCCAGGTCAGCCAGGCCCAGCGCACCATGCCGCAGAACCTGAAGCCCGCACGGCAGCATGCGCGCCACCGTCGAGGCAGGACGCGGCGGCAATACCCCGCCGTCCACCACGGCGTCCACGCCGGGCAGATCGGCAATCTGCCGCGGATCATGCAGGGTCGGCTGGCCGTGCAGATTGGCGCTGCTGGCCAGCACCGGCACGGCGCAGGCCTCCAGAAACGCGCTACCCACGGGGTGGTTCACAATACGCACACCCAGCCCGCGCCTGTGCCAGCGCAGAACCACGGTGACGCCCCGGGGTCCCAGTTCAGATACGGCAAATTCTTCCAGCGGCGCGCGCGGCGAAACGAACCGCAACGCACTTTGGACACTGCCGCAGTGCAGGCTGAACGGCTCCTTGCGCCCGCCCTTGAACCGGCGCAGGTACACACTGTCGGGGTCATCACCCAGTTCAATCTCTACTCCGCGCGGATCGGCGGGTTCCTTGTCAGCCCAGTGGGTGGGAATTGATGCAATGCCGTAAACCGTGTCGGTTGGAAAGGCCACCAGTTTGCCGGCACGCAGCAGTTCGGCGGCATGGTCCATGCGCGAGGCGTCAAGAATCAGTGCGCTCATATCGGTCGCGGGCGGGGGTCAGGGGCCGGGCTCGGCGGATCGGGCCGCAGCCGCGGCCTTGCGGGCGCGTTCGTCACGCTGGCGCAGGCGTTCGGCGTATTCCATGCGGCGGCCCAGCAGCCCGCGTCCGCGCAGAAAGCGATAGGCAAAGTACACCGGGCCCGAACCTACATAGGTCAGCATCACAGCCGGCAGAATCAACTGCCAGAACTCGCGGAACACGACCACCAGCGACACCGTAAGCAGCACCGCAACCATCGAGCGCAGGCTCTGCTTGCGCGAAACAAAGCGGTTGAACAGGTGCACGTAACGGACGCGGCTGACCATCATCAGGCCAATGAAGCCGCCGACCAGCGGAAACACCACGCGGCTGACCCAGCGCCAGGCGTCACTGCGGAAAGCTTCCACGTTTTCGTGAAACCAGGCTGTGCCCATGACCAGCGCGCAGATGCTGGCCGCGGCGGCCGGGCTGGGCAGGCCTTTGAACGTGGTGTGGTCGTCGTCTTCGGCTGTTTCCACGTTAAAGCGCGCCAGCCGCAGCAGGGCGCAGCACACATACAGGCCGCTGATTGCCCACAGAATGCGCGTGTCGTAGTCGTACTGGGCAAACAGAAACTCGCCGGACACACGGATCATCAGCGCGGGCGTAACGCCGAACGTCACCGCGTCGCACAGGCTGTCCAGTTCGGCCCCGAAACGGCCGGTGGTGGCGGTCATGCGCGCCACTTTGCCGTCCAGCGCGTCACACAGCATGCCGCCGCCGATGAGCAGCGCCGCAACGCCCAGCCGCGTGTACACCTGGCGCGCGTCGCCGGTCACGAACGCGGCGTGCGCGGCCATCAGCTCGATCATCGCCGCCACGCCGCACACCGCGTTGCCTAGCGTCAGCATACTGGGCAGCACCGCCAGCCCGGGCATGCGCGGGGCGCGCCGGCGCCGCGCGGTATTGCCGGCGGCCGGGTGCGCGCCGCTGGCCGGTGCCGGGCCAAGCTGGATCAACCGGCCGCTTTCGGGGGCCGGTTCCTGGCGGGATTGCGGCGCGCTATTGGCGGGATCGGCCATCAGTTGCCCTTGGGAGGCTCCCAGCCCATTTCCTTCAATGCGGTTTCGGCCTGTTGCAGCGCACGGTGGTCGCCGCGGACAATCACGCGCGTGCCCCAAGTCTGGATCAGCAAGCGGAACGAATCAATCTCCACCAGCGCCTCCAGCGCGTCCGAGATCACGCTTACGCCGCCCAGATCGCGCAGTTCACCGGTAAAACCGTCGCGCTTGCCCGGAGCTGTGCGCTGGCGCTTGACCGCGGCCTCGATTTTCTTGAGCAGTTCACGCGTTTCAAACACCCGATAGCCGTAGCTCTGGGCGAGACCGCTCTCAAAACTGCAGCACAGCGCGCCCTCGCGCACCGTCCAGACGCCCCCGGTGTCGGCCAATGCCAGTTCCAGCGCGTCGTACACAGACTGGTCCGCCCCAAGTTCCAGGTTTACCGTCGTGGCCTCTACCGCATCCACGGACGAACCCTCCACGACATAGTCAATTTCCGCCGCGTCGCATAACTGGGCCAGCGCTGCTGTCAGAGGCGTTTCCGTCAGACCCAGCGGCGGCTTGGCCTTGCGCAGACGCGCCACAATCGCCTGCTCTTCGCGGGCAGCGGCGGAAAGCCCGCCGTGATCGGCTGTAATCAGGTCCAGAAACTCGCGCACGCCGGCGTGGCCTTCGGCGCTGTCGCGTACCAGTATGCGGTCGCCCACGGCCCAGGGGCTGGGCCCGGTGCCAATGAAATCTCCAAGCACATCCTGCATCACGCCCACAAGCTGTTCGGCCGGTGTGGCCTCGTAGGTCGCGGGCGGCGGCGCGGCCGGCAACGCGGGCTTGTCGGTGCCGCCTTCGGCACGGGGCATCGGCACGGGCACAGTCGGGGGCGGAGTGGGGCGGCCCCAGGTGTTCACGTATTCAACATACTGGGCACAGGCCACGCTGGCGTCATAGCCGCGGATGATGGCGCGGCCGGGCGCGTCCTCGATGCCGGCGCCGACATACACCTGGCGCCGGGCGGGCTCCAGCCGCACGGTGGAACCGCAGGCAATGGTCAACAGGCGCGCGGCGCGCTCGGGCTGGGCGCCGCGAAGCCGCAGCCACACCGGAAAATCCAGATCAGTTTCGGGGTCAATATCAGGACTGTAGCGCAGTGTGTAACCCAACGACGCCGCCAGAGACCCCAGTGCCGCTGCCGCCGTGCCTCCGCGACTGGCCAAACTTACCTTGACCTCCGGCTTCTCCTGCGCCGTCACCGACGCGCACAGAACCGCCGCCAGTACTGCCATTGCCGCGATTACGCGCTTCATGCCTTGGCCTCCCGCGGCCTGACCACGGCGACAACCGTGTGGCCGCCCTTGACCTTGTCGCCGACCTTGACCTTCCACTCCACTGCAAACGTGTTGTCGAAATACAGTTCCGTGCGACTGCCGAATTTGAGCATGCCAAAGCGCTCACCCCGCGCCACTTTGTCACCCGGTTTGATCGGGCACACAATGCGGCGGGCGATCAGGCCTGTAATCTGGCGCACGTAGTAGCGCGGGCCCCACTTGCTTTTGAAACCCAGATTCTGGGCCTCGTTCAGCACGCTGCACTCAGGGTCGCGTGCATCGAGGTACTCGCCGTCCTGGTGGCGCGAGTACTCAAGCTCGCCGTCCAGAGGCGCACGGTTCACGTGCACGTCAAAGACGCTCAGAAAGATGCCGATGCCCTGGTGCCTGCCCTGCAAATACTCGGACAGCTCTTTTTCTCCGACATCAGTGACTGTCCCGTCCGCCGGGCTGACGACCGTAAAATCGTCGCCGGGCAGGGACCGGTCGGGGTCACGGAAGAAGTTGAGGTTGAAGCCGGTCAGAACCAGTGGAATCACCCCCACCGCCCAAAGAGCGGGATGCACAAACCATGCCAGAGCCCACACGCCGATCCACAGCACACCGGGGATGAGCAAGCCAAACAGAAACAGTTCGCGCAGGCCGTACTTGGTAAATGGCATGGCGCGCAAGGGTAACAGCACAGGCGGGGTGAGTCACGGGGTCGAAAAATGCATCCCGCGCCGCTGCCGCAATGGGCACAATATGGCACGTGCACGCTGAAACCGCCTACCTGTTTCGCCACGCGCTGCTGCGCGACGCGGCCTATGAGATGCAGTTGCCCACGGATCGGGCACGGCTGCACGAACTGGCGTTCTTCCTGATTGAGCAAACCTTCGGCGGCCGGGCGCCCGAGCCGCCCTCACTGGACGCGATTGACCCGCCGAAGTTGGAGCCGCACCCGACCGACCCTGTCGCCGCCGAATTGGCCGAACACGCCCGCCTTGCACTGGGAGTACCCGCCACCGGTCAGCCACCATCGCGGGCTTCCCGCTTCCGGCCCGAAGTGGGCGTGACGCCGGCGCTTTATCAGCTCTACTTGCGGCGAGCGGCAGAAACCGCCGACCGTGCGTTTCGTGTTTACGCCGCCATCGCGGCCTGGCAGGCACTGGCCGATCTGCTTGCAGAAAATGAACGCGCGGAGGCTCTCCGTCGAGCAGGAGTAATCGCCACCGATGCGGGCGCCCTGCAAAAAGCCGCAACTTTGCTCAACCATGCCATCGAAACTGCCCGCCAGTGTCACAACAAAAAAACCGAGGGCAAATCTATCGGCAACCTGGCCAATGTTTACAGCTGGTCGGGTCGCAACAAACAAGCTGAGACACTGTACGAACAGGCCCTGGGCATTGCCCGCCAGATCCAGAGCAGTGCCCTGGAGGGAACTCTTCTTGGCAATCTGGCAATCGTGTTCCACGAGTCGGGCCGGACAGATCAGGCTGAGCACACACTGGAACTGGCACTGGACATCGCCCGGAAACTCGGCGACAGGCGCGCCGAGGGCCACCACTTGGGCAATCTCGCCAACATCTATCGTGAAACCGGGCGGACAGCGCAAGCCCGGTGCCTGTATGAACTGGCACTGGCAATCGCTCGCGAATTGGCCAACCGCCGGTCGGAGGGAATCGCGTTGGGTGGTCTGGCCGCTGTACTTCAGCAGACAGGCGAAACCGGGCAAGTAACCCAAACCTACGGCCAGGCGCTGACCATCGCCCGAGCTATCGGCAACCGGCGCCTGGAATGTCAGATACTGGCAAATCTGGCCATGATGAAAGGCCAAGCCGGACAACTGGAGCAGGCAAAAAGCATGCATGAGCAGGCCCTCTCCGTCGCATGCGAAACCGAGGACGTGTTCGCACAGGCCATGATTCTGGGAAACCTCGCCGCCCTGTACCAGCAAACAGGACACCTGACAGCCGCAGCGTCAGCATTTCGGCAGACTCTGGACATTGCGCGTCAGACCGGCAACCAGTACAGCGAGGGGGTTCTCCTGTGCGACTATGCGTTGTGTCTTCTGGCGCTTGACCAACGACACGATGCTCGTGAAACTTGGCATAAAGGCGCGGCGATCCTGCGCGCATTGGATGGTTCAGACGCACTCGCCCACAAATCAGTCGCCATGTGCAAAGCCTGCGCCAAGGCCGGCGTGCCCCCCTTTGACGAAGGCCAGACATGACAAGCGGCGAGACGGCATACCTGTTTCGTCACGCGCTGATGCGCGACGCGGCCTATGACTTGCAATTGCCGTCCAGCCGCGCGCGGCTGCATGAACTGGCCTTCTTGTTGATCGAGCAGGCGTTTGGCGGCAGAGCCCCCGAACCCCCACCGCCAGATGCAACCGACGCTGCCGGACTTGAGCCACACGCCACCGACGCCATCGCATCCGAACTGGCGCTGCATGCGCGCATGGCGCAGTCTTCGGACACTGGCAGCGTCGTGACGCCCGCGCTCCATGCCCTGTATCTGCGCCGAGCCGCCGAATACGACGAAGCGCAATTTCGCAACGAATCCGCTATCCGGCACTGGCTGGCGCTGTCGGCATGCCTTGCCGGTTCGAACCATGCCGAATGCCTGCGGCGGGCCGGAGTGGTTTCGTACAACGCGGGGCTGGTGCGGCAGGCACAGAGCCTGTTTGAACAGGCCCTGGCCGCGCATCGCCGGGCGCCGGGTTCCGGAGCTGAGCGGCTTGCGGTCGGCAGCCTCGCAAACCTGCTGATGTCCACCGGACACACCGAACAGGCAGAGTGCACCTATCAGCAAGTACTGTCGAGCGCACGGGGCGCCGGCGACCGGCGGTCCGAAGGCATTGCACTGGGAAACCTTGCAGACTTGTACCGGCAAACGGGGCGCATCGAACTGGCACGGGAAACGTTTGCCCAGGCACTGGCCATTCATCTGGAATTCGGCACACCGAGATCCAGAGCCAGCGCACTGGCAAATCTGGCCGCGCTCGACTTGCAGACCGGAAACGTCGCAAGCGCCGAGCAGGCCTGCGAACAAGCGTTGGCAATTCATCGCAAGGAAGGCAACCGGCGCTTTGAGGGCATCGTGCTGGGCAGCCTTGCTGACCTGTATCGCCAAACCGGCCGCATTGAGCTCGCCGAAATCACTTTGCAGCAGGCGCTGACCATCCACCATGAGGTCGGCAACCGCCGGCACGCGGGTATCGTTTTGTCCACGCTGGCAAGCCTGTACCTGGAGACCGGCCGCACCGGGCAGGCGGAAGATGCCTATCAACAGTCGCTGGCAATTCACCGCGAAGTCGGCAACCGGCGCAGCGAAGCGGCCGCACTGGCCAACCTGGCCAGCTTGTACCAGGAAACGGGGCGGCTGGAGTCTGCTGAGCAAAGTTTGCAGCAGGCACTGGCAGCCATCCGCGCCGTCGGAGATCCCCGCGCCGAAGGCATTTGCCTGGGCAACATCGCCAACATCTGTCGCCTGTCTGGCCGCAACACCGATGCAGAGGCCGCGTACCAGCAGGCACTCGAAGTCAATCGCAGCGTCGGTGATCGGCGAAATGAAGGCATCACGCAGAGCAACCTGGCCAGCCTGTACATGGAAACCGGACGCGAGCACGAGGCAGAAAAGACGTTTCAGCTCGCACTGGAAAATCTGCGTGGTGTGGGTGACCGGCGCTTTGAGGGCATCGTGCTGGGCAACCTGGCTGACCTGCAAAGTTCACTCGGCCGCATCGAACACGCGCAGGCGATGTTCCAGCAGGCGCTGGCGCTCCACCGCGAAGTCGGCAACCGCCGTTTTGAAGGCATCCACAGTTGCGCATACGCTCTGTGCCTGCTGTTGGCCAAGCGCGAGCAACAAGCCGGCCAATGCTGGAGATATGGGGCCGCTATCCTCCGCGATCTGGGGGACACCGAGGGGCTTGCGATTGTCGTTTCCAATATGCGCGACACCTGCACCCGACAGGGCTGGGCGTCACTGGAATAGACAGCCCGGAGCGTCGCACCGCCGCTGCCGCTCACGACTTCGCCAAGGCCACTCCGTTCAGGCCAGGCTTCTGTTTCGAGGGCTGCGCCGTTGGCCTATACTGCGGCGGTGCACGCTGAAACCGCTTATCTGTTTCGCCACGCGCTGCTGCGCGACGCGGCCTATGAGATGCAGTTGCCCACAGATCGGGCACGGCTGCACGAACTGGCGTTCTTCCTGATTGAGCAAGCCTTTGGCGGCCGGGCGCCCGAGCCGCCCTCACTGGACGCGATTGACCCGCCGAAGCTGGAGCCGCACCCGACCGACCCTGTCGCCGCCGAATTGGCCGAACACGCCCGCCTGGCACTGCAAGCGCAGATCTCAAGCCAGCAAACGTCGGGAGCTTCCAGCCCCCAGCCTGAAACGGGCGTGACGCCCGCACTGCACCGTTTGTATTTGCGCCGCGCGGCCGAGCATGCGGAAGCCCATTACCAACCAGCATCCAGCGCCGATCTGTGGTCGCGGCTGGCAGCGGAACTGTCTCAGGCTGCGCAGGTCGAAGCCACCCGCCGCGCCGGCATGGCCTGGTTCTGGTGCGGAAACGCCACCCTGGCCGAGCCCTGCCTGCACAAGGCCGTACAGGCAGCTCACGCGCTGGGTAACCGGCGCATCGAAGTGCAGGCCTTGAGCGACTTGGCCGTGCATTACCGTAACACCGGCCGACCGTCTGATGCCATGAGCCTGCATGAGCAGGCTCTGGCGCTCGCGCGCGCCGAGGGCAACCAGCGCGCCGAATGTTTCAATCTCGGAAATCTTGCGATCAACCTGTTTGACGCGGGCAACATGCAACGGGCTGAGGAACTCCATCGCGAGGTTATCACCCGCAGCCGCCAGCTTGGTCTGAGGCGCACCGAAGCGATTGCATTGGCCGGCCTGGCCTCGGTGCAGGAAGTCACCGGAAGCATTGATCAGGCTTACCAAAACCTTCAGCTCGCGCTGGCCATTGCGCGCGAGACAGGCGACCGCCGCATCGAGTCCACTACATTGGCCAATCTGGCAAATGTGGAGATTGGCAGAGGAAGACTGAGCGATGCCAACCGACTGATACAGCAGGCTCTGGAGATACAAAGAGCGACGGGTGACGTACGAAGTCAGGCCGTCACTGTGGCCAACCTGGCTGTTCTTTGTCAGCGTCAGGGCGATGCAATCCGGGCTGAACGCTATCACGTCCTGGCAAGGGCGCTTGCCATTGAGGTCAATGACCAGAGTTGCCTGGCCTTTGTGCTTGCAAATCTTGCGGCGCTCTACAGGGCGACCGAAAGGCTGGCACTGGCTGAACAGACGTTCGAAGAGGCATTGCGTATCCATGCCCGGACAGGTGAGCGCCGCCTTGAAGCCTCCTGCATGTGCGAAGCAGCTCTTTGCCACCTCGCGTTAGGACGCATCGAGCGCGCAGCCGCCATGTGGCATGCCGGGGTTAAAGTGTTGGCGCAAATTCCAGCCCCGGAAGACCTGCGCCTGCACCGGGCCTCCATGCGTGAAGCCTGTGCCAGGGCCGGCGTGCCCCCCTTTGATGAGGGCGCGCCATGAGCAGCGCTGAAACGGCCTACCTGTTCCGCCATGCCCTGCTGCGTGAGGCGGCCTACGACTTGCAGTTGCCCACGGACCGCGCGCGCCTGCATGGGCTGACGTTCTTCCTGATTGAGCAAGCCTTCGGTGGCCGCGCGCCTGAGCCTCCCCCGCTGGATGCCGTTGACCCGCCGCCCTGTCCGGAACACGGCACGGACCTTGTCGCCGCCGAGCTGGCCTATCACGCGCGGCAGGCCCTGGGGGTGCGGGACTTGGGCCCGCAGGACGAAGCAAGCACGCTGGCGACCCTGTATCAACTCTACCTGCACCGCGCGGCCGAGTATTTGGAGCGCGTGTTTCGGCCGCAGGCATCGGTGCAGGCATGGCAAGGGCTGGCTGAACTGATGGCAGGGGCTGCCCAGGGTGAATGTAAGCGCCGCGCGGGCACTGTACTCTTTCAAGCTGGCGAGCCGTTGGAAGCGCAAAGTGCGTTTACGCAAGCCTTGAAAACAGCACGTGAAGTCGGCAACCGGCGTTCCGAGGGATTGGCGCTGGGCAACCTGGCGCTTGTCTATCACGAAACCGGGCGCGTGGAGCAGGCCGAGCGCATGCACGAGCAGGCCCTTGCCATTGCCCGTGAGGTCGGCGACCGGCGTTTCGAGGGCGTCACCCTGGGCAACCTGGCGAATGTCTATCTAGAAACCGGGCGTGCAGAGCAGGCCGAGCGAATGTACGAGCAGGCCCTTGCCATGGCCCGTGATGTCGGCAACCGGCGTTTCGA
>JABTUE010000005.1 GCA_015075515.1 Planctomycetota bacterium
ATGACGGCTGGAACGGAGGTTGGGGCGGGAGTTTGGGGGCGGAAGGTTGGAGTGAGGGAGGTTGGGGAGAGAGGTTGGGGGCTGGGGGCAGGAGGTTGGGGGCAGGAGGTTGGAGAACCGGATGCAAGCCGCAATCCCCGTCGCCGGCCCCGAAGGGGCCGTGGGCTGCACAGCCACGGGTGGAGCGAAGCGGAACCCGTGGAAGACCCTTGGCCGCGGCGGCTGTCGAGGGCATACCTGTCTGCGGTACTGTGTTCCCTGTGCCCATGCACGAGATCTGGAAAGAGTTCACGTTCGAGGCCGCGCACCGGTTGCCCCATGTGCCGCCGGATCATCGTTGCGCCAATCTGCACGGGCATTCTTTTCGCTGCCGCGTGTTTGTGCGGGGAACGTTGCGGCAGCCCCAGGGCTGGGTGGTGGATTTTGCCGAGATCTCGGCGGCAATGGCGCCGCTGCTGAAACAGCTTGACCATGCGCTGCTGAATGACGTGCCGGGACTGGATAACCCGACATCCGAAGTTCTGGCCCGGTGGATCTATGACCGGCTCCGGCCGGCGCTTCCGGGCGTGAGCGCGGTGGAAGTTGCCGAGACCGCGACCTGCGGTTGTGTCTACCGGCCGGCCTGAAGGCACGCGACATACGCCCAGCGGCCCGCCACGGGCGACACGGCGGCGCCGGCCTGTCGCAGCCAGTCCAGCACACCCGGTTCGTGGCGCACGTGGTGTGCTGCAAGGTGCCGGCGGATCAGACCGCGCAGCGGCCCCGGCCAGCGGGCGAAGTCCCAGAAGTCCACGACGTGCAGCGCGCCGCCGGGTGCCAAACAGCGCCGCGCGGCCTGCAGGGCCGGGCGCCATTGCGGCATCATGGACAGGGCGTAGGAAAGCAGCACGGCGTCAAACCCGCCGGGTCGGCCGAGTTCTGCCGGGCTGGCAATGTCTTCGGCGCGCCGGTGGTACAGGCGCAGGCCGGGGCGTCGGCGCGCGCTTTTCAGCATCTGGCTGCAGGCGTCCACGCCGCACAGATCGGCGCCGGGCAGGCGGCGGCGCAGGCGCGCCAGGTTGCGCGCGGTGCCGCAGCCGATTTCCAGCACCGAGCCGGGTCGCTGCCGGGTCACGCGCGCCAGCGCGCGTTCGCGCCCGAACAGGAACAGCCGCCGTGTCAGGTCGTAGAAGTGACGCTGCACGCGGTAGAAGCGTTCCAGAAAGGCGGTGTGGTCGTCGGTGCCTGCAATAAATGGATTCATATATCCATTTATGCCCCGTCCGTGGCGGTTGCGACAGGGGGGCGACCGAACGCCTGCCCCCCTCCCGGACCGCGGGGATGACGCGCCTGTTGCGCCCGGCCCGGTGCGGCTACACTGTGCGTTCCATCATGACCGCGCACAGCGACCGTTCGCGCCAGGTTCAGCTTGGGCTTCTGCCCAAGGCACCCGTTCTGCCGGGCGTGCAGATCGCCACCCACTATGAACCCGTGGACATGGTCGGCGGCGACTTTTACGACTTTCTGTCCTTTCCGCCCAACCGCCTGGGCATCGTGATTGCCGACGTTTCCGGCCACGGCGTGGACGCCGCCATCATCATGGCCCTGGCCAAAAAGTCGCTGCAACTGATTGCCCGCAACGCCGCCGGCCCGCGCGAGGTGCTGCTGGCCCTGGGCGCCGAACTGGCGCCTGATCTGCCCGACAAGGCCTTCATCAGCGTGTTTTACGGCATTCTGGACATGCGCGAGGGCACGCTCAGTTACGCCAGCGCCGGCCACAACCCGCCGCTGATGCTGCGCGCCGGCGCGCCCCAGGAACTGCCCGGCAAGGGCACCGTCATTTCGCGCACGCTGCTGGAGCATCTGGGCCGCACGCTGGAGGAATTCACCGTGCCGTTTGCGCGCGGTGACACGCTGCTGCTGTACACCGACGGCATCGTCGAGGCCACCGGCCCCGACGACCAGGAGTTCGGGCTGGCGCGCCTGAAGGATCGCGCGGCCGAAAACGCCAACGACGAATGCCGCCGGCTGCTGGAGGCGATCTGGGCCGACGTGACCGGTTTTGTGGGCGACCGCGGCCTGAGCGACGATGTCACGCTGCTGGCGGTGCGGCTGCGCGAGATGATGCTGACGCCGGTGCCGCTGACGGGTGTGGCGCGGCCGCGGCGGCTTTCGAACATTGAACCCGCCGAGTCGCCGTTTGTCGGGCGCGAGGAGCCTCTGGCGGCGCTGCACCGCTGGCTGGGCGAACACGCCGCGCTGATGGTCGTGTCCGGCACCGCCGGCGCCGGCAAAACCGCGCTGGCGCGCGAGTTCGGCCGCCAGGCCGCCCAGAACCTGCCGTTCGGGTCGTGGTTTGTGGACCTGTCGCAGGCCCAGGACGCGCCCGACGCGATGCGCGAAATCCTGACCGTGCTGGGCGCCGCGCCGCGCGGGGCCGAACCGCTTCTGCGTTCGGTGGCCGACGCGCTGGCCACGCGCGGGCCGATGCTGCTGATTCTGGACGGACTGCGCGACCCGCTGGGCACGCTGGGTGACGCCCTGGGCGTGTGGCTGAAGGCCCAGCCCGAGGCGCGGTTTCTGCTGACCACCCGGCGCGCCGCGCGCTTCATTGGCGCGCAGGAACTTCAACTGGCCCCGCTGCGTTACCCAGACCGCGCCCTGCGCCGCAACGCCCCGGTGGACGAACTGCGCCACTTTGAGGCCGTGCAGTTCTTCGTTTACGCGGCCATGGAACACGTGCCTGATTTTGACCCCGGCGATGACGACCTGCGCCTGGTTGCCCAGGTGTGCGAGGCGCTGGAGGGCCACCCGATTTCGCTGCAGCTCGCGGCGGCGCGGCTGGGCACGCTCAGCCTTGCCGAGCTGGCGGGCCAGCTCAAGACCACCAGCCGCAAGCTGGCGGCGCTGCAGGACCCGGCAGGCAAGGGTTCGTCGGCCGTGCTGTCCAGCCTGCGCGATTCGATTGACTGGTCGCTGCAATCGCTGGCCGACCACGAACTTTCGGCGCTCAACCAGCTCTGTATCTTTCCCGACGGGTTCTTTATCGAGGCCGCGCAGGAGGTTGTCTCGCTGGCGTCGCACCCCGGCGCGCCGCCGCTGTCGGCGATTGTGGCGGCGCTGTTCGAGCGCGGCCTGCTGGCGCGCCAGAGTCTGAGCCTTGGCAACCGCTGGCGGGTTTACGGCCCGGTGCTGGACACGCTGCGTTCGCGCACGGACTGGGGATTCGGCAGCGGCGACCCGGAAAACCCGGTGCGCCGGTTCGTGCAGTATTTCGCCAGTCTGGCCTTCACCATCGGTGTGGATCCGTCCGGCCGCCACGCCGCGCAATGGCGCGAGCGCGCCCAGATCGAACAGGCCGCGTTTCGCCTCGCGCATAAACTGGCTCGTGGCGCCAACGACCGCCACGCCGCGGCGCTTCTGATGGTGCCGCTGGCGTCGGGGCTGCTGCGTTCGGGCCGCGGCGAGGAGGCCCAGCGCCTGTTTCGCGAGTATCTGGCCAACTCGCCCGGCGGCCGGATTGAACCCGAAGCCGAAGCCCTGGTGTGCCTGGCCTATGCCCGCGTGCAGGCCTGGGTGGCCGACCACGCCAGCGCCGGCGAGTATTACGCGCGAGCCGAACGCGCCGCCGCCCGCAGCAAGGACCGCCTGTTCCGCGGCATGGTGGCCGTCAGCCACGCCGAGCACCTGATGGTCACCAAGCAGCCCGCGCCGGCGGCCGAACGTCTGGATTACGCCACGTTCATGTTCCAGCGCGGCGGCGACGCCACGCGCATGGATCTGCTGGATGTCGCGCGCGGGCGCCTGCTGCTGCTGCAGGGCAGGCCAGCCGAGGCCGCGGCCACGCTGCTGGCGGCGGCCGAACGGCTCAAGCGCGCGGGGCTGGCGCGCGACGGCCTTCAGGCGCGCTCGGTGGCCGCCACGGCGCTGTTGAACCTGGACCGCAACGAGGAAGCGCTGGCGGTGCTGAATGACCTGCTGGCTGAAATGGCCCACGAGGAAACCAGCGACCAGGAGGCAATCGCCCACCACAACCATTCGCTGGTGCTGATGAACCTGGGCCGGTTTGAGGAAGCCCTGGCCGCGCTGGACGCCGCCGAGGAAACCACGCGCCTGATCGGCCGCCACGAGGGTTTGGCGTGGATCGCGGCCGCGCGCGCGCGCCTGCACATGCTGATGGGCGAACACGACCTGGCCGCCACGCTGCTAAACGAGGCTTTGGCCGTTGCCCGCCGTGTGCAGAGCCCCACCGCGATCGGCGGCGCGCATTACCTGGTTGTGCTGCTGGCGGCCCTGCGCCGCGATTTCGCCGGGTTGCTGGCGCGCCTGGCCGAACTGCGCGCTGAATCCGCCGTGGCCCCCGGCACCCGCAGTTCCGTGGATCTGCCCGTGCTGGAACTGTGGGCGCGTGCCGAAACAGGCCAGAACACCGATGTCGCGCCGCTTGGGGCCGAAGTCGCGCGCTGGGCCGTCGGCCGCGAAGAAGCGCCTTTGCGCGCGTTGTTTTCCGCCGTGTGCGCCCGCGTGGCCGAACTGGCCAGGGACACCGCCGCGCGCGACGCCGCGCTGGCCGTTGTGCAGAAAGAAGTCGCCGAGGCCGTGCTTTCGCCCTATGACCCCAACCTGTTGACCCAACTGGCGCTGGAACTGGCCGAAGAAGTCAACGCCCGCGCCAGCGCCCCCGCGCCCGGCCCCGACGGCGCCGTGGTCGGCAAACTGATTCATGCCCGCGAACATTCCCTGCGCTTTGCCTGCCGCTGCGGCGCCGAATACACCGTCAAGTCCGGCCGGGCCGGCAAGGCCACGGCCTGCCCGCGCTGCCGCACGCGCCTGATTGTCCCCCGGCCGAAATAGCCCCCGGGCGGCGGGCGCTGCCCAGGTTCCAGAAGCCAGCCAACTTTGAAACCTGCTATTCCTCGGCGTCCTCGATCATTTCCGGCACGTACACCCGGCGCAGGGGCAGCAGTCCCTTGTAGCGCGAGTCGAACTGCTCGTAGTACTGGAACACCAGCGAAACCAGCTCGTCCCCGTCAATCAGGCGCAGGTTGCTCTTGGACTTGGCAAACGTGGCGGCCTGTGCCGTGAACGTCCCCAACGCAACCAGCAGGCCGTACTCTCCCGCGCCCACCTTTCCGTACAGGGCCGAAACTACCGGGTCGCCAATGCTGCCGGTCGTGCTTTTGACCTGCACTTTCACGATCGGCGGCACGAACCCCAGTTCATCCTTGTGGGCAACAATGTCCACGCCACCGTCCGGCCCTTCGGGCGACACGCGGGTGCGGTAGCCCATCTGGTTCAGCAGGTGCGCCACGAACTCCGCAAACGGGTGCCCCTTCAATTCCTGGGCCAGCTTCTTGAGCACAAAGTCCCGCGTGCTTTCTTCGATGTCTTCGGCTACAGCTCCGATCGTGACGTCACCAGCTACCGGCGGCGGGGCCACCTTGCCCTCAACGGCCGCGCGGAACTCCTCGGCATAGGTCTGGACCTTGAACAGGCTCATGGCCGAGCCGATCTCGTACAACGCCCCTTGCGTAAAATGCGTGCGCGGCAGGCTGCGCAGCCACTTGACGCTTCGGTGGTTAGGGTAGCTTTCTTCGGGCTTGGGCTGGTAGCGGTACTCGCCCTCAATGCGCCCCAGGTGAATCTGGCGGTCGCGCTTGGAGGGGTAAACTACCAAGTCGCCCGGCTTGATTTCGTGCATGAAGCGGAACAGTTGCCCGGCGTTGTTCGGAATCGCGCCCGGCTTTTTCTCCGGGTAGGCCGCAGCCACGGCGGATTTAAATGCCTCGCGGTCGGCGGGCAGGCGCGAAAGATCGCCCATCTTGGGCCAGCCGATCGCGATGCAGGTGTGTTTCAAGAACAGTGTGTCGGCATCGCCCGTCTTGCCGCCGTGAATGCCCCAGATGTTGGTTTCGCTTGTTGCTGCCATACTGGACTCTCCACTCCAAGTTCAGCCGCTTGCGGCGAGTAGCGCCGCTTGCGCTACGCATCCAACTTCCCTCCGTTGAGGAAGGCGCGCTGGTCAATGTACTCGCCTTCGATCTTGTTGCCGTAGAGGTGGTCGAAATCTCCGTCGCAGGCCAACAGGTAAGAGCCTGCGGCCTTCGCTGCGGCGGCAATCCACACGTCGTTCTGTTTCTTCTCCATCGACCTTCCAACAGAGTTCGAGTAGAGCATGATCTCGACGTAGGCCTTTACGACCTCATCAGAGTTGATGTCCACGGGCGGAAGTTCGTTAATCGCGGCTTCAAGCGACTGGCGCTTCGCGTCGCCCCAGTTGTTTCTTCCGACGATGGCCCAGATTTCCCCATAGGTAACCACGCACAATTGCGGCCGGAGAGTCTGCGCGTCGAGTTGGAACTTGTCCTTGATAGCCGTGCCAACCCTTCCGCCCCGAACGATCTGGAGCAACACATTGGTATCCAGCATGTATTGCCGCCGAATCATTCCTGCGGCTCCGAAATCGCCGCAAGAAACTCCTCCTCAGTCTCGTCTCCTGGCCACGTGCCGAATATGGCATTTATGCCACTGCGCGGCCCCTGCTCAACTTGCAGTCTTCGACGGTCGAGCTTCTGCGCGAGCGGCTGTGGCAGCTTTTCGAACAGTGTCGCCTTGCCTTCACCCCGCTCGAAGTGGTCAACCTCGATTCGCAACACACGGCCCGAAGGGCGAAACACCGCATTGCCCTGCACTAGAATCTTGCTGCCAAGGAGCGGAGAAAGCGCCTCAATGTCTCCGTGATCAAGAATGCAAGCCACTTCTGCGCCCTGAACGACCAGGCCAAACATGCTGGTGCTGTGTCGTACCATGTCGAGCTTGCCCAGTAACTGAACTTTACGAGGGCGCGGTGTGGATTGGCCCAACTTGCGGGCGTTCTGAATCGTGGTTGCGTCTGCAATGGCCGGCTGCTCCTTCGCGACACGGTTGCCGTGAAGGTCTGCTCGTTCGAAAACCCGACCGAAGGCCTTGTGAAGCCCTCGAATGTCCTTGAGCATCGCTTCGTCAAAAAACCGGCTGTCGGCATCGGACCGGCGCACTGAGAACATGGTGTCGGCCAACAGGTCAAGCGGCGTATCGTCTTTTCGAGGTGCCGCGTCAGGAGTCTCGGCGCCAAACATGCCCCTCTGCCACAGTGTGTCGGGGGCGGTGTCCCGCAGGCGCGGTGCTTCATAGAAAAGCCGCGTTACGCCATCCCCATTACCCTCGTGATCGCAAAAGCGAATGTCCGCAGCCTTGGGTAGCCAGTCCGGGCGGCGTCCGCGACGTGAACTCACTCCTTCAAAACGCATTCGCACTGCTTCGCGAGCAAGGTCGGCTACCCGGGCCAGTACCGCGCCGAACTCACCGGGCATCTTGCCGTGCAGCGCTTCGGCGCTGTGGAGGGTGATCGTGTGTTCAACGGTCTGCATGGGTCACCTGCCCTTTCGTGGCCCCAGTATGCCATCTAAGGGGACATATCGCGCCGTCGGGCAGTTCAGGCATGCTCGCTTTCTTCGTTGCCGACGTGAAACCAGCGTACTTTGCAGGGTTCCGGGCCAGGGACTAGTTCAACCAGGGCACCGTAGGCGTATTCAAGCTCGCCTTCGGGCTGCGTTGCGCGTTTCAGCTTTTCAACGTCATCGGCCATGGGCTGGCCTTGTCGCTTCGCCTCGACGATCAGCAGGTTTCGGCGGGTGCCGCGCTGGTGGACGATGATGTCAGGCCTGATGCCGTGCTTGGCCGCGAAGGCATCCGTGGCGCGCCTGCATTTCATAATCTTGGCGTCGTTCAGATTGCGGTTGTACTCAACGTCAACATGCCAGCCGGGAAACTCGTCCTGCAAGTACATCGCAAGCCGGTGCGTGATGGATTGCTCGTGGCCTTGCGTCAGCAAGTAGGCGTCATGGTCGCGCAGGCGCTCCATGCAGCGCGCCAACCGGGCTTTCACGGCTTCTGGTGTTGGCCACTCTGGCGACCAGTCCGGGTTTTCGTGTTGGTCAGGCATTGGCGTCCGGGTGTTCGTTGAGGATGCGGCTGAAGTCTTTGGCTACGTACTTTGCGTACTGCGGCTTTACGTGCTCGGTCTGGGCTTTGGTGTTTTTGCCGTTGAACCAGATGCCGCGCTTGCCGACGTTCTTGCCGTTCCTGTTCTGAACGGCCTCGGCGACGAACTCCCTGGACGACATGATCCACATCGTGTCCATGCGCTCGGAGTAGAACACGAACCAGTAGTTCTGGCGCGGCTCGTGGGTCAATGCTGCGAACAGGGCGGCATCGCCAAAGATGACGTGCGTTGAACGGGCCTTGATCTGCACCTCGACGAAGCTGCCGTCGGGGCGCTTGACCACGGCGTCAATGGCGTCGTCGTCCACCAGCGGCAAATAGACATCCAGGCCTTCCTTGTGCATCAAGCCGACCACATAGAACTCGATGCGTTTGCCGAACGCTGCCGAGTGGCGGAAGGACTTGCTCTCGCGGGTGGCCATCAGAGTTCTCCTTTGAAGGCGCGGTCGAGGGCATTCGGGTGCTTCAAATGCCGCGCAGTACTTGTTCGTGTCTGTTCCACGCTTCAGCGGTCAGTCTTGTCCCGCTAAGCAGCCAATTCGCAAACACCTCCGGCGTCAGCGGCCCGCTGGGTTTTACCAGCTGTGCCAGCTGCCTGGCCACGTCCCTGTTCTCGCGCAGCGATCCGCCAAGGGGCACGGCTTCTTCGTTGGCGCGGCCGACCAGTAAACCACGGAGGATCAGCCGGCGTTCGAGCTCTTGCGCCAAGGCCGCTTTCCCGGCCTCGAAGTTGACCAGCATCGGCTGGGGCAATGTGGCGGTCTTGGCGCTCGCCTCGCGCTGCCAGTTGCAGATGGCGTCCAGCCACAGGTCCAGGTGTTCGTCAGCGCGCCAGATGGGCAGCACGTAGCGCATGCCGGGATTGCGCGGCAGGGCTTTCAGGCATTGTTCGAGCGCTACGGGCTTCGGGTTACCGGGTTCGCGGCACACCAGAAACGCATACACACCCATCGATGCGCCGGTGCGCTCAAGGGTGATGACATTGCCAAGCGCGGCCGGGGCCTGTTTCTTCAGGTCTTCAAGGTGGACCTGGTTCACATGTTTCAACAAGGCAGAACTGGAATCGAGCGTGGTGGTCTGGGGCAGCAGCAATACGTTGGTCACGCGGGGGTGGAGCGTGTCAGCAGAGAACGTGTCACCTACTGCTACGGTTATGGGTGGCATGGTGGCGAGCTTTGCCTGAGCCCAGCCAAGCTGGTTGACATCGTCGACTTGCCAGTCGTAGTAGTCGCTCAGCGTCTCGGCAAATGGGTAAAGCAGGCGGGTTGCGGCCAACGTTCCGGCGGGAACATCGTTGGCCGCATGAACCACGTGGCTCAGCGCTAACCAAGCATCGTGGCGGACGGTGCCGTCGGAGTGCGCGTTCATGATCAGAGTTCTCCTTTGAAGGTGCGGTCGAGGGCGGCGGATTGCAGAAACGAAATATCCCACAACGGTGTCGCGCACGCGTGCCAATCATACATTGCAATGGTGCGACACATCATACTTTCTGTGCGGCCTCCGACAGGCCTTACTTTCCTGCGCATTGCCCACCCTGTGTGCCTTGCACGCCGTGCTGGCAACGGCGGCCTGTGGCGATAGGCTGGCGGCATGAAGCTGGACATCCACGCCGACATCACCCGCGCGCACACGCCGCCGGTCGAGTTCTACACCGACCCGGCGGTGTTTGCCCTGCTGCGCGAGCGTGTGCTGGCGCGGTCGTGGCACGTGCTGACGGAGCCCGCGCCGCCGCCGGGCGCGGTGCGGCCTTTCACGCTGCTGCCGGGCTGTCTGGACGAGCCGCTGCTGATGGCCACGGATCACGGCGGCACAACGCGCTGCCTGAGCAACGTCTGCACCCATCGCGGCACGGTGCTTTGCGACAGGCCCGCCGACAACCTGCGCGCGATCCGGTGTCCGTACCACGGGCGGCGGTTTGGCCTGGACGGCCGGTTTGAGCACATGCCCGAGTTTGACGGCTGCGCGGATTTCCCGTCCGAAAGCGACAACCTGGCCCGGCTTGCCACGGGGTCCTGGCGCGGATTCCGCTTTGTAAGCCTGCGCCCGGCCCAGGAACTGGCGGTGCTGACCGCCGATATGAACACCCGCGCGGGCTGGATGCCGCTGGAATCGTTCAGGCCAGCGCCGGCGCTGTCGCGTGTGTACCATGTGAAGGCCCACTGGGCGCTGTACATAGACAACTATCTGGAGGGCTTTCACGTGCCGTTTGTGCACCCGGCGCTGAACAAGGCCCTTGATTACGGTCAATACACCACGGAACTGTTCGCGCACAGCAACCTGCAGATCGGCATCGCGCGCGACAACGAGCCGTGCTTTGGCCTGCCCGGCGATCACCCCGATGCCGGCAGGCGCGTGGCGGCCTGGTACTGGTGGCTGTTCCCGTGCACGATGTTCAACTTTTATCCGTGGGGCCTGAGCCTGAACGTCGTGCTGCCCGTGTCGCCGGAACTGACGCGCGTGGAGTTTCACAGTTACGTGTGGGACGAAAGCCGGCTTGAACAAGGCGCTGGTTCCGGCCTGGACCAGACCCAGCGCGAGGACGAGGCGGTAGTCGAGGCCGTGGCGCGCGGGATCAAGGGGCGGTTTTACCGGCGCGGGCGCTATTCACCGTCGCGCGAGACGGGCACGCATCACTTTCACCGGCTGCTGGCGGGGCTGCTGGCGGATTGAACGGCGGCCGCAAATCGTTTTTTCGCCCTTCCCGATCTGCAAATATGCTTGAGGCCAAAGCGTCGCAAAAGCGCACGCGGGCGTGATGGCGGGGTAGACTGTGGGTGTCCACAGGTCGGAGAACCCCATGATCGGCTTCAAGGTGCTTGCCAAAGACGGGCTGAAGGGACCCTTTCTAAAGAAGTCGGTGATCAAGGCCATCACCAGCGCGGTGATTCCGCTGAACGCGCGGCTTTTGGACCTTGAGACCGGCAAGTATGTCTCGGCGGCCGAACTGGTGGGTGAAAAGTCCGACCGGCGCGCCCCGCCCAGAATGCTGCGCGAGGTTGACCCCGACGTGACGGTGCCGATGCAGCAGGACGCGGGCCCGGCTTTGACCCTGGCGGAAAACGCGGCCCCCGGCCCCGCCGAAGCGCCGCGCGTGTTTTTGACCGGCAAGACGCCGCTGCTGCGCAACAAGCAGGTGCGGCTGCCCGCACCGCGCAACCCGCGCAAGCTGCTGGAATCGCCCGAAGAACTGAACCTGGACGCCCCGGCGGCGTAGCCCGTCAGTGGTTGGTGGCGAATTCGGTTGTCATCAGCAGGGCGTAAAACACGTCTTCCCAGCCGTCGTTGTTGCGGGCGTGAGCCAGCACGCGGGCGCGTTCGGCCCCGGTGGGCGCGCGGGACAGCACCGCCAGGTACAGCACGCGCACTCTGGCGTCGTCATCGCGTGCGCCGGCCAGCACCTTGCCCATCAGCCCGCCGCGGTCGAAATCCGAGATACGGTTGGTGGCGTCGCTGTTCATGACAAACAGGGCCTGGTCAATCGTCAGGCTGAAGCCGTCGCTTTCGGTCATTTCGTCGTCGGTGGTCGAGCGCGCAAAGCCGGCGGCCATGCGACGGCGCGCCATCCAGTCGGGGGCGACGGCTTCGTACATGCTTTCCAGTTTGCGCAGGGCGGCAAAGTCGTAGACCAGCTTGCGTTCGTTTTCGCCAAGCTGGCCGTCGGCCTTGCGCTGTTCGAAGCGTTCGCCTTCGGCGATCATGCGGGAGTAGGGGTTGTCCTTGCGGGCGGGCGTCTTGCGCATGCCTTCGCCGGCGGGCGTGACGGTCATCAGCGCGCCGAAGAATTGTTCGGGCGACAGGCGGCGCACGGCAAATTGGGCGAAGTGCCAGGTTTCAACGCGGCCGTTTTCAGACGCGCGGGCGCCGTGGGCGGCAAGCTGCCAGACGCGGCTGTTCAGTATCGCCCGGTACAGGCGTTTGACGCTGTAACCGCTGTCGCGCAGGTCCAGCGCCAGCGCGTCCAGCAGTTCGGGGTGGCTGGGTGTGTTGAAGCTGTTGTAGTCGTCCACCGGGTTGTGCAGGCCGCTGCCGAAGGCGAAGCTCCAGACCCGGTTGGCCAGATAGCGTCGCGTCTGGGCGTTGTCGCGGCTGATTACCCAGCGCGCCCAGGCCGGGCGCCACAGTGTGCCGTCTTCGATGTTCACGCGCTCGCCCAGCAGAAACTTGGGCTGGCGGTAGCGCATTTTCTCCAGCAGTTCCTTGCGCTGTTCTTCGTTCAGGCCGGCCAGCTTGCGCTTGAGTCTGGCCTCGTCCATCGGTTCGGTCTTTACGTCCACGACTTCGCCAAAGCGTGGGCGGCGGTCGCCGTTGTTCTTGACGCGCAGGCCGGCAAAGAAGCTGGCGACGCCGTTGAAATCGGCGACTTTCCAGTGTTCTTCGTAGGGGTGATCGTGGCACTGGGCGCACTGGATCTGCACGCCGGTGAAGTGGCGGGTGGCGTTGCCGGCCACGTCGGCGGTGACCAGGTCGCGGTGCTGGGCGTAATAGGCCGTGGCGGGGTTGTCGTGCAGTGCGCCGCCGGCGGTGATGATGTCGTAGATGATGCGGTCAAGCCCGCGGTCGGTGTTGAACTGTTCGGCCAGCCACTGTCCGAAGAACACGTCCATGCCGTCCTTGCCGGCGTCGCGGCGCATCCAGGCGCTCATCCACAGGTCGGCCATGTGGCGGCCGAAACGTTCGTCGGCCAGCAGGCGGTCAATCAGCGCCGCGCGGCGGTTGTCGGACTTGTCGGCCAGAAACGCCTCGGCTTCGGCCACCGTGGGCGGAACGCCCAGCGTGTCCAGATACACGCGGCGCAGAAACACATGGTCGCTGGATGGCGCGGCGGGCGTGATGCCGTCGCGGGCCCAGACTTTGGCGATTTCGGCGTCAATCAGCGCCGTCAGTTCGGCGCTGCTGCGCAGGGCAGGTCTGGCGGTTTCGGGCGCGGCGGGCTTTACCTCATCGGCGGCCGCGCGGCCGGTCAGCCAGCACCCGACACCACAGACCAGAAACGCAGCCGCGAGCCACTGGCGCATAGGGTCCCCCGTGTCCGACCAGACCATGCAACACCGCCGGCTGCCGCCGGTCACGCCAATTCTGTCACGCGCCGGGTGCAAAGCGCCACGCGCCGGTTCATAATGCGCGCCGGTGGGTCACCCTGGCGCCGAGTCCATCTATCTGTTCCGGCACGCGCTGTTGCGCGAGGTCGTGACAGTCCGGTGGACTGTCACGAAAGCGAAGCAGCCCGGCCCGCAGGCCGGGCGTAAGCGAAGCGGCCGGCCTCGCGCCGATGCGAAAACAGGGAGTCGCCGGTGAACCCCCTTGGCGCCGAGTCCATCTATCTGTTCCGGCACGCGCTGTTGCGCGAGGCCGCCTATTCCCTCCAGGCGCCGTCGGCCCGGGCGGCGCTGCACCGCGCGGCGCTGGAAGTGCTGGAAGAGCTGGCCCGGGTCGCGGCTGATTCCGACAGTTGGGCCGAAGAACTGGCCTATCACGCCCGCGCCGCCCAGGGCCAGACGGGCGACACGGCGGCGCTGCACGGCCGCGAACTGCACTGGCTGCGGCGCGCGGCGGGCTTTGCCACGCGCACCTGGGCCAACGAGGCGGCGCTGGACGCCTGGCAGCGTCTGGCGGTACACCCGCTGGCCCAGGCCGCCGACCGCGTGCGCGCCAACACGCACCTGGCCGAAATCCTGATGCGCACCGGCGTGCCGGTGCGGGCCGAGGCGCCGATTGCCCGCGCGCTGGCGGATCTGGAGGCCTGCGACGACCCGGCGGCGCGCGGCGAATGTCTGGCCATGCGCGCGCGGCTGCTGGTGGTGCTGGGCCGCTACCCCGAGGCGCGCCGCCAGTGCGAGCAGGCCTTTGAGCCGGCGCGTCAGGCCGGCCCCGCCACGCTGGGCCAGCTTTGCAACGTGGCGGCCCAGGCGGCGGCCGCCGTGGGCGACTGGCGCGAGGCCGAATCGCGCGCGCGGCAGGCCCTGGAAGTTCTCGATCCGGGGCGCGACCCCGGCGTGCGGGCGCGGGCCACCATGCACCTGGCCGATTTTCTGTGGCGTCAGGGGCGTCTGCCCGAAGCCGAACACACTTTCGGTCAGGCCGTTGAACTCGCGCGGGCTTCGCGCAACCCCGGCCTTGAGGCCAGTTCGCTGGATCATCTGGGCAGCCTGATGCGCGAGCTGGGGCACCCTGACCGGGCGCGCGAGCTGCACCGCCAGGCCGGTGCCCTGTACGGCCAGGTGGGCGACACGGTGGGAGTGGCGGCGACGCTGGTGAACCTGTCCACGCTGGATCAGGCCGAGGGGCGGCTTGCCGAGGCGCGGGTTTCGCTGCTGCGGGCGATTGCGCACTTTCGTGCCGGCGGCACGGTGACGCTGGAGGCAATCGCGCTGGGCAACCTGGGCGGCGTGGCGCGCAAGCTGGGGCGGCTTGCGGAATCCGCCGCGGCCTACGAGCGCGCGCGGGCGCTGCTGGCGCGCACGGGCAGCACGATTGAGACGGCGGTGTTTGACGGCCTGTACGCCCAGTTGCTGCTGCTGGCGGGGTATCCCGACGCTGCCGAGGTCAACGCGCGCCAGGCCATGGACACGCTGGAGCGCCAGGGCGCGCGCCACTGGCGCGAACAGTACGGCGGGCTGGTGTTTCTGCGCGTGCTGGCGCACCGGGCGGCTGAGGGCAGCGCGGCCTCGGAACGCGCCGCGCGCGAGCGTCTGGCCGAGATGCGTTCGGTTCTGGAAAAGGCTGATTACAACGGCCGCAGCGGCCTGGCCCAGATGGTCGAGCGCGGCCAGAGCCTGCTTGAGGAACTTTCGGCTGCCCAAACGGACAAGCGCCCGCCGCTGCTGTTTCGCGGCTTCCGGCCGCAGGAACTGGAGCCCGAGGTGCGCAAGGCGCTGCTGGCGCGCATGCGGCAGGTGGAACCCGAATCGCACGCGCGTCTGACCGCGGTACCGCAACTGTGGCAGGCGCTGAACGCCGGGCTGGAGGATATCGCCGAACCCGACTGGCAGGCCAGCGAGGTGTAGGGTGTCTTACGCCGCGCGTTCCTGGCGGCGGCGGCGGCGTTCGGCGTCGCTGCACAGGCCCAGGTCAATGAACGCGCCCAGCACCGCCGCGCCGATCTGCAACGGGCCGAAGCCGGTGTTGCCGCCCCACACCAGCGCCAGTGTCAGACAGGGCATGAAAACCAGACCCAGCAGCGGCCAGACCCAGGTGTCAAACGCGCCCGGTCGCACGTAGTCGGTAAAGATCCACAGCCCCCCCAGCAGCAGGCGGGGCGAAATCAGCGCGGCAAGAAGGTAAAGGCAGCTCATGGTGTCCGTGATTGCGGTTTGGTGCCCGGCGATTGCGGGTGCAGGACACAGGCCTGCGGGCACAAACACAGGGGCGCGGGGTCGGCCCGCGCCCCTGCCGTGGCAGGATGCCCGCCACACATACTACTTCAGGCTGGTCAGCCGCGGCGGGATGAACACGCGGTCGCCTTCTTTCACGCCGTTTTTTTCAAACCAGCTTTCTTCCATTTCGATCGCGTACCGGGCCGGGCCGTCGGATTCATAGCTGGGCAGACGGTGGTCGGGCGTGCCCGGCTCGGGGGCCAGCATCTTCTGGTGGATCTTGATGATCTCGCCCCGTTCGTTCACAAAGGCGATGGACAGGTTCATCTTGCAGTTCTTCATCCAGTACGACAGGTTGTCTTCTTCCTTCTTGTAGATGAACAGCATGCCGTGGTCTTTCTTCAGGCTGGTGCGGAACATCAGCCCCTGGCGCTGTTCGGCCTCGGTGACGGCCAGTTCCACGCGTACCACCTTGCGCAGGTTTTCTTTGGCCGTGGGCCAGCGGTCGCGCACCACGTCTTTCTGCTTGACGTTGTAAAACGCGATTGGCGCCAGGTACGGCCGCAGGTCGCGCACCACCCAGGGCAGGTCCAGATCGCCCCGGGGCTCAAACCCCGGCGGCACCACCAGCACAAAGCGTGACTTTGCGGTCACCTTGCTGTCGCCGCCGCCGGCAAACTTTTCGCCCACGCTGTAGCTGTTGCCGGTTGCGTTCAGGTACCAGAACACGCCGCCGGTCGGCGCGCCCGTGATCTGCACGTCGGCCGGGTCATCCCAGGCCAGCACCACGCCCTTGCCGGGCTTGAGCGCCGCGGATTCGGCAATCGCGGCTTCGCGCTGGGTCTGGGTGCGGGCCAGCCGGGCTTCGAACACGGCGGTGCCGAACTTGATTTCCAGCGCGTCGTACTTGGGCTCTTCGGGGCTGTAGACTTCCACGCCGGCCAGCACCACGCGCGCGCGCTTTTCCACCTTGTGCTTTGTGAAGGTGTCGGCGCCCTTCCAGATCGCCAGATAGTTGGGCGACCCGGTCGAGTAATACACCGGCCGCTCCAGGTCGGTCGCACCGGTGTCTTCAATTCCCTCAAACATCGAGGCCAGAACCATGCCGCCGCCCTGGCTGCGTTCCAGGTACGCGGCGCACACCTTGCCCTCGACGCCCTTGAGCCAGAACTCGTGGTTGGGGCCCACGGGCATCACCACCCCCTGGCCCTCCTTGAGTTCCGGGCGGTCCTTGAGCGCGCGGGCGCATTCCTCGGCCTTGGACAGCACTTTCAGGCTGACAAAGGGCGCCTCTTCGGGTTTTTCGTCTTCGCGCTGGGTGCGCAGAAAGTACAGCCGGGCGAACTCGGCCTCGGCCTCGGCGGATTTCTGAACCAGATCGGGCTGGGTGGTCACGGCGCTGCCCCGGCTGATGTTGAGCCTGGCCGTCGCGCCTTTGGCAAGCTGGAGCACCACGCGCGCGCCCTTGTGCACAAAGGCGCGCTGCATGTTGGTCTGGCTGAAGGCGGGCACAGTTTCAACGGCAATCGCCTTGCCCGATTCGTCCACAAACACCAGTTCGGCCGGGTCGGGCAGGCTGTTGAATTTGAACTCGACGGGTTCATCCAGTTTGGGGTACAGGTACGCAATCGCCTGTTTTTCGCCGATGGCAAGGCCGTGCTGGGCGCGCTTGCGGTGCGCGGCCGTGGAGGCGACAAAGGCGTCAAAGCCCTGGCCGTTGATGGTCAGGGAACTGGTGGTTTCCAGAAACGGCCACGCAAGCGGTTCAACCTTTTCGGTGTCATAGCCGCAGGCCGCCAGCGCCAGCAGCACCAGCACAATCGCATACTTCACGCGCCGCATTGAATTCTCCAGGGCCGCCGCAAAGGGCGGGCAGGATAAGCGTCAGCCCGCCGCGGGACAAGCCCGCGGCGGCGGTTGCCGTTCATGCGTCAATCCAGCGTCTGGTTCGTTGCCGCGCGGTCGGTGCCGTCGCCGTCGCGCGTGCTGAGCACCGAACCGGTCTCAAGCACCAGGTTCGGATTGGGCGCCGATCCGACGGCGTCCAGCCCGATCAGCCCGGCCGCCCCGGTCGCGCCGGTGCCGTCGGCGTACAGCCGGGCCGAAAACGCAATCACCAGCGTGCCGGGCACGTCGGCGCCCAGTCCGACCGTGATCGTCCCGCCGTCGCCGTTGGTGGCCCCGGCGTTGACGGTCACCACAGCGGCCACGCGGATGAAAGACCCGGTAGTGCGCGCGCGCGCCATGCCGCCGTTGCCGCCGACGGCGCCCGCGCCGCCGGTACAGGACAGCGTGGCGTTGATGTCTATCGTGCCGCTTGTGCCCGCGGCCGAGGCGTACAGGTCAATCGTACCGCCGGTGTTGCCGTTGCCGCCGCCAATGCCGCTGCCGCCGCGGGCGTACAGCGCGGCTTCCACAACGATGTCGCCGGCGTCGGCGGCGCTGTCTTCGTCGGTGTAGGCTTCGATATAGCCGCCCAGGCCGCCCTGGGCCCGGCCGGCGCCGCCGTCGGCCACAAGCTGGGTGCCGATGAACACGTCGCCGAAATCGGACAGCAGGCCGATGTAGCCGCCGTCGCCGCCGTTGACCGCGCCCGAAGCCGTGCCGCCGTTGCCGCCGCGGGCGCTGATCAGGCCGCCCGAAAGCAGCATCGGCCCGGCCGTCAGCAGCTCCACCGTTCCGCCAGCGCCGCCGTTGCCTGTGGCGCCGTTGCCGCCGTCGGTGTTCAGCACAAAGCCGCTAAGCCGCAGCGAGCCCGAATCGCCGGCGCCCAGGTAAGCCTCGCCGCCGGGGCCGCCCGCGTCGCCCTGGCCGCCCTTGAGGTCGCAGGCGCCCTTGACCGTGCATGAGCCGCCGGCCGAACCCGCCAGCGAGCTGTCGGCCAGCAGCAGACCGCCCGCGCCGCCGGTGGGGCCGTTGCCACCGTTGATGGTCGCCCAGGCCTCAAGATCCACGCCGCCGTCATCCACGATCACTTCCAGCGACCCGCCGCTGCCGCCGATGCCGGTGCTGCCGGTGCCGCCGTTGAGCGCGGCCTCGACCAGCGCCTGCACGTCGCCGGTGTCGGCCTGGCAGTACACCGTGCCGCCGTTGCCGCCGGTGGGGCCGTTGCCGCCATTCAGCGTGGCGCGCACGTACAGCGAAGTCACGTAAAAGGCCGCGCCGACGGCATCCACGTAAACCAGCCCGCCGCTTTCAGCGTTGCCGGTGGTGGCGCCGCCGCCGTTGGCCCAGGCGCGCAGGGTCACATTGTGCACCTGCAATACCGCCGCCGAGGCCAGAATGCCCAGCGCGCCGCCGATGCCGGCCGTGCCGGTGGTGGCGTTGCCGCCGTGCAGCCAGCCCTCCAGCAGCGAGTTGCGCACGGTTCCGGCCACGTTGAACTGGGCGCCGCCGCCGTCGCCGCCGGATATTCCGTTGCCGCCCCGAAGATGTGCCCAGGCCGACAGGGCGTTGATCTGGCTGGCGGAAATCAGCAGCCCGCCACCGTTGCCGCCGTTGCCGGTGGTGCTGCCCCCGCCGTTGGCTTCCACGTCAACCAGACCGGTGGCGGTATCGGCGGTCAGTGTAACGCCGCCGGCGTTACCGGCGTTGCCGGTGGTTGCCGAGCCGCCGCCGCACCGGGCGGCCAGCGTCCAGCGCACGCTGCCGGTGCTGAATACGTTGAGGCTGCCGCCGTCGTTGGCACCGGCCGGGGCACTGCCGCCGCGCAGGTCGGCACCCCAGTCAAAGGTGCCGCCCGAAGTGGCCAGAATGCTGACACCGACGTTGCCGCCCTGGCCGGCGGTGCCGGTGCCGGCGGCGTTTCCGCCGCGGGCCAGAAATGAACCCGCCCGCAGGTACAGGTCGCTGGCCGCGCCCAGGCTGATGTCGCCGCCGTGGCCTGCGGGGTTGGTGGCGGTGGCGTCGCCGCCGCGCGAGTTTACGCGCCCGCGCAGCCACAGTGTGCCGGCGCTGCTGATGCCGATCTGGCCGCCGTCAAAGGTGGGCGCGGCCGAGGTGTCAATGCCACCGCCCACGGCGATGTGCGCGCCGCCGGTGGTGGTGGCAAGCTGAAACGCCACGGCGTGGGCGCCGCTGCGGCGCGTGACCACGTTGCCGTCCAGCCGCACGTAGCTGTCACAGAAGATTTCCACGTGCGTGATCGCCGGCGAGGGCGCGTCGGAAAGGTTCAAGGTCACGCCCGCGGGCAGGAAAAGGTCCGCGCCGTTGAGCGTAAACGTCGCCGTCGTGCCGCTGATGACCGGCGCGCTCAGGGTCGTCAGTTCGGTGTACGTCACCTCGTTGCCGTCCAGTTCGGCGGCTGTCAGCACGTTGGCCCCGGCGGCCGGAAAGGCCGCGCCGTCGTCGCGCAGCATCCGCCCGCCGTTGACCACCAGCACGACAACGCCCGCGTCGCCGCCGTTCTGGTTGGTTACGTGGCCGGCCTCGCCGCCGCTGGAGGCAATCGCCCAGGGGCCGATGGCGGGCAGGGCAGAATCGCGCCCGCCGTGGCGCGAGCGGTCTTCTTCGTCGTCTTCGTGGCAGGCGGCAAGGACAAACAGCGGCAGCAGCAACAACAGCAGGCGCGGGTACTTCATGGCGCGACCTCGGAACAGTGGCCGGAGGGGTGCCGGCGGGTTCGGGGCAGGGCAGAATGGTAACAGATTCGCCCCGGCGTTTCCGCCGGGAATGTGCCGGGTAGCGAGCATGGATGCCGAATCAGTCTACACGTTCCGTCATGCCCTGCTGCGGGACGGAGCATATGATCTTCAGCTTCCAACGGAGCGCGCGCGGCTGCACGGGCTGGCGTTGGCGCTGATCGAACAGGTTTTCGGTGCCCCACCTCCGGACGACACCGGTACACGGCCGTCGCCGGCCCCAGTTGATGCTGTGGCGCTTGAACTGGCAGGGCATGCGGCCATGGCCCGCAGTGACCCCACACTGGATCCTGCATCGGCAGCCCGCCTGCGTTCGGCACATCTGTCCTATCTGTTGCGCGCCGGCTATGCGGCACGTCGCCAGTTCCGTCTGGGTGAGGCTGCGGACGTGTTTGACAGGCTTGCGCGCGCGGCGGCGGACAATCTGGCTTTGAAACGACTTGCCGTGCATGAGAGTGCCGACTGCCTGCGTCTGGCGGGTCAGCCCCGACACGCGCTGGCCGGATTTTTGCACGCCCTGAACCTGGCGGTTGAACTTGGGGATCGCGACGCTCGGATTGCTGCCTTGATTGGGCAGGCTGCGGCGCGCCTTGCGGCGGGTCAGCTTGAGGGTCTGGAAGACCTGTACGAACAGGTGCTGGGCCTTGCTCGATCGCATTGCAGTGCCGTGTGGGAGTGCCGCGCTCTGGGGAATCGCTCGCAGTTGTGGGATAGGCAGGGCAACCTGCAACGGGCAATACAGGATTGCGCAGAATCACTCCGGATTGCGCGGGAACTGGGGAATGTCGAACTGATCGGCAAGCAGTTGTCAAACCTGGGCAATTTTCTGGCCGACGCGGGACGCCAGATCGAAGCGCTTCCGCTTTACGACGAAGCGTTGTCGCTGGCTCGGGGGAATCTTCGCGAGGAGATGGTGGTCAAGCTGGGTACCGGCGCCATGTGGATGGACATCGGGGACATTGCCAAAGCCAAACCATTTCTGGTATCGGCTCTGGAACTTGCTGAGCGGTGTGGTGAACACCGCATGCGCTCCATGGCACTTGGCAATTACGCCTCCCTGTTATTGAACGAGGGCAACAGCAAAGAGGCGCGGGCATACGTGTTGCGCGCGATCGAACTTGACCGCGAAACCGGCGACCTGGTCGCGGAAGGATTCCACACCGGCAACCTGGCGGATGGGTACTTGCAGGACGGCGAACCGGAACGCGCCATGGAAGCCTATGAACAGTCCGTGAGTCTGTGCCGACGCGCCGGACACCGTCCCTATGAGCTCAATTGGCGTGCCCACCTGGCGGTGTGTCTTGCCTTGCTCGGCCGGCGGGAGGAGGCCCTGAACACCTGGAACGACGCGGTGCAGGGGCTTCGTGAATGCGGCCACCTGGCCGCCATTGAGCGCAACGCCGACGTGATGCGTTTACGACTCGGTGCAGTCGGAATGGAACCTCTACCATTGCCATGACCCGGAATGCGCTGCCGGCGCCCAGGCCGGGCAACGCAGATTTGATTTTGTCAATGCCCTTGTGGGTGTGGAGCCGCCGTCGTGGCTGACGCCGCAACCTCATAAACTGCATAGGGTTGGGACGGCGCGCCAGTCGCCTCTTTTTCTTTCCGTGGCGCGTTGTCTGAATTTGGCCGTGCCCGTGCGGGAGTCCAAAGCGCCGTCTTTGGTCCCGCGCCCGGCGGCCCGTGTGGAGTTGCGTGTGTTTCTTCCCAAAGAGGGCATTGCCCCGCCCCTTGGCCGCGATGCAGCGGCCGAGATTGCGCCCGACGAACCTTCCGTTGCGGCCAGTGCTGATCCCGCCGACCACCCCCAGAACCTGTACCGCTTTCCGGCGCTGTACGACGCGCTCAAGACGCCCACGCCCGCTGACGTGGCCGTGGTGCGCGCGCTGATCGAACACAACGTGGGCCCCGGGCCGTGGGCGATTCTGGATCCGGCCAGCGGGCCGGGCAACTGGCTGCGGCCGTTCTGCGACGGCCACAACCGGCTGTTCGGCAACGATTTCAGCCTGCCGATGGTGCGGTATGTGGAACAGACACTGGGGCCCTGCGGCTGTCGCGTGCAACATGGCGACATGTACGACCTGCGCATCAGCGAGAGCTTCGACGTGGTGCTTGAGGTCAGCGGCGTGACCTCAATTGTGCCCGACGTGCCCACGCTGGGCCGGGTGATTGACCACTGGGCCCGGCGGTTGCGCCCCGGCGGGCTTTTGCTGCTGCTGGTGAACTTTCAGGATCTGCTGCCGCCGCAACTGCCGGCCGTAACCTGGCAGGTTCAGGGCGTGCCGCTGGCCGCCGGCGGCACCGCCGGCGTGTGCTATGAACTGGTCGAAGACCGGCCCCACAACGGCACCCAGTGGATCCGCCGCACTGTAACCACCCAGGGCGCGCCGGGCCTGCCGCCGTACCTGTGCGAAGAATACGCCCTGCGCGTGTGGTCGCCCGACGAAGTGCTGGCGGCCGCGGCCCTGGCCCAAAACGCCCGGCTGGACGCCGTGGTGCACCCCGACAACGCCTTTGACCACGTGTGCGGCATGACCGGCGAGCGTTATCTGGTGTTCCGGCCCGCCGGTTGACGCCTTGCGCAACGGCGCGCCCGCGCCGAAACTCGGGCCATGCATGACCAGCCCGTCAAACGCCGCGTGCTGCAGGGCCAGTGCGTCTGGCCGATCAGCCCCAACCAGGCCCGGGTCGAGGGCAACGCCGTCATCTTCACCAGTTATGACGACCCGTTTCACCGGCCGGAATCCGGCTTTCTGGGACTGCCGCATGTTGAATACGACCCGGTGGCCGTGGACGGCATCATCACGCCGGCGTTCTGTGACTGGCATTTTCACTGGGTTCAGCACCGGGTGGCGGGCGTAAGGGGCAAGCCCCTGCTGGGCTGGCTGGCCGAAGACGCCTGGCCCGAAGAGGCCCGCTTTGCCGACGCCGGTTTTGCCTCCGTCGCCGCCGAGGGCTTTGCCCGCAAACAGGCCGCGGCGGGCACTCTGGCCGGTTCGTGCTGGGGCAGCCCGCACGCGCAAAGTCTGCGCGCGGCGCGCGACGCCGGGGTGCGCTATTCGCTGATCGGCCCGGCGGTCATGACTTCCGGCGAGCCCGATTATCTGCGCCGGTCGCTGGAAGAAACACTGGCTGAACTGCGCGCGCTTCAGGTCGAGTTCGAGGAACGGCTGGCCGTCAGCCCGCGTTTTGCGCTCAGCGTGGACGCCCGCGCCATGAAGGAACTGCGCGACTTTGCCTGGGACTACACCCTGTGGCTGCAGACCCACCTGGCCGAAAACGAAGACGAGTGCGCCGCCGTCGCCCGCACCTGGCCCCAGGCCAAAAGTTACGTGGACGTTTACGACAGCGCCGGGCTGCTCACGCCGCGCACACTGCTGGCCCATTGCGTGCATCTGGACGACTTCGACTGGCGCACGATCAAGCAGCGCGGCAGCATCGTTGTGCACTGTCCCACCAGCAACGAGGCCCTGGGATCCGGCCGCATGAAACTGGAAAAGGTCCGCGCCCTGGACATCCCCTGGGTGCTGGGCACCGACATCGGCGCCGGGCCCAGCCTGTGCATGCTGGACGTGATTGAAACCGTCACCCGCATTCATGACTGGAGCGCGCCTGTCAGCACGCTGGAGGCGTTTTTCCGCGCCACCGTAAGCCTGGAAATGCTCGAAAGCTACGCCAGCCGCAAAAGCCGCGTCACGCGCATGCTGGGCACCGCGCGCGCCGGCTTCATCGAGTTCGCCCGGCCAAAAAGCATTGACCGCGCCGACCGCGACCCCGAACGCATCCTCAGCGCGATTGTCGAAGACTGGCGCAACAGGGGCGAAGCCGTGATCCAGCGTGTCTGGGACCAGAACTTCAACCTGGTGCACCAGGCCTGAGCCGGGCCGTGGCGCATTTTCCACGAAGGCCCAAGACCGCCCGGCAGCGCCCCCGCCCCGGCACCGCATTGCCGCCGGGCCGCCGATTGCTAACTTCTGGCGGCTTTGGCGGCCCGAACTTCTGCCCCGGCCTTACGTTGGAACGACACAGGGACATTGGATGATGCGTTCACTTCTGCTGCTGCTTTGCTGCGCCCTTGCCGGCGCGCTTTTTGCCGGCAAACACGCCGACACGGTCAAGGACCTGGGCGACGCCAACAAGCGCCCGCGCGCGATTGAAACGCTGGCCCGGGCCGGCGCCGAGGCCTTTGACGACCTGATGGAGGGGCTCAAGGCCGACCCCCGCGACAGCGACGCGACCAAAGCCGCAGCCAACAGCCAGGTGCGGCTGGCGTGCGCCCAACTGCTGGGTCTGGTGGGGGACACGCGGGCCAGCGCGGAACTGCTGCGCCTGTTCAAGGAAGAAGCCACGGAAACGGCGGCCTATCCCGAATTTGCCGGCGCCTGCGCCGCGGCGTTGGGCATGATCTGGTCGGCCAAGGCTGTGGATGCCTCGCGTGCCGCAGTCGCAACCGAACTCAAGCGCGTGGCGGCCTATGAAACGATTTCGCCGCTGATCAAGGCCGGGTGTCTGCGTGGTCTGGCCGGTCTGCGCGACGGCGTGGAGCTTGCGCTGCCGTATCTGAAGCAGGGCGAGCCGCTGCTGCGCAGCGCGGCGGTGGGCGTGGTGGTGGCCTGCGGCCATCGCGCGGCGGCGGACGACCTGCTGGCGATCTGGACGGCCCAGCGCGCCGGCGAGACGACAAAGTACACCGAGCCGCTGGGGCTTCAGGCGCTGTTCGGTCTGGCCACGCTGGGCGACGAGCGCGCCGTGGAGGGGCTGGTGGATGTCGCCACGCGCGGTGAGTTTTCGCTGCTGGTGGGCATCCGCGACCAGGCGGTGACGCACCTGAAGACCGCGGCCATGCGCAAGCCGGTGCTGGAAGGGCTCAAGGCCGTGCTGGTGGCCGACGACAAGCCCACGCAGTGGCGCAGCGCGGCGGTGACGCTGGGCGAACTGGGTGCCGAGGGCATTGAGGCGCTGCTGGCGGTTTCGGATCTGCCCGCCCCCGAAGGCAAGGAAGCCGACTGGTTCAAGCGCCGCGTGGACGACCAGCTTTCGGCGCTGTCCAGCGAAACCGCGCTCAAGGCCTTTGCCGGCGCCTATGAGCGCATTCCGGCCACCGAGGCCAAAAAGGCCCTGCGCGAGAAAATTCTCGACCAGTTGCTGCGTTACCGCACCAGTCTCAAGGACGAAGGCATCAACCTGTTCCGCAAGGCCGCCGATGACACCTCGATGGAAGCCCCCAAACGCGCCCAGTGCATCAACGCCTACAGCGAGGCCAAAGGCAAGGACGCGCTGGCGGATTTGACGAACTGGGTCAAGAACGAAGACGCGGTGATCCGCGCCCAGGCGGTGCAGAATCTGGGCCGCAGCTACATTCCGATCGCGCGGTCCCAGCCGCTGCTGGTTGAGGCCATGAAGTCGGCCGGCGCGACATACGCCAAGGTGCGCCAGAACGCGCTGCAGGGTCTGCAGCGCAGCGACGACAAGGCGCTGTTGCAGGTGTTTCTGGACGCGCTGGATCCGACCAAAGAGGAAAGCCCCGACGTGCGCAAAGAGGCCATCATGGCGATCCAGACCTACCGCCGGGTGGCCAAGCTTAAAGAAGAAGACGTGTTTGATGCTGTCAAAGCGCGCACGGCCGACGAAGACGCCAACGTGCGGGCCTCGGCGGTGGGGGCGGCCGTCAGCATGGCCCAGCGCATGGGTCGCACCAACCTGGTCACCGAGATCATTGAAAAGGCGCTGACGGACTCCAGCAAGGACGTGCGCATGCAGGCCTATGGCCAGACCGGGCTGGGCGGCGCGGGCGTAAAGCTGGACAAGGTGCTGGAGGCGGCGCTGAAGGAAACCGAACAGGACGCCAAAGGCGACGCCGTGGCGTCACTGGCGCGCATGGACGGCTATTCGGTGCTGGCCCAGGACGGCGCGCGACTGGAGGCGCTGGTGGACATGGCCGTGACCGTGGCCGAAAACCAGACCTATCGCGCCCAGACGGCGCGCGAGCTGCTGGGCAAGCTGGAAAAGGAAGCCGGCGGGTTCAGTGTCATTTCGCGCAAGACACTGGCGGCCATAGACCGCAACACCGGCGCCGACAAGCGCCTGGACCGCGTGGCGCAACTGGTGCCGATCCTGACCCAGATCAAGGAATACGACGCCGTGGCGCGGGTCAAGAAGCTGGCCGAAGAACCAAACGTCGAGCTGCGCCGGGCTTGCGTCCAGTGCATCGGCGAACTGGGCATCAAGGATGACATCGCATTTCTGCGCACGCTGCGTGACCGGGCCGACAACACCTCGGTGCATGTGCGGGCCGACATTGAAGACGCGATCCGCCGGCTGGAAGAACGCTGAACATCGCCGGAATTTTGGAGCACGGAACCCCCGCCGTGCGTAAGAATTGCAGTCTGCGGGTGCGTGGCAAGGCAAGCCGGAAAGGACAACCGTGAAACGGACGCTGTTGCTCCTTGTCGCCGCCGCAACGGCTCTGGCGCTGGTGCCGCAAACACCCGCCACCCGCGCGCAGACCCAGGACGAGTTTGTTCTCAACCCTGACCTGCACATGCCGCCCGGCCGTGTCGAATCCGACGCCAGCCTGGGCGTGCGCGAGGCCCGTCAGCGCATCACCGAGGCCATGGCGCTGGAGGCCGAGGGCAAGCGCGAAGAGGCGCTGGGCAAATGGTCCGACGCCCTGGGCCGTTACACCGAACTGCGCAACCGGTTTCTGAAGCCCGAGCGCGCCGGCAACGGCGAAGTGTTCGTGCGCGGCGAATTCCCGGCCGCGCTGTCGCAGGACCGGCTGCGCGACAGCGTGTTCACCGACCTGTGGGTACCACTGGCCGACCACATCAACGGCAACTTCCGCGAATACCCGTGGCCGCGGGCACTGCGCGATCGTTTCATCATGCGCCAGCAGGCGCCGGGCGCCGAGATGCTGGCCGCGGCGCTGCACAAGGGCGATTACGTGCTTTTGCGGCGCTGCGCGCGCTACTTTCAGTTCAGTGACGCCGGCCGTACGGCGCTGATGCTGCTGGCCGACGACGCGCTGGAGGCCGGCGACAGCCTGCTGGCGCTGCGCTGGCTTCAGGAATTGCAGGGCGCCTGGCCTGAACATTTCTGGCGCGACGGCATGCTTCAGCTCAAGCTGGTGCGCGCCTGCCACGAAGTGGACGCCCGCATGCGCCTGAACCAGACGCTGCGGCGCATTGAAATGAGCGGCCAGAACCCGGTGCTGGACGTGGGCGGCACGCGCAAGCCGCTGTCGGATCACATCGCGGCGCTGCTGGCGCTGCCGGCGCCCGCCGACCGGCGCGAACTCTCGGCCGGGGGCTGGCGCACCCACCAGGGCGGGTTTGAACGCAACCGTGCCGCGCCGCCGGTTTCGGGCATCGTGGACGTGATTCCGCTGGGCAGCGGCACCGACAAGGGTTTTCGGCTGGGGGCGGCAACACCCAAACCCGACGCCGAATCACACATGTACCGCGACGAAGACACACCGGCCGTGCCGGTACTGTTTCCGACCGCGCACGAGGCCGGGTTCTTCGTGCACAGGCCCCAGGGCCAGGGTCAGGGCGCCGAAAGCGTCGAACAGTTGTTGTGGTTCCGCCACGGTCGAGAACAGAGCCCCGTGCAGCTTGAGGTGCCCAAGGCGCTGCGTTACCAGACACGCATGGGTCGCGGCGGCGGCGGGCGCTGGTGGGGGGGGCGCAGCTACGAACCGCGCCAGCGCGTGCGTGTGTTGGGTTCCACGATCGCGCGCCTGCGCTGGGATCTGGACCAGCGTGAAAGCGATGTGCTGTTTGCCGTGATGGGCGTGTCCAGCCCCCAGACTGACCGCGGCAACGACCCCACGGGCAACCAGATCCAGGCGCTGGACCTTTCCAGCGATGTCAGCCTGCGCGTGACCCTGCCCAACCGCAAGGTGGAAAGCCCGGCCGAGTTCGCGTTTCTGCAGCATGTGACGTTCATGGGCGCGCCGGTGGTGGTGGACAACAAGCTGTACGTCGGCGGTGCGATTGCCGAAAAGTCCAGCATCGAATACTGGCTGTTCTGCTTTGACGTTACGCCCAAGGGCGACCCCGCCGCCGGCGAGGGCAAACTGCTGTGGCGCACCCACTGCTGTTCGCTGGCCAACCGCCAGGCCGCCTGGGGGCCCCAGACCGTGACTCTGACCGACATGTCCAGCATGGCCATGCAGGGCGGCATGCTGTACCTGAACACGCACTGCGGCGCCACCGTGGGCGTGGATCGCCGCAGTGGCGAACTGTGCTGGGTTTCGCGCTACCGCCGGCCGATGGCCCAGATCCAGCGCGGCTGGTTTGCCAATCCGCCGGTGGCCGCCAACGGCTGCCTGATCACCGCGCCCTACGACAGCATCGCCCCCAGCGGCAGCGAACTGGCGCTGGTGCTGGACGGCATCACCGGCACCTGCGTGTTCGAACAACCCCACCGCGGCAAGGGCTACAAGGGCGAATACGAATACCTGCTGGGTGTGGTAGACAACCGCATGGTGATTCAGGGCCGCCGCCGCCTGCACTGCATTGCCCTGACCGACTTCCGCCGTGGCGGCGGCATCAACGAGGCCGAATGGGGCGGGCTGGCCTACCAGAGCACGGACTTCAAGTCCGCCCCGATCGGCCGCGGCGTGATCGCGGGCGACCGGGTGCTGATCCCGTTCAAGGACCAGATCTGGGTGCTGGATGTCCGCACCGGCAAGCTGCTGTCCGAATACAGCCTGGCCGGCCTGAATGTCGAAGGCGGCGGCCCGGCCACCCTTACCGTGTACTGCCGCGGCGAAGCCTACAGCGACGAAGAAGGCCTGACGCGCTATCGCCCGGTGACGGTCACCGACCCGGTCACGGGCAATGTGTATAACGTGGAACATCTGCCCAACGGGGCGCAGTTCAGGTTTCCTTCGGGCGCGACAGCGACGGTGAAAAAGGAAACGTTTGTGGTGCTGGCTTCGTCCACGTGGCTGCACCTGTTTTCGGCGCGGGACAACTGACAGATCCGGGGACTGCAATGGCGGACAACGCGAAACTGGAAGGCGAAGACCTTAAGGCCGTGGCGGAACTGCGCGACGCGCACGACAAGATCGTCGAACAACTTCACCATGTGGTGGTGGGCCAGGAAGAGGTGATTGAAGAATTGCTGATCGCGATCTTTGCCCGCGGCCACGCGCTGCTGGTGGGTGTGCCCGGCCTGGCCAAGACACTGTTGATCCGCACGCTGGCCGACACCATGAGCCTGAAGTTTTCGCGCATCCAGTTCACGCCCGACCTGATGCCCAGCGACATCACGGGCACGGAAGTGCTGCAGGAAGACCGTGCCACGGGCAAACGCGAGTTCAAGTTTCTTCAGGGCCCGATCTTCGCCAACATCATTCTGGCCGACGAAATCAACCGCACGCCGCCCAAGACCCAGGCCGCGCTGCTGGAGGCGATGCAGGAGCACCAGGTGACAGCCGGCGGCAAGCGCCACCAGCTGGACCAGCCGTTCTTTGTGCTGGCGACCCAGAACCCGATTGAACAGGAAGGCACCTACCCGCTGCCGGAAGCGCAGCAGGACCGCTTCATGTTCAACATTCACGTGGATTACCCGACCGACGAAGAAGAATTGATGATCATGAAAATGACCACGGCCACCTACAAGGGAACCGTGGAGCGCGTGCTGGACGGCGCCAAGATCATGCGCCTGCAGGAACTGGTGCGCAAAGTGCCAATCAGCGAACACGTGATCCGTTACGCCATGCAGTTCGCGCGTCTGACGCGCCTGAACAACCCGCAGGCGCCCGAGTTCGTGCGCAAGTATCTGGCCTGGGGCGCTGGCCCCCGCGCCAGCCAGTACCTGATTCTGGGCGCCAAGGCCCGCGCGGTGCTCAACGGCCGCTATTACGTGTCGGGCGACGACATCCGTGCCGTGGTGCACCCGGTGCTGCGCCACCGCATCATTCCGAACTTTGCCGCCGAGGCCGAGGGCATCAACAGCGACGTGGTGATTGACAAGCTGATTGAGCTGATCCCGCGCGCCGAAAGCGATTCTCTGGCCGACGCGCGTCTTCCCAATGTGGCGGGGTAGGATCCAGCTTTGTCCGCCACCGAACCAGTTGACACCGAAAACAAGCCCGCGCCCGCGGGCAAGGATGCCGAACTGGAACAACGCCGCCGCAAACTGGAAGAAGAACTGGACCAGTACGCCCAGGCCGGCGTGGTCAGCCCGGGCCTGCTGCGCAGCGCCAAGTGGCTGTCGCGCATTCTTTACATGGCGATGGCCGCGCTGGTGGTGTTTCTGCTGTTCAGTGGCTGGGGCAAGGTTTCGCAGGAAGACTTCGACACCGCCGTCAAGAACCGCGACGCCTGGGCCAAAAAGGCCAAAGATCTGGAGGACCGCACCCGCGCCGTCGAACAGCGCCTGAGCGACCTGCTGCTGGATGTCGCCCGCAGTGAAAGCACGCGCCGCGAGACCGAGGCCCAGATCCAGGGACCGCGCGCGGCGGACGCCGCCGTGGCCCAGGCCCGCGCGCTGGTCGAGCGCGCCTGGGGCGAACAGGCCTACAGTCGTCACTGGCGCGAACTGCTGGCGCGGGCCGAACCTCACGCCCACGGCGACGCGAAATCCGGCGCGATTGCCATGATCGAGCAGGCTGCGACCGCGCCCGCCCGGCGCCGCATTGAACTGTTGCGCGAACTGGCCGATTTTGGCGACGCCGGCGTGGGCGCGGCCGCCCGCGGGCTGCTGATTTCCGACAACCAGACGGTCAAGGCCGTGGCGGCGCTGGTGCTGGCGCGGCTGGGCCGCGGCGAAGACATGGAGTTGCTGGACAAAGTGGCGGCGGAGACGGCGCATCCGGCCGCGGCGCGCGAAATGTATTTTGCGGCCAGTCTGCTTGCGCTGGACGGTCTGGGCGCAGCGGTGCCGGCGGCCCGGGCCGTGGATTACGCCGAATACTGGCTGCGCTTTGCGCTGCGCAGCTACGAGGGCGGCCAGCGCGAGCTTGCGGCGCGGTACCGCGCGGCCCCCGACTGGGCGCGGCTGGAACTGCTGGCGCTGCTGGCCGAATGTGGCGACGCCGACCAGGAAGACGTGATGCGCCAGGTGGCCAGTTCGGACCGGCCCGGGGCCGAACGGATTGTCGCCCTGCGCTGGCTGGCGGCGCGGCGGATGGCCCCGGAACTGCTGCGTGCGCTGGCCGCCGAAGAGGGCGCTGTCGGCGCCGAGGCAAAAAAGGCACTGGAACCGTAATGGCCGAGACCTACCAGAAATACCTGGACCCGGCGGTGCTGAACGAGATCCGGCACCTGGAAGTCACCGCGCGCAACGTGGTTGAGGGTTTCATTTCCGGCCTGCACAAGTCGCCGTACAAGGGTTTCAGCGTCGAGTTTGCCCAGCACCGCGAATACGTGCCCGGCGACGACCTGCGCTATCTGGACTGGAAGGCCTTTGCCAAGAGCGACAAGTACTACATCAAGGAATACGAAGAAGAGACCAACTTCCGCGCCGTGATCGTGCTCGATACCAGCGAAAGCATGCGCTACAAGTCCGGCGAGAATCTCAGCAAGCTGGACTACGGGCGCTACATGGCCGCCAGTCTGGCCTATCTGATCCAGCGCCAGAGCGACGCCGCCGGGCTTGGCCTGTTTGACCAGAAGCTGTACGACTTTGTGCCGCCGGCCACCAGCCACGCCAGCCTGATGCGCATGCTGGCCAGCATGCACGAGCGCAAACCCGAAAAGAAAACCGACATCGGCGAGGTGCTGACCGACGTGGCCCAGCGCGCCGGCCGGCGTTCGCTGGTGATTCTGGTCAGCGACCTGTTCGACCGCCTGGACAACCTGCGCAAGGGCCTGGAACACGTCAGCGCCCGCAAGCACGACGTGATTGTGTTCAACCTGATGGATCACCAGGAACGCGAGTTCACCTTCGACCGCCTGACCCAGTTTCTGGGCATGGAAGGCTACCCCGACCTGCTGGTGGACCCGCGCGCGCTGCGCAAGGCATACCTGGAAGAAGTTGCGACGTTCACCGCCGAGGCGCGCCGCGTGTGCCTGCGCTCGCGGGCGGATTTCACGCCGATTGACACCCAGACGCCGCTGGGGGTGGTGCTGCAGGCGTACCTGGCCAAACGCATGGGGCGGCGAGGATAAGCATGCCCACCTGGCTGATCTGGACACTCGGGCTTGGTGTACCGCTGGCGGCGGCGGCCGTGCCCGTTGTGATTCACCTGATCAACCTCACGCGCTACCGTCGCGTCGAGTGGGCGGCCATGGAGTTTCTGCTCAACGCCTACAAGCGCACGCGCAAGCGCATGCAACTGGAAAGCATCATCATGCTGATGCTGCGCGTGCTGGCGGTGATTCTGCTGGCCGCGGCGCTGTTTCCCATGGGCTGCGAACGTATCCGTGACTGGGCCCAGGACAGCGCGGGTCTGGGCAGGCTCAACCTTTCCACAGACGCGCCGCTGCACCTGGTGCTGGTGCTGGATGACAGCGCCTCCATGGCCTATGCCAACGAGGGCCAGACCGCCTTCGAACGCGGCCGTCAGTACGCCCTGACGCTGGTCGAAAGCATGCGCCCCGGCCGCGACCGCGTCAGCATCGTGCGCCTGTCCGACGTGTACGTGCCGCCGCGCGCCGGCGGCGTGGCCGTCACCGACGAAGAAGCCCAGAAATCCACGCGCCGCCGTGTCAGCCAGCTTGCCGCGCTGGACCTTGACGCCGCGCGCGACAACATCGCGGCCTCAACGGTTGCCGCCGTGGACACCAACGTGCTGGGCGCGATGCGCGAGGCCGCCCGCGCCATAGAAGGAACGCCCGACCAGGACGCGGTGGGGCTGGTTGTGATCAGCGACTTTCTGGAAAGCGGCTGGAAAGAATTGCGCAAGGACGGCGCGGTGCACAAGGATTTCCGCGACGTGATGACGCGCATCAACGAACGTCTGGCCCGCGCCCGCACCACGCCGGTGTTCTTTGATGCCGGCTTCGACAACACCCAGAACATCGCGATCACCCGCGTGGAATGTCTCGAGCGCGTGATCGGCAACGGCATGGAAGCCCGGATTCTGGTGCATGTGCAGAACTTTGCCTCGGGTGCCGGCGGCGAATCCAAACCCGTGCGCCTGAAGTACCGCATTGACGGCGGCTCGGAAAGGCCGTTTTCGGGCGTGCTGAACCTGCCGCCCAATCGCGTGAACGACCCCGTCGAGCTGCGCCTTTCCGCCCGCGACCTGGCCCTGAAGCCCGACGAGGAAAAATCCGGCGCCAGCCGCAACATCGAGGTATTCACCGACGAGGCCGACGCGCTCAAGGCCGACAACAGCCGCAGCCTGGTCGTGCACGTGGTGCCGAATATTCCGATTCTGGTGGTTAACGGCGTGCCGCACGCCAACCCGGCGCTGGACGAAACATTTTACCTTGAAACGGCGCTGGGCATCAGTTCCGGCCGCGGCGACGACGACCGCGGCCAGCCCGGCACGCGCATCACGCCCAATCGCGTGATCAGCATGCGGCCGGAACAGTTGACCGCGCTGGAGAGCTTTCTGGATTACCGGCTGGTGATCCTGTGCAACGTCGCGGCTTTGAGTGAAGGCACAATCACCAAGCTGGAGGAATTCGTGTCCGCGGGCTACGGGCTTGTGGTGTTTGACGGCGACCAGCTTGACTTCCAGCGCTGGAACCAGGACCTGTACAAAAAGGGCGCGGGTCTGCTGCCGGTCAAGCTGCGCGACCCCGGCGGCAACTCCGACCCTTCGGCCCAGGGCTATGAACTGTCGCCCGTGGCCGCGGCCCACCCCGTGGTGCGCCTGTTCATGGACACCGCCGAAGACCGCGCGATCCTGACCACCCCCAAGGCCGTGCGCAACTGGCGCAACGTCGAAATCCCCACCGGGGCCGAGGCCGACCCGATGCGCCCGGTCGAGGTGCTGCTGAACCTGAACTTCAGCGCCGGGCCGGTGCCGTTCATGGTGGAACGGCCGTTCGGGCGCGGGCGCGTGGTGTATGTGGCCACCACCGCCGGCGAACGCTGGAACTCGCTGTGGCAGGGCGAGGGCCTGCCGCTGTTTCTGTACCTGGAACTGGCGCATTACCTGACCGGCAACGAGGCGCGCTATTCAAACCTGGCCGTGGGCGAACCCTGGCGCCGCGTGCTGCGCACGGCCGATCTGGCCCCGCGCTATACCGTGCGCGACCCGGCCGGCACCCAAAGCGAACTGTTGCCGACGGCCGAGGAAGGCCTGAAGCTGCTGGAATACGCCGGCACGGCCATTCCAGGCGTCTATACCGTGACGGCGCTGGATCGCGCCGAAGGCGGCGACTACCGCCGCAAGTGGCAGGAGCGCGTGGCCGTGAATCTTGAGGCCCGCGAAAGCAACGTGGTGCGGCTGGCCGGCGGCGACAGCGAAACGCCCAAGGATGTCGAGGCCGTGCTCAAGGACGCGCTGGAGAATATCCCGTTCACGTTTCAGCGCGCCGGCACGGAACTGTCCAAGGGCGCGCTGGCCGGCGGTGATACCGGCGCCGGGCTGTGGATGTATCTTGCGGCCTTTGGCGTGGCGTTTCTGCTGATGGAAACGCTGTGGTCGGCGGTGATCAGCAAGGCGGAGGACTAGCACTTTGGGTCGCCGGATCTTCCAGGTGTGCTTTGGCGTGGTGCTGCTGGCGGCGCTGGCGCTGGCGCTTGGCGCGCTGTACTGGCCGGCCGAGCTGGCCCGCTACATCGCGCCGCGCTCAACCCTGAGCTGGGCCAACTTTGACCCGCTGTCGCGCGAGCCCGCGTGGCTGGGGCTTTCCCCGCTGATCTGGACGGCCCTGGTAGCCATGCCGCTGGCGGTTGTTCTGCCCGTGCTGGTGTATGTGTACGAGCGCAAGAAGGTCTCGCCCGTCACGCGCGGTCTGCTGGCCCTGTCGCGCGGTGTGGCGCTGCTGCTGCTGTGGGTGCTGCTGGCCGGGCCGTCGCTTTCGGACGCCGAAGTGTACGTGGAAGGCAGCAAACTGGCGGTGCTGATTGACGACAGCCAGAGCATGGGCGCCGAATCGCGCGAGTTTCCGGTTTTCAGCGTACTGGACGACCGCGAATCCGACGACGTGCGCGCCCTGCGCCAGGCCGTCGAGACTCTGGGCATCAGCGTCGAGCGCCCGCCCAGCCCCGGCTTTGTCACCCTGACCGACGACGAACTGGCTGTGCGGCGCTTTGTTCGCCAGGTGGTGCGAGAGCGCGCGGCGCGCCTGACCCGTCGCCTGGCCGAAGTTCACGGCAAGCCCTTTGACGTGGGCGCCTGGCAGAAGCGCAAATCCCAGGTTGACGTGCTGTCGCGCACGGCCGACCTCAAGCAGAGCGAACTGTCGGCCGAACAGGCCCGCGACAAGCCTGATGAAGGCCGCATCCGCCGCCTGCAAAGCGAACTCGATGCCCTGGTGCTGCAGCTTCAGAACGCGGAGAAAGATTTCGCGTCGCTGCTGGAGGGCGACGTGCAGGACGAAAAAGTGCGCCGCAAGCGCGCGCTGGTGGACAACCTGCTGGAAACCGTGCATCCTGAAGGCCCGCGCCGCTGGGACATCGCCTGTGAACTGGTGGCCGAGGGCAACCGCCTGGCCGTGGTGCCCGGCGCCGAACTCAGCCTGCTGGACGTCCAGCGCCGGCGCGCGGCCGAACTGGAGGCCGCCGGCGCTGAAAAGTCGCGCTCGGGCCGTCGGCCCATGGCCGCCATCCGCTATTTCGTGTTCTCGACCAAGTACGGCCGCGAGAACATGTCCGATGAATGCATCGTGGAGGTCGCCGCCGGCGACCTGGACTTCCGTGCCCCCAACGGCCGCCTGACTGAAGTGGACCGCGCGCTGGAAGAAGTGCGCCGTTACTACACCGGCGCCGACGACCTTTCGACGATCCTGATGCTCACCGACGGCCGCGACACCGCGCCGCGCGACGAACGCCAGAGCGCCCCGGCTGTCAAGGCCCGCCGTGGCGTCGAAATCGCCACCATTGCCGTGGGCAACCCCAAACCGGTCAAGGTGCTGGAACTTCTGTCTGTGGCCGCCGACCGCGAGATACTGAAGGACGACTTTGTCGAGTTCAAGCTGAAGATCCGCGCCGACAAGGCCTATCGCGCGGACCCGGCCAAAGGCAAGCCCGGCATCAGGCTGAAGATCGTTCTGGCCGAAGATTCACTGTCGAATCCGATTACATATGACGAACTCAACGGTCGCCCGGTGCGCATGCCTGCCGACATGGAACACGAGCTGGGCCCCGAAGAGTTGTCTGAAGTGCGCGTGCGCTACAAGCCGCGTGCGGCGGGCAAGCACGTGTATTTCCTCAAGCTCAACGACGACCGGCTGCCGGACGAAGACACCTACCGCAACAATGTCAAGGAACACTACCTTGAAGTCATAGACCGCAAGATCAAGGTGCTGTATCTGGAACAGGACTTCCGCTGGGAGGCGCGCGCGCTGAACGACGCGCTCAAGCGCGACAAGAAGCTGGAATACCAGGGCTTCTTCTTCGGCGCGCAGGAAGGCTGGGGCCAGCCGGTTTCGACCTACGACGCCGAGGTGCAGAAAAAGGTCAAGCCGCTGCGCGCGCCGTTTTATGACGCCACCACCAACAAGGTGATCCGCGACAAGGAAGACTTCTTCAAGCTGAACTACGACGTGATCATCCTGGGCGATGTCAGCCCGGACAGCAGCTTCCGTCTTGAGCACTGGGAATGGATTGAGGAATGGGTCTCGCGCCACCGCGGCGGCCTGATTCTGCTGGCCGGCGGCCAGCACAACCCTTCCAAATACGTGAACATCGAAAAGGCCCGGGCGCTGTACCCGGTCGAGCTTGACCTGCCGCCGAACTACCAGTCGCTGGTCAACACCGCCCAGGAAAAGTTCTGGCGCCTGACGCCCGCCGGTCGCGCCCACGAGGTGCACCGACTGTCCAGCAACACCGAGCGCAACGACGAATTGTGGGGCAGCGTCAAGGACGGCCGGTTTGTGCGCGGCCAGCTCAACGGCGTGTGGTGGTACCAGGTCACCGGCGGCATCAAGCCCGCGCCGGCCGTGGCGCTGTCGCGCGTAGTGCGCGAGGGTCCCGTCACCGGCGAGGGCGACGTGCTGACCGCGGCCATGCCCTACGGCAACGGCATGACGCTTTATATCGGTACCGACGACACCCACCGCATGCGCGAGTTCGTGGGCGACCATTACTTCTGGCGCTTCTGGCAGAACTCACTGCGTTTTGTAGCCAGCCGCCGCCTGGCCGGCAAACAGCAGCGCGTGGATGTCTACACCGACCAGACGCGCTACCAGGTCGGTGACGACGTCAAGATCTACACCGAGTTGCTGGGCGACATTTACGACGAAGTCGTGCAGAACCAGCTCAAGGAACTCAAGGAACTGCCCGAACCCCCCGAGGGCGAACGCACCCGTCGCCTGCTGGTGGACCTGCAGGCCCGCACCCAGGGCCGCCTGACCAGCCGTCGCGTGGTGCTGCAGGAAGTGTCCTGGAGTCCCAACCTGTTTGAGGGCATCGTTCAGGCCAACGAGCCCGGCCAGTTTGACGTCTGGGTACGCGGCTACGAAGAAAGCCGCAAGGATCCCCACCGCTTTCAGGTAATCGCGCCGGTGGCCGAACTGCGTGACCTGACGCTTGACCTTGAGGGTCTGCGCCAGCGCTCGACTGACCTGCCGCCTGAGGTTCCGCCGCTGGCCTACCAGGAGGGCAAGCGCCTGTACCTGATGACCGACGCCGGCCAGACCGCGCTGACCGTGCGCGAGCGCGAAAACGAGATCAAGGGCCTGACCAGTCTGCTGTGGGATCGCAAAGAAGACCCGTTGCGCCTGCGTTCGCTGCTGTTGGCGATGTTTCTGCTGCTGCTGGCCGGCGAATGGCTGACGCGCAAGCTGTCGCGACTGGTGTAGCCATGCCGGCCCCCGTTCCTGCCGCCGCGTTTCTGAAAAAGCCCGCGCTGCCCCAGGCGCCGGTGTACGCCGTGTTCGGGCCAGAGGCCTGGCTGCGCCGGCGCTGTCTGGATGCCCTGTGTGCGGTACTGACCGAAACCGGCCTTGAAATCCGGCGCGTTCAGGCCGGTGACAGCATTGCCCCGCTGCTGGATGAACTGAGATCGCCGTCGCTGTTTGGCGGCGCCTTTGCTGCCGTGCTGCGCAACGAGCGCCAGGGCCCGCGCCACGAAGAAAGCACCCGCTTCAAGGAAGAACTGCTGGCCTATCTGGAGCGCCCGGGGCGCCGCAACGTGCTGGTGTTCGATGGCGCGACCTGGCAGCGCAACCTGGCTGTGCCCAAACGCGTGTGCGAGAACTTTCCCAGCGTGATCTGCGAAGAACTCAAGTCCTGGGAAACCGCCGCCTGGGACGGCTTTGCGGCGCTGGCCGCGGCCGACCACGGCCTGAAACTGGACGCCGGGGCACTGGCGGCCCTGCGCGCGCACAGCGGCCAGAATCTGGGCCGCGCGGCCCAGGAACTGGCCAAACTGGCCCTGCTGTGCCCTTCGGGCGCCGTAAGCGCCAATGACATTGCCCGGGCCTGCGGCTATGAGGGTCAGGACCGCACCTTTCCTCTGTGTGACGCCGTGCTCACCGGTGATACCCGCGCGGCTTTGGCCCACGCCGCGGCTTTGGCTTCCAAGGCCGAGGTTTCCACGCTGTTGCCCCTGCTGGCGCTGCTGCGCAACCAGATTCTGGCGCTGGGCCGGGCCGCGCGCGCGCTGGCCGAGGGTGCCGACGGTGCTGATGCTGTGGCGGCTTCGCGCCACAGGCTGCGCGAACAGCTCAAGGGCAGGTTTGTGCGCACGGCCAGGGGGTTGAACACGCGCCGGGTGGCGCTGGCGGTGGATGTGCTGATGACCGCTGACGAGGAACTCAAGTCGCAAAGTCCCGATCCGGGTGTTCTGCTCGTCGCGGTTGTTTCACGGTTGTGTGAAACTTTGCACTCGGCCAGAACCTAGCCCCTTGCGCGCCGTTTGTCGGGTATAGACTTGCGGCTGGTTCACGGGTCAAATGCGCCTATGGTGGTTCCTAACTACGACGACGAGATCATTGAAGACTACGAAGAGGTAGCGCCGGATTCTGATGCCGGCGTGCGGCGCGTGGCCTCGGCCCAGGGCGGCCCGGTCAAGAAGCCCACGTCCGGCGTCAAACCCTCAGACAAGGTGCGCCCGCCGACTTCGGCCAACCCGCGCCCGGCCACCCAGATGAACCCGGCGCTCAAGCCAAAGGCCGCGCCGGCGGCTGCGGCTGCCCCCGCGGCAGACACCGGTGACGAAGGCCAGGCCGCCGAAGAAGCGGCGGCCGGCACCCAGGGCAAGATCACGCGCAAGCAGGCCAAGCTGATCTGGATCATCTGCATTGCGATCTGCGTGCTGGGCCCTGTGGCCGTGGGCGTGCACTACTTCTTCTTCAGCGGCCCGTCAGGCGGCCCGCCGCCGGTCAACAACGCGCCGCGCAATCGCCCCGGGCTGAACCCCAACTCCGGCGGACCGGTGGAAACCGAGCACGAAAAGAATGGCAAGATCTTTGTGCGCAAGGTGGGCGGCTGGATGCAGTTGATGGACCGCAGCAAGACCTGGGATTTCTTTCTGTTGCGCAAGTCGAAGTTCCAGGTTGCGCGCGACAAGGCCATGGAAGGCAAGAAGAGCAACCTTTCGACCGAGGAACAGGAAAAGTTGTGGGTCGAGGCGATCAAGGCCTACTACGAGGCGCGCTATGCCGCCAACGTGGTCAAGGTGATGTACCGCGACGAGTCGGTGGCGGATTTCCTGGGCGTGGACAACATTGACGACTTCAAGCAGGTGCTGCTGCTGACCGAATCGCAGATGAAGAACGAAGCCCTGCAGAAGTACCAGGCGGCGCTGACGAAAGTGCAGCGTCACACCGCCGACATCAACAAGTTTCAGACCGACATCCTCAAGTACGAACTGCTGCCTTCGCGCATGTTCACCGACGACAAGTGGAGACCGCAGTGGGCCGCCGAACGCGCCAAGTATGAGGCCTCAAGCCCCGATTCACTGGACCCGGTGATCGCGCCGGAAGACCTCGAGTTCTGCCGCGGGCCGGATTACAAAGAGGGCGAGAAGTCCGAATACGACAAGTTCGTCGAATCAGGCAAGTAAGCTGCAAGGGGCGGGTACAACCCGCCCCTTGCTTTGGAATTGCACCTGGCGGCCGGATGTGGTTCCTTGAAGGGTGTCGCGCGCAAGGAGACAACGATGTCGAAGATTCTGAAGCTTGGTCTGTACGTGTTTGCTCTGCTGGGCCTGGTGGTGACGGCCTTTTCGGGCTACGTCTATGCCACGAACAAGGAACTGGCCAGCCAGTTCTGGGAAGTTCGCGGCGACCTGAAGCTGGTGCCCGACGAACGCCGCAAGGAAGTGGTGGGCGAACTGCCGGCGCGCATCACCTTTGAGCGCGAGGTGCGCGAAGACATGGGCGCCCTTCCCGACGACCGTCAGAAGGAACTGTACGAGCAACTGGCCAGCTCGCGTGACCAGGTGTTCAAGCAGTTCAAGGAGCGTATCAAGGCCGAGGCCGAAATCGCCCGCAAGGCCAAGGACGCCCAGGAAGCCACCAAGAAGATCGAAGAGGCCCTGGGCAAGGTCAGCGTCGGCATTGACCTCAAGGGCGGCAGTTCCAAACCCGTGGCGCCGCGCGTGGACAACCTGGCGGCGGTGGAAAAATCGCGCGCCGAAGTGATCCGCGCCCGCGCCAACTACGGCGCGGCCAAGGACACCCGCGACAGCGGCAAAATCACCGATGCCGCGATCCGTATTCTGGAGGCGCTGGACAAGCTGGGCACCGAAGTACAGGCTGCGCGCAAAAAGAGCCTGGCCTCGGACGAAAAAGAACGCCTGTCCGATATTGTCCAGGACGCCAAGGCCACGCTGTACGACACCAAACAGACGCCAGGACTGGCGGAAAACGCCAGGGCCAAGCCGCTGCTGGAAAGCATCCCCAGAAAGTTGAACGAATAACGTGGCACTGGCGCGCGGCCCGTCGCGACGCGACGGGCCGCGTTCATTTCAGATTGTCCAGCCACTGGCGCGGCACGCCGATTTCCGCCACCACCACCTTGCCGCAACTGGCGGGCCCGGCGCCCAGGTCAAAGCCGCGCTTGCGCGCCACAAACGTGACCGTCACATCGGCCCTGAATACTACGCCCAGTACGTTGCCGGTGTCGGCGCACAGGCCGCTGGGAATGTCCACAGCCAGTCGTGTCGCCGGGCACTCGTTGGCAATCTGGATCGCCGCGCGCTGGGGGTCTTCCACGGGCCGGGTCAAACCTGTGCCGAACAGCGCGTCCACGATCAGCGGGCAATCGGCAAGCGCCTGGCGCAGCGCGCCGGCTTCGGGGCCGGTGGCGATGAATCGCGGTTCAATGCCCAGAGCCGCCAGCAACCGCGCGTTCAGCCGCACGTCAGCCGGCGCGCGATCCAGCGTATCCGGCGCCCCGCAGAAAAACACGTCCACGCGGTGCCCGCGGTTGTGCAGCGTGCGCGCCAGCGCCAGCCCGTCACCGCCGTTGTTGCCCGGCCCGCACAGCACCGCCGTGGCCGCGCGCGAAAACGACAGGCCGGCTTTCCATTGTTCAAGCTCGGCCAGGTTGCGCGGGATATCGTCTTTGCTGCCGGGCGCGCGCAGCCTGTCCATGGCGTGCTGCACACCGTGGATGCGCAGGATGCGTTCGCACTCGTCGGCGCAGGCGCGGGCGGCGTTTTCCATCAGGGTGAACGACGGAATGCCGAAGTCCTCAATCGCGCGGCGGTCCAGCTCGCGCGCCTGCTGGCGGGTGACGGCGGGTTCGGCCATCGGCCCAAGGTACCGCGTCTGGCGTTGGCGGCAAAGAGTTTATAGTGACCGCATGGACGACCCGTTTGCCGCGATCCGCAGCCGTCTGCCCGGCGCGCTTGAGGTGTACGTCAGCACCTTCTGCTGGGATTGCCGCCGGCTGAAAAGTTTTCTGGCCGACCACAACGTGCCGTTCACGCCCGTGAACATCAGCGACGACCCCGCCGCCGCGGCAAGGCTGGAGTCCGAAACCGGCAAACGCGGCGTGCCCTTTGTGCTGGTCAATGGCCGCGTCTGGGTGCGCGGCTATCACCGCGAACTGCCGGGCAAGTTTGACCCCGAAGTGTTCGTGCGCGAACTGGCCGCGGCGCTATAAGGACGCCATGCCCCACGACGTGACCATCCGCGTGCGCTATGCCGAAACCGACCAGATGGGCGTGGTCTATCACAGCAACTATCTGGTGTACTTCGAAATCGGCCGCACCGAGACCATGCGCCGGCTTGGCATCAGTTACGCGCAGCTTGAGGCCAGGGGCTATGTTCTGGCCGTGATTGAAAGCCACATGCGCCACACGGGCAGCGCGCGCTACGACGACGAACTGGTCGTTCGCACCTGGTTGCGCGACGTGACACGCACGCGGCTGCGGTTTGAATACCACGTGCTGCGCGGTGACACCGTGCTGACCACCGGGCATACCGTGCTGGCGTTTCTGAGCCGGGCCGACGGCATGCGGCCGGTGCGCAGCCCGCAGGACGCATTTGATCTGGCCACGCGGGCGATAGAACCGGGGCCGTAGCCCTATTTGCCGATACAGAAGCGCGCAAAGATGTGATCCAGCACGTCGCCCGGCGCGTCAGTCATCAGTCCCTCATCCAGCAGCGTCAGTCCGTGGCGAACCTCGCGTGCCCGCGCCTCGGCGGGCATGGCGTGGTCGTTCAGCGCCGCGTTCAGCACCGCCGCGGCCCGGGCCGCGCGTTCGCGCAGCAGGCTGTAACCCCCGCCCAGCGTCGCCGAACGCGCGCGCCAGGCCAGTTCGGCGCGCAGTTCCGCCAGACCGGCGCCGCTGGCGGCCGAAACCGCCAGCCGCGGCAGGGCAAGGTCAAGGCCTGGCGGCGGGGCCAGGTCGGTCATGGTGTCGAGCCACAGCGCGCGCGCGGCCAGGGAGGCGTCCTGTGCCAGCAGATGACGAAACTCGGCCAGTGCTTCGGCGTGCTGGCCCGGCGCCGCCAGAACCAGCAGCACGTCGGCCCGCAGCGCGTGCTCGCGGGCGGTTTCGGCAAATCGCCCGGCGTCGGCGTCGCGGCTGCCCACGCCGCTGAGGTCCACCAGCACGGCCGCGCGGCCCTCCAGCACGACCGGCGCGCGCACAGGGTCGCGGGTGGTGCCCGGCCGCGGGCTGACCAGCGCGCGCGGCGTGCCCAGCAGCGCGTTGAACAGCGAGCTTTTGCCGGCGTTGGGCGGCCCGAACAGCGCGATTAGCGGTTCGGCCGGCCGCGCGGCGGGTGGGCCGCCGGCAAAGGCGGAAAGTTCGGCTGCCAGTACATTCAGGTCGCGCAGCAGCAGGTCTTCGGCCGCGTCGGCGTGTTCTTCTTCGGCAAAGTCAAACAGCATTTCGTGCCGGGCGCTCAGGGCGCGCAGGCGTTCGGCCAGCCCCGATGCGACGCGGGCGGCATGGCCGGAAAGCTCCGCCAGTGCGTGCCGCCGGTCCGACTCTGTCTGCGCGTTGACCAGCGCCAGCACCGCCGCAGCCTGGACGGGGCTGATCCGGCCGTTGTCCAGCGCCCGGCGTGTGAACTCGCCGGGCTGGGCCTGACGCAGACCGCGGGCAAGCAGCCTGTCCGACAATGCTGCCGTCGCCCACGGATGGCCGGGCAGAAAAATCTCCAGCGTGTCCTCGCCTGTGTAGCTGTCGGGGCCGGGCAGGGCCACAACCATGCACGGCACGTCCGCGCCTGCCAGCACAAGGCCGGCCCGAACCGCGCCGCGCCGCCACGCCGGGCCCGCCAGTTCGCCGTGCAGCGCCCGGCACGCCGGGCCGCTGGCGCGCACCAGCGTCGCGACCGAGGGCGCCGGCGGGGTGGCAAGCGCGAAAATCGTGTCGCTTATGCTCATGGCGCCTGTCAGGCCGGATGATAGTCCGGCTTGTCGTCGGCCTTGGGTTTGGTCTTGCTGGGCGGCTGCACAATGCCCTGCTTGATCAGGTTGTGCTTGATCAGCTTGCTTTCGGCAATGGAGTACAGGCTGGAGACGATGAAGTAGAAGGCAAACCCGCTGGCAAAGGCGTAAAACAACAGGCCCATCAGCGGGAAGATGCAGCCCATCTGCTTCTGGATCGCCGCCTGCTGGGGGTCTTCGGGCTTGGGCTGCATTTTCATCTGCAGCAGCGAAAGCGCGATCCACACCATCGGCAGCAGGTTGATCGTCAGAATGCCGTTGTAGGCCAGAAAGTTGATGATCGGCGGGTTGAAGTCCATCCACAGCGGAATCGTGGCGTCGGGCAGGCTCAGGTCGTGGATCCACAGGAACTCGGCCTGGCGCAGAAAGAACGCGCTGCCGAACGCGCGATACAGGCCGATGAAGATCGGCAACTGGATCAACATGGGCAGGCATCCGCCCAGCGGCAGCATGCCGACGTTCTGTTCGCGCATGGCTTCGCGCGTTTCGGTCAGCATCTTCATCTGGCTGTCGCGGTCTTTCTTGCCCTCGTACTTTTCCTTGATCTTGTCGAGCTTGGGTTTGACCAGCTTCATCTTGGCGGTGTAGACGGCCATGGATTTCTGGCCGCGGTACGAAAGCGGGCTGAGCAGCGTGCGCACAATCAGGGTAAGCAGAATGATGGCAAACCCCGCGCCCAGGTGGCCGGTAAGCCAGCGCAGCAGCCCCACCAGCGGGCCGGAAATAAAGCCGGGCCAGCCGCTGGGCGCCAGTTCGGCCCATTCAACCACCAGTTCGTCATCGGGCGGCGCCTTGGCGAACCAGGCAGATTCCAGAGCCTGTTTGTCGCGCGGTCCGGCGTAAAAACTCATGTGCACGCTGGCCTCGCCGGGCTTGCCGCCGGCCGGGGCGGGCACGGTAACCGGCGGCGCGATCAGGCTCAGCGCCGCGTCGTGAATCTCGCGGATAGGCAGGATCTCGCCGCTCCAGCGCGCATCGCGCCGGTTGGGGTCGGCGGCCAGAAACGCCAGAAAGTACTGGGTGCGCACGCCGTGGGCCAGAACGAAGCGGTCGGGGTTGGTCTCGTCGTCCAGAAGTTTGGCCTCGGCGCCGGGCAGGGCCGCCAGACCCTTCTCCACGCGGTCTTCGTTCAGGTTGTCCACCTCGGCGGCCAGCGCGCGCACCACGGGCTCTTCGTACAACTTGGTGTAGCGCTTGCTGGCGATGCTGCCGTACAGGGCCACACGCGAATGTTCGGCCCCGGCCTTGGAACCATCGTTGGTGACCACGGCTGCGCCCCACAGGCCAAGCTGTTTGTCCAGCTCCCTGGCACCGTGGTTTTCGACACGCAGGGTGATTTCCAGGCGATAGGTGTCGGGGTACAGCGCGATGGTCTTGAACACCACCGTGCCGTCGCTTTCGGTGCCGTAACTTGCCGGCGGAAAGCGCAGGGTAACGGTGTCCACGCCGTCAACGCGCGTCGGGCCGCTGATCAGTTCCCAGCGCGCGGTGTTGCGCCACGGGTCGTTGTCGTCAAGCCGCAGCGCCAGCGGCGCCGCATGCTGGGCGTAGCCCATGGGGCGCAACAGCTCCAGCGGTTCTTTAGGTTCCTGGGTCGGGTTGTCGGGCGTGCGCAGATAGACCGGCTTGCCGTCGCGGTCAATGAAGCTCAGGCTTTCCAGCAGCGCCCCGCGCTCGCTGATCACGGCCGTAAGGCGCGAGTTGGAAAGCTTGAACGTGCGGGCGTCCTTGCGCTCGATGCGCACAAAGCCGTGCTGTTCCGAGGCCGTGGTCGGGCGTGTCTCGGGGGGCTTGTCGGGCGTCGGTGCCGGGCCGGGGGTGTTGGCCGGCGGCGTGTTGTCGGCCGGCGCGGTGTTCGCGGGGTGGTTGGCGCCGGGCTTGGCCGGGAAAAAGTAGTAAGAAACGCCGTAAAACAACGCCACGATCACCAGGATCGTGATGATGAACTGGATCATCTCGCGGCGTTGCATTTGGGCCTTTCACGCCGCACAGTGCGGCAAAAGCGGCTTTCTATAGACGGTAGCCCCGGCGGCGTCAATGAAGACAAACGAGCTTGCGGTTCCGACCGTGCCGCCTTTGGGCGCGACACTGACCCTGCCCGAGGCGTCGCGCGCCGCGGCGCTGGTAATTCAGGGCAGTGGCGTGCACGACCGCGACGGCAACATGCCCGCCGTGGGTTTTAAGAGCACCCTGTACCGCCGCGTGGCGCGCGAACTGGCGCAGCGCTGCGGCCTTGCCACCTTGCGCTACGACAAACGCGGCCACGACAAGCCCCGCTTTCATCCGCACGACTACAGCATCCCTCAGCGACTGGCCGACGCGGCCTGCGCGCTGAAGGTGCTGCGCCGCGAACTGCCCGGCCTGCCGCTGTACCTGGTTGGGCACAGCGAAGGCGCGCTGGTGGCCGCCAAACTGGCCGAGACCGAACCAGTAACCGGAGTGGTCCACCTGGCCGCGCCCTTTGGCAACGTGTTTGAACTCGGCAAGGCCAGAGCCGCCCGCCGCGCCTCTTTGCCCGGGGGCAAGGCAAAAGGCGAACTGGCTACGCGTTACTACGCCCAGCTTGAGCAGTTATTCAAAGAAGGCGCGAAATTATTGCCCGAAGACTTTGTGGCGCTGGCCAAACCCTTTGCCGATGCGGGCTATGACGGGTGGGAAAGCTTCGAATGGCTGGCGGGCCACTGGGCCGGCGCGCTGGAAAGTGACCCGCGGGTGCCCATGCTGATGGTGCAGGGCGGCCGCGACGCCCGGCTGTGGCCCGACAACGCGCAACGCTGGCAGAAATGGTGCGCCGCCAGGCCGCACACGCGGTTTGTGCTGGTTGAGCACATGGGCCACGACCTGAACGACGCCCGGCACAAGACGTTCAGGGTGGACGACGAAGTGCTGGATACGATCTGCGCGTGGGTTACTCAGACGTGAAGCAAGAACCCCGGCGCAACCGCCGGGGTCCCGGGTGCGGATTTGCCAAATCTAGTGCTTGCCTGTGTGCTGTTTGAACTCGGGAAACAGGTGCTGCAGGTATTCACTGAGCGTGTTGAAGGTAGGACCGTAGCCGCCTTTGTAGATGTAAAACTCAAGATCCGTGGCGCACTCGCCGGCGTCCTGATAACGGCGGTTGCGGTCGCGTTCGAGCATGCGGTCCAGCACGCGCTGCAGGTCGTCGTCCACGTTCGGGTTGTAGTGGCTGATGGGCGGAATCGGCTTCTTCTGCACGTTCTCGATGCACACCAGCGTGTCGTCGTCGGCAAAGATGTTGCGGCCGGCCAGCAGTTCGTACAGCACCACGCCAAGGCTGAAGATGTCGCTGCGGCCGTCGGTCTGCTCAAAGGCCGCCTGTTCCGGGCTCATGTACTGCACCTTGCCCATCAGCACGTCGCCTTCTTTGTCCTTCATGATGTGTCGGGCCTTGGCGATACCGAAGTCGGTGAGCTTCACCACACCCTCGGCCTCTATCATGATGTTCTTGGGGCTGATGTCGCGGTGCACCACGCCCAGCAGTTCGCCCTGGCGGTTGCGTTTTTTATGGGCGTATTCCAGCGCGCGGGCGACGCGGCTGATGATGTACACGCACAGTTCGGTGGGGATGCGCTTCTTGTACTGGTGGTGGCGGTCAATGAACTGTTCCAGGTTCACGCCGTGGATGAACTCCATGGCCATGTAGTACTGACGGCCCACCTTGCCCAACTGGTAGATCTGCACGATGTGCTGGTGGATCAGGTCGGCCACCAGTTTGGCCTCGCCGATGAACATCTCGACGAACTCTTCGTTGGTAGAGAAGTCCTCAAGCACGGTCTTGATGGCCATGCGTTTTTCGAAGCCGTCGGATCCAAGCTGGATGGCTTCGTAAACCGCGCCCATGCCGCCTTCGGCCAGCTTGCGGACGAGCTTGAAGGTGTTCTGGTCAGTGATCGTCTGCAACGATTCAATCTGACGTTCGGCTTTCTTGAACAGGCCCAAGGCCGTGCCTCCGAAACAGTAGGCGGTCCGTACTCCGCAACGGCCGCGAAGGAAAGGGTGGCAATATCGCAGACGGCGCCGCAGACTGCAAGGGTCCCAAGCCATGAGAACCCCCCCGCCCGATCCGCAGGTTCAGGCAGCCCAGGCGCGCGCTCGCCTGGACGCCGTACGCGGTGTGCGCCGCTGGGTGCGCCTGGCGCGGGTGGTGCTTACGGTGGGGGTGCTGCTGCTGGGGGCTTATGCCTGGCTGAGTTACCGGCTGTATACCCTGCCCGGCACCGCAGACCCGCAGGCGCGCACTGCCCAAGCACCCGTCGAAGGCGTGTTGCCCGGCGACACACTGCTTTTGCAGAACCTTAACCTGTGGCGCGAGCCCAAACTGGGTGACCTGGTCATCTACACCAACCCAGAGCCCCGCGACGGCGCCCCGGAAAGCCTGCTGGGCCGCGTGGCCGGCCTGCCGGGCGAACGGCTGGAGCGCCAGGGGCCGACCATGGCGGTGGGCGGCCGTGAGCCCCTGGGCGTGGGCTTTGATCTGGGTGACGGCGCCCGCATCCGGCATGGTGACGTGATCCCCGAGGGCTGCTACCTGATTCTGGCCGACTTTGACAGCCTGCCCTACATAGACAGCCGCAATGTCGGATACATCAGCCGGGGGGCGATCTCGCGCCGGATTGTGCTGAACATTTCGGCCTGGCAAGGCCGCCGGTCTGACACGCCGTAAACCCGCAAATCGCGCCACCCGGAGACCCCGAAATGCCGATACAGGTAAGGGGTCCGGCGTGTTCGAAAACAAGCTGAACTACCTTACCGCCGGCATGGCGCTTGGGCTGCTGCTGCTGCTTGGGCGCTTTGCCTACATGCAGGTGGTGGCCCACGACCGCTACGCCGGCCAGTCCGAGTCCATGCGCACCAGCATGGGCCTGCTGGAACCCCAGCGCGCCGAGATCCGCCTGGCCGACGGCACCGTCGTCGCCCGCACCGAAAGTGTTTGGGACGTCTACCTGGACCTTGAGGCCTTTGCCGACCCGCGCACGTTGGCCCGGCGCGCCCACGCCTCACCCGAGCGCTATGACGGCCGGGCGGTATCCGAGTTCGTGACCGCGAGACTGGAACCGGTGTTGAAGACGGAACTGCCCAATCCGGCCTCGCGCCGGCGGTTTTTTCTGCTGTGGGCGCTGCGCGGCGACCCGGTGGCCCGCGCGGACTACGAGCTTTGCGCCGCGCGGCTGTGTCTGGTCACGGGCGTACCCCGGGCAGATTTTGATGCCCAGGTCGCCACGGTGTGGCAGGAGGTCAACGCGCTGGCCCATGATCTTGGCGATATCCGCACGGCCCCCGAAAAGGATGTCAGCGCCGCGTGGCTGCGCGCCCGCCCGGCCCTGTGCGACACGGCCTATTGGGACCGGGTCGTGCGCTTTCCCAAAAGCCGCCGGCTGGAGCCGTTGCTGGTGGCGCGTGTCACGTGGCAAAAGCGCGAGGCCGAATACCTTCAGGCCCTGCTGGACAACGCCGGGGGCGACACGCGGCGACTGCGCGATCTGTGCTTTGCCGCCATGCGGACCTGCCGCGACCGCGCCGACGCGCTTGAGCCGCCTGCCGACGCCGAAATGGAAGCGACCGAGGATCCCGGCCGCGACGAGGAACGCACGGCCTGGCTGCGGCTGGCGGATACCTGCGAGGCCGTGGTGCGCGGCGATTCGGGCCGGGCGGCAGCGCGGCTGGAAGAATTGACGGCGCCGGGCGGAGCCATTGCCGCGACCGGGGAAAGGCTGGCGCGGTTGCGCCGCGACGTGCTGGAACGCTACGGGCACGACTGGGATTCGCGCTGGGCAGCGTTCGGTTTGAAGACCTCACCGCTGCTGCTGATGCGCGAAGCGCCGCGCGATGTGGTGGAGATGATCCGTATCAATGCCGACGCCCTGCCCGGCGTGAACTGCGTGAGGCGCCCGGCGCGCCAGGTTCAGTTTGCGCGCGAACTGGCCCACGTGCTGGGCGCCTGCGGCCTGCCTGACGCCGAGCATCTGGAGGAACTGTCGCAGCGCGACAGTTTTGGCCAGGGGCTTGAGGAACTGGTGGAAGGCTGGTTTGACGGCGATCACGAAAAGTTCCGGGCGCAGTTCTACCCGGTTCTGGGGCGGCAACTGGTGGGGGTTTCCGGTGTTGAGGCCACCTACGACCAGCGGCTGGCGGGTTTGTTCGGGGCCCGCGTCAGCGGGCGTGACGCGGCCGGGCGCAACCGCGGCATTGAGTTTGAACGTCACCCGCAGAACGCCGGGCCTTTGACGCTGACCATAGACATGGACCTGCAGCGCGACATTCTGCGCACCGTGCAGGCCTATGAGCCGCGTCTGGCCGCCACGGCGATGCAGAAGTCGGCCCGCATGCTGGCGCGCGGCAAGGCCCAGTACGACCGCTGGCAGAAGTACCGCTGGACCTTGCGCGGCGCGGCAGTGGTTCTGGACGTCAAAACCGGTGCGGTTCTGGCGCTGTGCAGCTTTCCGGATTTTGATCCGGCGGCGCTGGCCGGGCGCTCACCCGCCGATCGGGCGTACCAGAAACAGTTACAACTGGAACAGGAACATGAAACCGAGCGCGGCTATCCGTGGTGGAACCAGAAGGCCCGCCAGTTCAACCGCGCCACCCAGGGCCAGTACGCGCCGGGCAGTACTTTCAAGGTACTGACGGCGATCGCGCTGCTGGAGGCCGGCGTCGTGGACGCCCGCACCCGCTTTGACGAACTGGACACCGAAGTGCGGCATAACGGCAAGCTGCTGGGCAAGACCGGGCACCCGGCCGGGCCGGACATTGACGTGTGGGAGGCGATTGAGGAATCCTGCAACGGCTTCTTTTACCGGTATGCGCAGGATCTGGGCGCCACGCCGCAGGAAGCCTGGACGAATCTGCGCGACTACACCGAGATGTTCGGTATTGGCCGAGCAGCCGACACCGACCTGTACCACGCCCGGCGCGGGCGCCTGCCCGACAGCGAGCGCGTGTGGGCCCAGAACCTGGCCATGCTGGCGATCGGCCAGGGCGAGATGGTGACCACCCCGGTGGAAATCGCGCGTTTGTACGCGGCAATAGCTTCGCGCGGGCGGCTGGTGGTGCCGCACCTGACCCACGAGCACCACACCTGGCCGGAACAGCTCAGCATCAGCGACCAGACCTGGGAGATCGTGCACCAGGGCATGCGGCGCGTGGTGGAGGGCCGGCGCGGAACCGCGGCCAAATACCCGGTGCTGCGGCGCATTCGCTGTGCGGGCAAGACCGGCACGGCTGAAAACGGCCTGGGCACGCCCGACCATGCATGGTTTGCAGGCTTTGCGCCCTACGATGACCCGCAGGTGGCGTTTGTGATGCTGGCGGCCAACAGCGACATCTACGGCGCTGAAGTCGCGCCGGTGATCGGCGAATGCATCGAGCGTTATCTGCAGCGCAGGGGAATTCTGCCTGCCCCGGCGGTAAAGAAGTAGCAGACCATGCCGCCGCATTCCCCTTCCCCTTGTCGCTGCCGTTTCTAGCCTTCCGCCCATGCGGTCACTGGTCACCGGCGCAACCGGATTTGTCGGCAGCCATGTCGCGGAGGTACTGCGCGAGCGCGGCCATTCCGTGCGCCTTCTGGTGCGCGACGAAAGGCGCCTGTACCCCGAACTTCGCGAAGGCTTTGAGATCATCAAGGGTGACGTCACCCAGAAACCCGAAGACCTGCGCAAGGCCGTCGAGGGTGTGGATTACGTGTTTCACGTGGCCGGCCTGATCAAGGGCCGCACCCAGCAGGAGTTCACGCGCGTCAACGCATGGGGGACGCGTAACCTGTGCGAGGCCGTGAAGCTGGCCAGGGCCGACATCATGCGCTTTGTGGCCGTCAGCAGCCAGGCCGCCGTGGGTCCCAGTGAAGACAGCCGCGATGTGGTCACCGAAGACCGCACGCCGCACCCGGTGACGTACTATGGCCGCAGCAAGCTGCTGGGGGAAAAATTCGCCCGTGAGTACAACGCGATTTTTCCGGTCACGATCATCCGTCCGCCTACAGTGTACGGACCGCGCGACAGTGCCACGTTCGAGTTCTTCAAGTGGATGGCCAGGGGCTACGCGCTGCAGTTCGGCAACCAGGAAAAGGTGTTCAGCATGATCCACGGGCGCGATCTGGCCCGCGGCATCATGGAAAGCGCCATGCATGACGGCACGATCGGCGAGACGTTCTTTGTGACCGACGCCGAGCCGTACCCGATGAGTTGGGTCATGGAACTGCTGCGCGACACGCTGAAACCGGGCAAGAACCGCATCATGAAGCCGCCGGTGTGGCTGGCCAGAATGTTCGCGCGTACCAACGACATCATTCAGTTCATCACCCGCCGGCCGATGATTCCCAACAGCGACAAGATGCGCGAGCTGATGCCGGCCTACTGGGTGTGCAGCGGCGAAAAGGCGCGCCAGGTGTTCGGGTACGTGTCAAAGATTCCGATCCGCGACGGCCTGCGTGAAGCCGCCGACTGGTACCTCAAGAACGGCTGGCTCAGGGTGAAATAGCGGGTTGATCAGGGCCGGGGGTATCTTTCGCGATATCGGCCTCTGGCGGCGATTCGTCAAACGGCGAGATGCCCGCCCTTTGGCAAACTTCGCGTATTTCGTTGCGAAGGTAGTGGTAGGTATCGGTGTCGCCGAGTTGTTGAAGTATTGCTGCGCCCTGACACCAGAGCTGACGCGCCCCGGATTCGCCAAGGGCCGCTAGAAACTGGGCGTAGGCGCAGAGATGGGCTGCTTCGAACTTTCGGTGGCCTGTTTCGCGGTGAATGCCAAGGGCATGCTCGTAGGCCTTGCGGGCCTCAGCGCCCCGGCCCGACTGGCTGTACAGGCCGGCAAGATTTCCGAGGACAACACCCTCAAAGCGCCGTGCTCCCACGTCACGCAATATGTCCAACGCTTGTTCGTAGAGTTGCCCTGCTTCCGCCTTCCGTCCGGCGCGCGAAAGGACAGGACCCAGATTGGCTAGCGCGACCGCATACCTATGGCGATTGCCGATTTTCCGAAATATGGCAATGGCTTCTTGCATCATGCGTTCCGCGCGATCAAGCGCTCCGTGCTTCCACGCGGCAATTCCGAGATTCAGCAACGTAACGGCCTCGTTGCACTGATCGCCAAGTGTTCGCTGCAGGGTCAAGGATTGCTCATACGCCCGCTCGGCAAGATCTTTGCGCCCGGTGTTGCCGTAGAGGTTCCCCAGATTGGTCATCATGACGGCCCGGGCTTGCTGGTGCCCCGCTTCCTGGAAAATCTTCAGGGCTTGAAGGAACAGTTGCTCGGCCTCGACAAAACGACCGCATCCTGACAACAGTTCGGCCAGGTTGCCTGACGCGGCGCCTTCCAGCAAACGATGGCTGGGCTGGCAGTATGCGCTCAGGATTTCCCGATAAATCGCCTCTGCCTGCTGCGTGTGTCCCAGTGCCTGTACAACGCTGGCCAGGCCCAAGAGAGACCTGCCTTCAGCGTGTCGGTTGCCTTGATGGTGTGCCAGATCAATGGCCGCTTCGAACAGGCTGCGGGCATGGTGAAGGTCGCCGGCGTTGTTTGCCGCCAGGCCGGCTCGACGCAGAGCTTCATGGCGTGTTGTGTTGGAATCAAGTGCGGCAAACTCTTTCCAGTACTTGGTTGCGGAGTCATTTCGAAACTGAAGTTCCGCGTGCTCGGCGGCGCGGTGTAGGTAAAGGGTGTAAAGGGCCGGCAACAAGGAGCCTTCGGGTCGGGGGTTGGAATTCCCCGGCGATTGCCCGCCGGAGGTGGGCGCTCCCAGGGCCAGCCGGGCGTGTTCAGCCAATTCATGGGCGACGATGTCTGTGGGATGGGGCTTGAAATCCGGCGGGTCAATGGCGTCCAGCGGCGGGGGATCCGGTGCGCGGCCGCCGAAGGCCTGCTCGATCAGGTAGAACGCCAGCTCATGCAGCCGCGCGCGGTCGGCGGGCAGTTGCAGCTCATAGGCCGCATCGCGCATGCGCGTGGCGGAACAGGTAGGCTGTCTCGGCCGAGGGCACAGATTCAGTATAGTTTTGCGCTTCGGGCTCTGCGCTCCAAGTGATGCGGCGGAAGTCAGGCGTCGGTCCGCGCCCAAAGGTAGCCGGCACACGATCTCGATTCGGAACCCGGCACTCCCTGTCCTTACTCGAACGATTCCACTCCGGCTTTGGCGCAGGCCTGACGCATGTGCTGTCGCTTGCGTTCCAGTGCGGCAGAGTCCCCCAGTTGCTGAAGCAGTGCGGCTCCCTCGCGCCAGCGGCTGCGGCCTTCTTGCAGCCGCTTCTGCTCCATAAGGCACAAGCCGAGATCGCAAAGATGGCTGCCCTCAAAGCGGCGGTTGCGAAGCTCCCTGTGAATCTTCAAGGCCTGTTCATAGGCCTGTTCGGCCTTGTCAAGGTTTCCGTTATCCATGGTCAAGCCGGCCAGGTTGCCCAAGGCAATCCCCACGAAGCGGTAGTTGCCCACTTCGCGGTGGATGGCCAGGGCCTGTTCGTAGGCGCGTTCAGCTTCGGCTGTACGTGCGGTATTGCTGTAGACAAGCGCCAGGTTGCCAAGCCAGATGCCTTCGCTCCGACGGTTGCCCACTTCGCGGGTGATGGCCAGGGCTTGCTCGTAGGCACGTTCAGCCTGATCCATGCGCCCGGTTTGTATGTAGACGCCGGCCAGGTTGCCCAGAGCAACACCCTCATTGCGCCGATCACCCACCTCGCGGTGGATGGCAAGGGCCTGTTCGTAGGTGCGCTCAGCCTGCTCCATGTGCCCGGTGTGGGCGTAGATATTGGCCAATTTGCCCAGGACAACACCCTCAGAGCGCCGGTCGCCCACTTCGTGTGCGAGGGTCAAGGATTGCTTGCATGTGTGCTCGGCTTGGGCCAGGCGACCGGTATCCAGATAGATTGTGGCCAGATTGCTCAGGACGATGCTTTCAAGGCGCCGGCTGGCTGCTTGCCGGTGAATGGCCAGCGCCTCATGCAGAATCGGTTCTCCCTCGGCCCCCAGTCCGGTAGAGGCAAGCACGACGGCGCTGCGTCGCTTGGCTTCCCCCTTTGCCACGCCCTCCACAAGCTCGCCCAGTTGCAACCAGGCCTGTGCCGCTTCCTTGATGTGATAGGCGTGCTCTGCGTGCTCTGCCGCGCGGTGCAGGTAGAGCCTTTGGACTGCGGGCGTCAGGCTCGCTTCAGGCGGGAAATCGGAATCCTTCGGCAAGCGCGGGCCGACGCCCCGCGCTTGCAGTGCCAGGCGGGCGTGTTCGGCCAGTTCGAGGGCAACAGGATCGGTCGGGTGCGGCTCCAGCTTTGGCGGGTCAATCGCATCCAATGGGGGAGGTTCGGGTGCTCGGCCGCCAAAGGCCTGCTCGATCAGGTAGAACGCCAGTTCGTGCAGCTTCGCGCGGTCGCCTGGAAGCTGCATTTCATAAGCCGCGTCGCGCAACAGCGCGTGGCGAAAGAGATAGGCGGTTTCTGCCGAGGGCATGGGGCTTAGATGTTAACCCTTGCCCTTTTCTGGCGCGACGGTGCCCGACAGGCGTTGAATTTCGGCCAGCCATTCCTTTGCGCCGTGGTGGTCGCCGATCCTTTCCAGGCACGCAGCCATGGTCTTCATGGCGTGAGGCAGGCGCGCCGGGTGGTTCTCGTTACGCAGGACGGGCATCAAAGAGGCCAGCGCCGCGCGCGCGGCTTCGAAATGGCCGGCATGAAACTCGATGCGAACCGCCTGGTACCGGGCAGCCAGTTCCTGATCCGGGACTGCCGCCCGCGACAACTGCAAAGCGTCGGCTGAATGCAGGCGGGCCTGATCCAGTTTGCCGGTGGTGACGCAGACGTCCGTCAGGCCGTTAAGCACAAAAACCTCCCGTCGCCGGTCGCCCACTTCGCGTGTGACGGTCAACGCCTGCTGGTACAGGACTTCTGACTCGGCGCAGCCCTGCGGTGTGTCCGGCAGCGTAGCGGCAAGGTTGTTCAAACACAGGGCTTCCTGTCGGCGGTGGCCGGTCAGCCGCGCCAATTGCAGCGCGCGGTTGTAGTGCGCGCGGGCCATGTCAGTTTGCCCGCGGCGGCTGGCCAGCACACCAAGGTTGATCAGTGTGACCGTCTGGCCCGGCAGGTTGTTAGCGTGCTCATGCAGCGCAAACGCCTGTGAAGACGCCGCCGCGGATTCGTCGAACCTGCGGGCCCGGTCCAGAATCGGCCCCAGCAGTTGCAGTGCAAAGGCCCGCTCCGCGTCGTTTTCGGAGTTCTCCAGCAGTTGTTGTGCCTGCCGGATTGCCAGTTCTGCACGACCGGTTTGCGTCAGGGTCATGCAGTACACGCCGCGCAGCTTGCGTAACGGCTCGCGGTTGGTGCCCGGCAGGTTCAACCCCTCCAGACACGCGGCTTCGGCCTGCGCGAACTCGCTGAGAGTTTCGTGACAGGCGGCAATGACATGCAGCAGTCGTGCGACTTGGGTGGGATCAGATCGGCAATCCGCCAGTGCTCCCTGGGCGGTCTCCAGTGCCTGCCGGGTACGGCCGGATTCAAGCAGCAGGTCGGCCTTGCGGCAAAGATGCAGGCCGTGCTGCCCGGCGGGAAGGGCATCGTGGGCCAGAATTTTGTCCAGGGCGGCAAGACAGTCGTTGTGACGAAACCGCCCGTAGGCGTGGCCGATGGCCAGTTCGAGATATTCAAGCTCAACACGCCCCAGATGTTCGCGGGTGAAATCGTCAGGCGCTCCGGCACGGGCGGCACGGGCATGCCACGCAAGTTCCGTGGCATACTCGGGAAGTCTTTCCGGAGGCAAAAGCTCGCGCAGCAAATCCAGCGCCATGCCGTGCAGCAGGGACAGATCGCCGGGAGCGTAAAGCTGGTACGCCGCGTCGCGCAGCAGCGCGTGGCGAAAGAGGTAGGCCTGTTCGGCGTGCATGGTTTGTGATTCTATACGCCCCTGGATGCCTGCGGTGAAGGCGAATCAGCAGGTTCGTCAAGCGGCGGGTTCCGGGCTTCATCCAATGGCGGAATGCCCGCATTTCCACAGGCTTGACGCATGCGCGGCGTCAGGCGCGTGATGTCGTGTACGGCGCCCAGTTCATGGAGTTTGGGCCAGGCTTCGGCCCAGGTTTGGCGTGCCTCGTCTTTCCGGCCCAGCGCCAGCAAACACAGCGCGTAGTGGCAGCGATGCACGTGGCAAAAGCGCGCCTCGCCGATTTCTTCAAGCATCACCAGAGCTTCCCGAAACAGTTGTACGGCCTCACCGGCGCGGCCGGTCTGGGCCAGCAGATCGGCCAGGCCGCCCAAGGCCGAGCCTTCCATGCGACGGTCACGCACTTCGCGCGTTACCTGTAACGCAAGGCGGAACGTGGCCTCTGACTCCGCGACACTGCTGGTTGTGCCCAACAGTGTCGCCAGATCACACAGCAGGTGGCCTTCGCTTCGGCGGGCGCCGCTTTCCTGTGCTGCCGCCAGAGCCTGACGATAGAGCGTCTCTGCCCGTGTGAGGTTGCCGGTGTTCTGTTCCACCACCGCGAGATTACCCAGCAGCGCCGATTGTGTGCCGCGGTCGCCCAGTTCACGCGCAATCGCCAGGGCCTGGGCGTTCAATGCCGCGGCTTCGGTTTCCTGCCCGGCTTCGCCCAGCATGATCGCCAAATTGGCCCGCGCGATGCACTCGCCGCGGCGGGTGCCGAACTGCACTTCCATGTCCAGAGCCCTTCGCGCCAGTTCGCGTGCCTGTTGTGTTTCGCCCGTCAGATGCAACAGCACAGAAAGGGCGCTTATGGTTCCGGCCTCGCCCCGGCGATTGCCGGCGCGACAGAAGGCCTCACGTGCCTGCTCCTGCATTGTGCGGGCTTCAACCATGCGGCCGGCTTCGGCGCGCAGATAACCGTAACTGTGCAGCACGCTGCCCAGGCAATGGTCGTCGCCAATGCTGCGGGCCAGTTCGAGAGCGCGGGCGTGCATGGTTTCGGACTCGTCGGGGCGCCCCAAGGCCGAAAGCACACCCGCCAGATCAGCCAGCACGATGGTTCGGAGCACCGGCGCGCCGGCGGCATGAGACAGGGCGCGCTGCAGGGCCTCAGCGGCGCGGCCCAACACGCCTGTTCGCAGCAACGCCGAAGACGCGCGGCGCAGGCAGGCCGCGCGGGTGATTTCAGGACAGCCCGGAAGCGCCGCCGCGCCAAGGAGCAGGTCTGCCGCTTCTTCGTTGCGGTAGGCGTGCTCGGCCTGGTGCGCGGCCCGCTGCATGTAGCCAAGCCGGCGCCGTTCAAGGCCGGGTTCCGGCCCGGCCACCAGCGCGCCGGCGGCATGGCCAGCCAGTTCGGCGGCAAAGTCATCGGCCGGGTGCGACGCGGACTGGTACTCGCCGGTGTCGCTGATCTCGACATCCGGGGCGGGCCCGCCGGCGATTGTCTCGATGACTTCCAGCGCCAGCCCGTGCAGAGCCGCGCGGGCGGTCGGAAGTTGCAGCCCGTAGGCGGCATCACGCAGCAGGGCATGGCGGAACAGGTAGGCTTGCTCGGCGTGCATGAGGCCCATGCTAGGTCGGCCAAGAAGCTCAGGCACCATTTCGCCGCGCGAAACCGAGCCAGCCCCTAGGCATCAAACGGCGGCACGCCGGCTTTGGCGCAGGCGTCGTGCATGGCCTTGGTCTGGCGTTCGAGTTGGGCGCTGTCGCCCAGCTCGCGCAGGACTGCCGCGCCGGATTGCCAGCATTTCCGCGCCCTTGCGGGTTGATTCAGCAAGACGAGGCACGTTGCGTAGGCGCACAGGTTCTCGCCCTCAACGCGCCGGTTGCCGACCTCGCGGTGAATCGCAAGTGCCTGCTCGTAGGCCCGCTCGGCCTGCTCCAGGCGCCCGGTTTCTTGATAGACAATTGCCAGGTTGCCCAGGGCGATGCCCTCGAAGCGCCGGTTGCCGACTTCGCGGTCAATCGCAAGGGCCTGCTCGTGCATGCGCTCGGCCTGCTCCACGCGCCCGGTTTGTTTATACACAATCGCCAGGTTGTCCAATGCGATGCCCTCGAAGCGCCGGTTGCCGACCTCGCGGTGAATCGCCAGGGCCTGCTCGTAGGTGCCCTCGGCCTGCTCCAGGCGCCCGGTTTCTCGATACACAAGGGCCAAGTTTCCCTGTGTGATGCCCTCGTCGCGCCGGTTGCCGACCTCGCGGTGGATCGCAAGCGCCTGCTCGTGCATCCGCTCGGCCTGCTCCACACGCCTGGTTTGTTGATAGACACCCGCCAGGTTGCCCAGTGCCATGCCCTCAACGCGCCGGTTGCCGACCTCGCGGTGAATCGCAAGTGCCTGCTCGTAGGCCCCCTCGGCCTGCTCCAGGCGCCCGGTTTCTTGATAGACAATTGCCAGGTTGCCCAAGGCGATGCCCTCGAAGCGCCGGTTGCCGACTTCGCGGTGAATCGCAAGGGCCTGCTCGTGCATCCGCTCGGCCTGCTCCACGCGCCCGGTTTGTTTATACACAATCGCCAGGTTGCCCAGGGTGACGCCCTCGAAA